>NZ_CM173516.1:0-1949255 GCF_057786005.1 Vibrio sp. QJM3NY_26 | reverse complement strand
AAAAAATCCTTGTGGGAAACTTGTCCACGTTGCGCGATATTTTGCCTGAAAACAGAGGCTTATGCTTGGGTATTTGTGCGGTCTAATTAAAGACCAGACAATACATTAAGCCGAAAGCTGTTCTGATAGAAAAGCATCCGTTTCAGCTCGGCTTGGAATTGACGTTTGAGCGCCAAAGCGAGTCACAGAAATTGCAGCTGCAGCATGAGCAAATTTAATTGCGCGTTCTAATGGCATATCTTCAAGCAGTCCTGTGACTAATGCGCCATTGAATGTGTCACCTGCTGCGGTTGTATCCGTTGCTTCAACGCGAAAACCTGCGATTAGCTCGCCTTTGCTTTCTTCATCACCTTGACCTTCATGACTAATCCAAACGCCTTTGGCGCCTAGAGTGATCATCACCGTTTCAATGCCTTTCGCATGTAAAGCCAATGCTGCAGTATGAGCCGATTCGTTGTCCGTTACTGTAATACCCGTTAACACTTCCGCTTCTGTTTCGTTGGGTGTAATCACATCAACACAAGCCAATAACGCATCTGAGAGTGGACGAGCCGGGGCTGGATTTAAGATAACTTTAGTGCCATTTTCTTTTGCAATTTTCGCTGCGTATTCAATGCCTTCGATTGGCGTTTCAAGTTGAGTTAACAAATACTTAGCGTCGCGAATTTTAGCCAAATGCGGTTCGATTTGGTCGCAAGTCAGCTTGTTGTTTGCTTCAGCCGATAGACAAATACTGTTTTCACCCGTTGCCGATACTTGAATCATAGCGATGCCGGTAGGGGTGTTGTCTGCAACAATAACGCCATCGATATTGATGCCATCTTTAGCAAAGTCTTGACGAATATTGATCCCAAATGCGTCGTCACCAACACAGGCGATAAAGCCAATGTCTGCGTTTAATCTTGCTGCTGCTACGGCTTGGTTTGCACCTTTGCCCCCAGGGATGACCTGATAGTTACCGCCAATCAAGGTTTCACCCGGACGAGGGAACGAAGGAACTTGCAGTACGTGGTCAGCGTTAACGCTACCTAAAACAATCAGTTGAGTCATGATACGAGCCTTATGATATATCGTATTTGAAAATGCATGGGTCTTTCTCATTACGTTAATTACACGTCTTTTTAGACGACTTATGAGAAACAGCGATACACTATCTGGGTTGGGCAAATAAGGCAGGGATAGGGGAATCCCTGCCAATGTGTAGCTCTATTTTTTGCTTTATTTAATCGATGTTGGATTCAATTACTTAGCAACAATTTTTAGAGGTACTGGTACGTACTCGTCTACTGTCTCGCCTTTCAGTACTTTGTCTGCCATTTCAACACCTAAAGAACCGATTAGGTCAGGTTGTTGTGCAACCGTTGCGCCAAGTAGGCCACGGTTAACAGCAGCAATACCATCGTCAGTGCCATCAAAGCCAACGATCATTACGTCTTTACCTGAAGCTTGAACTGCGCGAAGTGCACCTAGTGCCATTTCATCGTTTTGAGCGAATACTGCTTGTACGTCTGGGTTAGCTGCAAGCAAGTTTTCCATTACGTTCAGACCTTTAGTGCGATCAAAATCAGCAGGTTGGCTTGCAAGAAGCTCAAGGTCGCTGCCGTTTACTGCGTTCATGAAGCCTTCGCCACGTTCACGAGCTGCTGATGTACCAGCGATACCTTCAAGTTGGATTACTTTCGCTTTTTCGCCGACTTTTTCCATGATGAAGTGACCCGCCATTTCACCACCGATAACGTTATCAGAAGCGATATGGCTAACTACGTCACCACGGCTTGCGCCACGGTCTAGCGTTAGTACTGGGATGTTTGAACGGTTAGCAATGCGAATCGCGTTAGATACTGCATCTGAATCTGTAGGATTAATCAGAATTGCTTTAACACCACGAATGGTTAGATCTTCAATGTTCGAAAGCTCTTTGCTTGGGTCGTTTTGAGAATCAAGAACGATAAGCTTGTAGCCTAGCTCTTCAGCTTTCGCTTCTGCGCCATCTTTCATGGTTACGAAGAATGGGTTGTTCAATGTAGACAGAACGATTGCCATTGTATCTTGCGCCTGTGCAGACACAGATACCGTTGTAGAAAGAAGAGCAGCAGAAATAAGAGTCGCTAATTTTTTCATGGTGTAAGTCCTTTATGTAGGGTGAGCTAGGTTGGATAATCCTAGCTCGTTGTTACGTTATTTATTGATTTAATTGTTACGTCTTGTTTTTAATAGGTGTTGCGTTTACTGAATAAATTAATTTGTGTTACTTGTTTTTGTTGTCGACCAATACCGCCAGAAGAATAACCACTGCTTTTGCAATCATCTGGTAGTAAGAAGATACGTCTAGTAGGTTTAGGGCGTTATTTAGGAAGCCGATAATCAGAGCACCAATTAATGTACCCATGATGCGACCACGACCACCAGCTAAGCTTGTGCCGCCAAGTACTACCGCAGCGATGGCGTCTAGCTCGTAGCCCATACCTGCGGTAGGTTGAGCAGAAGATAAACGAGATGCCACGATGATGCCTGCCACTGCTGCTAACAGACCACAGATTGCGTAAACGCCGATTTTTACTTTGTCTACGTCGATGCCTGATAGGCGAGTTGCTGATTCGTTGCCACCCAGTGCGTAAACGTAGCGACCAAAGCGTGTGTGGTTAAGTAGGTACCATACTGCAGCGAATACCACGGCCATGATCCATACTGGAACAGGGATGCCCATTGCGTAGCCTGTACCGAACCAAGCGAATGCGTCTGCTGTTTCAGTGAAGCCTGTTGAGATCGGACGACCGTCGGTGTAAACCATGGTTACGCCGCGCAATAGAGTCATGGTTACTAGCGTTGCGATGAAAGCTTGAACTTTACCCTTAGCGATAATCACACCACTGATAGCACCCAGTGCTGCACCTGCTATTAGAGCGGTTGGAACGGCGATCATGACCGGGATTTCCATGCCAATCATGCTGGCAGCGAAAGCACCACAAAGTGCAAGTACAGAGCCGACACTCAAGTCGATACCTGCAGTTAAGATAACCAGTGTCATACCCACTGCGATAATTGCATTCACAGAGGTTTGGCGCAGAATGTTCAGGATGTTATCGACGGTAAAAAAGTTTGGATTTAAGAAAGAAACGACAACAATCAGGAAGATCAAAGCAATCAATGATTTTTGATCAATCAGCCATTCTTTGCTGATTAACGGCTTCTTCTTTGGCGCTTCAGTTTCAGTTGTTTTGCTCATGGTTTTAGTACTCATGCTGCGTCCTCGTTAATCTTTTTACCGACCGCACATGCCAGTAATAATTCTTGGTTTGCTTCTTTAGCATCAAATTCACCGCTGATGCGGCCTTCATGCATCACCATGATGCGGTCACTCATTCCTAACACTTCTGGCATTTCAGATGAGACCAAAATAATGCTCATGCCGTCGGCTTTGAATTTATTAATGAGTTGGTAAATCTCTTTTTTCGCACCAACATCGACACCACGAGTAGGTTCGTCGAGAATCAGTACTTTTGGTTTGGTCATCAAGCCTTTAGCGATGGCCACTTTTTGTTGGTTACCACCAGAAAGGTTGCCAATGATTTGCTCGCGAGTCGGGGTCTTGATGTTGAAAAGCTTAATGAAGTCATCAACTGCAATCACTTCATCTTTATGTTGGATTTGACCTTTCTTAGTCAGCAGATCCAGCGCACATAACGACATGTTTTCTTTCACTGAAAGCCCTAGCACAAGGCCATCACCTTTACGGTCTTCAGAGATATAAGCAATGCCATTAGCAAGTCCGTCTTTTGGACTGACTGGGTTAATGGTTTTGTTTTCTAAGTTGATGACGCCGCGCTCACTCGGAAGTGCACCGTAAATCACCTTCATCAGTTCAGTTCGGCCAGCACCCATTAGGCCAGATACGCCAAGGATTTCACCGCGTTTTAGCGTAAAGCTCACGTCATGAACACCAGAACCGGTCAGGCCAATCACTTCAAGGCAGGTTTCACCGTGACTCTGGCCGATACGTGGATATTGCTCGTCCAGCTTACGGCCAACCATCATTTCTATTAGGCCATCTTCGTCGGTGTCTTTTACTTCACACTGACCAATGAACTTACCGTCACGAAGCACTGTGATGTCATCGCAAATCTCAAAAATCTCTTTCAAGCGGTGAGAGATGTAAACAATGCCGCAGCCTTCAGAACGCAGCTCATTAATTACCTTGAACAGAGACTCAGTTTCGGTATCTGTTAGCGCATCTGTTGGTTCATCCATGATGATGACCTTAGATTCAAACGATAGGGCTTTTGCGATCTCTACCATTTGTTGCTCACCAAGGCTCAGCTGGCCTAAAGGTGTTTTCGAGCTGTGTTTCACGTTAAGGCGTTTAAGTAGCTTGTCGGCTTCTTGGTACATTTCGTTCCACAAGATGCGACCCATAGTCCCTGTGATTTCACGACCTAAGAAGATGTTCTCGGCGATGGTTAACTCTGGAATTAGGTTCAATTCTTGGTGAATGATACTAATGCCAGCTTGTTGTGAATCACGCGGTCCTTTAAATGCAGCCGGTTTTCCTTGATAAGCGATAGTGCCGCTGTCCAAGTGGTAGATACCCGTAAGCACTTTCATAAGCGTTGATTTACCTGCACCGTTTTCACCCATTAACGCCATTACGCGTCCTGGGTAAACGTTGAGGCTTGCCTTATCCAGTGCTTTAACACCAGGGAAGGCTTTCTCAATTGAACTAAGTTCTAAAATGGCTTGAGTCATGTCGGTTCCTTTACTCGGGGCCAGTTGTATTTGATTGTTCTGTATATGCATTGTTTTTGGTTCAGTGATGACACTGAGCTGTCGTTGCGTTTCGCTTGAGCTAAAACGTTACGCCAGTTTGGAAAATAACATTTGCGTATGGTGTGCATTCACCAGTGCGAATAACCGCGCGGCTTTCATGCGTTCGCTCTTTGAATTCTTCATGAGTGATGTAAGTAATCGAAAGCGGTTTGCCGCAACGCGCTTCTTCTGTCTTGATCAAATCAATCAGCGCAGCGTGGTGCTCTGGGCTTACTTTCGCAAACTCTTCTGCGATTACAACGCCTTCAATTTGAGATTCATCCAGCATGGTTTTTACTGTCTGCTGAAAACTTGGAACACCGTGAGTCAAAGCAAGGTCTATGCGAGTCACATGATCCGGAATCGGCAACCCTGCATCACAAATCGTGATTTCATCTGTATGGCCAAGAGTCGCCACTAGGTAAGAGAGCTCAGAGTTTATTAGGGTACTTTTTTTCATATCACGACCTATCGAAAAATAACGCTTAATGGGTTGAGAACAACTCAAGAAAAAGCCATCGAAACGTTTCGATAGTGATAATAGTGTGTGATTTATCATTTGCACGTTTGATTGTTTTAGAGTGTGACAACGATCATCGAAACGTTTCGATGGGGCGTTTTTTGGTGATCGCAATCACTTTCATCGGCAATTAAGAAGGTAAGGCAACGTAACGTTAACTTAAGGAAAAGGGAGCTAAGGTTTACTCACCGGAACATTTAGAACAGATTCTGTAGGGGATGTTTTAAGAGGGTTTTCTGATGCTACATAACCGGCTTCATTGGTATTGGGTATGACGAACAAGGTATAGCCATATCGAGGAATCGTAACAATTTTGATGTTAGATGCTCTCAAGCGAACAAAAACATTCCTTAAGCAATAAATGACATTGGTTAGTGCTTGTGTCGGCACCGTTTCGTTTCCCCAACATGCATTCACGATGTCTTTTCTAGGGATGGGTTGTCCGGCGCTTTTCGACAGTAGACAAAGCACGGAAAACAAGTGGTGACGTAAATAGATCTTGTTCCCCTGTTTGTTAGTGATGTTTCGAGTATCTACATTAAGAGTTAGGTCGCCAAAGTGGATTTCGTTATTCATTGTTTTTCGATCTTTCTCATTCTTCATTGTGGAGGAGTGGGTTGGGATAGCAGATAAAGCGCGCGGATTATGCAAAATAACGTCACTGTTGAAAGTAAGCCTTCGTAAGTCCTTACCAATAAAATATAAAAATCGGATAGTTTGAAAAATAAGGGGAGGTCTGGTCTAGAAATGGATTGATTTTTATTTGCTTATTATTCAGATGTTTATTTTGTTTTAACTGATTGTGTTGTTTGAAATTACAAAGTGATTATATTTTTATTTATTTTTTTGTTTTCTGTGAGATTAACCTGCTTGCCAATTCGACGGGGTGTCGGATAACTCTAACAGGATTGTGCAGCAGTGGAAGGCGTAACAATCTTGATTTGCAATAAGTAAGGTCAATCAGTAATGAACAACAAACTAATTTTCAGCATCGCGATGATGTCAGCATTTGCAGCAAACAATGTAATAGCAGCAGACAGTGGTTTCTACCTAGGCGGCGCAATCGGTAGCTCTGGTATTGATGATGGTGGTTTAGTTTCATCAACTACAGCTCCAGTGACCTTTGAAGCCGAAGATAATTCTTACCGCCTGATTGCAGGATACAAGTTTAATCGAATCGTATCACTTGAGCTTCAATACACAGATTATGGCGACGTTGTAGCAAAGAACCGTGCTGACAAAAGTGATGGCTTTACGTGGACACCTCAAATCGCTTCAGTAGCAGCGAACGTTGGTTACACATTTGATAACGGTTTACGTCCATTTGGTATTATTGGTTTATCTTCTGTAGATTTAGATATGAAATTCGCAGACGGCTCAAGCCAGACGAGTTCTAACTTCGACGATACAGGTACAGGTGTACGTTATGGTGTTGGCATTGAATTTACACCACCAAAGTTATCAAAGCTAAGCCTAAGACTTGGTTACGAAGCTGATGCCTTTACTATAGAAACTTACGAGGGTGCGTTTGCTCAAAAAAGAAAAGTTGAAAGAGACATTGTATTGGACTCATTTTATGTTGGCGCAACTTACAACTTCTAAGTTTCACACTTTGCTAAATGGTAAATCGGTTTCTAAATGGGGCGTCGGTTGGCTCAACTCGTTTAGCTAAAGTGGACAGCCGCAGTTTTGAACTGCGGCTTTTTTCTATCTGTTTTGTTAGGCCTTACGTAGAGTAGAGTTGCTTTAGTGAGAGCGGGTGAGACTTCTGTTTAAAGCGAATATCAATTGGGCAGCTAGGCTTCACGGATATGAGCGGTGACAGCAACGATGGCATGGTCAGTACTGAATTGGTCGTGTTCAAAGCTGGGATTGATGAGGTGATGGTCGAGCACTGTGTAGCGAGAGATCTCCATCAAGCTTGATGAGTTCTGACAATCGAACTCATTGGACATCAAAATGTAGTCCAGTACAGAACCAGAGGCACCATAATAGTGTGTTGGTTTGCGTTGCTCTAGTAAGTCTTCTTCGTGCAGTTGATGATAGAGATCCCAGCTGTCTTTCAAGCGAAAGTGGGAAAGCCAATGCTTGCTGTTTTCGTCTCGGTTTATTGAATAACTTAGTAGCCCTTTGAACTCATCGTGAAACAGTGGTTTGTTAAAGTCACCCATTAACACCACAGGCTGATCGGTTTGGTAACGCTGATTGGTGATGTATTGATGGAGCATCTGGCTTTCTAGGCCGCGCTGAACACTTGATAACCAAGAACCGAGTTGCTCTTGGTGAAGTCTAGTCAACGTGTCACTTTTCGGCTTGTGTTTGCCCGAGGCTTTAGAGCTATCAGCGTTATCTGGAGTTTGCCCTTTTGGTTCGGTAGGTCGCTGAGATTTGAAGTGCACCACATAACAATCAATCGAGCCCAAATGGGGTAAGGTAATTGTGGCGTGTACTGGCGTTCGGTTGAATGAAAAACTGTCACTAAGATTGAAGGCTGAAAGCAACTCTAAATCGGGTTTAACCGGCTGCACTTTTTCAATCGGGTAGCGAGAGGCGATACCTACGACAGGCGAGGTATACAGGTAATCATCTTCAACATGCGCGCTATCGACGACAGCAAAGTACGGGTAACCAAGCTCCTTCATCAATTGCTCTAAAGACTGCGGGCTAAATATCTCCTGGAAACCAATCACATCGCAATCTGTTGAACCAATCGCTTTCGCCATCCAATGTTGCTTCTTCTGCCACTCTTCGAAGCTGTAGATATTCTCAAAATCATAATAAGCATTCGGTGGTTCTAGGTAGTTCAAAAGGTTGAACGTTGCGAATGTTATTTGGTTTGGTTTGTTCAAAGTGTCATTCCATTTAGACCAAGGCGATAAGGATACTCCACTAAAGCACTGATTGTTGATCAATTCGTGGGTTAAATATCACTTGTCGGTAAAGTTAGTTTAGTTGAACGTCCCATAACAACGGAACTTCATGCCGTAACAGATAGACAAATTATAGTGCTCTTCTCTTAGACCGTGCCATTCAATTGCTTCGAGTAGGGGCGAGTAATTGTAAATAAACGGTAAGAGATACAGCGCTGATGGTTTTATTAGTTATTACATGATGTTAGATTTGAACCTATACTTGTTTTATCGACTTGAATACAAAGCTGATAATGACTTTCGTATAAAACCGATATTATAGCGATACAACGAATTTATACATTTGAAGGGAGAGTCAAATGGGAACAGTTTTTCGACGCAAAGCCTCGCAGCGCACTCAGTTATTCAGGTTTAACTTAGCCTCATGTGCCATCATGTTACCGCTTATTGCTCTACAACCCTCTGTTACTTACGCTTCCGATACCGAATCAACTCCTGCTGTCACTGTTATTGAAACCACTCAACTGGTCGGTTTTGGTGAAGCAAAATATCCTGCCGACTTTTCTCACTTCGATTACGTTAATCCTGATGCGCCAAAGCAAGGTAAAGTGACCTATGGCAGCATTGGTACGTACGATAGCTTTAATCGATTCGGTTCCCGCGGCGTTGCAGCCAGCTATACAGGGGAAATCTACGATACCTTGATGTTTTCTCCGAGCGACGAGATTGATGCTTACTATCCATTGATCGCTTCCAAAATTCGTTACGCAAGCGACTTCTCTTGGATGGAAATCGACATCAATCCAGATGCTAAATTCCAAGATGGAAAACCAATCACGGCTCATGATGTGGCCTTCACCTTTGATAAGTTTTCAAAAGAAGGTGTGCCTCAATATCGCGTGTATTACAAAGAAATTGAATCAGTAACGGCTGTTTCTGATTCGGTTGTTCGTATTGAGATGAACAAGCCAAACCGCGAGAAGCTGTTTAGCTTTGCCCAAAGTACTCGTGTATTACCAAAACATTTCTGGAAAGACAGAAAACTGTCTGAGCCGCTAAGTGAACCGCCTGTGGGCAGTGGCCCTTATAAGATCATCAGCTATAAATCGGGTCAAAGCGTGACCTACGGTTTAGATGAAAATTACTGGGCTGCGGATCTGCCTGTTAACGTGGGTCGCAACAACTTCAAGCAAGTGCAGTACGATTACTATCGCGATGACACGGTAATGCTGGAAGCCTTCAAAGCAGGGGAGTTCGATCTTCGAACCGAGAACTCGGCTAAGTTCTGGGCCAACTCTTACACGGGCGCAAACTTCGACAAAGGCTACATCATTAAAGAAGAGATCAACCATGAGAAGCCAGAGACGACTCAAGGTTTTGTCTTCAATATTCAATCTCCTGTGTTCTCTGATCCTAAAGTTCGAGAAGCGTTAACCTACGCGATGGACTTTGAGTGGATGAACAAGAACATGTTCTACGGTCAGTACAAACGTACTCGTAGTTACTTCCAAAACACTGACTATGAAGCGAAGGGCTTACCAAGCGAAGCTGAAGTCGAGTTGCTTTCTCAGTATAAAGATCAAATCCCACCGAGAGTCTTCACTGAAGAATTTCAACCTTCAGTAACCGATGGCAGCGGCCGTATTCGTAGCCAAATGCGCACCGCTTTCAAGTTATTGAAAGAGTCAGGGTGGGTACTGAAAGACAAAGTGATGACCAATGAAAAGACCGGCAAGCCGATGTCATTTGAGTTGTTGATTTACAGCCCAACTACGGAACGTATTGCAACGCCGGTTCAAAAGAACCTCAAGCGTATGGGCATCGAGATGAAGATTCGTACTATCGATACGACTCAGTACATCAAGCGTCTTCGTGATCGTGATTTCGACATGGTGTCTTCATCGTTTTCTGC
This sequence comes from Vibrio sp. QJM3NY_26, assembly GCF_057786005.1. Classification (NCBI taxonomy): domain Bacteria; kingdom Pseudomonadati; phylum Pseudomonadota; class Gammaproteobacteria; order Vibrionales; family Vibrionaceae; genus Vibrio; species Vibrio sp. QJM3NY_26. Next base: position 1,939,150 of record NZ_CM173516.1, on the reverse strand, counting down.
AAACCCTTATCCTAGCCCGAACTTAATGATTGTTTGGAACTCTAACTACATTGATTCTACTTACAATACTGCAGGTGTGATGGATCCGGTGGTTGATGCGTTAACAGAAGAAATTGCGCGTAACCAACAGCATCCTGAAAAGCTTCTTACACTAGGTCGTTCACTTGACCGTGTATTGCAGTGGAATTTCTACAACATCCCTCAATGGCACGTTGGTGAATATCGCGTTGCAATGTGGGACAAGTTTGAGCGTCCAGATGTATTACCTAAATACGATTTAGGCATTGATACATGGTGGATTTCAGAAGAGAAGGCGGCATTGCTTCCTGAAAAACGTCGCTAGGAGTTAGTTAGCATGGCCGCGTATATATTTCGGCGTTTACTGTTGGTGATCCCCACGTTGTGGGCGATCATCACCATCAACTTTTTCATTATCCAGATTGCCCCAGGAGGTCCGGTAGAACAAGCCGTTGCTCAGTTAGAAGGGCACAACTCCGGTATTATGGAACGCTTTTCTGGTGGTGGACAAGAAGTTGATTTAAGTGAAAGTGACCAAGCGTCTGCCAGTGGCTATAAAGGCTCTCGCGGGCTTGATCCTGAAGTGGTTGAAGAGATCAAAAAGCAGTTTGGTTTTGATAAGCCGATTCATGTTCGCTACTTCGACATGTTGAAAAACTACGCGACCTTTAACTTTGGCGAAAGCTTGTTTAAAGGCGGCAACGTTATTGATTTAATCATCGAACGGTTGCCAGTCTCCATTTCTTTAGGGTTGTGGAGTACGTTAATCATCTATGTGATTTCGATACCCTTAGGCATCATGAAAGCGATACATCACGGATCTCGCTTTGATATTTGGTCGAGTGCGGTGGTGATTGTCGGCTATGCCGTTCCGGGCTTCTTGTTTGCGATTATCCTGATTATTTTGTTCGCGAGTGGTAACTACTTCAGTTGGTTCCCATTGCGTGGGTTAGTGTCGAGTAACTTCGACCAACTGAATTGGTATCAGCAAATTGGCGACTATTTCTGGCACTTAGCTTTGCCTATTTTTGCGATGGTTATCGGTGGCTTTGCCACGCTCAGCATGCTGACCAAAAACTCCTTCCTTGATGAAATCAATAAGCAATATGTGGTGACGGCGCGAGCAAAAGGTTTGGACGAGAGCAGTATTCTCTATAAGCACGTTTTCCGTAACGCGATGTTGATCATTATTGCGGGTTTCCCGAGCGCATTTATTAGTATTTTCTTCACGGGTTCTATGTTGATTGAAGTGATGTTTTCACTCGAAGGCATCGGTCTGCTTGGTTTTGAGTCGACCATTCAACGAGATTACCCAGTGGTGTTCAGCTCTCTCTATATCATGACCTTGCTTGGCTTGGTGTTGAGCATTATCTCCGACCTGACTTATACCTGGGTTGATCCTCGAATTGATTTTGAAGCGCGTTAATGGCGAACGAATAACAAGGTATTGATAATAAATGTTTAACAACCCTTTAGCTGAAGCTCGTTGGTTACGTTTTAAAGCAAACAAGCGTGGTTTTATCTCCCTTTGGATATTCACCATCTTGTTTGGCTTGAGCCTGTTCGCAGAGATCATTGCCAACGATAAACCTCTCTTGGTTTCTTACGATAATCAGTGGTTTGTACCTGTTATCAATGAATATGCCGAAACAGAGTTTGGCGGCGAGTTTGAAACCGAAGCCGACTACAAAGACCCGTATGTTATCGAACTCATCGAAGACAGCGGATATATTGTGTGGCCAATCATTCCGTTTAGCTACGACACGATAAACTTCGATATTTCAGGCGCGGTGCCATCGGGGCCAGATTCAGTAAACTGGCTCGGAACCGATGATAAAGGGCGAGATGTGCTAGCTCGCATCATTTATGGGTTCCGTATTTCCGTTCTGTTTGGTTTCATTCTGACGATTGTATCGAGCGTTGTCGGCGTAGTCGTCGGCGCGACACAAGGTTATTACGGTGGTTGGATCGATTTGCTCGGGCAGCGTTTTATCGAAGTCTGGTCTGGCATGCCGACTTTGTTCTTGCTGATTATTTTGTCTAGCTTTATCGAGCCTAATTTCTGGTGGTTGCTCGGGATTATGGTGTTGTTCAGTTGGATGAGTCTAGTGGGCATCGTGCGAGCTGAATTCCTACGCTGTCGAAACTTTGATTACGTAAGAGCCGCGCAAGCGATGGGCGTTGATGACAAACGCATTATGCTTCGTCATATGCTGCCAAATGCGATGGTGGCGTCGTTAACCATGATGCCATTTATCCTTTCTGGCTCTGTCACCACATTAACCTCATTAGATTTCTTGGGCTTTGGTCTTCCTGCTGGTTCGCCTTCTTTAGGTGAGCTTTTGGCGCAAGGTAAAGCTAATTTACAAGCGCCTTGGCTTGGTATTTCTGCCTTTGTCGTACTTTCTCTGATGCTTACGTTACTCGTCTTCGTTGGTGAAGCGGTGCGTGATGCCTTCGACCCACATCAACAGAAGTAAGGATAAGTTATGACTTCAAATACAGTTCCTACTTCAGGGTCAACAGCAGAGGCTTCTAATGCATCTCCAGTTCTGACCATAGATAAACTGTCTGTCGGTTTCGGCCGAAAAGATTCGATAGAGCAAGTGACGCAAGATGTCTCTTTAGAAATATACAAAGGTGAGACATTGGCGCTGGTGGGCGAGAGTGGTTCAGGTAAATCTGTTACAGCCAACTCGATTTTAAAACTGCTGCCTAAAGGCTCATCGCACTACTTAAACGGTAAGATTAACTTCTCTGGTACCGATATCCTGAGTTGCTCTGAAAGACAGCTGCGCGGGATTCGTGGTGGCCGCATTGGTATGATCTTCCAAGAGCCTATGGTTTCATTGAATCCGCTTCATCGAGTCGGTAAGCAACTGGTTGAAACTCTATCTATTCACCGAGGGATGCGAACCAACAAAGCGCAAGCCTTGGCGATAGAATGGCTATCAAAGGTTGGGATTCGTTACCCGGAACAAAAAATATCGGCTTACCCTCATGAATTATCGGGTGGTGAACGTCAACGTGTAATGATAGCGATGGCATTAATCAACGAACCAGAGCTACTTATCGCAGATGAACCTACAACTGCGTTGGATGTTTCGGTGCAAGCGCAAATCCTCGATCTTCTGAATGATCTTCAACAAGAGCTGGGTATGGCGATGCTTTTTATCACCCATGATTTGAGTATTGTTCGTAAAATTGCTGATAGAGTCGCAGTAATGAAAGATGGTCGCCTTGTCGAAAGCAATGACTGCAAAACACTCTTTAATGCGCCAGCTCATCCTTACACACACAAGCTTATCAACTCTGACCCGAAAGGCTTGCCCGTTCCAGTTTCTCAGGAAAGTGAACCCCTGCTCAACGTCGACCAACTGCGTGTTTGGTTCCCCATTACAGGGGGTTTATTCAAGCGAACTATTTCTCATGTTAAAGCTGTGACCGATATGGAGTTCACTTTGAAGAAAGGGCACTCAATCGGTTTAGTTGGCGAAAGTGGTTCTGGTAAATCGACAACCGGTATGGCGATATTGAAGTTGGTGGAGAGTGAAGGTTCAATAACTTACGCGAATGAACAAATTCAAGGTTTAAATCGACAACAAATGTTGCCATTTCGAAGTCGCATGCAAGTTGTATTTCAAGATCCGTTTTCTGCGCTGAACCCAAGAATGTCAGTCGCCCAGGTGATTGGTGAGGGCTTGCTAGTGCATCAACAATTGGATGAGAATGAACTCGACCAACGCATCTGTGAAGTAATGAAAGAGGTCGACCTCGATCCTGAGACTCGCCATCGTTATCCGAACGAGTTTTCTGGCGGTCAAAGGCAACGTATTGCTATTGCTCGTGCTTTGATTCTTAAGCCAGAGTTTATCCTGCTAGACGAACCAACATCGTCATTAGACAGAACGGTCCAAGCGCAGGTGCTGGATCTATTGAAATCACTTCAAGAAAAGTACGGTCTGACCTATCTATTCATCAGCCATGACCTCAACGTGGTGAAGTCTCTATGTCACTACACCATTGTGATGAAAGCTGGAGAGGTGATAGAGAAGGGCGACACGGAAACTTTGTTTGGCAATCCACAGCATGAGTACACCAAGCAACTTGTGAGTCTTTCGAATGTCGGTGTTGTATAGGTTAGTGGATTACCCATCGAATTAGCACCTATCTTGTGAATATCAATAAATCGCTTCTGTTCTGCAGAGGCGATTTTTCTTTGTAGACACTGAATTTCGTTAAGTCTTCAGATCTACATAACTTACAAACATGTTCGAATTGCCGTGATGGTTCTATTCCTAGGTTACAAATTAATCTTTTCTACATTTCCCCAATCAAAACTTCTTTCTTGTATTGTCATTAATACTTTGATTTTAAGTACTAAAATCAAAATTTGAGATGGTTTTAGGTTAAATGTATTTGTAAGCAAATGTAGGTGAATGTAACCATTTGACTACTTTATTTTATTGATTAAATTGATGGGATATTGCTTTAAATGGAATTTGGCTAGTTAGAATGATTGCATATTTACTGAAACGTTTTGCTTTAGTCGTACCTACGTTTCTTGGTATTACGATTTTGATATTCGCGATCACGCGTTTTGTCCCTGGTGGTCCTGTTGAGAGGATGCTGGCAAACATGCAGCCTCAGGGGGACGGTGGTGGCGCGTCTAGTCTCGTTGGCCAAAACTCAGCTCTGTCTGAAGATCAGCTTGCTGATCTAAATAAATTTTATGGATTAGATAAACCGGTAACGGAAGCGTATCTCGAATGGTTAGTTCGACTTGTTCATTTTGATCTAGGCGAGTCGACGCGCTACTACGAACCTGTCAGTGACATGATTTTTGAGCGCCTGCCAGTCTCTGTTATGTATGGTGGTGTTACCTTTTTCATTAGTTATTTTATCTCTATTCCTCTTGGTTATTTTAAGGCGATGAAGCACGGCAGCGTTTTTGATTCTGTTTCATCAATCATGATTTTTGTCGGCTATGCCTTACCGGGATATGTGGTCGGCGTGCTTCTTATTACGTTTTTCAGTTATCACTTAGAGTGGTTCCCAATGGGTGGCTTTGTTGATGATGACTTCGACGACTTCAATACTTTCTCAGAGCAAATTACTGACATTTTGTGGCATGCGGTCTTACCTTTGCTTTGTTACCTGATAGGTGACTTTGCGACGTTAACCATGACCATGAAGAATAATTTGATGGAAAACTTATCGTCAGATTACATTCGCACCGCTATCGCTAAAGGTTTGCCTTTCAGAGAGGCGATTCGTAAACACGCACTACGAAATAGTTTAATTCCAATCGCTAGCCACTTTGGCAACTCTCTTCTTTTCTTCATGACGGGCTCTTTCTTAATTGAGGTTATTTTCGATATTAATGGCATAGGCCTGCTTGGTTATGAATCAATTGTAGAAAGAGATTATCCAGTGGTTATGGGTATTGTCGCAATCAACGCCTGCATATTGCTACTTGGCAATATCTTGTCTGATGTCTGCGTTGCATTGGTCGATCCTAGAGTGAAATTTGGAGCTTGATGATGATTAAATTAAATCCGCTGACGCTAAAGCAGATCAAGCGATTCAAACAAATAAAGCGTGGATACTGGTCGCTGATAATTCTATCCGTAATGTTGTTACTGTCTCTTTTTGCTGAAGCGTTGATCAACAGTAAGGCTTTGGTGGTGCGTTATCAGGGGGAATATTACTTTCCAATGGTATCTGATGTTTACTCAGGTAAGACCTTTGGTTTGGAGTCTTCGGGAGAGGCAAACTATCGACTACTTCAATTAGCGCTTAAAGATAAAAACAATGGTGACTTTGCGATTCTACCTTTAGTGCCTTGGAATCCGTATGAACAAGACTTCTCCGGCGAATATCCACCACATGCTCCAAGTGCCTACTCAAAACACTATTTGGGAACAGATGTAATCGGCCGGGACATTTTAGCCAGACTGGTTTATGGATTCAGAACTGCAATGGGATTTGCTCTGATAACAATGGTCATTGCATACAGCATTGGTGTAACAGTTGGTTGTGCAATGGGTTTCTTTGGTGGCAAGTTTGATCTGATTGTTCAAAGAATCATTGAAACTTGGTCTATGGTTCCGTTCCTTTACGTGATCATGATTTTGGTTTCGATAGCGCAACCAACGTTTATGCTTTTCGTGTTAATTAATGTGACTTTTGGGTGGATGGGTATTACTTGGTATATGCGGACGATGACCTACAGAGAATCGGCCCGAGAGTATGTCTTAGCAGCAAAGGCTTTAGGCGCATCAACAGCAAGGATCATCTTTCACCATATTTTACCCAACACAATGGTAATGATCGTTACTTTGGCCCCTTTCACTATTGCTGCAAACATTACAGCTCTTACCGCATTGGATTATTTAGGTTTAGGTCTTATTCCACCTACCCCTAGTTGGGGGGAGCTTCTTCAGCAAGGTAAGTCAAACTTAGATTCCCCATGGATTGTTGGTTCCGTTGTGACCGCAATAGTCGGTGTGTTGGTCATGGTTACATTCATTGGTGAAGCGATAAGAACAGCCTTTGATCCGAAAAAATACACAGTTTATAGATAAGCACTAGGAAGTGATGATGTACAGATATGGACTATTCGCTTTGTTGTTGAGTTTTCTAGCTCAAGCACAGCAAACACCAGACAATTTGGAATGGCATAGTAACTGGGTTGATCCAGTATTTGCGTCTGATGAAGCTAAGCGCGGAGGCACATTACGCAGCTATATGCCTAGCTTTCCACAAACACTGCGTTCAGTTGGCCCAGACGCGAACTCTGGCATCCGTTTCTATTTAATGGATGGCACACCAAAATTGTCGCAACGACATCCAAATACAGACAGTTGGATTCCTCAACTGGCTAATGAATGGGCATTTGGGGATGATCACAAGACAGTTTATTTCAAACTGAATCCTGATGCGAAATGGTCTGACGGAGAGAGCGTAACGGCTGACGACTATCTATTTATGCTGACGTATTACCGTTCGAAAGACATTATTGATCCTTGGTATAACGACTTTTTCCGCAACAGCATCAAGGCCGTTGAAAAATTCGATGACTATACGATCAGTATTACGATGGCCGAGCCTAAAAGTAATGATGAACTTATGGCTCTTATCAATATGCCGAGTCATGGAGTCCAGCCTCGTCCCAAGCATCATTTTGTTGATATTAACGATGGGAATAAGGATGGCATGGATGATAATTTTGTTCGTAAGTACAACTTCAAGTCAGAGCCTACAACGTCGCCTTATTACATATCGAAAATAAATAAAGGCCGCAGCATTACGTTTTCACATGTTGGTGATAACTGGTGGGGTTACGGAAATAAATACTATAAAAACCGATTTAACGTGGAAAAACTTCGCATCAAGGTAATTCGTGATAGTGATATTGCACGTAAGCACTTTGAAAAAGGAAAGTTAGACACGTTTGCGATGGTACAGCCTCAACTGTGGCATGAGAAAACCAGCTCAGAACCTTTTAGCCATGGTTTTATCCAGAAATTCTGGGGCTTCAATCAAAGGCCACAAGGCGCTGGCGGTTTATGGATAAATACATCCATGCCACTGCTGAGCAACATTAATGTTCGAAAAGGCATTACTTACGCTACTGATTTTGATGGCATGATCAAAAACGTGTTGCGAGGCGATTACTCTAGAAAACCTCATGCTATGGGGTTTGGACACGGTAAATACGATTTAGAGGGTGTAGAGGCTCCACCGTTTAGACCTGAACTTGCGATTGGCTATTTCGAATCTGCAGGTTTCGATAGTATCGGTTCTGATGGTATTCGCATGAATGCCAGTGGGGTTCGTTTGAGTTTCAAAATTACATATGGCTACAACATTTGGACACCAAGAGTTGCCTATCTAAAAGAGCAAGCGAAGTTAGCTGGTTTAGAGCTCAACTTAAACCTTGTCGATGGCTCTGCTGCATTCAAATTTATTCTCGAGAAAAAACACCAGCTTGCTTTTCTTAATATGGGCGGAGGGGAGATACCAGCATACAAAGAGTATTTTCACTCGACAAATGCCAACCGCCCTCAAACTAATAATCATACAAATTTTAGTTCACCAGAGCTAGATCAGAAAATTGAGGCGTTTATTTCGGAGTTTGATATGGAAAGAAAACAGCAGCTATCTCAGAGCATCCAAAGAAAAATAAAGGATGCGTATGTCATTGTGCCTGGCTATATGGTGCCTTATACACGAGATGCCTACTGGCGTTGGATTAAGTTCCCAAAGAACCCAATGACGAAGAAGACTGGCGCGATGTTTAATATTTTAGATACCAGTAATTTCTGGATTGATACAGACCTAAAAGAAGAAACTCAGTTGGCTTCTAAAGAAGGTAAGGCATATCCACCCATCACCATCATTGATGACAGATATAAGCTCTAAGGATGACCGTGGAATGAACCAAAATATTGTATTAAAAGTTCGTGACTTAGAAGCAGAGTTCAGTACTGATGAGGGCATTGTCAAGATACTAAAAGGTGTGTCCTTTGACGTGAAATCAGGCCAAACACTCGGTTTGGTTGGGGAGTCGGGCAGTGGGAAGAGCGTAACTTCAATGTCTATTATGGGACTACTTCCTAAGCCTTATGGAAAGGTCACGGCTGGAAAAATAATTTATCGTGATACAGACCTTACAGAGGTGCCTGAACATGAGATGCATAAGATGCGTGGGAATCGTATCTCAATCATTTTCCAAGACCCTATGACTGCTTTGAACCCTGTTCAGACAATTGGCAAGCAGATTGTCGAGGTTCTGGATTTGCACCATAGCCAGATGTCTAAGTCTGAAAAGATAGAGTACGCAATTGGTTTGCTTGAAAAAGTTGAAATTCCAATGCCGAAACTACGTTTCAAAGAATACCCTCATAGCCTGTCAGGGGGGATGCGACAAAGGGTAATGATTGCGATAGCTCTTGCATGTAAGCCTGACATCTTGATATGCGATGAGCCGACGACTGCATTAGATGTAACGGTTCAAGCATCCATTTTGGAGTTAATAAGAGAGCTTCAAGAAGAGACCGGGATGGCAGTGATCTTTATCACTCATGATCTAGGCGTTGTTGCGGAAATTTGCGATGAAGTCGCTGTGATGTATGACGGACGTATTGTTGAGCATGCAGAAATTTTCGAACTTTTTGATCACCCACAACATCCGTATACAAAAAGACTCTTGAGCTTAATTCCAGATCTCAATGTAGAACCGAAACAAACCATTCAAATTAACCCAATTGATTTGAATGAATTCCCAGAATATAAGGGGAATTGATTATGTCAGAAGTCATTAGAATTGAAGGGCTAAAGCAGCATTTTCTATCAGGTAAGAATCTATTTAAGAAAGGTTATTTAATCAAGGCTGTTGACGGCGTTTCATTTTCAGTGAAGCAAGGTGAGACGTTAGGTTTGGTTGGAGAGTCTGGCTGTGGAAAAAGTACGCTTGGTAGAACATTACTCAAACTGTATGAGCCATCCGCTGGGAAGATCTTTTTTGAAGGCGAAGACATCACCCATTACAGCACAAAAAGAATGCGTCCACTTCGTCGAGATATGCAGATTGTATTTCAGGATCCTCTCGAATCATTGAATCAGAGGCATACAGTAGGCGGCATACTTGAAGAACCTTTTATTATTCATGGGATTGGTTCGAAGAAAGACCGAAAGCAATGGGTTTTAGATCTACTCGATAAGATCGGATTACCTCACTCCGCCGTAACCCGTTATCCGCACGAGTTTTCTGGAGGGCAGAGGCAGCGTATAGGCATAGCAAGAGCAATAGCATTAAAGCCAAAGTTATTGATTTGCGATGAGTCAGTATCGGCATTAGATGTTTCTGTGCAAGCACAGATATTGAATTTATTACTAAAAATACAAAAAGAGATGAACCTTTCCATTATTTTCATTTCACACGATCTCTCTGTCGTTAAGCACATTTCAGATAATGTGGTCGTAATGAAAAAAGGTAAAATAATTGAGTTTGGAAGTGTGGAAGATGTTTATAAAAACCCAAAAGAAGAATATACAAAAACTCTATTAGCGTCGATTCCAATAACGCATCCATCTCAAAGGAATAAAATAGAAACAACGAGGTCAGCTAAACAGGCTTAAAACTGGAAAAAGAAAATGTAGATATAATACGGAAGTGTAATACAAGAAGGAAAATATGAATAAACTACTTATGTTGCCAGCGTTCATGCTGGTGGCGCCTTCGCTCGCCCTAGCAAATAATTTGCAAGATGAGTGGGAGTCCAAAAACAATGAAAATCCTTGGTCTGGTTACATTAGCGCTGACTATTCTCGAAACGGTTATGAAGACAGTGCGTCTTTAGCAAATCGTTCGGCTTCTGCAACGGGCGTTGTCCGATATTCGTTTTCAGACAAATCTCGACTCCAAGTAGTGGCGTCAGGTTACCATTTGTCCGACGGTGATGAATATGGGACTAGGGGGCAGTTCTGGAATGATACGTCCATCTCATGGGGGCGCAATGGATTATTCAAACCAACTGATGGTTCATCACTGAGTGGCGAGGTGAGAGTAATATTGCCGACGTCCAAATGGTCAAGGAGGAACGATTTAACGTTAGGAACTAGATTGAAAGTCAGGTGGAGTGCTCCATTCGATAATTGGATTGAAGGGCTTTCATTGAGTAATACGTTATTACTTAGAAAAAACTTTCACGAATATAAAACAGCCGGTGGTAATCAGCTTATTGAATACCAATTGAGTAGCCAATTTTCTCTTGATTATGTTTTTGCAGAAGACTTCTATTTTAACATTTTCGTAATGCCTAGACAGTCATGGAATTATAGCGGGAACACATTTGATCCAACTCTATTACATGGGGGAGAGGTGGGCTACCAAATAACTAAGAGTATTTCTATTTCTTCTGGACTGACTAATGGCATTAGTTATTACAATCCAGAAAGAGGTTCAAACCCTCTTAATGATTTAGTCGATTTAAAGAAAACAACTTATTACGCAGTGATTAACTATCAATTCTAATATTGCTCCGTTCGCATTGAATTTAGGTAGTTAGAAATAAAAATGTAATATAATTATAAATATAGGTAAATTATGTTTAAACACGCAATTATCGCAGCAAGTATTGCCGCAATCCTCAGCGGGTGTGGGGCCGAAGATCGTGCCTATGACACCTATGAAAAACCAACCGAAGAGATTTCTGTTCAATCTTTAGATACAGAATCACTTTGGATGTACATGCCGTCGACTGGTGAAGCTCCTCGCTATGCTATGACTCAGCGTGGCTTTTTCCAAGGCGATCCAAAGCTAGTTAAACTGCGCTTTGACAAAACTAACGGTATTTATGTTGAAGCATTGGATCGCGATAAAGTAGATTCACTGGAGCCAAGTCGTTGGGGTTCTGAGATCAACCGAGTGCCAGTATTGAAAATTCCTGGCGAATTCCGTCAGTATCGCTGTGCCGAAAATGGTTACGGTGAGTGTACGAACAAAGAAGAGATCAACAGTGATGAAAACGTGGATTGGACTAACGCGACGCACTTCATCCCTGACTACGAAAACATCGAACCGCTATCGAAAGATACATTAAGCACGTGGTATACGGCTAGCAATGTAACCGAAAGTGCAGAACCTCGAGTTGTTTCATACGAATACAACCCAGAAGGAGGGGTGATAAACGTAGAAATTGAGCGTACGTTTACCGCTGACCCAGATGATAGATACCAATTCGACCCGTCTGGCAGTTTAGAGAGTCTGTCATTCAAAACTCGTTTTTTCTATTCACTTGTGAAATTAGATAAACTTGCAAGCTCAAACTACGAACCTGTTTATTATCAGGGACAAGACAGCGCATATTATGGCTTTTTTAATGACAGCAAAGCGGTGAAAACCCACACAGGTGAGAGCGATGTACAAGGTTCACGCTTCGCTTACATCAACCGTTTCAATCCGAACTTAGAGTCGATTGATTACCATCTAAGTGATAGCTATTTTGACGAAGGCAATGAAGCGTATCGCCAATTGACGATCGACACCATGAAAGAGGTAAATGAGTCACTTGAAGGCACTGGCGTGCCGGCAATTAAAATTGTAAATACTGATGCGAAAGCAGGTATTCAATCTGGTGACCTTCGTTACAACGTGTTTAACCTTATCGCAGACCCTGTAGATAATGGTCTGTTGGGTTACGGGCCTTCCGCAACTAACCCACTCACGGGTGAGATTATTCACGCACACGTCAACCAATACCTTGGTGTGATTCGTACAACGACTCGTCGCTACTGGAATGATTTAGCGTTGCGTTATAACCGTCAGGAAATTGCGAAACTAGAACCTGTTTCTGAAGAAACTCAGAATGTTGATGCTGGAGATGATGACGCAGCACCGGTTGCTGAGCCACGAACTGACATTGATGTCTTTACAGACATGATCGCAAGTGATCGTGGGCCAGATCAGTTTGTTCCTGCTGTAACTGAAGGTGAAATGGCGTTTGTAGGACAAGGTAAATTTGTCAATGAAAACCCGAAAGCTGACCTTGATCATCAGTTTGATGTGAACAGCAAAGACTTGGCACTTCAAACTTTCTACAAGCGTCAAGATATGCTTAAGCGTTTCTCTGAGCAGAACGTTTACAGCGAAGATGCAATGTGGCTGAGCACCAAAGCGAAAGGTTTGATCACAGGTATTGACTACACTAATGGTGGATTCTTTGCTGATGACGAGCAGAACACCATGAAAACGTGGAACGACCTCGATCTTGATCAGCAGAAACTCGCAAGCGAAGCAATCTCTATGCATATGTTTAAGTCGACTTTGATTCATGAATTAGGCCACAACTTAGGTTTACGTCATAACTTCATGGGTTCGACAGACAAAGCGCATTTTTACACAGAAGAAGAGTTAGCACGCAGCACATTGGGTCACCAAGCAAAACCCGCTGCTTACAGTTCAATTATGGACTATGGCGCATCGATTTTTGATGAGTTACTTGTGTTCGGTAAATATGATAAAGCTGCACTTAAATTTGCTTATGCTCGTGAAATAGAAACCAATGAATTTGTTGGTGATTCAGTTAATGACAAAACAGGTGCTCAACTCCGTAAAACTTATTCCCTTTCTAAGTACGACCGAGAGTTGACAGAAGATTACAATGCTTACCCTACTGGCGTGATTGCACACCTTCGCGCCAATGCGGGTACAGATGATATCCCAGAACTGGCGAGTTACCGTTTCTGTACCGATGAACATACCTATACAAGCTTAAACTGTGATCGCTTTGATGAAGGTACGTCTCTCACTGAAATCACAGAGTTCCGTATCCAACGCTACTACGATAGTTACGAAACGGCAAACCGCAGAAACGGTCGTGATTGGTTTACTCAGTACAAGCAGTATGAGTACTTCTGGATGCGTATGAATGAGTTCCAGAAAATTCGTGACATTGTTGAAAACGTTGGTGAAATTGATTTTGTATTTGCGCGTTACATCGGCGCAGACACAACCAATAATAAGGGACAAGTCTTTGAAGAAATCGCAGAGAATAACTGTCTAGATTGGCGTGGTAATCCAGTACCACTTGATAATATGTCGGCAGGCCTTCGTCCAATTTGTGACACTTACAACGCCGCAAATATGGCTGCAGACTTCTTCCTTGACGTGTTAACGGCACCCGACAAAGTATGTGAGTTGGAAGAGCTAAGTGGTGTTGATGGGGTACCAAACCGTTATCGTTTCGCAACGCTTTCTGATCTGTGGTTAACATACCAAAGTGGTATGTCGTCAAATCGGGATGTTCCAACAAGCTGTTTTGATGAAGAGCTTGTTCAAACGTTGAAAGGTCAAAGCAACGAAGTTGTTATGCGTTCGGAGACTCGTGACGGTCATATCTGGGCTAGCTTGAAGGCGAACAACCCGTATCAAACAGCCTCTAACTCCATGGATTTGCTTGGTGTGTGGCCTGATAAATTGCTAGCAGCACAAATGTTGGTGCGTCGTGATTCGCCGTATATTTCAACAGAGAACTCAAGCTTAGCACTGATCGACCTATCGGATAAGATAACGAAGCTATATACACACTTGTCTGATCTAGCGGGCCGACCAGAAGCACGTCAAGCGATTTTCGTTGATGGCAATGGCGATTACGTTGAAACTGTTTTGCGCTACCAACAAAGCCTAACTAAAACGATTGAAGCTGTGCCGTCATACTTGTGGCCGATGAAACGCTATTTTGTGATGGGCGGGCAAGAAGCGTTTGAATACTGGACGGAAGGTTCACCGCAAGATACAACAGTCCCTTACTTTGGTACGCTTCTAGAAAACCTGAACAAATACAACCGTGCAAATGAGTATGGCTTGAGTGACTCGGTGAGAGGTTTAAGCGACTCGATCCATATCAATTTGGCAAACAGTAGTTCTGCTGACCCTGATGGCGTCAAGTTTACATGGAAAGGCGTTAACTACTCGTTGAACTCACGTAATACGCTTGCCAATGCTGTGGCGTCACGTGCCCTGTATCAAGAAGATCAAAAGGCTCGAGTCGAGAAGCTAAATGGCTTGCCTTACCGTGTTCGCAATGCTCTGTCAGTGTTTAGAAATACACGTGATCGCAATGAAGCCCGTATTATTGCAATCGGTGACAAGGATGCGTTGGTTGCACTTCGAGACACAACTGGGTTTGCGCGTTGGACTATGTTTGACCGTATGTTCGAAGAGTATGAAGAAGAGGGCAACAAGTGTCTGCGTTTCAAAGTGGATGGTGAGTCAGATGAAGATCATATGAAGCGCAAGTGTAACTCTTTAGCTCGCCTACAAACGGCACAAAACAGTGCGATTGGCAAGTTTGAAGGCGATGAGTTAGATAATATGTTTAACGTGGCACAGATCTTTGGTGACCAAATTACTGAGAATAATACAAGTTCTCTCAATGCATCTCACAAAGAAGTGTATGACTACGACCCAGAGGAGCTTCGTCTGTGGAGTTCAAATGAGTACGTATCATTCCGCCGCGCATTTGAGCAGCTCCCTATTTATGATGATTAAATATAAAATGTTCAAATAAACTTATAAATAGAACCGGTTGCCTTGTTTAGGTGGCCGGTTTTTTTGAGTATAAAATTAAGAGCTTTTGGTCTATTTTTAGCTGCATTACCTTTTATTTATATGTTATATAGATACTTTTGTTATTTTTATAAATAGAAGCTATGTAAAAGAATGTGCTGAATTTTTAGATAAATAAGCAGTTCGCAAGTTAGCAGAAGGCATGGTGAAAAGGATTTATGACCAACCCGAAACTCGTGATCGTAGAAGACGACCCCATTTTAAGAGAGATGTTACAGGAGTACTTTGAAAGCCAATCTTTTGAAGTCGTCACTATTTCTGATGGAGCATTAGCGTGTGAGCAAATTTTAACTATTCAGCCCGATATTGTTCTACTTGATCTCATGTTGCCAGAAGTTGATGGACTGACTATTTGCCGACAAGTGCGAAGTCAGTTTAATGGAAAAATATTGATTCTAACGGCGAGTGATGATGATTTCGATCATGTAGCCGCTCTAGAAACTGGCGCCGATGACTTTATTAGTAAACCCATTCGTCAACGAGTGTTATTGGCGAGAGTACGAATGCTATTACGTCGAGGCCCTGAAAGTTCGATGAATGCTGAGGTGAATAAAAATGAATTGGTTTTTGGCAAACTAAATCTAAATCGAACAACTAAGGCCTGTACGCATGTTGGACAAGATATATCGATAGCTGAGAGTGAATTTGAATTGCTTTGGTTATTAGCTTCTTCCCCCGAACAAGTGTTATCACGTAATTTCCTTACTCAACAATTGAGAGGAGTCGATTACGATGGCATTGATCGTTTTATCGACAATAAAATTGTCATTTTGCGTAAGAAGCTTAACGATATAACCGTTCCACCTAAAAAGATCATCACTGTAAGGGGTAAAGGCTACCTGTTTGTACCCGAGCGTTGGTAACGGTGGCTGATAAATAACATGCGACGTATCTATTTTGAATACCTAGCGGGACTGACTGTCATCTTCTTAGTGAGTATATATTCCTATGCTTTTATTGTTTACAAGTTAAGCACTGACTACGAATACATATTACGAGACCATGAAGCAGAAGCTTATCAAGAATTGATTGATGTGGTTTACCGCGAAAAAGGTTTGCTTGAAACGCAGAATCTATTAAAAAGTTATGCAAATAAGACTCGGCAGAACCTGCGAATCATCCCTTTTGATAACGCTCCAGAATTAGTGAGAAAAGCGTTTCAGCAACAAGGCCGAAATGTCTACTACCATGACGAATACTTCCTTTGGTTAAGGTTGGTTGGAAGTGATGAGTTATATGAGTTATCTAAGAACAAAGATTCTTACCTGAGGAAGCAAATCAAGTTTGAAAACCGGCTTATTTGGGTTTTTGCCATAACTGGTTTTGCATTTAGTGGCCTGTTTTTAGTTTGGAGAATAAAGCGCCGATTAAACAACCTTGAAATGGCGACAGTGGCTTTTTCTCATGGTGATCTATTAGAGCGAGCATCTGAGAAGAACAGCATAAAGTTGGGGACGTTGAACCGCAGCTTTAATGTTATGGCAGACAAGATAAGAGATTTAATCAATAGTAATAAGTCTTTGACTAATGCGGTAGCACATGAGCTAAGAACCCCTATATTCCGGATTCAATGGCAAGCTGAGTTGTTGAGTGATTTAGCGCCAACGAAGCAGCAGTCTAAGGCTATAGCTCGTATTCTTGCGGATACCGAAGAAATGGAAGATATGGTCGATGAGTTGTTGTATTACGCCCGCTTGGAAAGGGGAGGTTTTGAGTTACTTAAGCAACCTATTGATGCTAATGAATGGCTAAATGAGCGTTTTACTATTTGGGAGAAAGAGACAACCCTCGATCTCATTAAGGTGCCATTAAAAATTCCAGCCTCTTTTTATGTCGATCTAAAATTATTCAATCGGGCGGTGGATAACATCGTAAGGAATGCGTTTAAGTTTGCTGATACTAAGATCGTTATTGAGTTATGGTATACCGACAATGAATTTGTTATTGAGGTTCATGATGACGGCAAAGGCGTTGAAGCGGAGCATTGGCCTTTTTTGTTTGATCCTTTCTACAGCGCTAATGCAGCGAGGAACAAGGGGAAAACGGGCCATGGTTTAGGGTTAGCTATTGTTAAACAGGTGTGTGACCGTCACCAAGCACATGTCACTGTTGGTGAAAGTTACTTGGATGGTGCGTGTTTTGCCTTGTCGTTTCCTCGGCTTGAGTTATAAATTCAACATGGTCATTTAGTTGTTTTAAGATTACACTGCGCCCAATATTTCAGAAGTACATATTTAGGTAGAGGTCACCATGGACCAAGAACATTACGAAGACGCTGACTACGAAGGCCAAGAGCTGGGCGAAGAAGGCGAAGAGATTGAGATTGAAGCAATTGGTATCGATGTTTCATCACAGCCAATCGAGCTCTACAAGGTGTTTAAAATTGCTAACCTAGTGAGTGGTGGCGGTGAGGCTAAACACATCATTTCTGAAGGTTATGTTGCGGTAAATGGTGAATTAGAAACTCGTAAACGTCGTAAAATGTACGATGGCGACTTCTTTGAATTCAACCAAGAGTATTATGTAGTGGTGTGTGATCAGCCAGTACAAGAAGAATCAGAAAAAACGAAAAAGAAAGAAGCGCCTAAAAAAGACAACAAGGCGAAGAAAGCTCAGTCTAAAAAGGATTCTAAGAAGAAAGAATCTAAGAAAAGCAAAGCAGAAATGCTAAGCGCAACGGCTGAACCAAAGAAAGAGAAAAAAGAGAAGAAGAAAGAAAACAAACCGAAAAAGAAAGCGGATGCGCCAAAGGCAACACGTGATGATAAAAGCGGCCGTAATTCTATCGAATTCTTCTAAACTACAGATCTAAACGGCTGCTCTAAAACTATTTTTTTAACCATTTGTTTAAAAAACAAGCAACGTTAAACCTCGGTTTTGCGTTAAGCAGATATCAAAAGGCTCACTATCTAGTGAGCCTTTTTTGTGCCATTAAGCCTGACTTATTCACTGACTTTTTATCTCATTTTTTCTTTGTTGTTATCTCTGTTCGACAACAAACTCTACAAATCGATCACGGAGTGTATTTTCGCTATTTCTATTCCATATCAGGCCGACTGGCCAAGTGGCGTATTCACCTTCTAACGCAATGAATTCCACATCGGTATTACTAATGAACTGCGCACTGCTGGGTACAATGGTGAAACCGATATTGGCCGATACCAAGGCAAGCAGGGTCAGAATATCATCGGCTTCTTGCGTCTTTGATAAGTCGATTTTATTGGCAAGACAATATTGTTGAATCTGTCTGTCTAATCCAGGGCCGCGATGTTGGGCCAGCTTTAGATAAGGCCATTTCGATAACTTAGAGACGACGTGATTTTTACTTGGCGCTTGCTTGAGAAGATCTTGGTGTATCGCTATTACAAGCGAATCATTGAAAAGCGTTAGGCTCTCTAAATTCGATGATTCTGGTATCCGATTGAAGCTGATATCGAGTTCATGGCTCAATAACTCATCCGTCTGCTGCTTAGAAGGTGTGTCATTTAAAGTGACATGAACGTCCGGATATCGCTGTTTATAAGCCGCAATAAGCTTGGGTGCTTCATGGTAAGTAGATACACCAAAACCAATGTTCAAATGTCCTTGAGTTCCTTTCACCACCGAGCCTGACAGTTGTTCAAACGCTTGCATTGAATGAACCAAACGTTGGGCTTCTGCCAGTAACGTTTTGCCTGCATGCGTTAGCTCTGCGCCATTCCTACTACGAGAAAACAGAGACGCCCCAATATTGGATTCAAGTCGTTGAATCTTTTTAGTGAGGGCCGATTGAGTAATGTAGATCTGCTCTGACGCCAAACGGTAATTGCCCGATTTGGCCAACTGGCAGAATGCCTTCAGTAAATCAAATTCCATTCCAAATGCTCATTGAACTAAGAATATCTTTCATTATATGGAATTGAATCGATTTTTTATACTGAGCTCATACCAATTCGATAAAGACAAGTTTGAGGGCGAATAATGAAGAGAGACATCAAAGTGGCGTCGGTTCAATTCAACCACCATGCAGGTGATAAGGCGTATAACTTATCGGTTATAGAGCAATACGTTCAAAAGGCTGCGGACAGTGGCGTAGAGATCATCTGCTTCCCAGAGATGTGCATCACTGGCTACTGGCATGTGTCTGCTTTGTCGCGAGATGAAATTGAAGTGCTAGCGGAACCTGTACCGAGCGGTGAATCAACTCAAGAACTCATTTCTCTGGTAACGCAATTTGGGATGAGCGTTGGCGCAGGCTTGATAGAGCAGGGTACTGATGGCGAGCTATACAACACCTATGTGTTCGCCATGCCTAATGGCGAGGTGCAGAAACATCGAAAACTGCATACCTTTGTTAGTTCTCACATGAGCAGTGGCGATCAATACACGGTCTTCGATACGCCGCATGGCTGCAAAGTCGGTATCTTGATTTGTTGGGATAACAACTTGGTCGAAAATGTCAGGATCACTGCTTTGAAAGGGGCAGATATATTGATTGCGCCACACCAAACGGGCGGTTGTCATTCACGAAGCCCTAATGCGATGAAGCGAATTGACCCAGAGTTATGGTTTAACCGAGATGACAATCCGGAAGCAATTCGTGCTGAAATGCAGGGTAAGAATGGTCGAGAGTGGCTAATGCGTTGGCTGCCTGCAAGAGCGCACGACAATGGTATGTTTGTGGTGTTTAGTAATGGTGTCGGCGTTGATATGGATGAAGTAAGAACAGGCAATGCGATGATCCTCAGCCCTTATGGTGAAATCATTGCTGAGACCGATAGTGTTGATAACGATATGGTGATTGCAGAGCTAAAAGCAGAAGAGTTAGATATGTGTACTGGCAGACGCTGGATTCGCGGCCGCAAGCCAGAGTTATATCATTCACTCACACAACCTCTTGGTCATGAGCTAGATCCGCACCAAGCGCGTTTTGCTGAGAAGTAATGTGAAGATGCTGGTGGATAAGGCGAGTAAATAAGGAGTCGGCAGGGAAGGGGTTGATTCAATAACATCGGATGTAGTCTACCCACTTAAACTGTTTTTAAGTGGGTAGACTATTTACACATCAAGCACTAAGCACTAAGCATCAAGCATCTAAGTTCTATTCTCAGTGTCGAGTGCGAGAAGACGTCAGTTCTGATGCGCGTAGCTGAGCAACGGCTTTCGCCAGTTCAAGTTGAGCTTGTGCAAAGTTGATGTCTACATTGCCCTTATTGATATTCTCTAGGGCTGCATATTTTGCTTCTTCTGCGCGAGCGCGGTCAATATCTTGGCCGTGCAAGGCAGTATCGGCTAACACCGTTACCACATCCGGCTGAACTTCTAGCATCCCGCCAGAAACATAAAGCACTTGCTCCTCTGATTTAGGGTCTGTGACAAACACTGTTACGCCTGGCTTTATTTTACTGAGAAGCGGGGAGTGACCGGGGCGGATCCCCAGCTCACCATCAGCGCCAGAAACGGCTAGGGCATACGCTGGACCTGAAAACAGCGTACCTTCCGCACTTACAATATTAAGTTGAAATGTATTATCTGTAATTCCGATAGCCATGGTGCACCTGCCTCTTAGAGTGATTTTGCTTTGTTAAGCACTTCGTCGATAGAACCACAGTACAAGAATGCTTGCTCTGGAATATCGTCGTATTCGCCGCCTAGCAGGCCTTTAAAGCCTCTCAGTGTTTCACTTAGCGGTACAAATACACCTTTCTGACCAGTAAATACTTCTGCCACGTGATAAGGCTGAGTTAAGAAACGTTCAATCTTACGAGCGCGAGATACGGTCTGTTTGTCTTCAGTAGACAGCTCATCCATACCAAGAATCGCGATGATGTCTTTTAGCTCTTTGTAGCGTTGCAGCGTTGTTTGGACTTTTTGTGCAATGTCGTAGTGCTCTTGGCCAACCACAAGCGGGTCCAATTGGCGAGATGTTGAATCCAATGGGTCGATTGCAGGGTAGAGGCCTAATGCAGCGATGTTACGAGACAGCACAACAGTTGCATCCAAGTGAGCAAAGGTTGTTGCTGGTGATGGGTCAGTCAAGTCATCCGCAGGTACGTATACCGCTTGAATAGACGTGATCGAACCTTGTCTGGTTGATGTGATACGTTCTTGTAGAACACCCATCTCTTCAGCCAATGTTGGTTGGTAACCTACCGCTGAAGGCATACGACCTAGCAGTGCTGATACTTCTGTTCCCGCAAGCGTGTAACGGTAAATGTTATCAATGAACAACAGTACGTCACGACCTTCATCACGGAAGCGCTCAGCCATAGTCAGGCCTGTCAGTGCAACACGTAGACGGTTTCCCGGTGGCTCGTTCATTTGGCCGTAAACCATGGCTACTTTGTCTAGTACACCCGCTTCTTTCATCTCGTAGTAGAAGTCGTTACCTTCACGAGTACGCTCACCAACACCGGTAAATACAGAGAGACCTGAGTGGGCTTTAGCGATGTTGTTGATAAGCTCCATCATGTTGACGGTTTTACCTACGCCAGCACCACCGAACAGACCGATTTTACCGCCCTTTGCGAACGGACAAATAAGGTCAATAACCTTAACGCCTGTTTCTAGAAGCTCAGTGCTGTTGGCTTGTTCTTCATAAGAAGGAGCTTCACGGTGAATTTCGTAGCTTTCCTTTTGGCCGATTTCACCACATTCATCGATAGGCTGACCAAGAACGTTCATGATACGGCCTAAGGTTTCTTCGCCCACAGGAACCGTGATTGGAGAACCAGTGTTTTCAACAGTTAGGCCGCGGCGTAAGCCATCTGACGTGCCCATTGCAATACAACGAACGATACTGCCACCCAGCTGTTGTTGAACTTCTAATACGAGTGAGCTTGCTTCTTCGCTCGTCACTTTCAATGCATCATAAACGCGTGGGCTGTTGCCACCGCTGAACTCGACGTCTACCACCGCGCCGATAACTTTAACTATTTTTCCAACACTCATCTCTAAATCCTCAAATTCTATTCTGACCCACTCTTTCTGCCCTTAGACAGCTTGAGCACCTGAGACTATTTCACTCAGCTCTTGGGTAATGGCAGCCTGTCGCGCTTTGTTGTAAACCAACTGCAAATCATCGATGAGTTGGCCTGCGTTATCGGTCGCCGCTTTCATGGCCACCATTCGGGCTGCTTGTTCACAGGCAATGCTCTCTACGATGCCTTGATACACTTGTGATTCAATGTATCGATGTAACAGCTCAGAGAGGATGTCTCTTGGTGCTTGTTCGTAGATGTAGTCCCAACGACGTGCTTTTTTCGCGCCTCCATCGGCCTCAGAATCTGAAGGGTGGGGCAGCAACTGCAAGGTCGTTGGTTCTTGAACCATGGTGTTGATGAACTGGTTATACACGAGATACAAACTGTCGATTTTTTCGTCGTCGTAATGCCCTAGCATCGCGTTAACCGTACCTAAAATGTCTTCTAATTTAGGCGCGTCACCAAGGCCTGACGTTTGCGCGATAACATTGCCGCTGCGTTGGAAAAATGAGATAGCTTTTGAACCAATTAAGGTCGTTTCTACTTCAACACCTTTGGTACGCCACTGTTCCATTTCTTCCAGCACTTTCTTGAACAAGTTCGAGTTCAAGCCACCACATAAGCCCCGATCGGACGAAATAATGATGTAAGCAACACGTTTTGGTTCACGCTGTTGAAGATAGGGGTGCTGGTATTCCAGCGACCCTGATGCGACATGAGAGATAACTTTACGCATGTTCTCGGCATATGGACGCGTTAGCGTCATATTGTCTTGAACTTTACGCATCTTACTTGCCGCAACCATCTCCATTGCACTGGTGATTTTCTGAGTGTTACTAACACTGCCTATCTTGGTGCGAATTTCTTTAGTATTTGCCATTATCTGCTCCTAATTTGTTTTGATTTCCAGCCAACAAACCGGAGCGTTTACCAAGCTTTCAACGCTACAAAGTCACCGAGAAGCTTTGCAAGAGCGCCATCAATTTCATCGTTGTAGTCACCGTTAGCGTTAATGGTGTCGAACAATTCTGGGTTTTGACCTTTCGCGTAAGCAATTAATTCTTCTTCAAAACGTGCAACTTTGTGCAACTCTACGTCAGCCAAATAGCCTTTTTCTGCTGCGTAGATAACCGTTGCTTGCTCAGCGACAGACATCGGCGAGTATTGCTTTTGTTTCATCAGTTCGGTTACACGTTCACCATGATCAAGCTGCTTGCGCGTCATGTCGTCTAGGTCAGAAGAGAACTGAGCAAATGCGGCTAACTCACGGTATTGAGCTAACGATGTACGAATACCACCAGAGAGTTTTTTGATGATCTTGCACTGCGCTGCACCACCCACACGAGATACCGAGATACCTGGGTCAACAGCAGGACGTAGACCTGAGTTGAATAGTTGAGTTTGTAGGAAAACCTGACCATCAGTAATTGAGATTACGTTGGTTGGTACAAACGCCGATACGTCACCCGCTTGAGTTTCAATGATAGGAAGCGCGGTTAATGAACCTGTTTGGCCTTTAACTTCACCGTTTGTGAACTTCTCTACATATTCCGCATTCACTCGTGCAGCACGTTCTAGTAGGCGTGAGTGGAGGTAGAATACGTCGCCAGGGAAGGCTTCACGACCCGGTGGGCGCTTAAGTAGCAATGAGATTTGACGGTAAGCGACGGCTTGTTTTGATAGGTCATCATAGATGATCAGTGCATCTTCACCGCGGTCACGGAAGTATTCGCCCATGGTGCAACCCGCATAAGGTGCTAGGTATTGAAGCGCGGCTGATTCTGATGCTGATGCTACAACTACGATGGTGTTTTTAAGCGCATCGTGGTCTTCGAGTTTACGAACAACGTTTGCGATAGTAGAGGCTTTCTGGCCAATAGCCACGTACACACATTTGATGCCAGAATCTTTCTGATTGATGATCGCATCGATAGCTAGCGCTGTTTTACCCGTCTGACGGTCACCGATGATAAGTTCACGTTGACCACGACCGATAGGCACCATGGTATCAACGGCTTTATAACCGGTTTGAATTGGTTGATCGACGGACTTACGCTCGATTACGCCGGGTGCAATTACTTCTACAGGGTCGAGCCGGTCGCAACTCACTGGGCCTTTGCCATCGATTGGCTCGCCTAATGTGTTCACTACACGGCCAAGAAGTCCATTACCGACTGGTACTTCCAAGATACGACCAGTCCCTTTCACTTTCATACCTTCAGATAGGTCAGTGTAGGGACCCATAACCACGGCACCGACTGAGTGCGTGTCAAGGTTAAGAGCAAGAGCGTATTTGCCACCAGGAAGCTCGATCATCTCACCCTGCATGACATCCGCAAGGCCGTTTATGGTAATGATGCCGTCACGAACCGAGACTATAGTGCCTTCGTTGCGAGCTTCGGTGCTCACATTAAATTTCGAGATGCGATCTTTAATCAGGTCGCTGATTTCATTTGAATTTAATTGCATAATTGTTACCTATCTCGCGTGAAGTTGATGAGCCAAACGGTTAATTGATGTGTTCAAAGAACCATCGATGACGGTTTCACCCGCCTTGATTACGATCCCGCCAACCAGCGAGTCATCAATAACCTGTTCCATTTCAACCTGACGCTCTAATTTCTTCTCAAGTGCAGCAGTGAGTGATGTAACTTGATCTTGTGTAAGCAATTCTGAACTGGTGACAGTGACAGGGATTACACGTTCATGTTCGTCCTTTAGGTCGCTGAACAAGTTAAACAAGTCTCTTATCACTGCAAGACGGCCATTCTCAGCCAAGACTTTAATGAGATTAATGACGTGGTCATCAACGAGTCCTTGGCAAACGTGAATGATGAGATTGACCAGTTCTTCAGATTGCTGTGTATGAACACCTTCTGCTGATGAAATCTGTTTAGCGATCGTTTCTTCTTCCGCTACCGTCACAAGAATGGACAGCATTGAGTGCCACTCTTGTAACTTGTTTTCACCCAAAGCAAAGTCGAACGATGCTTTAGCGTAGGGATGAGCAATATTGGTGTAATCTGACATATTGCCTCCGTTTAGAGTTCGCTTATCATTTGATCAACTAACGCTCGGTTCGTTTCAGAATCTAGGTTTTTGCTGATCAATTTCTGTGCACTTTGAATAACAGCATCTGCCATATCCGCCTGAAGTTCACGGCGTAACTTTTGACGTTCGCCTTCTAGCTCAGCTCTACCTTGCTCTAAGATGCGCGCTTTTTCTTGCTCACCTTCTTGGTGAGCTAAGGTGATGATTTCGTTGCGGCGTTTTTTGCCTTGCTCAATCAGTTCGGTCACATTTTTTTTCGCATCTGCGACGAGTTGTGCGCCATTTGATTTTGCTAGTTCTAGCTCTTTCACTGCATTCTCTGAGTGGCGTAAACCATCAGCGATTTCTTTTTGGCGCTCGTCTAACATCGCGGTGAGAGGGGGCCATACATATTTCATGCATAGCCAAACAAAAATCACGAATGAGATTGCTTGACCAAACATGCTGGCATTTAAATTCATACCTTCCTCACTAAATCTTGATTATTTACAAATCGATCTTTTCAAAGCTATTAATTAAGCAACGGCAAAGATGATGTATAGACCGATACCAACACCGATCATCGGTACAGCATCAACAAGGCCCATCATGATGAAGAATTGAGTACGAAGCATTGGAGTAAGGTCTGGTTGACGAGCAACACCTTCAAGGTATTTACCTGCTAAGTTACCAATACCAGATGCTGCACCCGCTGCACCTAAACCGATCAGTAATGCACCTGCTACATATAAAACTGCGCTTACGATATCCATTTGTATCTCCGATAAATAATTTGTTAGTTAATTTTTTAGTTATTAATTAATGGTGTTCTTCTGTTGCCATTGCTAAATAAACAACGGTCAGTACCATAAATATAAATGCTTGCAAGAATACGATTAATATGTGGAATAAGGCCCATGGAACACTTAGTGCCCATTGCATCCACCAAGGCATTAGTGCGATAAGGATGAATATCATCTCGCCTGCATACATATTTCCGAATAATCGTAAGCCTAGCGATATTGGCTTTGAAATTAATGTTATTAATTCAAGAACAAAGTTAACAGGATATAAAAGAGGGTTATCAAATGGCTGAGTAGTTAGCTCTTTGATAAAGCCTTTCAAACCTTTATTTTTAAACGTATAAGTTAACAATAAAATAAACACACCGAGTGCCATCGACATTGGGATATTTACATCCGCTGTCGGTAGGTCTCTAAAGTGCTCTAAACCCATTACACGAGTTAACCCTGGTATTAAATCTATAGGCAATAGGTCGACTGCATTCATTAACAACACCCAAACAAAAGTGGTTAATGCCAGTGGCCCTATTAATTTATCCTCCGCTTGAAAAATCTCTTTGACTAGGTTGTTAACGAAATCAAAGATAAGCTCGATAAAACATTGAAAACGACCTGGAACACCGCTAGTGCCCTTGGTCACTACATATCGAAAAGCTCCAATAAACAGTAAACCCGTGATCCAAGATACCAACATTGAGTCAATGTTGAACGCCCAGAAACCATCACCTGTAGTTAAGAAGGTTAAGTGATGCTCTATGTATTCGTGAGCGGTAGTGACTTGATCCATACTACACGTACTCCGATCTTGTAGAGGCAGTAATAAATGGTGTTAAGAAGTACCCAATCATTGTGAAAATGTACGCGTATAATATTACTGGGTTATCCAATTTAAAAAACTGGAATGCCAGGATAAACATTAAGAACGTATAGGTTATTTTCACGACACGACTCATTTGCATTAAGTCACGTAAACTATAATTAGGATTCTTGTGCACCTTAAGGCTTGCATATATAAAACCAAACAGTGGTGGTAACATCGCGATTACGACACCCAAAGCTGAAGACTCCATATCTACTTTATTACCAAAAAACACTTCATATAAAACTACACCGACGGCTAATACTATTTGGCAGAGAACAACTCTTTTAGCAGCAACAAGGATGTCGCTACTTATCCCATTAAGCCTCATAATAAAACCTTATATTTAACAGTGTAAGTCAATATAAAACACAGTTTGAATATGTTTTGTTACTAGCACTTAATTGTTACTAGCAATTTGACTTGTTAATAAACCTTTACTTGTTAACAAAGAAATAATCATTCTGGCTTTATATCTCCTGACGAAATTAAACGTTAAAAACTAACTCGCTATCGTTTCGACAAAATATAAACTACGCCTAAAATTATGTGATCAAAACGACAAATATCGGCATCAATAATTCCATTTTTGAAATGAGTGTTTTCCATTTATGAAAGTAATAGTTCTATTATTAAATCCATGAATATTTAAAATGCTTTGTTTATAGCGAGAAAAGGGAGGTTTCACCCAGAAAATTAGAGAGAAAAAATATTAAGATATGACGTTATCAATTAAGCATATTCAATGACTTAGAGTCTTTTCTAAATGTGATGACGGGTTGGTATTCGAAGCGGGGTATAACCAAGATTTTGTTGATATTGGAAGGTTTCGTTTGTGTAGTGAAATAGCAGTATGGTGCTCCTTATCATTAAGCTGATTTTTTTTAATATCGTTATCATATTTTCATTATTGATGTATTGGAACGCGAATCAACACGCCCAGCACCGGGTTCAAGATGAAAATTTGATGAAAAATTCAGCGTCCAACCGCTGATGCAACAAGATCTAGGGTCAATGATGAGGGCGAGGAAACGTACGTGCAGATGGAAAGTTCGGGTTAATTGACTAAAAAATAGAGGTATCGCTGAGGTTGGGTCGAATTATTATCAGACGAATTCGCGGAGCATCGACCCAGAAATAACAGTTTCAATACAGAAATAATCGGAATCTAAAGATGTTTGTCGTATCAATAGGCCTATAGGAAGCGCCTTCAATCATGTTCCTTTATTACTCTTCATAGCTTAGGTATTGAATACATAAGTCATGAAAGGCCTGTGCTTGTGGCGAGATCGTGCGGTCAGCCAACCTGAAAATACCGATTTGACGCTGTAAGGGCGGGTCAATCAATGGAATCCACACCAAACGGGTTTCATTGGTTGGGAAAGCCAGTTTAGGCAGCGTAGTCACGCCTATCCCGAGCTCTAACACCGAAAACAAAGAAGTAATGTTCTCTACTGAATACAGAGCTTGTTCGCTGAGCATTCGCGCAGGTGTTGGGTCAAGTAGGGTACAAGTACCGTTGCGAATAAAAGGTTGTTTTAACAAAGTTTGCCACTCTATTCCCTCTCGTTGGGAGGCAATAGGGTTGTCTTTCAAGCAGACCACACCAATAGGATCTGAAAGCAAAGGGGTGAAATCGATGCTCTCTTCTTCTAAATGGGAGCTATTTCCGAGGGCAACATCCACCTCTCCAGAGAGTAATCTCGCTTCCACACCCGCCGCATTATCATCAATCAAACTGACTTCTACATTAGGGTACTGCTCACAAAAAGCCCCTAAAACGCTAGGGATTAATTTTGCTGCTACCGATGGCACGCTTGCTATTCGAACTCTTCCTTGTTGTCCTGCCGCTGCTGCGCGCAAGTCATTATCTAAAGCTTTGTAAACATTCAGGAATTGAATGATTTTTGGCAAGCATATTTCTCCGAAAGGTGTCAGCGTTGATTTGTTGCCTGTTTCAAACAGTGGCTGACCGAGTATTTTTTCCAGTTCTTTTATTGAGGTGGAAAGTGCCGCTTGCGATCGATTTGCTCGGTGAGATGCCGCTCTAAATCCACCTTCTTCGACCACTAAAACGAAATGTTTTAACTGTTGTAGCTTAATACTCATGGCGCTGATCCTTCTCTAGCCCTTGCTATACCTTACTTTTTGAAAGGTGATAGATTTTATTTATCAAATGCACAAAATTTACCGTTAGATTTATCAGTCGTCAAGGTGCAGTATTTAACCATCTTGAAACATAGTTGTTACAAAGTTGGATGGAATCGTGAACGCACAAACTAAAAAACACCCAGTAAAAACGGAGCTTTTTGCTTCAAAAGCACCACTAGAGTGGGCAATCGTTAATAACGGCACTCTATACACCGCGCAGATTCCAATTGATGAAACTGGCGCAGTAGTAGAAGGCGGTATTGAAGCGCAAACGCGTCAGACTTTTAACAACCTTGTTCATACGTTGGAGTGTGCAGGCGAATCTATGGATTCAGTGCTGCAAGTTCTGATTTACGTGACAGACCGCGAATACTTAAAAACGGTAAACAGCGTATACGGAGAATACTTCAATGCACCTTATCCAAACCGTGCTGCGGTCGTTGTTGCAGGGTTAGCAAGAGAAGAGATGCTGGTCGAGTTCGTGGTTTATGCATCGGCGTCTCAACCTGAATAATCAGACTGTGAACTAAAGCTATTTGCGGAGCAAAACTCTTTTGAATTGAAGTAGTTTATTGATACAAGCGACTTGGTTCACTTTAGAAACAAAATATACACCTTATTTTAGCAATTAATTACCTGAATATTAACAGTTTATTAATTAACCAGATGGTTGCCAGACTCAACCGCAACCTAACCGTTACAAGGACAGAATGATGACTCAATTACAGAATGTTCAAGCAGAAAACGAACTTTACATTGGCGGCGAATGGCAAGCGGGTGTAAGCACCGTTGCGAACATTAACCCATCAGATATTTCTGAAAACATCGGTAACTTTGCACAAGCAAGCACTGACCAAGTTCAACAAGCGATTTCAGCGGCGAAGCACGCTCAGCCAGAGTGGGAAAAAACACCGATTGAACGTAAGCAAGCTGTGCTTCAAGCGATTGGTGATGAACTGATTGCACGTTGTGACGAGCTAGGTACATTACTTTCTCGTGAAGAAGGTAAGCCTTTTGCTGAAGGTCGTGGTGAAATTTACCGTGCAGGTCAGTTCTTCCAATACTTCGCAGCTGAAGTGCTTCGTCAAATTGGCGACAACGCAGAATCAGTACGCCCAGGCGTTTCTGTAGAAGTGACACGTGAAGCAGTGGGTGTTATCGGCATCATCTCTCCTTGGAACTTCCCAACAGCGACAGCAGCTTGGAAAATCGCTCCAGCATTGGCTTTCGGTAACAGCGTTATCTGGAAACCTGCAAACCTAACACCAGCAAGTGCAGTTGCGCTAACTGAGATTATCCACCGCCAAGGCATGCCAGCAGGCACGTTCAACCTTGTACTGGGTAGTGGTTCAAAGGTTGGTGATGCACTGATCAACTCTAAAGACGTGAATGGTGTGAGCTTTACTGGTTCTGTTGATACGGGTCGTAAAGTAGCGGCTGCTACCGCGCCAAACTTCGTTCGTTGCCAATTAGAAATGGGCAGTAAGAACGCACTTGTTATTGCTGACGATGCAGACATCCAAACTGCGGTTGACGCAACGATTGCAGGTTCGTTCTCGGGTGCTGGTCAAAAATGTACAGCGTCTTCTCGCCTTGTGGTTATGGATAGCATTCACGACCAATACGTTGAAGCACTAATCAAACGTATGAGCGAGCTTAAAGTGGGTCACGCACTAGAAGACGGCGTATTCATGGGCCCTGTTGTTGACGGCAACCAACTTGAAGCAAACCTTGGTTGGGTTGAGAAAGCACGTCAAAGCGGCGGTGAGCTAGCATTTGGTGGCGAACGCCTAAGCATGAAACACGAAGGTTTCTACATGTCTCCAACGCTGTTCTTGAATACTAAGAACGATTGGGAAGTGAACCAAGAAGAAGTGTTTGCACCAATGGCAAGCGTGATTCGTGTAGCTGACCTAGAAGAAGCTATCGCGACAACAAACGATACTCGCTTTGGTCTAACGGGCGGCATCATTACTCAAAGCCTACGCACTAGCGCAATGTTCAAGCAACAAGCGCAAACAGGTTGTGTGATGGTGAACCTACCAACAGCAGGCACCGATTACCACGTACCGTTTGGTGGTCGTAAAGAGTCTAGCTTCGGTCCTCGTGAGCAAGGTCAGTACGCGAAAGAGTTCTACACAGTAGTGAAGACAGCTTACCAGCGTCCTTACTAATCAACTTTCTATATAAGAATTGGATAGCTGAGGATATAAAGTCCCAAGCTATCCTGCTATCGAATTGGCCTGATTCACAGAGTCAGGCCAACATCCCAACCAAAGCAGCAAACGAAATTAGACAAGTGATTTAACCCATTTTTGAAAACATGTTATTTGAGCGTGTTTTCAAAACCGAGCTAGAACACTGAGCTTTCAATAGGAGTGGTTATGTACCAGCAACGGATTGTTATAGATGGATTGCAATACTGCAATTGGAACAGAGAATATTTCCAAACACTAAAGGCGAGCGGCATTACAGCAGTTCACGCTACCGCGGTTTACCACGAGACAGCTCGTGAAACCTTATCTCGCTTTGCAGAATGGAACTTAAGATTCGAGCAGAATGCAGACATTATCATGCCGATTCATTCAATGGCTGATGTTGAAACTGCAAAAGCGACGGGCAAAGTCGGCATTTTTCTAGGTGCTCAAAACTGTTCTCCAATCGATGATGAGATTGGTCTTATCGAAGTAATGCGTCAGCAAGGTCTTTTGATCATGCAGCTTACTTACAACAACCAGAGCTTATTGGCGACGGGTTGCTACGAAAAGAACGACACAGGCATCACGCGCTTTGGTAAGCAAGCAATCGAAGAGATGAACCGAGTGGGCATGATCATCGATATGTCTCACAGTGCCGAGCGTTCAACGCTTGAGGCGATTGACCTGTCTTCTCGTCCTATTTGTATCAGCCATGCGAACCCAACGTTTGCTCATGATGCACTACGAAATAAATCAAATGATGTGATTAAAGCCCTAACCGCACGCGGTGGCTTGATCGGATTCAGCTTGTACCCATTCCACCTACCAAATGGCAGCCAATGTACGTTGGAAGATTTCTGCCAAATGGTTGCGATTACCGCTGACATGGTTGGCGTAGAGCACCTAGGTATTGGTAGTGACCTATGCTTAAACCAACCTCAAGCCGTTCTTGAATGGATGAGAAATGGTCGTTGGTCTAAAGCAATGGACTACGGTGAAGGCTCTGCGAACAACTCAGGTTGGCCAGATGCGTTGCCTTGGTTCTGTGGTAGTGCGGGTATGGAAAATATTTATAACGGATTGATGCGCCATGGTTTCAGCGAATCTGAAGCTGGGCAAGTCTTGGGAGAAAACTGGTTTAACTTCTTGAAAGATGGCCTAGAGCCTCAAAGCAAGGGTTAAGTGCTTTCTCACTAGTAATCATCGAATTAGCAGCCTTCTAATTGACCTTCATTTAGAAGTGCTGTTGTAACCAATTTAACTATTCAAAAGGAACAACGGTCTATTTCGCAACGCGGTAACCCAAACATGGATTAGCCTGCCCAACACAAAAAACAATAGGGCAGGTGTTAAATACACCTCTTGTAGTCATCATTAAAATGACAGCTGCAAAGAAACCTCTGGAGTCAGAGTATGTCTGATTTAACCAATAGCGTGAAATCTTCAAACGTAAATGCGGGTCAAACACACACAGCAAGTAATACAACAAGCCAAAATACACAGTCTGAATCTACTTCAGACAAATTAGGACTAACCAACCCAGCACTATGGTACAGCGGCGGCTTTATTGCTCTGTTCGTGGCACTGGCTCTATTTGATGGCGAGCTGTTATCAAGCCTTGTAAATACGGGTTTTGCTTGGTCTGTAAAAGTGTTCGGTCCTTATTGGCAAATGCTTCTTCTTCTGACTTTTCTTATTGGTCTTGGCCTAGCGGCAGGGCGAACAGGCAAGGTTATCCTAGGTGGCATCGATAAACCTGAGATGGATGGCTTCCGCTGGATGGCAATCATCTTCTGTACACTACTGGCGGGTGGCGGCGTATTTTGGGCAGCAGCAGAGCCTATCGCACACTATGTGAGTCCACCACCGTTGTATGGCACACAAGAAAATGCACAACAAGGCGCGGTGAATGCTCTATCACAATCATTCATGCACTGGGGTTTTCTTGCATGGGCAATCGTTGGTAGCTTAACGTCTATCGTGGTTATGCATCTTCACTACGACAAAGGCTTACCGCTTAAACCTCGTATTCTTCTTTACCCTGTATTAGGTGAAAGAGCTCTGAAAGGCCATACAGGCGCATTGATTGATGCATGTTGTATTGTTGCAGTAGCAGCGGGAACCATCGGTCCGATTGGCTTCTTAGGCCTGCAAGTGAGCTATGCCCTGAACGAACTGTTTGGTATTCCTGATGGCTTCACGACACAGCTGATCATCATCTTGTTCGCTATCGTTCTTTACACATTGTCTGCATTAAGTGGTCTTAACCGCGGGATGCAAATGCTAAGCCGTTACAACGTAATTTTGGCAATGGCATTGATGGTCTACATCCTGATCTTCGGCCCAACAAACTTCATTTTCAATGGCTACATCCAAGGTGTAGGCAGCATGATAGATAACTTCATCCCAATGGCAACATACCGTGGTGACGAAGGTTGGTTGAGCTGGTGGACAGTATTCTTCTGGGGTTGGTTCTTAGGTTACGGCCCAATGATGGCAATCTTCATCGCACGTATTTCACGTGGTCGTAGTATTCGCCAATTGGTATCAACCATCAGTCTTATTGCACCGTTCGTAACATGTTTCTGGTTCACCATTGTTGGCGGTTCTGGCCTTGCGTTTGAAATTGCAGACCCAGGCAGCGTAAGTAAAGCGTTCGAAGGCTTTAACTTACCTGGCGCGCTATTGGCGGTAACTCAGCAACTACCAATGCCAATGCTTATCTCTATTCTGTTCTTGATCTTGACGACGATCTTCATCGTAACGACAGGTGACTCAATGACTTACACCATCAGTGTGGTAGTCAGCGGTGAGACAGAGCCTAACGCAATTATTCGTACTTTCTGGGGTGTGATGATGGGGGTAACAGCATTGATTCTGATTTCCCTAGGTTCAGGCGGAATCTCTGCGCTGCAATCGTTCATTGTAATCACAGCGGTACCGGTGTCCATAATCTTACTGCCATCGCTTTGGAATGCGCCTCAAATCGCAATCAAGATGGCGAAAGAGCAAGGTTTCTAAAGAACAGGCTCTTTAAAGAGCAGATTTTGTAAAGAAAAGGGCTCTGTAAGGCAAGAGCTCTGTAAAACAAGAAACTGATTAAATAAGAACAAATCAGCCTTCGAAAGAAGGCTGATGCAAAAATTCCGAAAGGAACAGCAAAACCGTACTGGTGAAGATACACCGGACGGCAACGTATTTAGGTCAATCGATCTAGTCAGGACAAATAATAAGGGGCGAGCTCGCTTGCCCCACATAACGTGAAAGCTAACCAGCATACAGTAATAACGAATGCTTCAAATGACGGCAACGATCGGTTCTGAATGGCTAGCAAAATCCTATAACTATAAGGTGGTGAGCAAAATGGATGCACATCGTTCTACCTACACTGAATCAGCATTACGTGACGCAACGGTCGTCATGGCACCGGAAAGGCTAGGTGCGATGCACCAAACACGTATCAGCTTTGTAAGAACTCTGATTCGTAAAATGGCGCAGCAAGAATGGAAAGTGACGAAACATGAATGGCAATTAGACGCTCAGGGTTTTGGTCATGTTATCTATAAACTAGCGACGCCAAACCATGTTTATCATTTGGTTGTTTTTTGCGATGAAATTGCAGATGACGAACGAAATGACCGTGTAATTGCTGAAAAGTGGGACGTAACGTTTGCGCTTGTTCTTGGTGATGTTGATGTCACCCTACTTGAAAGACTTCGTGCGAATGTACCGCTTCAAGAAGCCGGCCGTAATCCAAATAACGTACTTGTTTTAGCGCGTGCAAACAAAAGTGTACGTGTGTTTGAACACATCGTGAGTCACTTGGCGAAAGGTGTTCAACCAACGCCAAAAGAACTCGCTGAAGTAGGCTACATCCTACGAACCACTGCCGTATATGGTAATGGAAAATTTGGCATTGCAGACTTCAAAATCTTAGAGAAAAATGAAGATTTTAATCAGTCATTTAGTGCGCAAATGTGTGCAGTTTATATGCTACGTGAGTTCAGCTTAGATTGGGTTCATTACCTAGCCGAACAACAAGGCGGTGAACAAGCGATTGCTTTACACCGTGGATTACAACGCTACCTAGGCGTTGGTAACGCGACAGGTTTAGGCATGGCGCCTTACCTGATTAACCACCCAAGTATTGTCGATCAGTGGATGACAACCCGTGAACATGCATTGGCGGACGTGTTGTCCAGTCAGACTGATACGGCGTTGATTGAGCCACTACGTACATTAGTTAAAAAAGCGATTTGTCATTTAGAACAAGTCGTTACCATCAATGAAACACAGCAAGAGCTGAACAAAGCCGCTGTTGATGATTTGAAGTACACAGAACAATCATTAGAAGCTTCTGTCAGCCTGTGCGATACATGGGCACAGCTAGTCGAACAATCTAAGCAAATGAGTATGGAAGCCCAAGAAATCCTTATCTCATGCTTGATGGAATTGTACCCAGAATTAGTGGACGCCCATCAAGAGCAAATGAATTGTAGCGAAACACTGTCGCTTCCTAGTGGCAAAAAGATCCAAGATCTTCTTGTTGTACTAGAAGAAAAGTACCGTTGGGCGATCACGACCGACTTTACGAAAGCAGAAAACAACTACTGGTTCTGGTATCGATCTCAAGACAAAGAAGAGCCAAGACTCGGTGTTCGAGGTGAAGAGCTAGGTGAAGAGCGTGAATTGCCTTTAGATATCGGCCGTCAAGCTTACCGTTTGTACCACGCTTTATTGCAATTCGCGCCTGAGCTTTCATTGGCTGAATTCCTTGTTAAACAGCCGCAGCATCGTGCAATCGCACGCCGTGTGTGGACGCTAGGTAACAAAGCGATGGGCGACATTCAAATGAATGTGTTGCATCAAGATTCACCACCAATGCACTTGTTGCGCTGTAAGCTTGCGATGTTTGGTGCAACAAAATTTGATCCTCGCTCAGATCGCTGGGTACGAGTGACGTTTTTCCAAGGTGCACCATTGCTTGATGAAATTCATCAGGACGAATGGGTGTTCCCAATATTACCAAGTGAAGCGGAGCTGTCTGGTTCTCAAAATGTTTCAATTCACAGCACATCTACTCACGGCACAGCTATTCACAGCACACTAACTCACAGTACAAATGCGAAAGGCCAACATGGAGGTAAATCGTTATGATCGTTTCTCACAATGAACTGGTAGCGGCCGTCAATAAAGCCTTTCTGGGTATGCGTCGTACATGTGGTGAAGCTGATGTGATAGCGAACATGGTGGCAGATTTACAAATGGTGGGTTTGGATGGTGTTCGTCATTTTAACAATGCGAGCAACTTTATGGGCCTAGAAGACGATTGCCCTGTAGACATTCAAGTGCGCAGCGATAATACAGTTGAAGTCGACCTACACAAGGCGAGTTTGGCATGTCATCTTCCTGTGATTATGGACTATTCGATTGAACAAATGGTTGGCAAGAAGACGCTGAAAATTGAGCTAAACAACTGTCACAACCGTTGGTTAGCGTACAGCGAGCTTGTGAAGCTTGCTGCGAAAGGCATTGCGTGCATGGCACGTTGGGACAACGGCTCTAATCCTAAGAGCACTTTGTATGTGCTTAACCGTGGTTGCGTTGCTCCAGAACTGTTTTTATCAGATTTGCCACTGGCATCGGACGAACATATCCACAATATGACTATCGAACTTTCCGTCCAGGATTTCGATATCGAACGTTTGTCAGATGGCTACCAAACACACATTGAATCGGACGCGCTTTTTAAAACTCAAGAGAAAGCGTGGAGCGATGGCATTGAAGTTGATGATGGAGAGTGGGGCGCGTTGAAAGAGACCGCGACGGCTATCCTTGTTGAAAGTAGCCAACGTTCGACTCAAGGTGCAGGTGAATTAACGGCTTCGTAGTCGCTAGATTCGTTAGGTTCATTAGAACTAACAGGTTCGATAGATTAACAGTGAGTAATCTAGTTAGTTTATCAACACAGATAAAACCAAAGAGCTTAACGTATCCTCACCTCGTTAAGCTCTTTTTATTTGCCTCTCGCTTTTGGTTTTCTTCACTTTATTCTTCCGATCTCTCGTTAGATAAATCCCTTCTAAACGGACTGTTTTGACACATGTTGTTACCCGTTGAGGGGTAATTGAACAATTAAACGAAGCACCTTCACATTCATGTTAAACAAACGGTTTCATTTACAAGCCACTATGCGTATCTTGCTAATTAAAGGTGCCAAAGGGCGCCGTTTTTATTCGTACCGACGACTTTAGAATCAGATAAAAAAGGAATGAAGCGTGCAAGCTAACTTTATTGATGGAACCACCCTGTATCGTCAGCACTCTTTTGAGCTGCCACTCGATTACCAAGCCAAAGATGGACAACAGATCCAAGTCTTCGCACGTGAACTGGTTGATGTTACAAAAGATGCACAAGAACTGCCGTGGTTGATCTATTTTCAAGGTGGGCCAGGCTTTCCTTCTCCACGAGTAAGCGGTCAATCAGGCTGGCTAAAGCGTGCATTGCAAAACTATCGTGTTCTGCTTCTTGACCAACGCGGCACAGGCAACAGCACGGTTATCAGTCATGAAACGTTGGCGCACCTTTCTCCAGAACAACAAGTCGAGTACTTAACGCATTTCAGAGCCGACAATATCGTTCGTGACGCTGAAGCGATTCGTGAGCAGTTTGGTGTTAAACAATGGTCGACGATTGGTCAAAGCTTTGGTGGCTTCTGTACACTGAGCTATTTGTCACTGTTCCCACAAAGTCTACAGCGCTGTTATGTAACGGGTGGTATTCCGTCTATTGAGCGTGAAGCTGATGACGTTTATCGTGCGACTTACAAGCGTGTAGAAGACAAAAACAGGGCTTTCTTTGCTCAGTTCCCACAAGCGCAAGCTATGTGTCGTGAGATCTCTGATTATCTGCTTAACAATGATGTGAGACTGCCAAACGGTCAGGTGTTTACAGTTGAACAGTTCCAGTTGATCGGCATTAATCTTGGTGGCGGCGAAGCAAACCTTCCGATGTACTTCACGCTAGAGAGTGCGTTTGTTGAAGTGAACGGAAACAAGCAGTTGAGCTACAGCTTCTTAAATCAAATGCAGCAAGAGCAGGGTTACCTAACGAACCCAATCTACGCAATTTTGCATGAATCGATTTACTGCCAAGGCACAGCATCACAATGGTCGGCTCACAGAGTACGCGAACAGTACCCACACTTTAACTACCAAGCGGGTAGCGAGTTTTGGTTTACCGGAGAAATGGTGTACCCATGGATGTTCGATCAACTAGAAACGTTGAAGCCATTGCGCGAAGCGGCGAATCTTTTGGCTGAGAAATCGGATTGGGGCAAGTTGTATAATGCAGAACAGCTGAGCAAGAACACGGTGCCAATGGCATGTGCGGTTTACGCTGATGATATGTACGTAGAGCTGGATTACAGTCGTGAAACACTAGCGAACATTCCAAACTCAAAAGCGTGGATCACTAACGAGTACGAACACAATGGCTTGAGAGTCGATGGCGAAAGAATTGTAGATAAATTAATGACGATGGTTGAAGCGTTAGAAAACCTGCCAAAATAATTAGACGATTTACGTTAGAAGCTGTCTACGTTAAAAAGTTATCTACGTAAAAAGCTATGTACGTTAGAGGCCATCTGCGTTAAAGGCTATCTACGTCAGAGGCTATCTACGTTAGAAATCAGATACGCTAGAAACAAGAAAACGCTGCATCCGTGCAGCGTTTTTTTTTATGTCATCTAACTCTGTTTTTACTCAGTATCGTATTGATTACTAAAGCGAGTAAAACAGAGAGTTTAAGAACCGGGAGGGATAGTTCCTAAACTCATTATGGTTGGATGACGATATCTTGATTTTCAGTAGTCGATAAGCTGGCGCGGTTCTGTTCGATAAGTTGAGCCGCATAAGAGGGAGTCACAGCTTGAATTTCGCCTTTCGAACGAATAGTTAGTGCTTCCCACGCATGATCACGATATTTGCCTGTTTGTGTATATTCAATAAGTACTCTCATGATTCTTCCATCCGATGTGTGGTTAACGTGCTACTAACATTAGCGCCATTGTTGAGGTTGCACACCTGTTAAAAATGGAACATAAGATTAACCAAATGAGAATGTGTGTAACTTGAAAAACAGGCCTAACTGCACTTATCTTACTTAACCGTACTTATCGTAACTAACGGCGTTTATCGTAACCAACCGTCCTTATCGTAAATAGCGTCCATAAAAAACGCTGCACAGTGGCAGCGTTAAAATAGAGATAAGTTGAAGAGCGATCAGTTGTTTTCTAAACCAACGATCTTACGCGCGGACATCACCGCACTATCTAAATCGGTCAATCTACCAGCACTCGCAGGACCAAGAACTGATGAATACAAAGCCAACTGCTTCTCAAATGATAAATCTAATTGGTTATATAGATTTTGGCGGATTTGAGCGTGTTGCTGTGGCTTTGCGCTCGACAGGCCTTCCAACGTATCGTAGATGAGTGTAGTTGTATCCATATCTGTCCTTAGTACACCTTTATAAAATTTTGTATATTATGCACTTGGTGTCATCTTTGTTCTGCGAGATTGATCGCATTATGTGCAGCTCTGCTTAATTGTGTAATCAGTTGGTTATAATTGTGTTGTTTTGACGATGTTAACTATGAAATCAACATAAAGAAAAGGAGGCACATTGGCCTCCTTTTAAAGGGTGATAGATAGCGGTTATCTAATGTTAATCGAGTTATCTCTGCGGTCATACATGTCTGGTGTGGTATGTAAGCCGCCAGCGTAACCTGCAGCTTCCAGTGTTTCTCTTACCTCTCTAACATGTTCCGCGGTTACTGGCTCCTCTCTATCCCCAAGGTGCAATCGTACGAAGGTGATCAACTCTGCCAAGCGTTTATCCGACAGGACATCTTCAAAACTTGCCATCGGCATGAAGTTTCTGTCTTTGTCGAGATAAGTGGGTTGAAGGCCGCGCACGGTTACCGCGATGGTGTTGAACGGGTCGCTGTGCATGATGATGCCATTATTCAGCAGTGTAGGTGCGATGGGATCTCGCCCTTTACCATCGTCACCATGACAAGCACCACACGTTTGGCGGTAAGTGGTGTAAATGTCAGTCGCATAAGCGTCTTCATCAAACCCTTTAGGCTGCAACGGAACAGCGTCACTGCTAATGGTGTTGTTGATGTCACCACTGAGTAGGTAATAGGACATCGACTCGACATCTTCACGAGTCATCAAGCTCAGGCTGTTTTTCACGACATCTGCCATACCCGCAAAAGCAGTCCCTTTGTCTGAGTGACCGGTATGTAAGAAGTCGGTGAGTGTTGCTTCGTCCCAACCGTCGATATACAGCTCATTGGCCGTGATATCAGGCGCGTTCCAACCATCAATCAAGTTACCTTGGAAAATACGTTCAGGTATCAGCGCTTGGGCAATGTTTCGCGGCGTGTGACATTCAGAACAATGTCCAAGTCCCGCAACCCAGTATTTCCCTTGTTGCCATTTGTCGACGTTTTCGATTTCCGTTTTAAGATCTTCAGGCACTTGGTAGTCAATCGGATCGGTATCCATGAACACAATATTCCACCCGAGCAACCCTAGACGAATGTTCGATGGGAACATCATGCTGTTGTCGTCATTACGTCGAGGTACCGCGGTGATTGACTGCATGTATTCCCACAAATCGACCATGTCTTGGTCTGTGAGATACTGATATGACGTGTAGGGCATAGCTGGGTATAGATAACCGTTCTTACCCTTGCCGGCGACTAACGCGGCTCGGAAGTCCTCAAAGTCATATGTTCCAATACCTTCCGTTGTGTGTGGCGTAATATTGGTTGAATAGACGGTGCCAAAAGGTGTCACAAAAGGAAGCCCGCCAGCAAAGGGTTCGCCACCTTCTGCACTGTGACACGCGACACAGTCACCGGCATAAGCGAGGTATTCACCACGTTCAACAGACAGAGCTTCTAGGTTCGCGAGTCTTTGCTGCTGCTCTGATCCTGCATGTCGGATGTAAGCACCCAGTGCGAGTATCTCGTTTTCCGTAAGCTGTTTATCAAACGCAGGCATCAGGTTGTTCAAGCCTTTATTGATAGTGTGTTGTATCTCTTCAATACTCCCTCCGTGCAGCCAGATATCATCTGAAAGATCAGGGACGCCAATCGCCGGATTCGCGATAGAACCATCGGCGTGACAAGACGAACAGTATTTTACAAACAGCTCTTTACCGACTTTAACTTTCACCTGTGGCACATCGGTATGACGTTGATTAAGTGAGGCTAGATAATAAGAAACCTTAGCCACTTCATCGGGGCGCATTATCTCGCTCCAACCCGGCATCGCGCCGTTGCGACCCTTGGCGATCGAATGAATGATCGCTTCATCACTGCCACCGTAGAGCCACTCCTGGTCTATCAGGTTAGGGAAGTGCTTTTGTCCCTGAGCATTATCTCGGTGACAGGCCGCACAGTGAGTTTGGAACAGGATTTTACCGCTGTTAACGATCTCTGGTACTGCAGCTAATCCTTCTAAAGTGGTTTCACTAGTTTGAGAGAATTGTTCATTCAGGCTGGTGGTCGGCGAGCTGAGCTTATCGTCGCTTTGTTTCCAATCGACTAATCCTTCCCATTCCCCTAATCCAGGGTAAAGGACTAAATAGCCTGCAGACATTAAGAAGGCAACGGCATAGCTAACAAAGAGTAGTTTTGGCGGTGGCGCATCTTTTTCTTCAATGCCATCAAAAGTACCAAGGGTGTGGTCTTGATCGGCTTGGTGATTGCTACGCCAATATTTAACGATAACAGACACCATAAGAACGAAGAAGATTAAGGTTAAAATTACCGCCCATAGATTCCAAAATGCACTCATTGTGATACCTCCTGTGACGTATCTTTACCAAGGCTTTGTAGATAGCGGATCAGAGCTTCACCTTTGGTTTTTCCTCTTACTTGTAATCTGGCATCGCCTATTTCTTGGTCAGTATAAGGAACGCCGAGTATGCGGAGGGTCTCCATTTTGTCGCTTATGTCATCACCTGACAGAGTCTGTTCAAATAACCAAGGGTAGGCGGGCATGATCGATGTCGGTACGACTTTTCGAGGGTCAATTAGATGAATAGCATGCCACTGGTCAGAATACTTTCTACCTAGGTTAGTGAGGTCAGGCCCCGTACGCTTAGAACCCCACAAGTTGGGAAACTCATAGATATCGTCTGCTTCTTTGTTCGGACGACCATTACGTTTCACTTCAGGCTCTAGAGGGCGAACCATTTGTGTGTGACACACATGACAGCCTTCACTGATGTAAATGTCTCGTCCTGCTAACTCAAGAGGTGTGAGCGGCATTGCTAAGCTGCCTTTGGTAATATCGTCTCCACGGACAATGCTAGGCACTACCCAAACCAACAGAGAGAAGGAGGCAACGACAACGGTGGTCAAAATTAAAATGACGATTGAATGTGTAAAGTCTTTACTCATCATTTAAGCCCCCTCATTAACGGTGTGTTTAGCGTCATGTACGACTGGCATACGAACCGTTTTGAACAAATTAAATGCCATTAGCAATAAACCCAGAACAAACAGTGCACCACCAAAGAATCGTAAGAACAACCAAGGTGCTTTAAAGTCCATCGCTTCTACAAAACTGTATATCAGTTCGCCATTTTCATTTTGAGCGAGCCACATATAACCTTCACCGATACCCGCGACCCAAAGCGCAATCGCATAAATCGCCACGCCAACATGAGCAAGCCAGAAGTGCCATTTAATGAGTCGTCGTGACCAGAGTTCGGTTTGGCCCCACAAGCGCGGAATGAAGTAGTAAAAAACCGCAATCCCTGACATTCCTACCCAACCGAGCGCTGCGGAATGTACGTGGCCGATGATCCATTCGGTGTTGTGTGCCACCATGTTGAACCAGCGGATAGCAAGCAGGGGCCCTTCGAATGTTGCCAAACAGTAGTAAAGAATCGCTGAGAAAAAGAATAAAAGAATGTAGTCGGACTTTAGCTTTTCTTTGTTTTGTAGAAGGGTCATTGCGCTATTGAATGCGCCAGCCCATGAAGGGAGCCAAAGGATCAATGACATCACGATTCCGATGTTTTGAATCCAGATAGGAACGGAAGAATAAACTAAGTGATGCGTTCCGGCCCATGTGTAAAAGCCGACTAAGCCCCAGAAGTGAATCACGGATAAACGATAGGAGTAGATAGGTCGATCCGCTGCCTTGGGTATGAAATAGTAATTCATACCAATCACACCTGCTGTCAATAAGAACCCAACGGCATTATGTCCCCACCACCATTGCACAATCGCGTCTTGAGCCCCGGCAAACACAGAGTAGGACTTCATCGCCAATACTGGCATCGCGAGGTTGTTGACGATGAAAATCATGGCAACGACGATAATAAAAGCAGCAAAGAACCAGTTAGCCACGAATATATGACTGACTTTCCGTTTCGCGAGGGTACCAAAGAAGAGCACAGCGTAGAGCACCCAAACCAAAACAATCAGTAAGTCGATTGGCCATTCAAGTTCTGCATACTCTTTTGAGCTGGTGTGGCCTGCGGGTAAGGAAATGACTGCAAGCAATAGAATGAACTGCCAGCCCCAAAATACCATCCACGACAGGCTTTTATTGAATAAGTCACAGTGGCCTGTTCGTTGGGCAATGTACAAAGAGGTTCCCATCAAAATATTTACGACGAAGCCGTAGATCACTCCAGATGTATGCAGCGGACGTAGTCGACCAAACTGGAAGTATTGAGAATCAAAGTTTAATACCGGCCAATATAACTGCGCGGCGAGAATCACGCCGATGATCATACCTACAATAGCCCACGCCAAGGACGCGACGATGAAGTATTTCACGACCTTAATGCTGTATTGCGTTGTCACTTGTTCCATAGCAAGGCTCCTTGCCTAAAGTTTTGAATCACTGACTTCGTCTGTATCGTTAAGCGAACTTGGGTCGTTGCCAAGCATTGAGTAGAAATAGGATATGTCGCGGATGTCTTGGTCGGAAAGCGTGTCGGCTTGTTGCTGCATAAGTATCGCCAAACCGCTGGTTCTTTCTCTGGTCTGGTAGTCTTTTAAAGAAGAAATGAGATAACCGACCTTCTGACCTCGAAGGTTAGGGTAGGGATCTTGTGTCGAGATACCATCTTCGCCATGACAGGTCATGCATACCTTGGCTTTTTGTTTTCCCAATTCGAATTTTTCATTATCGGCTTCCGCATAAACTGGATGCGTTACGAGCGTCATTAAAAGGACGGAAAGTGCGGTTATGGGGTTAAACTTGTGTGTATTTAAACTCATTACTGGTTCCCTTGGTTCTAAAGTTAACAAGCGATTTTTGGTTTAAGAACTGTGTTGCTTGGCTGTGACAACCTGAACGAAAGCTATTGGAAAGGCTCTAAATATAGATTCGTTCGATTAAAGGTTATGCAGCGTTGAGCATTCCCGCTACTTGTTGAGCCATATTTATTATTAAATTTATAACTTGATACGTATTTAACTGGTCAATTGGATTACTTACCG
This sequence comes from Vibrio sp. QJM3NY_26, assembly GCF_057786005.1. Classification (NCBI taxonomy): domain Bacteria; kingdom Pseudomonadati; phylum Pseudomonadota; class Gammaproteobacteria; order Vibrionales; family Vibrionaceae; genus Vibrio; species Vibrio sp. QJM3NY_26. The sequence continues at coordinate 1,894,450 of NZ_CM173516.1, read as the reverse complement.
AGTTCGAAAAGTAATGTTATTGATAATAAACATCGTTAAACAGAGAATGTTTGAAGGGTAAGAAGCGTCGCACTGCGGATTTGAATACGGTGTTGATGAAAAAGCAGAGGAGAGTCTTCAATTAATGTGAAAGCTATACGATTAACGTGAAAGCTATATGATTAACATGAAAGTTATGTGATTGAAAAATTAGCTAATAGCGAGGCAAGTCAAATGCTCAATATAGGCTAGACTGAATTTAGTGACCTTTTTAAATGGAGTTTAGAATGAGAACTGTACTTTTGTTTGCCCTCTCGCTTTTTTCGTTTTCCAATTTTGCCGCTTCAGAGTTAACGGTTTTCGATCACTTAGGTCAAAAACATGAGTTAAGTAGGGACCAACTTCTTTTAATGCCTCAAAAAGAAATCACCACTTTGCTGCCTTGGGTTGATGGTAAGTCGGTTTATAGTGGTGTGACGCTACAAACGATTCTTGAAACCATTGATTTACCAATATCGTCGCAAGTGACGTTTGTGGCATTGAACGATTATAAAATTACCGTACCTAAAGAAGATTTTGATGATTATCATCCGATTATCGCTATCAAACAAAATGGTGAGTTTATGTCAGTAAGAGATAAAGGTCCTTATTGGTTGATCTATCCACTTTCTTCAAATCCAAGCATCAACAATACGGATTTCCATGCCAAGATGATTTGGCAGATACGAGATATTCATTTGTAAGGGATTACTATGAAAAAGCTGCTGTCATTGGCTGCCATTAAAATTGTCGTGTTATCTTTAGCGGCGGTGGTGCTCGCCGTAAATATCTACAGTGTCACGCGTATTAACGACATCAATAAGAGTTTTTCGAGTCGACAAAATGAAGCAACGTGGTTCGTTTTTCAGTTAGTAAAAGAATACGCCAACTTCTTGATGGTCAGTCGCTCTGACACCATCGATTATGATGAATTATGGTTAGCGTACGATATTACTTGGAGTCGTTTTGATATTTTAATAAACAGCACTGAATCGTCTAACTTCATTAAGTCAGCCAACTTTAGACCTTACTTTACAACAGAGTTTGAAAAGTTTAAGGCGTTAGAGTCTTCAATTAAGCTAGTCAACGAAGGCGTCCTTCCTAAAGAGTCGTTACAGAAAAAAATCGATATTTGTTATCATACGTTAGTGGGCTTTATTAATGAAAAATTTCGCCTACAAAGCCCAGTGATAGAGGAAAACACCTCCATGGTCGACAAATTGGTCATGGTCCATCAAATCAGTAGCGCGTTTCTTGTTTTAATATTGATGATGACGGGAGCTATTTTTTATATCGATTTTTCCGCTAAACGAAAACTCCGTTCGACCGATTGTATTACAGGATTTCATAATAGAGTCTCGCTAATGAAATTTGTAAAAAATAATTACTCGAGAGACAACAACTTCGATCTGTACTTCGTGCGAATCAGAAATCTTAGCGAGATTAATCAAAAGTATGGGCTTGAATATGGCGACTTAGTCGTGAGTTCAGCCGCTAAGTCTCTTACGGCAAAGATCCCTGAAAGTGCTATTTCGTTTCGTAGCAGTGGTAGTCAGTTTTTGTTCTTTATCCCTGATCACTTACATGCGAGTGGTGAAATACAGGAGAAATTTAACGAGGTGCTCAGTGATTATATTTCGGCAGGTAATTTAGAATTGATGATTGACGCTGTAGTAAGACATAAGAAAAATATAAGTTCTAAAGACATGATGGAGTTGGTCACCACCATGCAAGGTTAATGCTCTTTCATGTGAGAGCATTATTGAGTTTACCTGAGCTGTTTAATTCATTCTCCCCATTCATTAATCGCTTTGCTCGGTTCCTCTTCGTTCAGCCGCGTTTAGGTTGAGCAATGTATCGCTCGTGTCCAATCTTTTATTGAGTCGCTTTACGTTTCTATCGACTACTTGATATCGCTTCAATTAGATTCTTCGTTCGTTTAATTTTCACCATAAGAGCCACGTCAGATTTGATTTGTTCACTTTGGACCTTATCTTGGATGAGATGGATGAGATGGATGAGATGGATGAGATGGATGAGATGGATGAGATGGCGAACTCTCTGCGCTGCGGATAATAGTGGCAACCAATACGAGTTCGAAAATATGAAGCGATGTATTGAGGTTATTTTTTCTGAGTTAGAGAAACAATTCTTTCGTCAGGACTAGAATCTACAGTGGATTGAGGGTCTAAGATTTCCTGAGGATTATGGTCTCGAACAAACTCGATAAATTGAAGGTATGTTAATGGTTGGCTGAATAAGTAACCTTGTATCAAATCGCAATTCGCCTCTTTGAGATGTCGATATTGCTCTATTGATTCCACACCCTCACCGACAACTAAAGTGTCACAAGAATGGCCTAAGTTAATCATTGATTCGACCATCTTGCGGCCGGCTTTGTCGTTTACGATATTATCGATAAAACTCTTATCCACCTTTAACTCATCCACAGGGTAGTGGAGAAGTTGATTAAATGCGGTGTAGCCAGTACCAAAATCATCGAGGGACACTTTTAGTCCTAAGCCTCTGAGGTTTTCAATAGTTTGAACCGTAAGTTTTGTACTTTTGACATAACTGGTCTCGGTAATTTCGATAATAATCTTGGCCGGAGGCACTTGATATCGTTCAAGAACTTTACGAATGTTATTTGCAAAATTGCGGTTATATAACTCCATTGCTGAAATGTTGATGGATAAGGTACCTTCGTACTTGTGAACCTCTGACAGCTCTTTATAGCTCTTGATTGCGGTACTAATCACCCACATGTCGAGTTTTGAAATTAGATTACTTTTTTCAGCGACAGGAATGAATTCATCGGGTCCGGCATTAATACTAAACAAAGCAGGGCAACGGATAAGGCACTCTGCGCCATCGATGTGAAGTGTTTGGGCATTGAGAATAGGCATGAAACGAAGTTCAAAATTGTCACTTTCACAACATTCCAAAAGCCTTTTCTCGATGACATCATGTCTCTCTAATGTGTGTAATAACTCTTCGCCGTAAATAACGCGACTTTCGCCATCACTGTGAGACTTAGCATTGATCAACATCTCATCAATACATCGATGCCAAATCTCTTCAAATTTTGGTGTGTCGACAGGCAATACGCCTGTTGCAACCGAGAGCCTAAATCCATAGTAATCAAGGAAAGTGGTTCCGGTCAGTGTGTTGTTGATGTTCTCAATTTCTTCGCTTATCGATTGGTGTTCATCGATTTCCAATATGGCAATAAACTGGTTTCCCCCGAGCCTTGCAAGAGAATAATCACTACAACTAAAGCCCAAAGACGATTGTTGGTTCTGTAGCGTTTCTCTCAATGCTTTAGCTAGGCTAATTAGCACATTATCACCTACTTTTGCACCGTATAAATCATTGATTTTTCTGAAATCGATGATATCCCAACAAACCAAATAGCAACGTGAGTTCATTGAACTTTTTAAACGTACATCAAGGTGACGTATGAACGAACGTCGGTTGGCTAACTTAGTGAGTTGATCAAACTCAGCCTCGAATTTTAATTCCGTCAACGAGTCAATGTACGCGTTCTTTAAGCCATCAATTTCACTTTGCCCAGACGACCGCTTGAAATAACGAAGCTTTAACCCACCGATAGATATCTCGTGCAATAAGCCTTTGAGGGGTCGCACAAGTTGGTATCGCACAACCAGGTGGACAATTAACATGATTATAAATAGAGTAGCTAAGCAGCCAAGTAGGGTCTGTTTGGCGATGATGGCTTTCTCATGATTAAACTTTTTCTCGCGAATGTTAACTTGAGCAATGAGATGACGGCTTGTCATCTGTACATTGATGCTTTCGTTAGTTTGTTCAATGGACTTGATGACGAACTGAGTATTTTCGATGTTGGCAACGTCTGATGAAGGTTCAATCAATAGCTGCATATTGTCATCATCGTTGTATTTGATTAACAAGCTAGAGAGTTGCTTTAAGGGCCCGTCGGCAATCAATATGTATCGATTTAAACTGTTATTTGCACGTTTATCCTGAGGGAGTAAATAAGGATCAATTGCAGCAACATAAGCGTACCTAAGCTCACCACTGACTGAGATATAAGAAAAACCTTCGTTTGATAGTTCGTTCTTATTTATCAATGAAGTATATATGTCGAAGATTTTTTCATAAATATTATCGGGAATTTTTAACCCTTCGAAAGGGTCGGCTCTCAATGTAGACAGTGTTAATTTAAACTTGGGATCTATGATGTAGATATTACGTTGTCCAAATTGGCTAACGTGGTTCTGGTTTATTACGCGCAGTACTCGTTTTTCAAGGAGAGACAGGGTGGTGTAATCACTAGGGTTTTGAATGTAGCGAAGAAACTGTAACGACGACCCGATATCTTTAACTAACAAAGACAAACCGAGTTGTTCATATTCAGCAGCAACTAACGCAGTGTTAACGTCAGATTGTACTTTGTCGAGGTACATGTGTTTCGCATGGTTTGATGCGAAATTATAGGTGACCATTCCCGCTATCGTAAAGACAAATAGCAGTGTTGGTATGAGTACGAAATACAGCTTTTTCAATACTGGCATCAATTATCTCAGACTGTCGACAATACGGTTACGAATTTGAATGCTATTAGGTTCTAATTGTTTATATAGGTAGCTGCGATCTAATATCTCTTTACTAGGAAAAAGTTCAGGGTCATTTTGATACTCTTGAGAGGTCAACTCTTTTGCTTTTGTACTAGGGGTTGCAAACCATGAATCCATCGCGTTTTGAGCTGCGATATTGGGTTGAGATAAGAATGTCATTATTGTGGTGGCTTGTGAAGATAACGCTCCGTTGTTAATTGCTGCGATACACTCTAGCCACAAAGTTGTTCCTTCTTGAGGCACGACATATGCCCAAGATGAACCAGGCTCGGCATCATTGAGTGCATAGCTATCGCCTGAATAACCGTAGGCGAGGTCAATGTTTGAGAGGCGTTCAGGCTGGTGAATATAATCGATAACGTATTCGTTGCTTTCAAGATGCGGCTTCTGTGTTTGTAGGGTTTTATACGCAACGCGCAGTTCTTGTTCGTTGTTCGTGAACGGATCAAATTGATGTGCCAACAGTGCAGTACTCACTAAATCTGTTGCTTCGTAATACATACTTATTTTGCCACTGGCTTTTGTGTCGGGATCAAGAATGGCATTCCAAGATTCGGGAGTAGTAACTTTATCGCTTCGATACAAGATGCCTGATGTCCCCCAAGCATAAGGGATACCGTAATCTCCACATCCATCAACCCATCTAGAATCAAAGTTTCCTGCAATGGATTGTTGCAAGTCTTGGAGGTTGTGGAATAGATTTTGTTCGGCTAACGCTTTAAGTTTTACACTTTCTACAATAACTAGTTCAAAAGCGCCTCGACGTTCGCTCAATAAAACTTCATCTCTTATTGACTCATCAGAGAAGTACTGTTGTTTCAGCGAAATATCGTAAGTATCGCGTAACTGAGTAATGACACGATCAGATAAAAACTCATCCCAATTGTAGAGGTAAATTTCATGGGTTTGGCCAAGTGCAGAGCCAGTTAAAAAGGATGATGATGCAACAATTGAAACATAGAATGTTTTCACTGACGGATTCCTTTCGTACTGTGATTAATTAAATCGTAGCCCAATTCTTGAGACATAGTTCAAATTTAGGCCTCTTATTTTAGTACAACCTAATGCATTGCACGTGAACAACAATTTTCTGACTCCAAATAAGCGAGTTATTGAGCCTTGGTCAAAAGCTCACTAAGCTAAATCGTGGTTTGATAATCTAAACATTGAAAAGCTTATTATTAGGAAGTCTCGTACCTAACAAGACTGATGAAAACGTGTTGTCTGTCTGATTCTCTTAGTATCGAAACCCTAATAATTAACCCAAAAAGCTAATTGTAGGTTAATTATGCAATAATAATGCATTAAATTTTATAATAAGGACATTGGTTTATGGATGCGGGTTTAGTCGGAATTTTTGTTACCGTGGCGATTGCTCACTTTCTAGCGTTATTGAGTCCCGGGCCAGACTTTGTGATTGTGGTGAAGAGTGCTGTTCGAAATAAGGGAAGAAAAGCATTAGGCGTTGCATTCGGTATTGCCAGTGCGAATGCGGTTTATATTGCTTTGTGCTTGGTTGGAGTAGGGTCTATTCTAGCGGCTTCCGTTTCCGTTATGATTGTACTGAAGATCATTGGTGGTGTGTTTCTTGTTTATCTTGCTGTGCAAGCGATAAGAGCGAAGAAATGTAATTACAACAATATAGATGTGGTACCAGAAAATGCATCGAGCCAAACGACTTTCCTAAAGGAGTTCATCACTGGTTTCTTATCAGGAGCCCTCAACCCCAAGAATCTCTTGTTCTATTTAAGCTTATTCACTGTGGTATTGAATAATGATGTGAGCTTTATGTTCAAGCTCGGACTGGGAGTTTGGATGACGGTGGTTGTATTTGTCTGGGATGCAGCAATCATATTCCTTTTATCGGCACCTAAAGTTCGTCGAGAGTTTACACGTGTTGCTTACTATATTGATAAAGTGACAGGAGTCATGCTGGGTCTGCTTGGCTTGACCATTGTGAAATCTGCTTTGGTACGTCAGTAGATTCATCATTACTGAGTAACCTACGTTTGTGGCACGATACAATGCCTATGTGCCGCGAATGTGTGCTTGTTACCTGACAGGCTGATACGTTTTAGCTCTTATCTGCCCGATATTAAACCTTCTGCTTAATCCGCCTATTATTTTCATAACTCTTTGTTTATCATTCCTTACTTCTTAAATAAGTATTAATTATGTCGCTTTTGAACACTTGTAGCACGGGGTGTTTGTGCTTATTGTAGGCAACAATATTTATCCAATATAAGAGCTAGGAACTATTGTGAATTTAGATATATATCAAGTGGACTCGTTCACAACTCAAGCTTTTAAAGGAAACCCAGCTGGGGTCTGCATTTCTCAAAATCTACTTGACGAGTCACTCATGTTCTCAATCGCTGAAGAGATGGCGGTATCTGAAACCGCTTTTCTCGCGCTTAACACTATGACGCTTAAATGGTTCACTCCAGAAGTAGAAGTGAAGCTGTGTGGGCATGGCACATTGGCAACCGTTCATGTAATGAAAGAGCAAGGGTTGGTTAAAACAGGCGACAGTGTTGTGTTTAACACCTTCTCGGGTGAGTTATCTGCCACAGTTTGTGAATCGTCTATCGTGCTTGATTTTCCTAGCACTCATTTATCGCCGAGTCTGGAACCCGATCAAGAATTGCTCGAACACCTTGGCTTGGAGTTCAACCAAGTTGTTTCATTTAGAGAGTTTGATTCAAAGCAGTTAATCGAAGTCGTTGATGAGCGCGTTCTATTGGATTTGTCGCCAAACTTTGACTCCTTGAAACGCATGGATGGTAGAGGTGTTGTGGTAACGGCAGTTCCATCAAATCCTGAACTTGATTTTGTTTCTCGCTACTTTGCGCCATGGGTGGGTGTTAGTGAAGACCCCGTCACTGGTTCGGCACATTGTGCATTGACGCAGCACTGGGCAGACAAGCTAAACAAAAGTAGTTTCAATGCTTATCAGGCGTCTCGTCGTGGTGGCTATATGTCGACAGAGTTATTAGCTAACGGGCGAATAAAGTTAATCGGTTCTGCTATCACTGTGATTAGTGGTGTGTTGAAACTTTAGTTCTCTGTTGAAGCTTTAGATCACTGCTGCCGTATTTTTGAATTAACCAAGAGAGTTTCTTTGGCTATTCATGGTTGAACGAAACGGCTCGGCGTAATGTTATTATTGAAGGAATCACCGTGTCAGCCTTTTATCTTTCTCAAGTATTAGTCGCGATTGCGATCTGTTTCGATCTTTTGTCATTCCAGTTTAAGGAAAGGAAGAAAATCGTCACTTGTCTGTTCTTTGCTGGTGTGCTTATTTCGAGTCACTTTATTCTTCTCGAACAATGGACAGCGGCGAGCCTAATGACGATTGCCACTGTTCGCTATTTAACGAGCGTGTTTTCTACATCGTCTAAGTTTAAATATTTGTTCTGTTCCATGTCGGTGGTCGCAACGGCCGTGACTTACTCTGGGCTGACAAGCATATTGAGTTGCTTTGCTTCCGTATTTCAAACCTTTGCAGCCTTCAATAAAGATGACCGTCGATTGAGAGAGTTGATGATCATCGGAACCAGTTTTTGGTTGGTTCACAACTACTTAGTTGGCTCTCCAACAGCCGTACTGATGGAAGCGCTGTTTATATGCAGTAACTTAGTGGGCTATTACCGTTTTTACTTCAAAAAGAGTGTTTCTGCCTAGGTTTCGGCTTTCTACGGTTTATTAAGTTAAAGAACCACAAGCTTCAAAGCGCAGCACCAGATTACAGTTAACAAGGATTAGGAGAGTTCGATGTCTAATATTTACGCTGATGTTCCTTCGTCGATGCCCAATGAAATATTCAATGACCTGCTTGCGAACGACAGTGTTCGAATCGAAAGAATATTGTCTCATGGTCACAGTTCCCCAGAAGAGGGTTGGTATGACCAAGATGAGAATGAGTGGGTAATGGTGATCGAAGGTCAAGGTGTGATTGAGTTTGAAGATGGACGCGTTGTGACTTTATAAAAGGGGATTACATCAACATTGCCGCAAGAGAAAAGCACAAGGTTATTGGTACAGACAAAGACATGGTGACGATCTGGTTGGCTGTGTTTTATCGTTGAAACTCTTTGTTCTATAGTCGACTCATTCAGAGAGCACATAGGGATAATACTTTATCTGTCCAATACACTAGATACATGAAAGGACTATGTCGTGGTTAGAATCCGAAATTACCAAACCAGTGATGCTAAGGCGTTGTGGGAGATTTACTTTCATACCGTTCGTAACATTAATGTTCGAGATTATTCTCAGCAGCAAGTAGAGGCTTGGGCTCCAAACGGTTTTGACTCTGAGCTTTGGCAAAAGCGCATGAATGAGTTACTACCTTTTGTGGCTGAGCTAGATGGTTGCGTTGTTGGTTATACTGACCTGCAACCCAATGGCTTGATTGATCATTTCTTCTGTCATCATGAATGCCAGGGTAAAGGCGTTGGAAGAGCGCTAATGGAACATGTTCTTGCTGTTGGTCGTGTTCGTGGTGTATCGCGGTATTTCTCTGAAGTAAGTATTACCGCAAGGCCTTTCTATGAACACCTTGGTTTTAAGGTCGTTAATGAGCAGGAAGTTGAAATGCGTGGCGTAAAACTCACCAATTACGTGATGGAGAAGGTAGTGCCTTCAGACGAACGGTAATCTCATTTTTGTTACAGTTTTCACCTGTTTTTGGTTCTCTTCTTAAAGAAAAATCATCACTTTAGCGATAATATTCACTGCAACTAATTTGAGTGAAGGAAGTAACGTGGGAATTGAAGCTTTAGCGTTTGTGATGGACGCATTAATAACAGCATGCTGCATGTATATCGCCTCCAAAATGCCTTTCGTGGTCGCAGACTTTAAATCCCTTCTTACTATTGCTGTAATCGTTGCTTTGGTGTCATTGATTCCGACAGTGGGTTGGGTGTTGGGGTTGATTCTGTTTGTGTTCCTTCTCGGGAAAGCGACGCACTCTAGTATTGGTGATTGCATCTGGGTGGTGGTCTTCACGAAGGTGGTGTCGATGGCGGCATTGCTAATATTCGGCCGCTTGTTTGTGTAACTCGGGTTCTTGTCGATATAGTTCTTGTTGATATAAAGGCAGCCTCGGTTGGCTTGATACAGTTATTAACTTTTTAATTAAAAGATGAAAAGGGTGTGACCTGTCACACCCTCTTAAAAGACTTTGACCGATATTGTATTTCTTATTTAGGCAAGAGCACAGCGTCAATCACATGGATAACACCATTGCTAGCCTCAACGTCTGGCAGAATAACTTTGGCGTTGTCTATCATTACGTTGCCGTCATCTATCGCTATCATTACCGCACCGCCTTGAACCGTCACTGCGCTATTTAACTTCATAACTTCAGCTGCCATCATTTTACCTGGTATTACATGGTATGTGAGCACTGCAACTAATTTGTCTTTGTTTTCTGGCTTCAACAACATGTCGACCGTTCCTTCTGGTAACGCAGCAAATGCCTCATCAGTGGGAGCTAATACGGTGAAAGGGCCTTCACCTTTCAATGTGTCAACTAAGTCCGCTGCTTTTACTGCAGCCACTAAAGTATTGAAAGAGCCGTTTTCAGCCGCAACATCAACGATGTCTTTCTTCATCTCGTGGTGGTTAGCGTGAGCAAAAGCCGTAAAAAGAAGCGTCGCAACTAGCACTGATGTGGTTTTGATTAATTTGTTAAACATATTGTCTTCCTTTGAGTTTTGTCCGTTATTTTCGAGAAGTACTACGAAAGCTTAAAAGCGATAGATCAACTTATTGCACCTTTGAACCTATTTTTTAGACACCCAATTCGTCAGTTGAATAAATGTCCCCGTTAAATAGTTGTTATAATTTTAATTTAATACATATAGTTAACGGGTGATTATTCAATTAATGGATGTGAATATGAGGTTTGTTTTACCAGTTGTATTTTCGGCATTCGCTTCAATGCCAGCTTGTAGTGGCCTTGCACCGACGGAAGGTTTCAGTGGTAACTTCAGTGTCTTGACGGGTGTATCTTCTGACAGCAGTAACTTGAGCACCGAGCAAGACGCGAATCAAGCAACTAACACCAAGGAGGGGGACAGCGAAAATCTAGGGCTACTCGGTTTTTTGGGTACGGTTCAATATACCTTTGGTGAGTCACTGACTCATCAAGTGTATGCGGGTACCACTCGAGAGGACATTGCAACAGGTACCATTGCTTTTGAGATTGGTTATCGACATCAGCTATCTGGAGGCACAATATTGGATTTTTCTGTTCTTCCTACACTTATCTCGGGCAAGGCTTGGACGGATCCGTATGCTGTTGGCGTTAATCGAAATGAAACGGATGTGAAAGGTAATGTAGGACGACTGCAGCTCACTAATATCGGTGGAACTGGTTTTCGAACGGATCTCGCATTTGGGCAATCTGATGTTGATGAAGAGCTATCTGGTAGCCAAGGCTTATCTCCGGAAAATGCTGTGCTGCTGGATAGGGAAAGAACCTATGTGTACGCCAAAGTAGGGTACCGCTTTATCTTGCCAAACCAAGCAGGTCTATTTGTTCCTTCAATGGTGTATTTCCACTCAGACGCAGAAGGAGGAGCACTCAGCTTCGATAGTTATGGTATTGAATTAAACTACGCGAAGAGAATCGGTCGTCATGGTTTTGTTGTCACCCTAGATGCAAGTGATCGTGAATATGATGAGTCGAATCCAATTTACGGGCAAGTACGTGAAGAGAATGAATTCGGTGCATTCTTAGCTTATGAGTTTGGTGGCTTAATGGGTTATGAAGATTGGTCGTTTATTTCATTACTCGGTGTAAGGTCGATTGACTCTAAGATTGACTTTTACAGCTCTGAACAAGCATTAGCGAGTGTTGGTGTTGACTACAAATTCTGATAGTCACACTGCGTAAACAATACTAATCAAAGCTGAAGTAGAAGCTCAGTCTTTCTATTTGTTTAATTATTTCGGGCACTTACACTTTCAAAGGTTGTAGGTGCCCGTTGCTATCCGTAATATGAAAATTAGCTTATGGACAAAAATAATATGATAAGGAAACGTTTTGGATATACAAATTAGACATTTAGAAGCAACGGATAGCCACGATATTTTTGATATTTATCGCCGCCCTTCAGTTTCAGAAAATACCTCACAAAAGCCTTATCTTAGTTCTGACCAAGTGGAGCGACTGTTTGGCCATTCTGATCATTTCACATTGGTCGCCGAATTATCAGAGAAAGTCGTAGGACACATTACGCTATTCATGACCACAAAGGTAAGAGACAGGCACTGTGCTGGGCTTGGTATTGCGATTCACCCTGAAGCTCAAGGGAAGGGGATAGGAAAGGCTTTGATGCAAGAGGTGGTTAATCAGGCCGATAATTGGCTAAATCTAGTTCGTCTTGAGCTTGAGGTTCATGCAGATAACCACTCCGCGATTGCTTTATATGAACGAGTGGGTTTTCAGTTAGAAGGCACCAAAAGGCTGAGTACATTCAAAGCGGGTAAATATATCGATATGTTGCTGATGTCGAGAATTCGACCGGATTATCGTTGATATCGAGCTAAACGGGTTCCTGCTATATAAATCGGTTTTTACTATGTTAATGAGTAATTGATTAGTGAAATTCACACTGAACTCTGTATAGTGGCAACCGTTTGCTTCGTATAACCCCAATGATATGGTTTGGGGGTCTCTACCAGCTCCCGCAAAGTGCTGATTACGAAGGGTTTAGATCACAATTGTGTTCTTACTCTTTGTAATGGCGCTCAAGAAAACCTCCTGTCTATTATTCAGAGTAAGTGCACACCTAAAATCCATAGTAGGTGAAATATGAACGCATTTATTCAAGGGCTTCCAAAAGTAGAGTTGCATTTACACATTGAAGGTTCGCTCGAACCTGAGTTACTTTTCCAACTTGCTCAACGCAACGGCATTGATCTGCCTTATTCATCCCCAGAGCAGCTAAGACGCGCATACGAATTTGATGACCTGCAGTCATTTCTTGATATCTATTATCAAGGTGCGGATGCATTGCGCACTGAACAAGACTTCTATGACTTAACCTGGGCTTATCTAGAACGCTGTAAAGCTGACAATGTTATTCATACTGAAATTTTCTTTGACCCTCAGACACATACCGATCGTGGCATTGCATTCGACACCGTTATTAACGGCATTCATCGTGCGCTTGAACAGAGTCATAAAGAGTTGGGTATTACCTCTCAAATCATCGCATGTTTTCTGCGCCATTTATCTGAAGAGAGCGCCATTCAAACGTTCGCCGATGTGTTGAAGCATCAAGACAAGATCATCGGAGTTGGCCTAGACTCTTCTGAATTAGGGCACCCACCAGAGAAGTTCAAGCGTGTATTCCAGCAAGCAAAACAAGCAGGCTTCTTAACTGTTGCCCATGCAGGAGAAGAAGGGCCTGCTCAAAACATTGTGGATGCGATTGAAATGCTCAGCGTGAGCCGAGTGGATCATGGTGTGCAGTGTATGACCGACGAAGCTCTGATAGCCGAATTGATTGAAACCAAAATGCCGCTGACCGTGTGCCCACTGTCTAATATTAAATTGCGTGTATTCGATGAGATGGAAGACCACAATATTGTTGAGCTGTTAAGACGAGGCGTAGCGGTGACGATTAACTCGGACGACCCCGCATACTTTGGTGGTTATATGTCGGATAACTTTAACGCGGTGAGCTTAGCTCATGAGATGACGGAGCAAGAGCTTGCTCAATTTACTTTAAATGCTATAGAAGCGAGCTTTATTGAAGAATCATTGAAACAGCAATATCGTGATGTTGTTTTGGCGTATCTCGCTTAAGTTAAAAGTTAAAAGTTAAAAGTTTCAGTATGAAGCTAAAGGCGAAGTTTAGGGTATAGGTGAATGCGAACGAACTCTCGGCATTCTGCGATTTAGAAAGCTTAAACGGCCAACAAGTGTTGGTCGTTTTTATTTTGGTTCTCAAGCGGGTTTTAAGCTAGATAAGTGGCTTAAGACATTAAGAAATATGATTTTATTTGGGTAAAAACATCTTGTCTTAAGCTTTAATGAACTACATTTAAACGAGGTGTAGATATACAGTGTCACGCTGTATTGAAATAGAGATTAACTTAAGCATAAGCGTATAAAAGCAGACACAGAGATTGTCTGAGGAGGAACAAACTGTTGTTAGATCCAACAATCAGTGAACAAATACAATGGCCGTGTGAATTGTCTGCGGACTTGATAGAAAGCTTGCTTGATATTGCCGTTTTTAAATCGGGTGTCGACAGCTTTGAGATTACAAAAAAGTTTCAGAATTTGCCCGGTGTCTTTTATATTTTAAGTGGCTCCGCTGGAATCTGTTTTTCTACAGAAAACATGAAAAGCTTATCTGGTGGTGTTATTGGAAGGGGAGATTGGATGGGGGCTTTGTCTATACATGCTGACTACAACCTCTTTGCCGTGGCAGAAGAAGTCGAGCCTATTACTATGGTACTTTTTCCTGCAAGCAAGGTATTAGAGCTCGCAGAGCGGAAATGCATGGTTTACAAATGGCTACTTCACTGTGGAACCAAAGCGCAATCTATTTGGATGCAGGCTTACTTATCCTCGATTCATGAAAAAGAGCAGAAAACCATTTACGTCTTGTTGGAACTTGCGGCACGCCAGACCAATATCGCGGGGGCAACCGTCAGCATTAATATTTCACAAATTCAACTGAGTTCGATAACAGGCATATCAAGACCTAGGCTAAACGAAGTTCTTAAAGGGATAGAGCAACAAGGCTTGGTTAAGATACAAAGAGGAAAGGTGTTTATCACCGATGTTAAGGGCTTGTATGAGCATATTTCACCGATGAATTTGATGATACGAGATCCTGTTGCTGAAATTAAGGCATGAATCTTTAACACTACGAGCTAACGTTTGGATTACTAGATTTTCAGTGTTTATTAGATATTTCAAAAAATTATGCACAGTGTTCTTTTAGGAACATACATTACAAGAGAACACCTATAATGTTCACTCTAGATTTATAAATTGAATTAGAGCGGAATAGAATTGTTATGAAAATGGCTGTATTGGAATATAAAGTATTGGGGCTTGGTGATTGGATTAAAACAAGAGTTTCTAGCCGCTGTGCGCACTTACTGGCAGCAGAATACAAAGCGCTAGGATGGCCAACGAAAGTAGATGGGAAAGTGTTATCGACTGAGTCTGTCTAATCTATGTAAGCCTAAATCATTTAGATGAAGACAAAAAAGAAGCTGGCAGTGCGCCAGCTTCTTTCATTTTTAATTAAGACCATTGAGCTACTTGTTCACGTAGTCTTTGAATTTCTGCTTCGTTTCAGCATCCGCTTTTTCGTACCAGAAATACAACATTTCTTCGGCTGTATTCGCCGCATTTCCATCAATCTTTGCTGGAAGCGTTACGGGTTGTACTACAGCAGCCGCTGTGCCCGCGCTAGCACCTAGTGTAAGTGCTGCGATGCCGCCTTTCTGGTTGTATTCTTTAGCTTCTTGGGGGTATTTACGACCAATCTGCATGCCATCTTTGATCAGCTTATCTTGCTTAACACTGATTGCATTTTGGTTTTCATCAACCAGTTTCCAATCTAAGTTTTGAAGGCTTTTTTTCGCTTCAGCTGTATTACGGTATTTAGGCATATCAAACGTTAATACGGCGCCAGTCGCGCTAAAGGTTGCAATAATAGCGTCGCTATCAATGAACTCACGATCGTTGCCTTTATCAAAAGCAAGTTGATATTGGAATACGATTTGATTTTGACCGTCCGGAACGGTTAGCGTTTTATAAGAAGAGAATAAGCTACCATCGAGATCTGGCTTAGCTTCGTTGACCGCTAGAATATCAACACTTGATGGAACTTGGATTTCAACGTCAGCTAACACGTGCGGTGCTACGATAATTGTGGAAAGCAGTGCAATGGATTGTAATGTTTTCATAATCATACAGTTGTTTATGGATAGTTAAATTACAATCTCATGCAGAACGAAGTATTTCAAGTTACCTTGTCTCGATTTGGTAAAATTCACCGAAACTTAACCTAAGCCTAATTCTTGAACGTACGAAACGTATTTTTTTCGTTCGTATTATGGTGTGGCCTCAACGTTTTCTCTTCTGGATTATCTAAATCGCTCTCTTGAGCGCTTCGAAGCGACTGCAGAGTGATATACATAGGAACGAGAGCAGATACCCAAATGGCATAAATCGTAATCACTCGGTTGAAGGCGACGAACCAGGTTTCACTACCTGTCCCCGACAAGTAGTAACCCAATAGAGTCAGCAGGGTGCAGATGATTGCCCACATGATTGTGGAAAATGGGTCTCTTGTTGTCGATGCGAGTATCACAATCGTAATGTAAGGGACTGCCATAGCAACGCCCAAAGGAACATGGTAATCGACGGCGAAAATAATGGTCGCACCAAGGGCTAAGAGCACGTTTGATCGCGTATTGGGTAAATTGAAGTTCCATGTCATGTGATATCTCACTTAGCCCGTTTTACGTTGTTGATTGAGCCTGTTTTACGTTGTTGATTGAGTTTGTTTATTAGGCGTGTTGCTTGGTGGCTGTTGACCATTAAACGGTTGATCAGTTGTTGGATTAATTCGGCTTCTGGCATGATTTGACGCTCTGCTATCTGTTCAGCGAAAGTGGCAAGTTCCAGTACTTCCGTCATTTCAAACTTTGACGCAATGCTTATTACTGCGTTTAAAGTTTTATTTAAGTCATCGGGTCTGGCGCTCGAGAACAGCTCTATCAATTCATCAATTTCGTTTTCTAGGTCATCAACGAGAGACGTTAAGCATTTGAGTTTTTCATCTAATTTAAGCTTACCTGTGGCTAATAAATGGCTTCGAGAAAGCTCTTCTTCCGTCAGTGGAAGTTTGTTCTTGGGTGGGCGCGTTAATATAGTGATGTTGCTTTCATCTTTGTCTGGAAAGTTATGTACGTTAACCAAGTTATGTCGGTTGCTCTCAAACTGATGATGAAACTCATTGATGGCGTTTTGTAAGCTGTTTTTCTGTAATGGTTTGGTGAGCACGAAATCAGCCCCGGACATGATAAATTCGTCATGCGCTTCTTTAAACACATCGGCTGTACACGCGAAAACTACGGTAGTCAGCTTGAGTTCCTTGCGGATTTTTTGAATCGCTTCAACACCGCTCATGTTCGGCATGTGGTTGTCCATTATGATTAGGTCATATTGGTTTGAAGCCAATTTATCTAAGGCTTGCAAACCGTCGTAGGCGTTCTCAACGGTTAAGTTTATAGATTCACAAAACTTCCTAATCACCATTGCGTTGATCTTATTGTCTTCTACTAACAATACCGAGAAGTTGTCGAGTGCCTGATTGGTTTTTGTTGGTGTTTTAACGACGACTTTTTCTTCGAGTTCGTGCATTTCAAGCGGAAGCGAAATGGTAAATCGAGTGCCTAGATTAAGTTCACTGGTAACCGTAATTGTACCACCCATCAGTTCGACTAACTGCTTAACAATGGAAAGCCCTAATCCTGTGCCACCAAACTTACGGGTCGTGGAAAGCTCGGCTTGTTCAAAGGCTGTGAATATATGGTCTATCTTGTCTGCTGCAATGCCAATACCAGTATCCGTCACCAAAATATTAACGCTTGGCGGGATTGTCTGTGCAATCAAAAATTCAACTTCGACTTTACCTGATTCAGTAAATTTAACTGCATTGCCTGCCAAATTAAACAAGATCTGACGCGTACGCGCGGGGTCTCCCACCAACTGAATATTGGTAGGTATGTTGTCCTTGATGACAAAACTTAGCCCTTTGTCCTCTGCAAGTGGTGTCAATGTCTTATCGAGATGTGTAACCACGTCTGTGACTGAGAATGGGCTGTATTCAAGTTCCATTTTTCCTTGTTCAACCTTAGAGAAGTCAAGAATGTCATTCAATATGGTGACGAGGTGCTGACCTGAGTCGATGATGATCTGTGCTTGCTTACGAGTGTCTGTGTTTTGCGATTCCTCTTTGATAATTTGAGCAATACCTAGTACGCCATTCATCGGCGTTCTTAATTCATGACTCATGGTGGCAAGGAATAAGGACTTCGCTTCGTTGGCTTTTTCTGCTTTGTCTGCGGCTTCTTGATAGGCAAGGTTGTTTCGTTTTAATTCAAAGACCCGGAAGATAAATATGGCGAACGAGAACACGAAGGTTAGTAGTGCTAGTGTGATGGTGAGTTTAACCATGACGCCTTCTAATTGGTCTTGAAGGTCGGTGAATTGGTGTTCAATTTGCTCAAGGTACTCCATGTTATGCACCGAAAGAACTTGAGATAACAATACATTTTGTTGCTGATTAAGTTCAGCGAACGTTTTAGACAGGTCCGCCAACTCTGAGCTTATCTGTTGATGTTGAATTTGGGTGCCTGTAAATAACACGCTAGCGAGCAGCTCACTTTGAATATTGATATCCGGTGTAGAGAGTGCATTTAACTCTTCTGAATTAAGCTCGCTTGCTGCTTCACGATGGTTTGCTGAATGACTATCAATGAGTTGTAGCGTTAGGGATTGCAGTATGAACTGACGAGCGACGCTCAACCCTACGAGCTTGTCGAGCGTATCGACATTGGATATCGAGGCTTTGTGGAAACGTTCAAGTAATTGAGTGGTTTGTAAGTCTTGAAAGAACGTTGAGTGGATGCTTTCACCCTGATAGCTACCCTTTAACTCTTGCAGTTCTATTTCTAGTCTGACTAACTCAGCCGAAATTTGGTAAGGGTTCGAAATATCAGCGAGAGCAGCGTTGGTTATCTGATCACGCATTTCTAAAACTTCATGCCCCAGCTCTCGAACAGATTCTCCATATTCCGATACTTTCTCGTGCTCAGAGTAGGTCAGTATGATTAAGCTAACCAGCCCCACAAATAGCGAAATAAAGAATAAAAATATGAGTCTTATCTTATTCATTTTCAAACTCCACTAACATTTTAGGACGGTTACCTGTTAGGGTTTCGAGGAACACTTTAATCTCGTTAATGGTTTGTTTTTCAAATGTCTTGCCGAGTTGGCTTTCACCCATGATTTTGATGGCTTCCTCTAACGTTTCAGTTTGACCATCATGAAAATAGGGTGCAGTGATCGCCACGTTTCTTAAACTGGCGACACGGAAGAGGTGCTTGTCTTGTGGTTGTCCTGTAAACATAAATCGACCTTGGTCTTCACTTCGTTCTGAACCCGTTTTTGATAACCCAAAATAACCAAATCGCATGACCATTCCTCCGCCAATATTGGTACCTTGGTGGCAACGAATACAACCTTCCTTCTGAAAGGTTTCCCAGCCTCGCTTGGCCTTATCAGACAGCGCTGAATGATCGCCTCGCAAGTACTGGTCGAAAGGAGAATCAGGTGTGGTTAGCCCTTGCATGAACTCAATAAGCACAGCCTTAATCGAAGCTTCGTTGATGGTTGTCGATTGTTCTTTGAATAGGCTGATGTAGGTCTCCGATTGAGATACATAGTCCGTAATATGTTTCCAGTTTGAATCCATTTCGTCAACGTTGTGTACTGGACCATCGATTTGATCGCCAAGGTTATTCACCCGACCATCCCAAAAAAATCGGTAGTTAAAGGCAGCGTTAAAAACGGTGAGTGAATTTCTCATTCCCGCTCCATTTACGCCAATGGAAACAGGAATCACTTCAGCGCCATTGGTTTGTAGGCTATGACAACTTTCACAGCTGACACTTCGGTTCGACGATAAGTTAGGGTCTTTGAATAGCGCCCAACCTATCTTGGCAAGTTCATTGTTAATCTCGGTCGAATCTGGAATTGGGAAGATTTGTTGATCTGGAAATGCCGCTTGTTGGGCATCTTGTGAGTTTGTATTTGAGTCGTGTTCTGAAGAGTATGAATCATCATGGTCGTTTGCATGAGAGTGATTTTCTTGGTGCTCAAATGAGGCGTGCATCTTTAAAGAAGCGGCGTCATAAACCAGTAGGCCTATTGAAACGCAGATGACAGTGATGCTTATTACTGC
Organism: Vibrio sp. QJM3NY_26; assembly: GCF_057786005.1. Lineage (NCBI taxonomy): Bacteria > Pseudomonadati > Pseudomonadota > Gammaproteobacteria > Vibrionales > Vibrionaceae > Vibrio > Vibrio sp. QJM3NY_26. The sequence goes on along the minus strand of NZ_CM173516.1, from coordinate 1,874,796 downwards.
TAAATATGGCGTTTTCATAGTATTAGTTCCATCTAGTTTAGATAATTTTGGCAAGTCAGAATCCTTCTGATTTAAACCTTATTCACCCTGTGGATGAGAGGTGCATAATTATAAACTTAGTTTCATACCGGTGATGTTGCAAGAAGATGGTGTAACAAGAGGAGAGGAGCAAGATGAAGTCATTGAATCGTTGAATGACAAGGTACAGGGATCGTTAGAAACAACGCGTTACGTAGGGCAAGTTAGTGAGTTAACGGTCAATTCGAAAAGACTTTGTTGTATAAAACTCGGATTTTTAAGATACAGAATATAAGTGCCAGACGTAGAAAAACCGTGGTAACTGCATAGAGTGACCACGGCTTTGGTATTACATCATGTACTTTCTAAACTGCTTGAATTACATGGTCTAGAGGGGCTTATTTAGCTTGAGCTGCTGCCGCTTCTAGTTGCTTAAGTTTACCTTGAAGCATGTAAGCATTTTGGTTGAAGTTACCAGGGTTCAACACTTGGCTTTGCTGCATTGGGTAGTCAGGTAGCGTGTTCATGAACTCTTGTACTTTGCCGCCTACTGGTACGAATAGCCACATGTTGTCTGCCATCCAGCGTAGGTACATGCCCGATTCGTGTGGTGCTTTTTCGAATGGGTCAGCACGTAGGTGAACAACTTGAGGCCAGTTTGGTTGGAAGCGAACCGCATCAACGATGTTACCGTCCATCACTGCGAACGAAATCTTGAAGTCATTCCAACGAACTGCGTTTAGCTCAGCGTTAGCAGAGAAGTAAAGCATGCTGTCACGAGGTCCTTTTTCTTCTTTACCTTGGAAGTAAGGTAGGAAGTTGTAACCATCTAGGTGAACACGCCAGTTTTTACCGTTGTAAGTTGCACCTTTATCAGACGCTAGCTTATCAACTACTTTATCATCACCAGCGGCTGCTAGTAGAGTAGGGATCCAGTCTTGGTGCCCCATGATATCGTTGATCTTAGTTCCCGGTTTGATAGTACCAGGCCAGCGAACTAGCTGAGGAACACGCATGCCACCTTCGTAAGTTGTACCTTTCTCACCGTGGAAGTAAGTAGCACCACCATCAGGCCAAGATACGGTTTCTGCACCGTTATCGGTAGAGTAGATTACGATAGTGTTGTCTGCGATTTTAAGCTCATCAAGCTTGTCTAAAAGGATACCCACTTGGTCATCGTGCTCTAGCATGCCATCAGCGTAGATGCTGATACCAGATGCGCCTTGGTATTTTTCTTGTAGACGAGTCCACACGTGCATACGAGTTGTGTTGTGCCAGATGAAGAATGGTTTGTCAGCTTTCACGGCTTTTTCCATGAAGGCTAGAGATTCTTCTAGGAACTCTTCATCCGCATGCTCCATACGCTTACGCGTCATTGGGCCTGTATCTTCAATCTTACCGTCAGAAGTCGATTTGATTACACCACGAGGGCCAAAGTTCTTACGGAACTCAGGATCTTTAGGGTAGTAGTAAGTCTCTGGCTCTTCTTCCGCGTTTAGGTGGTACAGGTTACCGAAGAACTGGTCAAAACCGTGGTTCGTTGGAAGGTGTTTGTCTTGGTCACCCATGTGGTTCTTACCGAACTGAGCGGTCATGTAGCCCTGTTCTTTAAGAAGGTCTGCGATCGTTGGAGCCCAATCAGGGATACCGTGGTCCGAACCTGGCATACCGATAGTCAGTAGACCTGTACGGAAAGGTTCTTGACCGGTTAGGAATGCAGCACGACCAGCAGTACACGATTGTTGACCGTAGTGGTCAGTAAATAGTGCGCCTTCGTTAGCAATACGGTCGATGTTAGGTGTTTCGTAACCCATCATACCGTTGTTGTATGCACTGATGTTGAATACACCAATGTCATCACCCCAGATAGCAAGAATGTTTGGTTTTTCTGCTGCTGTTGCCGCTGAAGAAGCTGCTAATAAGCCAACACCTAATGCTAGTTTATTAATTTTAGTACCCATAAGGACTCCGATTTACTTTTAAGATTAATGCGTTAGAACAACGCATCGATGAGTAAATGTTATTCTCAAAATTCCGTTACGTCCTTTTATAGTGCTTATAACCAATCGTTATGATGCATGGTTAACTTGCTGATTAAATTGAATTTAGGCTGATGGTTACCAGAAACCCTTAGATAACATGTGTGATCCTTATCATGTTTGTCGCCGTAAACCTTATCGATAACTTCTGCACCTGTATCTGAATAAAAAATGACAAAAAGATTAATAGCTTAGCGAACCTCGCGCATGCTTAAAAAATGGACTATACGTTGTAGGGCAGGATGCAAATAACTTACGAAGAGGTTTCTATGACAGCGAAATATGGCGTTAAACGTCGTTTAGCGATTTTGGGTACGGCGATGATGGCGGCTTCCACCACCACATTCGCAGCTGAAAAGCCAAATATTCTCGTGATTTGGGGAGATGATATTGGACAGTCTAATGTTAGTGCATACACCTTTGGTTTAATGGGTTACAAAACGCCTAATATTGATAGCATCGCCAAAGAAGGGATGATGTTTACCGATTATTACGCTGAACAATCGTGTACTGCGGGTCGCTCTACCTTTATTACGGGACAAAGTGTATTACGAACAGGTTTGAGTAAAGTAGGTTTGCCGGGCGCAGACATTGGCTTGCAAGCGGAAGACGCGACAATTGCAGAAATGCTGAAACCTATGGGTTACATGACAGGTCAATTTGGTAAAAACCACCTTGGCGACAAAGATGAATTCCTTCCAACAGCACACGGGTTTGACGAATTTTTTGGCAACCTTTACCACCTGAATGCTGAAGAAGAACCAGAGAATGAAGATTACCCAACCGATCCTGAGTTTCGTAAGAAGTTCGGTCCGCGTGGTGTTATTAAGTCATTCGCTGATGGCAAGATTGAAGATACGGGTCCACTGACGCGCAAGCGTATGGAAACGGTCGATGAAGAAACACTAGACGCGGCACTTGATTTCATGGATCGCGCAGTGAAAGCGGACAAGCCATTCTTCGTTTGGTGGAACGCAACACGTATGCACTTTAGAACGCACGTGAAAGCCGATAGTAAAGGTGTGACCGGTGTCGGTAATTACGCCGATGGTATGGTTGAGCACGATCGACACGTTGGGCAACTATTGAAGCAAGTGGATGAGTTGGGAATCAAAGACAACACGATTGTTTTCTACTCAACGGATAACGGCCCACACATGAACTCTTGGCCAGATGCGGGTACAACCCCGTTCCGTGGTGAGAAAAACACTAATTGGGAAGGCGCATACCGTGTACCAGCAATGGTCCGTTGGCCTGGTAAGATTGAACCAGGAACAGTATCCAATGAAATCATGCACCACATGGACTGGATGCCAACTTTCGTTGCCGCTGCTGGTGATGACCAAATCAAAGAGAAATTGCTGAAAGGTCATACTGCCGGTGATAAAACGTTTAAGGTTCACTTAGATGGTTATAACTTCCTTCCTTACCTAACGGGTGAAGAAGAAAAAGGCCGTCGTTCAGAGATCTTCTACTTTACCGATGATGGCGATTTAGCGGCGCTTCGTTACAACCAATGGAAAGCGGTGTTCATGGAGCAACGTGCAACGGGTACCATGCAGATTTGGTCAGAACCGTTCGTGACGTTACGTCTTCCTAAGCTGTTTAACCTGCGTATGGACCCATACGAAAACGCAGATATTACTTCGAATACCTATTATGACTGGTTGTTAGACCATGCTTATATGTTCGTTCCTGCGCAAGCGTATGTAGGCGAGTTCCTAGAAACCTTTGCCGAATACCCACCACGCCAAAAAGCAGCAAGCTTTAGCTTGGATCAGGTTATGGAGAAACTTCAAGAGAACCATAATAAGTAAGCTTTGGTTTATTGAAACTGATAGCTTGATGAAACTGATAACACGAAAGAGCTCCTAGGAGCTCTTTTTTTTATGCGCATATCGATGAGTAAATCCCGGTCGTGAATATGAATCACAACTATCGTGCTCATTGCCACTAAATAATTGTATTTTAGTCGTTTTTACGTCTACCTTAGTAAGCATAAGGATGTATAAAAACAAGGAATGTTATGTCTGCATGGTTGTGCTCGCTAGTGAACGGATTGAAACACCAGAGAGTCGCAGTATTATCCGTAATCTTGTCTCCACTTATGTTGTCGTTGTTCAGTTTGAGCACCTATGCCAACGAGCAAGATCCTAATAGCAACACTGAGGCTTCAAAGCTCAGTTCTGTAGCTTCACACGCTAGCTCTGATGTTTTACCTATCGGCTCTAAAGCCACCTATGTCGGATCGGAAGCTTGTGTTGATTGTCATAGTGAAGAAGTCGAAGCGTGGCAGGGCTCTCATCATGACATGGCGATGAAACACGCTACAGATGAATCTGTATTAGGCGATTTCAACGATCAAACGGTCACTCATGGCGGTAAACCCAACCGATTTTTTCGCAAGGGTGAAGAGTTCTGGGTCAATATCGAAGGTCCAGACGGGCAATTCAAAGATTACAAAATCAGCTATACCTTTGCCTTTGAACCATTACAACAGTACATGGTTGAGTTTGAAGACGGCCGTGTACAGTTGATTCCTTTCGCTTGGGACTCTCGCACTGAGGGCGAAGGCGGCCAACGCTGGTTTAACCTCTACCCGGATACCACCAACACTGATGAATTCTACTGGACCAATAGCGGTCAAAACTGGAACTTCATGTGTGCCGATTGCCACTCAACGAATCTAGAGAAAAACTACGACAGCGCGAGTAATACCTATAACACTACTTGGTCTGAGATTAATGTCGGTTGTGAAGCCTGTCATGGCCCTGCAAGCGAGCACGTTAAACAAGCCCAGCTAGCAAAAGCCAACGGCGGAAAGGATGCTCAAGTCTCGTCACATTATGGCTTTGATCGCGACTTGTCGAAGTCAGTGAAAGAGTGGATCTACCAAGAGGGCAACTCAACCCTTCAACCGAAAGACATCGTCCATACCAATCAAGTTCAAACTTGTGCTCAATGCCACAGCCGACGAACTCAATTGAACGAAAGCGGCGATCACGTAAATGGTTCGTTCTTCGATAAATATCGCCTTAGCTTGATTACCCCTGAGCTTTACCACAACGATGGTCAAATCTATGATGAAGATTATGTTTACGGCTCTTTTCTTCAATCGGTGATGGCAGAGAAAGGCGTCACTTGTACAAATTGCCACGATCCCCATACTGCAGAACTGAAAATTGCAGAAGAAGCGGTGTGTAGCCAATGTCACATTGCCTCTGAATACACGCCTGAAAAGCACACATTCCATGAAGCGAATACCGAGGCTTCACAATGTACGACTTGCCATATGCCTGAAACGACGTATATGGAAGTTGACCCAAGGCGTGACCACAGTTGGCACATCCCGCGACCTGATGTTAGCCAACATATAAAAACACCGAACGTGTGTACCAGTTGTCATGAAGATCAAACCGACCAGTGGGCCGATAAGCAGATTAGCGCATGGTTCCCAGATTCTAAGTATCGTAATCAACAGCATTTTTCCGTCGCCTTTTATGCCGATTCAATAGGGCACAGAGGGGCAGAGGATGCGTTGGCATACTCGGCTCAGGACTCCAGCTTAAGCAATATCATTCGTGCATCGAGCTTAGAACGTTTGGGCGGCAATACGGGTAAGAATACGCTTATCTCGCTAGCAAGAGCGGTGAAACATGATGATGAAATGATCCGTTTGGGCGTTGTGCAAGGCTCGTCTGGTTTCCCATTCACTGACCGTTGGCAAATTCTAGAGCCACTACTGAAAGACCCTGTATTGTCGATTCGTTCAGAAACCGCAGGTGCATTGGTACGTTATTGGGGAGAAATGAACCCTCTGCAGAAAGATCAAATCAAGCCTGCATTGGAAGAGTACATTGAGATACAGCAATTTAATGCCGATAGAGGATTTGGACGAACTAACCTAGGCAACGTTTACCGCGATCTAGGTCAGCACGATAAAGCGATTGAGTTCTATCAAGGTGCTATCGAGATTGAGCCTTACTTCGAAAACAGCTACGCCAACTTGGCGGATTTGTATCGAGCGCAAGGTAACGAAGCAAAAGCGTTGTCGACGTTGAAGCAAGGTATTGAAGCTCAGCCTAAATCGAGTGTATTGCCATACAGCACAGGGTTATCTCTGCTTCGTGTGAAAGATTACGACAAAGCAACGGAGTACCTTAAACAAGCTGCTGAAACGGCACAAACCGACCCACAATATTGGTATGTGTACGGATTGACTTTGGAGAAATCAGATGTGCTTGCGGCAAGTCAATCACTGCACAAGGCTTACCAATTCAGCCGCAATCCACAACACCTGTATGTACAGTGTGAAATCTTAGCGCGAAATTACCAACAACCCGGTGTATCTAAAGCGTTTGAACAATGTGTTTCACCATTGAGTAAGGTGGCGCCGCCTGAGGCGATTAACCAATTGAAAGCTATGCTGAAATAAAGCACCAGAATTGACGTGGCTATGGTGTTTATAACTAATAGTTATGGGGCTTGTGAGTAGGATGTACGCAGCCAGATTGAATTAAGGGAAGACCTATGAACCATGCGCAACAAGCAATAAACCAACTGATTGAACAGACAGAGAAAAGTGTTATCGGTCAGAGCCACGTCGTTCGGGCTCTGGTAATCGGATTATTGACCAATGGCCATGTGCTTCTAGAAGGGCTTCCCGGCACAGCGAAAACACGCTCGGTCAAGTCGTTGGCGAATTTATTGAACACAAGCTTTGGCCGAATTCAGTTTACGCCCGATCTCTTGCCATCAGATGTGACAGGTACTGAGGTGTATCAAGAGCTAGAGGGTAAGCCTCAACTGCATTTCCAACCGGGGCCTATTTTCAACAGCATTGTTCTAGCCGATGAAGTGAACCGTGCTCCTGCAAAGGTACAAGCGGCTCTGCTTGAAGCCATGGCGGAAGGAACGATTACGGTGGGTGGTCAAACTCATATTCTGCCAGATCTATTCATGGTGCTAGCCACTCAAAACCCAGTAGAGCAAGAAGGTACGTATCCACTACCTGAAGCCCAAATGGACCGTTTTATCATGAAAGTGACGGTCGACTATCCAGAAGATGAAGCTGAACGTGACATCATTCGACTTGTGCGCAGTGAGGAACTTGGTAGCGAGACGAGTTCGGAACTTGTAACTCCACAGCATATTGAACCTGAATTGGTGCTTGAAGCGCGTCGCCAACTTCCAGACATTGCCGTTTCCGATTTAGTTGAGAACTACATTGTGGCTTTGGTAATGGCTACACGAAAACCTGAGCGTTATCCAGAATCAGACTTATCGAAATGGATTGAAATTGGTTCAAGCCCTCGTGCATCTATTTCATTGGATAAATGCGCTCGCGCTTATGCGTGGTTGCGAGGGCGTGACCACGTCACGTTAGATGATGTGCGTGCCATGTTGCCGACCGTATTAGGCCACCGATTCTCGTTGTCTTATGACGCATTGGCCGATGGCGTTGATCATCAAAGAGTGGTTGAAGAACTGCTTGATAATGTTGAGATCGGATAACTAGGGGGCGTCATGGCGAAGCCAACACAAGCTCCCAAACCGCAAGGCCTTGATCCACGATTGTACTGTGACTATTCAAGGTTAGTGCGAATGCAGGCTCAAGCTGAGTCATTTTCTCTGTTGCCTCATCTTAAGGCGGGCAGTGTACTGTCGGGTCGACATAATTCTCTGTTCCGTGGCCGTGGTTTGAACTTCGAAGAATTACGTCATTACCAATTGGGTGATGATATCCGTAATCTCGATTGGAAAGTTACGATGCGAACGGGGAAGCCTCATGTTCGCAGCTATACCGAAGAGAAAGACCGTAATGTGATTATCTGCGTCGATCAGCGTAGTTCGATGTTCTTCGCTTCTCAAAACACCATGAAATCCGTTGTGGCAGCGGAAGTAGCTGCATTGTGTGGATGGCGAGTGCTAAAAGACGGTGACCGTGTCGGCTTTGTTTTAGCCTCACATCAAAAGCTCTTTCATACCAAAGCACAGCGTTCACAGCCTGATTTATTGGCTCAGTTAAAGCACCTTACCAAGGCTAATCAAAGCTTAGATGTGAGTGTGAGTGACAGCGAGGGAGTTGGGTTTAGTCAGTGGATTGAACTGATCAAGAGAATGAGACTCAAGCAGTCGACTTTAATTTTTATTAGTGATTGGCGTGACTGCCAAGAACAACACCTTGACCGACTCAAGCAGCTTCAACAACACAATGACATCCTAGCGATCATGGTGACTGACCCATTAGAACAGTCATTGCCTCAAGATCTTGCAAGCGCAAACTGGGTGGTGGGTGATGGTCGCTTTCAACTTAATCTGGATAGTCAATCTAAGGTAAACCTCGCGAGTGAAAGTCTTGCTCAGAAAGCGGAACTTCAGAAACAGTCCCTTGCTAAATTGATGGCGATGAAAAACCTCCCTTATATTGAATTAGACACGTCAGGCAATCACATATCACAGCTGCAGAAGCTAGTGGGAGGGCGCTAAATGTCTGTTGAACATACTCCCCCAAGTACTTATATCCTTCGTGAACTGCACGATGTAGCGATTCCTGACAGTGTGAGCTGGGCTCCTCAAACGATCGGCTGGAAGATCCTTGGCGTTATTTTGTTATTGGCCGCTATCTATCTGGCTTATCGTTTAGCGCAGAAATGGTGGAATAACCGTTATCGCAAAGAAGCGCTTCAAGAGCTCATGGTATTGGATGCACGAGACAAAAATTCAACAGAACGAACCTTCAAAGTACTAAAAGTGGTACTTCGTTACCTAGACAGCAGTAATGCAAAGCTGTTTGGACAAGCTTATGTGAACCGTCTGAACGCTTATCTGCCTGTTAGCGCTAAAACAAGTGAAAACAGCAATGCGTTCTTTGCCGATGAAGTTTCAGAATTATGGATGCAAAGCCTAATTGACCCTAATGTGCGTTTGAGCTTTGAACAGCGTTTAGAGGTGATTCAAACCGCGATGATGTGGCTAAAACTTCATAAGCCGAATGTACAGGTAACGGTTGAGGGGCAAGACAATGTTTGATGTTTTATCTTCCAGCTTTGAATTTGCGCATCCGCTGTGGTTTATCGCGTTACCTCTGCCTTTGTTGGTCTACTTTGCAGTGCCTGCTTATCGAACCAAGCAAATGGCCATCAAGGTGCCATTTTTCAGTGAATTGGTTGAAGCGATAGGTGAAGCACCGTCTGAAGGGGCAAGCCAGCTAACACCAAGCTGGTGGCAACGAACCACGCTCATTATTACTTGGGCATTGGTCGTGTGCGCGCTCGCTAAACCAACCATTCTTGGTGAGCCGCAAGTTCGCGAACAATTAGGTCGTGATGTGATGGTAGTGGTCGATTTATCTGGCTCAATGGCAGAACAAGACTTTACCTCTAAGCGGGGCGATAAAATATCTCGTTTGGACGCGACCAAAGAAGTGCTGGCTGATTTTGCGACTACCCGAAAAGGGGACCGACTCGGTTTGATTCTTTTTGGTGATGCAGCGTTTGTACAAACACCGTTTACAGCTGACCAAGATGTGTGGCTTGAACTGCTTAATCAAACCGATGTCGCTATGGCAGGGCAAAGCACGCACTTAGGTGATGCAATTGGCTTGGCGATTAAGGTGTTTGAACAAAGCGAAAAGCAAAGTGCTGCCGTTCAAGATTCAAGTGTTGATGCCAACGAAAAAGAGAAGGTCGTGATCGTACTAACCGACGGTAATGATACGGGAAGCTTTGTTGAACCGATTGATGCAGCCAAAGTTGCGAAGGCGAAAGGCGTTCGTATTCACGTGATCGCCATGGGTGACCCACAAACCGTTGGTGAAGTGGCTTTGGATATGGAAACCATCAAACGAGTGGCTCAAGAGTCTGGTGGCGAAGCCTTTGAGGCACTTAACCGCGACGAACTTACCAAAGCCTACGCTCAAATCGGTGAACTAGAACCACAGTTATATGAAAGTACCACTTATCGTCCTAAACAGGGACTGCACCATTACTTAATGGCGATTGTTGTTGTGATGTATTTGACGGCCTTTAGTCTGGCGACTTTACGTAGAAGGTCGCTTTTGGCTTCTAAAACTAAAAAATTGAAAGGAGAGGATGATGCCTGATTCTCTCACTCTACAACAGTTATTCACCCAGTTTCATTTTATCCGACCTTTGTGGTTGTTGGCCTTTATTCCGATGTTCTTCCTGTTATGGGTTCGTTGGAGAGAAGAGACCAAACCAACGTGGAAAGACATTCTACCTGCACACTTACGTGATGCATTGACGATTGGCGAAACAGGCTGGCGTAAGCAGCTGCCATTGAAGCTATTGGTGGTGATTGTAACTATCGCCATCATTATCTGTTCTGGCCCAACATGGCAGCGTGAGGCTTCGCCTTTTGGTGAAGACAAAGCGTCGATGTTGGTTGTGCTTGATAACAGTGAATCTATGCTCGCTAAAGACTTACCACCGAGTCGCTTGGAACGATCTAAGCAGAAGATTAGAGACTTATTGGCAGCTCGGAAAGGCGGTAATACGGGCTTAGTGGTTTATGCAGGCAGCGCACACGTCGCGATGCCCGTTACTCAAGACAGCAAAGTATTCGAACCGTTTCTAGCGGCTATCACGCCCGATATCATGCCGGTATCAGGTAAGTCAGCAGAAGAAGCACTGCCACTGATTAATCAGCAACTGTCTGGTGAGTTAGGCTCTTCTGTACTGTTGGTATCAGATGGTGTAAACCCAGGCACCATTAGGGCGTACGAGAGTTTCTTTAACGACAATCCGTATCAGTTGCTCATTCTCGCCGCAGGAAACAGTAATGTGGTGAGCGATAACCCTGTCGACCTAGATTCACTGCGTAACTTAGCGAGTAAGACGGGTGGACGAGTGATTGAAGTGACCGTTGATGATTCGGATATCCAACAACTGAACAGAGCGGTTGAAAGAAACATGCAGCTCAACGGCGAATCTTCAATGCCTTGGAAAGACATGGGCTATGGACTGCTTATTCCAATGGCTTTCATTATGTTGCTATGGTTCAGAAAAGGGTGGTTGGTGCAGTGGTGTGTCGTTGGTTTGATGATCACAAGCAGCATGTATTCACCAGACACTTTGGCGAAAACAGTCAACTTAACCGCTGAGAAACCAGTTGTGGTGGAGTCGGTTACTACTTGGGCCAAAACAGCTCAATGGTGGTGGGACTTATGGTTAACGCCCGATCAGCAAGGTCAACGCCTGTTGAATCAGAAAGAATATCTTCAAGCTGCCAAACATTTTACTGACCCAATGCGAAAGGGCGCGGCTTATTACTATGCTCGTGATTTTAAGCTCGCTCACAGTGCATTCCTGCAAACCAAAACTGACCTTGGTTTATACAACGCGGCGAGCGCGTTAGCCAGGCAGCGTGAATACCTTGCCGCGCGAGATCTTTTGAAATCATTAAGCGAGAAAGAGGATCTGTCACCAGAACTAAGAACGGATGTGGAGAACAATCTTGCTGTACTTAGTGGAATTGTCGAAGAGGTAAACCGAACCAGTGAAAGCCAGTCCGGAACCACAGATGGCCCTGAAGAGTCGTTAGAACTCGAAGACGATCAGCCACGAACGGGTGATGGCGCTGAAGAAGAAACGGTATCGGAATTGATGCTCAAGGAAACGCTTAATGCCAATGAAATTTTGGGTAGCCAAGAGCTTGCCGATAAGTGGTTAAAACGAGTAGAAGCGGACCCTAAGTTCTTCTTAAAATCTAAATTCCAAATTCAGCTACGAGACCCTGCACCTTCCATCGAACAAGCGTCAAAACCGGAACAGGCATCAAAACAGGAGCAAACCCAATGAGTCGATATGATTTAGCTCTTGAAGCCATTCAATCAAAGAGAGTGCGATTCAGAACCCATAAGTGGTTACTGTCGATGACTCTTATATTGAGTTGGTTTTCTCCTTTTGTTGCTTCTGCTGCCGATATCTTCGATCTCCAAAAAAGTGGTGACGTTGAGCTTATCGCTTGGGTAGGGGAAAAGCCAAAGTCAGGCGATAAGATAACGCCGACTAAAGTGAGCGTAAATGAGCAGGTGATTCTGAACATTGAGGTGGCGACGCCGCGCTGGTTAACGGGAGGGACTCGAATCGGCAGTATCGAAATCCCTAACGTGATTGCTAAACAGCGTAACCAACTCGCAACTAACTACACGGAACGGGTCAATGGCACTACATGGTCACGCCAGCGTTGGGAAGTGACACTTTATCCGATGACTTCTGGCGAGTTTGTCATTCCAACCGTGCAGGTTCGCATCCAAGTTTCTGCACCTGATGGTTCTAACGTTGGCGGCACGCTTTACACGCAGCCAATTAAGTTTGAAGCTTCGTTACCTTCTGGTTTACTTGATAATGAATCGCCTTGGTTTTCTGCAACAGAAGTAGATACAGAGCAACAATGGCTACGCTCGAGTGAAAACTTAAAAGTAGGCGATGCCATTACTCGAACGGTAACCATCAAGGCAAAAGACAGCCTTTCTGTATTACTGCCGGATGTGTTGAACAATGAATCGACCCAGCAGTACCAAGCTTACCCGCAACCTAATCGTTCAGATGATACTCAAGATCGTGGTAACTACCGTTCCAGTCGAATTGAGGAGACGGTTTATGTTATTCAGCAGGGCGGTGAATTTACGTTGCCAGAGTTTTCATTTCAGTGGTGGGACAGCAAAAATCAACGCCTTGAAACCGTGGTGATAAAAGGGAATCTGTTTGAAGCCAAACACACAGTCCAATCTTTCATCAAGGCTTACATGTCAGTGTTTATTAGCGTTGGTCTGGCACTGTTGTTCAGTGTGGCGTGCTTTGTTTCGGTTAAACGTTATTATGCGAACCGCCCAACACCAGGTTGGTTGGTACTGCGTCGTTTACTTAAGCAAGGTAATTGGGCTGCATTAAGAACCTTTATCTACCGTCAATTGCGAAACGAAACCTCTCAGCTAGAGCTGGATAAAGCACAACTTGGTAAATTGAATGGACAAAAGCGTTGGCTAGAAGACAGTGAATCCCTCCAACAAGGGCGTGAAGACAAAAACGTATTTACTCGTTTATGGAAAAGCTTACGTAAATTACCCAGTGATAAATCAAACTCAAGCAATTCTCGTTCAATTTTTGACCGCTTGAAAATCCCTAAAGCCTTGCCAGACTTAAAAGATAGAACTAAGTAGCAAACTTTAGTCATTCGCATCGAACAAAATCGGCAGGTTCTCTACTATAGGGAACCTGCTTCTTTAATATGGAACTGTATGAAAAGTACTGAACTCAATCTAATTCCTATATTTGTCGCTATTTATGAAGAGCAGAACTTATCTAGGGCTGCTAATCGCATGGATATAAGCCAGCCAGCTGTGAGCAAAGCGCTTGCAAGGTTGAGAGATATCTATGACGAGCCACTGTTTCATCGAACTACTTCTGGCGTAGAGCCAACCACATTCGCTATTGATATCTATCCTGCAATGGCTGCTGCGCTTAAAAACTTTACTTCTACCTTATCCGCATCAAGAGATTTTGACCCTAAAACCTCTGGCCGCGTGTTTTCAATTGCCTGTGTTTCAGCTGCGAGTTATGAAATGATGCCAAGAGTCATGCAGTTAATCAGTCAAGTCGCACCTGGTATCGCATTAGAAATTCATCCTCTATTTACGGAAGATTACGAGTCTGATTTAAGGCTTCAAAGACATGATGTCATTATCGATATGACGCCAAGAGGAAGAACCATGCTCAAGCATGAGGTGATCTCTAAAGAGGAACTGGTGGTGGTGTGCCGTAAAGACCATCCCACGATTGGTGACACTATCGATATGGAACAGTTTTTATCACTTGATCATGTGGTTGTTTCAAGATGGCATGCACGTAGAAGCTTATTGAGTTCTGAGCACTACAGTGACCTTGAAAAACGCAGAATAGTCTATCGAGCTGCAGGCGTTGTTGAGATGCTGCCTGTTATTGAGGGCTCTGATTACATTGGCGTGCTACCTATGTCATCGGTGCGTTGCTTTTCTGAAAAATATGACGTTAAAACACTTCCTTTGCCATTTGAATTGGAAGACCTCGATATGTGTATGATTTGGCACCCCAGTCGCACTAATGAACCTAGTCACAAGTGGTTGCGCACTAAGCTCAAAGCGGCAGCAAAAGAGTTATCAAGTTAGCTTCTAAAGGGGATGGTCATAGAAAGCATTCGCGCAATTTTAAATGGAAAGAAAGCCAGTATCCCCGAGCTGAGGTAAGCGGTGTTTACTACAAGGGGACGGGATATTGACCTACAAGTTAGAGTCATGTGGGACTCGTCAGATATGTTTCGCTTGGTGCTGCCCGAAGGCAGCCCTTGTTTAATCATAAATCAGTGAAAGAACTTAACTTACTGAATTGTTTAATTTAAGTAACGGATACTAAGCCTCTTTGGGGCTCTGTTCTGAGTTAAGCAAGAAGTAGGACACCCAATCATCAATAGGTAAAGGTCGCGCGAAGAAATAGCCTTGAGCGTATTTACAACCGATCTGGCGCAGAGTCGTTACATGATTCTGGGTTTCAAGGCCTTCTGCAATCACTGAGAAATCGAGTATTTGCGCGAGCTTGAGAACCGCGCAAGTAATCTCATAATCTACTTTTGACGAGTTAATATCTTCAATAAAGCTTCGATCTAATTTTACGCAATCGGCGGAAAGATTCTTCAACACCGACAACGAAGAATAACCCGTTCCAAAATCATCGATAGCGATCTTGTAACCCTTAGAATGAAGTACCTCAATGGTCCTTGAACAGGTCTCGAAATCTCGCATCATATCCCTTTCTGTGATCTCCAGAAGCAGTTGATGAGGCTGACAATCTGTTTCGTCGAGTATCACTTGTAACTGGTCTGCGAGATCGGTCATATAGAACATTCTCGCTGAGAAGTTGATGGAAAAAATCACGCCCTGTAGGTCCATTCCTGCGCGTTGCCATTCGGTAATCAGATTCGCTACTTTCTTAAATACCCATTTATCAATGTCGATAATGAGATCACTTTTTTCGGCAACCTCAAGGAAATCGACGGGCGGTAATAAGCCCAGTTTAGGGTGACGCCAACGTATTAGAGCTTCGGCACCAATGATGTCTTGCGAGTCTAAGTTGACTTTGGGTTGGAAGAAGACTTCAAGCTCGTCATTGGCAATGGCTTGATGAAGCCCCATGTTGGTTTCAATCAAGTCATTTACCTCGTGAGTCATTTCGTCCGCGTAGACGCGATATTGATCTCGGCCGTTTCGCTTTGCGTGATACATTGCTGTGTCCGCATTTCTGATTAGAGTTTCACGATCTAAACCATGAGTAGGGTACTCACACACACCAATACTCGCCGATACAAAGATAGAATTATCATCGATGTAATAAGGCTTTCTTAACGCTTGATTTAAGCGGTCTGCGATAGGTTCGCCTTCGTCTAACCCAATGTTTGAGTAAACAACCAAGAACTCGTCTCCGCCCATTCGCGCAACAAAGCCTTTATCACCCACTAAGTTACTCAATATGTGCCCGACATTGACTAATAAGTTGTCACCTGGTGCATGCCCTAAAGAATCATTAATGGTCTTAAACTCGTCAATGTCGAGGTAGAACAGCAAGAAAGAGGCGTTGTTCTCATAGGATTTCCTGATCTCTTCATCTAACTGTTTCGTTGCCAATAGTCGATTTGCCAAACTGGTCAGTGGATCGTGGTGGGCGAGGAAGTCGAAATTCTTTTTTTCTTCAGTGAGGTCTAGGTATGCTTTAGATAGCCTTGAAGCCATATCATTATAGGCTTTCTCTAAGTGAGACCATTCGTCACTTCGGCCCAAGTTAATGGGGTTTTTTAGGCTTCCAGACTCTAGACGATCGAAGCCATGTCTCAGTGCATTGAGTGGCTTTCGAATGTGATGTCGAACAACGTGGTGAACCAACAACATCGATAATACAACGGCTGAAAAACTGATAATAATGGCGTTTAGTCTTGATAAACCGATCTCTTTTTCAAGCTGGTCGGTTAATTCTAAGGCTTGGCTTTGTACGCGTGACTCGGTTTTTTCTACCATCTCCAATAGGTCGCTTTGAGCGACTAAGAGTGAAGCCATCACCAACCAACGCTGCTCCAGATTAGCTCTAATGCGCTTCAAAGCGGCGTTGTATCGTTTCACCGTTCGATTGATTCTTTTCTTCTCAGCAATAACCGCCGTCGTTTCGATATCAACGTTTTCTAAGTGGAGTAAGAATATATCGAGTTCTTTCTCGACTTCGATAAGCAGTACTTTCTCCGTTTCTGGCGTGATGCGACTGTGAATGTCTCCAACCATTTTTCCTGAGGTGAGGAACGACTCTCTCAACATGTTGATAAGATCTAATTCATTGTTATAACGAATGAAATTGGGTTGGTCTAAGTGCCTAAGCTTGCTGTCGGCTATCGCAAATTCGAGCTGATCAAGCTGTTCGGCTAAGGTGGCGTCGATCTGATTGGTCTGTTTTAGAATTCGATTCAATGCGAGCGAACTGCCTAAGAAACGGTGGAAGTTATCGATAAAGGCATCAATTTTTTGCGAGAAACCTTCGTTAGTTGATAGGTCTCTGAGTCGTTGAAGCTGGAAATCCACATTAAATGCTTCTTCCGACAGTGTGGTTTCACTGAACAAAAAAGTTTGTTCAAGTAGCTTAACTCGAGAGGTGAGCGTAAATACGCGTCGGCTGATTTCAGAGTTAACAATCAAGTCTGATACGTGTGTAGAAGTTTCGTTTTTAAGCGTCGACTCGACGTAATACAGAGATCGAATCACCATGATGACAGCAAAGCTGACAATCAAAAGCGAAAGCAGGTTCGAAATAATGAGTCGTTGGGTGATGTTTATCTGAGGTAATTTCATTGTGGCTTCCAAATTTTCAGATACGCTTCACGGTAGCCATTTTTAGGGTCGTAGATGCCTTTGTCTGACTGGCTGATGAGCTCTTCAACATTATCGGGCGTGACGAGATGCACAGGGGCAGAGTAGCCACTTGGCGGCATGTGATTAAATGATCGGTTGAGTTCGTCGACTATTTGCCAGCCTTGTAGATATAAGGGCTCAGGTACTGTTGCCAGTTGGAATTGACCGCTATTGATTCTTTTGTACGCGGCCTTGCTACCATCACCCGCTGAGATATTTTGTGGTATTAACCGGTACTCCTCGAGGTTTGACTCCAAAGACGGGATAGCATAGTCAATGTACAGGTCGTTGATTGCCAGAAGATGAGTGACTTTCTCGCCGTACTTCTCATCTAGGTTCTTTAATGTCGCAGGCATTTGCTCGGCAATTTTATCGAGCGGTAAATAGTTAAGCTCAAGTACATCACAAGTGCTGCAACGCTTGATGGTATTGACCATCGCGTTGGCTTTGATCATCGCGATTTCATAGTTAGGGTCGGTGAACACCACGGTTCTCGCTCGACCGTTTGAGTTTACAATCGCGAGTAGCGCGGCCACTTCCGCCACATCGAGAGGGTCGGTGGTGATGTTGGTGTATAAACCTATTTCTGGATTACCACCGACAAGTTCAGTCGCGTGCCATCCAATGACTACAATTCCCAGATCTTCTGCTTGTTTCAAAATGGTTTTGTGTCGGACAGCGTCAATGCCGCCCAAAACAATGGCATCGGGTTCAAAACCAATCGCTTTCCTGATAGCTGCACCTTGGCGCACTTCTGAGCCTAATCCATCGATGAATCTAAGGTGCCAATTGATGTTAGAAATGGCTTCAGATATGCCTTTCCCAACGCCATAAACGCCACCATTACGTAAATCAGACGCGACAAAAATAACGTTCTTTTCATGGCGCACAGCAGGGCCTTGTGTGGGGCCATTCCACGTTCGCTGGTTGGAAACCGCACGCATCACTTTTTCTTCAGCATATTGGAAGAAATCGTCTTCATTATTACCCGCAAAACTCTGAGAGTAGCAAGTAATAGCGAGCAACAAACTCGCAAAATTTAATCTCTTATTCATATGGCTTATAAAACGCTTTAACTTATAATCGCTCTATATTTATAATAATGTTAATAAACATTCAAACATTTGGTAACAGTTATGCCGGGTCAAATTTGTAAAAACGTCTTGCTAACCCTACTGACAGCGTGTTTTTCCCTCCCTTTGTACGCCAAGTCCGACCGTATAAGGGTGGAGGCTGATGCTCAGAAACTCGAAAAATTTCAAGAGACTGTGAGTGGCGAACCGATTCTTTTGGCTCCAATGTCGGTAGAAAAACCGGTAAGAATTGCATTAATTTACCCAAGTGCAGATATTTCTGACTTTTGGACAAGAAATTACACAGCATTGAAGCAAAGGCTCGTCGCTTTGGAGTTACCATTTGAGATAAGCGAGTTCACCTCAAGGCAAATTGAGCACTCATTGCAGACCCAATACACCGAACAAGTGTTGAACTCTGAAACCCCTTACGACTTCGTTATTTTTGGCCCTTCTGAACTGGGTATTCAAGCGGAGAATATTCAAAAACTGTCTGCTTCGACAGAATTCAAAACGTTTATTTGGGCTTTTCACACGCCCAATGAACAATGGAAACATCAACCGGATAGCTGGTTCGATTTTTCAAGCGCGATGGGGGCCGATGTCCTGTGTGACCATGTGGTGAAAGAGCTCGGTAACGACGTAGAATTTTCAGCGAATCGTGGGATACCGGGAATAACAGATACCCAACGCTCACAAGGTTTCATTGATTGCGTAGAAGAGAAAGGTGATTGGCTAACAGTGTATGAGCACTTTGGACAATACCAGAAGATAGGCGGTGCCGATGGAATTCGTTTAGTGCTCGGTAATTTCCCTGAGGTGACCATGGTTCACAATGCCAATACTGCGATGACCATGGGAGCGGTGGATGCATTAAACAATGCCGACATGTTGTCTGAAATCTATGTGACGGGTTGGGGCGGTACAGCGAAAGAGATTGAAAAGATTCGTACGGATGAACTGGATGCGACTCCAATGAGAATGAGTGATGACCTTGGTGTGGCAACGGCCGAGGCGATCAAGTTTCACTTGGAAGAGCGTGAAGCAGAAGTCCCATTGGTTTATTTAGGCCGTATCACGGTTGTGCACAACAAGATGAATGATGACCAGTTGGATCAGCTGACTAGAGAAGCGTTTCGATATTCTGGTAAGAACTAGGCTAGATTCAATCTATCCTTTATCAATCAAAAAGAGCCGCTTATCCGTTTCGACTGAATCAGTCTGAATATGATAAACGACTCTTTTAATGAGTGGGTTCTGGATTCGAAATTTAGCTCGCGAAACTTTAGAGGTATAGTCTACTCAGTGACCTCTTGTAACACCTCTCCAATTGATCCACTTGGTTGGGTTATACCCAGTTTGTTCGAAAGTGTTGGTGCAATGTCGTATGGCGTGATTGAACGCGAGATCTTCTGAGCTTCAACGTCGTAGCCTGCGAAGATTACAGGGACGTGCGTATCGTACTTCCATGGCGAGCCATGTGTAGAGGCGATTTGAAGGCCTTCCATGTCGTTAATGTAACTACGCGGTGCAAATACCACATACACGTCACCAGAACGAGCAGGGTGGTAGTTGTTTTTGATTAGCTGCATCACATGAGTATCAGGCACTCGGTTCGCTGCAATATCGCTGCTTGATACTGCAAACGCCACACCCTTCACTTTCGCTATTTCATCCGCGATCGCTTCCTGCACTTTAGCTAGGTCAAGTTTCTTCTCTGCGATTAAATCGTGATTCAGATAGATATAAGGCTGTGCATACAAGCGAATGGCGTCTTTGGATAAACCAAATTGATCCTTCAATCTTTTTTCTACGCCACTCGAGAGCAGTGTATCTTTATTGAAGTATTGAGCTTGATTAAAGCCAAGCGCATTTGCCGCAGGTGAAGATTCAGGGACACCATGATCGGCAGACAACACAATTAATGTATTTTTTAGTCCGACTTGGTTATCAACGGTTTTAAGAAGCTTGGCGATCGTCTTATCAAGTCGAATTAGGTTGTCTTCTGTTTCTAGGCTTTCGGGGCCGTATAAATGCACCACGTAGTCGTTTGATGAGAAACTCACAGACAGATAATCGGTCACGTCACTTTGGCCTAGCTTCTCTTGCATCAACAGTGTGCTTGCAAAGTTTTCTGTGATCTCGTCACCAGCCGGGCTAACGGTTAGCGTTGTGCTGTAGTACTTGTAACTTGCAGGGCCATAAGGGTGAGGGAAGGTGCGTTGGAAGTCACCGAGTTTCACTTTGTGTTCGGTATCGTGCTCTTGCAGCGTGTACTTCTCACGTGGTAACGAGAGCTCCCACTTCTGTTTCGAATACTGAGCAGCAATCGCTTTCTCGTTCCAACGTGATACCCAATCTGGATACTCGTCGTAGTAATAGTTACTGGTGACAAACTCAGATTGCGCTTTGGAGAACCAGAAGGCTTTACCACTGTGTCCCGCCAATGAGATAGCGCCGCGGTCTTTCACTGATACACCGAACACTTTTGATTTGCCACTATTGGAAATCGTCAATTCGTCACCAAACGTGGTGGAAAGTATTGGCTCAGGAGAACGTCCATCGCCCTGTGCTGTCTTCTGCGTTGGGTCGATCTCTGTTGCTTTGTCGACACCCGCGCCAGAGGTCAACATTTGGTAGTTACCGTCTTCTACGTTATACACCAAACGCTCTTCGCTACGGTCATACCAAACGTTACCTACCATGCCGTGTACGCTCGGTGGCGCACCTGTTGCGAGCGACACGTGCCCCACGATCGTTTCCGTGTTGCCATGTTGGTAGTTCGCGTTGGTGTAGTAAGTGCCGTCATCCATTAAGTACCGGAAACCACCTTCACCGAAGTTATGCTTATATCGTTCGATTAGGTCTGCGCGCAGGCCATCTACCGTGATTTGAAGGACTAGATCTGGCTTTTCCGCAGCCGAAGCTGGGAGAGCACAGAGTAACGCGAGTGTTAGTCCTGAAAGCTTGGTGTATTGCATAGAGTTTCCTTATTCAGTATTGCCGCAGCGTTCTAAGGTTTGGTCAGATTTCCAACGTTTGGTCAGATTTCTAATGTTTGTACAGTGCGAATCGTATTTTTAGGATTGTTTGTGAAGATTATTGAGTCATAACCGTCGGCATCTTTAGTTAGTTCGTATCCTTAACTAAACGCAGGCCCATATCTGACATAGTGATCGATTGGCTTGCGAAGTCGCGACGGTAACTTTCAGATTCATTTTCGTCATAAGCAAAGCTGCCACCGCGAACCGATTTATGTGATAAACCAACGTCGCTGTGTTTTGCATTGTTAGGATTGTCTGTTGGACCGAATCGGTAGAAGGTGTCATCGAAGGCATCAATCACAAACTCACCCACGTTTCCGGTCATGTCATATAAGCCTAGTTCATTTGGCTTCTTTAGCCCGACTGGATGTGCGCTATTTTTAGAATTTGCTGAGTACCACGCAACATCATCTAAGTTATTGGAACCACTGTAAGTATAGCCTTTGCTCTTGTTGCCACCTTTCGCTGCAAATTCCCATTCAGCTTCAGTCGGCAGACGGTATTCTTCACCCGTAAGTTCGTTCAATTGTTCAACGAAGTAGTTCGCCTGTTGCCAACTTAAGTTATTGACCGGAACTTGTGGGTTTTGGAAATAACTGAGAGATGAACCCATCACCGATTCGAACAATTCTTGAGTTACCTCAAACTTCGCAATGTAGAAACTATCTACAGTTATATTTCGCGCTGGTCGTTCTGCTTTGGTCGCTTCAGGATCGTTCGAACCCATGGTGAATGTACCACCTTCAACTAGCACCATTTCTTGGTCGATTTGTTGAGCGATAGGGTGTGTAGGCACGCTCGCACAGCCGCTTAGGAAAATAGTCATGGTGACGCTGCTGATCGCCGCTAATTGTTTGTAATTGAAAAATTTCATCACGTGCCTCGAATGTTCGAAATAGAGGGCAATTTTAACGTTTAAGGTCATTCCTATTGGTTATAAAGGGTATAACATGCCACTGACTGAAATAGGCATTATGATGGCTACAGACACTAAGATAGGTAGGTAAATCATGCACATTACTCAAGGTCCACAATACAATGGTAAAGCGTCTAAACGCTTGCATGTTATGGCTAAGCCAATTGGCGCAGCGTGCAACATTGACTGTAAATATTGTTATTACCTAAGTAAGCAAGATTTGTTGGAGTACAAGAAAGGCAGTTCTCCAAGAATGGATGATGAGACGTTAGAAACCTACATCCGACAATACATCGAAGGTCAAAATACGCCTGAAATTATCTTTTCATGGCAGGGCGGTGAACCGACCATGCTAGGTTTAGCGTACTTCGAAAGAGTGGTTGAACTACAGAAAAAGTACCGACCTCAAGGTGTGTTGATCTCAAACGATCTACAAACCAATGGCACATTATTGAATGACGACTGGGGCCGATTCTTAGCAAATAACAATTTCCTAATCGGCTTGAGTATTGATGGCCCTGAAATGCTGCACAATGCGTATCGTGTTAACAGAGCAGGCCGTGGCACATTCAAACAAGTGATGGCGGCTGTGGAGCTACTCCACAAACACCAAGTGAAGTTCGCAACGCTGACTTGTGTGAATAACCTCACCAGTCAAAATGCACTTGAGGTGTATCGTTTCCTACGTGATGTGGTGAAGTCACCGCAAATGCAGTTTATTCCTATCGTTGAACAGAAAACGTTCCGAACGGTTGCGCCACAAACATCCCAAGTGAGCGAGCAGCTCAAACAAGGCGATAAACGCCTGATCCCCGGCCATAAAGACTCGATCTTGGAATCGTGGTGTGTGTCGGACTTGGCTTGGGGTAACTTCCTTATTTCTGTATTTGATGAGTGGGCGAAGAACGACATCGGTAAAGTGTTCGTTCAGTATTTTGAAGCAAGTTTAGAAACATGGATAGGGCGTCCTAACCCGCTTTGTACCTTGAATGAGATATGCGGAAAGGGTTTGGCAATGGAGCCAAATGGCGATGTGTTCTCGTGCGACCACTATGTTTACCCTGAATACAAGATTGGCAATATTCATCACGAGAAGCTTGATGATTTGGCGTACAGCGCACCACAGCAAAAGTTTGGTTTTGCTAAATCACGCACAATGACCAGTCAATGTCAGCAGTGTGATTACAAGTTTGCTTGTCATGGTGAATGTCCTAAAAACCGCTTTATCAAAACTCGCGCAGGCGAACCGGGCTTGAACTACTTATGTGCAGGTTGGCATAAGTTCTTTTCTCATGTCGACAAGTCGATGGCTTATATCGCTCGTGCGATGGGGCATCCGGTTGCTCATGGCAAATTTAGCGACTCAGTATTGATAGCGCATCAAGCAAAACAGGCGCAACAAGCTACGTTCGAGACCAAGTTTTAACTCGTTTTTTTGGGTCAACAGGTCCAAAACAAATTTAATCAGATACGAGTCTAAGGACAGGCTAAGTTCTCCAGTTTAAGGTAATACTATGATGAAGAAGAGTTTAGCGACGGCTGTTGCTTTATTGATTTCAACGTCCGCAATGATTTCAACGTCTGCGATGGCAGCGAATAGCGTTCAGCAAACTGTTGACGCACCGGCACAAAATATCAATCAAGTGCTTGAAATGACGGACACACAAACCCGTATTCAACAGTTGTCTTACATGGCACAAGATCAAAATCAGTCCATTGAAAACCGCACTGGCGCGCTGCAGGAGCTAGCATCATACCCAAGCCAGAATGCGCTGGTGGCAGTTGCGCGAGGCTTAAAGGATCAAAACCCTGAAGTTCGTGAAGCGTCGGTTATCGGTTCTGCACCGTATCAATTGGAGCACCGTTGGGCGTTGGTTTCTCCTTTGCTAAAAGACAGTGATTCGATGGTGCGTCACACAGCGACATCCAATTTAGTTCGTGATTACAATACGTTAGATGACGAGCAGAAAGCTCAAATAGAACAGCCTGTTGCTGAGCTAATCACATTTTTGGAAACACAAGAATCTGAAAAGTTTCAATTGTTGTTCGCTGACGTGCTCCGTTGGCACAATGAATGGGATAAAGCGGAAACGATTTATATTGAGTTAATTAATACTCACCAGAAAGACCCTCAAGTTTGGTTGAGCTACGCGGATAACTTCCGAGCTCAGAATAAAGATCAACAAGCGGTCGAGGTGTTGGATCGTGGTTTGAAGAACGTGCCGGACAATGCAGCGATGCACTATTCTAAATCATTAACTTTGGTTCGCCTTGAAGATAAGGCAGCAGCAGCCAAAGAGATTGAAGTAGCAGCAGAACTTGCAAAAGATAACAGCTACTACTGGTACTTGAATGGGGTACTACAAGAAGAGCTGGATATCGACAAATCGACTAAATCGTTCGAGAAGGCGTATTTGATCTCTGGTTCTCCAGAGCAGTTATATGCGGTATGTGATATCTACGTGCGATACGGCAACGACAAGACCGATGATTGCTTAAGTGAGCTAGGTAAAGTGGCTCCTGACTATGTTATTGAGCAGTTGAAAGAGAAGCGAGTAGCGCCAAGTTCATAATATTTGAATGAGTAAATAGATAAGCCGCTAATGAAAAGCCAGTCGAAATATTCGACTGGCTTTTTCGTATCAATGAACTGCTTATACAAGGCTCAAGTGACTAGAGACAAAACAAGGGCAAGCCTATTACTTGCCCGTTTCGTTTTATCATTCCCCCATAGAGCTTGATGCACGGCGTCTGTCGGTCGCGCCATGGATCTTGCCATCTTTGATTTCAATGGCGTTCAAACCGCTGACCACTGGAATGACATGTACTGGGTAACCGAGCTGCATAAATTCTGGAACCAACATTTCAGCGTAAGTCTTCTTCTCGATCAATAAACCGGTTGGGTCATAAGGTTTGGTGCGGTCGATCTTGGTGCCGTACTGAATGTTCGGCAGGTCAATTGCTTCTTGTGCGGAGAGATCCCAATCGAGAACGCCAACCACGGTTTTCAACACGTAACCTGGGATTTGCGAACTACCCGGAGACCCGACCACTAAGCGCAGGTCGTCTTTTTTGTCAATCACCATTAACGGCGTAATCGCTGAGCGAGGACGTTTGCCTGCTTCGATAGCGTTTTGTGTCGGTTTACCGTTTATGGTGGGCTTGGTGGAGAAGTTGGCCATTTGGGCATTAAGAATCACACCATCGACCATTACACCTGAACCCATGCCTGTGCCGACAGTACTTGTCATTGCAATCGCGTTTCCGTCTTTGTCGATGATAGATATGTGCCCTGTATCTTGGCTCTCAAAACCTTGATATTGAGCGTAATCGGTATCAGATAGCTTGCCTGCTTTCGGTTTTGTTTTCGCAATGCCACTCTCCGGAATGAGCTTACGTCGCTCGTCGATGTAGGTTTTGTCGAGTAGGGCAGCAATTGGCGCTTCAATGTAATCTGGGCCACCTGCATACGCAATGCGATCGGCTTTGGCGATTCTCATGGCTTCAGTCATCAAGCGCCAAGGTTCAACATCAGTTTTAGACATGGCGGCTAAGTCATAAGCTTCTAACATTTCAAGGCTTTGAGCAACCATCACGCCACCAGAGGCTGGATAACCGAACGAGACAATCTTGTTGCCTCGGTAGTCGCTTTCAATAACCTCACGCTGTTTGACTTGGTATTGTGCAAAATCTTCTATAGAGAGCTTTGCGTGGTCGGCATCGATTCTGCTGTTCACAGTTTCAACGATGTGCTTACCAAACTCGCCACCATAAAGGTACTTATCGCCTTGTTGAGCAATGTTGCTAAGAGTGTCAGCAAACTTTGGGTTCTTCATCAATGTGCCGGTTGGTTTGATTTGGTCGTCACTCCAATACAGGGCTTCGATTTCTGGATCTTCAATCAATCGTTCTTGTTCACGAACCACGATGTCGTAGGTGTAGCTGTTCATCGCGTAACCCTTGCTTGCCAGTTCAATCGCGGGTTGAACAAGCTCAGACCATGGTAGCTTTCCGTATTGTTGATGAGTGCTATAGAGCAAACGAAGCGTGCCGGGAACGGCAACAGATCTTGGTCCTAAAATCTCATTTCGACGGAGTGCTTTACCATCTTCCATAAACATATTTGGAGTCGCACTTGAGGGCGCTTCATCACGCCCATCCAGTGCGAGAAATTGATCTTTGTCTTTTTGATAAAACAGCGCAAAAGTACCACCGCCAATCCCTGTCATATCCGGTTCAACCACCGACATTGTCATCTGCATCGCCACCATCGCATCGACCGCATTACCGCCATGCTTAAGTACCGAATACCCGGTGCTGCTTACATATGGATTCGTTGCACTGACCATAAACTCTTCGCCACTTTCATCTGGCGTAATTGGAAAAGGATTTGGCTCAGCCGCGAAACCGACCGCTGAAACCAAACTTAAAGATAAAGTAGCTATTCGCATGCGTTCTCCGTTTAAGGTATCTGTTTATTCGCTCTAAGATTGACCGAGTAAGGGCGGTGAAGTTCGTGAGTTTGCAGCCTTTTTACACAATGCTGACGGCTCTGACAGAACCATTAAATTGTAGATCACTCTGCGACGTTAATTTATTACCAAGTTGAATGTAAGAAGGGTTTTGGCTTCTTTATATCGATTTAATCGTGACGATAGGTCTGCTCTTAAATAATAAAAATGAGGACAAAAACCGCAGAACTATATTTTAAATAAAGGGCCGATATTTTGATGACTAAGGGTTTTTAATAAAATGGTTATTTATACATGTTGATTTATATGGTTATTTTTCTGAGATAACAGTTTATAAATAATATTAACATTTCTGTCACTATTTTTGGTGTGACAGATTGATATACTGGTCAGATCTGTTATTGTTCGAATAATTAGTGCAGTTTATCATACTGTTTAGCAAGGAAAGCTTATGTTTACACTATCGATCAAGAATAGAATTCTAGCGTTATGTTTAGTTTCGTTAGTCGGGTTTATTAGTATTCTATTTGTTGGAGGGGATACATTAACCAACAATACAAAGCAGGTTAATCGAATTGATCAAGTGACTTATCCTGTCATGAATTCTGCTTCGTTGAATAGTGTTTTAATCTCTCAATTAGCAGAGCGTTTTAATTTAGCCGTGACTCTCGGTGATGAAGAGATTTTGGAGATGAATAAGCAAACTCTTGCTGCGATCCAAAGCAACTTCAATATTCAAATTTCATTGGACCCATCTTTACAGGGTTCATCCGCACTTTTGCAAAATCAAACCAATCAATATTTCGATCTGGCTTATCGTATCGCGCAAGGCATGATCGACGAAGAAATTAGCCTTAGTGAGGCAGGTCGTCTCGCGAAGCAAAGCACTGCAATTTTAGAAGAGCTTACTACGGGGATGAGTGAGTTTTCGTCGGCTCGTCAGTCAGAGTTTGAGAACGCAGTGCAAGAGTTGGAATCGAATAACAAAGCAGCTAACCAGATCATGAGTATTTCAGGTGCATTAGCCATGCTTGCTATGTGTATCTTTGGGTGGTTTGTTGTAAAAGGTATACGGAAAGATTTAGCAAACATCAGTGATAAAATGCGTGATATTGCGGAAGGAGATGGTGACCTAACCGTTCGCTTACAACACGAGAAAAACGACGAACTAAAACCTCTAGTTGAATCATTCAATAGCTTTGTTTCTCACCTACAACAAAACGTGACGCATACAATCGAAAACGTCACTCAATTGGACACTATTTCTGGCTCTTTGGTGAGATCTAGTCAGGTCACGAACGAACTTTCAACCAAACAACATCTTTCTATTGAAGAAGTATCTAGTTCATTAAATCAGTTGTTTGTTGCTGCCAGAGAGATCGCAACGAACGCGAATGATGCTTCGACTTCTGCTTCGAGTGCCAGTGAACAGGCGACACTAGGAGAGCAGCAGGTTAAAAGTACCATTTTAGCCGTGCAAGAACTGACGCAAGATGTAGGCAATGCTTCACAAGTGGTTAAGCAATTGAATGACAAGACTCAAAGTGCCGGATCTATCTTAGAGGCGATAAGCGCTATTGCTGAGCAAACAAATCTACTGGCACTAAATGCTGCAATCGAAGCGGCACGTGCTGGTGAGCAAGGTCGTGGTTTTGCTGTTGTTGCTGATGAAGTTAGAACGTTAGCATCAAGAACACAAACGTCGACACAAGAAATCCAATCTGTACTTTTGCAGTTACAAGAGCAAGCTAAAACAGCCTCTACGATCATTTCGGATAGCGTGACGAAAGCTGAAACTTGCGTTGAAAAGTCACTTGTTGCTGAAAACTCGCTACAAAAAATCACTTCCGAGATCACTGAAATCAGTCAGCGAAACGAAAGTATTGCCGCTGCAACTGAAGAGCAGGAACAAACTTCAACTCGTATAGAAACTTTTGTCGAAGAAATTAGAAAAATGGCAGAAGGTACAAGCAACAGCGTTCAACAAGTCGATGCAGTTGCTCATGACATTCAGGAAGTCACTCGTAACATATCAACATTAACTGGCCACTTTAAGGTGAGTTAAGCCCCCTAGAATCATTCCTTCTCTCTTTCTGGCGATGCCTCAAGGAGGGCGGGAGTATGCCCAACATTTGGGTTAATTACATAAAAACAAGAAACAACATAACAAATTGGAGTTAGTTATGAAGAAGACAGTGGTTGCTGCCCTAGTAAGTATGGCGTTTGGAGCAAATGCTGCAAATATGGATAACCTTCGTATTAGCGGATTTGGTTCTGTAGGTATCGGTAAGTCAGATAACGCAATCGGTTATGCTGGCTACACGGACGAAAAGTTGGATTGGGAGCAAGAAACACTAGCGGGCTTGCAGTTTGATTTTCAAGTTAACGAGCGAGCGAAGTTCGTGACGCAAATTGTTGCAAACAGCCGTTATGACTATGAACCAAAAATCGAAATGGCTTACGCCTCTTATGATTTTGATTCATTTACTGCCCGTGCAGGTAAGCTGCGTCTACCTCTGTTTTTCTACTCTGACTACACTGATCTTGGTTATGCATACCCTATGATCAGGCCTTCTCAAGAATTGTATGAAAACATTGTTTTAAAGGGCTATACGGGCGCTGATTTATTGATTCCGATTGAGCTTGAAGATTCAAGCATTCTTCTTCAGCCTGTGGTCGGTATTGGTACTATTGATGAAGACGACTCAATTGTTGGTGAAGTTAAACTGGATAAACTATTCGGTATCAGTGCCAACTGGAACGTTGATGATTTTACTTTCCGTGGTTCGTACTTTGTTGCTGAGTCAAACCCTTCTTGTGATTTCCAAAACTCACAAGACCCGTATTGTCAATTGGGTGCAATGCTAGATAGCCAAGATGGTCAGTTCATCTCCTTGGGTGCTCAATATGACAATGGTGATCTGTTAGTTAATGTTGAAGCTGCGGATGTTCAGTTGGAAGGGCAGTTTTATGACTATCAATCGGTTTCTGGCTTGGTCGGTTACCGAATTAATGAATTTACGCCTTACGTTTCTGTTAGCTGGGTTGAAACAACAGACAACGAAGAACGTGAAAACATGACTACGACGGCAATTAAAGAGTCGATGAATTACGAGCGTCTTTCTTACTCTGTTGGTAGTCGTTGGGATTTCGCTAAGAACATGTCTTTAAAAGCGGATGTGACGTATGTGGATTACCGAGATACTAGTGGTGGGTTCCAAAGCAATGTTGAAACAACAGCAAACCCATATATTGCAACGGGTAACTACCTTGAAGACAGCTCTATTGTCTATTCAGCACGTCTTGATTTCGTATTCTAAGGAGGCAACATGAAAAGTTTACTGGCAGCAATAACCGTAGCGGTTCTTTCATTTAACGCTTCTGCTGGAATGGTAGTGATTGGTAACAATGCTGGCGTTGATTCTCTATCTAAATCTGACGTTAAAAAGTTATTCATGGGTAAGAAAAGCAAGCTATCGAATGGTACCAAAGCACAGATCATCGAGCTGGCTGATGGTTCTGAAGGTCGACTAGCCTTCCATGAGGTGGCGACGGGGCGCAGCGAATCACAACTTCAATCAGCGTGGTCGCGACTTGTATTTACCGGTAAAGCTGAAGCGCCAATCCAGGTTGCAGACTACAACGAAGCAATCACAACGGTTGCTTCAAAAACCAACGCAATTGGTTATGTCGACGAAGCCGCTGTAACAGGTGACGTGAAAGTATTATTTAAATACTAAGCGTTGTTTGCTTACCAACATTAAAAAGCCCAAGGTTATTTGATTACCTTGGGCTTTTATTTAATGACGATTGTTTAATTCTAGGTTAGAAAACGAAACTCAACATGATGGTGTAAAGGACGGCATCTTTATCATCAAAACCAGTAAGTGCATTGAAATCCTCAACAAAGGCGCCGTTTGTTTTGCGAGCCTCAAAATATTGCACTTCACCATTAATAGACACGTTAGGTAACACATCATAGTCAACGCCAATTAAGTAGCTGTTCCCTTCTAAGTGTTCATTGGAGTCAAATTGTGCGCCATAAACGACGTAAGGCGTGAATGACCCTAAGTGGTAGCCAAGACTTGCGTACATGGATGAAGAGAAGTCGCTGATTTGCCCTTCACTGGCAAGTACAGCTTGACCAAATTCGTACTCAGCACCTAACGACCAAAGTTGGATGTGTTGGTTATCTTGCTTAGTTCTGAATGGGGCTGGTACTCCAGGAATTGTCGTGGTGACCGTTTGATCAAAATTTGAATCTAAGAAAGATAGATTCCAACGATAATCTTCTCCACTCAATTGTAGATTGGCACCAAACATTCGATTGGTTTCAAATTCAAGCTCAGTTGTCGAATTGAAGTCGACTTCATTGTTATCTTTAATTCCGAAAAACGGAGAGAGTAGTAGGGTAGCTTCATCGCTTACATCATGAGTCCAGCTCACTTTGATACCATTGAAGGCAGTGATACCTAATACGGCGTTATATACCTCTGTAGGGGGTCTCGCCGTCATATAGGCTTGGCCGACATAGTAGTATTCAGAGGCAAGGAACAGTGGCAGCCTTAAGCGTCCAACACTGACATCGAAGTCATTAAACTCGTAACCGACGTAAGCCCACTCTAATTGAGGGTCACTCCAATCATATTGGGGTGGTTTGACAACTTGCACAGAAGCTTTGAATGAGTTGTAGAAGTAGTCTAACTGAACCCCAAATGTGGTATCACAGTCGTAACAATTTTCATCGGTAAAACCACGGTTGATGATTAATGGATTATCGTTATCTGAGGTTGCCCAAGAAGTAGAACCGAATCCGCTTAACGAAAAATTATCGGTAAGTTCAATAATCGCAAAAGCCGGAGAGGCAACTGAAGCACACAGTACTGACGTAATTATTCTTTTCATATTATTTCTCCGAACTTATAACGTAGAGAATGTTGGCATTTTGAGGAACCGAAGAGAGTGGGGAGTAACCAATACGGTTTGGTTTGTCATCAAGCCAGTCCACTAAGCTGTCGGTTGACGCCGTTTTGATTTCTCTTGGATAACGCGCTTTTCCTGAAAAAGATAAACCAGCCCAGTGTGCATTCATTTGAGCGGCATTTTTTCCAAGCAAAAGCTGATAAAAGTCCTCTCTTTCGGCACTGTTCTCAGGCCAATCAGACAGTTCAACACGTTTGCCATTGAGGCGTTTAGTTTTCCCTCTATAGAGCTTTCGCGCTTTGTTTATTGATATCTCTTCAAATCCGGAGTCTAAAGAAAATATGGCATAATCTTCAGCGGCGTGAGCAGGGCTGAGAAGAAGCAAGCTTCCTAATAGCCCTACCGTGACTGGCAATATGACTCTGCGGGGAAGTGTTTTTATTGTTCTAATCCAATCCATGGGTATCTCCTAACAAGTCGCACTTTCTATTTGATGGAATAGCTTTTCTTTTCTTACGGGCTTCGCTACATAACCATCCATGCCTGAATCAAAGCACTTTTGAATATCATCGTCGATAACACTGGCGGTTAACGCGATGATAGGAGTTTTGCTTAAGCCTAGGTTTTTCTCATGCTCTCTGATCTCTTTGGTCGCAGTGAAGCCGTCCATAACGGGCATCATGCAATCCATTAAAATAATGTCGAAGCTACTGTCGTTTTGGTACATGTCGACGGCGATTTGTCCGTTGTCGGCGATTTCAAACGCGTAGCCCGCCTTTGTTAACATCACAGAAGCGACTTTTTGGTTAACTCGATTGTCTTCGACGAGCAGTATTCTTTCAGATTTACTCGGAACCGTGTTTTGTACTCTTTCTTCTGGCAATGTTCGCTTAGCTGCAGCATTAAGAATCGGTGTTACGGTCGCGGGTTTTTTCGTAGATTTAGTTTTGTAGGCAGCAGGAAGTGGCATCGCTTCAACGGCGGCAAGTACTTTTTCTTTTAGCATTTCAAATTTGAAAGGCTTTGGTACATAGTCATCCATACCTACGTCGAAACACTTTTGAATATCATCATCAATCACACTGGCGGTTAAGGCGATGATAGGGATACGACGCGTGGCATTGGTCTCTTTTTCAACGCGTCGAATGTTGCTTGTCGCTTCAAAGCCATCCATGACGGGCATCATACAGTCCATCAGTATCACTGCGTAATGAGGATTTGCGGTGAACATGTCCACAGCTTCCTGACCATTATTAGCGAACTCGAATTCAAAACCACTTTTACCGACATGAAGCCCAGCAATTTTTTGGTTGATCTTGTTGTCTTCGACGATGAGGATTTTGTGTTGGATCTCTAGAGGTTGCTGGCTTGCCTCTGAAAGCTCAGCCAAACCCTGCGTATCACAGAGCTCAATAGCTTTAATTAAACGTAAGCCGAGTAGGGGTTGTGCGACTTGTGCAGTAACGCTGTCGCCAAGATCCGCAGGCTCACTTAAGAAAGAACGTATCAAACAGATAGTGATGCCATTTTGGTGCAGCTTAGCTAAGTTATCTGCGTGGGTATTAGCTAGGAATGCATCATCTTCAGCGAAAACGACAGTAATCGGTTTATTGTGTTTCTGAGTCGCGAGTTGCTCGGTCATCGCGGAAGAGTTATTCGTTCGCTGAGTTACCTTTAAGCCATAAAGGTTAAGGTCGCATTCTATTCGTGTAGAAAGCATGCTCTCGTTACCCAGAATATAAATGTCAGCGGTTGCCGTGCTTGGTTTCGGTAGCATCATGTCAACGGGTAATTCTAAGTCGAAGTAGAAACAGCTGCCTTTACCCTTGACTGAATCGAGCTGAATCTGGCCACCCATCAGTTCGACCAACTGTGTACTGATGGCGAGGCCAAGACCAGTACCGCCAAACTGACGTGTAGTTGAGTCATCTTCTTGAGCGAAGGGCTCGAATATTTGTTTCTGTTGTTGCTTGCCGATACCAATACCTGTGTCGCGAACGGCAAATCGAATGGTGACATTATCGTCAGATTGTTCGAGCGTTTGGATTGATAATGTGACGCCACCTTCTGCCGTGAACTTCACTGCATTCGACATAAAGTTCATTAGGATCTGTCTTAAGCGGTGATCGTCGATCATCACGCGTGCAGGTGTGTCTGGGCTGATATCAACGTTAACCGATATTTTTTGCTCTTTCGCTTTTGGCGCAACAATAGAGGCTATGTCGTATATCGATTCTCTAATCGACGCCGAGTGCGGGCTGATTAACAGCATGCCAGATTCAATCTTCGAGAAGTCTAAGATATCGTTGATCAAGCTAAGTAGCAGTTGGGATGAAGTTTCAATCGTATCCACATAATCACGCTGTGTGGGTGTGAGTGGGGTATCTGCAAGAATCTCGGAAATACCAATAACGCCATTGAGTGGGGTACGAATTTCATGAGACATATTGGCTAAGAAGCTGCTTTTCGCTTTGCTAGCTTGTATTGCATGATCTTTCGCTTCTTCAGCGTCTTCTTTGGCTCGCTCAGCGTCTTCTTTCGCTATCGTAAGCCTGTCTTTTGCAAGTTCTCGCTCGATGGTCAACCGTTCAACTTGCTGAGCAAATAGGCTGAGTTCATCTTTGCCTTGAATCAGCTTATCCAAAGAAGGTCGAGTTTCATCATTTTCGCTTTTCAAGAAAGCTAACACCAAATTCAGGTTGTTGGTGACTTGTCGTGCCAAGCTTAGGGTTAATCCCATTACAATGGTCGCGAGCAAAGCAACGATGGAGATAAACAGTGTTCGTTGGATTTGCGCTTCATAGATGGCTTGCTCAACTTCCTGTTGAAACTCTTGCTTGATAACATTACCGAGGCTTTGCAATAAGCTGAGTCGAGCACTCATAGCCTCTAATCCGACTGAAATCCCTTGTGGCGTCAGTTGGCTGATTGCGTTTAGGTCGAGTAGGGCGCTGCGGATCTCTTGGCTTTGAGCAAATACATCGTTTCTAAACACTTCAACCATCAATGACACTTGATGTTCGTTGGCATTCAATGACACAAAGCGTTCTAGGAACAGTTGTTGTCTTTCACTCAGAGTTTCGATCTGTTCAGCGAGTTCTGGATCGTATTCTTGGCTATTTTGGAATATCTCAATCAATGAGGTACCCAGTTTAAATTCTTCATTTGACCAAAACATCAGCCATTCAAGCTGTTGTAACGCGGTGAGGTGCTGTTGAATTTCACGCTTGGTGTTTTCGAAAGGGACTTTTTCTATCTCAAGGAGCAACTGTTTGTACAAATCACTCTGCCATTCAAGTGCATCCAATTTATCGTAACTATCAGTCGCTTCCATCGTTGATAGAGTCGCTTCGCTGAAGTCTGCAACCAGTTGGTTCATTTCATCAGAGGTGTTTAAAAATATAGCTGGAGAAAGCGTTTTTAGTTCTGCCTTTACTTGGTTGCTTTGTGTCGCGAATTCTTCAGGGCTAGAAGCCAGAGTGCTCCGATATAAGACCGAAATATCTTGAAGATACACAGATAACTGATTGGTTCGTTCAAAATCGGTTAACTGAGTCGTTAAAATATACGCTTGTCTGCCTGCTAGAAAGAGCAGTAGTGAAATGGGAAGTAGAACTAAGCCAAAGAGTTTATGTTTGACTGAAAGGTTATTCCAGACCGTAATCGCCATATAAGGATCCATCCAACTGTTTTTATATAAAAACAGTAGAATAAAAATGCGGATATGGAAACCTTGAAACGGTAAATTTAATGGAAGTGTGGGAGGGGTATAAGTTCTTGTGATTCCAGAGCTTATTTTGAAATATCTTCTCTTACTAGCAACTTATAGCGATTGTCAGTCGGTTTAATTTTTATGCTTATTGATGAATAGCTTATAAAGCGAGTTAATGAGGACGCTTTTTATCGAGGCTTAGTTCAAACAGAAGTTGCTCTAACACCGTTTTTGCAGAGGGCTCTAACGCCCAAACACCAAGCATTCTATTCAGTGCAGCGCGGTACACTCTGTTTTTGAGTAGGAAAGCGAGCGTACTCGTATCGTTGCTCAAAACATGTGTTTGTACGACGGTTAGCTCAGCTTTGTTCTCGATATCGATTTTCTGAAGGTTGAAAGCAGGGAGAAAGGCACACTCATACCAAACCTCAACGATCTCTCGAAGTTCGATTTCCTCTTCAGGAACATCGCAGTCCTGAAGTTGATGGTTTTCAGGAATTGCGGATAAGTAAGCTACATCAAGCTTGTCTGCAACGAATGTGTACATTTGCTTCCTTGTTATAGGTGATTTTAGAGCGAATCATCTCTCTCACTTATGTTTTTGTCAATTACATCCATTTATCGAACGAGTAATCTGTGAGTAAGCATCGCTGTGTTTAACTTAAACTGTTTAAGTATTTGTCTGTTAAGCCAAAATATTTAAGATTCCCGTCAGGCTCTAGAACCAAACTCATATTGGAAGTGGCGATCAAGCCGGGATCATTGGTTGAAAAAATGACTGTTTTGTTCAACAACTTATCGCTGAACAAACGGTTAAAATACTGCGCGTTTTCATTTTCAGCCCCATTAAAGGGTTCATCAATGATGATCAGAGATTGCTCACAGTTGCCTAAACCAAGCGCCAAACGCAGCTTTTGCTGAATACCATTGGGAAGGCCTTTGCATTTATCGACACTCAATTGCGTTGCCAATCCTTCTGCTAGCCATTCGTCTAGTTCGAAGAAGCTCACCATTTCCTGCATTTTCTCTGTCGGAATCAACCCATTGTGCAAAATGAAGTTGGTCTCTAAAGAGCCTTCGAAAATGTGCAGATTGAAAGGGATGTAATTGATCGATGTGCGGTAGCGATAGCTGTTGAACTGCTTAATGTTATAACCATCGACAGATACGGCACCCTGATAACGATCTTCTAAGCCAACAATAATAGAGATGAGTGTTGTTTTCCCACAGCCAGTAGGGCCACAAATGACGACTTTTGCACTGGGTGGTATCTTAAAACCAAGGTTGGTTAAGCCGGTCGCCGCACCTGTGTAACGATGACTGACGCCACTGCCAACAATACTACCTTGGAACAGACGAATCGGTGGGCTTTTCTCTAAGGTCAATTTGTCGTCATTCATCGACATTAAGTTATTGATCTGTGCTGATGAAGCCTTAATCGATTGGAATTTAGAAATTGAGTTGTAGATACCCATGATCGGACCTAACGCCTTCCAAACCAATATTACTGTCGCGAGCATCGCACCGGCATCAGAAGTCCCTTCCATTACTCCGATTACTGCGGTCACGATACTTGCAGTACCAATCACCTGAATCAAACTGCCGCCAGCAGCCTGAATCTTACTGTTAGTCACGGCAACGTTCTCGGCATCACTGGTACTTTGCATATGCGAAGCGCTAAAGCGAGATTGAACCACACGCAGCAGAGGCAAGCCTTGAATGGTCTTGATACCGCGCAGGATTTCGTTCCATTGATAAGAGACCATTGCGTTAGCGCGCGAGCTTTTGGATGTCGCTTGTGAGTAGATATAGCGCGAGTACACACAGAACACCAACATCAAGATCAAGCCGCCCATTACCACAAGCGCGGCTGTACCAGACATCAGAGCGATCGCAATAATGAACACAATCACAAATGGCATATCAAAGTAGCTTAGGGTGGATTCTGCGGTCACTAATCGGCGGAAGGTGTCGATATCTTTCAAACGAGCCAATTGGGATGAAACCCCTGCGGTTGATGTCATCGCGTAGGGCAGCCAAAGAAGCTTGGATATTACGGCTTGGGATATGTGTACTGCGAGATCTTTACCTGAGGTAGCAATGATGTTGACCCGCATCTTCTTAAAGAAGTATTCCGAGAAACCGACAATCACGGCGAATAAGGTCAACCAATAGAGTGTGGCTTGAGAGCTCGAAGTCAGTGCGAAATTATAGACACTCATGATGAAGAATGGCTGTAACGCGCCTAAGATACTGATTACGAAGCTGAGGATGATCAGGCTTTTGAGTTCATTGTTGTAACGATAGAAAGCGTACTTTATCCAATTACTTCTGTCTTGAGATTCCGGTGGTGGTTCACGGAACAAACGAGAGTATTCACTAATTGAAATAAGCAGACAGGGCTTTTTGCACATTGGATATTCAATGGTGTTGTTGTTCGTGTAATCAAACAGGATCAACTTTCCATCTTTGGTGCCTAAGAAGATCGCACTAAGGTTCTCTATCTCAATAAAGCATGGGTGAGGGTATTTATCGATATTCTCGAGTGTCTTTAGCTTGGTTACATCACAGCGATATCCAAGACGCTCTATAGTTGCAGTAAAACTGTCGCTGTCTTTTGGCTTAGGAATAAAAGCGTCACTGAGTATAGAAGGCGTCCCCTCCCATTCCAGCGCTATCAAGGTGTAGGCTAAGCCGCGGATCAGCGGTGACTGACCGTAGCGCTCATCATAACCACTTGATTCAAAGTCCAATACACGCTGCGGCACATTGTTGAAGTCAACTAGGATACTCATTGGTCACCTCCCGTAAGCTTGACACGTTTGAGGCGGTGGTTGAGTTTGTCCATTTTATTGCTGGCGATGATTAAGATTTTGTCATTGGCACGATAGGCGGTGCTAGTGAGTACAACACGCGCAAACTCTTCATCAAAGACGCAGTCTATGTCATCGAATATCAATACGCGTTTACTGGCGAGCAGGGCCCGGACTAATAACAGAGCATACCCAACTTGGCGAGAGAATGGATTACGCATGTGTCCTTTCAGTTCGGTATAAAAACCGGCGGGCAACCCATCGATTTGAGCCTTGATATTCATGGTTTCACATAAGGCGAAAGCCGTGTTATTCAGGCTTGGTCGAAAACAGGTTAGGTTATCAATAATGGTCCCTTCCACGAATGAGCTTGTTTTATCGACCATCAGCACGCTGTTACGCCAAACGTTGTAGTTCACGTCATCCAGAGGCGTGTCATTAATCATGATGTCCAGTTTGTTATCGCTGTTCTGCCGCGTAATACAGTTGGCGAGATGGGTCTTGCCTGTGCCACTTTTCCCTGTCAATAAATAAGCTTGTCCGAGTTCGAATTCAATACGCTGCTTTTCAGAGTATTTAACCGAAATACGTTCTACTTCCGTTGTCTCATGTTGGTGTTCAACAGACGCTGCTAGTTCAAGAAGCTCGGCGATACGCTGTATGTGAAGTTTGTTCAATTCCCAACGGCTCGCGGTACGCATCACTTGTTGGTAGGGCGCGAAGTAACGGTTGGTCAGCATGATGATCGCGGCCATGATGCCTTGGCTTGATTCCATGTTGATAACGGCGGTTGCTAGTACTACAACAACGCAAGCAATAGAAAGCTGTTGGATGAGCGCCAAGATCAAGCCGAAGTTCGATTCAATCTGTTCGTATTTGATGTTCTCCACTTCACGCTCTTCCACCATTTGTGTCATCAAGCTTTCAACGCGGTATTCCATGTTTCGCGCTTTGATATCTAGCGGGCTAGAGATGATCTCGATGATTTTAGAAGTGGTTAAGCCTTCTATGTCGGACTTGTTTTGTAGGCTGCCAATCTTTTGTTTAGAAAGGCTCCAAGCGAAAATCGCTAAAATGAGTGAGGCAATCAGAAGCGTCACGCCTGCCCATATGTTGATTAGGCCAATGATGAGGATGGTTATCACGCTGACAGCAAGGTTGATCAGTGCTCGAACCGACTCTCCGCCAAAGAAGGTTTTCAACTCGGGAATTGTTGAGATTCGCTCTAAGTATTCCCCCGGTTCTAAACGGCGGAATTTAGATATTTCAGCCAAACAGATGGATTGGAACACCTTGTTGGTTAAGTTGGTCTCAAACTGC
This sequence comes from Vibrio sp. QJM3NY_26, assembly GCF_057786005.1. NCBI lineage: Bacteria > Pseudomonadati > Pseudomonadota > Gammaproteobacteria > Vibrionales > Vibrionaceae > Vibrio > Vibrio sp. QJM3NY_26. The sequence continues at coordinate 1,835,522 of NZ_CM173516.1, read as the reverse complement.
CTCATGATGACGGAAGATATCTTCTCTTCCTGATTTTTCAGGTGATAGTCGAGGAAGATGGAAATCAAGATAATCGCGAACAATAAGAACAGAGTATCTTGTGCTTGGTTGGGTAACACTCGGTCAAAAATGATCAGAATAGAGAAGGGCAGTACCAAGCCAAACAGGGTGGAAATTATCGTAGAGAAAGTCAGATAGCACTTATCTGCCATATTGATCTTTTGAGAAAACTGTTCAGTTTGCATTGCGGCCTCCTGTTTTCAACGACTCCGTTGAGAGAAGGTGTTTCGGCACGAGTTCTTGATTGTTGCGACCTTCGATATCGCTCATCAATTGCATGATGCTCTCTATCGATTGAATAGAGAGTATGCCCTTAATTTGCTCTAGCTTGATCGTCTCGATGATGTAGTCGTATCGTGCGCTTTCGTAGTCTCTTAAGGCGCTGAACAGCTTACTTTCTGCGGCCAGTAGATCGGTGATGGTACGGGTGCCTAACTGGTAAGCTCTTTGGATACCTTTATAAGATGCATAGTTGGCGCGAATGATATTTTCGTAACTGCTTATAGATTGCGAAAAATCGTTAATGTTGAGCACAGAGGTGTTCACGCTGTTACGGGTAGTGTAAAGCGAGTCTTGATAAAGCAGCTCGGTACGTTCAATTGCCGTCGATGATTTTTGATATCCATAGTAATCAGAACCACCAGACAAAATAGGCAAGGCTAGATTCAAGCCAACGCTAGTTGAGTTGCTTTCGCCTGTAGCAGTGATGTCGGTTTTATCGTAGTTATTGGCGTCATCGTGACGATAACTGGCTGAAAGCGACACGGTAGGTAAGAAGTTTGTACCGCTCTCTTTTAAGCTTCTACGGCTTCTCTCGACGTTTTTCTTCGCCACTAACAAGTCGTTGTTGAGCTTTAATGCTTGATCCATGATTGAGTGTTGTTCGCTTTCGTTTATCTCTTTTAATGGCACACTTTCGTATATATCTTGCGATGGAGTGATAGGGTACTGAATCTGAATCGTTAGTCCGTTGAGAATGACACGGCGATCTTTCTGCAAGGTTCTTAATCGATTCGACACACCTTCTTTCTGAGCGATCACTTCGTACAGCTCGCTGGCGGCTGTGTTCCCCAATTCTACGTTACGTCGCATCTGATGTTCACGAGTCTCAGACGACTTAAGTTCGACCTTGGTCGCTTTTATTTGCGCATTGTTTTTCAAATACTCGAAGTATTGAGATCCGATTTCAGAAATGGTGCTCTGGATTTTGTTTTCGTGTTTAATCTCTTCAATATTGAAGTCGAGTTTTGCCGTGCCATATTTGAAAATATCACCAAGATTGAATATCGACTGAGAAAGGGAAAGGCTGTAGCTGTTTGAGTTATAGCTAGAGGTTTCATCGGGCACGCTTGATAATAAGGTTTCGTTTTCATTCCATGTGGTATCGGCTGCACCATTGAGTGAAGGAAGAAACTTAGAGCGGCTGATCCCAATGTTGTATTCGTTCTCTTCCACACCTTTATCACTGGCGCGAAGGGATAGGCTGTTTTGCAGGCCGAGTTCTACCGCCTCAAGCAGGGTCGTCGCCGATGCTGAAGGTGTTGTGCTCAATGCAAGCGCAGCCATAATGCTGCTAGTTAAGTTTCTGTACCGCCACATACTTGTTGATCACCTTGATGATTTGGTCGCTTTTGTAAGGTTTGCTGATCACGTAATCCATTCCGGCTTCAATACAAGCCTGGTGTTCGTTACTGCTGGTCAATGCGGTTGCCCCTATGATGGTACAAGGGTTTTTCTCGTTCTCTTGTTCAAACTGGCGAATGCGTTTGGTCGCTTCAATGCCGCCCATACCTGGCATGATGCAGTCCATAAAGATGATGTCAGAACGTTTATTCATAAAGTGCTCCACTGCGTCGGCACCATCGCCAACCGTGTCTGGTTCATACTCTTGTTTGGTGAGGATTCGTTTCAGTAAGATTTGTTGAACTCGGTCATCCTCTACGATAAGGAATGAACTGTTTTCCATCTGCTCTTCTGATGCTTCTGCTTCCATAATGGTGAGTAAGTTCGGAATAAACTCATAAGGAATCGCAGGGGAGTTGATGATCTTATCGACGAAGCTGTGACACTCTTGTGCATGCTGAGTATTGGTTACTGATAGCAACAGCTTGGTATTTGGATGATTCTTAAGTTGAGATTTCACCGTTTTGCTCAGTGATGGCAGCTTGTTAGGTTCAAAGGTATCGGTCAGCATGATGGCATCGTACTCACCAAAGGTCTTCGCCGCTGAAAACAACTCATTTGCAGTGCGGATTTCAGTGATATCAAGCCCCAAGTTGTTGAGCATTTTCTTCATTACATCGATACGAACTTGTGTATTGGCGCACAGCAGTAAACGTTTGCCGTCGAAGCGTGTTTTCTCTGTATGGAAATTCTTCGCCTTGAGATCAAGCTCGATCTGAAAACGTTCCTGTGTACCCGATTGGAACCAGTGACTTTCGTAATACCCGTAATCTTTTAATACGCTTTTTGCTAAGTCGTCTGTGCTTGCGGTGTGGTCCTTGTGACTGCTCCAATGGAGTTTATTGAGCTTGGCTACAGAGACATCTAACGTTGAAAGGAAGTTTAGATTGATGGTAACTCGGGTATTTTCCATGTCTGAAGCCGCCCCAGATTCAATCGTCACAAATAGTTTCTTATTTGATTTGAGTTGAATGGCATTGGAAAGCTGCAGGAACAATATCCAGAACAAGCTGGTGGATTGGCCTTCTACGCGATTGGGTAAGTTGTCGGAAATAAAGCAGTCCAGTTGGCTTTCATTACGTTGTACTTTGGCACTGATATGAATCATTAATTCAGATAACACGTTCAATAACGAGAACTCTTTCGACTTGCTTTCCGTACCCTGTGAAATCAATCGATTATAGTTTTCTGCTAGCTCAGATAGGGTGCTACATGCAGAGGTAATGTCCTTCGCCATCAAAACGCCGTTTTCATCGGTTTCTTGAACGAGGTACTGGACACCACCGTTAATGGTGTTGGTGATCCCACGAATCTCATAGCCGATGAGTGCATACAACTGTTTGTAGAGATCGTTATTGCGCTTTTGGTCTTCCAATTTACTGAAGATCAGTTTGAGATGAGAGTAGATCTGACGCTGTTTGGGATTGATGCTCACTTCATTAAGAAGCTCTTCAAGCCTTTGTAAATCTAACTGTTTTAGTTCTTGATACAGTGCATCGAACTCATAGTCGATTTCGCGTTCGTTAGAGCTGGATTTCTTCAGTTTCAACATGGCGACAGCGTTAGATAGAACCGTGATCACAGCCAGTATTACGACCACTATAAACAACCAAACGAAGAACTCGTTTTTCTCAGACATCAAATCGCTCGCATGGTTGTTAAACATGGTGCGGTAGTTGTCATCCATCTGCAGATAGTTGTTGGTCAGTGAGAGATATAAATCGAGTACATCGGCACGTGCTTTAGCGCTATCGGAGAAACGGTTAATCGCTAATTCAAGTTGAGTGTATTCAGTAGCGCCAACCAAGCTGAACTCAGTTTTGTTCAAAGAGGCTAAAGATCGAAATTCATCTATTTTACGCTTCAAGTTAACTAGATTGAATTCGTTAGTACCACAAGTGTCGTTACTTAAGCACTGCTGCAGAGTTTGAATATCTTGTTCGATGGTCTGATTAAGCTTCTGAGCTTGTATGAGCAGTGGGGCACTTTGCACTTGCGCGACTGAATCTACTTTTGACCAAGAAAAGTATAAATAGAAAGCGAGCGCAGCCAGTACGATGCTAAACAATATGCTCAGTCGCAGGGCGGGTACAGAAATATTGTACGAAGGTTTTCCGCTCATTGATTACCTCTCATCGAAAGCATCTTCGATGGCAGACATAACTGGCTTCGCTGCGTATTCGATCACGCGACGCGAACCTGTTTTTACATCGGCGGTAAATTCCATATAAGGTGATAATTTGTATTGAGTGCCTCCTCGTTCAAGAAAGTTTCGGTCAATTTCAATCTCTGCTAAATAGAATTCGGCGTCTTCTTCTTCATAAGACGAGCGGCTGATTGAGGCGATGGTTCCCTCAACAAATCCATATTTAGCGAAGTTATAGGTATCCATTTTTACCTTCACAGCCTGTCCGATTTCTACAAATCCCATGTCTTTACGTGGAATCTTCGCTTCGCCGTGTAGCGAATTATTTATTGGGGCAATATCGGCGATACTCTCGCCTGGCGGAATCACAGCTGAACGGAAATTGAAGTGCAGTTTGTCGACCACACCATCCACCGGAGAGTAGACGACTAGGCGATCAACCTTGTCGGAATGCTGCGGTTGTAAGATTCGCTTCAGCTTTAGGTCTTTATTCGCTTGAATGATTTGCGCTTGATACTCAGAGTTTCGGTTCTCAACCAAGTCACGGTGTTGCTTTTCAAGCTTGTCGAGTTGGAAGCGCTCATTCATCACCGATTCGTCAAGGTTCTCAATCTCACGCACCATATTCGACTCTTGTACTTTCATGTTAAGAACGTCGACATAAGACGCCATCTCTTCTTTATAAAGCGTATTTTTGATGTTGAGTTGTTTGCGAATGAGCGATAGTTGGTTCTCTGAGCTTTTACGACGCTTAAGCATCGACCTAATCAGAGAGTTTTTGTGTTTAATATCATGGGTAATGAGCTCTTCGTTGGAGCGGTTTTTAGAAAACTCTTGTTGCCACGTATTCATGTTGACCTGAACTTGTTCTGGAAATTTTTCGATATAAGAAGCGAAGTTTGGTTCTACCATGTCGCGTAGGCTTTCATAACGAATTTTGTCTAGCTCTAGCTGAGTGATTTCGGTATTCACGGTATCGAGTTGTGTGTTGCGATCTAGTGAGCGTATTCGTGCGATCGGTTGTCCTTCATAAACAACTTCTCCTTTTCGGACTAACATCTCTTCTAATATGCCGCCTTCTAGGTGTTGAACCTTCTCTACGTCAGATTCCAGTAGCAGCTCTCCACGCACAGAAACGACAATGTCGATACGCGCCTGTGACGCCACGGCGATAGCGACCAAAGCGAGTAGGAATATGATGAGCAAGGTTTTATGAACGCTGGTCATGGCACTCGCAAGTACGATGGTGTCATCTGCTGTCACCTTAGACGCTTCGTTATTAGAAACGAGTGCTTTTCTGAGGTGGTGCTCTATTTGGTTATTACTCATGACCTACCTCGATGACTTGTCATCGACCCTTCCTTAATATCCAGCAAGTGATTGATTTGTCGATTGACGTTTTGTAGTTCAGTTTTTACATCCTCTAAAAGCGCTTCCGGCGCAGGGAATTCGTGCTTACTCAAATGTTCCAATTTGGCCATTTTGGGTGGCAAGTCTTGATCGCACAGTAAAGTTAAGATGGTCTTCAGTTTTTTAGAGTAGTTGTTGAGTTCGTCAAAACGATTCCCTTTATGAAGTGTCTCTATGTTCATTGGTGCGTCCGAGAAGTCCTTATAAAAGTCGCCTAACAGCAATTGCAGCCCTTTGTGGTTGTTGTCGATTGAACGCAACAAATTCGTCATGTCTATCATCATTCCACTGCCTTAATTGCTTTAATCACAATAACTAAGGATGTTTAAAGGCAGTTTTCAAATTTTTTTTGATTCTTTATGTATAAAAAGAAAAATATGAAAAATGTTGTATAAAAACTTGGTTTTTCAAAATGGTGTCCTTTAATGCCTCTAAATACGATCAGTTAGCTAGTAGCAACGGAGGCTGTAATGGCAGGCGAAAATAACCAAAACAACCAAAATGAAGATCTCAATGACGCGGTAGAACAGACGGACACGAACGACGCGGGTACGCCCTCCCAACAGCAGAATCAACAAAATCAACAGAACACGATTGCGTCGACGGTAGCGACGGGTGCTGAAAATACGGATGCAGCAGACGAAGTTAACCAAGCGTTGGAAGACAATCCAAGTGGCGCAGGTAATGCGGAAGAAGCATCGGCTTCTGGTGCGGCTGTTCAAGAAGAGACACCAGAAAGCGATGGAGATTCAGACGCCGCTCAATCTAATGTAGTCGACAGTGTGGCTTCTGAAGGAGGAAGTACTGAAGGCGCATCCGGAAGTGGTGGTGGGGATTCTGGTGCAGGCGCACAGGCAGTAGGAGGCGGTGGTGCAGCCGGATCTGAAGGGGGAGTTGATGCAGAAGGCAATCAAGCCCAAGGTCAAGCAGTACAAACTTCAGTAGCATCAAGCTCGTCAACAGATTCTGAAGGGTCACAAGGTGGTGATAATCTAGACTCGGAAACCGCAGAAGAAACGTTTGCAGTCGATGTTCAGGACCAAAGCGGTGAAGCAACGAATCAAGTAGAAGAAGATTTTGATTCTGAAACGACGAGTGAAACTTTCCAAATCAATGTAGAAAGTGAAAATGACGCGCCAGAAGCAGAACAAGATCTGGCTTACATCATGGATGAAGATGGCTCCATAACATTCACTCAAGAACAATTACTCGAATACGCAAGTGATGTAGATGGGGACGAATTGGTTGCCTCTAACGTTCAAGTTGGTGCTGATGCAACAGTTCAAGACAATGGTGATGGTACTTTCACAGTAGTTCCTTCAGTTGACTTCAATGGTGAACTTGACCTTACTTTCGACATCACTGACGGCCAAGAAACGATTAGCAGCGCAATTGATTTAACGGTACGTCCGATTAATGACGCGCCGGTTCCTGAAGATAAAACGTTTGAAATAGAGGAAGACGGAACTCTTGTCTTCACCGACGCAGAGCTGTTAACAGGCGCGACAGATATTGAAGGCGACAACCTTTCTGTTGAAGGTGTGACCTACGATGGTGGCGATGGCATTCTTACCGACAACGGTAATGGTACGTACACCTTTGCTCCGAATGAAAACTTCAATGGTGATGTAAACTTCGGCTTCGATGTATCAGACGGTACAGACACGGTTGCTGCAAACATTGATGTAAGCGTAACAGCAGTTGATGATGCACCAGTATCTGGCGACTTAGCTTACTCAGTCGATGAAGACGGTTCGATTCGTCTAAGCCAAGAGCAATTGCTGTCTCAAGCATCAGATGTAGAAGGCGATGACCTAACTGCTAGTGGCCTAACGGTTGGTGGCGATGCGACAGTTACTCAAAACGACGATGGCAGCTTTACCATCACGCCAGATGAGAACTTCAATGGCGACATCGATATCAGCTTTGATATCTCAGATGGCACTAACACGGTTCAAGCCTCTGCCGATTTAACTGTTAACCCAATCAATGACCTGCCAGTTCCCCAAGATCAACAGTTCAGCATTGAAGAAGACGGTACGCTGCAGTTTACTGATGCAGATCTGCTAACTGGTGCAAACGATATCGAAGGTGATGATTTAACGGTTGAAGGCATCAGTTATGAAGGAACTGATGGGGTACTGACAGACCATGGTGACGGCTCATACAGCTTTGCGCCAAATGAAAACTTCAATGGCGACGTGAACTTTAGTTTCGATGTTTCAGACGGCACCGATACGGTGTCTGCAAACATTGATGTTAGCGTGACTCCAGAGAACGATCCGCCAGTTGCTGGCTCTACGTCTTACACTGTTAATGAAGACAATTCGATTACCATTTCTGATGCACAACTATTGGCAACATCTTCAGATATTGAAGGTGATGTATCGATAGACAGCGTGACTTACTCGGGTAGTGATGGTGTACTTGAAATCAACGGTAACGGCACTTACACCTTCTCGCCAAACGAGAACTTCAATGGTGAAATTGCTCTAGATGTCGTGGTTGCCGATGAAGAAGGTGCAACCGATGCGACAACTGCGGGTATCACCGTACTTGAAGTGAATGATCCGCCAGTCGCAGGCCCAACGTCTTACACCATTGATGAAGACTCAGTACTGACCTTCAGTGAGTCACAAGTGCTACTGAATGCTTCTGATGTAGAAGGGGATGTTGAGCTTGTTGGTATTAACTACAACGGCCCTGACGGTATCTTCTCGGTAAATGGTGATGGCACTTGCAGCTTTGCTCCGAATGAGAACTTTAATGGCCAAGTTCAACTTGATGTGACCATTCGTGATGAAGACGGTGCAGAAGTTGATACCGTCATCAACGTGGATGTTCTGCCAATCAACGATGTACCAGTATCGGGTGATTTGGCATATAACGTAAACGAAGACGGTTCAATCACATTGAGCCAAGATCAGTTGTTGTCTCAAGCGTCCGATATTGAAGGCGAAGACCTAACCGCGAGCGATCTAACGGTTGATGGTAACGCAACGGTAACCGCTAATGATGACGGTAGCTTCACCATTGTTCCAGATGCGAACTTTAACGGTGACGTTGATATCCAATTCAACATCACAGATGGTACAGACACGGTTCAAGCTACAGCGGACTTAACCGTTAATCCTGTGAATGACTTGCCGGTCCCTCAAGATCAACAATTCAGTATTGAGGAAGACGGCACACTGCAATTCACTGACGCTGACCTGCTTACGGGTGCCACCGATATTGATGGCGATGACCTCACCGTAGAAGGCATCAGCTACACAGGCGGTGACGGTGTATTAACAGACCATGGTGATGGTACTTATACCTTTGCACCAAACGAAAACTTCAATGGCGATGTCAACTTCAGTTTCGATGTCTCTGATGGCACAGAAACGGTTAGTGCAAACATTGATGTGAGCGTAACGCCTGAGAATGATCCGCCCGTTGCGGGTTCTACTTCGTATATGGTCAATGAAGACAATGCGATCACCATTTCTGATGAGCAATTATTAGCTAACTCTTCGGATATTGAAGGTGCGGTATCGGTTGATAGCGTGACCTACAGTGGCACCGATGGTGTGTTCCAAGATAACGGTGACGGTAGTTACACCTTCCTTCCTAATGAAAACTTCAGTGGCGATATCAGCCTTGACGTTATTGTTGTTGATGAAGATGGTTCGATTGATGAGACCACCGCGGGCATTACCGTTCTAGAAGTGAATGATCCACCAGTCGCAGGTCCAACGTCATACACCATTGACGAAGATTCGGTACTGACGTTCAGCGAATCTCAGATTCTAGTGAATGCCTCTGATGTTGAAGGTGATGTAGAACTAGTCGGCATCAATTACGATGGGGAAGACGGTATCTTCACTGTAAATGGTGATGGTACATGTAGCTTTGCACCAAACGAAAACTTCAATGGTCAGGTTCAACTGGGTGTGACCATTCAAGATGAAGATGGTGCGACGGTAGAGACACAGATTAATGTTGATGTACTGCCAATTAACGATCCACCAGTATCGGGCGATTTGGCTTACACCATAAATGAAGACAGCTCAATCACACTAAGCCAAGATCAGTTATTGGCGCGAGCTGGTGATATTGATAGCGAAAACCTAGAAGCTATTAACCTTTCGACCGATGAAAACGCAACCATCCAACAAAACGACGATGGTAGCTACACCATTACACCAGACGCTGATTACAACGGCGACCTAGACTTGAGTTTCGATATCATCGATAACGATGGTGGTGAGGTTCAAGTTGGTCTTGATATCACAGTGAACCCGTTGAATGACTTGCCACAAGCACAAGATCAACAGTTCACGATTGAAGAAGACGGTACATTACTATTTACCGATGCTGACCTACTTGCAGGTGCGTCAGATATTGATGGTGATGAGCTGTCGATTGAAAACGTGCTCTACACGGGGGCTGATGGTGTTCTTAGTGACAATGGTGACGGCACATATAGCTTTGCACCAAACGAGAACTTCAATGGCGATGTTCAATTCTCATTTGATGTTTCTGATGGCACGGGCTCAACGGCTGCTGTCATCGATGTCAGCGTGACGCCAGAGAACGATCCTCCAGTCGCAGGTTCAACGTCCTACACAGTTCAAGAAGACGGCCAAATCACCATCAGTGATGAGCAGTTATTAGCAAATTCTTCCGATGTTGAAGGTGATGTTGCTCTATCAAGTGTTAGTTACGCTGGTGATGACGGCTCATTCGTTGATAACGGTAATGGCACATACACCTTCACACCAAATGAAAACTTCGACGGTGACATCTCACTTGATGTTGTTGTGGTTGACGAAGATGGTGCAACGGCGACAACCACAGCTGGCATTGATGTTATTGCCGTGAATGACGGTCCTGAAACGTCTGGCATTCAGGCTGAAGTCGACGAAGATAATTCAATCACCATTACTCAAGAGCAGTTACTTGCGAATGCAACTGACGTTGAAGGTGATGAGTTAACGGCATCTAACTTACAAACCAACGATCCAGACGCAACAATTGTTACTAATGACGATGGTTCATTCACCATCACGCACACGGAGAACTTCAATGGCGAGTTGGACTTCACATACAGCATCAGTGATGGTGACAATGAAGTTCTGACCACACTCGACTTAACGATTAACCCAGTTAATGATGCGCCAGAAGCGGGCGAAGAAATCTTCATCCAAGCGCAAGAAGACCAAACAGTTGGCGTGACGCTTCGTGAAGAGCCCGCACTGCGTTTAGACCAAGCGCCAGAAAACGGCATTATTGAAGCGAATATCAATGATGAATGGGTGGTACTGGAAGTAGGACAAGAAGTTCCTGCAGATACAGAAGTGCGCTTTGTTCCAAGTGAAGATGCTCTGGCTGAAGGCACACACACCACACAAATCGGTACGTTTGACGATAACGCGAGTGTGGATGACTGGGGCACAGAAGTTGACCCTTACACACGTGAGTTCTCAGATGGTGACTTAACAGTAACCGTTCAAAGTAACGATGATCCTCTAGGTGCTTGGAATGGCAATACTCACATTGGTCATGGCCTCGGTGATACAGACCGCCAAGGGTTGAGTGGTGATGAAAAACTGACAGTTTCAGTTGAAGGTCAAGACATCAATGAAATCAGTTTCCACCTAGATGGTTTAGGTGGTTGGTTCATGGAAGATTCACGTCACTTTACAGAAGTAGAAATTAAAGCATTCAATGAGGATGGCGACCTAATTGACTCGATGACTTACCACAAAGAAGATCGTGGTGGTTACGAGACTGATTACACGCTTACTGTTTCTGAACCTGTGTCTTACTTTGAACTCGGTACGGTACAAGGAAATGGTACTTACGTCGTTCAAAACATGACAGTGTCACAAACCTGTCATGATGAAGCAGTGTTTACTTCGATTGGTGTAGACGGTTCTGAAATCACTGAAACGGTTGAGTTGAACATCCATGCGGGTGACAACGAAATCGAGCTAACGGCTGATCTTCCAAATATCACTATCGATACGGAAGGTTCTGCTCAGTTTGCTTCTGTTGTGATTACAGAAGAACAGCTACTGGCACAAGCCTCTGATATTGATGGCGACGACCTTGATATTCAAAATCTAGAGCTGGTGGGTGAAAACTCAGAGCATGCAACACTGACTGATAATGGTGATGGTACTTGGACGGTAACACCGGATGAAAACTTCCATGGTGAAATCGAACTGGGTTATCAAGTTACCGATGGTGAATTGACCGACGACAACATCATTAACATTAACTTCGAGTCGGTGAATGATGCACCAATCGTTTCTGGTCCAATGGTGCTATCGACAGACGAAGACCAAGGTATTACTTTCAGTGCTGATGATTTATTGGCGAACACTACAGATGTGGAAGGCGATACGCTGTCTATTTCTGACATCACTTACGGTGGTGATCACGGTGACTTGGTCGACAACGGCGATGGCACGTTTACCTTCATGCCGAATGAAAACTTCAATGGTGAAATCGACATCGACTACAAGGTGTTTGATGGTACTGATGAAGTTGCAACGCACCTAGACCTAACGGTTGTACCGGTCAATGATGTGCCGGTTCCGGGCGAACCACTGCACACCCAAATGCTTGAAAACGGATCCATGATCATTGAAGCGAAAGACCTATTGTCTGGCGCAACGGATGTCGATGGTGACATTCTTCATGTTGAAAACCTATTACTTGCAGACCAAACGCAAGGTACGTTAACAGATAATGGCGATAATACGTTCACCTTTGAGCCTGCAGAGAACTTCTCTGGTGAAGTGAATCTGACCTTCGATATCAGTGACGGGCAAGCAAGCGCGCCAAGCATTGCAACAGTCGACGTTGAAATTGTCAACGAAGGCCCTGAAGTTAGCGGCCCAATTGAAGCGGCGGTTGATGAAGATGGTTCAATCACCATTACGCAAGAGGACTTGTTGGCGAATGCAACCGATGTCGATGGTGATAACCTTGAAGCCGTTAACTTAGCGACCAACGATCCAAATGCGGTTATTGTAGAAAACTCAGACGGTAGCTTCACAATCACACCAAGTGCAGACTTCTTTGGTGAGATTGAGTTCACTTACGATGTCACTGACGCAATTGAGACAGTGGCAGCCGATCTTAACCTGACCGTAAATCCAATCAACGATGCGCCAGACGTACCGGATATGTCTTTCACAACGGAAGATGGTCAAGCAATCACCATTACCGAAGCTGAGCTATTAGCACAAGCGACAGACGTTGAAGGCGATGAGCTGTCTGTTGTGAATGTGACTAGCGCGAGCGACACGGTAGAAGTCACGGACAACGGTGACGGTACATACACATTAACGCCAGAGCAGGGTTTCTTCGGCAATGTTGATTTAGCGTTTGATGTGAGCGATGGCACTGACGTGGTTGCCGCAAACATTGACCTAAAAGTTGAGTTCGTCAATGACACGCCAGAAGCGACGCCAATGGTTGCAGATGTCGACGAAGATGGTTCAATTCTCGTTACACAAGAGATGTTGTTGGAAAGCGCGAGCGATCAAGATGGTGATGAGCTGTTTGCGAGTGCGCTGGAAACCAATGATCCAAACGCCACCATCGTAAATAATGGTGATGGCACGTACACAGTGACGCCTTCGGAAAACTTCAATGGTGATATCGCATTCACTTATGAGGTGAGCGACGGTGAGCTGAGCACGTCTAATGACATGACATTGACCGTGAATCCGGTGAATGACATTCCAATCGTTGCTCCAGGCATGTACCACATTGAAGAGGATGGCAGCATCCTGTTCACTCAAGAAGATCTGTTGAGTGGTGCGATTGATATTGATGGCGACGACTTAAGCGTTACTAGCATCAATTACTCTGGTGATGAAGGCACAGTCACCGATAACGGCGATGGCACGTTCAGCTTCGTTCCTGAAGAGCACTTTAGTGGCGATCTACAGTTCAGTTTTACAGTTACCGATGGCACAACTGAAGTAGAACAAGACCTCAATGTTCACATTGAAGCGGTCGCAGATGCGCCGGATCTTGTGATTACCGATAGCGATGGCGTTAACGTCGATGACCAAGCGATTTTGGTTGAGCCAGGCGGCATTGTTGAACTGAATATTGCAGCGGCGCTTGTCGACCAAGACTTGTCTGAAACACTTACCGTAACTGTAGATGGTGTGCCAGAAGGTTCGGTTATTCAATACGATAACGAAGGCGTTCTGAATGACCAAGAAAACGGTATCACCAGTTACAACGATACTGAAATCACAGTAACGTTTGAAGGCGAAACCGCGGGATACCAAAATGCAGCGGGTTACTACAAAGTCGATGAAGACGGCAACATCACAGGTGTTGAAGTTGTCTACGAGAATGCATCACAAGTGGGTGGCGGCGGTGACCTTGTCCCTGGGCAAGATCAGTTCAGCTTCCAAGTTGAGGAGGGTGAGAGCTTTAACCTGTTCTTAATTCCAAACGGGCATCAACACAACGACTTTGATGCGATGCAAGACGGTCAGTACGAGTTCCGTGCTGAGGATGGGTCGCCTGCGAACATGGACACGGTTGATCCTCAACTTGTCTTCGTTGCTGCTGATGGAACCGAAACCGTGGTGCAAGGGCAGAATGGTGACGCGATCTTCCATGGTGGTTCAAGCTCTCAGCTAAACCAAGATGGTATCGAACATACGCGCACGACGGTTAATGAAGACGGCGAGCTGGTTTACGGATTTGAAGATTTGTATGGCGGCGGTGATGCTGACTATTCAGACTTCAACTTCACAATCGATGTCGGTGAAGTGAACAGCCAAATCTACAGTGGTGAAGTGACGGTTGGTCCTGATGGTACGGTGAACCTACCAACAACGGCTATCGAAAATGCACTACAAATCCAGTTACCAGAAGACTTCAACGAACAGCTTGAAGTTCATGTAACAGCAACCGCAACAGAGCTATCGAATGATGATTCTGAAACGGTCTCTCAAACCATCTACATTAACGCGACAGGCGCCCACATTGAACATGCACCTGAAGCACTTCCTGTTGCTGCTACTGTGGAAGAAGATGGTTCTATCATCATTACGCAAGAAGACTTGTTAGCTAATGCTCGTGATCTCGATGGCGACCAGCTGACAGCTCTGAATTTAGCAACCGATGATGAGAGCGTAACTATCACAGATAACGGTGATGGTACGTACACATTAACGCCAGATGCTGACTTCAATGGCGATGTTAGCTTTACGTTTGATGTGTCTGATGGTGATGATGTTGTCTCTACCAACCTAGAGCTAACAGTTTCACCAGTGAACGATGGTCCAGAAGCACAAGACCAGGCATTCACAGTTGGTGAAGATGGCGTGTTAACTTTCAATGACCAAGACCTATTAACGGGCGCGACGGACATTGAGGGAGATGACCTAAGTGTTGAAGGTGTAACTTACACTGGCGCAGACGGTGTCCTAACCGATAATGGCGATGGCACCTACAGTTTCGCGCCAAACGAAAACTTCAATGGCGATGTGAATTTCTCGTTCAATGTATCAGATGGTACCGATACGGTAACCGCTAACATTGATGTGAGCGTGACGCCAGAGAATGATCCTCCGGTTGCGGGTAGTACGTCTTACACGGTTCATGAAGACAACTCTATTACAATCAGCAACGAGCAACTGCTAGCGAACTCTTCGGATATCGAAGGCGAAGTCGCAATTGATAACGTGACTTACAGTGGTAGCGACGGTGTTCTGGAAATCAACGGTGACGGCACATATACCTTCTCGCCAAACGAGAACTTCAATGGCGAAGTTAGCCTAGATGTTGTCGTGACGGATGAAGATGGCGCGACCGAAGAAACAACTGCGGGTATTACTGTCCTTGAGGTGAACGATCCGCCAGTTGCTGGGCCAACGTCATACACCATCGATGAAGATTCAGTACTGACTTTCAATGAGTCTCAAGTTCTGTTGAACGCTTCTGATATTGAAGGTGATGTTGAGCTTGTTGAGATTAACTACGATGGCCCAGACGGAATCTTCTCAATCAATGGTGACGGTACATGTAGCTTCGCACCGAATGAAAACTTCAACGGCCAAGTGCAGTTGGATGTGACCATTCAAGATGAAGACGGCGCTCAAGTTGATACGTTTATTACGGTTGATGTATTACCAATCAACGATGTACCAGTATCAGGCGACCTAGCATACAGTGTTGAGGAAGACGGTTCGATTACCTTGAGCCAAGAGCAGCTTCTTTCTCAAGCCAGTGATGTAGATGGCGACGACCTTACTGCTTCTAACTTGATTGTTGATGGAGACGCGACGGTTGTTGCTAACGATGACGGCAGCTTTACCATTACCCCTGATGCGAACTTCAATGGTGACATTGACCTAACGTTCGACATTAGCGACGGTACAGATACGCTTGTTGCGACGGCTGACCTCACCGTTAACCCAGTTAATGACCTTCCACAACCACAAGATCAAACGTTCAGCATTGGCGAAGACGGCGTCTTGAGCTTCACTGATGAAGACTTGCTGACAGGTGCGACCGACATTGATGGAGATGACCTATCGGTTGAAGGTGTTACTTACACAGGTGCGGACGGTGTTCTTACTGATAATGGCGACGGAAGCTACAGCTTTGCGCCAAACGAGAACTTCAATGGTGATGTGAACTTCAGTTTTGATGTGTCAGATGGCACGGATACGGTTCAAGCCAACATTGATGTCAGCGTGACACCAGAGAATGATCCACCGGTTGCAGGTAGCACGTCTTACACCGTTCATGAAGACAACTCAATTACCATCAGCGACGAACAGTTACTTGCTAACTCTTCGGACATTGAAGGTGATGTGGCCGTTGACAGCGTGACTTACACTGGCGCTGATGGTGTCTTTGAAGACAACGGTGACGGTACTTACACCTTCTCACCAAACGAAAACTTCAACGGCGAAGTTAGCCTTGATGTTGTCGTTACCGATGAAGAGGGTGCAACTGAATCGACCACCGCGGGTATTACTGTACTTGAGGTGAACGATCCACCAATCGCAGGTTCAACGAGCTACTCAGTCAACGAGGACGAAGTTATCACCATCAGTTCAGAGCAACTGTTGGCGAACGCTTCTGATATAGAAGGTGAAGTGGCGATTGATAGCGTTAACTACACCGGTTCAGACGGTATCTTTAGCGACAATGGTGACGGAACATTCAGCTTCGCACCTAACGCTAACTTCGATGGCGATGTAAGCCTTGATGTTGTCGTTACTGATGAAGAAGGCGCAACCGCAACTACCACAGCAAGCATTGATGTTCTGCCTGTTAACGATGCTCCGGTATCGGGCGACTTGGCGTACAGCGTGGACGAAGATGGTTCAATTACCTTGAGCCAAGAGCAATTACTTGCTCAAGCTGGTGACATTGACGGCGATGACTTAACAGCGGCTAATCTAACTGTTGGTGGTGATGCGACCGTCACTGCAAACGATGATGGTAGTTTCACTATCACGCCAGATGCTAACTTCAATGGCGACATTGATTTGAACTTCGACATTACCGATGGTGATGCGACGCTTCAAGCAACGGCTGATCTTACCGTTAACCCTGTCAATGACTTGCCAACTGTCGGTGAGCCACAGTTTGTGACTCAAGAAGACACGAGCTTTACCTTTACAGAAGAGCAACTGCTGCAAAATGCGGGCGACATTGATGGCGATAACCTATCGGTTGAAAATGTGGCTTCAGATAGCGGTACTTTGGTTGATAACGGCGACGGTACTTATACATTCGCACCGAATGAAAACTTCGACGGCAATGTGAATGTGACGTTCGACGTGAATGACGGTACAGCGACAGTACCAGCAGAAGCGACGATTGATGTTCAATCTGTGGTTGATATGCCAGAGCTGTCGATTGCTTCTGACCTAGTGATTGCTTCAGACAACTTCGAGTCTGGCTCAAACGGTTGGAATACCGGTACTGAAAGCTCACAAGGCTTCGAATCAGGTGACATGCTGGGTCGTATTGGTGGCACTGGTGGCGATGAAGCTGTCAGCAAAACTTACGACATTCCAAGTGATGTGAGCGAAGTTAATATCTCGTTCAGTTTCTACGAAATTGATTCTTGGGATGGTGAGTCATTCCAAATTTTTGTCGGCGGCGAAGAGCTTACTTCGTTAGACAACTCGGCGTTCCAAACTCAAGATGGCACGACAACGTTGTACGATTCAGCGGGCAATGAAGTGGGTGAAGTTGTCCATGGCGTGTCGCAAGGTGAAGGCTTCAGTGGTTGGAACGACCAAGCACACCAAATCAACCTAACGGTACCCGTTGAAGACGGCCAACTTGAGTTAGGCTTCGGTTCAACCTTGAACCAAGGTGTGAGTGATGAGTCGTTTGGCATCGATAACATTGAAATCACAGTGTCTGACGCGGATTACCAAATCATTGGTACCGAAGATACACCTGTACCACTCGATATTGATGCCGCTCTAACCGATACCGATGGTTCAGAAAACCTTGCTATTTTGATTGAAGATGTGCCGGAAGGCAGCTCGCTTTCTGCAGGTACTGATAACGGTGATGGCACTTGGTCATTGCAACCTGGCGAGCTAGAAGGGCTAGAGTTTATCCCTTCAGGTGACTTCAATGGGGATGTGGTTCTAACCGTGAATGCGACGTCGACTGATGTTGATACGGGCACCACCGCAACGGCAACACAAGATGTGAAGATTCACATTTCGCCAGCGAACGATGCTCCAGAAGTTGATGGTGATATCAGTGCCGTGACAGCCGAAGATAACAGCATCACGCTAACTCAAGAGCAGTTGCTAGAGCACGCTGTCGACATTGATGGTGATGACCTATCAGCAATCAACCTAACCACCAATGATGAAAATGCGACCGTTCAAATGAACGACGATGGCAGTTTCACCATTACACCGAGTGAAAACTTCAACGGTAATATCGAATTTAGTTACGATGTAACTGATGGGGAAGACATGGTCGCTGCAGGCCTAGACTTGACGGTAACACCTGTCAATGATGCGCCAGAGCCACAAGACCAAGCATTCACTATTGGTGAAGATGGGGTTCTTAACTTCACTGACGCTGACCTGTTAACGGGTGCAACGGATGTTGAAGGTGATGACCTAACAGTCGAAGGTGTGACATACACGGGTGCTGATGGTGTGCTTACCGACAATGGTGACGGAAGCTACAGCTTTGCGCCAAACGAGAACTTCAATGGTGATGTGAACTTCAGCTTTGATGTCTCAGATGGAACGGATACGGTTCAAGCCAACATTGATGTGAGCGTGACGCCTGAGAACGATCCACCAGTGGCGGGCAGCACGTCTTACACTGTGGATGAAGACAACTCAATCACGATCAGTAATGAACAGTTATTAGCCAACTCTTCAGATATTGAAGGTGAGGTTGCGATTGATAGCGTGACTTACACTGGCAGTGATGGTGTCTTTGAAGACAACGGTGACGGCACTTATACTTTCTCGCCAAACGAGAACTTCAATGGTGATGTGAGCTTAGCGGTTGTTGTTACCGATGAAGAAGGGGCAACAGAAGCGACCACAGCGGGAATCACTGTACTTGAGGTGAACGATCCGCCAATCGCAGGCTCAACCAGCTACTCAGTCAACGAAGATGAAGTTATCACCATCAGTGCAGAGCAACTGTTGGCGAACGCTTCGGATATTGAAGGCGAAGTGGCGATTGATAGCGTTACTTACACAGGCGCTGACGGTATCTTTACTGACAACGGTAACGGCACATTCAGCTTTGCACCGAACGCAAACTTCGATGGCGATGTTAGCCTAGATGTAGTGGTGACAGATGAAGAAGGTGCGACAGTAGCCACTAGCGCAAGTATTGATGTTCTTCCAATTAACGATCCACCTGTATCGGGTGATTTGGCATACAGCATTGATGAAGATGGTTCCATTACTCTGACTCAAGAGCAGTTGCTGTCTCAAGCATCTGATGTGGATGGCGATGATCTGACCGCAAGTAACTTAAGCGCAGGCGATAATGCAACCGTTGTTGATAATGGTGATGGCACCTTTACGGTAACGCCAGATGCGAACTTCAATGGCGATATCGACCTAAGCTTTGATATTTCGGATGGTACAGAGTCAATTGTGGCAAACGCCGATCTGACGGTAAACCCAGTCAACGACTTGCCAACGACATCTGATGTATATGCGAACGTTGATGAAGATAATGTCATCACTATCACACAGGAGCAGCTACTTGCGAATGCCGCTGATATTGAGGGAGATGACCTTGTCGCTTCCGACTTAACCTTAGTGGGTGACGACGCAACGATTGTCGATAATGGCGATGGTACGTTCTCAATCACTCCAAGCGAAAACTTCAATGGCTACATCGACGTTGCCTACAGCATCAGCGATGGCGACACACCAATTGCCGCTAACTTAGGCTTAACCGTTGACCCAGTTAACGACGCGCCAATTGTTTCTGCTGATGTGGCGATAACCATTGAAGAAGACGGTTCATACACCATTACTCAAGAAGAGCTCCTACAATTCGCGACTGACATCGAAGACGATGACATGACCGCAATTATCGGAGAGCAGGGCGATGAAACGACCGTTACTGGTACTGTGTTGGATGCTGAAACTGGCAATCCAATCGCAGGTGCGGATGTTACGCTAACCGACAACGCTGGTCATTCTTACACGGCGGAGACGGATCAATCCGGTAACTACTCTGTGAGCGGTCCTGTTGTTGACCAAGGTACCGTTACGATTGAACAAGAAGGCTCAATTACTAGCAGTTTCCTAGTTCCAGCAGGCGAAGATACCAATGGTGGCGTGACTGCAATATCTGAAGTCCTTGAAGAAACAGATATGCGTATCGTGGTCACATGGGGTGACAGTCCACGTGATATGGACAACCACCTATGGCTCTACGATACAGAGAATGGCAGTGAGCTAGACCATATTTACTATCGCGACATGAGCCATGATTTGGGTGAAGGTAATGTCGTTCAGCAAGATGTAGATGATACGAATGGCGGTGGTCCTGAAACCATCACCATTCCAAACTACCAAGATGCGGACATGCACTATTCAGTACACAACTACACCAGCAGAAGTTGGGATGTAGATGGTGTTGAAGATGTACAGGTTCAGGTATTTGTTGGCGATACATTGGTTGAAACCTTTAGCCCTGATTTATCTGAAAGCCCATCGGGTGACCACTGGCATGTATTCGATATCGTTAATGGCGTTGTGGTTCCAAGCCAAGATGTAGGCAGCGAGAATGCGTTTGATTTACCAACGGCTGAAGAAGCGCTCACGAATGAAAACGGCATTGATATCTCTGAGTTGCTAACGGGTGATGAAGATGGAGGCTCTGGTGAAACGGGTGGTAACGAACCAAGTGTTGGAGACGTCTCAATTGAGAACGCACTTATCACTGACAATGGTGACGGCACTTACACCATCACTCCTGAAGAGAACTTCAATGGTGAATTCTCGATTAGCTATAACGTGGACGATGGCAACGGTGGGATTACTCCAGCAGAACTAGACGTTACCGTTACAGCAGTTAACGACCTTTCTGTTATTTACGACCACGACTACACCATTAATGAAGATGGGTCGTTGATCTTTACCGATGAACAGCTATTGGCTGGTGCAACGGATATTGATGGCGAGAACCTTTCTGTCGAATCGGTTAATTACGAAGGCACCGACGGTGTGTTCACGGATAATGGCGATGGTACTTATACCTTTGCTCCAAACGAGAACTTCAATGGTAACGTTGACCTAACTTACGATGTCAGTGACGGTACCGATGTTGTATCGGCAAACATTGATGTGCAAGTTGTCCCAATTAATGACGTACCGGTTGCTGGAACCACCGCTTACAGTGTTGAAGAGGATGGCAGCATAACCCTAAGCGATGCACAACTTCTGACGAACAGTTCGGATGTTGAAGGGGAAGTGTTTGTTAGCGATGTAAGTTACAGCGGCACAGATGGCGTGTTCACTGACAATGGTAATGGCACTTACACCTTCTCGCCAAACGAAAACTTTAACGGTGACATCAGTCTTGATGTGTCCATTATGGATGAAGATGGTGCAACGGCCGAAACCACAGCAGGTATTGATGTCATAGCAGTAAATGACTTACCAGTAGCGGGTTCTACGGCTTACAGTGTCGACGAAGACAACGTCATTATACTATCTGACGCACAACTTCTGGCAAACAGCTCAGACATTGAAGGTGATGTATCCGTAAGTGATGTTTCGTACTCGGGTGCAGACGGCATATTTACCGACAATGGTGATGGTACATACAGCTTTGCACCAAATGAAAACTTCAACGGCAATGTCAGCCTAGATGTGACGGTTGCTGATGAAGACGGTGCAACCGCTGAAACGACGGCGGGTATTGATGTTATCGCAGTCAACGATGCTCCAGTATCTGGCGACTTGGCTTACTCAGTAGATGAAGATGGTTCAATCACGCTAAGCCAAGAACAATTGCTAGCTCAAGCATCGGATGTGGACGGCGATGATCTTACCGCTGCCAACCTAACTGCGGGTGATAACGCTACCGTTACGGCAAACGATGATGGTTCATTTACCATTACTCCGGATGCCGACTTCAATGGCGACATTGACCTTAGCTTCGACCTTTCTGATGGTACTGAAACGGTTGTTGCAACGGCCGACCTTACTGTGAATCCAGTGAATGACATTGCGGTTGTAGAAGATGTCGCTTACACCATTGAAGAAGACGGTTCACTTACCTTTACAGACGAGCAACTGCTAGCGGGTGCCTCTGATATTGATGGTGACGAGCTTTCAGTTGCCGATGTGTCTTACACTGGCTCAGAGGGTGTGTTCACCGACAATGGCGATGGCACTTACACCTTTGCTCCAAACGAAAACTTCAATGGTGAAGTAAGTCTGGACTTCTCAGTATCTGACGGTACAGAGACGGTTGATTCAAACATCGACGTCACGGTAACAGACGTTAACGATGCACCAGTGGCAGGCGCAACGTCTTACCAAATGAACGAAGATGGCACTATTACATTGAGCCCTGAGCAGTTGATTGCTAATAGCTCCGATGTGGACGGTGACGTGTCGCTTGATAGCGTGAGCTACTCAGGTGCAGACGGTATCTTGGTTCAAAATGAAGATGGTTCGGTAACGTTCGCACCAAACGAAAACTTTAACGGCGACATCAACCTTGATGTGACGGTTATTGATGACGACGGTGCGACGGCTCAGACTACCGCTGGTATTGAAGTCATTGCAGTTAATGACGCACCTGTTGCCGGAAACGTGGCCTACTCAGTTGATGAAGACGGTTCAATTACGCTATCGCAAGAGCAGTTGCTGGCTAACGCATCCGATGTTGATGGTGATGCACTGACCGCAAGCAACCTATCTGCAGGTGACAATGCGACCGTAACAGCGAACGATGATGGTTCATTTACTATCACTCCGGATGCTGACTTCAACGGCGACATAGACCTAAGCTTCGATGTTTCAGACGGTATCGAGACAGTCCAAGCTGGCGTAGACCTAACCGTTAACCCAGTGAACGACTTACCAACGGCTGCTGACCAGAGCTTTACCGTTGAGGAAGATGGTACGTTAACCTTCACTGACGCTGACCTATTAGCAGGCGCTGCAGACATTGACGGCGATGACTTGTCTATCACGGATGTGTCTTACACGGGCGCAGAAGGTGTGTTCACTGAAAATGGCGATGGCACTTATAGCTTTGCTCCAAACGAGAACTTCAATGGCGATGTAAACCTTGGCTTCACAGTGACTGATGGCACTGAAACAGTCGATGCCAATATTGATGTGACGGTAACGGATGTGAATGATGCGCCGGTAGCGGGTTCTACGTCTTACCAAATGAACGAAGATGGCACGATTACCATTAGCCCTGAACAGTTGATTGCTAACAGTTCTGACGTTGATGGTGAAGTGTCGCTTGAAAGCGTGACTTACTCAGGCTCTGACGGCACCTTGGTTCAAAACGATAATGGGTCTGTGACCTTCACGCCAAACGAGAA
The DNA here is from genome assembly GCF_057786005.1 of Vibrio sp. QJM3NY_26. NCBI lineage: Bacteria > Pseudomonadati > Pseudomonadota > Gammaproteobacteria > Vibrionales > Vibrionaceae > Vibrio > Vibrio sp. QJM3NY_26. The sequence continues at coordinate 1,812,144 of NZ_CM173516.1, read as the reverse complement.
CTTTAATGGTGATATCAGCCTAGATGTGGTCGTGACCGATGATGACGGTGCAACTGCAACAACAACGGCAGGTATCGAAGTTCTGGCTGTGAACGATGGACCAGAGTCGGAGGATGTGAAACTAACCACAGCCGAAGACAGCACCATTATTATCACACAAGACATGTTGTTAGCTCAAGCTACCGACATCGATAACACCGCAGATGAGCTGTCAGCTTCTGGTCTACAAATCGACTCTAGCTTGGGTGAGTTGCTAGACAACGAAGATGGTACTTGGTCATTTACGCCAAACGAAAACTTCAATGGCGATGTGCCAATGACGTTTAACGTTAGCGATGGCCAAGAGACAATTTCAGTCGACGGCAACATCGATGTCACGCCAGTGAATGATGCACCTGAAGCACCAATGATTGAGATGCAAGGCGAAGAAGATGTGGTCATGGTGATTGACCCAGCTTACATCGCGGATCAAGTGACAGACCTTGATGGCGACGATATCAGCATTGAAAGCATCACAGTTCGAGCTCCAGCGAACGCGACCTTAACTCAGCAACCAGACGGCATGTATCACTTAGTGACTACGCAAGACTTCAATGGCTTGGTAGAACTGGGTTATCAAGCGACTGACGGCGAAGAAGTGGTTGATGGCTCGCTGAATGTGGATGTCATTCCGGTTAACGACGCACCATTCAATGTCGGCAACGCAATGATGACCACAGACGAAGATGGCGCGTTCACCTTCGATGCTGGCGACTTGATGAACTTGTTCGGTGACATTGATACCGCTGACCTTGTTGTTTCTCGCATTATCACCGCAGACGGTGAAGATGGCGGAGAAGTAACAGACAACGGTGATGGTACGTGGACATTCACACCAACAGGCGACTTTGCGGGTGTTTCTGACCTACAAGTTGTCGTGAGTGACGGTGAGTTTGAAACCGTTCTCGATGTTCCTGTGTTCGTACGTCCTGTCGCAGATGGCGCGGTTATTTCAACTGACCATGACGGTCCATTGGTGTTCGGTGAGGATGAAACCGGTCACTTAGGACTGAATGTTGGCCTAGTCGATGACTCAGAGACACTGAGTAACCTAGTGATGACAGGTTTCCCTGTTGGATTCGAGGTAACAGATGGTGTGAATACCGTGATGATCACCGAGCCGGGTCAATACATCGACCTGTTCGATTGGGATATCTCAAACATTCAAATGACGCCTCCTGAAGACTTCCATGGTGAGTTCTTCGTAACGGTTAGCGCAACAACGGTTGATTACGGAGATGAGCCGGAAGCGTTTGAAGATGGCATCGATTCTGGTGATTTCGAAACCGTAGCGGGTGATTCCATCATCCTAACGGCGGACGACCTAATCGGTTTGGCTGAGAATGTGGATGCTGACAGCGATGATGAAGTGAAACTGGTTCATCTTGCTGACCGCAGCCAAGGTGAGATTGTCGATAATGGCGATGGCACTTGGACGTTCACACCAGCACCAGGCTTCACGGGCGAAGCAGACATTGCGTACGTAGTTGATAAAGATGGCGTGCTTCATGATGAGCAAACTGGCGTAGTCGTGAAAGAAGGCGACTCACAAGAGAATGCAGCACCAGAAGTTAACAGCATCACAACGACGGAAATCGCAGCTGATGCAACCTTGTCGTTCACTGATGAAGACATGTTAGCGAACCTGAGCGATGCAGAAGGCGATAGCATGAGCATTGAGTCAGTAAGCTTGATGGAAGGTCAGGGCGTAATTGAGAGCGATAACCAAGGTAACTATCAATTCACACCTGCTGAAGACTACACCGATGATGTTCAAGTTGGATTTATAGCGACCGATGGCGAAAATCGCATCGAAAGCTTCTTCAATGTGGATATCCAAGGCGGAGATGAAGCAGCGGCGAGTGAAGGTTATGCCTTAGCTGATGATGGTTCACTAACTATCACGGATGCACAGCTGGTGGATGAGTTGGGCGTGAGTGATTCTGCACAAGTTGTTGATGTTGCAGACGCGAACGATGCTGGCTTCTTTGCCGAATCAGGTGAAGGTGAGTGGACTTACTGGCCGAACGAAGACTTCGATGGCAACTTAGCGATGAATGTTGAAGTTAACGACGGCGGTGAAGTATCAAGTCATAGCTTAAGCATCCAAGTTGAAGATGATTCAGTACAAAGTGATGAACCACAAGTCCAAGCTGCTCAAGCAACAGAAGAGCAACAAGTGGAAGTGGCTCAACAAGCTGATGACCAAGCTCAAGATGCTGAAACTGAAGACAGTACAGCAGATATAACCGCGGCACCGGGTGATACCATCTCTATCTCGATTCCAGATGAGGTAAGTGGTAACGAATCGGTTGATTACGCTGATATGTCTGGTCTACCTGAGGGCGCTACTGTGAGCAACGCACTGGATAACGGTGATGGTAGCTTCACAATCAGTGGCAACCTAGAGCAGCCTGTATCCGTTGAACTTCCAGAAGGTTACGAAGGGACTAGCGAGATCCAATTCCAAGGTTACGACGAATTGGGTAGTTCAATAGACGGTGCTAGCGGTTCTGTTGAAGTTGAGGTCGATGATCAATACACCATGCAAGGTTCTACGCAAGAGCAGCAACCGGACATGGCGGGTATGGAATCTGGAGGCAGCGACTGGACAAGTTCAGGTGGTCAAGATCAAGGTGTTGACTTCACGGATGACTCTGGAAGCTTCGATTCAGATTCTCAAACTGGAACCGATCAAGGCAACGACTTCGACCAAAGCTCGATTTAATCGAGAGGGCTTAGTTTTAGTCTGAACCGACATTTAGTCTAAACCAACAAGTAGATAGGGCAGCGTAAAGTTGCCCTCATTAAAGCCATGTAGGGTTATTGATACATGGCTTTTTTCTTGCTTGTTCTTCTAAATAATATTGTTTGTTTCGTTAAATAAACTTGAGAACAGATAAAAATGTCCTTAATTATTAGACGAGTTAGTTAGAAAGGAGGGACGACATGTATCGTTATGTTAGTTCACCGCAAGCGTCGAAGTACATCGTGCCGCCACCTCAACATCGTGAGTTGTCGAGTGTGGATGTGCCTGAGTCTGAATTAGAGATGCGAGAAATATTGAATAATTGGTTTGCTGATGGTTTAGCACCCATTATTGAAAGTGAAGATGACTACATCTCTGCGAGCGATCACGTTCGATTTGAAAAGCTCAGCGGCACCGTTGGGATGCTGTTGAGAAACAAAGATTATTATTTTGCGGCCAAACGGATTTTATCTGTGTGGGAACAAGATTGCCTTGAAACCACTTACATCAATTATCTCATTTTACGCAGTGAGCGAGTCACTTCTTTAAGGTAAGTGAATGCTGTGGCACTTCTCATTAGCCATTAGCCATTAGCCATTAGCGACTTACGGTTCGTGTGCTTACGATCTTTTTGTTTTTCTAGCGAATCAGGCAAACAAAAAGGGCAAGCTTTGAGGCTCACCCTTAAGGTTCTTTTTACCTAACGTTGTTGCTCTCAATTAACGATGCTTTTGTCTAACGTTATTGTTCTTTCCTGTCGTTATAACTTCTCAGTAGGGTTGAGACTTACACCCAACCATCAAATTTGAGTCGTTTTTGAATTCTCTCGACTGCTTCTTTCTGCATTTGTCTAACACGCTCATTAGAAACATTTACATCTTGCATTTGTCCCACCTCAGACAGTGTTTTCACCTTGTTATCAAAGAAACCAAAACGGTGAATGAGAACCTTCTGTAATTTGGGTGGCAGTGTGTTTATGATTTGCTCTAGAGCTTGGGTAAAAGACTGATCTTCACAATCTTTTTGCGGGTCAGGGATATACTCACTTTCACACTGTTCAAGTACTATCGGTGCGTGGCTGATACCAACCGTTGTTGTTACGTCAATAAACCCGCTAAGCGCCACGAGTTGGTCGACACGTTTTGCCTTTACGCCAGAGCTGTCTGACAACTCTGAAATAGAAATCTCTTTACTCATTTTTTTACTTACATCGAGCTTCTTGGACGCGAGGCTGTTTATTTCTTTGCATACGTGGGCGGGCAATCGGACAGTACGACCTTTGTTCATCAATGCCGCTTCAATATTCTCTCGAATCCACCATACGGCGTAAGTCGAAAAGCGATAACCGGGTTCGGGATCGTATTTATCGATTGCTTTGATTAAGCCGATGTTACCTTCTTCGATAAGGTCGAGCAGCGTGAAGTTGTTGCCTTTACGTTTTAGGTAACTCTTTGCGATTTTTACAACAAGTCGCAGGTTTGATTCGATCATGATGTCACGTGCTTGCTTGTCACCAGCGCGATTCAATTTTGCGTAATACACCTCATCTTCACGCGACAGCAGATCAATCCCCACAATATCCTTTAGATAGTGAGCATAAGGTTCTGCAGTGGTAGAAAATGATTCTTTAATGGGTGTGTCATCCGTGAACCCTTGAAACGCAGCAAAACTGTCATTGTTCATTTCCTTGTCCTTTTTTAGCCGACTGAACGTTTTATTTTTTTATTTTATTATTATGCCACCAAGTGATTAACGCTTGGTTTCATTAGAGTGTAGATAACAGTTTCTTCTTTACCAATAAATAAAATGCAATTTCGTATACTTACGTCACAAAAAGATCTACAAGTATTTAACCATTTTACATCTCATCGAACGTGTCGGTTTTTCATAGGAAACATGAACATGCATAGCTTATAAAGTATGTGTTATGCATTGGCGTATGTAGATAAACCGAGTGAATTTATAGGAGCGGGCGGCTATATAATTGATAGGGAAAATGAGGAGAACGTGGCAAGAGTCGAGGTTCCATGTTGCCAAAGTACCTCAGCTCTTTAACCTGTTCAGCTGACATTGTTTGCTGCGTAAAACTATAAAACTATTAGTGGAGACTAAAAGCTGTTACGGAATACTAAAAGCTATTACAAAAGCTCAGTGAATTGACTAATAGGTGCTGAGCACCTCATCGATTTGTTTGTTGATGATCTTCATTTCGCTGTAGATAACAGAAAGATCATCATCTTGAGGTGCAAGCTTATTAAGTGTGTTTTGCTCGACTCTTTCTAAGGCCACGGTGGCGGTTTCTTCGCCGAAGCTGGCTAATATGCCTTTTAATGTGTGCACGGTAAAATGAAGCTTGCCCCAATCCTGTTGCTGTACCAGTTCTTGTATCTCTTCTAATGAATTGCCATGGTCTTCTTGATACACAGACAACACAGCGAAAATCACTTCTTTGTCATTATCTAAGTAGGCATTTAAGGCATCAAAATCTAGCATATAGACTCCTGTCGGCTGTATGTTGAAAATGGGCTGGGCGGCTTAGTAGAAAAACCAGATCTTAATGAATCACTGAGCCATTGGCTCCATCTTGGTGGAAGCTCTAGCTGTGCGAGCTGTTTCAAGTATTCGTGTCTAAGGTTTTCTTCTATATGAGCTTTATGGACGGCATATATATAGTCAAGTTTCGCCGCAATTGAATATGGGTAATTGTGAATGTAGTCCTTTAGTTCTTGGATGGAATCGGAATTTTCGATATTTACACAAGTAGAAGGGTCTACATCTTTTGATTCGAGTTGATGGTTTATTGTCTCCCCTCGAGCTTTTAGGCACTCTGCAACTAAGTGGTACAGGGAGTACTCGCCAAAGTGAGTTAAAAGAGGTAGCAATTGAAGCAATAAGTGAGTGGGTTGGTTGTAAAAGTTATTTGCTAACAGTGTCGAGGCTCGAATCACTTTCTTGTGAGCAACTTGAGGGCTGTTCTCAATGAGTAAAATATTACTTTGAAATAGGGCAAGGCTGGCCAGAACTTGTTGCTGTTGTTTTACGGGAAGTTTGAGGTTTACCAACTCTGTGAATTGATTAGCATGTTCCAGCAGAATACGTTTGTACTTTAATTGAGTCTCACGTTGGTAGGTCGCCTTTAGTGAACTGAAGTGAGCGCTAATGGAATGAATAATATCAATGTCGGCAGACGATATATGCGTCGCGTACATCTCACCAAGCTTGATAAGCATCAGGGTGTTGTCGACGTTTTCTGCCAAGTCGATTGCTCTTATCGCACGGTGACTGATGCTAGGCGTCATTTCAAACGCTCTTATGGCCAGTTTAAGCGCGGGCAGTAACATATTATGTTTTTCATAAATGCAGCTTAAACAATCAATAACGTTTAATGACAACGGCTGAGCAATCAGGTAATTGTGGAGCTTTTCTATGGCTAGGTTCGGTTTACCCAAGCTGTCTAGAATTAATGCCTCTGCGACTAATTTGGTCGGGTGCATTTTCGTGTTCGAGTTGTTGATTGTACTTGAAAGCAAATCCCATTCTTTACCTCCGATTAAGTGTTCAATCAACGTCGCTTCAAATTGAACGCTATTGCCATTCGGGGAGATCGCTAACGCTTGTGTCAATCGTTCCAGATTAGTGATCGGATACAAGTCATTCAGTTGGGTGAGTTTCTTCGAAACGGACACAGCACTTTGAATCTTCTTGCCTAAAGATTGAGTATTGATCGGTTTAGAAACAAAGTGATGTGCTTCGCCAGAAAGGGCCGTCAATACGGTTTCCTGACGCATATCCCCAGAAACAAGAATCGTGGCGACTGTATGATCGATGAGCCTGTTTCGATAGAGGATCCCCAAAAGCTCAAACCCCGTGAAGGATTGCTCTAAGTGGTAGTCAATGAGGAGTACATGAAATGAGTGCGTCTCGACCGCCTTGATGGCTTGTCGATAATCGGTCGCAATAAAGATGCAATCATGTGAAATGCCCAAGCTCGAGAGTTGCTGCTTAATAAGTATTGTTGCGCTCTTAGAGTCGTCGACAATCAAAACCCGCAGGTCTGTTGGTAAGGTCAAATCCATTTTCCTCAATACCAAATGTTATGTTTAATTTAGGTGTCAGGTTGCACATTGTCAAGGTGCCTATATCACATACAAACACTCAATAAACTATTGGTAATTAAAGAGTATTCGATAACATTTATGAAAGCCTTCAAACGCAGGTTACGTTTACCTTATTTTTGTGGGGTTATCCGTGTTTTAGAAATAAAAAAGAGGTAAGCCGATAAGCTTACCTCTCTGTTTTCTTACACGATTGTTTATTTGAAATGTAGTCTTTTTTGAAGTTTTACTTACTAAAAAACTAGCGCTAATCACGCATGTTCAAAATCAATACTGCCGCTAGAGCCAAGAACGCCGTCATCATTAAGAACACATCGTTGTAAGCCATGATGGCAGCGTCACGTTGCATTGTACCAAGTAAGCTTGCTTGCGCTTGTTGCATCGCCGTTGCGGCATCACTTCCTGACTGAATGAAAAACGCCTGTTGTTGCTGAAGCGTCTGCCAACCGAGTTGACTCACAGAAGGTAGCGACTCCTTGATGTGAGCCAGATGCTCACGGGTTTTGTTATCCAATAGCGTAGCGATAATCGCGATGCTGAAAGCGCCCCCTAAGTTTCGCATCACGTTGGTTAACGTTGATGCGTCTGGCGTGTCCATTTTGCTGATGTTCTTCATGGCAACCAAAGACAGCGGAACCATAATAAATGGGCTACCGATAGCACGCAGAACCATAGACAAAATCAGCTGCTGGCCACCAAAATCGATTGTCATGTGCGTATTCACGTAACAACTGAAACCGAACATTGCGAAGCCAAAGGTCACCAAGTACTTAGGCTTAATTATCTGTGTTAGCTTGGGCACAATTGGGAATATCAGAAGTTGTGGGAAACCCATCCACATTAGCACTTCACCAATTTCCATCGCGTTATATTGCTGAATTTGAGTGAGATACATCGGCAGAACATAGATAGAGCCGAGCAATGCCATCCCCAAAATCAAATAGGCGATACAAGACATAGCAAACTGCCCATCCCGCAATAGCCGCAGGTTAACCAATGGCTTTTTGTGTTGGAGTTCGTTTATCACAAAGTAAACCAAACTCACCGCCGACACGATACTCAAGCCAATAATAAAGCTCGAACTGAACCACTCTTCACGGTTACCTTCTTCTAGTACCACTTCCAAACAACCTAGCCCTAACGCCATGGTGGCGATACCAAACCAGTCCGCTTTTTTCAGCGTGCCAAGGTCGAGCTTTTCATCATCCAAGCCATATCGGATCATGGTGATCACAAGCAAAGCAGGCGGAATATTGATGTAGAAAATATAGTGCCATGAAAAGTTCTCCGTCAGCCAACCACCAAATGTTGGGCCGATCGATGGAGCAAAGGTCGCGGTTACGCCAAACAGTGCCATACCCACAGCCCGTTTGTTAACAGGCAATAACTGAATCACTAACGAGAAAGCAAGCGGGATTAAAGCGCCACCACTGAAGCCTTGCATCGCTCGGAATACGATCATCGAGGTCATATTCCAAGAGAACGAACACAGCAAAGATGAAATGGTGAAAATGGCCGTCGTCCACGTGATATAACGGCGTTTACCGAGCGCTTTAGAAAGCCAACCACTGAGTGGGATAGCAATCATCTCTGCGACTAGATAAGACGTAGAGATCCATGAACTTTCATCTAAGGTGGCAGACAGCGCGCCTTGAATATCTTTGAGAGACGAGTTGGTGATCTGAATATCCAAGATCGCCATAAACGCGCCAATCAAACCGCCAAATAGGGCGATCCAATGGCGTCTAGAAACCACTCCATCATCATTAGTGTGGGTGACAACACCAGCGTTACTCATGATCTAGCCTCGTTTATCGATGGTCGCTACCACAGACAAACCAGGAAGCAATCTACCTTTCAATTCTTGCTGATCTGGAATGGTAATTTTCACCGGTACACGTTGAACGATTTTAGTAAAGTTACCGGTCGCGTTTTCTGGTGGCAGTAGCGCAAACTTGGCGCCAGTCGCAGGAGAGAAACTGTCTACCACGCCTTCAAGTGGCTGACCCGGAAAGGCATCTAGTTCGACTTCTACCGTTTGGCCTTTGTGAATGCCGCTTAGCTGTGTTTCTTTGAAGTTAGCTTCAATCCACACTTGGTTGTTTGGTACCAAGCTCATAAGTGGCGCGCCTGCTTGAATCAGCAAGCCTTCACGGACGCTACGTTTACCAATCACGCCATCCGCTGGCGCGTAAACCTTGGTGTAATCAAGGTTAAGTTGTGCTTGATCTCTTTGTGCTTGAGCTTCAGTCACGGATGCGTTTGCTTGTTCGATTTCACTCGCAATCACGATTAGTTGGTCATTACTTGCGACGAGGTTTGCTTTTGCTTCTTCAAGTTCTGCTTGGGTGACTTTTTGTTGTGCGACCATGCTGTCGACTTCATCTTGCGAAGCATAGTTGCGCTTTAATAAGCTGCGAGAACGCACGACTTGTTGGATTGCACGCTCGTATTCAGCTTGTGCGGAATCAACACGGCTCTCGGCTTGATTTATTTGGCTACGTTGTAACGTTTGTTGAGCGATAAGGTTGTGTACGCTTGATTGAACGACGCTTAAATGCGCATTCGCCTGAGCAAGTGCAGATTGGTAATCACGATCATCGATTTGAACCAACAAGTCACCTTGTTTAACCGATTGGTTATCACTCACGTAAGACTTAACAATATAACCCGACACCTTCGGGCTTATATTAGTGATGTCGCCTTGTAGGTAGGCATTGTCGGTAGATTCAAAGTATTGGCCATAGCCGTACCAATATCCGGCACCAGCAAGACCTAATGACAGCATGATCGCAGTAGCAATAAGCGGAGCTTTTTTACGTTTTTTTGTGCTTACTGATTGCGAAGCGTTATTGTTCTCTGTCATTTTTTATTTCTCATTTTGTTTTTATTTAGATGTAACGAATTGTAAATGAATTCGATTGATTGATAAGATAGGAAAAAAGGGAAACACTGTTGCAAAAATCTTACTAATATAGCTTTGGGAGAAATACGATGGACTTAAATGCTGTGACTGTTTTTACACAAGTTGTTGATTGTGGGAGTTTCACGCACGCAGCTGAAGCATTGAACATGACCAAGTCGACCGTCAGCCGAAAGCTTGATGAGCTCGAGCAGCACCTAGGTGTGAGGTTGATCACTCGTTCGACACGAAGTTTAGTTTTAACGCCAGAGGGTGAGCGCTTTTATCAGTCGAGCATGCAGATGCAAGAGATCATGAACCAAGCTGAGTTAGAGGTTTCTGCCAATCAGGATTTGATCCGAGGGCAGTTGAATGTTGTGTTGCCTGTCGAATTGGGACATCAAGTATTAGCCACATACATCCACAGTTTCCTAAAAGAGCACCCAAACGTGACTTTGAACTTAGAACTGTCGAATCGAGAAGTCGACATCATTGCGGAGGGGATCGATCTTTACGCGCAAATTGGTGAGCTGGTGGATTCGAGCTTGGTTTCTCGCTACCTCACAACATCGAAGCGTGTATTGGTAGCCAGCCCTGAGTATTTAGAACAGTTCGGTGAAATCTCTTCACCCGATGACCTTAAGCCTCCATTTAGGATGATTGAGGTGGTGAACAAGGCGGCACGTCTACCTAAGTGGCATTTGCAATTAGAAGGCGGAGAGTCGATTTTGATCGATCTACCGTGTCAGTTGCGGGTGAATACCATCACGGCATGCCTAACAGCGTGTGTGGATGGGCTCGGCTTGGCGGTGCTTCCTGAATTCATTTGTCGTGAGCACTTCAAGACAGGGAAGCTGATTCGTTTGTTACCTGAGTATGAGATGCCAGAAGTTTCAGTAAGCCTAGTGTATGCAGACAGACAGTTGATGCCGAAACGTAAAAAGGTCTTTATCGACTATCTACTGACTGCCTTTCAAAATAGGAAGCAAAAGTAACGGGGATAACCTTAGCGGGTAAATAAGTGCTTAGGCTTCCTATTAATCGTTTTTGCCTAAACCGTATCGAAGCTAATGATAAGTTGACTGCCAATCGACGACTTGTCCATTCGCCAATATAGCTTTGACCGACAGGGCCGCAATATCAACGTTATCGTGACGAAAGGTCTTGTTGGAGAAGTTGGCAATGATCTTACTCCCGTCACTGAACTCGGTTTGTTGAACATCTCCGTTCTTATCTAACCAGTCGAAATCGACCAACTGTTTATCCCATAACTGTTCGTGCATCGGTTCAAAGCCATTTTGATAGTGTTTCAATGCTCTGATTCTCGGGCTTGAACTTGATAAAGCTTCATCTCTGGTCAAGTGAACCATCGGTGGCGTGTTATACAGCATGGCGCTTAAGTCACGATTTGCTTGTATATTGGTGAACTTAAGGCTGTCTGAGTGCCAATGGTGCGTATTGATTACTTCATCATGGAAAACGGCTTGGTAAAGCGGAATTCGATATTGTGGCGAAAACAGTAGCGACTTGTAGGGCTCTTTAACCTCGGAGGGTTTAAAGAAGAAGTCAGGCTTGTGGTCTGGGTACCAACGACCTAAGTAATAGGGAGATCGGCGGTTCTCTTTCATGTCTTTATCTGTCCAACCAAAACCAACCGTTTCTAAGCCGTGCGCAAACGCGATGCCTTTTGTTGTTAGGCTGTTGCCGTCTTCAGATCCTAATACTAACGATGGTTGCTCGCTTAGCCACTGCATTCGGTTGTTGAAGGCAGAAAGCATATCCGATTCGTTTGTATCGCCATTACCATTGCTGTTGCTATGACTCTTGCTATGACTGTCTATAGAGCCGCTGTAATCCTCACGTGCCATGGCGGTTGCATCAACATCTAAGAACAAGCTGTTGAAGTTGCCGAATTTCATAATGTCTTGAGCGCGCTGCTTTACGTAATCTAAATGGCAATTCGGATTAAGATAGAATCCGTTACCTCGAAACCCTTTTTTTAGGCTGCCATCCGCTAGTTCAATGGCACAACTTTGACGCATTGGCTCTGGTAATTGAGCGGTTAGCCAGTTGTCGTTCAGCTTCGCAGGAATGGCTGTGTTGTAGGAGTCATAGGTGCCGACCAGATATCCTGACTGTTTTGCCAGACCCACAGCGTTAGGTTGATAGAATGCTGGCATCCAATTATCAAATCCGAGCCAAAGTTTGTTTAAGCCTGCCTTATTTAGATTGGTTACCATGTCTGAAGACAACGCTTGTCCCCAAGTGTCTGACGAGTTTAGGTAAGGGGAAGCGTGCTCTAGCAACCAGTTCTTCTTATTCTGCGCTGCCACGTATTGAGCTTTAATCGTGTTGTTTTCGAGTGTCGGATTACCGACTGAAAATAACACCTGCAACGACTGGCTAATAGAGTCCAACAATAACTGTTTGTGGTACTGACTGAACCAATCTTTACCCTTGGAGAGTGATGAAAGCTCTCTTTTTGCTTCCTTGGAAACGTTGAGTTTTGAGCCCTTTAGATACCAGCTTTTCAATCCCCACCAGTCGCTTACATCTTGGACGCTTAGTGGATCTTTGCCAAACAAATAAACGTGGCTCGCGCCGATCAACTTACTCACATCTGGATTGCGCTTTTGCTTTGCTACAAGTGTTTCAGACTGGTCATTATTGATGCGCCAATCTCGGTATTGTTTGGCACCATCTAACCACGAGTCTCCGAGGGTGATACGAACAATAAAAGGCTGTGACTGATTGAGCATCGTAAATTGGTGTGATGCCTTCATATCAATTTTGGTCTTTGTATTTGAGGAAGCATTAGAGGATGCATCTGAAAAGAGCAGTTGATTGTTGGTTGCATTAATCATCTGATAGCTAATGAAGTGGTCGTTCTGTTGTGCTGTCCCAAAAGGCATCTTTAGGTCTTGAGTGGTGTTGCTTCCAGAATGGTTGTCGACTAGGTAACTACCCCAAAGCTTGTTATTTGTAGGTACACGCATGCCTTCGCTAAAAGGAAGAAATAGGGTCTGAGTTTGTTGTTCTGCAAGATCAAACCACGCCAACTCTACGGGCTGGTTACGTTTCACCTGTATATTTGAAGGGAAGCTGAACTGAAAAGTGAGTTGATCTTGATTTAGTTCTGCCTCAATGTTTATCCCACTAGGTACTAAGGTCCAAGTTGCGGTCTTTGCTGAGTTAGTTTTATCGGAAAGACCAATGACTAGATTGGTCGCTTTCTGTGGTTGGCTATCAACGGTGAGAGCGCCGCTGTTAACGCTTAAGCCGTTCCAATCTATCTCTAAAGTATTCGATGAAATAGAGACTGTATTGTTAGTGGCGGTGTTAGCGTTGTCGCGAATACTGCTGCCGCTAATGCTATTTCCGCTAACGCTGCTGGTGCTAATAGTGGTTAGCGTTATTTGGCTCGCTTGTGCATTGGATGAAAACAGACAAGCTGTTGTTAAAGCCACAATGGCACAAGTAGAAAGATTGAGTGGGTGACGTACGCTGAGCATATCTAGATTCCGTAAAGGGTAAGTACGGTTATTACACCCAAGTAGCGCTAGTGCTTTGTCACCTATATGTCTCTATTTTCTGCATTACCTAGTTTCTAATCTTCTTCTGAATGCATTCCATTAGAAAGGCACCGCGACACGCTGCACATATTGGACTTCAATCGCGCCTTGGTATTCAAACATTTCAACCGAAGCACTCAAGTGTTTGGCATTAGTCCCTAGTGGGCTTTCTGTGGGAACGGGTGCTTGCGCTGTCTTGATTGGCACTTTGTAGCCTAACAGGTTGTAGTTCTCATCGAACCATTGCCAACTCACATTGGCGTTAGGGCAGTTGTCGATCACCTTCGGTGGCGTGATCACGATATGTGGTTCGCTGAGTTTACTTTCGAGTGTTAACCATCGCTTGCTGTTGTCTAAAGCGACAACAATAGGATAGTGGTTCGAACCTATCCTTAGTTGATAAACACCAGATTCGGGTTTGATAAACATTTCACTGGTCTCAATCTCTTGATACTCATTGTTAGAAGCGAGTTGTCCATCGAGAAGGATCTTACCTCTTGGGGAAACTAGAGAGATAGGTTGTGTTTGGATTTTCATGTCTTCACTGAGTTGTTCTGCAGCGACTTTGATTTGATAACCTTGCGATGACAGGCCGTAGCGTCGAATGAAGCTAACTTGAATGTGATGTTTCGTCTCAATGTCTTGTCTTAGTGAAGTTCCGCATTGAGTTTGGCTCAGTATCTCTTGTTTAACTGGCAACCAAAGCTCGCTATCAAGTGTTTGTTGATTGAGTGCGATTTGAAGCTCTTGCCACGCGACTTGAGGTTGTTCATCAAGCAGAGATTGATACGTATGTTGTAATGGCGTGTTGGTAAACCAAGCGGCGTGACACGCAAACGGCAAAGCGCAGATCAATGCGATTAACGAAGTGACTCTCATTATGATTCCCCAGCTAAGCGGTAACCAACGCCGCGATGTGTTTCGATCTTTAGGGTTGGCAGCTTCTGGCGCAAGCGCAGTATGTGATTATCCACGGTTCGGGTACTTGGAAAGGCTTGATAACCCCAAATCTTATTGAGTAACTCATCACGATGAAACACACGACTTTGGTTCTGAACAAACAAGACCAATAACTGGAACTCTTTAGGTTTTAACGTGATCGGGCTTTCATCCAGATAAGCGATTCGTTCCGATAAGTTGATTTGGATATTTGCGTAATTTAAGTGGCTCACCCCTAACGGACGAAGTTGGGTAATGACTCGAGCAAGCAACTCCTCGTTCGAGAAAGGTTTAGTGACGTAATCTTTGGCACCTGCCATTAAGCCTTCTACGCGTTGTTGGACTTCCACTTTAGCCGTTAACACAATCACTGGTAGGGCTTTGAGCAGTAACCAATTCGGCAAATGTCGCAAGCTGTCACCGTCTTCGAGTTGTCGATCCAGTATCACTAGATCGGCTCGGAACCATTGCTTACTGGCACTCTCTGAATCCTTCGCCCAAAGGCATTGGTAACCATTGGACTCAAAGAAGCTGACGAGGCCCTGTCCAAGTAGATGGTCGTCTTCAATCAGCAGTAGGGTGTTCATAAGCTATTTCCAAAATACATCGGGTTGGGTTACGAAGAATAATGAGGCGGCCATTCGCTTGTTTCATCAAGTGTTCGACAATTGTGAGGCCAATGCCCATGTTGTCTTGTCTGTGATTGATATTCGGTGTTGCTCGAGATACTAACCGTTGCAGAAAAGAAGGGAAGTGACCTTCGTCTTGCACCTCAATCCTGAGCTTATCAGCGAGTTCTACCTTGACCAAAACCTCACCTATACCGTGCTGTTTAGCGTTCTTAATCAAGTTATCTAAGCAGATGGTTAGCCAGTAATACGGTAGGTTAAGTTCAGCATCACTTGAATCACATTGATACTCGATATTGTGCTTTTCACATACATGATCGAGCCACTCTTCTAATGAAGCGTTTTGCTTCAACAAAGGTTCTGACTGATCCGAACTTAGATACACTTTACTGTTTTCGGTGAGCTGAGAGAGCCTTTGATAGTCGGATATTAAACGCCAAACCGCATTTTGAGTTTCATCAGAAAAGTCATCGTAGCGATTTCTAAACATTTCGACGGTTAGACCTAGGCTAGTAATGGGCGTGCGAAGTTCATGAGTAAGAAGCTGTAAAACGAACTGCCTCTCTTTTCGTTGTTTTGTTCTTAGGTATAAGACTCTACCGAGTCCGGAAAGCAACGTTAACAGCAATGTAAAGATCAACGTTTTCATGATCAGATTGTCATTGCTAGGTTCGCTTAAGCAGACGTTGCTGTAACGAAAAGTGCAGGTTTCACCCGTCAAAGACACCTCTTGCTGCTCTGCAATAGGTTGCCAAACATTTAAGGGAATGGCTTTCCAGCCTTGTTCGCCACTTAACCAAAGCACATCGTCCTGTTGCCAAGCTCGGTACCCACTGAGCAGTGCTTCTCTGCCTTGTGCACTTAGGTTTTCTAGCTGGTTATATAAAGGGTGTAGAGGGTTGGTAAGACTCAAAAATGGGCGTATCTGCTCGGTCACATCTGGGTAAGCTGCTAAATAACGATCAGCAAAACTGCCACCTGCAGGGTGTCGTTTGGAGTGTGCAGCAAACCAAATGGAATCCAATGCTTGTTGCTGACACAAAGCGAGCTCAAACTCGATGGCGTCATGTAATGAAGGGTTATCGCTTTCAATCGCTCGGCAGTGATCTTGTATTGACGCTAACGCTGCGATGTCGTCCCAACTGAATTGGTTGAAATCAGGATAGCGGCTACGTTCATGAAGCAGAACTTTCGGATACTGAGCCAACTCTTGTTGAGATACTAGGATTGGGGATGATTGCCAGCTCAGTTGATACAGGGTTTGCCACTTGTCTTGCAAACTTTGGGCATTAGCTAGAGTGGGGAGCCAAAAGATCAAGCAAAGAGCTAAGGTAAACCTACGCATCCAATCATTCTCGTTAAAAGTCGTGGGACGAGTCTAAAGAGTTTTGGACGTGATTTGTAACCTGAATGTCAACAAGTGTTCCTTTAACAACAAATTGTCAAGTGGGTCATGTTTTAAAATAATAAATTGGAAATGCAGTAAGTATCATTTGGATGGATTAAACTAGATTATTGTGTACTTATTGTCATTATTGAACGAATGGAGGGGACTATACTGGGCTCATACCTAATCAGAGGAACCACCATGAAAACACTCATTAAATCAGTATTGGCACTTAGTATCTTAACAGCTGGCTCGGCTCAGGCATTCGAATTAACGAGTAATGATATTCAAGAAGGTCACCCAATGGCGAAGACGTTTGAATATTCAAGTTGGGGCTGTGATGGCGAAAACTTGTCACCGCAGTTGATGTGGAAAGATGCTCCAGCAGGAACCAAAAGCTTTGCAATCACGGCTTATGATCCAGATGCTCCGACTGAAAGTGGTTTCTGGCACTGGGTCGCGTTTGACATTCCAGCAACAGTGAGCGAGCTACCTCGTGGTGTCGACATCTCTAAAGTGGGTGGCAAAGAAGGCCGCATAGATTATGGAACGGTAGGTTTCGGTGGCGCTTGTCCTCCTGAAAAAGATGGCATGCACCGCTACCAGTTCACGGTTTGGGCATTGCCAACGGATAAGCTCAACCTAGACGAAAACACGCCGTCGGCTGTGGTTGGATTCACGTTGAACAGCATGGCTCTAGACAAAGCGAAACTGACTACAACTTACACACGTTAATAGCTTTATACACGTTAATAATTGACACACGCTAATAAAGCGACCAGTTATTGATGCGATAGCTGGTCGTTGATAATAAGTAAACAAGGGGGATGAGATGAATCATCAATATCAAGTGACGATCTTTCGTGCAGAGCAGTTACAAAAACTGCGTAATGTGAGGATTCTATCTCCTAGTATTATTCAGATCATTACAGGCAGTAAGCGCCTGTTTTGGAAAGACTCAACGGCAGAACTCTCACATTCTGAGCTGCTGTTGTGTGAGGCATCAGCGTCATTAAGTTTTGAGAATATGCCTCACAAAGGACGCTTCTTATCACGAGTGTTCAGCTTTCAATTCCAACCTTCTCAGGCGATGCTTGATTTAAGTGAGGAACGCTCGAATGATCTGGGGCTGCCTAAAGTACAAGCGGATCGTAGCTTACAAGATTCACTCAATGCTCTGTTTTCCTTTGATAGACAAAGCATGAGTAAAGAGACCCAGCAGTTTTGGTTGCAGGGCTTATACCAGCAATTAGCCGAGAAGGGCGTACTGCATCTATTGTTTATTAGCTCAAACGTCTCGTTTAGCCAGAAACTCAGCCACTACCTTTCACATTCACCGGACGAGAAACATCCGTTAGAGTCGGTAGCAGAGCGCTTTGCGATGAGCCGCGCCACGCTTATCCGTAAATTGAAACTTGAAGGCATGCAATATCGTGAGGTACTGGCTGAAGTTCGCTTGAGTCATGCGCTTTATCTGATGCAAAACGGGCAGCAGAATGTGGCGATGTTGGCTCAGTCTTGCGGTTACCAATCGGAGGGGCGTTTTAGTCAGCGCTTTAAAGGGAAGTTTGGTTTGTCGCCAAGCGAATACATCAAAACCGTCGTCAGCAATAGAGTCGCGACGCCATAACAATTCTGTTTGTCCTAAACGCTCACTTTTTTATCTCGTGCTGCCAGTGCTGCGAAAATCGTGCACGCAAAGGCAACAGATGCGATCAGCAGAATAGGAACACTCCAAGAATCTGTCTGAGCATGAAGCTTACCCACCATCGTTGGGCCTGTTGCTGCTAAAGCATAACCAATTCCTTGCGCCATACCCGACAGCGATGCGGCTTGGCTGCTATTCGATGTTCTCAGGCCAACAAAAGAAAGCGCGATAATAAACGTAGAGCAGTTGGCTAATCCAAACAGTCCCACCCAAAAGATCGCAAACTCAGGCAAATACAGCAGCCCAATCAATCCAATAAATACACTCGAAGTACAAAGCGTAATGAGCCATTGTTGGTTATCGCTTTTACCTAAGAACGGCAGTAACAGCAATCCCGGAACCATAGTCGAAAATTGTAGAAATCCGTAGATGTAACCCGCATCGATTTCGCTGTAGCCAAGGTCGTTCAAGATCTGTGGAAGCCAGCCTGCCAAAGAATAGAAGGTAAATGAGTTAAGCCCAAGAGCTAGTGTCACTTGCCATGCAACGCCACTCTTGATCATCTTCTTCATCGGAATCGGCTTTTCTTGATGCTTGTTATTGGTTGCTGAAGAAGAGCGCTTTCTGATTTTAGGCAACCAGATCATCAAAGCTAATATTGGGAATATTAGGTTCATTAACAGTGCTAATTGCCAACCAGTGACCGTGAATAAAGTTAGATTTGAAAACGGCACCATCAAACTTGAACCTAACGTCGAACCGATGCCCATCGTAAAAATGTACAAAGAAGTCACTGTCGCAATACGAGTAGGGAAGCTAATTTTCACTACAACGGGCAACAACACGTTACCAATCGCGATACCAAGTCCAATCATTACTGTGCCGATGTATAACGTCGGAATTGCGCCAAAAGAGCGCAGTGTAATACCCGAAGTGATCAAAACTAAGCCTAAGAGCAAGCTTGGTTCTAGACCAATTCGTTGAGATATCTTGGTGACTAATGGTGAAAATAAGGCAAAAGTTAACAGTGGCAAAGCTGTTAAGAAGCCAGCAGCCGACGACGTAAGGTTGAGGCCTTCCATAACCTGAGAAAGCACAGGAGCCAAGCTCGTAAAAGGCCCTCGAAGGTTAAGTGCTAGGAATAGAATCCCTAACATGACGAAAATGCTATTACGAAGAGAGGCGCTCATAGGTTGTTCTACTGTTTGCTTATGAGAAGAAAAGCTAGCCTACAGGTCATTGAATGATTACACAAATACCGTTTAAATAGGTTTACTAATGACTGAACCAGCGTCGCGCGCGCTTTACCAAAGAAGGTAATCCATGACCGTATTGAATATCGATAAACTCATCTCAGATTTCCCATTACTTCAACAATTGATTGCATTGGAAGAGGTTGTTTGGTTTAACCCAAATGTGACGACTCTGGAGCGCGGTTTACCTTATGTGGGATTGGGCGAACAAGATATTCATGATGCGAGTTTGAGGTTACAAAGGTTTGCCCCTTATCTGGCGAAGGCATTTCCTGAAACTCATGTGACGAATGGCATCATCGAATCTGAGCTTATCGATATCCCTGCAATGAAGTTGGCATTAGAAGCTCATTATCAGCAGCCAATAAAAGGGCGTTTGATGATGAAGAAAGACAGCCACTTGCCGATTTCAGGTTCAATCAAAGCGCGCGGAGGTATTTATGAAGTACTAACGCATGCCGAGAAGCTTGCGATTGAAGCCGGGTTACTGTGTGAGAGCGATGACTACAGCAAGTTGCTCGAACCTGAGTTTCGTAACTTCTTCCAACAATACAGCATTGCAGTAGGTTCAACGGGTAACCTAGGCATGTCGATCGGTATCATGAGTGCCAAATTGGGCTTTACGGTCTCTGTTCACATGTCGGCTGATGCAAGAGCGTGGAAGAAAAATAAACTGCGAGAGCACGGTGTTAACGTGGTCGAGTATCAACAAGATTATGGCGTTGCAGTAGAACAAGGACGTAAAGAAGCGGAACAAGACCCACGCTGTTTCTTTATTGATGATGAAAACTCAAAAACACTGTTCCTTGGTTACTCTGTGGCTGGAGAAAGGCTTAAGAAGCAATTCGAGCAACAGGGTATTGTGGTTAATGAACAGCATCCTTTGTTTGTTTACTTGCCATGTGGGGTAGGTGGTGGCCCCGGTGGTGTTGCATTTGGCTTGAAGATGGCATTTGGTGACAACGTGCACTGTATTTTTGCTGAGCCGACCCATTCGCCTTGCATGTTGCTCGGTGTTCACTCGGGTTTGCATGATGAGATCGCAGTGCAAGATCTGGGTATTGATAACCTCACCGCCGCAGACGGTTTAGCGGTTGGTCGGGCTTCAGGTTTCGTGGGTCGCGCGATGGAGCGCTTGCTTGATGGTTATTACACATTAACCGACGAGCGCATGTATCAATTGCTAGGCGAACTGAACCAAGCAGAGGGTATTCAACTTGAGCCTTCAGCACTCGCAGGCATGCCGGGTGTGATTCATGTTGAGCAGAATAGCGAATACCTTGCTCGTCTACAAATTGATGAGTCGACGCTAGCGAATGCAACGCATCTTGTGTGGGCGACTGGCGGAGGCATGGTGCCGAAAGAAGAAATGGCCGCTTACTTGGAAAAATCGTAGGTTTAGCCCTAAAGCGTTTATAAGCTCGCTGTTTGTAGATGCTTAGCTGTTACAAATATAAGCATTTAAAAAGATAAGTCATGATAGAAGAGTGTTGTTTATCGGTTGAATGCACTCTTTTTTACTCCTAAATTCAGTCGTTATTCAAACAATAACTTGCGCAGATCGTTATCCAAAACACACATTTTATAAATTAAGCTTCTTAGATGTTCTAACTATCAGTTAGGTTGAGTGGCATTCAACTTAATAGGGATTTAGCAATGCAAACGGATAAAGTGATGCAGACAAGACACACAAACACACCAGAAAAATTACTCCAGCGTCTAGATGCTATTGGGGAGTCTTTGGAAGCATCGGGTAAGGCTCATGCTCTATTAGGGTTAGGTTCAGTCGGTATTGAAACAGAACGACTTGATCAGTATTCAGATGTCGATTTTTTCGCGATAGTACAAACGGGGCATAAGCAGTATTTCTTAGACAGCTTGCATTGGCTCTCAGACATTCACCCAATCGACTACGCGGTGAGAAACACCGTCGATGGCTATAAAGTGCTTTACGCTGACGGAATCTTCTGTGAATTTGCTGTGTTTGAACCCCACGAGTTAGCGCATATACCATTTGCTGAAGGGCGCATTGTTTGGCAGCAACCGGAATTTGATTCGCAATGTTGTGTTCCACCAGTAAAAGGGGAGTCAGACGCTAACTCCCAAGAGTGGATCATTGGTGAGGCACTTACCAATCTTTATGTGGGCATGTCTCGTTATAATCGAGGCGAAAAGCTGGCTGGGAGTCGGTTCGTTCAATCTTACGCACTTGATCGTTTGATCGATCTTGTGGATCAAACTGAACATTCTGAGCCTGAATTCGTCGATGAGTTTATGTCGGATAGAAGGCTAGAAGCGCGCTTTCCTAAGTTTGCCCAATTGCTACCAACCTTTACCCAAGGTTACGAGCGCACCGCTGAATCAGCACTTGCCCAACTAGCGTTCCTCAACACCCACTTCACAGTTAACCAAGCCATGTGTGACCGAATCACTGAACTGTGTTCCGGTAAAGATTAAGCTTATAACCTGTTAATCTTAAAACCTATTTTCCTGGTGCGCGTAAATAACAGTTGTCGCTAGTCTGTATTGTTGATAGGTTTTAACCATGAAATTTAATTCTGCTTCAACTTCAATTTTCTTTTGGTGGTGCTCTTAATAGAGCAGCACGGAATATTCACATTCTTTAGCTGCTGGACGGTAGCTAAGAATGTCATCAAAAATGTCGCCTCTTTTTATCTCCAGTAGCCTTTCTAACTTGGAGATACCTCATGAAAACCCATTCAAACAGCCATATTGATAGCAACAGCGATGCGGTCAGCAACTATAGCGCTGGCAGTAAGAACAATACCAACAAGCCTGAAATCATTCTGACTGGCGATAGAGCAACTGGGCCTTTGCATTTAGGCCATTACGTCGGTTCTCTCGAACAAAGAGTTTCTTTGCAGCATATTCACGACCAAACGATATTGGTCGCCGACATGCAAGGGCTGACCGACAACGCCCATAACCCCTCGAAGGTTTCTTCTAACATTCTCAATGTAGTCGCTGACTATCTTGCTGTTGGAATTGATCCGGCGAAGACCACGATTTGTCTGCAATCACAGCTGCCGGTGTTAGCTGAGCTCACCATGTTCTACAGTAATCTTGTTTCTATCGCTCGCTTGGAACGCAATCCAACAGTCAAAAGTGAAATTCAGAACAAAGAGTTTGGACGTTCAATTCCAGCAGGCTTCCTCACTTATCCCATCTCACAGGCGGCAGACATCACCGCTTTCAACGCGACTTTAGTGCCTGTCGGTGATGATCAACTGCCGATGTTAGAACAAACCAATGAGATTGTAAGAAAGGTTAACTCGCTCGCTGGCAAACCAATCTTGAATGAATGTAGACCGCTTCTAAGCAATGCATCTCGTCTCCCTAGTACCGATGGTAAAAGTAAGATGTCTAAATCGATGGGTAACGCCATTAATTTGGGTGCGACAGAGAAAGAGATCAGAGCTGCCGTTAAATCTATGTATACCGATCCAAATCATCTACGAATTGAAGACCCAGGCAAGGTAGAAGGCAATATCGTGTTCACTTATCTTGATGCTTTTCACACAGACGCTAACTATGTCAGTCAACTAAAAGAGCATTACCAAAGAGGTGGGCTAGGCGATGGACAAACTAAGAAAGTGTTGGAAGAGTGCCTGCAAGAGATGCTTCGTCCTATTCGTGAAAGGAGAGCAGAGCTGTTGGACGACAAAGCGCAACTCATCGAAATTTTACGAAATGGTAGCGAAGTCTCTAGGGAAAGAACGCAAAAGGTATTGTTCGATGTAAAAGGCGTCTTTGGTTTGAATATTATCTAGCACTGGCTACGTGTAAATAAAGTCAATTAATTTGAATGCTGATTACGATTGATTTATAAAATGGATTTTGTGAATGGAAATGAGGCTGTATGGCAACGCATGATCCCAAACTCCAGCTTTCAAGTTATGGTAATTAAATGAAAATTAACGTTTTACTCTCTGTCTTATTTTCGGCTTTGGTTTCAATGTCTGGCTGTTCCGATGTGGTCTGCGATGAGTACTCGACTTATGCGCAAGCCAAACAAGAGCGATTGTTCGACAGAGGTTGGTTACCCGACATTCTGCCTAAATCTACCGTGAAGATTGAAGTGAATAACGATCTGGATGTGAATACTTCAGAAGGAAGCTTCGTTATCAGCGAGCCAGCATTGTCTGAATTTATTGGGAAATTAAAGCTGACTGAATCAACCAATCAATTTCAGTTTGTAGATGGCGAGAATGTTTGGGTGTTCAAGGTAGGTGATGATAATTTAGTTTCCTACACGCTCAGTAAGCACGAAGGCTAAGTTCAGTAATTCCAACCTACATTTCTGTTATGAGTTATGTGGGTTGTAGAATGACGTTGCCCACCTAACTCACCGCCAATAAGCCCTTATCACTCTTAGTTACAGGAAGGTAATGATGGAAATCAGTCATTTAGATCATTTGGTATTAACCGTGAAAGATTTACAAGTTACGGTCGATTTTTACCAACGGGTACTTGGAATGAAGCCTATCGAATTTGGCGAGGGCAGGTTGGCGTTGTCATTTGGGACGCAGAAGATCAATTTACGCCTCAGTGGTAGCGAGTTCGAGCCAAAGGCAAGGCATGTGCAGGTCGGTAGTGCAGATCTCTGCTTTATTACCAATACGCCAATTGCTGAAGTTGCCGAACATATCAAAGCGCAAGGAGTCGTGATAGAAGAGGGACCAATACAACGAACAGGTGCGACGGGGAAAATTGTCTCCGTTTACGTTCGAGACCCTGATGGCAATCTGATTGAGGTTTCTAACTATTAGGCTCTAGCGTCAAACTTCATTTCCACTTTATCTTTAGATTCAATCAATCTCGCTCTTAAGCCACTTGGGACTGGATGTAGCAAGACAAATAAATTACAATCGAACAATGTTTTATTAATTCGAGCCTTATCGTCATGGTGCGAAACCTAGTCACATTCATCATTAGTGTGTTTTTCTTAACCGCTTGCTCTACAACGAGTAATAATCAGCTAGACGACAATACATTGAGCAACGAAGACGCTATGTCGAAAAGCGTAGAGGGACAGAGTAATCTCGAGACTTCAAAGGAGACAAATGCTGAGACCAGCGTTAATTCTTCCCCTGAATCAATCGTTAATCATCAACCACTCACTAACCTTGATTCAAATAAAGACACGATAACTCACGCCAATGCAGAGCTAGAATCAGTGGAACCTTCTCAAGTAGCAGCGACAGAAACAACAGAAAGCGATGCTAAGAGTGGCGGTGAGAAAGGCATCGGAAGCTATTTTATTCGTCATAACCAACCGACTAAGACCGTGATTAAATCACTAGAGGGCGTGACAGATGCATTGAACGTCATGACGTTTGGGATATTTGCCACCGGTAATGGTTAAACCGTTAACCAAGAACGCCAACCTAATAGATAGAATGAAACGATGAAGGCGAACCCAGTGGTTCGCCTTTTTTGATCTTCTAAATCTAGCCAGCGTTGCGCCTAATCATCGTGTTCACTTATCTGAGCGTTTGAGTCAAGCGACGGTTAACGAAAATAGGAAATTATTAGTTCTGGGATGGACTCGCCGTATTTACCGAGTTCGACTTGTTATATGCACCAAGGCTTTTAATACTCTTACCCAAAAGTAAGCAATGAAATCTAATCTTGCTAAGACAATGTCTTATATTCACTTTGAAGCATAGTAATATGTTTGTTGTGAAGTTCGATGTTTAGATTAAGTTATCAATATTCTAGGGAAGAGATATGAAGAATAAGAGTGCATTTTTAAGCGTCGCGATGGTTATGTTAGCTGCTCAAGCGAACGCATCTGAGGGGAGCTATGAGGCTGTAGCAGACAGTGTTATCGCTGAACAAAGAGCGAATCTATCTGAAAATACTCAAGGGAAAGGTTTTGGCCCGCAAGCCCCACGAGATTTGGACTCTTTAAAGGGAACTAACGCCCGCCTGTTTTCGGATGCGCCAGATTCAACAGCAATGAACTTATGTAATATTCACTTTCACAAGAACGCTGAGCATAAAGGTGGTGAGTTTACTCAATACGCTGGCAATGGTGATGGCAAGGGCTTCCAAAGTGGTTTCAAATACACAGGTAAGCTAAGTGCGGTTGAACTTAAACCATTCGATCAAAAGGTTTGTCCAAGTGATCATGGTTCTCTTCACTCGGGAGATACTATTGAGGTGCATTACGTGTATTCAACGGCGCAAGTTGAACCGGGTGAAACATTGGGCGCTTGTTTTAACGATGCGATTACCAATCCACAATTGCGTGTTGAAACTCAAGTCTATGTATTAGTTAATGACGACAAAGCTCTCGACTTCGAAGCATTAGCGAAACACTCTAAAGTCAACGGTTTAAACCAAGCCCCGAACATTCCACAAGATACCGGTTCTGCGATTCAATACGCAGGCTCTACAACTGGCCCTGGCTACAATGAACAAGGTTCGCCGTTCCAAGTAACATGGAGCGTGAGACCGCAAGTAGCGAAAGTGAACATTGCGACGGTTGGCAGCTGGTGTGAAGGCAATGACTTCAACGAAGATCACGCGCATGGTGTGAGAAACATAGTTGTAAACCCAGATTTGTTGTCACCAATAGCGAACTAATCTTGTTACGTTGATTTGTAATCAATATTTTTCAAAGGCGAGCCACTAGGTTCGCCTTTTTTGTGTCTTAACGAAAAACGCTTAGTTTCAGTTTCAGTTTCAGTTTCAGTTTCAGTTTCAGTTTTAGGCTTAGGCTTAGGCTTAGGCATAGGCATAGGCATAGGCATAGGCATAGGCTTAGCGGGGAAATTACGTGTGACACTTATTCTAAACATGAGTTGTGTTAAACGTGCTTAGTCAAAAACGTTCTTTACCCGAATCGAAGCTCCATGATACGTTCATGATCAATTATGTTGGGTTATAAATAAGGACAGTCCAATGTCATTAGAAGGTGCGATTACATTCTTTATTGCCATGTTTATATTTGGTATTACTCCGGGGCCTGGCGTATTTGCCATTTTAGCTCGAGGCATGGTTAACGGTTGGCGAAAGTGCATCACTCTCTCGTTGGGGATGATATGCAGTGATCTTATCTATCTTGCGCTTGCCTGTTTTGGTCTCGCGACGATTGCTGAGAACTGGTCGTTTGCTTTTGAGGTAATTCGCTACGTTGGTGCGGCTTATTTGATTTACTTAGGCTACAAGATGTTTAAGAGCCTACCGGAAGTGCAAGGCTCAGCGGAGCTCGCTGCTAAACAAAGTCAAAAATCAGAACTCGCCAGTTTCGCACAAGGCTTTTTGATCTCAGCATCAAACCCTAAAGTGATTCTCTTTTATATTTCATTTTTGCCGACGTTCATTGACCTGACTGTTTTGCGCTCACAAGACATCGTCTTGGTTTCTGTTCTGGCGGCTGTTGCGCTGATGTCTGGTTTAATGCTCATTGCAATGGGCGCGGGCAGAATGGCCAGTTTACTGAAAACGCCACGCGCACATAAAAGATTAAACCAAAGTGCTGGTGGAATAATGATTGCTGCTGGCTCATATTTGGCGATAAATCGATAAACACGACTTTTTAAGCACGACTCTTTAAACAAGAAGGCGAACCGAATGGCTCGCCTTTTTTGTTAGAGAGAAATGGACTATGTGCTTGTAAAAACTATTCGTATAAAAAGCGAGCGCTTATAAACACGGTTCATTTGCTAAATCTAAGCATCTACAAAAATCACTTCACCGGTAATGAAGCCATCGACAGAACGCTCGAAAGCTTTACCGACTAATTTGCTCGGTACAGGTTCAAAGCCTGGCATCATTTCACCGTAAACATCCCATGCTTCAGCAAGAACCGTTGGGTTGATTACATTGATACGTGTGTTTCTTGGCATTTCATAAGCGACACACTTTACGAATGTATCAATTGCGCCGCTGGTGGTTGCGTCAGCAATAGCGAAAGGAATTGGTTTAACGTTCAATATGCCACTAATCAGCGTAAATGAACCACCGTCAGCGATGTACTTTTGGCCGATACGAACAAGATTAATTTGTCCCATCATTTTGCTCATTACCGTGGTCATCCATTGATCTTCAGTCATATCCGCAAAGGTGTTGTATTCGCACAAGCCAACGGTGTTAACAACTGCATCAAAGTGTCCGACTTTTTTGTAAAGTGCCTCAATTGATTGCGGGTCAGTGATATCAACGATGTGGTCGACATCGCCAGAGCGACCCGCAGTGATAACGTTGTGATTGCCCAGTCCCATTAATGCTGCTTGACCCATCTTGCCACGTGCGCCAATTAGAATGATTGTTTTCATGTTGTTCTCCGATCTGTATATGTTTCGTTTCGATGGAAGAACTTTAACTAAACCTCTAAACAAGTAGAAACAAAGTCTAATTGTGAGTGTTACTGGTTTTTCTTGTTGAGTGTTACACTGACATGGAACCCAACTACACCGAAGCGAGTGCGTGTGAGTAAACTAGACCGATTAGACATTAAGCAGCTTAGAGTTTTCCAAGCTTTAATCCGTGAAGAGAACGCGTCTAAAGCTGCGAATCAATTGGGGCTGACCCAGCAAGCGGTTAGTGAGCATTTGAAGAAGCTGCGAGAAGTGTTCGACGATAGGCTGTTTGTGAGAAAAACCAACGGCTTTGTTCCGACCACCTTCGCACAAGAGTTATCTGTTGGTGTTGATCGTTTACTGATCGATTTCAATTTGTTGTTATCTAGAACAAATTTCATACCAGAGAAAGCTAACGGGACGTTTGTGATTGCGGCGACGGATTATGCCCAGCAGATCATCCTACCAAGCCTAATTGCAAAGCTAAGGGCACAAGCACCAGAGTTAAAGCTGATTGTGCGTGACTTCGAAATCGACAACCTGCACGAGCTAATGGAAAGCGGCAAAGTTAACTTAGCGATCGCGTTTCCAGACTACATTCCAAGCAGCTACAAAGTAATCAAGCTGTTTGAAGAGCACCATGTGTGTGTTGCATCACCTCATTCTTCAATAGCACAGATCACGCCTTCATTAGAGGAGGTGGCGACCTATCCAACCATTATTGCTTCACCATCGCGTCCAAACTTCAAAGGGTCGATTGATGAATGGTTCGGTCAGTTTAGGTTAAAGCGTAACGTGGTGGTATCTGCACCGTGTTTCTCTATCGTACCTATGTATTTAAACACTACTGACTCTATTGCTTTCTTACCATCAAGGGCAATCGAAGGGCTGAACTTGGTGACTATTCCAATGGAACAATCACCCGAGAGTTTTGATGTGATAGCCGCATGGCACCCAAGGTATAACGATGATCCGCTACAAAAATGGGTGACGTCTTTGTTAGAAGTCGATTAATGGGAAGAGTGTTTTTGTATCGCAGCGAACCAAAGAAGGCTCTTGTTGGGCTGTCTATGTGATTAGATTAGATTAGATCAGATATTTCGACCTGAACCGACGCTACTTTAATTGGTGTTCTTGCACTTATTTGTTCATCGACATTTTTTTCTTCTAACCTGAACTCCAACTACTTGATTTCCAGTCAATTGACCTTTATTGAATGATTTTGCGTGTTGCATAAATGTGACCAATATATATTTTTTATATTCTTCGGCTAAAGTTATCGGGATTTTTACAGATAAAGGAATAGAGGCGAGCTCTAACACGAGATAAACGTGCGAGCTTTGGTTTCAGTTATTGAAACCTTCAGAGAATTTTTAACAAACTTGCGTCGAGACAACCTAAATGAAGAAAACAATCCTATTTGCCGTTTTTATTATGTTTGGCATTGCAGTCGCTGCGAGTATGGCGTCAACCTATTTCATTTCAAGCGAAAAAATTGATGAGATAATATTGAACAAATCTCAAGTCCAAGCTGAATTTTTGGCTGGAAACGCTGGGTATATCTTAGAGAATTCGGATAATCCAGTTCAAGACTTACAAAAGCTGGTGGGTGAGCTGAAACAGCGATCTGATGTCACTTATGCCATTGTTATTGATAGTAACGTAAGCGCTGTTGCACACAGCGACAAAAATAAACTGAATAAAGTTTACGAAGATAGCTATACCGTTAAAGGCGCAACCCAAGGCGTCCAACAGTATTCAAAATGGTACGCTGATGTTCAACAAGTGTGGGTGTTTGACATCATGGCACCTATCTACGTCAACGGTGAGCTGTACGGTACCTTTGATATCGGTATTCCGATCACGGAAGTGAGCCAAGCAACGAATGGTATTATTAGCTACCAGCTCGCTTCAATGGTTTTCATTTTTGTTGTTTGTCTCGTTGTTCTATCGCTTCTTCTTAGCAAACTGATGCAGCCTCTCTTAGTATTGAAAAACACATTACACGATATTTCTGAAGGTGATGGTGACCTATCGGTACGTTTGCCTATCAAAGGGAATGACGAAGTCGCTCAAATCTCATCGGCTTTCAATGTGTTCGTTGGCAAGGTGCACGAGATAATTACGCAAACAGTGAATACGGGTGTTGAATTAAATAGCACCGCTATTGGGCTTCGTGAACAGTCGCAGCAAGCATTGCAAAGAGGACAAGAGCAGAACGAACAAACCATGTTGGTCGTGACATCTATGAATGAAATGATCGCCACGGTTAATGAAATTGCGTCTAGCGCGGCTGGTGCTGCAAGCGCGGCAAACATGGCGGCAAGTGAAACTCAAGAAGGTCATAAGACGATCGAGAAGACAACAAATTCGATTGCAAACCTTGAAGCCGAAATGAATAGTGCTTCTAACATCATCGTGAGCCTTGCTGATAATACTCAGTCGATCGGTACTATTCTTGACGTTATTCGAGGTATCTCTGAGCAAACAAACTTGCTTGCACTCAACGCTGCAATTGAAGCTGCACGTGCTGGTGAAGCTGGCCGAGGCTTTGCGGTTGTTGCTGACGAAGTTCGTAACCTTGCGACAAAAACAGCACAGTCGACCGATGAAATTGACACTATGATCAACCAACTTCAAACCGAAGCTAAGAACGCTGTTAGCTCGATGAGTAATAGTAAGAACCTAATTGAAGAGGGTACGACTGAAACTGAAATGGCTCGCCAAGCTTTGGAAAAAATTTCAACGCAAGTTTTGGCTATTCTCGATATTAATACGCAAGTCGCAACGGCAACGGAGCAGCAATCAGCGGTAGCGAATGAAATTAATATGAACATGGATACGGTTAATAGCTCAGTCAAAAACGGTTTGAGCGCAAGTGAAAAGTTAGAGCAATCAAGCCAGCAGCTGGCAGAGTTGTCACAAGTTCTCGATCGTTATGTCGGTTCATTTAAAATCTAGAATTCCCAACATATCTCTTTAAGAGAGGTGTGGGTCTCCAGTTATTTAATAGCGCTTATGTCATACATGAGCGCTATTTTTTTGCGATATGCAGACGCAGGTCTCCGATAGAGCGCAACAGAAATGAAGAATGTACCTGCAGTGTAAAATTGTGACAATTTGGCCTATTTAGAACAACGCGATCAAATAAGACTGTGACAGGAGGCACTTACTTTTATTTCCGCATGCGTAAGGTCAAAAAATCGACTAAACAACAGCTCTGACGCGACACATAAGGTGTTCCGCATCTCATCACGATGTATAGTTATTGATAGTTCATTCAGTAATTGTATCTGTAGTTGTCAGTTGATGTGGGTGTTATGAAGAAAAACGGATTTACTTTAATGGAATTAATCATTGTGATCGTGATACTTGGAGTATTGGCCGTTACAGCAGCCCCGAGGTTCCTCAATATTCAAGAGTCAGCAAGAGAAGCGGTACTTGAAGGTGTTGCTGGTGCGATGGAAGGCGTGATCACGCAGGTGACCTCTAAAGCCATTATTGTTGGGCTTAACCCGGACGCAATAAACCCAGGTGATCAGAGCAACTATGTAATCGATTTTGGCATTGGTAGCGTTGAAGTAGATTGGGGAACACTTTGCCCTGAAAGCCGAGGGGAGTCCGGAGACAAGTTAAAAATGCTCGATTTCCTTACCTTGTCAGATGATGACAGTATTATCTCAGATTATGGAAATAGACATACGGTAGTCGGATACAATCAACCTTTTAGTGACGCAGACCTGAACAGCAATAATATTACCGACGATGCCTTACCTTCGGGTTGTTATGTTCTTTATGATTCTTTTGGCGGCAGGACAAGTGGAGACACATGTCCAGTAGATGGTTGTGAGTGTACAGTTCGTGTTATGAACGATGAGTGTTAAACCAAGCACACCAACTGATTTATAGAAATTCAATAAAAAAGCGCGTTATTGCCGAGTAGCAATAACGCGCTTTTTTGTATTAGCTTAATGATTTGTCTTAGTTTACCAATGGAGTACTTGCTGGTGGCAAGCCACGCTTCTTAATCACGTATCGCAAGCGAATTAGCATCAGCGTCGCTGAAACGCTTAATCCCGTTAGGATACCAATCCAAAAGCCTTCTTCACCCATTGCTGGAACAATATGGTCTGTTAGTCCTAGCACCATGCCGAGTGGCAGTGCCAAGCCCCAATATGAAGCGATGGCTAAGATCATTGGGATCTTAGTGTCTTTATAGCCACGTAATGCACCGTTAGCCGATGTTTGTAATGCATCGCTGAATTGGTACATCGCCGTAAAGGTCAACAATACCGCTGCTGTAGCGCTTATTGCAGGGTCGGTGGTGTAAAGCCTAATGATCCACTCAGGGAACAGTAAGAACATCGCTACTGAAAGAAGCGAGATTAATGCTGCAACTAAGATACCGACTTTGCTGCGTTCAATTGCGCCGAGTTCATCTTTCTCGCCTAGTGCATGCCCAACACGAATTGTAATGCCAAATGAGATACTCATTGGAATCACGTAAGTCAGGCTCGATATATTCAGAGCAATTTGCGCCGCTGCCACGTTCTCTGCACCAATACGACCAATCATCAGAGCGATTACCGCAAAGATACTGCCACATACCGCGATGTTCATCCCGATAGGTAAACCTAATCTTAGAAGGTGAAGCATCTCTTTTGCTTTTGGCTTCGCGTCTGCAAAGCTAATAATGGTCTTGTAGTGGTGATGGCCTTTAATGTAGGAATACAGCATTCCCGACATTAACCAATACACCAAACTTGTTGCCCAACCACAACCTACAGCGCCCATTTCAGGGAAGCCGAACTTTCCGTAGATAAGCACGTAGTTAACAGGAATATTAACCAACAAACCAACCACCGAAATGATCATCGGCACTTTGGTGTTGTTCATACCCTCACAGAAGCCATTCAAGGTGTAGAACAGGGCAATACCCGGTACACCAAAGGCTAGGGCAAATGCATAGTCACTGCCAATTGGAATGATCTCAGCGGCTACGCCAATCCATTCTAAGATCGGTTTCGCACTCACCAAGTAAGCGATCAGCAGTACGCTCGCGATTAATGCCAACCAAACCATCTGGAAGAACTCGACAGAGATACTTTGAAAGTCGCGTGCGCCGCGGTGGTAAGCGACAACAGGCGTTAACGCCATAATCACGCCACGCAGTAACAGCAACACAGGAATCCAAAGGCTGGTGCCAAGTGCAATAGCGGCGAGATCGGCAGGGCTTACTTGGCCAGCCATTGTCGTATCGACAAATCCCATCGCTTGGGTAGCTACTTGAGTCAAAATGATTGGAATCGAAAGATGCATAAGCGCACCTGATTCACGAGTAAAAGGACGAAATTTCGTTAGCATGGAAGTTCACAACACCAATATAAATACACGAATGATGGCAGGATGGCCGGTGTGCATTTTAGGATGTGCCCCGTTGGGCGGGCGACAATATAAACACCTTACCGTATAGGGTCAAGCTTTGGATTTATAGAGTTTCACTTGCTCCGAGATACGGATAGGTTCTGATGGTCAAAACACAGCACCAACGCACGTAAGTTAATGATTTAGTGGGAATCATTCGAGAAAGATAAATTCTATATTTGCCACGCTAATCACTAAGCTAACGGTATAAGTGATTGTTATGAAAAGACAAAGGCTAGTACAATTGATGGCATAATAAACTAGATAGAAAACTTTGTATTTATATGCGGGATTTTTCTTTCTAAGAACTGTTATAACGCAGTTGAGTTCATCAGCAAGAGGTAGTATGGATATTCAAATTTTAGTAACTGTCCTATCGGGTGTAAGTGTTTTTATTTTTGGGCAAATAGTACTAAAGCTCTTTATTGAACCCGTTGTTACTCTAAAGGCTACATTTGGTGAAATTTCAGGGTTGTTTCTACGAGAGCAACCAAAAATAATTGGCGCAGTCGCTAAAAGTGAAACTCGTGAGGATATGTTCAGGTTCGCTTCATTGTTGTTGGCGCAAAAGAGTGCAATTCCTTTATATTGCTTTACTCGTTTGTTGTTTGGTTTGCCTAGTGAGAAGGCATTGGTATCGGCAGCTTGTTCGTTGAATCTTCTAGGCTCAATAACTAACGAGAAAGCGCTTGATATTGCGGGCAAAAATAAGTACGAGTTTGTGCTCGAATCAATGAAAAACATATCTAATAAGCTAAAAATCATCACTGATTACACAACGTTATAACAAGTTATTTAAGAGTGATTCACCACGCTTGGTATTCTTGGTTTAAGTCTAGTTCGGCGTTTACGGCGTCCAAATAAAGTGTAGTGTTGGTGTGGCGTCACCTTAATTGGAGGTGATGAGTTTTAGCAAGGTACAGCACTTTGAGGTAAGAATGAAAGAAGTCTTCACAATTGTAGCATCTAGTAGCGTCTTGCTTGGGTTGATAGCGTATTTAATCAAATCTGTAGTCAAACAATACCTAGACAAAGATTTGAAGGTGCATGAAGCTCAATTACAAGCAAAAGCTGAGTTGCAACTTACTAAGTTCAAAGATGATCTTGAAAGAGATAGAACAAGGGTTCAAATCTCCTATAGTGGTATATTTGAGCGACAAGCTAATGTCATTATTGAACTTTATAGTAAAGTTATAGCGCTAGAAGGGCGATTGAATGACGGTATCTCAACCCCAGATACGAGAGAAGAATTTCATGATTTAGTGCTCCAGTTTCGCGCTTATTATCACGAAAATAGAATATTACTTCCCGAAATTCTTGATGGTCTAGCTGGTGAAATATTAGGATTTGCGATCAACATATATTCTGAATCATCGGGTGGGAAAGTACCACAAGATCTGTACTTTGCAATGAAGGATGCCAAAGACGAAGCCATTCGTAATATAAGGCGCCTTTTGTCCACAAACTCATAACAAACCACTATGGCGCCAACACCAATTTGGCGCTATCTATCTTGTCCATACCATCACTGCTTAGTTTCAAACCCAGTGCGATATAAGCCTCTCACTGCCACAAAGCCAGCAGAAAAACAAAAAGACCAATCCCAAGCGTGACTTTTAAAAGCAAGCCAAGAGGGGCCCCACCTTTTGGTGCTTTGTTGCAACATCCCATAATTGTTTCCTCATTCATCGTTGGATTCATTTCACCTTAAACCTTTCCCTTACGGTAAGGTCAATGCATTTGTTGACGTTGAATTTCAGAAAACAAAAAGGCGAACCGTTTGGTTCGCCTTTTGTTATGTTTTTCAGCTTAGCGTCGTGGTCAAAAGTGAACAATACAACGTAGACTGTTATTACCTAGCATTAGCTAGAAATAATATACCAGCTTTCAATATCTTTTCGTTAGAGCGAAAAGCATTCTTCTATGAACTTGTTTCTTAATTTACCAGCAAGTTACATTTCCCCACGCATCTTTGCTACATGTTTGAGTTTCGCTTGTTGGTGACGGATTGTTGTTACAACCAAATGTTGTATCACAGTGCCCTGCAAATACAGTGGTTGATGTAGATAGTAAGATTAGTGCGCATAGTTTTTTCATTTTGATTCTCTTTACTCTTAGAGTGAATTTTCCCATTGAACTATAAATCAACGATTTTAAAATAAAGGGTAACGTCCTTTATTTGGAGTTTATAGTAATTTATTCGAAAATAAAAGAGGCTAGCTGTTTAGGTCAATAATTGCGGAACACTATCTTACGAATGTCTAGTTCAATGTATCAGTAAATACGATTTGTCTAAAAACAAAAAAGCGAACCATTTGGTTCGCCTTTTGTTATGTTTTTCTGCTTAGCGTCGCTACGAATTAGTCTTCGTAGTTGTCGATGCTTGGGCAAGAACAGATTAGGTTACGGTCGCCGTATACGTTGTCTACACGGTTAACTGTTGGCCAGTACTTCGAGTTCTTCGTTGCTTTCGATGGGAAGCAAGCCAGTTCGCGAGAGTAAGGGCGATCCCATTCTGCGCCTGAAATGTCAACTTGTGTGTGTGGTGCGTTCACTAGAGGGTTGTTGTCTAGTGGCCATTCACCCGCTTTCACTGCTGCCATTTCGTGACGGATTGCGATCATCGCTTCACAGAAACGGTCTAGCTCTTCTAAATCTTCTGATTCAGTTGGTTCTACCATTAATGTGCCAGCTACTGGGAAAGACATCGTAGGCGCGTGGAAACCGAAGTCCATTAGACGCTTAGCAATATCTTCTTCGCTGATGCCTGTGTCTTCTTTAAGCGGACGAATATCGATAATACATTCGTGCGCTACGCGTCCGTTAGTGCCACGGTAAAGAACAGGGTAGTGAGGACGTAGTTTCTCCATCACGTAGTTCGCGTTCAGAATCGCTACTTTAGTTGCGTCTGTTAGGCCTGATTCGCCCATCATCGCGATGTAAGCCCAAGAGATAGGCAGGATTGAAGCACTACCTAGATCTGCAGCTGATACCGCGTAATCTGAACCTTGTACACCGTTTTCGATGTGACCCGGTAGGAAAGGTGCTAGGTGCGATTTAACGCCGATAGGACCCATACCCGGACCGCCACCACCGTGTGGGATACAGAATGTTTTGTGTAGGTTCAAGTGAGATACGTCTGAACCGATGAAGCCAGGTGAAGTTAGACCTACTTGAGCGTTCATGTTCGCGCCGTCTAGGTAAACCTGACCGCCCGCTGCGTGTACTTGTTCACACACTTCTTTCACTTGCTCTTCGTATACGCCGTGCGTAGAAGGGTAAGTGATCATGATGCTTGATAAGTTTTCTTTGTGCTTCTCGATTTTCGCTGCTAGGTCTGTCATGTCGATGTTGCCATCTTCATCACACTTAACAACCACTACCTTCATTGAAACCATAGATGCTGTTGCAGGGTTAGTACCGTGCGCAGAGCTTGGAATCAGACAAACGTTACGGTGAGCTTCACCGCGGCTTGCGTGGTAACGTTGAATCGCGATTAGACCTGCGTATTCACCCGATGCACCAGAGTTAGGCTGTAGTGAGAAATCGTCGTAACCAGTGATTTCACATAGCTTCTCTTTAAGATCTTTTGCTAGTGCCGTGTAACCAGCCGCTTGCTCTAGAGGTGCGAATGGGTGAATCGAACCAAATTCAGGCCATGTTACTGGAATCATCTCAGCAGCAGCGTTCAGCTTCATCGTACAGCTTCCCAGAGGGATCATGCCGTGCGTTAGTGAGAAGTCTTTGTTCTCAAGCTGTTTTAGGTAACGCATCATTTGCGTTTCGCTGTGGTGCGTATTGAATACTGGGTGAGTTAGGAACTCTGATTCACGACGGCAGTTTTCTGGAATTGCTGCAAACTCGTTTGATGCAATGTCAGAAGATAGTGCTTGAACGTCTTCTTTCACGTCGAAGATTGCGAACAATGCGTTCACGTCGTCGATCGTTGTTGTTTCATCTAAGCTGATACCGATCTTACCAACAAGTCGACGAAGGTTGATGTCTGCTGCTTGCGCTTTCGCGTACAGTGCATCTGTCTTGTCTTCTGTGTTCAGCGTAATAGTATCAAAGAAGCTGTTGTTCGTTAGCTCGTAACCCGCTTTAGTCAGGCCAGCCGCTAGGATAGCTGTCATGTGGTGTGTACGACGAGCAATAGTACGTAGGCCTTCTGCACCGTGGTAAACCGCGTAGAAAGACGCCATGTTTGCTAGAAGTGCTTGAGCTGTACAGATGTTTGATGTCGCTTTCTCGCGGCGGATGTGTTGCTCGCGAGTTTGCATTGCCATACGTAGCGCTTGGTTACCGTGAGTATCGATTGAAACACCGATTACACGACCTGGCATTGTACGCTTATGCTTTTCACGAGTACCCATGAATGCAGCGTGTGGACCGCCGTAACCCATAGGAACGCCGAAACGTTGCGCTGAACCGATGACTACGTCTGCACCCATTTCGCCCGCAGGCTTAAGTAGAGCAGAAGCAAGTAGGTCAGTTGCAACTGTAACCAGTGTTTTGTTAGCTTGAGCTTTCGCGATGATGTCTGTTAGGTCACGCACTTCACCCGTTGTACTAGGGTATTGAAGAAGCGCACCAAATACGTCTTGCTCTGGCAGTGTTTCAAGAGCACCAACCATTACTTCAAAACCGATGTACTCAGCACGAGTTTTAACAACTTCTAGTGTTTGAGGGTGAACATCGTCAGCAACGAAGAATACTTTGCTCTTGCTTTTGCCAGCACGCTTACACAGTGTCATCGCTTCGCCAGCCGCTGTCGCTTCATCAAGAAGGGATGCGTTCGCGATTTCCATACCTGTTAGGTCCATTACCATTTGTTGGTAATTGAGTAGAGCTTCAAGACGACCTTGAGAAATCTCTGGTTGATATGGTGTGTAAGCTGTGTACCAGCCAGGGTTCTCTAAAACGTTACGTAGAATAACGTTTGGAGTGAATGTGTTGTAGTAGCCTTGGCCAATGAAAGTACGTTTCACTTGGTTTAGGTTAGCGATCTCTTTAAGAGAGGTCAGCATGTCCATTTCGCTCAGTGGCGCGGCAAGTGTCATTGGTTTTTCAAGACGGATTTGTGCAGGAACCGTTTCGTCGATCAGTGCGTCTAAGCTAGTCGCGTTGATCGCTTCAAGCATTTTTTGCTGGTCTGCTTTATTAGGGCCGTTATGACGAGCAACAAACTCGTTTTGAGTACCCAAGTCTTTCAGTAATTGGCTTTGAAGTAATTCAGTCATGATATGTTCTACTTTCTCTCTGGAGCCGTGAGCTAGCCCCTAAAATTAAGCTGCTCACAAGAGCAGCTTTATCGTAATGAGGTTACCTATTAGTCTTCTTCTACAGAGCTTAGGTATTCTTCCGCATCTTTAAGGTTGTTTAGTTCAGACGCATCAGACATCTTCACTTTAACAATCCAACCACCTTCATAAGATTCTTCGTTAATTAACTCTGGGCTATCTTCTAATTCTTCGTTGATTTCTACGATTTCGCCAGAGATTGGTGCGTAGATATCAGAAGCTGCTTTCACTGACTCAACGAGAGAGAAGCTTTCGCCAGCTTCAATTTCGTCTCCAGTGTCAGGCAGGTCAACAAACACAACGTCACCTAGTAGCTCTTGAGCGTGCTCAGAAATACCGATAGTTACAGTACCGTCACCGTTGTCTTTTACCCACTCGTGGCTGTCTGCAAACTTTAGTGTATTGTCCATTGCTTATTCTCCAAAAATTTATGAGGTTTTAATTTAAATCTTAAAAACGGTTTAACGGTAAAGAGGGAAGCGCTTGCAAAGCTCTTTAACTTGCTTGCGAACACGTTGCTCAACTTCGGCATTGCCTTCAGGGCTTTCAACTAAGCCATCAAGTACATCGCCGATCCATTCACCGATAAGTTTGAATTCTTCAGTGCCAAAACCACGAGTGGTTCCAGCTGGCGTGCCTAAACGGATACCAGAAGTAATCATAGGCTTCTCTGTATCGAATGGTATGCCATTTTTGTTACATGTGATCCCAGCACGCTCTAACGCTTCTTCTGTTACGTTACCTTTCAAGCCTTTAGGGCGAAGGTCAACCAGCATTAGGTGTGTGTCTGTTCCGCCTGTCACAATGTCACAACCGCGAGTTTGCAACACTTCAGCGAGAACTTTTGCGTTATCGATCACTGAATCAATATAAGTATTAAATTCTGGGCCAAGAGCTTCGCCAAACGCGACTGCTTTCGCTGCGATAACGTGCATTAGTGGGCCGCCTTGTAGGCCTGGGAACACTGCAGAGTTAATCTTTTTGTTGATGTCTTCGTGGTTAGTCAGAATCATGCCGCCGCGTGGGCCGCGAAGTGTTTTGTGCGTTGTTGTGGTTACAACGTGTGCGTGTGGTAGTGGGCTCGGGTGAGCACCTGTCGCGATAAGACCCGCGATGTGTGCCATATCGACCATTAGGATAGCGCCAACTTCGTCAGCGATTTCACGGAACTTAGCGAAATCAATAACGCGTGGGATAGCACTACCACCAGCAATAATCATTTTAGGTTGGCTTTCGATAGCTAAAGTACGAACTGCTTCGTAATCGATTTCTAGAGTATCGCGGTCTACGCCATATTGAACGGCATTGAACCATTTACCAGACATTGCAGGGCGTGCACCGTGTGTAAGGTGACCACCAGCGTCAAGAGACATACCCAAAATAGTGTCGCCAGGTTGAAGCAGAGCAAGTTTAACTGCACCGTTTGCTTGAGCGCCTGAGTGAGGCTGTACGTTTACGTATTCGCATTTGAATAGTTGCTTCGCACGTTCAATCGCAATCGCTTCAACTGTATCTACATGTTCACAACCACCGTAGTAACGGCGGCCTGGGTAGCCTTCTGCGTATTTGTTTGTTAGGCAAGTGCCTTGAGCTTGCATTACTGCTTTAGAAACGATGTTCTCAGAAGCAATAAGTTCGATTTGTTCATTTTGACGAGTGTTCTCTGCTTGGATGCCAGCAAATACTGCGTCGTCAGTACCAGATAGGTTCGTAGTGAAAAAACTGTCTAAGCTATGGTTTTGGTAAGCGTTCATTGTCGAGACCTTTCATTAAGCTAATGGTGATTATTTTTATAGTCCATTAGGTCTTACGTTGATTTCTGCATCGGTATCGTTTGCGCTATATAGGTATAGATAAACGTGAATTGCGTTATAAATATACTCTTACAGCGTCTAAGCGATCGTTGTAGGGTCAATGCAGCACGAATTGTTTCCCAAAAAGTTCGGGTAAAAAACAGCTCTTACAAATGTTAAATCTATCATTTGCTGCAAGCTGAAGTAGCATCTCTTCATCTAACAAGTCGATAACATAGCTCCGATAAAATCAATTTTCAACAAAAATTTCCAATAGGAAACAACTTTTCTTGTTTTGCTACGGGGAGCACGCTTTATTTCTCTGTGTGCTCTTTAATCAACAAAGCGCTTCATGCAACAATGAAATTAATAGACAGGAAGCAAGAATTTAATGAGGGACCTATGTCAGAAGACATTTATGATGAGTACCCATCTTTAACGTTGGCGAAGGAAACGTTAGACCAGAATATCGAACCACTTAGGCTTGGCCAGCGCATTAAAGATATCCGCGGCAAGCTTGGGATTACGTTAGAAGAAGCGAGCCAACGTACTGGTTTAGCTCGCTCTACGCTCAGC
Organism: Vibrio sp. QJM3NY_26; assembly: GCF_057786005.1. Lineage (NCBI taxonomy): Bacteria > Pseudomonadati > Pseudomonadota > Gammaproteobacteria > Vibrionales > Vibrionaceae > Vibrio > Vibrio sp. QJM3NY_26. Next base: position 1,771,488 of record NZ_CM173516.1, on the reverse strand, counting down.
AAAATTGAGAACGAGCAAATCTCTCCAACCTTCCAAGCGATGCAAAAGCTAGCGATGGGCTTACAAATAAATATGCCCCAACTGTTTGAGCCACCAAGGAAAAAGGTCGCAACAGGGCGTCGTGACTTAACTAAGGCCGGTCAAGGTAAACCTCACCCAACCCCAACGTACGAGCATGAACTGCTTGCAACAGAGCTGTCTAATAAGAAGATGATGCCCTTTAAGAGTCGCGTGAGAGCGCGTACTTTTGAAGAGTATAACGATTGGGTACGTCACGACGGTGAAGAGTTTTTGATGATCATCTCTGGTGATGTGATGTTCTACTCAGAATTCTACGAACCTGTGCCAATGAGTGAAGGTGATAGCATGTATTACGATGCCAATATGGGTCACATGCTTATCTCGACCAGCGCAGAAGACGCGCTCATTTTGTGGGTGACAGCAAAATAAATTAACAAAGTTGGAATTTCTTATAGTGAATGCAACCGTTTGCTATTGTTTCTTACGTTAGCCAACAGACGCGATATTGATTTGATAATCATCAATATCGCGTTTTTGTATGCATCGAAAAATTGTTTTTAAATTGTTAAATGTCACATTTTGAGCTGTTTTACTATTGTTAAGGGTGTAAAACTGACTCAGGCTTGTTTATTATAGTGAACACGGTTTACTCATGTTGATTGAAGTTTACTGAAGTGAATTCTTAGAAAGTGACTTGTAGAGCTTTTGTACAGCTAACCTGATTTATCAAGCTAACGATATAAGCCTATATAAAAGACATCACTTTTTACTATCTACTGTTTCTAAGGTTAAGACGTCAAGGTGACTAACGCGAATACGCTGAGGTGACTAATGATGAGACTTATCGTTAGAGGCGACTCTAAATAGAGATATAAGCGGCAGACTTGACTTTGGACAGCCTGCAACGCTTCATGGAGAAGAAAATGACTCAAGAACACGCTAATCAAGACCTACTAACAACACCACTGCATGCACTTCATGTTGAAGAGGGTGCAAAAATGGTTCCTTTCGCTGGCTACGATATGCCAGTTCAGTATCCACTAGGTGTAAAGAAAGAGCACTTACACACTCGTGATGCCGCCGGTCTTTTTGATGTTTCTCACATGGGGCAACTTCGTCTTCATGGCGTAAACGCAGCTGCTGTCTTAGAATCTTTGGTTCCTGTAGATATTATTGACCTTCCTTCTGGTAAGCAGCGCTATGCGTTCTTTACTAATGAACAGGGCGGCATTATGGATGATCTGATGGTTGCTAACCTAGGCGATCACCTATTTGTTGTTGTGAACGCAGCATGTAAGACACAAGATATCGACCATCTAACTGCGCACCTTCCTGCTGACGTAGAAATGGAAGTGATTGATGATCGTGCTCTATTAGCACTTCAAGGCCCTAAAGCGTCTGAAGTTCTTGCTCGTTTCCAACCAAGCGTTGCTGACATGCTGTTCATGGATGTTCAAAAAGTCGATATCGATGGCGTTGAATGCATCGTAAGCCGCAGTGGTTACACGGGTGAAGATGGCTATGAGATTTCAGTACCGAACGATCACGCAGAAGCGCTAGCGCGTAAGCTAACTGCAGAAGCTGAAGTAGAGTGGATCGGCCTTGGCGCTCGTGACTCACTTCGTCTTGAGTGTGGTCTATGTCTATACGGTCATGACCTAGATACAACAACTACTCCAGTAGAAGCTAGCCTTCTATGGGGTATTCAAAAAGTTCGTCGTACTGACGGTGAACGTGCAGGCGGTTTCCCTGGCGCTGATATCATCCTCGAGCAAATCGCAACGAAAGATGTTCAACGTAAGCGTGTTGGTCTAGTGGGTCAAACTAAGGCTCCAGTACGTGAAGGCGCTGAGTTGTTCGATGCTGAAGACAACAAGATTGGCGTTGTAACAAGTGGTACAGCGGGCCCTAACGCTGGCAAGCCTGTTTCTATGGCGTACGTTCGTACAGACCTAGCAGTAATTGGCACTGAAGTCTTCGCTGACGTTCGTGGCAAGAAACTACCAATGACAGTAGAAAAAATGCCTTTCGTGCCTCAACGTTACTACCGTGGCTAATCTCTTTTAAGAGAAACCATTAAGCTAAATGAAAGCCTATTGTTTACCTCTTTATAATAAGATGTTTGACAGTAGGCTTTTTTGTATTTGGTAACGTACATAACTTTGAGTATTGGCTAAAGGCACGTCGTCTGAAATTTCGTTTATAAAATGAGAGATGTGGCCATATCGTTACAAATACTTACTATACTCAGGGTTATGCCGTGTTATGGTGGCCACATATCATTTTTATAAATAAGTCGTAGTGGTTACAAGGAGTTAACTATGAATGTGAACTATACAGTGAGTCCGGTTCGTAAAGCCGTTTTAGTGCTATTAGCACCGTTGATTTATACATCTAGTGTATTGGCGACGGAAAACACGGCCGAGAGTGCTCCTGATGTGGGTGTCACACCTTATATCGTGAATGGTAGCAATGCTTCGGTCACTGAGTTTCCTTCGATGGCGAGCTTGTTCATTGATCGTATTGATTATGACGGTGTTTACTCTACAGGCCCTTACTGTGGAGCAACAATTTTAGATAACTATCATGTATTAACGGCTGCTCACTGTATTTATGATGACGAGAATGCTCAACTTTTCACTGTAGTTGTTCCGCAATTACAAGATACCTCTTTATTCCCAAGTGGCGGTGTCCAGAAAGTTCGAGTATCTGACGTTTATTATCGTAGTGACTATTCAGACCTCGAAGCCAATCTTTTGCCGAACGATATCGCTATTTTGAAGTTAGAATCATCTCTTGGTTTGACTTCATCCTCAGAAACTCAAATTCCTGATTTCGAAACATATCGCGATATTAATAACAGTTTTGTTGCAGTAGGACACGGTAATACAAAATCAGGAGAGGACAGCACTACTTTGTTGCAAAAAGTAGACCTGACATATGTTGATACTCTTAATTGTAAAGCTGTCTTCGGTCCGTTAGTCACTGATAAACAAATTTGTTTCAATGGTAATGGACCTGATAATGGCCTATACGGTGGTACATGCCAAGGCGATTCCGGTGGTCCGGTATTTTGGAAAAATGGCTCTACATATGAACAGGTCGGTATAACGAGTTTTGGACCGACCACTTGTGGTGCTGGCATCGGTGTTACATCGGTATTTACAGAGATATATGACTATAAAGATTGGATAACTGATGTGACTAATGGAGTAATCGATAGCGCTGAAACTGTCCAATTTACCGCGACAGAAGCAAAACGAGTTGCTGTTGCTGGTAGAAGTTCTTCATCTGGCTCTGGTAGCAGTGGTGGTAGTGTTTCATTTGGTTTGCTAGGGATGCTGATGTTGTTCGCGGGTCTTAGAAAAGCTGTGTTACGTTAAAGCTTCAATGTTCTGAACAAGTCGACGCTTTATCTAACGATAGCGTCGACTTTTTTATGTCTGCAGGTTTAGCTGTTTAGTTATTTACTCGCTTAGTTGCTTAGTTGCTTAGTTGCTTAGTTGCTTAGTTCTACAACTGCTTTACGGCTGTACCTTTCTAGAATCTCGTCCATCTCTTTTATTGCATCGTTGATGCTTTTAATACCGCCTTGCGCGACATCTTTTTCATCTTGGTTCAACGCCGAAAAAGCCTGTCTTAATTCCTTGTCTTCCAACATGTTCCCGTGTAACAACACTTCTTTGTAGGTGAGTAGCCTATGCTGTACCGCGATAATTTGACTGCGGGTATTGTCTGATTCTAAAGCGTGCTTTATGCAAGGAAATGCCAATGTATAACGATTCGCAATTTCCAATTTGACGTCTTCATTATTCGCAATTTGCAATTTTTCTTATTTCCCAACACTTGAATATTCAAGTTTAGTAGCCTGTACGCTCACGACCGATCTAAGTGTCAAAGTTTATGAAACGTAACGTTTTTTAATAATCGAATAATATGCCTTTAATGGCGTATGTAAACCGTTGCGAGTCAATATGGTCTGCTTCTTGCTGAAATTAGGTCATAACTGTCTATTGAGGATAAGCTTATGTCACAAGAACCCATAATCATGGCGCTGATTGATCGCAGGAAGCTCGCCAATTTGTCCCAGGAAAAATTAGCCTCAAGTGCGGGAATGAGCTTAAAAACCTACCAACGAATCGAGCGTGGTGAAGCTGATATCAAAATGTCTCAGTATCGTTCGCTCACTAGGACGTTGAAAGTTACCGATTTGGATGTAGTACTGGATGTTGTTGGCGCATCACAAGCGACAGCGGAAGATGTAGCGGCGGTCAGTCGTTTACTGACCAGCGAAGAGCGCATGTTGTTAATCAAGCTGATTTTGTCGGTCAAAAAACAGCAGTAGAGTTTTGTTCCATTAGGTTATTTTGGAATACCTAGCTTTCTAATACCTAGATTGCGCATGCCTAGCGTTCGAACTAATAGGCTTCGAATCAATACTTCGAACAAATGCCCTGCGAATAAATAGCGTTGGGTATCGTTTTTGTTCAAGCAAATAGAGTTAGAACGGCTGTTTGATGGGTGACGTGTTCACTGATGAAATCAAAAATTATTCTACTCTTCCACGCAGTTGCTTGGTGGAGCTTCTTTGTTTCTTTCCTTCTAAACGTCTTTTCTGAGAGCCACGCGTCGGTTTAGTTGCTCGTCTTACTTTTTGAACTTTTGTTGCTTCCAAGATCAGTTCTTTCAAACGCACCAAAGCATCGTCACGGTTTTGTTCTTGAGTTCTATACTGCTGCGCTTTAATGATAATTACTCCATCTTTCGTGATGCGGCTATCTTTGTGCGCTAACAGTCTTTCTTTATAGAAATCAGGTAGTGTGGAGTGATTAATATCAAAACGTAAGTGTATCGCGCTCGATACTTTATTGACGTTTTGACCGCCAGCTCCTTGTGCTCTGATCGCAGTTAACTGGATTTCCCAGTCTTGAATTGAAACAGAGTTAGATATTTGTAACATAAACATCCATTTTGAACGGTAATATGGGGTCATGATACTGAATATTGGTTATGGTATCAGTAACTTTCTCAAACAGTGGTAGTAGTGATGAAAATAGATTTAACGGCATATGATGGATTAATCTTTGATATGGATGGTACGTTGATCGATACGATGCCAGCACATGTAAAGGCGTGGCAGCAAACGGCTGAAGAATTCGGTTTTCATTTTGAAGCGTCTTGGCTGCATAGCTTAGGTGGCATGCCGAGTTATAAGATCGCCAGTGAAGTGAACAGTAAGTACGGTTTATCGCTCGACCCACAAGCGGTTTCTACGTTTAAGATGGCGTCGTTTGCGGCTATTGAAGATAAAGGGGATATTATCCCTTGTACGCATTCTCTGTTGTTAGAGCATTTAGGCAGCAAAAAGATTGCGGTTGGAACGGGCAGCCAACGTAAAAGTGCCGAACAGTTGTTGGACAAAACAGATATCTTGAGCAAGCTCGATATCCTAGTGACAGCAACAGATGTTAAGAATCACAAACCCAATCCAGATACCTTCTTAGATGCGTGTTTTGGTATGGGATTACAGCCAAAGCAGTGTGTTGTGTTTGAAGATACGAACTTAGGTAAACAAGCCGCTCATGCTGCGAAGATGGATTGCATTCTGGTGGTAGAAGGGAACAAGTTAGAGTTTTACCCGGCCCCAAGTTGATCGAGAGCCTAACAAGAGTGCTTGTACTATCTTTTGTTAGGCTATTTCACTTATTTCTTTGTCTAGGAATAAGCATACATTGTTTCTACCTGCTGCTTTAGCTTCGTATAACGCTAAATCAGCGCACTTGTAGTTCAGTGCTGGATCATTGGTGATGTTAGTAATGCCGCCACTCACAGTGACTACGTTATCGAGTTCAAGGCTGACTGCAATTCTCAGCCTGTTGAGAACGTATTCAGCTCCTTCCGTTGTGGTGTGAGGAAGAATAACACCAAACTCTTCGCCACCAATGCGAGCAACAAAATCTGTTTCACGGCATTCACGCTGAAGTACTTGAGCGACTGTTTGAATGACTCGATCACCGTAGTCGTGCCCAAATCTGTCGTTAATGCGTTTGAAGTAGTCAATATCCAAGATAGCTAAGCAAGATTGCTCGCGAGTAGGGTAACGATTAACACGAGAACATTCGTCGCGAAGTTCAAGGTCAAATTTTCTTCGATTCCAGCAACCAGCTAATGCGTCCTTTTCACTTAGATTTCTGAGCTTTTTCTCGAGTTCTTTGTGTTTACTAATATCGACAAAAGAAGCGACGTAAAACTGAATCACATCTTTCGAATCTTTGATGGTTTGGATTCGTAGTATTTCGGTAATCAATGAACCGTCTTTGCGACGATTTATCACTTCTCCCTCCCACATGCCTTTCTTCTGGATTACGCTCCACATCTTGATGTAGAACTCCTGATTATAGCGCCCAGAGGCAAACATCGATGGTTGGCGACCTTTTACTTCTTCCAGTTCGTAGCCACTGACTCGAGTAAATTCTTGGTTAACTTTAATGATTCGGTTATTTCTGTCGGTAATGACCAGTGCAGACATACCGTTCATTGCTGCTTTGGCCAGTTGGCTATCTATGCTGTTCTTTTTATGGTTACTGTTCCACAAAACAAAACCAGCAGAGATCATAGAAATTAGGAAAGATAAGGTGATGACCTGCACGAATATGGCTTGTTTTTCTTGTAGGTACTGGCTGCTGAACAGTTGGTTTTCAACATGAAGAACCAAATAAATTGGTCCTTCAAATTGCTTTATTTTAGGGCTGATATCTGAGTGGAAATACCAGTTTTTACCATCAAAGTAGCTAGAAGAGGTATTTTCTTGAATGGCTTTCCAAAGTTCAGGGTAAAGCTTCGCGTAGGTTTTATCTGAACGAGATTCAATAAGATGGCCAAACGATTCTTCGATATCCGGGCCCATGATGACATGTCCGGTCCTGTTAAGAATAACAGGGACGGCGGATGACGTACCGATTTGATAAAGAAGACGGTCGTAGACCTCGAGCATATTCAGGTTAGCGATAAAGTAACCAATAATACGATCTTCTGATGCGACGGGTGTCATTATCCTTAGGGCTGGCATCAAAGGATGGACAACCTCACCATTTTCAATCTCTAAATCGATACCGTTGGAGCTTACGTCTCCAATCTTCAGTCGATGGAGATCTTTAAAGTAGCTACGAGCTGATTTGTTCTGCAGTTTATTCTCAGGAACTATTGTCGCTTTATTGTTGTTGTAATTGATACGGTAAACCTCGTTACCTTCTAGGTCGAGGTAGCGAAGTTGAGAATAGTATTGTTGTCCGCGAGCTAACATCACCCACAAATCTTGCAGAGCTTGTTTATGAACAATTGATGGTTCTTCAATTGCGCGAAGCAACGTTTGAGAGTCTGCGATGGAAGGAACAGAATTAGATATTTGGTCAACAATAACGGCCAGTTCGTGGAAGCTGTATTCAATTTGGTTTTGACTTGATTGCTTAATATTTAGCGTGTGCTGAGCGTCTATCCGATCAAATTCAGAGTTAATATAGAGGGCAGGGACTAGTCCTAGGGCAAAAATGGTACATAGAAATTGGCTGACTAGTTTTTTTATACTCGTATTCATCACTGTCCTCAAAGAATCAGCGCAATACTATATATTTTATGGGGTTTTTAATGTGATCTTGACCCAGAACTTAAAACAAGCTTTGCATATAATTATGGTTTTAGTGCAACTTTTTGCAATTAAGCTTGATTGTTGAGCAATCACTTCGTTAAAAAATGATTGCTCGATATAGAACGACGATCTGAAACTTGAGCCCAATTAATCGCGATTAATTGCCGTTTATCTAGCTATGAGCAGCTAGCTTAGGCCGATAATATTTCCATTGCTATCAATATCTAATGACATGAAAGCCGGTTTATCAGGTAAACCTGGCATGGTCATTACGTTGCCGCACAAAGCGTAGATGAAGCCTGCACCAGCACATAGTTTTAACTCTCTAACGGGTACGTCAAACTGAGTGGGTGCACCCTTTATTTGAGCTTCTGTTGAAATCGATAATGGCGTTTTTGCCAAACAAACCGATAGGTCGCTATAGCCGTGTTGGTTGAACTCAGTCAGTTGCTTTCTTGCCAGTGGTGATAGCGAAATACTTGCTGCGCCGTATCCGACTTCAGCGACTGCCATCAGTTTCTCTTCTAAGCTTTGCTCAGAGTAGTACAAAGGCTTAAATTTACTCTCTGTTTTGCATGCTTTTACCACGGCGTGAGCCAACTGAGTTGTACCTTCACCACCTTGACCAAAGGCTTCACTTACTTCAACGCTGACACTTGGGTCAAAGTCGGTGATCATTTGTTTCAAAGCATCGATCTCTTGAGCAGAATCTTGTGGGAATTGGTTAATTGCTACTACCGTTGGCACTTGGTATTGCTTAACATTGTTGATATGCCATTTAAGGTTTTCGAAGCCCGCGGCTAGGGCGTCTTGGTCATCATTAAAAATCGAATCCGGTAACGGAGTGCCTGGTCTTAAATCGTATAATCCAGAGTTCGCCTTTAATCCGCGTAATGTAGCTACAACGACTGCGCAATCGGGTTTTTTGTTCGATGCTTTCACCTTTATGTTACAAGCTTTCTCAAACCCCATGTCAGAGCCGAAGCCGCCTTCAGTCACAACAAAATCACTCAGTTTGAGAGCAATCTTATCGGCAATAATTGAAGAGTTACCATGTGCAATGTTAGCGAAAGGCCCCGCGTGTATTAGGGTAGGAACGCCTTCAAGGGTTTGCATCAATGTAGGTTCAATAGAGTCCTTCATCGTTACTGTCATCGCGCCTGCAACGTTGAAGTCTTCTGCGGTTAATGGCGAACCTTGATTGTTGTATGCGAGTACGACACGGCCGATACGCTTGCGTAGGTCTTGTAGATCATCGGCCAGCGCGAGAATAGCCATCAGCTCTGAAGCGGCTGAGATATCAAAACCATCTTCGCGTTCAAGGCCATTAATTGTTTTGTCTGCTTCGTTTTTGCCTACTGTGATCATGCGCAATGCGCGGTCATTGTGGTCGAGTACACGGCGCCACACGATTCTGCTTGGATCGATGTCTAATGATTTTAAGCCAGAGCGCGTTTCAAAGGCTTCTAATCCTTCACGCTGCTCGTGATACAAACGAGCGTCGATAGCGGCAGAGGCAAGGTTGTGAGCGGCTGTTACAGCATGAATATCACCGGTGAGGTGCAAGTTTAATTGTTCCATAGGGGCGACTTGAGAGTAACCACCACCGGCTGCGCCACCTTTAACACCAAAAACTGGGCCCATTGAAGGCTGGCGAATGCAGGCCATCGCAGATTGGTTAATCTTTGCGAGGCCTTGTGCTAATCCAATAGTAGTGACGGTTTTGCCTTCGCCAAGAGGCGTTGGTGTGATAGCGGTCACCACGACCAATTTACCATCTTGTTGGTTGGCGAGGCGTTCAAGTGATGTCAGAGACACTTTAGATTTGTATTGCCCTAATGGCTGATGTTCGTTGTGTTGCAGGCCAGCTTGTTTGGCAACTTCACTGATGTTTTTAAGGGGAGTAGAGCGACAAATATCAATATCAGACAGCATATTTGATCCTTATATCAGAACCGAAAGGTTGTACGTAAACGTTTGCGTGGCGATAGTACTGTATAAATTTGCCAAGTAAAGGCAAACCACACGAATTATGTGCTGGAAGATAACAGATCTAAAGAGTCATTGCGCGAGATCAAATGTTAAACGAGCAAAATATTCGATGTGACTACCTTCAGCTGCAGTTATATTAGTGCTGAATACAAAAAGGGCTGCATATAGCAGCCCTTTAGGAATGGAAAATCTAGCTGGTCATCAACTTTGATGAGTTAACAACCTGGCATGGTTGATTATCGATCCCAGTATGTTTCTTCTAAGCTATCTTCGCGTTCAGGTAGCGCACGAGAAAGGCGAGGAGAGTGCTGAGTTAGCACCTCATAGCTTACGCGGTTTGCGTACTTACAAATTTGAGACAGTGAAGAGTAAGTCAAGCACGCGTGCTCGTGTTTCTCTGAATTCGGTACGTTCACGTGATGGTAACTGTTCGCTGCCATGTCATGTAGAAGTGCCGAAAGCGCGCCATCACCAGCACCGTTTGTGTTTTTAATCTCAAGTGGGCCACCTAAGTAAGGGCCGATGTGAGAGTACACTTTTACTGGGTCTTTACAGTCTTGCTTACGCATCGCACGGCTGAATTCGTATTTGTTAAATTCAGGAATGTTACCCGGTAATAACGGTAGTGTGGTTTCGCGTTTCGCTGGCTCGTCAGTGTAGCCTGCCATGTATAAGCCGACAGGACCCGCAGTGCAGAGAACTAGGTCAACCCACTCAAGCGCTTTGTTCGCCGCTAGCAAAGGATCTTTTTCACCCGTTAATGCTTCACCTTCATCTTCGTTCATTGCGACGATGGTTACGTTCTCTTTCAGGTATTCTTGCCACCATTCAGCGTTACCTTCGATCACGTACTTCGTACCAAGCGTCAGTACAACAGGCACATTGTGCGCTTTCGCGTATTCAATCGCTTTTTGTACCGCTTTTGGCATCGGATCTTCAGGCTTACCGCGCATTAAGTATGAAGACACAACCAATGCAGACGCTTTTTCAAAAATCTGTTCAGGAATACTTTCAGGGAGTAGTTGGTTCATGTGTCCTTCGTTGATCGCAAACGTACGTTCGCCATCTTCGGTAATGAGCGTATAACAACGACCAATTGGACCATCAACGGTTTGTAGGTGGTTTAAGTTCATACGAGAAGAAGTGCGGCAAAGGTAGCGGTAACCAAATGAGCCAACTTCAATCTTCTTAGACATTACGCCAAGCAGGACAGATTTACTGTCTGCAAGTACGGAATAGTTGTGCAATGTATTGCCGATAGTATCGCCAGGGTATTGATGCGTGATCAAACCGCGTTGAACTAATTCTTCATACAGCGCATCTGCTTTACTTTCTTCCAATACTAGTGAGTGACCTTTACTCAGCTCGTATTTTTCTAGGAACGCGTTGTCAACACGGGCCTCGATATCAACAATAGTTTGACCCACACCGACAATTGTTGCGCGGTGAAGCTTAGGTGTTTGTTGAATTTGGTTGACCAACGGATCACGGGCGTGAGTTGGAAAGTAGTGCTTAGATTTACGCTGTCCAGGAAATTTCATATGACAAATACAGTGAAAAAATTTTGCCGCATGATATCACATTTTGTTTCTGTTTCTTTCATTTTTATTACATTTTGAATCACCTGCGCAATGTCTGTACAGGTGATTCAGCTTACTCTTGCTTCAGACCATTCGTGTGAGACTATTCGACTGGAACGAGTGTTGCCGGATCTACGTAAGCCTTTGTACCCCATAGCGGAACGGTTGAAAGGCTATGTTTGAAACTGCCTTCTGTTTCTTTGGTTGTGTAAGACAAGTAAAGCAGCGATTGATTCTCAGCATCGTAGATACGACGAACCTTCATCGTTTTAAAAAAGATACTTTTCGACTGCTTGAATACCACTTCACCTGATTTACTTTTGTCTATTTTAGCAATCATTTCTGGAGTGATTTCGCCCGTTTGACGACAAGATATAGAGCTATCGCTTGGATCAGAAAGGCTAAGATTTGCTTCGATTGATGCAATGTGACAAGTCACACCTTCGATCTTATCATCATCTAAAGATGACATTTTGATATCCTTCATTGTGAAGAATCCCAAAGAGACGTCGCCAACCTCGTTGTCCGAACAGCCTGCTAACATTGTGATGATACCTGCTGCTATTAAGGCTTTTTTCATAAGAAGTCCTTTTTATTTATATAGTTCTGTTTACTATAAGGATATTGAAAGCTTGAATACGAGTGTAGAGCTTTTCACCGAGTTCTTAAAGGATGTTATGAGAGAATGAAAAATATGAAGCATTTAAAGTACTTGTTGGTGTTAGTTATGCTCTGTATCCTTTCTGCATGTAGCTCGGCACCTACGCCGACCATATGTCTTCCAAATAACTGTGATATTTGGGGTTACTAATCTTAGGTACTAAAAGAATGAATAACGAAATACCTGAAAGCGCGCATAAGAAAAACCAATGGCTGTTTAGCCAACTCGACATTGCTTATCCCGCAAAGGAGAGCTTGCTAGGTCGAGAACTTTATCAAAGCAGACTCCCATCCAAGAATTACCAACTCCTCGCTCAAGATCAAATTCCTTCCCAAATTGATGAACTTCATAAAGTCGATTTCCATAAACTGACGGTACTTTTTTCACTTAACCAAGCCAGTGTTTATCACGATGAAACCGAAAGGGCACATATGCTCGAGTTCTTGAGTCAGATTATGTTGTCTGATGAGCATGTTTTATACATTGGTACTCAAAGTGGTGATGTTGTGGCGAGTGCTATTGTCACAGAAGTGGAAGACTCTCTGTTGATCTCCGACGTGATTATTGAAAACGGTCAAGATATCAACGGCTTTGCCAAGCAGTTACATGATTTTTGGGCACAAGATCATGCTTCTCACGATAAAGTGTGGGTCGAGAACTAAAGATTCTTTGAGAAAGCGTTAATCTAAGTACAATACCCCATCTTTTATAAAGGGTTTTGTATGTACAAGCTATTGATATCAATCGCTGTATTGTGTGTTAGCGCTTTTTCTACAGTCAGTTTTGCTACCGACTGGGATATCAAACGCATCCTAGTTTTACACTCATACGAACCTTCTTACCAATGGACTGCTGACTTTCAGAAAGGGATAGACAGTGCGTTCAGCCAATCTCAAACCGAAGTTAAACTCTCAATCGAGTATTTGGATACAAAGCGCGTCCATAGCTCTGAGTACTACCACTCTCTCACCGATTACTTACAAGCCAAATACGCAGGTTATAAATTTGATGGTGTTATTGCGACTGACGATAACGCGGCTAATTTCCTTGAATCACTGAGTGCGTTGATTGACCGTGCGACACCTATTGTTGCGGCGGGTATCAATGATATAAGCACCGATATGTATGCGGTGTCTGATAGAGCGACTGTGCTTTATGAAAACGATCAGATAGACGTCAATATTAAGCTGATCTCTAAACTAAGACCTAATCTAAAGAACCTCTATTTCATCAATGATTACAGTGTCACTTCTGAGCTAATCCGTAAAGATATAAGCCATATTATGGCAAGCTTTCCATCGATTAATTTGGTAGAAATACGCGATTTGTCGCTCAAGCAAACAAGTGAGTTCTTGAAAGGGGTCTCTGTTGACGATGCGGTCTTACTGAGCCACTACAATACTGAGTTAGATCAAGGTGTATATCATACCTATCAAGAGGTCGCGGAAACCTTATCTGCATCGAGCGCCGCACCAGTGTTTGCGTTATGGCAGTTTAATATAGTCGGTGATGTACTCGGAGGTTATGTAAACCACTCGCGAAGTATGGGCGAAGAGGCCGTTAGTGCATTGGATAAGTATGTGCCTCTTAATTTTTCTACACCTTTAGTTCCCGGTGACAACAAGCGTTTTGTTTTCAATTATCCGGCGCTTAAAAAGTTTGGTATTGGTGATAATGTACTGCCGACAGGATCTGTGATTGTTAACGAGCCTTCCTCCTTTTTACAAAAGAACTTTCAATTGTTGTTGGGCTTAATCATGGTCATTACAGGGCTGAGCGTGATTATCGTGATGCAATTTATTACCCTGCGCCAAAAGAAAGAGTTGGCAAAAAAGAACAAGCGAATCCTTGCACTACAGAAACAAACTTTGAATGTTCAAAAAGACATGATTCATGTGCTGGGTGAAGCCATTGAAACTCGCTCTGGCGAGACGGGTAATCACGTTAAGCGTGTAGCCAAGTTATCCGCATTGCTTGCCAAGTATCGTGGCTTGAGCCATCGCGAGGTCGAGATGATTGAGATCATAAGCCCGATGCATGATGTAGGTAAGATTTCGGTTCCGGAATCTATCTTGGATAAACCAGGTAAATTGACAGACCAAGAGTGGGATGTAATGAAACTTCACACCACTGCGGGCTACAATTTACTGAAGAGCGGAGCGGGTGATATTACCAACCTCGCAGCAATCATTGCTAACGAACATCATGAGCGTTGGGATGGCACTGGATACCCTAATGGTAAGGTAGGTGAACAAATTCATTTGTTTGCTCGCATTACTGCGGTAGCCGATGTATTTGACGCATTGCTTAGTGCCCGCTGCTACAAAGAACCATGGCCATTAGAGATGGTCGTCGATTTGTTCGATAGAGAGTGTGGCTATCAATTTGACCCTAAACTAACCAAACTGCTACTGAAACACTTGCCCGAGTTTGTCGCCATCCGAGATTCGTATCCCGATACTGGAACTGTAGAATATGCGTCTGTACCTTCGATTGAAGTTAAGGTATTAGAAGAGTCGGTTGTTAGCTAACTCTCGCTCTATCTGAATAGTCTATAAGTCTTGGTTTCTTTATCAATTCGCCATAATCCGACTAGGACGTGGCAATTTATATTTTCCACTGAGATTAAGTCGTTTATGTAAACCTTGCAGTATTTGGTTTGGCAGATTCTGGGTTAATTTGATGAAAGCTGTTGCTTATGTCGAGCGATAAGGTGATCAAGCCCATATTTCGCGAAGAGAAATAAGCCTGCGTCCGTAAACTGTTATCTTAATCATCCCACGCATTGAAAGAACACTATAGGATAAAACTTGAATTCAATGCGAGTGAGAGAGCTATGCGGTTAGAACAGACTAAATGTGTAATTTTCGATTGTGATGGAACACTCATCGATAGCGAAAAGCTTTGTTGCCAAGCCCTAGTGAATGTATTCACCGGCTTTGGGGCGGAGCTAAACGTTAATGACTGCTATGCGCACTTTCAAGGTGGAAAGCTAGCCGACATCTTAATGGATACACAGGAACGTTTAGGGCTATCTATCTCGATTGATACGCTTGAGCCGTTATATCGTATTGAATTAGAAGCCTTGTTCCAACGTCATTTAAAGCCGATGGATGGTGCTATCGAGCTCATTGAATTTCTAAAGCGACAGGACATCGAATTTTGTATCGCTTCTAATGCGCCTAAGTCTCGGGTTGAATCTTCATTGGCCATGACAGGAATGCTTGATGACTTTAAAGGTAAAGTGTTTTCAGCTTTTGATGCCAACAGCTGGAAGCCAGAACCTGACCTGATTATGTATACAGCCATGAATATGGGCTTTTTACCCAATGAGTGTATCTATGTGGACGATACTTTGAAAGGAATTGAAGCGGGTGTTCGTGCGGGTATTCAATCATTCCGATTGCGCCCAAGTATTAATGAATCAATCGTAGATCCCGAAGCCGACTCATCAGAGGTAGCGGCTCAGGATATCTACAGTTTGGAAGAGATTTCGGTTTGGATTAATGGCAAACACTGCTCAAGTGGTGGAATACCGAACCCTGCAGCTTTGGTGGGGTAGAGCCTAGCTGAAGGCTGACTACCTTACTAAATTGTTTAGTGTGAAAACCGCAAGATGCACAAGTAAACTTTTCTCCACTTTCTGAGAGCAGATATTCGTCGTGTTGGCATAAAGGACATGTAATGTCGTCGGTGTTTGGTGTTTCTGTTTTATTCATTATGTGTCACCTGCAGCAAGAGGGTAAGCGAAAAAAGACCCGTTTAATTAGATTACCCCTAAGCTCGAATATTAGACAGTTTTGACACTTGATAATCTCGCCTTTGCGACTTGCTTCATGGTAATGATAATCTCATCGTTAAAGACCATGCGTTTCTTGTTGTTATTAAAGGAGGTTGTTATTAGTGAAAGTTGCTATAAACGGACGTTGCTATTAACGAACGTCGATAAAAAAGGACTCATGATGAGTCCTTTTTAGTTTCGCTGAATTTAACTTGGTCAGCCTAAGTCATCACTCAAACCTAAGTGCGGTATCTTGCCAAAGTTTTAGACAAAGAAACTGATGCGTCTGTCAGTGTAGACACGCCATTTGAAGAGTTTTGAGCCACTTCTTTAATCACATCGGATTGACTGCGAATATCGTTAAGCTCAGCTGCGATGGTGTTCGCTACGTTGCTTTGCTCGTCCGCTGAGGTTGCAATCTGAATACTCATATCCATTAGCGCTTGAGCTGAGTCAGCAATCGAGTTTACATCGTCCCCAATGTTTGAAATCAGTTGGCTGCTTGTTTGCGCTTGGTCGACCGTTTGCTCGGTGATCTTAGCGATATTTTGGCTCTCTTGCTGTAAGCGTTCAATCATCGCTTGGATTTCAACCGTAGCCGACTGAGTGCGACTTGCCAGTGTTCTTACTTCATCCGCAACAACTGCGAAACCACGGCCTTGTTCGCCCGCACGAGCGGCTTCAATCGCCGCGTTCAGTGCAAGCAAGTTAGTTTGCTCTGAGATTGCGTTGATCGTCGTGATCACTTCATTAATTTGACTAGTGTTCACATTCAAGCTGGTAACTGAAGATGAGGTTTGCTCAATCAAAGAAGAGAGCGTGGTGATCTCTGAGATGGCTTGTTGAACTTTCGTATGGCTGTCGTTGATTTGCTGCGCGTCTTGTTCAGTTTGTTCAGTTGAACGTGCTGAAATGTTAGAGACTTCATTGGCTGAAGCGGTCATTTGATCCATGGCAGTAGCAACAGAGTCTAGAGACGCATTCTGGCTCATGATTTGTGTTTCACTGCGCTTCATCTCTGTTTCGAAAGAAGCCGATGTTTCGCTTAGTGTCGCTGCACTGTGGTTTACGTTGTTGACTAGCTCACTAAGCGTGTCCATTGAACGGTCAAGTGCACAACCAATCGTACCGAACTCATCACGTCCAGGGTGGAAACCAAGGCGTGATGTTAAGTCGCCATCACCAATCTTTTGAGTGGTTGAGTAAAGCACCCAAAGTGCGCCGCCTAGAAAAGTCGCCACCCAGTAACAGAAAAGACCAAAAGGCACACACCACAAAAAGCTCAGTAATAAAGTGTACAGTGCTTGCTGCTTTTGATTCTGTATATCGTTAGCTGAAACGGTAAGTGAGTAGTAGTTGCCATCTTGTGCGAGTGCTGTGGCAGTCACCGAACCATTGTTTGAAATAGTGGTTTGTTGAGCGCGAGTTTGCTGGCTAACAGAGCGAACAGAAGCAGGGGAATCTGATGCTGATAAAATGCCTTGCAGTTGATACTCGACCTGCTGTTTTGCAGTTACGTCAATGTGTTCCATTTTGTTGACGTAGTTGAGTCCAGCTAGGCTTGCCAGAGCGGCAAAAAAGATTAAGAAAATGACCCAAAACTTGTCGTTGATCGACATCTTGATAAACAGTTTGTCTATCGTTCGAAATTGTACTTCTTTCATAAAAACTCCACGGTAAATCCTTTACCGTGGACTCTAAATAACCGACCTCAATAAAAATGTGATGCCAATCGACTAATTGTGAAAATTAATGATACCAACATATCGTTTATGAGACATCTATCAAGTATTTTTGTTCTCTATGGGTTTATTAGCCCAGAGAAGGCAATAGCCCTACTGAAATAAGGATTTGAATCGCAATGATAAAAACGCCTACGCTGCCAACTAAAAACAACGCTTTACTTCCACCGAGCACTTGGTAAGTCGCTTCTGTACCTTGAGGTTCTACAGAGAAATCCGTGTAACGAATCTTGTATACCATCACTGTCGGCAGCAAAATTGCGAGCACTGAAAGTGCTATGGCTGCGTAGCCCAGAGCTGTAATGAAACCCTGTGGGTAGAACAAGGCAAAACCTAATGGCGGTAAGAAAGTGATAGCGGCCGTTTTAACGCGTTTTGCACTGCCTAGTTTCTTGCTCAGTGAATCCCCCATGAATTCAAATAACCCCAAGCTCACACCAATAAAAGAAGTCAGCAGTGCAAGGTCTGCGAATACGCCAACGATCACGCTAAGGTTTGATTGATGAACGGTTTGTGACAATGAGACTAACAGTGCGCCTAAGCTTGTATCCGACAAAAGCTGCTCTTGGCTGATCACACCTAGAGTCACACTCTGCCAGAAAATATAGATGACCAAAGGCAGTGCAGAGCCAATAATCATGACCTTACGTAGAGATCGAACGTCACCATCTAAGTATCGAACAATTGAAGGGATGCTGCCGTGGAAGCCAAAAGAGGTAAACACGACTGGGATTGCTGCAACAATCAGCCCTTGCTGTAAAGGCATGCTCATCAGGTATTGAGAGGTGATGTTTGGTGCTAGGAAGCTGAGTACCAGTACCATCGCAATCAGTTTAAGTCCGAATAAAACGCGGTTAACTTTATCAACACTGTGCGTACCAATCGTCACAACGCCAGCAACTAACAGTGTGAATAGAAGGGTTGTGATTTGGCCATTAAGCTCAATGCCTGAAATATCCGAGATACGTTGATTAAACTGCGCACCACCGCCTGCAATATAAGCTGCACACAGAGCGTAGAAAAGGAACATAACTGCAAAGCTAGCGATCCACTTACCTTTTGTCCCTAAAATTTTGTCAGCTAGCGTATGTAGGGTTGCGTCAGAATCAGCGAATTGATGTAGTTCTACCATTAACAATGCAGTAAAGGCCATTAGGGCCCATAAGCCAAGCATTAAAAAAAGTGAGGTTGAAAAGCCAATACCTGCAGAAGCAAGTGGAAGAGCGAGCATGCCAGCACCAATAGTGGTGCCTGCAATGATCAAAGTACTACCAAAAACCTTTGATTTATTCATTGTATATAATTCTTTACGTTAGGGTGTGTTTTCATTGTAATTCTTCTAGCTTAAGCGCATAAACCCAAAGAATATCTCGATTTTTAAGTATTCTGATTGAGTTTAATTCCAAATGCAATGTCTAATGTAATTAAAAATATCCACTGTAAACTTTATTTTACGATTGGTGGGTTGGAAGCACTCAAATGCCCGAAGCAAACGTTTGACCATGATCTGCTTCAAAATTTGTAGAGTAATTTGTTGTACTTGGTGTAAGGTGACAGTACATATGTCGTTCGCGTATACCCCTTTGGCGTAAACAAGCGCTAATGATCGCGAGTAGCTTCAAGCTATAAATATGGAATGGGTAGAGTAGAGTGCGTTCATCAAAGTGACATAATATAAGTCCAAGATGGTGCACTAGTTAATCGGACATCATGTCCGCATCAAGGAATAGAGGGGGCACTATGAGTGACCAATCTTTTAATGACGAAAGTCTTGAGTTGTTAGATGCCATGGAAATTGGCATTGATTTATCTGACTACGAGCAGGCGGTTAAACAATTAGCAGAAGAACTTTTTAAGTCTTCGAACTAGGTTTTACCTGAACTAAAGGTTTCTGTAGTTCAACGTTCTCAAATTAGACAATTCTTAAACTGAGCAAATCTCATTCGCTCACACGTCATAACAAAACTATCCTCATTAAAGTTCGCGAAGATAAACGAGTACGTTTACCATGTTACTTAGTTCTCGATACTTTAATGAGGTTCAATGAACTTTCTCGCACACCTCCATATCGCTCAACACTGTAAAAGTAACTTAGCTGGTAATCTGTTAGGTGACTTCGTTAAAGGCGACCCTAATAAACACTATTCAACCTCGCTTTCAGACGGAATAAGACTTCATCGATTCGTGGATAGTTACACAGACCGCCACGATGTATCCCGATCGGCAAAATCGCTTTTTTTAGACCAAACACGACGCTTTGCACCTATCGCACTCGATGTATTTTGGGATCACTGCTTAGCCAATCATTGGACTCAGTTCTCGCAGCAGACGCTAGAGCATTTTTGTTTCGATAGTCATCAACAGATCTTTGAACATCAAGAGCCTCACTGGCCTGAGAACTTCATTACGATTCATCAGAAGATGGCTGAACAACGTTGGCTGGAAAGCTATCAAGACATGTCTTCCATAGAGGTGGTATTGCAACGTATGGCTTTGAGAAGGCCCAAGCTAGGGATGCTCAAAAATTGTTACGGCGACCTCGAACGTCATTATGATACGTTGCAGTGTCACTTTAATGAACTGTATCCCAACGTTTTAGAAGAAGCGAAGCAGTTTAATGCACTTCAAATGAAGAAAAATCACAAGGAAAGGTAAACAGCGTAATGCAGGTTTGCTACAATCCGCGCCTATTTAATCTTTGAGCATCATACTATGTCTGAATCTACCCAATCTTTTAACCAACTAGGATTGTCTGAGCAACTTCTTACAACGCTATCAGAGCTAAACTTTACGGCTCCGACTAGTGTTCAAGAACAAGCTATTCCATTGGTACTGGAAGGCAAAGATGTACTGGCTGGTGCGCAAACGGGTACCGGTAAAACCGCGGCATTTGGTTTGCCGATTATTCAAAGATTAATCGAGACTAAAGACAATGTTATTCCGAACCCTAAGCTCGTTCGCGCACTTGTGTTAGTGCCAACGCGTGAATTGGCACAACAGGTGTTTGATAACGTAACGAGTTATGCGAAAGGCACCGATATTAAAGTTGTAGTGGCTTACGGCGGCGTTAGCATGAAGGTTCAAACCGATAACTTACGTGGAGGCGCCGACATTCTTGTAGCGACGCCTGGTCGTCTTATTGACCATATGTTCACCAAGAACATCATGTTGAGCCAAACGGAAGTGTTGGTATTAGACGAAGCAGACCGTATGCTAGATATGGGCTTCATGCCTGACATCAAACGCATTCTTTCTCGCATGAACGACGTACGTCAGACGCTGTTCTTCTCTGCGACGTTCGACAATAAAATTAAAGCGCTTGCACATCGAATGATGCAGTCACCAAGCGAAATTCAAGTTACGCCAAAAAACAGCACCGCTGACACCGTTACCCAGATGGTTTATCCGGTTGATAAATCGCGTAAAAGTGAACTGTTGGCCTATTTGATTGGCTCAAAAAACTGGCAACAAGTGTTGGTGTTCACGAAAACTAAGCAGGGCACTGATGCTCTAGTTAAAGAGCTTAAGTTAGACGGCATCAAAGCGGCATCAATCAATGGTGATAAGAGCCAAGGTGCGCGCCAAAAAGCACTGGACGATTTCAAATCAGGCAAGGTGAGAGCGTTGATTGCAACCGACGTGGCAGCTCGTGGTATTGATATCCAGCAGCTAGAACAAGTTGTGAACTATGACATGCCATTTAAAGCTGAAGATTACGTTCACCGAATCGGACGTACTGGCCGCGCAGGTAATACTGGCTTAGCGATTTCTTTGATGAGTCAGGATGAAGCGTACCTATTGGGTGACATTGAACGCTTACTTGATACTCGCTTGCCTCAAGAGTGGTTAGAGGGCTTTGAACCAAGCCTAGAAAAAGATGTAGCCCCTGATCGCGGTGGTCGCAGTAAAAGTCGTTCATCAGAAAAACGTAAGATGAAAGCGAAGCTTAAGATTCACCAAAATCGCGGTAAAGCACGTCGCTAACAAGCTGGACAAAGCTCCAGTTTAAAGATCTATAGATATAAAAATGCGCCGTTACAGTTGGTTCTGTAACGGCGCATTTTTGTTTCAAGTAAATCAATTTATGACCAAGGAAAATAAAACACTGGATTAATGATGTTCTTGATTGCACTTCCATACACAGGGCACTTCATAAATTAGATCATCTAGGCTAATTGGGTTTAGCACCCATTGGTCTTCGATTCTAAACTTACTTACCATTTGTGAGTTGAATAGTTGCCAATGCTTAAGTAGGGCATCTTCGGGCGAGGTGACCATATCGCCTTCATTCCAAGTGCTTTCCATGAAGGGAGTTAGGCATACCGCTCCGTGCGCATACATGATCATTTGCCATTTAATCTCATAAATGTTGATCAAGTTCTTTGGATTCGCATCGTTATATTGTTCAGCTAACATGTTGATTTCTTTTTCGACATCGCCAACATTGTCGATAAAGTAATCGACCAAGTTGTCTTTTTGACGAACAGAGTCAGTGATAAGTTGCATCGGTTTTCGTGAGTGAATCATGTTGCTAAAGAGGCGCATACTAAATAAATAGATAGTAATGTTTGGTGCGACGCCTTTTGGTAACTCTTCCACTATCTTAGCAATATAAGACTGAAAATAAGCGTGTAAACAATCACTTATCGCATGCCAAATTTTTTCTTTGCTGCCAAAGTGGTGGCGAATAAGGCTATGCGATACGCCTGCTTTTTCACTGATGTTACGAAGCGAAACGCTATCATAACCATGCTCACAGAACATATCCGCGGCAACACCCATGATCAAAAATCTCGTCTCTTCAGCGTCTTTTGCGCTTCTTCTGCCTTGTTTCTTTTCAGTCATCTTCATTTCACACATTTACCTGATTACCACATTCTACACTGTTTTTACTCAAATAAAAAATACTGCACAGGTGGAAAGTAAAGCTTGTGGATTATGGATTTTTGAATATACTGCCCACCTGTGTAATAAATCATAATAATTAAATGGAGAGACATCATGCAGTCCAATTTGTCTATCAATGCCATATCGAGTAAGCGCATGGGAGCTGTGATTGCAGCACTATTGCTCGCAGGCTCTTTGACCGGATGTAATAAGGTTCAGTCAGAAGAAACGGTTCAAGTTGTTAAGCCTGTAAAGCTGTTTGAGATTCCTTTGCAGACGGATATCGAGCTTGATAGCTTTATCGCAAAAGTGGATGCAACCGACCGTGCTGCGCTTTCCTTCCAAGTAGGAGGCGACATTGAAACCTTCGATGTTCGTATGGGACAAGAAGTGAAGAAAGGTCAGGTGCTCGCCGTATTAGATGCGACGGATTACCGTATTGCGGTTGATGCAGCACAAGCCAAATTTGATCTTGCGAATAGCCAATACAAACAAGCTTCTGAGTTGTACGCGAAAAAGTTAGTCAGTACCGATTACTACGACCAAGCCGTGAACACCTTTACTGCCGCTGACGTTGAGTTGGACCAAGCAAAAACAAACCTTGGCTACACCACCTTAGTTGCTCCATTCGATGGCGTGGTATCGATGGTGTTTGGAAAACAATATCAATTGATCGCAGAAAAGCAGCCTGTACTGAATATTTTGAATCACAGTGAGATGGACGTGACGTTTTCAATTCCAGTATCAAAGCTTGAAGACCGTTCTATTCAAGACCTAACGAGCTCAAACATGTGGGTTGTGATGGATAGCCACCGTGGTATTCGTATCCCGACTCGCTTTAAAGAAATCTCTACACAACCAGATGAAGACACCAACAGCTACCAAGCGGTTGTATCCATCGAAAAGCCGGAAGGCATCAATTTACTTTCTGGAATGACAGCGCAAGTTGAAGTTCAGAAGCATAAATCTGACTACGGTATTGGCATTGTTGATTCAGCTTGGTTAACCAAAGAAGCTGACCATGGTGAGCTATGGCGCTATAACCCTGACTCTCAATTGATTTCTAAAGTACAAGTCCTTCTTGATGAGCAAGGCAAGGTTATTGATGGATTGTCGTCTGGCGACCTTATCGTTGAAGCGGGTGTGGATGTGTTATCCGATGGACAGCAAGTAAAAGCTTGGTTACGTGAGGGAGGTATTTAATGAACCTTTCCAAATTATCAATTGTTGTCGCGTCGGCTATGTTGCTTCAAGCCTGTAACAGTGAAGCCGTACACCGTGAACAACGCCCTCTGCTAGTTTCTACCTTTGAAGTTGGCGCGCCGCTGACTGATCAATTCAGAAGTTTTAACGGTCAGGTAATGCCCGCTGAATTGACCCCCTTGGCATTTAAGCTCGCAGGCGAAATCCAACAAGTCTTGGTAGAAGCCGGTGACAACGTCGAAAAAGGGCAGTTACTTGCGACCTTAGACAACGCAACGTATCTCCAAGATCTTACTGACGCTAACTCTCAATTCAAACTGGCGAGCAAGCAGTTAGCCCGTGGTACGGAGATGTTTGGTAGCAAGATGTTGTCGCAGTCAGAGCTAGACCAACTAACGGCTAACTATAAGCTGGCATCGGCGAATTTGGCGGCTGCAGAGCGCAAGCTAAGTTACACAGAGCTTTTAGCGCCATTTTCCGGGACCGTTTCTACCGTGGACAAGCAACGTTTCGAAAACACGACACCGGGTGAAACACTATTAAGCGTGTACCAGAACGACAAGGTATATGTACGAATTCAAGTATCAGATTCGATCTTGGCATCGATCAGTCCAGACATGCGTTCAAATAGCTATCGTCCTGAGGCGACCTTTGGCGGTCACACTGGCCAATATCCACTGACGTATTTGGAGCACACCAGTGAATTGCACCCGCAATCGCGTACTTACGAATTTTGGATGCAGATGCAACAACCTAAAAGCGAAATCCTGCCGGGCACCAGCGTTACGGTGAACGTGGATATGGCGAAAGCTGGCTTGAGCGATGTTCAAGGCTACCAATTACCAATGACAACTTTAGAAGCGGGTTCTGAAGCGAATCAGTTTTATGTGTGGAAAATGGAAGACGGACAAGCATTCAAAAGCGAAGTAGAAGTCGACAAGATCAGTGGCCAAGGCGCATTAATCGCTCATGGTGTTGAGCAAGGTGATCGACTCGTAAACTCGAATCTAAGAAAACTCCGTGACGGAATCAAATTGTCAGGAAAAGCAGAATGAACATCGCAGAATATTCAATAAAGAACAAAGTAATCAGCTGGCTATTTCTAGTCATTTTGGCCATTGGCGGTGTGACGTCTTTTGGTAATCTATCCCGTTTAGAAGACCCAGCTTTTACCATTAAAGATGCAATGATTATTTCAACTTACCCTGGCGCTACGTCAATGGAAGTTGAGGAAGAACTGACTTATCCCCTTGAGAAAGAGATAAGACAGCTCCCTTATATTGACAAGATCACTTCGACCTCATCGAATGGCATGTCCCAAATTATGGTGAGTATGAAGATGGACTACGGTCCAGACGAGCTACCACAAATATGGGATGAAATGCGTCGTAAAATCAATGATCTACAGCCAACACTACCAAATGGTGTTAACTCAGTTCAGATCATTGATGATTTTGGTGACGTATTTGGTGTGATGATCATGCTGACTGGTGATGGCTACGATTATGTCGAGCTAAAACAGTACGCAGATTACCTAACACGTGAAATCGAACTGGTTGAAGGCGTAGGCAAAGTAAGTATCGCAGGCGACCAACAAGAGCAATTGTTCGTTGAGATGTCACTTGAGCGTTTAGCTGCATTAAACCTAGACATGTCGACAGTGACATCATTGCTCGCACAGCAAAACAGTGTGGTATCGGCAGGCGAGGTAATGCTCAATGGTCAAAGCCTAACGATCAAACCGAATGGCACTTTAAGTACGGTTGAAGAGCTAGAAAACTTAATCATTCATGGTCGCGATACGGGTAACCTAATTCGCTTAAAAGATGTCGCTGAGGTCACTCGCGGAATCCAAGAAAAGCCAGGCAATGTACTCACTTACAATGGTATGCCAGCCATCAACCTCGGGATCGCATTTTCTTCAGGCGTAAACGTCGTCGAAATTGGTAGCGCGTTAGATGCCGAACTGGATCGTTTAGAAAGCATTAAGCCAGCCGGTGTTGAGTTGAATTACTTCTACAACCAAGCACAAGAAGTGGACAAGTCTGTTGCTGATTTCTTGATCAGCCTAGTGGAAGCGGTCGCAATTGTTATCATCGTACTTCTGTTCGCGATGGGCTTGCGCAGTGGTTTGATCATTGGTTTGGTTCTGTTGCTGACTGTATTCGGTACGTTCATTCTTATGGACTACAACGATGTTGAACTGCACCGTATCTCGCTGGGTGCTTTGATCATCGCACTGGGTATGCTGGTGGATAACGCGATTGTTGTCGTTGAAGGTATTTTAGTTGGCTTGAAGAAAGGCAAAACCAAGCTTGAAGCAGCGAAAGACATCGTGACACAAACACAATGGCCACTATTAGGTGCAACCATTATTGCTATCACAGCCTTTGCACCTATCGGCTTGTCGAAAGATGCAACGGGCGAGTTCATGGGCTCGTTGTTCTGGGTACTGTGTTTCTCGCTATTCTTGAGCTGGGTAACGGCGCTAACATTAACGCCTTTCCTGGCTGAGATGTTGCTTAAAGAAGAAGACAAGGTTGATGAAAACGTAGACCCTTACAAAGGCATCTTGTTCGTTGTATTTGGTGCGTGCCTGAAAGTAGCGCTTCGATTTAGATGGCTTACTGTTGTCAGCATGGTTGCGCTATTAGCGGTTTCCGTTGTCGGCTTTGGTATGGTGAAACAGCAGTTCTTCCCGCCATCAAACACGCCAATGTTCTATGTAGACATGTGGATGCCGGAAGGTACTGATGTTCGTGAAACGATCAAGCAGACAGAAAAAGTCGAAAGCTACATTCGTCAACAAGACGACGTAGAGTTTGTAACCACAACGGTTGGGCAGGGCATGCAACGTTTCGCGCTGACATACCAACCAGAGAAAAGCTACGAAGCGTACAGTCAGTTACAAGTAAGAACCACTGACCGTGACACCATGTTCGAAGTCCTAGAAGAGTTAGACAAGGACTTAGCCAACAAATTTGAACAACCTACGTTCCAATTCAAATTGATTGAGTTTGGCCCGTCACCAGCTTCAAAAATCGAGGCTCGTATTAGTGGTGCCGACCCACAAATCTTGCGCAGTATTGCGGTTGAAGTGGAAGACATCTTGTTAGCGGACCCTGGCTCTCGAAATGTTCGTCACGACTGGCGTGAACGTACCAAAGAGCTAGTGCCACTGTTTAACGAATCAAAGGCTCGTCGTCTTGGTATTTCAAAGACGGATCTGTCCGAGACGTTACAGATGGCGTTTGGCGGTTACAACATCGGTCTACTGCGTGATGGTACTCATATGTTGCCTATTGTTGCGCGTTTACCTGAAGCAGAGCGTTTTGATTTTGAATCACTGAACAATGTGAAGATTTGGAGCCCATCGTTACAAACCTACATTCCAGTTGAACAAGTGATTGATGGTGTAGAGCTTCAATGGTCTGAACCACTGATTCAACGTCGTGATAGAAAACGTACGCTAACCGTACTGGCTGATCATGATGTATTGGGTGATGAAACGCCGGCTAGCTTGTTTGCTCGTGTTAAACCAAAGGTAGAAGCATTAGAGCTACCAGCAGGTTACAACATTAGCTGGGGTGGCGAGTACGAAAGTTCGAAAGATGCACAAGAATCTCTATTTGGTTCACTACCAATGGGTTACTTATTGATGTTTATCATCACCATGCTTTTGTTTAATTCGCTTCGTAAGCCACTTGTGATTTGGTTTACGGTACCACTTTCTATCATTGGTGTTTCGATTGGTCTGTTAGGTACCAATATGCCATTCAGCTTCACGGCGTTCCTTGGCCTACTGAGCCTAAGCGGCATGATTTTGAAAAACGGAATCGTCCTGCTTGACCAGATCAACACCGAACTCTCAACAGGTAAAGACCCATACCTAGCGGTTGTCGACAGCGCGATCAGTCGTGTACGACCTGTATCTATGGCAGCATTGACGACTATCTTGGGTATGATTCCTTTGGTATTCGATGCATTTTTCGGCTCGATGGCGATTACCATCATGGCAGGCTTAGGCTTTGCTACAGTACTAACGCTAATAGTAGTACCAGTGATGTTCGCTATTCTATATAGAATCAAACCGTCCACTGCGGGTTATTAGGGAATGATATAAAACAGATTCTTTTAAGCCAGCCTAGTCAATTTTGACTGGGCTTTTTTATGGGTGTGATTTGGCGACTAAGGGACTATAGCGTCAGCGAACGTTGCGTTAAGAAAGAGATAGGTATTAAAAAGCCGCTAACCAATGGTAAAGCGGCTTCCTGTAGAATAGAGAATAGAGAATAGGGGGCAGTTTAGATTGCGAGGCGGAGATCTAACTCAATCGGCTTTGGCATCGCTAAGTGATAGCCTTGATACATATCGAAGCCTAAGCTTTGCATTGCTGCGAGCTGTTGTTCGGTTTCGATACCTTCGATTACGGTCTTAGCACCAATTTGATTAGCAAGGCTAAGAACCAATTCCATCTCGCTTGTGTCGCCTTGTTCAAAATCCAACATGACAGAGCGATCTATCTTGATGATATGAGGATTAATATGACGAACGCGCTGTTCTGTTGACGCTTGTGTTCCAAAATCATCAACAGCAATTTGAAAGCCGTTCTCTGCGAGAGAGTGAGCAGCATCTTTCAAGCGTTCTTCACTTTCTGCATTCAGTTCTACCAGCTCCATGACGATTTGTTCGCATGAAAGGTTAAGTTCATGCAGGCGTTTAGCCAACAGGCTGTCACTGACTTTTTCTGCGGCAAACAGCTCACCAACGTTTGGAAGAACGTTTAGGAAGAGGTGTAAATGACGAATATTCGATTGCGCGAAGTTACGGATATGGATAGCGCGACTCAGCCTTTCTACATTGATCTTGTCAGTGCACAAGGTATCGTCGGAATGGAAGAAGTGATCAGGACGAACAACATCCCCTTTGCTATTCGAAATACGAACCAAAGCCTCAACGCCTATCTGAGTCATTGAACTGTCAAATATAGGTTGATAGACACTTCTAAGTGTTAAGTCTTGATATTTCGCAATAAACTGCATATCGGCATCCACAGATATACAGCTAATAAATTCACTTCTGTCTGATAAAATCATAGTCGCTAATAAAGGTGTTTATTTAATGACGAAAATATACGTCATGGCTGTCACAATATTGACAGGTGTAAGTAAATTGTCAATTAATAAAAATTCATTTGTAGGGTCAATATTTAAATAAATATAATTAACGAAAAATCAGCATGATAAATGACATTAGCCATTAAATTTACTTATCATTCACTATATTTGATAGTTGCAGTGAATTTAATGGCTAAGTAACGTCTCTCATATTAACCCCAGCCAATATAAGGCTAGAATGCTGATACACCAGAGAAAAGTAGGGTTAAAGGCTTAGATTGTGGGGGAATGTCAAAGTTACAAAACAGAGAGACTAAGCGAGTTACATAGAAATGGTATCTATCTCTCAAAATCGAGACGGCAAGTACAACAACTATTAATAATTAAAACAGAAGGTTCGAATAATTAATGAACAAGGAATGAGTTGTCTTTTATAAAATATTGGGATGAAGGTCTAACAATTTACTTTCAATATTGAATGAAAAAGTTGACCCGTATTATCACTGCCATTGAAGTACCGCATAAAGTTGCAGGTATTTACGAACCAATTGTTGATTTCCTGACCGTTTGAGTGGGTGGCTGAATTTAATAAAGCAAGGGCTGATTCTGAAATTGTTATTTAAATCGGAAGCGAATTGAGAATCACTCTCTCTTAGGGTGATGCCTTGCTGGCTGTATTCCGTTATCTCGTCTGGGAGTTCTCCCATCCACCAATGTAACAACTCACTACTGTTTTTACTTCGGCTTATCCAATGGTCGGAGACAATGATCAAAACGTCATTTGGCTGAATGGCAAATCCATACTCTTGCTGCCAGTTATGAATGTCTAGCATCAACTTTTTACGACAGGTTTTTCCTGCACTCACCATATGATGGCTGATCATCCAAACGGTACCGATTTCAGAAGAGATTCGGAAGTGTCGAGGGTTTTCACCAGAAGAGAGTATTTCGAGTGGGCTGATGTTGCTTGCATGGTTAAAGCTAACAAAGGTGTGTTCCATTCGTCGGGCAAAGGCTTTGCCGATGTGATGCTCACTGATTCCTTGATTGTGTACCGTAGGGTAGTGGCGTTCACATAGCTTTAGGCAATCATCTTGAAATTGATTGACGCTTTTAATCACTAGATCTAATAACAATGAAGTCCCTTATACACAGTTACTATCTTATTGATGGGCAATAGTACGGTAATTGAGGTTCCGTTACCTATCGCCAAAGTGCGAGTTCTTGATCCCTCTATCAAAATTAGCTATTGCCGAGCGATTTTATGGATAGCACTGGCACTTCAATTGTCTGTATTCTAAATTATTAGGAATTCTAATTAGTTAGAAGGATTATGCTTAGTTAGCAAAGTTACTGGTGGCTAGCTTAATCTTAGTCAGCTAATCACAATTGATCTACTTACTCTTTATTTGGAAACATTCATGACCATTCAATTAGATTCGAAACAAAAGTCTGAACTCACGCATACGCTTCAAAAGTACCTTCAAGATGAACTTGATGTAGAACTCGGTCAGTTCGACACAGAATTCTTGGTCGACTTCATTAGCAAAAAGTTTGGTGCGGTGTATTACAACAAGGGGATAGAAGATGCTCAGAAAGTCATGGAACGAAAAATGTTGGATATCTCAGATGAGCTCTATGAAATTGAACAAATCGTTGAAATATAGACACAGCAAGCGATTGTTCGACAAAGAAATTTGTCAATAAAGCAACTTGTTCAAAAATTTTGAATAACTTGTTTAATTTGAAATGATGTAACTAATGTAAAGCTTGGTAAATAATATGTTACACAAACTTAGTGTAGGGTACGCTTTTCAAAATTACACGACTCGTTAACATTCGGAACAGATGCATGGACAACAACGTTAAAAATTACAATCCCTTAGCAAGAGCAATGCATTGGATTTCAGCACTCGCAATATTTGGCTTATTTGGTGTAGGCCTATGGATGGTTGATCTTTCATACTACAGCGAGTGGTACAAAACAGCACCAGACTACCACCGTTCGGTAGGCATTCTTTTGGCTACAGTTACTGTTCTCCGCTTGCTTTGGAAACTAGTTACCGCGTCACCTAAGGTGGAAGGTAAAAGCTATGAAGTTGCAGCAGCGAAGATCGCTCACGGCTTTATGTACATCAACTTAGCAGTTTTATTTGTTTCAGGTTATTTGATTTCGACATCAGATGGCCGCGGGATCGAGGTTTTCAATTGGTTCACTGTACCAAGTATGGGTGAACTGTTTGCAAACCAATCTGATCTCGCAGGTACGGTTCACTACTATGCTGCATGGGTACTGATCATTATGGCATCAGTGCACGCCTTAGCGGCGATAAAACACCACGTTATCGACAAAGACGATACGCTACGAAAAATGATAGGAGCTTCAAAATGAAAAAGTCAATTATCGCTACAGGATTAGCACTTGCTATGGCAATGCCTTTCGCTGCGAACGCCGCTGATTACGTGATTGATACAAAAGGTGCGCATGCTTCAGTTAACTTTAAAGTTAGCCACCTAGGTTACAGCTTTATCCAAGGTCGTTTTAACACATTCTCAGGTGATTTCTCATTTGATGAAAGCAACGTTGAAGCGTCTAAAATAAACGTAACGGTTGATACTACAAGTCTTGACTCAAACCACGCAGAACGTGATAAGCACATCCGTAGCGGTGATTTCATCGATGCAAGCAAGTTTTCTGATGCTACATTCAACAGCACGAAAGTGGTTGATAAAGGCGACGGCAAACTTGAAGTTATGGGCGACCTTAAACTTCATGGCGTAACTAAGCCTATCGTTATCGAAGCTGAATTCATTGGTGCTGGTCAAGACCCATGGGGCGGTGAGCGTGCTGGTTTCGTTGGTACAACTCGTCTAGAGCTTGCTGACTTCAACATTCCAGTAATGGGCGCTTCAAGCTATGTAGACATGGATCTGCACGTTGAAGGTGTAAAGAAATAATCTAGCTTTCAATATTCGCTGACAGGTATCAACATTTTTTAGAAACATCAAAAGTTTGGTCGATACTAAAGAGGTCAGCAGCTGGCTAGTTAGTTAGTCATCGGGAAAGTAGTAAAATAGCTAAAATATAGAGAAAGGCGCAAAGTTTTCACTTTGCGCCTTTTTTATTGAGGTAAATGGCCACGCGTTTAGGTCTGTTTTGTGTCAAACCTTTTACTGCGTCTTAAGCCACCATTTACTTCTGCCAGTCAACGTTGCCATGACTGAGTTATCTAATTGAACTACTAATCCCTAATAGTTCAACTTACGATTCGTTAAGCCGTTTCTAGTTCAGCCTTTGGAACCACGTTTAGTCGGTCACCGTAAATTGGACGTAGTGCTTGCATCACTTCAATGCGAGTTAACACACCGACCATTACGCCATTTTCTAACACTGGCAGCATATGTGGTTGGCTTACTTTCATCGCTTTTGCACGCTCTTCTAGAGAAAGAGAAGTCAGGCGAGTGGCGTAGCCCATGCTTGTAGTAGGGTAAAGTTGCTCTTTGTCGATACATAGGAATTCAGCAACATCGACCAACTTATCACTAGCAGAGATAGCGACTACGTCACGGCTCATTAGGTCTACGACTTTCTGACCTTTTGTCGGGATGTAATCTTGGCACCAAAGGTCAACCATTACGTCGTGAACAGAGAAGATACCCACTAGACGACCTTCAACATCGCAAACAGGAGCGCTAACAAGTTGAGCGTCTAGAAGGGAATCAATTGCTACTGATGTAGGCATTTCTACGCTCAGTGTAATTGGTTGAGTGTTCATGATTTGCTTGATAGTCGTTGCTGTGTTCATAGTGATTTCCTTAACTGACGTAATTTCTGTTGTTTGTGTAATTGCTGTAATTTTTGCTGCTTTCAGCTGCGGGCGACGGTAAATGCTCCAGTTAGCTAAGCCGACCAATACTGAACCACCTACAATGTTGCCGATTGTCACTGGTATTAAGTTTGCGGTGACAAATTTCATGATGTTTAAGTCTGCGTACTGAGCAGGCGTTGCTCCGATTTGCATCCAAAAACTCTCTGGTGCGAATGTTTGAATCGTGATGCCTAGTGGAACCATGAACATATTCGCCACACAGTGCTCAAAGCCTGAGCTAACGAACATTGCAACGGGTAATACGGTCATCATTGCTTTGGTCATGGCGTTCGCAGAGCTGAACGTTAACCAAATCGCTAAACACACCAATAAGTTACAAAGCACACCCAAAGCAAAAGCTTGAACAGGGCTGTGGTGTAGCTTGTGTTGAGCAATGTTCAGAGCGTTTAAGCCCCATTGACCGCCATCCAGTTGATATAAGCCTGCTGCGCTTACCAAAGCCAATAGGAACATGGCACCGATAAAGTTACCGACGTAGACCTTGCCCCAGATAGACAACATCTTGGTGAAGGTTATCTGCTTGTTAGCCCATGAAATGCTTGATAACACTGAACTGGTAAACAGCTCGCCACCGCAAATCACAATCAGGATTAACCCCATACTGAATGCAAGACCGCCGGCTAAACGACTCAATCCCCATCCAGCATCAGCGCTACCCGTGGTCACCGTGATGTAGAATAAAAAAGCAAGCCCGATGAATGCGCCAGCCATGATTGCCAAACTCAATGTCATGCTGCTGGTTTTATTTGCTTTGCTTAATGCAAACTTCTCGGCTTCCGCCATCATTTCTGTTGGCGAGAACAGTTGCTGATTTTCAGAAGTGCTGGTTGCCATATCCCCCCCTTGAACAATCCGTCATGTGTAATTCCTAGTGTTAACGACTTGGTTAATCCGTAATGGTTAATCAGTGATTTTTTGCAGGGCTCGTTGTGTCCTGCCATTCCAGATTAGGGGGTAGAGGGGTAGAGGTAAAATTGATAATTTTTAGAAACCACATCAAATTTATTGATATAGATTGGGTTACGCGTAGAATGAAATTGATTGCTCATCGGCTTAAGAAAAAACGAGCAACAGGACACAAGTTATTAAAAGAATTAAGGATGAATTTTGCGTTATTCATTAAAGCAACTCGCGGTATTTGATGCAGTGGCAGATTCCGGGAGTGTAAGTCAAGCAGCAGACAGATTGGCGTTGACTCAATCGGCGACAAGTATGTCTCTTGCACAGTTGGAAAAAATGCTCGGCAGGCCTTTGTTTGAAAGGCAGGGCAAGCAAATGGCCCTTACTCATTGGGGTATGTGGCTAAGGCCTAAAGCGAAGCGTTTACTGCAAGATGCGCAGCAAATTGAGATGGGTTTTTATGAGCAGCACTTACTAAGTGGAGAGCTCAAACTCGGTGCAAGCCAAACACCAGCGGAACACCTTGTTCCTGACCTCATCAGTATTATTGATAACGACTTTCCTGAGATGCGAATCTCGCTCGGCGTACAAAGTACCGATGCGGTTATTGATGGCGTATTAGATTATCAATATGACATGGGTGTTATCGAAGGCCGTTGTGATGACAACCGAGTTCACCAAGAAGTGTGGTGTACTGACCATTTAACGGTGGTTGCATCGGCTCATCACCCGTTTGCGAAGCGTGAACGAGTAAGCTTGGCGCAATTAGAACAAGCAAAATGGGTATTACGTGAACATGGTTCGGGTACTCGCAAAGTTTTTGATAGCTCTATTCATCATTTAATTGGTGATCTTGATGTTTGGCGAGAGTATGAACACGTTCCTGTTTTAAGAAGTTTGGTTGCAAACGGCCCATATTTAACGTGTTTACCTTATCTCGATGTCGAACAGTTTGTTGAGTCTGGCCAACTGGTCACGTTAAATGTCCCTGAGCTTGAAATGGAAAGAACCTTGTCCTTTATTTGGCGTGCAGATATGTCTGAGAACCCACTTGCTGAGTGTATTAAGCGAGAAGGTAAACGCATGATGAAAGGCAAACCGTCGGTTCTGTAGCGATAAATTGATAAAAGACTAATAACTATTTATGTTGAATAAGCGATTCCGGTCTCCATCTGGTGATAAATGCATGTTCGCATACATTATTAATGTGATCACGATCGGCTAAAAGAAGGCGTTCTTCCCATAATATGCTTACTTGATTTTAAGTGAGGCTAAATCCGGTTGCGATGAGTTACGTAATTAGGCTTTAGAAATAGTATGAGTACATTAGTCGCGATTTCATTAACAACAGGTATTTTGTCAGGTCTATGGGGATGGATTGCTATCTCTTTCGGCTTATTGTCATGGGCAGGTTTCTTAGGTTGCACCAGTTATTTTGCTTCGCCAACAGGCGGCGTTAAAGGACTAGCCGGTAGCTTATTGACCAACATGACAGGCGTATTCTGGGCAATGGTGATTATCGAAAGCTCAACCTTCGCAGGGTTAGAGATATTAGGCTATATGATTACCGCTATTGTGGCTTTCTTTATGTGTATCCAAGCGAAACAAGCGTGGCTAGGTTATATCCCAGGAACCTTCATTGGTTGTTGTGCGACGTTTGCTGCAGGTGGCGATTGGCAACTTGTAGTACCATCTTTACTGCTTGGTGGTGTATTTGGATACTTGATGAAAGCAACGGGGCTATGGCTTCACGAGAAATCGACTCAATCTTCGGAAGTGGTTGAACAACACACTAAGCAAGCTAAGGCCTAATTAATACGTTAAGCCGTAGTTTAGTGACTGTAAACTCTTGCAAGATAACCCCCAATTAATTTGTATATCGATTTATACAGGCACACCACTTGGTGTGCCTTTTTTGGTTCTTGGTTAAGCCAATCAGTCAAAAAATTCATCTGCAGAAGAACCAATAGCATCTATCAATTAATTAAAGCACTTAGGTGTTGCCGTTTGCCATGGTGATGACACGTTTTAGCGTCCACCTCAATAACAAGGGAATACAGTCTTGTCCTTGATTCTCACAATGAGACACGATCGCTAAAGCCAGATCTGGTTTTGCGTGTTTCTTAAGAACTTTAGCTACGACTTTTTTCGCTGGGATAGGGTGATCGTGAGGAATCTTAACCATGTCTCTGAAAAAGTTCTCAAACCCATTCATATACAAGTAGTGCTCGATGTCCCTATCAGGCAGTTCTGTGAGGCGATGTCGCTCTTGATCGTTCCCAAGTTTAGATAGCACTGTTGCCGCATATTTTTTGCCTGCTGCATCACCATCGGTGACGACATGCCAATCGATGCCAAACTCTTGCGCGACTTTGATTAATGCCTTTAGTCCTGATTGAGCGAACTCAATAATCTGAACGCCTTCCGCAGCAAGGTTATACCCACATTGGTTGGCTAGCTCGTTAAACAACCAAACTTCAGTCTCACCTTCTACCAATAACCAACAGCGAGCATACAGAGCACCTGAACGATGGAAACGAATATGAAAACCAATTCGACGAAGCTCATCTTTGCTAAAGTGGTTCATGTTGAGTTGGTTAGCGATGGTTTTATCGGACTGACGCACCAAACGACGAATCGATTGAAGTGGTACAGCAGCAAGTAGATCGCCACTGTTGGTGGTAAGGATTTTTTGCATGGGTAACTTCTGCATTAAGCTCCAAGCCCTTGCTAGGTGCGTTGGGTGCAGTCGACCCTCTGGATCTTCAAGGATCAAAAGAGGGCGCGCACATCGTCTTAAGTCTGTCGGCCCTTTGGCCTGTAGATAAGCGTTAAGTAACCCCATGAATAACAGCCGAGTTTGCTTATTCTTGGTCTCCTCGACCAATTGATGAATGCTCTTGTCGTTCGCTCCAGCTGAGTACAGTAGCCCGTCACGCGGTTTTCTCGGATTCTTACGTGAGACACTCTTAAACGAGAAGTAGTGTTCTATTAAGCTTTGCATTGACTCAAGACTACTGCGCATTTCACCTTTATTAACATGTCCGGGTATCGCCATAAGACGGCGGCAGGTGTTGTCGATCCGCTTTTCTATTCTTGCCTGACGGCCATTGCCATTGCCATTGCCATTGCCGTTGCTGGCGTTTCCATTCGTGCCGTGACCATTGGTTGTGTGATTATGTCCGTTCCCATGCACGTTATTTGGATTATTGTTCCCATTTCCGTTTGCATTGTTAGCGTGACCGTTATTAGCGTGAACATTAGTCGGCAGGTGAGCATTGTGGTTGAGTGAATTTCCGTTGAAAGGGCGATCAAAGTGCCTAGCGTCTCGTAAACGGATCACAGGATGTAAGGTCATTAATTCTTGAGCGAGTTTTTCTGAGTGATGGAGTTTGAGCGGATTACCGTCCAAACCTAAGAATGCGTAGTTTGTGGTCGTTTCATATTGTTCTAATGTGGCACTGATTCGATAATAGATACGATAGACGCCAAATTCATCTTGAACCCATATAGGTTTAAGCTTGCGATAACGACCAGCGTTGAGTTCGCTCTTGTCATTGGCTTTTAAAGCGAGAACAATTTGAAGATGTTGAGATTGTGGATGTGAAACCGAGTAATCGACATGAAAATCAGTCATTTCGAAGTGATATGGCACACCGTCAGAGGGAAGAACGACGGAAAGGGCATCCAGTAATGAAGACTTACCCCAAGTATTTTCACCAATCAGCGTGGTTAGCTCGTCAAACGCGAGTGACATGCGCTTGATACCTCGAAAGCCAGAAATCTCGATTCTTTCTAGTTGCATAGGCTTACTCCTAACGGAAGGCTCTGCTAATTGTTTGAAAGCTAACAGATATCTTTAATCATAATCGAAAAATACCAATCCGGTATGCTCACCTGTCACAAAACCCGTTGTTTATTTATACGGATCGAAACGAGATTTTTGATCTATCTCGAGTATTTTTTTGCAGTGCAGTTTCATAAAATTCACGATTCTGTCATGATTCTCGACCTAGTATGAAGGGACAAAGAGAGAAGAAAATATGACTAAAAAGAATAAGCCGACAAAAATAGTGTT
Organism: Vibrio sp. QJM3NY_26; assembly: GCF_057786005.1. Lineage (NCBI taxonomy): Bacteria > Pseudomonadati > Pseudomonadota > Gammaproteobacteria > Vibrionales > Vibrionaceae > Vibrio > Vibrio sp. QJM3NY_26. The sequence goes on along the minus strand of NZ_CM173516.1, from coordinate 1,733,991 downwards.
GGCACACATCAACGACACCCACTCATACTTTGAACCAACCTCGTTACAGCTATCACTTAAAATGAACAACCACATCATTGAACCTTATGTGAGTGCAGGTGGCTTTGCTCGAATTTCAACACGCTTTAAACAAATAGAACAAGATGCCCAGCGTCAGAAGGTTGGAACCCTGTTCCTACACGCTGGTGACTGCTTCCAGGGGACTTTGTACTTTTCTTTATTCAAGGGAAAAGCCAACGCCGATTTGTTGAATGCCCTTAATGTAGATGCCATGACGCTTGGCAATCACGAGCTAGATATGGGTAATGAGCCCGTTGCGATTTTCGCGAAAAGAATCAAATTCCCATTGTTGGCCGGTAACTGGAATCTATCGAATGAGGATATCAATAAAACTCATACCTTAGCGGACAACGAAATTGTTAAGCCTTATCTGACTGAAACGCGAAGTGCTTCTTTTATAACGAAAGAGTTTGATGGCGAGAAGGTTGCAATATTCGGCTTAAGCATCGACAAGATGGCAGGCATTGCTAATCCAGATATCGATACACCATTTGAAAATGCTTTAGAAACAGCAAAAGCGACCATTGAGCAGATTCATAAAGCTGGTATCAACAAGATTGTGTTACTTAGCCATCTTGGTTACGAAGCTGATTTAGAGTTAGCAGCCAACGTAACAGGTATTGGTGTCATTGTTGGTGGTCATAGTCATCGCTTACAAGGTGATTTCTCTGATATTGGCTTAGTTAAAGATGATGATTACGGCGTGAAAATCGGTGACACTTATGTTGTGCAAGCGGGTTTCCATGCAATGAGTCTAGGACACTGCGAAATTGAGTTCGATGCTAAAGGCAAAGTGACTCACTTTAACGGTAAGAACGAACTGCTACTAGGCCGTCGACTGTTTATAGACGCAAAATTGAGTGAAGTAGGGCAAGACGATGCCCACGATATGGCGTGTGAGTTTTTGAACAACCACCCCAATATTGCGGTATGTAAAAAAGATCCGGAACTTCAGAGCATTCTTACGGATAAATATCAGCCGAGAGTTCGAAAGCTTCAGCAACAAGTTATTGCTCATGCAGATACAAAACTGCGCCACATACGTATCCCGGACGAGAAAGGCCCGAGCCAACTAGCGCCCTTAGTTGCTCAATCATTTCACTACCTAATGAACAAAAAAGGGCATCAGGTTGAATTTGCCATTCACAACGCAGGTGGTGTTAGAAATTCACTGAATAGCGGCGATGTCTCTATTGCCGATATTGCCGGAAAACTACTACCGTTTGCCGTACCCATTGGTGTGTATGAAGTAAAAGGTGAAACGATCGCAGGCATGCTTGAAGGTGCAATCAACAATGCTTTGGATAATGGCGTTGTAGGGACAGGTTCAGGCAGCTTTCCTTATACGCATAACTTGAGGTTTTGTTACCACAAAGAAGCACCTCTAGGGCATAGGGTTCACCATTTAGAAATTCACTCTGAAGTATTGGGCTGGCAGGCTGTTTCTCGTGACCGTATTTACCGAGGCGCGTCGTCAGCCTATACCATGAAAGGAAAAGAGGGCTATAACGCCGTCTTGGATATGATAGGTGATGGCGTGGTTACGACCGACTCAATGGCAGACTGTTTCATCGAGTTTCTACAAGACCACCCAGAGTCACTGCAACACAACGAGCCGCTAAATTGTTTGGAGTGTTTTAGATAGTCACAGGTAATTTAGATAGTTACAGGTAATGCTTGTGGTTAGTATTATTAGTTTTGCCTATTTATAAATTTGGCATTGTTTATGCTTTATTCCTGCAGGTCGCCTTCTTGTGGAGATAAGCATGGATAAGAAAGATTGGTTAGATGCGGTAGCGGTGGTTGGTTGGGTATCGGTTTGGTCTGCGTTAGTGTACTTGGTACCCGCTGCAGGTTTATAACGTAGCGTGCCTTGAAGTGAGCTGTCAGACAAAGCGCGTACAAGACTCGTTCGTTATTCGTATCATTGAATAACGGATTTGTATCATGAGTAACGGTAATAGGGGTTAATCCTCTAAGTAGTATTCTCAGAATCAATACGAATGTCGTTTTGATAAGCCTATAGAAATAAATGAGGAGCGTTTTGCTCCTTTTTTATTTATTTCCGAAAATTTTTCTAGACGAAACAAAGATAGAGGAATATTATCCACGCGTTTGGGGAGTAGTTAGCGCAAGTTTACATATCGTCATCTCGTTAGGCCAAGAGTCTATCCGGTATGTAAAGGTGAAATCCCATATTTCACTTCAACGAGACCAACGCAATCACAATCACAATCAAGATCCGTCGTGGAACTTGATAGTTTTGTTTGCGGAAGGTCTTTGTACAGTTCTTCCGCCCGGAGGAATAATGAACTCAACACAATCTCTATTATCTACAAATAGTGAATCCTTTTTTTCATCGCCAATCATGACGACTTACGTGGGCTTTTTCCTGCTGACAGTCATTCTCGTCTCTATTGATATCTATCAGACTCGTGGTGGCAGCGTAACCATCAAGAAAGCGGCAATTTGGAGCGTTTTCTGGTTTGTGCTCGCGTTTTTATTTGCTGGTTCCATTTACCTTTTTTGGGACATCTATGCGCCGAATAGTGAATACACAGCCCAAAAAGCAACCGTGTCATTTATTACCGGTTACTTGTTAGAAAAATCCCTTAGTGTAGACAACTTGTTTGTTTTCGCGATGATCTTTGCTCAATACCAAGTTCCCGAGCACCTAAGGCCTCGAGCGCTTCTTTGGGGCGTAATTGGCGCATTAGTGCTTCGTGCAATTATGATCGCATTAGGTGCTCAGTTATTGGCTGAATACCACTGGGTGCTTTATGTATTTGCTGCGTTCCTAATTGGTACGGGTATTAAGCTGGCGTTAGACAAGGGCGAAGAGGAGAGCGTGAATACGCTACCTGAGAAGTTACTTCGTAAAGTGATGCCTGTAACTGAAAACTTCCACGGCCCAGCGTTGATGATCAAGCAAGGTACCAAATGGGTACTCACGCCAATGATGTTGGTGATTGGTGCCATTGCGGTCATGGATGTGATGTTCGCACTGGATTCTATTCCAGCGATTTTCGCCGTTACGCGAGAACCATTCTTAGTACTGGCTGCGAACGTATTTGCATTGCTTGGCCTTCGTTCTTTGTACTTTGTTCTTCAAGGCATGATGGATAAGTTCATCTACTTGAAGCCTGCACTGGCATTCATCATGGTGTTCATTGGTGTGAAAATGCTATTGGTTGACAGTGAGTGGGCTATCCCAACGTATTGGTCGCTAGCTGTTCTGATTTCTACTATGACGATTGCAGTTATAGCGTCGATTTATGCGAAGAAGCCAGACATTGAACAAGTAAATTAAAACAAAAATAACTTATCGAAAACTCGATAATAATTAGGTGATCAATGAAGCTTGAAATTTATTTATGTAAATTTTTTGTGACATTGACCGCTGTTGTTTGAGGGTTATTTGTACTAAATGCATGATTTAGGCACTACTGTGAATTTTTAATCATCAAGCGTGAATATGTATTTCGAGGCGTTGTTAATGATTTGTTTTATTAGAAAAACTAATCTGAATTTCTAATTTTAGTCATTTTTTAACCTGCAAAAGATCACCTATTATTCTTGTCATCAGAACGAACCACATAAACAAATTTATAGAGAGGCAATCATGGCTCAAGCAATGCAAATGAATACTATCGCTGTTCCTAACTCTATGGATAAGAAGACCTACTCGGTTAACATCAAAGGATTGATTGCACACATTTTCGATATTCTTTTCGTAGACAACTCTCCACGTAGTTACTACGCAAGCGACCTATCTGGTCACATGCAACGCGATATCGGTATCAACCGTTAATCTCTGCGTTAACATGTAAAAATATAGAATTTTAAAAAACGCCAGCTTCTAAAGCTGGCGTTTTTTTATCTGAAATAAGCTGTGCATCTAAAATAAGCTGTGTATCTGAAATAAACTACACATCTGAAATAAACCCAGCACCTGAAAGAAATACTTAGGCATAACGGTCTTTGTTTGAGCGCCAGTAAATTCGCTTTGTACGAGGATCTCGGTATGTCACACGCCACACGCAATTCATCATTGATTAAACTTTGTTTATTTGCCTTACCGATCGGCGCCTATTCCTCTGTGTCGTTTGCACAAATCTGGAGTAACGAAGGCCAGCCTGCTCAGGTTATTGAGCTGTTTACCTCTGAAGGTTGTTCGAGTTGTCCGCCTGCTGACACGTACCTTAGTACTTTTGCAGATCATCCAAAACTTTGGACCGAGGTCATACCGCTTGCTTATCACGTAGACTACTGGGATTACTTAGGCTGGGGAGACAAGTTCGCCAGCAAGGCATTCAGTCAGAAGCAGCGTTTATACAAAGCTTATGGGGTAACAAGTGGCGTTTATACTCCGGGCTTTGTTGTCGATGGAAAAGAGTGGCGTGGTTACTTTAATTGGCTAGACAGAACGTTGCCTTCGCTCCAACAACAAACTAATCCCAAATTAACAGTGAACCATAAAGGCGATACGTTCAACGTGAGTTACGAAGGCAAAGGGGATTATGTCGCTCATATTGCCTTGTTGGCGATGAACGAAGTCACCAGCGTTAAAGCGGGCGAGAACAGAGGTAAGAAACTTAAGCACGATTTTGTCGTGGTTTACGACGGCTATCAACGTGGTGAGTCTGATTGGCAATTCAATATCGATTTCTCTCCTTTAGTCGCCACGCCAGATGCTGTAGCCGTGTGGTTAACTGAGCTCAACTCGTATACGCCAGAGCAAACGGTAGCAGGGTGGCTTAACTAAATTTGCGATAACTTGATATCTGGATGTGTTTTAGAGGGGCTTAATCGCTGAAACACGGGAGAAAGGGGCGATTTAGTTACGTAATACTGCTGAAATACGTTAATATAGCGCGCTATTATTTTAGCTTTGAGTTCCTGCAATTAATGACTAACACCACAACACCAACCAACTTCTCTGATCTTGGCTTAATCTCTCCTTTGATGGCTCGTTTAACAGAGCTTGAATACCAACAGCCAACGCCTATCCAAGCGCAAGTTATTCCAAGTGTGTTAGCAGGACGCGACCTAATTGCAGGTGCAAATACGGGTTCAGGTAAAACTGCAGCATTTGCACTGCCGCTGTTACAACAAATCCATGAAGATTCACCTTTAGACCGCAGAGCAGGCAAAGGTAACTTTGTGTCTGGTCTTATCTTAGTTCCTACTCGTGAACTTGCTAAGCAAGTGGCTGACAGCGTTAAGTCTTACGCAGTACACTTCAATGGTGCGATCAAAACGGTTTGTGTATTTGGTGGTGTATCGGTAAACACTCAGATGCAAGCGCTACGTGGCGGCACTGATATCTTGGTGGCAACACCGGGTCGTTTACTTGACCTGATCTCAAGCAACGCTATCAAGCTAGATAAAGTAAAAACGCTAGTGCTTGATGAAGCTGACCGTATGTTGAGCCTTGGCTTTACCGAAGAGCTCGATGCTATCTTGAAGCTATTGCCGAGCAAGAAGCAAACCTTGTTGTTCTCTGCGACTTTCCCAGAGCAAGTAAAAACGCTGACTCACGAACTACTGAACGATCCAATTGAAGTTCAACTTCAAAGTGCTAATGCAAGCACATTGGTTCAACGTGTATTCGAAGTTGAAAAAGGCCGTAAGACCGCATTGCTAGCGCACCTGATTCAACAGCACGAATGGCGCCAAGCTCTGATCTTCGTTAATGCGAAGAACAGCTGTGAGCACTTGGCAGACAAGCTTTACAAGCGCGGTATTATCGCGGAAGTATTCCACGGTGATAAAGGGCAGGGTTCACGTACTCGCATCCTTGAAGATTTCAAATCTGGCGAGATCGACGTTCTTATCGCGACAGACATCGCGGCACGTGGTCTGGATATCGAAAAGCTACCAGTAGTAATCAACTTTGACCTACCACGTAGCCCATCAGACTACATGCATCGTATTGGCCGAAGTGGTCGTGCGGGTGAGGTTGGTCTAGCGCTATCTTTGATCGACCACGAAGATTACCATCACTTCACAATCATTGAGAAGAAGAACAAAATCCGTCTTGAGCGTGAGCAAATTGAAGGTTTTGAAGTGGATGAAGAGGCAACCGCTGAACTTGTTGCTGCATTAAAACCCGTTGCGCCACCGGCTGGTACAGGCAAGAAGAAAAAGAAGAAAGCACCTAAAAACCAAGATGTTTGGTTGAGAAACAACTGATATGAGTCAATAAAAATAGAATTTCTAAAGGCGCTTAATTGCGCCTTTTTGTTTTTATTATTCCAAGTTTAGCGAATCCGCGTAACGAGATTAAACGACACTCTTGACTCTAAAGAGGTCAGTAAATAATTTGCCGATCATCAAAATGATGAGCAGTGTGGTTAACATTAGCAAAGGTGTTTGAATCTGATAAACCGGTGTTAGATTGAGCGCGCCAGATGTAAGGACGACCAACAGGTTAATGCCAAGTATTCGGTGTATCATCAGTTTAGGCGTTGCGAACACTTTCCATATCACCATGCTATTAATGAAATAGAACAGTGCCAATTGCCACAATTCAGTCATCATCGGCATGATAAAGATGTATTGAAGCAAGATAACGGTGCCAGTGCCAATCACACCGAAAAAAGCATCTTTGATAACACTTGGTGGCATCGTAGGCAACATGGAAGAAAATACGCCTGCAATCATCGGAAAAATAAAACCACCCGGCACAGGTAGATATATCCAAACCAATAGCGACGTTACGAACATCGAGACTCCTTGTAAAACTTTTCTCCCATCTTCATCTAGGTGTTGAACAAAGGTACGGTGCTCATGGTGCCAAGAAACGTTTTTCTTCTCACTCTTCACAAACGGCACATCATCAATCAATGATAAGTGCGGCGCCATTAACTCTAGTTTTTCCATTTTTTCGGTGAGAATTGGCCAATCAATAGGTTGAGTCAGTTCATCAGAGGCGAGTTCAAGCAGACGATCTTGAATATGAGCCATTTCACAGACTCGTAAACGCCACGCATGGATATTTTGTTTTAGGTGATAACTGCCAGTGAGCGGTAAATCTAACAGTTGATAAAGCTTCTCAATATTAGCGGTATTGGACTCCAATGCTTCTATATCTAAGTTGTTAGTGTTGCTCATTGCTGTTATCAGCGTTTCTCTGCTTGTTTCAAATCGTTGTACGAAGTTTTGTTCAGTGTTTACCGGCCAGATTAGACGATAAACAATTGAGAAGGTGATAACGCCTAGCAAAGTTTCTTGTATTCGTAGTACCGCAAAATAAAATGTAATTTGGTTATCGAATCCGCCCATGCAAGAGATGATGGAGCAGACAGCAAAGCCTATAGAAAAGACATAACCGTATTTTTCATCACTCGACATGAAGATGCATGTACCGAGAAATAAGGTGAAAAACATCAGAAACAGAAAGCGGTCCTGAGAAAACATCGCTATTAAGAAAAAGGCATAACCCGTCCCTAACAAGGTTCCCATTAATCGGTTATGGCCTTTGTTTATTGAATGGGCAAAACTCTCGTTCAATGCCATGACTGCAACCGCAATTGCCGCCCAATAGGGCTTCTCCCACTGAAACCACAACGCAAGGCAGATAGAGATAACAATCGCGAGAGAAGCCTTAATTGCTTCTTTGGTCGATGCACTGAACATAAATGCCATCCAACTATTTGATTATTTTGATTGAAGCTGTCATGCCGACACGAAGTTGCAAGTCTTCAGGCACGTTATCGAGTACTACTTTAATTGGTATACGCTGAGCGAGGCGAATCCATTGAAAATTTGGGTTCACGTTGGGAAGAAGGTTATTACCAGTACTGCCATCTTGTGTCGCAATGCCAAAACCAATACTTTTAATATGGCCTTTTAATTGAACATCATTGTGCATCATGAGCGTGACGATAGCTTTGTCGTTTGGTGCAACGTTCACAAGATCAGTTTCTTTGAAATAACCTTCAATCCAAAAACTATCCTCATCGATTAATGCCACCACAGGGGTATTAGCAACAACTTGAGAACCTTCACGTAGGTTTAAGTTCGTGATGAAGCCATTCGTTGGAGCGTACACCTTGGTGTATTTGAGATTTAAATGTGCCTCTTCAACATTGGCCTTTGCTAGTGCAACGTTAGCTGCATTTGTCTCAACCGCATTGTTCAGGTTATTCAAGGTCAGCACTGGCAGCGCGCCAGGCGTTCTTTTTTCTAAGTTCAACGCGCGTTGCTCTTCGTTTTTAGCTTTTGCTAAGAGCGCGCGAGCCTGTTTCTGTGTCGCGAGTGCTTTATTGTAGGCTGCCTGATAAATGCTTGGGTCGATCTCAAACAGTAGATCCCCTTTAGCTACCTGTGAGTTGTCTTCAATATGGACTTTGGTTACTTGCCCGGTGACTCTAGGGGTAATCGAAACGATGTATGCGCTGACCTGACCATCTCTAGTCCAAGGATTACTTGAATAGGATTGGTAATAGCTATAAACCACAGAGCTTGCGGCAACGACCAGTAGTAGCGTGATGAGATAACGTTTAATCAAGGTGAATGCCTCAGAAAATGGTAATAAATTGGCCGATAACGCCGACGAAAATAACGATTAAGCTTATTTCGGCTATTGCAGGAAAAGCGACATATTTATGTAGCCCAAGTTTTGTCGCGATTGAGCCAGTCAATATCGTCAATACATACGCTAACGCGATAACCAAAAGCAAAGGCGGGAAGTAGATCTCACCCCACACGAGTTCATGTGGCATTGTGTTCATGGGTCTGTCTCTATCGTTTGAAGAAGGTTACGATAAAGGAACTATGGCAATGTTAATAATCGTATATAGAGGATCGGATCCATCAAACGTAGGTAGGTTTAGGTATATACTAGAAAGAAGAGTTAGCAAAAGGCACAAATCATTAGCTATTTAGATCCGTCTTTTTATCATTATTATTCTGATGCAGTAGATATTTTTCTATTTCATATGCATGACTAAGAAAGTAAGCACATCAAAATGAACTTTAGTATTGAACAACTTCTCGCGTTTGTGACCGTTTATGAACAACGGTCATTCAGCAAAGCAGCAGTCAAACTCAACAAGCACAGAACGACCGTCGGCCAGGTTATTACAAATTTGGAAGATCATCTTGCTGTGCATCTTTTTGAAAGAGTTGGCCGCTCTGTTGAACCAACGGAGGACGGGCACCTCCTTTATCACTACGCAAAACAGACGATTGAACAAGCTCGTACTTTTGACAAAGTAGCGTTGAGCCTTTCTTATGGTGGGTTAGAGAAAATAACAATCGCGTATTCTAGTTTCGTTCCACAACGTGTTTTGGTGGATATACGTAAACGACTTAAGCACGACTTCCCAATGATGCGAGTGAACTTTCTGGTTAGGAATAAGAACGAAATTAAACAAGGAATACAAAGTGGGGAATATCACTTTGGACTTGTGAATGCTCACAATAGCCGAGCGATGCATAGTTTTGATTCTACCTTCCTTGGACACTTTGAGTTCTACCCATTCGGACAAAAAGGTGGAGAACTATCACATATAAATAAAGACGAAGTATTAGTCGCACTAAGGAACTCAAAACAGTTCGTATTGAAGTCTCTGATTGATGAAGGGATGTCTGAGAAGATTATTGTTAGCTCTGACTATGAGGAAATCGATCAGCTTTCGTTAATGATCAAAATGCTTGAAGAGGGTTTTGGATGGGCACTTCTTCCTAAGGCATTTTTTACCGACTCTGAATTTTCAAAACATTCAATCGAGCCCATTCACTCTGCGCAAATGGTGGAAGGATTCAAATTTGGATTCGCGTTGTGGTGTCCGCACTCAAAACAAGTCAGTGGTATCAAAGGCTCTTTGGTGTCTGTTATTAAAGAGTACCGCGAGCAACTTATTGATAGTTTTAAGTCGTGAAAATTTGAGATATTAAAAAGGCGCTAATTATTCATTAGCGCCTTTTTAGATTTTGTTCAGCGAAAAGAAGAATTACTTCTTACGGCAGAACTCAGCGATTACGTACATTGATTGACCGCCGTTTGTTTTACCAGAAACAAGCTTAGGATCGTCACCAACGCTGATGCCACGGATAACAGTACCTTGCTTAATCACTTGGTTAGTACCTTTGATTGGCAGGTCTTTGATTACTGTTACGTCGTCACCTTTTTTAAGTTCAACGCCGTTCACATCAAGAGGTTTGTCATCAGCAGACATGCCGATTTGTGCCCAAACTGATGTTTCTTCTTCAAGGTACATCATGTCTAGCGCGTCTTGAGCCCAGCTTTCAGAGTTCAGACGAGTAAGTTGACGCCACGCCATTACTTGAACTGGCGCTTCTTGGCTCCACATGCTGTCGCTTAGGCAACGCCAGTGGTTGATATCTTTTGGATCGTCAATCTCACCCAGGCATTTGTCACATACCATGATGCCGTGATCCACTGTTACGTGGCTGTGTGGCGGTACTGCGTATGCAGTAAGAGAAGAATCAGAACCACATAGTTCACATTTAGATTGGCAGCGTTCTAGCATCGTAGCTTCAGAAGACATAATGGACTCACATTTATTAGGTATTAAATTACGGGGCTATTATCCACTTTATTTACAATAAAGAAAGAGGTCGTACGGTATTCTGTCTTGATTAATTTTAGCTGAGATCAACCATTTGTGTTTTAAGGTTCTATGCAAACGGTTAACTAGGGGAATTGTTCGAACGACAGATACAAAAATGCCAGCGGTTAGGCTGGCATTTAGAGGGTAGTTTATCTCCGGAAACGTCTACTGAACATTTTTAGAAGCATCAAGTAGAGTATCATCTACCGCTAACGTTCCAGTGGCGTTACCTTGAGTAAGAGTAAACTGGACGATTTGAGAGGTCATTTCTGTATTTGCAGCAACATCTGCACCAGTAGTGCTCGGTGAAATTACAGTTGAATGCCCAGCTGAAGAGTTTGCGTCAAAGTAAGAAGCAACTCTCATCCCCGAAGCATCGAGTGCAGTATTAACCAAGGATAATTTCTTAAACAGTGGTTCAGTTCCGGCTGTTGGAATCTCAGCAACAGAGTTTGGTATTGTTCCATCACCATCTGCTTGAATACCAAGTACAGGTCCGGTAGTTGTAGATGCAATATTATATGGATCAACGTTATCTAGAACTGTTTGCGCAGCATACATGAATGAAGTCAGGGTAGAGTCAATTGTCGCTTTAATTGCTTTATCTGAACTCGACGCACTGTCACTACTTAAGGTCGTATAATACTCAGTAAAGCAAAGGCCACCTGACTTACTGACTGGAGCACAGTTACTTGAATAGTGTGCTTGGTACTCTGTTACACTTGATAGGCTAACGGTATGCTTGATTTCAGGAGAGAAAGAACCTGAATTAAGCAAGAAAGGAGCAATGCCACCACCAGGGTTAGCAAGGGTTGCACTTGTATAACTAAACATAGAATCGATTGCAGGGTTCAACACAGTGTTACCTACCGTGTAAGAGCTGATTCCCGTAATAGCCCCAATAGAATGCCCAAATAGAGAGACATTCGCTTTATCGAGGTTACTGAATGCGGCATCTGTAGCTGAATTTAAAGCAAAACGAACTCCAAGCCCATCAATGGCGCTCTGACGTATGTTATCTCGTGCAACGGGTAAATACTCAAGATTCATATAAACGGTAGGTGTTGTTGGTGTCGTGACAACATCAGCACTTAGTGCGCGTTGACCGTGAAGTGGTTGGTCAATAGCGATGATAGCGTAAGGCTTAAATGGAGCTGCACCATTTATTGCGCCACCAATGTGTTGCATAGCGTATGCGAAGGCACTTTCCTTTACACTTGTAATTCCGTGCTGGTATTGAAGAATAGGTAAGTCACTACCAATTGCTCCACCTTCTGGTACAAACATTACGAATGGCACTGATTTCACTGCGCGAATTTGAGGTACAGCACTGTATTTGGTCATGATACGCGCACTGTCTAACTGTTCTCCATCTGCGAGAGTTAACTTTTCGCCAATAAGTAGTTGTTGATATTCTGCAAGATAAAGTTGGGTCGCAGGTTCGGTGATACCTAAGCTAGCAAGTTGTGTCGTGATCGCTGTTTTATCTTCGTTACTACCTGAACTTAGAATGTTTAGTATCGTTAGAACACTTGGCATTGCGCTGCGCCAAGGCATTGTTTTCCATTCATCATCTGTTAGTGAATCGGACAAGAAATACGGTAGTTCAATCGTCCCGCGATATACCTGAATCGAAGCTATTGCAGCATTAGAAAAGTTTGTATTGTAAGCCGCAGTAAGTTGGTCTGCTGCTGCCTGTCCAAATGCCGATTTAAAAACATCATCGTTTTGAACTGCTGTAGCAAGGTCTTCTACTGTACTTGAAACATTAAAAGTATATAAGCTGTCTAAATCAGTCGTCGAAATATTGTTTGGATTCGCTAGGTTCTTCCATATGTCCGAAGGGGAAACGGCTGGGCTGATTGTTTGAGCAATCGCTGCTTTAGCACCGTTCATTACGTTACCTGCCGACGCAGTAGTAAACCAAGATGAGTAGATGATTTCATCGGAGCTTGATACAGAACCATAGCCTGCGAATAACGCTTCAACTTGATGGATGATTTTTTGTGGTAAATCGAGCGAGCCTGCTTGGTCTATATCTGTCGTTTTTAAAGACGCGTAGGAGCTTGATGTTCCTAGTGGTTCATCTGCGCTATCAATAATTGAGTCAGTTAATGCATAAATGTAGTCAGAGCTAGGATCTAAACCTTTAAGAGGTAAAACTTGTATGGTCTTAAAATCGCTAGATGCCACTAAGTAGTCAACGCCAGCAGTTAGCGCAGTAAAGTTAGACATGACACCAGTGCTCAGATCAACATCGACTTTAGCAACTTTTACCCCAGCATTGAGGTGCGCACTAAACGGTGTCGTCCCGTTCATCACGACATCATTCTTCAACGTTCTGTCACTAGGAAGGTTCACATTGATAGTGAACGGCATGATAGTACTCCAACCATCAGCTTCTCCCATTGCTACTTTGGGATCATTCAGTAATCCTGTTGAACTTGCATCTAACGGGATGTTCAGAGTGTGATCGTTAGTATCGAACAAGAAAAAAGAAGGAAGAGGGACATCCGCTTCATTACCTAAAAGCGTAAAGCTAATTTTTGAGCTTCTAGCTAATGATTGGTTGATTGCATCGGAATAAGGTGCAGCCGTTGAATCACCGGAGCTTTCACTGTTGTCCCCACAGCCAGCAAGAAGTAATGCTGAGCATACGAGAGATAAAGAAAATTTGTTATTCATGTAATTATTCCCGTACGGTTAGTTGAACGTGTAGTTAAGTTGTATCGCTGAAAGGTAAGCAACGCCTTCAGCATCAAATGTAAGCTTTTGTCCTGCTGCATCGGTTTCGGTAAACGAGCCGCTTTCGCTTTGTACTAATGCAAATGCTGCATCGACAGTCATGTTTTCAGAAACTGCATAAGTTAAACCGGCTGAATACCACATACGGTCGCTATCGGGGATGCTTAACGTTGCTTCACCAGCTTGTTCGTCATATGCCAAACCTGCACGTAGAGTCCAGCTTTGGTTAACCATGTAAGTAGCACCAACAGACCATCTTTGGTTGTCTTCGTAATGCTCGGTTTTTAAGAAACACTCATTATTTTTACAATCTGAACTCGTTGCTTTTAATTCTTTGAACTTACTCCATTTGGTTAATTGCCAACCATAGTGTATTGCCCAAGCATCGCTAAGTTGATGAAAAGCGGATAGTTCAAAGATATCGGGTAGTTCAATTTCTAAACGTCCGGTAGTCTTACCTGGAGCGCCACTTTCCATTTTTAAGCCGGTGTAATCAGTGAACTCTCCGTCATCAAAATCAAGTTCGACAGATGAGCGATAGCCAAAACCAAAACGGTTATTTTCATTCAGTTCATACAGCGCACCGACATTCCAGCCAAAAGCAAACGTTTCACCAGTCATTGATATCAGTTTGTCACTTGGCGATCCGCCAACAGGCAGACTGCCTTTGTGTCTATTTAATTCAGCTTCCGCATATACCAGATTGATACCAGCACCGAGGCTTACGCTTTCATTTACTCTGTAAGCAATGTTTGGATTTAGGTTTACGGACACCAAAGATGTGTCACCGGCTAAATCACCTGCATAAATATCGTCGGGATAATCAGTAGCAACGCCATATGTAGTGAACATGCCAATCCCCCATGCCCATTTTTCATTGATTGGACTGATGTAGTAAGCGGCTGGGACTATTTGCAAAGGGGCTACGTCAGAAGACTTCTGATTGAAATCGCTATCATTAATTTTGGTTTGAGTGACGTTAACCTCTGGATCAACGATAGAAACCGCGCCTGAAAATTGGGCTGTATCAAATAGGGTCATTGCGGCGGGGTTTCTCGCTAGTACACTCGCGTTATCAGCTACAGCACCTTCACCTGAAAATGCGCGACCAAGACCTGAGGCAGAGTGCTCAGCAACTTGGAAACCAGCCGCAAGTGAATTACATGCAAATAGCACAGAAAGTGAAACGAGAGAGCGTTGTATTGTTTTCATCCTTGACCCTCCTAGGGCATCAAATCTCATTCTTATTGTTGAAAACACACTGAGCGTTTTTGGTGCTTAAGCTCTAATGTAAACGACATGTTAAATTCATGTTTAATATAAAGTCAAAGAATGAGTTGTCATTTTGTGAAGTAATATTTTTAAGGGGCGGCACTCTAACACTAATAATATAATTACAATCAATGATTTATGGGTGGTTGGAGGTGTGACCAGAATGTTTGTGTTAGGTGTTGGTATAAATAGTGTTCAACTGCTCAATATGTAACAACTTTGTTTATGTTTACCGTTTATCGTTAAATCGGCATAATATCGATTCATATTGATAGTCATTAAATTGGGATTAAAGTTTGGAATTACTCGCGATAGAGTTTCTTGGAAAACCACTTCGTTTAGAGGGGTCAATGGCAGGGTGGCAACAGTTGTATTGGGACAATACTTTGGTGTCCCAATTAGATGCAACCACAGATCAAGATGACGCTCGAACTCATGCATTTACTCTGCGCGCAGGTGAAGAAACGTTGCAGTGTCACGTTGAGGCGACCGTTCAGTGGCAACCGTTTGAGATGACCTATAAAGCGACCGTGAATGGCCAAACCGTTACCGAAGGCAATCGAAACACCAAAGATATCGAGCAACAAACACCGGTTGTCGCACCAAAACCAGAGAAGCGTTTTAGCTTAATCGGGTTAGTTTCGCTGGGAATGAAAGCCCTTAAGAGTGCCAAGTTAATCAAGGTGGTACTTGCCTCTGCGAGTTTAGCCGCTTACTCATGGCTATTTTCAATTCAGTTCGCTTTAGCCTTGATCGCTTGTTTAATGTTCCATGAATATGGCCACATCAGAGCAATGAAATACTTTGGAATGAAGACCAAAGGCATCTATTTGATCCCATTCCTTGGAGGCTTGGCGTTATCCGATGAAAAGATCAATACGCGCTGGCAAGATGTAGTTATCTCGATCATGGGACCATTGTTTGGCTTGATATTGTCATTGATATTTATGGTGTTGTACTGGGCGACTGGCGAAATGTTCTTCGCGGGGCTTGCGGTATTTAACGCCTTGTTAAACTTGTTTAATCTATTACCGATTTTGCCTCTCGATGGCGGACATGTACTAAAAAGTATCAGTTTCTCGATGAACAGTGTGCTTGGTATTGTCCTGTGTGTTGCGGCAGCTCTTGCTGGCGTGGTACTGAGTTATCAGTTGAATTTGACCCTGTTTGGCTTCTTATTGATTATGGGCAGTGTGGAAATACTATTCGAATGGAAAGGGCGTCACCACAGTCACTTGTTGCCATTAGACAAATACGGTCAAGTCGTGTCGTTTGTTTGGTATGTGGGTCTAGTGAGCAGTTTGATCGGTGTTATCTGGTATTTTGCATCTACTGGTGATCAGCTATTAAGCCTACCATTGCAAATTCTTGGTACTTAACAAGAATCAAAAACAAAAAATGCCCTAAACAATATGGATAGGGCATTTTTGTATTCGAAGTTTAGCGTCTAAACAAATGTAAAATTACGCTTTGCAATTTGGTCTTGGTGAACCTGATTGAGGTAACGTTTTTATCGTCGCCTGTAGATCTTTGATACGCGTACTGTGGGAAGGGTGCGTAGACAGCAATTCTGGCGGTTGGCTACCACCTGATGCTTTCGCCATGTTTTGCCACAAGTCGACGCTCTGTTTAGGATCGAACCCTGCCTGAGCCATATATTCTAAACCAACAACATCGGCTTCTGATTCCTGAGTTCGGCCATACGGTAGAATAACCCCGTATTGAACACCTAAACCTAGGGCAGCCATTGTCATTCCTTGGTACTGTTTGTATTCTGATGCGCCTAACGCAACACTGGTAATGGATAAACCAGTATTAGCGATTTGAGACTGAGATAGACGCTCATTACTGTGGTCAGCGAGAACGTGAGCCACTTCGTGTCCGATAACCGTTGCGAGTTGGTCTTGATTGACCGCTACCTTAAGTAACCCTGTGTACACACCAATTTTGCCACCCGGCAAAGCAAAGGCATTCACTTGGTCACTATCAAAAACAACAACTTCCCATTCACTAAAGCCTTGTTTTGGAATATGTTGAGTAATGCTATTTGCAACGCACTGTACATAAGCGTTCGTTTTCGCGTCTTTACTTATTGGCTGTTCTTTCTTCATTTGTTCAAAAGATTGCGCCCCAAGTTGAGACATGTCTTGATCAGAAAAAAGCAGTAATTGGTTTCTTCCTGTCGGGGAAGCGCTACATGCGGTTAGGCCTGCAAGTGTGAGAAGCGAGGCAAACTTCATCCATGACGTCATACAATATCCTCTGTGTATTCGGTTTTTATGCATGTTAACATCAACTTGCGTAATAACTAAGAGCTGTAAGATAAGTATTGTATTTAAAAACATTGTTATCGTTAAGATCACTATTAACGATAATGAAGCTATTCACTTACTAATAAAGCGATTCACGCACTAATAAAGTCAATAATTAAGGAACCCATATGAGTATTTGGAAAAAGCCCGTTGACCTAGATACCTTCAACGCGACCTCAAAAAATACCTTAATTGAGCACCTCAACATTGTTTACACAGAGGTAAACGATAATTCCTTAGTGGCAACCATGCCGGTTTGTCATTTTACGCACCAACCACTAGGCATGCTTCATGGCGGCGCATCGGTTGTGCTAGCTGAAACGCTTGGCTCATTGGCGGCTAATTTCTGCGTACCAGAAGGCTACTATTGCGTTGGCTTAGATATCAACGCGAATCACGTAAGATCAATGCGTGAAGGCCATGTTATCGGTACGGCTGAACCTATTCACCTGGGTGTCTCTACCCAAGTATGGCAAATCAATATCACTGACGAGCGTCAACGCTTAGTGTGTACGAGTCGATTAACGATTGCCGTGAAGAAACATAAGCGATAATAGAGTAGGAAGCAGTTAACTGTGTACTATTTAGAATAATAGTAATTTGTATTTAAAAGAAGTAGCTAGAGAAACCGATGGTCATAACGTTTAAAAGTGGAAAAGTTATCGCAACCGCACATGAGCTGGTTGTTCGTTTAGATGGTGAACATAGAGTCACGCTGCAAGCCCAAGTTGATGCGATTCAATTAATTGGAAAAGGGGCAAATGTCATTTCGGCGAATGGCTCTGAGTGCAAGTGGTCAATTAAATTAGATAATGAACAACAGCTTCGTGACATCGCCAATGAAATCGGCTGTGATGTGATGTAACCGTATGCTGCAAAAGTACTTAGCCATTCTGTTTGAATAACATATTGGGACGTCATACCCAATAATTCGCAATAAAAACATGTCAGTAAGATTGATTTTACGTCTTAAAATAGGGAAACTGAATTCAATGTCCTTTGAATAAGTTTTCCTCTTTATGAGCAGCCCAAGACTTCGCGTTCAATTTGAAACTCTGTTTGAATACTTCGATGGTAAAGATTCTGATGTTCAGCTCGATGACATAACAGATGTACTCTGTTGTACCCGTCGTAATGCAAGAATGGTACTCAACAAACTTGAAGAACAAGGCTGGGTAGAGTGGCTACCGGCGGCTGGCCGAGGTAAGTTATCTCAACTTATCTTTAAGCAGAATCGTTGCGATGTCAGTGAAAATTTAGCGAGGCGATACTTACAGGAAGGTAAAATTGGTCAGGCGTTGTCAGTGCTCGATCACAATGCTGCCAAGCTTACTCAGGTTATTCAAAACTATTTGGGTGTGCAATATCAAGAAGGTGAGCAGGTCATTCGTTTGCCTTATTACCGACCGCTCTCTATGCTTAACCCGACAAAATCGATGCGACGTTCAGAGCAGCATATTGCCTGCCAAGTCTTCAGTGGGTTAACGCGATTGGATGAAAATGATCAGTTACAGCCCGATCTTGCTCATTCATGGCAAAAAATCAGCGACTATCAATGGCGATTCTTCTTAAGGCCGGGTGTCCGTTTTCATAACGGGGAGCCTCTATTAACGAACCATGTTGTCGACACGCTTCTTGCGCTCGAACCACTCAATTTGTTCTCGCATATTAAAGATGTCTCTTCACCCGCAAATTGCGTGGTCGATGTATTCTTAACGCGCCCAGATAAGTATTTCCCACTTGCGCTCACGGAATCGGTCGCTAAGGTCACTTTACCGATGATTTTACGTGGCGAAGACTACGATATTCGACCAATTGGTACGGGGCCGTATCGCATTGAGAAGAACGATGAGAAGCAACTGGTATTAACGGCTTTCAACGGATACTTCGGTTTCAGGCCGCTGATTGATCGCGTTGAGGTTTGGGTGGTTGATGAGGCGTATTCTTCTATGGTTTACCCAAGCCTTTCGAAACCAGTAATGGCCGACCGTGGTGATAGTGATGAAGTAGAGCTTGATCCCGGCTGTACGTATTTACTGTTGAATAGAAAGAAGGGCATCGCACAAGATCCCGCATGGGCGGAGTTTTTGTCTAATGCATTGAATGCAGCTGATCTGTTTGTTCATATCCCAAAAGAGACCGTCATCGATTTGGGCGTTCTACACGCCTATGGGATAAAACCTGGTTGGTATGACATAAAGTTAAACACGCCAGTCTGTCCACCAGCAAATGCGAAACCAACCATTAGATTGGCGTACCAATGCCAACACCCGATGTTTCCAACACTTGCCAAAGCGATTGTCACCGTGTTGAAGCAATATAATGTCGATGTTGAGCTTATCGGTTACGAAACTGATCCTCCACACGCCGATAATGTTGATATTTGGATTAATCCAATGGGTATCGCTAACAATAGAGACGATGCATTAGCCGGTTGGTTAATGGATTACAGTTTTCTTGATGAATCTAGCCCAGCTGAAGACTTCGACCAATGGTGTCACATGATTGATCGTTGGCGCTCGGGCGAGTTTGAGCAATTCCCAGCAAGACAACTCGGGAAACAACTTGTGCAAAGCAATCAGTTGATCCCTATGTTTCACTGTTGGCTAGGTGTAAACAAAGACCAATGCGGTACGTTGCAGAACGCAAAGTGTAATGCACTCGGTTGGTTCGACTTTAGCCAAGTTTGGGTGAAGCCTGACGTTGATTGAAATCCAAGAACACTTATTAGGACCAAACAACTCAATTAGGACAAAACGATGCAAACTGTGATGGTTACATTTATTACGCTGGTGGCCTTTGCTGCTAATTCAGTTTTGTGTCGCTGGGCTTTAATGGATCAAACGATTGATCCTTTGAGCTTTTCGATCGTGCGCATCTTGTCTGGTGCGCTTACACTTCTGATTTTATTCACTTTATCTGCCCAACCTAAGCATAAACAGGAGTTAGCAAACAACAGCACATCGGTATATACAAAGCTAAAGTCACAGTTTCAATTCACATCAATATTGTCACTGCTTGTGTATATGTTTGGCTTTTCATTCGCTTACTTAAAGCTTGGCGCAGGTCTCGGTGCGTTGGTGCTGTTTGTCGCAGTACAATTTACGATGATTGCCGCGCACTTGTTCTCTGGAAACAGAATGTCATTACTTGAGTGGGGCGGATGTTTGTTATCGGTGGCAGGGCTTGTTTACTTGTTAATGCCAACTGAATCGACACAGGCACCAGACTTAGTTTCTATCATCTTGATGTCTCTGGCAGGAGTTGGGTGGGGTATTTACACATTGGCAGGAAAGAAATCTTTAAACGCACTGCAATCGACGACCGCTAACTTTGGATTTAGCTCGCTAGTTATCCTTGCAGGTTTAAGCCTTCTAGTTGTAATACCTAATGCAATGCCTCAAGTCTCTATCACTGAGCAAGGTTTGATTTACGCGGTTATATCGGGCTCGGTGGCTTCTGGTGTGGGTTATAGTTTGTGGTATTACGTGGTGAAAAAGCTTAATACAGTGGTCGCATCCATTGCACAGCTCTCTGTGCCGGTTATCGCGACACTCGGTGGCGTCTTGTTACTCTCCGAGCCGGTCACCATGCAATTCATTATCTCATCGACCGTTATTTTACTCGGGATAAGCTTGGTTCTTGTCGCACCTAAACTTAAGAAATAAAGAGTTCAATCATTAACTTCTATGGCTAAACCAAATAAGAAGCAACCGACCAAAACGGTTCAGATTTTCTGTGCGAAATGCAAAACGCAACTTTTTAAGTATCGGAAAGGTGGCAAAGGTGCCCTCGTGAAGTGTTTTAAGGAACGTATTGTTGAAGATTTCACTAAAGAGCCATGTGTGTGCCCTGAATGTGGGATTGAATTTGCGCGAGATACCTTGGTTCGAGGTACGCCAGCCTACAAGTTTGTGGGTGGCAAGGTGACTATGAAGTAGAAAAGAACAAATGCCACCACACAGTTTCTGTGTCGTGGCATTTAGATCGACTTATTAGCTTATTAGCTTATAAGCAAGAAGTTGAGCGGGCTATCCACGAACTACTGATCTCTAACTCGCCCTTGAAGTTTCAGAAGTAATAGCGAGACAATAGCACCCGTTGTATCACACAGCATGTCTTTCTGTGCATCCCAAATATCACCTTGTGAGCCAAGGAACGCGATACCTTCATCACCACCTGCAATCTCGGCATACCACCACTCGATAATTTCGTAACCTGCGGCAACACTCATGATCGCAAATAAGGCAAAGAAACATGCCAGTACTGGTTGAGCCAATTTCTTACGGATCAAATATTCAGCGAGCGGGTAAGCGTAGAGACCAATCGAAAAGTGCGCCACGCGGTCAAAGTTATTACGCTCAGATCCAATCAGGTTATTAAACCAATCAAAGGGGACTTCAGCGAAAGTGTACTTAGCGCCAATCGTATGCAGAACCAACCAGATGAACATCAGGACGTAAGCCGTCTTTGAAAAGGTGAGCTTGGTGGATAGCCACCAGATACCTACTAATATCGCTAGAGCAGGAACAATTTCGGCAATCCATACTGCTCTTGAAGAGGGAGCAAACGCTGAAAATAGAAACACAATCAGATAAAGCGTCGTTAATGAAAGCAATGGTCGATTTTGAGCAAGTGGCGTAATTGTCATATCGAGATCTCTCGTCGAAGTTTTTAATAGTGTTACACAATATTGAACAGTGTTCAATTGGGCTCTAGTACCCATATTTGTTGAAAACTGGCGTTATCGCCCAGTATCTAGACAAACGGTTGCGAGAGTTTCACAAAAGTTTGATTTACAACAAAGCGATCCTTAAAATCGCTTTATCACTACATAACAAGAAAGAAAAGTCATGAAACTGGAAACTGTCGATTACCTTGCTGACGACGCAGCAGAACAATTTGTTCGCTCTCTACGTGAAACTGGTTTTGGTGTTCTTAAGAACCATCCAATCCCAAAAGAGCTTGTTGAGTCTATTTACGAAAACTGGTACCAATTCTTCATCTCTGAAGAGAAAGAAAACTTCCACTTTAATGTTGAAACACAAGATGGATATTTTCCACCATCAGTGTCTGAAGTTGCTAAGGGCCACACTGTAAAAGACATCAAAGAGTACTTTCACGTATACCCTTGGGGCCAAATTCCTGAGCAGCTGAAAGAACAGATTCTAGATTACTACCAACGTGCGAATGCTTTTGCTCAAGAGCTTCTAGGATGGGTTGAAGCTCATGCTCCTAAAGAAGTACAAGAGAAGTTCTCTATCGCGTTGTCTGAAATGATCAACGGCAGTGAGCAGACTCTGCTTCGTGTTCTTCACTACCCACCAATGCAAGGTGACGAAGAGCCAGGCGCTATCCGTGCAGCAGCACACGAAGACATCAACTTACTGACTGTTCTTCCTGCAGCAAACGAGCCAGGCCTTCAAGTTAAAGCTCAAAACGACGAGTGGTTAGATGTTCCGTGTGACTTCGGCAACATGATCATCAACATTGGTGACATGCTTCAAGAGGCATCGGGTGGTTACTTTCCATCGACAACTCACCGTGTAATCAATCCATCAGGTGAACGCCAAGAGAAATCTCGTATCTCTTTGCCTCTATTCCTTCACCCGAAACCGGAAGTTGTGCTGTCAGAAAAGTACACAGCAAACGAGTACCTAATGGAGCGCCTAAGAGAACTTGGCGTTATCTAATTAGCGAAATATGTCGTGCTAAAATTGGTATAGATATCAAAGGTCAGCTAAATTGCTGACCTTTTTTGTACCTGTACTTCAGGATCACTTCTGCATTGATGGCGGTTGCACTCACTTAATGACTTTCAGTTTCATGATGAAAGGGTGCCTTTGAGCCAAGCGTTTGAAAGTTGTTGGTCCATTAGCTCGACAAATCACAGAAAATCGCTTTCAATTAAAAGATATACGCCAATGGGTATGATGTAGGTTGCTCATTGTATCCAATGCCCTAGTCATCCATTAATACAGAAAATCTAACTGAGTCCACTATGTCGAATCATCAAGAGGTGAGAGCAAACTTTCATTGCCATATGGAGAACCCATTGCTTTGGCCGATTATGGAAGTGCTCAAGCAAAAGCCAAGCGGCTGGAAAGTACACACATTGGCGGCTCACCTTAACGACCTTGGATTTGTGCCGGTGCTAGACCCAGCACCAGAGAAAGAGTTGTTTAAAAAGAACTTCCTCATCATGAATGCGCTTTATCAGCTTCAAGAAACCTTACACCCTGATGGTTGGCTACAAGTCCAAGCCATGGACATTGAACTGATGAGCGGCCGTTATCATGGCAGCACTCATACCATCGACCTTCAAGACCCATTGCGTGACTACTACATCAACTGGCTCAACTATGAGGCGAATGAGGGTGAAGTCAAAAGGTTGTTGAATGAGTTTTGGACTCGATACAAAAGGTTTGTTGGTGGCAGTGAAACGGATATGGACAGAAGCCATGCACTCAGTTTGTTTGAGTTGCCATTAGATGCGACTCAACAGGAGATTCGTAAAAGATGGCGACGTCTTGCGCTACGTTGGCATCCAGATAGGGACGAGGGCAACACGGCTAAGTTTCAGACATTGTGCGAAGCATGGCATATATTGAGAAGCTCGTAACCTAACGAAGTCTCTAGCTACGTCTAATGCAACTCTAAAATAAAAAGCCCCATACTATGAATCTAGAGTGGGGCTTTCTTGGTATTAGGAGTTATCTTTGTTTTGGCCACTTTTATGCTCAAACGCATAATCGAGTACTTTACGGATATATGGCGCGCCGACTTTTGAACCGCCGTTACCGTGTTCAATGACCACCGTCGCGACATACTCAGGGTGCTCATAAGGTGCGAAAGCCGTGTAAAGCGCATGGTCGAGTAAATGCTTAGCCAACTTTTTCGAGTTATAGACCTGATCTTTCGCAAGATCAAAGACTTGTGCCGTACCTGATTTTCCGCCGCTAGTGTAGCTAGTTCCCTTAAATGCGCGCCTGCCGCTACCTCGGCTGCCGTGGTTTACGAGTCTCATTGCATTGATGGGTACATCCCATATTTTGTCAGGGACTTCAGTGATAGACGGCATAGGTTCAGGTGTAACGAGTTGTTGTGTGTCAAAGTCCTCACCATGATCCAAGATTGCTCTCAGGATATGAGGTGGCATCACCTTTCCATGATTGACCAACACTGAAGTCGCTTTGGCAAGTTGCATTGGTGTCGATGTCCAATAACCCTGGCCAATGCCAATTGGAACTGTGTCACCTTGATACCAAGGCGTACGATAACGCATCATCTTCCATTCTCGGGTTGGCATGTTGGCGGTACTCTCTTCATAGATATCGATACCTGTAGGTTCACCAAAACCAAAGCGATTCATCCAGCTTGATATACGGTCAATGCCCAAATCAAAAGCGGTTTGATAGAAGAACGAATCCACTGACTCTTCAATGGCTTGAGTAACGTCGACAGGGCCGTGACCCCAGCGTTTCCAGTCTCGCCATGATTTAGAGTTACGCTTAGAACCAGGAATTTGCCATGAACCGTGGTCATCACGAATCGTATCCTCAGAGATGACATGCTCTTGCAAGCCAGCGACTGCCATAAATGGTTTGATGGTAGATGCCGGAGGATAAACGCCGAGAGTAGTGCGGTTTACCAATGGGTGAGCAGGATCATTCAATAAACGTTGATAGTTCTTGCTAGAAATACCGTCGACAAAGAGGTTCGGGTCGTAGCTGGGGCTTGATGCCATTGCAAGTACACTGTTGTCTTTCGGGTCCAGAACGACTGCGCTGCCTGTTCGGTGATCAAGCTGGTCGAATACGTATTTTTGTAGTTCGAGATCGATATTTAATACGATATCTTTTCCTGCTACTGGAGCTACATACTCAATGGTGCGGACGACTCGCCCACGGCTGTTTACTTCGACTTCTTGATAACCTTTGGTACCGTGCAAAATGTCTTCGTAATAGCGTTCGACACCAAGCTTACCGATAATGGTCGTCGCTTGATAATTCGCTTCGATGCCTTTTTCTTCTAGTCTCTTAAGATCGCTATCATTGATGTGTGCGACATATCCTAAGACATGGGTAAGTACCTCTCCATTTGGATAAAATCGTTTCAAGCTGGTATCGATCGATAAGCCGGGGAATTGGTACTGGTGCACTGAGAACTTAGCAATTTCCTCTTCGCTTAGGTTCTCTAGTATCGTGACAGATTTGAAACGGCGAGTGTTGTGATAACGCTTTTTGAAACGAGCAATCTGCTCAGCCTCTCGCGGGATGTATTTGTCCAACTTGGTAAGCATTGCATCGACATCATCAGTTTGCTCTGGAATCATCGTCAGATTAAAGACAAGTTCATTCTCGGCGAGCAACACACCATTACGGTCGTAAATAAGCCCGCGAGTCGGGGGAATAGGTAATACTTTGATTCTGTTGCCATCGGCACGGGTTTGATAGCTTTTAAAATTTTCGACTTGAAGTCGGTAAAGGTTGCCGACTAAGACAAGAGTGAACAGCAAGATCCCACAAAACGCAACGGTTACACGGTTTTTGAACAGATTTACTTCTTTTTTATGGTCACGCATCTTAACGCGTTTATGATTCATTGAAGCCTCAAAGGGTTGTTACATTTGGTTACACTTGTCGAGTCGGAACTTTATATGAATATCGCCATAGTTTTGTAAAAGCTGTGTCATGATTTTTAGGATAAGCACAATATTGGTGGGTTTTATCGTCAAACAAGAAAAGTGAGGCAGGAGACGGTCTTAAGGCTTTAGATCTAGATATAGAGCTAGAGCTAGCGAATAAAAAAACGGCCCTCACAATGAGGGCCGTCCATACAATTTATGATGCTTGGATCTAACTTAGTTCGAAGGTTTGAACTGAGATTTACGCATACGGTTTAGTGCGGCCATTACATCCAATACTCTTGGTTTCGCTAAATCACCGTAGTTTGGCATATTAACGTGCCACTCATCGCTTAAGATAGCGCTAAACTCTTTAGCAGGGTTGTTTGACCAACCCGGAGTTTGTGCAAACTGGAACCATGCCCAACCAATCGCGTTCACTTCTGATGTTGACTCTAACTGCTCTAATGCAGAAAGATCAGCGAATTCCTTACCAAAACGCAGTGACTCTTTGCCTTTCGCGTTAACTCGGAATTTGCCGTCAGTAAGAATGTTCATCAGTGCAGCACGGTTTAACGAGCGAGGAACAAACGTTTCTAATGCTGTCTCACATTCGTTAGTTCGTTGAGTAGGGTGTTGAGCGATGACTTCTTGTGCTTTTTCAGTGACGTCTACCGCTTGGTAGTCGTGCATTTGAATCACAGTGTCAGCAACATCTAAGTAATCACCAGAACCACCCATTACCACGATAGTTGAGATGTCCATCTCTTCGCGAAGTTGGCCAATACGGTCAACAAGTGGAGTGATAGGCTCAGCCCCTTTTGATACAAGCGCTTGCATACGCTCGTCACGAATCATGAAGTTAGTCGCTGACGTATCTTCATCAATAAGTAGCGTTTGAACGCCTGCTTCAATTGATTCTTGTAGCCAAGCCGCTTGCGATGTCGAGCCAGACGCATCTTGTGTACTGAAATCAGACGTGTCTTTTTGCATCGGCAAATGGTTGATGTAATTTGATAGGTTCAAGTTGTGAACACATCGGCCATCTTCAGCGCGGATCTTCATTGTATCAGTCGCAGTCACGATACCTTCACGACCGTCACCAGGAATATGGTTGTAGATAGAACGTTCAACGGCGTTCAACAGCGTAGATTTACCATGGAAACCACCACCAACGATTAG
Organism: Vibrio sp. QJM3NY_26; assembly: GCF_057786005.1. Lineage (NCBI taxonomy): Bacteria > Pseudomonadati > Pseudomonadota > Gammaproteobacteria > Vibrionales > Vibrionaceae > Vibrio > Vibrio sp. QJM3NY_26. The sequence goes on along the minus strand of NZ_CM173516.1, from coordinate 1,707,211 downwards.
CGTGATACCTTTTGGAATGCCTAGGCCAGTCACATCACCTTTGTTCGGTGTGTTTAACGTAACACTCAACGATTCTGGAGCAGAGAAAGGCACCGCACCTTTCATTGGTAGGTCACAGTTACCAGCAATACGAGGTAATACGCTGCCATTTGCTACGAATGCCGCTAGGTTGTTTTCTTCCAATTGAGCACGCAACGCGTCTTGGTCTTCAACGGCTTCACAATGCTTAATCATCGCTTCAATGTTGAGTTCGCGTTCAAGCGTTGCGCGACGAATAAACTTAGGCAAATAGAATGTAATGATGTTGATTGCTTTCTTTGCAAGAATACTACGACCATCAGCAGGTAGGTTGATACGAAAACGGATTTCGATACCGTGCTCGGTGAAAACCACAGATGTGTTATCCAAAACAGTTTGGCCTGTTAGTGCGATAGACACAGTCGTTTCTTGCTTAGCAAATTCAGAGAAGCTACGTGCAATGAAATCACGCGCTGCTACTTGGTATTCGTAAGACTTTTCTTTCAGCCAACCTAACCCTGTTAACGACCAGGCGCGTGTTGCGCGAAAACGTGAAGAAGATGCGTACGGGTCACCTTGAACGTGGTCGATGTGTAATTCGAAATCAGCAAAGTCGTATTGACCTTTAATTTGTTGATATGCGCGGAAGTTTTGTTTTTCGAGCTTTTTAAGCTTTGCAGTCAACTGATCCATAACGAGGAATGCCTATATAAAGGGAAGATTAAAACAGAAAGGCGGCGATTATAAAAATCACCACCTTTAGAGTAAAGAGAAAGTAGGCCTAAATCCAAAACAAACTGCTCTTTTTCGCTTTAAGCGTAACGGGTTGTCCCCAAATAGTTTTGATTGATTAAACTGTGTTCGAATTCTTGGCTCGGCATTGGCCGCCCATAAAGGTAACCTTGGCCCACATCGCAGCCCTCGTTGATAATAAATTGCTCTTGAACTTCAGATTCTATCCCTTCAATCGTGACTTTTAGGTCGAGCTTCTTCGCGATTTGGACAATAGAACGAACGATTTCCGAGTCTTCGTGTGAGTTAAGCATCTGATCGATGAAGCTCTTATCAATTTTAATCGTATCGAACGGAAATTTCTTGAGATAACTGAAAGAGGCGTAGCCCGTCCCAAAGTCATCCAGTGACAATGTAACGCCAATGTCATGCAGCGATTCTAAGGTATTCTTAGCGACAACTTCATCGGCAATCAGGCCACTTTCTGTCACCTCGAGTTCCAAAAAATGAGGTTCTAGGTGATAGGTTTCGAGTAGGTGAACCACTTGTTCCGCAAAGTGCACGTTCTTGAGTTGAATTGCAGACACATTCACAGCCATCTTGAAATCTTCAACGTATTCGGACCACTCTTTCGCTTTTTCAATCGCATTACGCAGAACAAAGCTTCCGACTTCGAAAATCAAGCCGTTTTGCTCGGCCATATGTATCAAGGTTTCGTTGGAGATATCACCTAATACTGGATGGCGCCAACGTAGTAGGGCTTCAGCACCAACCCAACGATGCGTTAATGGACATACCTTAGGTTGAAAGTAGAGCATGAGGTCATCATTACGGACAGCTTGAAGCAAATAACCTTCGATCTTATTGATGTGACTTTGTTGTTCAGTATGAGATTGAGAGTAGTAAGCGAATTTTTGCCCGGAATCTTTACAGGCGAGCATGGCTTCTGATGATTTCTGGAGAATGCTTTCCGCATCGTCTTCGTTATCAGTAATCGCAATCCCGATAAAGGCATGCAAATGTACTCTGTCACTGTCGATATCGAACTCTGAATGGCCGACCTTAACGAGCGTCTGGCAAAGTTCTTCTAGGCGTTGGTGTAAATCTTTTACGCTGAAGGCCAGTACGAGATCGATAGAAGTAGGACGTGCAGTTAGTACATCGATATCAGAGATACTGTCGATACGTTTTCGGTATTCAACCAACACTTGGTCTAAAGCGTCATAGCCATATCGAGCCTGTATGCGCCTTCCATTCGTAAACCCTATATGAATAACCGCAAATGAACTGTCCGTCAGCCTTTGTTGTGACGATAGTTTGTTATTTAAGCGAGACTCGAATGCGGTTCGGTTCAAAAAACCGGTGCCGATGTCATGATTCTTTTGGAAGTTTATCTTTTGTTCAGCCGCTCTTCGCTTATCAATCTCTTGGTTTAAAGAATAATTGAGGCTCGCAAGATCTTTAGTGCGAGTGTAGACCCGGTTCTTTAAGTCACGATTCATTTGGGTGAGCTTAGCGTGCTGAAACAAGGTTTTAAGCTGGGACTCTATTGAGGTACGAAAGCTCTCTAATAGCTTGATATAGGTAGGCGTATAGTGATTCTCTTTCGAATCCAAGATACAAATGGTGCCGAACAATTCGCCGTTAGGCCAAAATAGCGGAATGCCACAATAAGAGATTAAGCCAAGCTTTGTATCGGGGTTGTTTTCCCAATCAGGAGCGGCAAGCGCATTGGGCACCACAAGTTGTTGCTGAGACTCCATCACCGTTTCGCAGTAAAGCCCATTTCCTAAGGTTTCAGAATCGCCTTTGTTGTAAGGGTTATTCTCACTGTGACTGGTAGAGAAAACTTCAATGTAGTTGGTGTGAACACGCATGATAAGTGCGGCAGGCACTTCAGTGATTTGAGCCAAGAGGTCGACAATATTCTGCCAACTGGAGGCCATATCGTCTGGGATATCTAAGTCTATCGTTTTTATCTTCTTCATATGACTCCGAGTCAATTATGCTAAATGCATCAACACATCCTGTGTTAATTAAGATGAACCAAATAAACTGTGAATCTTACTTTTACTAAGTATAAGAAATGTTGCACAAAAAAACCTCTGCAATTTTGCAGAGGTTTTCAAATGTGAATCTGGGTCTCAGTAATGAGATAAGTTTCGATTAAGGCTTTAACTTTATAAAATCATCAGTGTTAAGTTTCTCTTTATAGTCTACCGACGGTTGAGCAAAACCGTTCAACTGTAAAAACTCTTCTTTGAATCCTTGATAGTCGCCAATTGCTTGAAAGTTGTTTTCATCCATAGCTTCAAGTAGCTCAGTCACATGGGCTTGGGTTTCTGGATCGAGTTCCCATTCATCCATCCGAATTAGGCGTTCGCCATCCAGAGGGACTTTTGATTGACCATACAGTTTACTGCTGAATAGACGCTGCATTTGTTGGATACAGCCTTCGTGCGTCTCTTTCTCTTTCATCACTTTATATAAAGCGAGCAGATAAGGACTTAATCCCGGAATGAATACACTGGCTTTGGTGACGAGTGCCTTACACACAGTCGCGTAGGCATTACCGCCGAAGTTTGCTAGTTCAAGATTCAGAGCATGGCTGGTTTGATGAAGGTCTATTTTAGCGCGCCCCAAAGTGCCGTCTAAGTAAATAGGGTGCGTGACTTCTGGACCAACATAGGAAAATGCGATGGTTTTACAACCAGGGGCAATGGATTCAGCGTTGATGAGCTCATCTATCCACTGTTCCCAATCTTCGCCGCCCATGACTTTGAGTGTACTTTCGGCTTCTTCTTCCGTCGCTGCAGCAAGTGTGTCTGTCACCCAGTTGTCGTGCTCTAGCGAGATAGTCGCGCCGGTAACGCTTTCACCAATAGGCTTAATGGCAGAACGCCAAAGCTCATCAGTATTTGGCTTAGGTCGAACGCCCGCCGCTAAGCTATAGATAATCAGATCCACTTCACCTTCGAAGTAGGTTTCAATGGCTTCGACAACTTGTGTACGTGTTTCTTGTGAAAATGCATCGCCAACGATGTTGATAGCAGTGCGTTGCTCTCGTTCGGCTTCTTTCTTGAAGTAGATGTTGTTGTACCAACCAGCACTACCGAGGGACTTTTCGTTAGGACCGCGCTCGAATGAGACGCCGATGGTGTCAGCTTTTGCACCGCCAAAGGTCACGGCAATACGAGCGGCAAGGCCGAAGCCTGAGGAAGCGCCGATAATCAGTACTCGTTTGGGGCCATCTTTGATTTGCGGCGCACTCTTAACAAACTTGATTTGTTGCTTTACAGCTTCTTGACAGCCAAGAGGGTGAGCGCTTTTGGCTACCACACCCTTGATAATAGGTTCGATCAGCATAAATAACCTTACAGTTAACGGTGATATGCACTCAGGCTAACGTAAAGCTGTGTAAAATTTATTGAGCTAGACCATTAAAACTTAAAGATACTGATATAATTCTTCGGCGACGAATTCAGCGATCCAAGGTTGAGCTTCTGGTTTTGGATGCAGTCCGTCGTTCATCATCCACTCAGGTTTAAGGATGATATGCTCTAGGAAAAACGGCAAAAGCGGCACATTTTGTTGATCAGCAAGCGCTGCAAAAACGTATTCAAATTGCTGGTTGTAACGCTTACCGTAATTCGGTGGGATTTTAATCTGCATCATAATTGGCTTGGCGCCCGCAGCTTTTATCTGCTCAATGATTTGATCAAGGTTCGCAGACATCAGCTTAGGTGGGAAGCCACGAAGGCCATCATTTGCACCGAGTTCGATAAGAACAGTGTCTGGAGCATGTTCTTCGAGTAATTGTGGTAAACGAGCTAACCCGTTGCCAGTTGTGTCGCCCGAAATACTGCCGTTTACCACGGTAACTGTTTTGTCATGCTTCGCTAATGCGTTTGGCAATAGACTTGGCCAACTCTGTTTGATGTCCATGTTATAACCAGCACTCAAGCTATCACCAAGTACCAGTAACTTAGAATCTAACTCGGTATCTTGAGCCAAAGAAGCGGTTGAAAATATAATAAAGAATAAAAAGGAAATTAGTCGAGTCATGCATACATCCATCATTAAAGCTGAAGCTGTTTCGAAGACAGTGTCTACTAATCAAGAACATTTAACAATCCTAGAGCACGTCGATATTGATATTCGTGAAGGTGAAACTGTCGCGATTGTCGGCACGTCTGGCGCAGGTAAATCAACCCTAATGACATTGCTTGCAGGGCTTGATGTGCCAACGAAAGGCGAAATCAGTTTATTAGGGCAGCCACTTTCACAGCTTGATGATGAAGCAAGGGCTAAGATCCGCAGTGAATCGGTAGGATTTGTATTTCAAAGCTTCTTATTGATCCCAAGCCTTTCTGCACTGCAAAATGTCACGCTTCCTTGTCTACTTAAAGGGGAAGACGAAGACATCGAACGTGCGACGGCTTTGCTTGAATCAGTGGGCTTAAAAGACAGGCTTGATCACCTGCCATCTCAACTATCAGGCGGTGAACAACAAAGAGTCGCTTTAGCTCGAGCTTTTATGATCAAGCCAAAAATCCTTTTTGCTGACGAACCCACAGGCAACCTAGACCAACAAACTGCAGCCAAAATTGTCGAATTGTTGTTTGAGTTGAACTCATCACATGGCACAACGCTTGTTCTAGTGACGCATGATCCTAAACTCGCACAACGTTGCCAGCGAACACTTAAGATGCATGTCGGTCAGATAGAGGAAGTCTAAATTGAATTCATCAAACGGACTGAATAAACGCCTGTTCTCATGGAGTATCGAAGAGATTCGACACGGTCAATTGTGGCCAGTTTCCATAGCATTAACACTGATCATTGCGTGTGTTTTTGCATTGTCGGCATTGGCCGAACGTATGGAGCAGGTGATTGTTAAACAGGGCAAAGATGCGCTTACTGCCGATAGTGTGTTTATCTCAGCAAACCCAATCCCGCAATCCTTATTAGACCTCACTCAGGTTGAACAGTTAGACAGCTCTCAGTTGACCCGTTTTTCAACGATGGCATTCAGTGATAACTCGATGCAGCTAGTGACGGTGAAAGCGGTTGAAAGTAATTACCCATTACGCGGTGAAATGATCTTAGAGGGTGCTGATAAAGCATCAAGTAACCATGTTGAGCCAGGTGAACTTTGGTTAGACGAGCGTATATTTGCACAGCTTGAGGTTGAAATTGGTGACAATGTCACTATTGGCGATGCCGATTTAACGATAACTGGGCGTATCACCCAAGAGCCAGGTTTGAGCTTTAACCCATTCCAACAAATGCCTGCTGTGCTAATTCATACCAGCGATATCGAGGCCACTGGAGCGATTCAACCGGGCAGTCGCGTAAGCTTTAGGCTATTTCTAAACGGTGATGATACAAAACTGAAAGCCGCGCAAGACAGCGTAGAATTGACACCGAGCGATCGCTGGCGCACGCAAGATTCAGCGAGTCGCACTAACGACATGTTCGAGAGCACAACTCAATATCTTTCGCTAACGGTTGCTATCGTTGTGATCATGGCTGCGACCACTTTGGTACTTACTTGCCAACATTATGTTGCGAGTCGCCGTAAAACCATTGCGATGCTTAAGAGTTTAGGCGCAAGCAAGCAATGGATCATTAAATGGTTGTTTGTACAGGTATCTCTGTTAGTGGCCATCGGCGCTGTACTAGGAATTACAATAGGGGTCGGCTTAGAGTTTCTACTTCGTATACCATTAGGTGATTTGTTGCCAACACCACTTCCTAGCTATGGTATTGAACCTGTCATTTTGGCGATTTTATCAAGTATCCTCATTGGTGTGCCTGCTCTTGGTATTCCGTTAATTGGCTTGGTCAACACTTCGGCAATCAGCGTGATTCAATCAAGTCATCAATCAAATGAAAGCTACAAGAAATACTTGTTATTGCTGGTACCTATAATTCCAATGATGCTGATGTACGGCGACAATCTGTTGGTATGGATAGTTCTAGCAGGTATCGCATGCCTGTTCTTAGTGCTCGCGATTGTCAGTACGTTTGTTCTGCGTTTGGTCGGCAAGCTGCCGACGTCGACATCTATGCGTTTGGCATTGAGCCGAATTAATCGCACACCATTAGCAACAGGGATTCAATTTGGTTCTCTAGCGCTATCTTTGATGCTGCTATCGATCATATGGCTTGTGAGAAGTGACTTGTTGTCGGATTGGCAACAAACCTTGCCCGAGAACGCACCTAATGCGTTTGCGCTGAATATTGCGAGCTATGAGAAAGACAGTTATCTCGAGACGATTGATGCAAACGGAGTAGAGCGTACTCAAGCGTTTCCAATTATACGAGGAAGACTCACGACCATTAATGGCGTTGAAGCGGCAAAATACAGTGATACCTCACAAGAAACAGATGCACTAAGCCGCGAAATCAACTTCACTTGGGGAGATAGCCTTCCTGAGTACAATGAAGTGTTAGAAGGCAGCTGGACACAAGAGCAGGGCGTATCTGTGGAATCCGATGTCGCGGAGCAGCTGGGTCTAAAGATTGGCGATGAGTTATCGTTCACAATCAACAGCCAGAATGTCTCTGCCAAGGTGAACAGCATCCGAAAAGTAGAGTGGCGAGAAATGAAGCCGAACTTCTACTTCATATTTACGCCAGATGTCTTGAGCTCTATTCCTTCTACTTGGCTCGTCAGCTTCCGACTAGAAGAACAACATAATCAGATGCTCAACGAACTCTCTCGAAATCACCCAACCGTGAGTTTGATGGATATTCGTAAGATGGGTAGCAAGATCCAAGAGTTGCTCAAACAGATTGTTTGGTCGATAACCGTACTTGCGGCTCTGGGTGTGATAGCAGGGTTGTTGCTAATCTTTACTCTGTTGCGATTGAGCTTGTCTCAAAGACAACAAGAGATACGTTTGTACCGCACTTTAGGTGCGAGCAAGAAGCGAATTCTCAACACTATTTGGTGTGAATACGGGTTAATGGCGTTAGTGGCTGGCTCGATTGCTGCGATGGGTTCTGAGCTCAGTGTTGCAGGGGTAATGAACTTTGGCTTCGAGTTAGAACCTTCACTCCACCCAATGCTGTGGATAGCGCTACCTGTACTAACGTTCATCACATTGGCTGCGGTAGTGAATAGCTTAATCAAACGTTTGTTGGCACCCGTGAACAAGGATTTTGGCTAGTCGCTAGCGAGATCTCACAAATGCTTAAAACGGTCTAAAAGTGACATTATTTATATTTAGTCATGCACTATTTATAAGGCGTCGCTTTAGACCGTTTTTTATTTGACCAATGGGTAGCACAAGTAACGAATATAGCACCTTAATTTTCCAATTTTTTAGTGTTTTTTAAAACTAATCGCACAATAATGCCGATTTAATGAACAGCGGTTAGTCCCTGTAAACAAAGGGTTTGCGCAACTTAGCAAGAACGTTATCAACAGTTATCCACAAAAACGGTGGATAACTTTAGGGATAAGTTAACATCTATGTTTTAAGAGTACTGAGGCAGCCTTTATGTGGCGTCACTTAGGACAATTTTGACTGTTAGAATAACCTTTAAAACTCTATCTGGAGTTATTGAGTCAAGAGATTATTTATGTTTTTTACATAGATATTAAATCCCACTGAACTAAGACCTTGATAAAAATGTGTTTTAATTCATCGCAGAACAAAAGTAGAATAGCGGCAGTTAATCTTATTCTACAGAACACGATGAACCACAACAAAACGGATACAAATCAGCCTTCTATTGCCATTGTTGGTGGTGGTATTGCCGGAACAACGAGCGCGATTCACTTTAGTGAGTTGGGTTTTAAGGTCACTATCTTGGAAAAAGGGCCGAGTTTGGTTAATGGTCCACCAATTTGCCACCTGCACGCTGGCGGCAATTTGTATCGAGATATTTCTGTAGAGCAGTGTCTTCAGTTGCTCACTCAGTCAATTGATACTGTCCGCTTGTTTCCCCACACGATCAATATTCGACCGACAATTATTGCTGTTCCACACAGTGATGGTGGAGAGCCGTTGGATCTACTTCCGCGTCTAAAGATAATCAAAAACGCTTATGCTGAGCTTGTTAATCAAGATAAAAGCAACCAAGTGCTTGGTAAACCGGAAGAGTATTACAAGCTGTATGGTAAAGAAGAGTTACTAGCACTTGCTACCCGAACACAGCCTCTGAAACCAACATCGCTTGATGATTGGTGTATTCCTTTCGCGAAACATACGGATCTAGAAACCCTTAAGTATCCTGTTGCTATGGTTCAAGAGTATGGCTGGAGTGTATTCCGCTTATCTGCAACCGCTCAACTGTCTTTGGGGCAACAATCGAATTGCTCAGTATTAACCAACAGCCGATTACAATCTGTTGAATCGTTAGAGCAAGGCTGGTCTTTGACTTATACAGACGCTGATAACCAAAGCTGTCATCTAACGACCGACTACTTGATTAATGCAAGTGGCTTTGAGACGGGCATCGTGGATGACTTTGTCGGTTCTAAGCAACAAAGGCTTGTTGAGTTCAAAGCCGCATATGTTACAGAGTGGCCGTATTCGCAAGAATGTAAGGAAGAGTGGCCAGAGGTGATCTTCCATGGCCCGAGAGGCACACCGCAAGGCATGGCTCAGTTAACACCGTACGCTGATGGTGTATTCCAACTTCACGGTATGACAGAAGGGATTACTCTATTTGAGGGTGGGCTTGTTTCATCATCAACAGATTCATCACAACCACAGTTACCTTCGAAGCTTCTTAAGAAAATCGTATCAGGTTGGAGTGAAGAGCAGCTTGAATTAAGAACTCGCGCTGCGATAACGCATATGTCTCAGTTCATCCCAAGTTTTAGCTCTGCACTGGTAGGTGGTAAGCCTCTGTTCGGTGCACAGCAGATTCCGGGAACCGATCCGAGCTTAAGAGCTTCAGATGTTTCATTCTGTGGTGAGCGCTATGCTCGACTTGAAGTAGTCAAAGCTTCCTCAACCCTTGAGGCTGCACAAAAGGTTGCTGAGCATTGGTTTGATGTCGCAGAGTCAGTATCGATTGAAGATACGCACTCAGTGACAATGTCACTTAATCTAAATGCTATTGAAAACAGAGCGATAGATTTGACACAAGAACGTGGATACCCAGAAGCGCTTGCAAAGGTGTCAGGTCAAGACCACGCTTAATACTCAGTCATAATCGACTACGCTGAACATCTTCAATTCGGCTTACTTTGACAGGTAAGCCGAACCTTTAACTGCAACGCCTGCTTGTATCTTGTCAATTGCCTGAACTACATCTTCCAAACGAAACCTTCCTGGCTAACTCTTTCAAGATTCTTAGATTCTTTGCGACATAACTACAGAGTCACAGAGTTACATAGCTACAGAGCAAAAACTAATAGCCGAAAAACTGAGCCCATTGGCACCACACATCTTGTAATCCTAAGCGATCTCCTTTACTAAACGAGACCTCATGTCCAGGTTTGGCTTGTGCTAAGCGTGGCAAATCGATTCTGGCGACACATCCAATCTTCGGATAGCCACCAATGGTCTGTCTGTCATTAAGCAATACGATAGGTTGCCCATCTTGGGGGATTTGAATCGCACCCAAGGCAATGCCTTCTGACAATAGCGAAATATCAGGTGAATCAACCGATTCACCACTCAGTCGATAGCCCATGCGATTTGAATTTTGATCAACGTGATACTGTGCGTTATACAAAGTCTCTTTTGCTGACTCGGAGAACAGCTCGCTTTGATAGCCTTCAATCACTCGCAGGTTCACTGGTAGGTTGTAATTAGGCGTGTATCGGAAAGTGACACTCAACGCTTTAAACGGGCGAGAGAGTTTGTGTTGGGTAAACGCAATTTGTTGCCCTTGCTGGCATGGCTCTCCATCTTGCGTTAATCCACCAATGTTTTCTCGAGTCACCGTAGAACAGCTATGAAGAGTTGATGGAACATCGAAGCCCCCCTTAATGGCTAAATACGCCCTTAGACCATTTTTAGGTAAACCAAATGAGAGAACTTGCCCTGCGAAAGCTTGAAAAGTACGCCAGTTCGACTGTGGTTTGCCATCAATCTTCGCTTGTAAATCGCCACCACATAACGCCATCTCACAATCAAAGTCGATTCGTAACGCGCATTGCCCAAGAGTGATTTCCAACGCCGCTTGGTTGACTGGGTTTCCGAGCAGGTGATTGGCCCAGCTATACGAGTAATCATCAACAGGGCCACCTTGTGTCAACCCGAGATGAGCGACACCAAATCGTCCGAAATCTTGAATCAAACTCAACGGGCCGGGTTTAATCACTGTTAGTGTTGGTTTAGCTATTGTATTAACCATTAGCGACATCTCCACTAATCTCCATAAGCCTAAGCTCTACAAATTCTTGTTTTGAAATCGCGATGAAACGGACCGTATCACCGACATTAAGTAGAGACAGCGGCGTTTGCGTGGTATCAGCGTTCTTCAATTGGCTGTGATCAAACAGTGCGATCGGGCAATTGCCAATAATATTCCAACCGCCCGGTGAGTCCGAAGGATACACCGCCGTTTTCGTATCCGCGATGGCGATGCTGCCTTTCGGTACACTTAAACGTGGGGTTGAATGACGAGGCAAAGCAAGCTCGCTGACCACATTAGACATAAACGCAAAGCCAGGCGTAAACCCAATCGCACTGACGCTGTATGTTTGTGAGGTGTGATGTTGAATGATTTCATCCAGCGACATGCCTTTGGCTTGATATCGGTCTAAATCGAGTGCTGTTTCTGGTGAGTAATAGGCGGGAAGCTCGATAGTGTTACGCGTGTTACTAACGCTAGAGAAAGACGAAAGAGCGTGATTCAACAAATTATTGAGTTGTTCCATGAGCTGCTGTTCTGATATTCGATAAGGTAGGTAATCGACCAATATTGTTTGGTAAGCCGGCGTCACATTCATCAATACAGATGTTAAATTTTGGCGAATGGCATCGGAAAAGTGAGCCATGTACTGCGCATAATCGGCGCTAGATTGATTATTTGAAGGCGATAGCGTCAAGGTCACCAAAACGCTGCATTCTGCGACTGGCGCTATATTGAACTCAATTTGATTCGTCGTCATTTCGTTTCCATACGTTTGTTTGCCTTTGATTGACTTACTGCCTTTTATTTGCGTATTTGGCGTTTTTAACATCCGTGTCTAAACCAATACAAAGCGATTAGACCTTACGAGTAATTGGTTGGATGCTCGGTTAGGCGAGTGATAAGGCCATGCGCCATACCAATCACACGCTTCATACTAGTTAAAAGCGTTAAGGTCTTGTCTGATTTTTCTAATTAATGCGATGGATTGGGGGTTATCACCATGAACACAGATGGTATCGGCTTCAATAGGCAGTCGTTCACCTTCAATGGTCGTGACCGAACCGTAGTTAATGATTTGCATGACTTGGTTGTAGATGTCGTCTTGATTGACGTAAACCGAGCCTTTTTGAGTTCGCGGCGATAACTGCCCATTATTCAAGTATGCACGGTCGGCAAACGCTTCAAACAAGAGGGGTAAGTCATGATCGTCAGCAATATCTAAATACTGCTGATTGTCTGACGAAGAGAGGATCATTAAGGGGATGTTAAATTCAGCGACTGCTTGGGCTACCGCATTAAACACATCAATGTTCGCCATCATATCGTTGTAAAGGGCGCCATGAGGTTTCACATAGCCAACAGATGCATGGTGATATCGGCAAAGGGCTTGTAGTGCACCGACTTGATAACAAACCAGTTCACTGATCTCGTCCATGGTATGAGGAATAGAACGGCGACCAAACCCAACCAAATCTTGATAACCAGGGTGAGCACCGATTTGGGTGTGATAGTGCTGCGCTAGTTTTATGGTTTTGGACATAACGTGCGGATCAGACGCGTGAAAGCCACAAGCGATGTTTGCCATATCGACCCATTCCATGACCGACTCATCATCGCCCATCTTCCAATTGCCGAAACTTTCTCCCATGTCGCAATTAAGCAAAATCTTCGTTGTCACGTGGTGCTAATCCTTTACGTTGAGGTAAGTAATGACGGTCTTATAAATGCCATAAATAAACAGTGACCTGACTCAAACTTTCGACACCGAAAATTTACCAGTATGGCATTTCATATATGATTGAACTATTGATTAAAGGATTAATATCTATCTGTATATTAGGTGAGCACATGATATCGCGCCAGGTTTGCTTAGGACTAGCATTAACGACACCTGTTTTTGTAGCTGCTCAAGAAAACTCTTTAGACCAACTCATGTCGATGAGCCTTGAAGAGTTGTCTATGTTAGATGTTGAGATGGAAACGGCTTCGAAAGTGACACAAAAACTTACCGACATTCCCTCATCGGTTTATGTACTTTCTAATGAGCGAATTCAACGCAGTGGGGCGAAAACCATTGCGGAAGTGCTGACGCTAGTACCCGGCCTCAAAGTGACTAAGTTTAACGAGACCTCGTGGTTTGTTTCGACGCGCGGCTTTCATGATGGGCTGTATAACAAAATGCTCGTGATGATGGATGGACGAAGCTTATTTAGCCCAGTCTATGGCGGCACGTATTGGAGTGATGTTGACTATATACTTGCCGACATCGAACGTATCGAAGTATTAAAAGGCCCCGGCGGAACGATTTGGGGAGGCAATGCGGTTAATGGTGTGGTGAATATCATTACTAAGTCTGCCAGTGATACTCAAGGGACGTATCTCTCTGGTGTCGCTTCTAATACTGATAATTACGAGTTTAGTGTTCGTCAGGGTTTAAGCTTTAATGACGATGTGAATGCGCGTGCATTCTATAAGTACCGAGAAGAACCCACGTATCGCACAAACGAATCTGAAAAATGGAAAGCGCAAACGGCTGGGATGGTGTTTCAACCAAGTAATGCCGAAGAAAGTTGGTCATTACGTATCGGCGGCGAGAAAAGCTTTTACGAGTCGGAACTCTATACGTTCCAATATGATAACTCAGGTTCGTTTGTCGATTCACAAGCCAATGATTTCGATAACAAGAGCCAATCTGTTTACGTCCAATTCAACGACTCTCGCCATTTTGATGAAAGTTCGACACTCTCATACTCGTTATGGGGGGAATATAATGAGGATAACGCGCCAGATGCTCCGGGAAGCTACTCGACCCTCGATTTTGACTCGACCTATATCAACCAGCTATCTGCAAAGCATCAGATGACACTCGGTGGTGGCCTGCGATATATGTATCTTGATTTCTCGTCTAGCCAAGTTTCGGAGGTTGATTGGTACAATCCCGATTACGAAGGTCGAGCCTACAATATCCAATCTGCCAACGATTATATTGCGAACGCTTTTATACAGTCTCAAATTCAAATGACGGAAGCGCTATCTATTACTATTGGTGCCAAGGTCGAGCACTTTACACAGAATGATTCAACTGAGCTTTCACCTCAATTGCGAGGTTTATATAAGTTAACTCAACGTCATTCTGTGTGGGCGGGGCTCAGCCGTGCAGTGGTTGCACCATCATATATGGATTCAAACTCTACATACTACTTCAACAGTTATAATACCGATTCAAACGACAGTTATCTGGATGTCTATAAATCAAACTCTAACCTTGAAATAGAGGACGTCATAACGGCTGAAATGGGGTATCGCTACTCTAACAATTCAAATTTCGAGCTCGATGCAACAATCTACCTGAGTGAACATGACAATCTACGCTTCCACAGCTATGACCCGAATGATATCCCCGCGAATCATGTCTATGTCGGTGCATTATCTGATGATTATAAAGCGAAAACCTATGGCTTAGAGCTAGGTGCAAGTTATCAACTTACAGAAGATCTCACCAGTTACCTTAGTTATGCTTATTCAACGTTAGAAGGCGAAAACAAAGGGGATGACCCTAAATCTAGCCCACAAACTGGCGTCTATTACGATATTGATAATGAACATTTAGCCACGGCACAGTTGATGTGGAATATCACCGATAGCTGGCAATTCGATGTTATCGGCCAATACATTAATGTGAATTACCCAGACTATTGGATAGCAGGCGATGGCACTCAATACGAATGGCAATCTTACCCACATGAAATAACCTTTGATGCACGTCTTGCATGGAAAAAATCATCCGCAGCACCTTTAATTGAAGTGGTCGTTGAAAACATTGGTAAGAGTGACGGTTATCAAGCTGAGTTCACGTCTGAGAAAAGTGTTAACCAAGAGTCCGTATATGTGAGGGTCTCTCATGAATTCTAAGTGGCTCAAGTACCGTATTAAGCTTGGTTTTACTAAACTCAGCCTTGCCACTTTAGCGATGTTTATTGTGCCTTTGAATACATCGGCGGCTAGCTTCAAGCCTTATGAAGTGAAAGCGGTGTACCTATTTAGAATTGCCAACTTTATTCGTTGGAACGACGAAAGCACAATGAATACGGTTAACTTCTGTGTGATTGGCGATGAGAAGGTAAGCAAAGCACTGAAGTCGATTACACAAGGAAAATCTATTCGTTCTTTTGCTATTCAAGTTCATCAATTGGTGACTCCTAAGTGTGATATCACTTATCTATCTGATCTCGATAATGATGAATTTAGCCGTAAAGCCCACTCACCACATACTGTGACGATTAGCGATATCCCAAACTTTACGGACATGGGAGGAGTCATTGAGCTAACGCACATCAATAATAAGCTAAAGCCTAAGATCAACTTAGTGAATGCAAGACGCGGTGAATACGTCATCGGCTCAAACCTGTTACGAATCGCTATAGTGGAGGGCCAATAATGTTGTCTTTCATTAATAATTTATCGATTAAAAACAAGCTGATATTACCGATTGTCATCTTCATCGCGGTTACTTTTGTGACGATTCAATCAGTGAATTACACTGTCACTTTTGAGCGAGAAAAAGAGAGTCTTATTCAGCGAGTTAAAGTGTTGGCACAAGGTGTTGCTTATAACCTACAAGCCGCGATTCTATTTGAGGATAAATCCTCGGCTCAGGAGATTTTGTCAGCCTTCGTTGCGGATAAAGATATCGTCAGGGTGAAGCTCTATGACATTAATGAACAGCTTTTTGCGAGTTATCAAGTGAGTAATACGCTGGTTCCAAGGCCGAATACAGATGAATTAAATGACATCGTGGATCACCAATTTGCCATCTCCGAGAATTTCATCTTTTTGCTTGTTCCGGTGACGCTGGATGACGCTGTGATCGCTAACTTGAGAGTGACAATATCAAAAGAGACGTTTAATACGATCTTAACGAATATTTTCAAGGTTGCGGCCGTCTACTTGCTGTTTCTGGTGATCTTAGGCGGGGTACTAGTCAAATTGGTTCAACGCTTGATTATCGAACCGATGTTTGACCTTAATGAGGCGATGCAAGCCTTTGTTGAACGTCGTTCAGAACAACAAAAATTAGTCGCAACGAACCACGATGAGATAGGGGATCTGGTTCGAGCTTTTAATACCATGCTCGAAAGACTTCAACATCGTGACAACCAAATCAATTTTACGCTCGATAAACTACAAGAAGAAAAGTCGTTTGCAAATGAGGTAATTGAAACTGTTCAGCACTCGTTGTTGGTAGCCGATGAAAAAGGGTTCATCGTTCATGCGAACGCTGCTACTCGTGACATTTTTAAATGTACCGAAGCGTTTCTTGAAAATTTGTTGATCCAAGAGTTGATCGCGACAAAGCAAACTGGGCTCTTACAAGAGGTTATCGACGCTAAGATTGAGCTCAATGACGAACTACTCGAAACCACCGATCTCTTTCACTCAAAACGCTGGCTTCGTGTGAGTAGCCGTTCGTTGCCAAAGCACGGTCGTATTCTTTATGCAATCCAAGATGTCACGGGGATGGAAACGGCCATGAGTCGCCAGCGTATAGCTGCGGGTGTTTTTGAGAACAGCAAAGACGGCTTAATCGTACTGAATTCATCCAACGTAATTACCATGGTTAACCCAGCTGTCACCCAACTTCTCGGTTATCACGCCGATCTGCTGGTGGGCAAAACACCATTTGACGTGTTTTCTTGGCAACAATTTTCATCCCTAATGCCGACAATTCGCAGTTCATTGGAAAATTATGGGCAGTGGCAAGGCGAGGTATGGGAGAAGAGTGCATCCGGCACTTTGGTTCCAATGTTTGTAAAAGTGAATCGAGTTTCGTCAGACAACGAGAAAGACGAGTTTGATATGGTACTCACATTGTCTGATTTATCTAATGTCAAAGAGATGGAAAGGCTCGAACACTTGGCTCATCACGACGCATTAACGGGTTTGGCCAACAGAGCTCAGCTGTATAAAGTGATGGATGATGTAGTCACGTCTAGCCATTATTCTAATCAACACTTCGCGGTTATCTATTTGGATCTCGATGGCTTTAAACACGTTAATGATAACTATGGACACGATGCGGGCGACGAAATCCTCAAAGCAGTATCGAGCCGGTTGTTATCTCAAGTTCGTGCAGGAGATTTGGTAGCACGTTTGTCGGGTGATGAATTTGTTCTTATTATTAAACAAACCAACAAAGTCTTGTTAGCAAAGTTAGCGGAGCGACTGTTGGAGCTGATCGGGCAAGAAGTGATCCATAAACAGCGCTCGCTTCATGTTGGAGCGAGCTTGGGCATACACTTAGTTGATGGTTCAGAGCGTGATATAGACGTGATCCTAAAGGTTGCCGATGAGGCGATGTACCAAGCAAAACGCAAAGGAAAAGGTCAATTTGTGTTCTCTCGTGATAGTTAATAGCCGTAGGCGTTTGTGACCTCTACCTAAGTTGTTGTATCATAAGTGATAGGTTGAATATTTTTAATTAAAAGGTCTGCTAGACATGAATGTTTTAGTTACAGGTGGCATGGGTTACATAGGTAG
This sequence comes from Vibrio sp. QJM3NY_26, assembly GCF_057786005.1. Taxonomy (NCBI): domain Bacteria; kingdom Pseudomonadati; phylum Pseudomonadota; class Gammaproteobacteria; order Vibrionales; family Vibrionaceae; genus Vibrio; species Vibrio sp. QJM3NY_26. The sequence goes on along the minus strand of NZ_CM173516.1, from coordinate 1,689,595 downwards.
CCATACAAGTATCCAGATGATCAACGCAGGAATGACACCTGTACTTTTTGATAGCTTGTATAACAGTAAACCAAGCGTTCTAGAGCGTATCGAAAAAGTATCTGGTGTTCGCCCTAATTTCATTGAAGGTGACGTTCGTGATAAAGTGCTTTTGACTGAAACCATGAAGCAACACAACATTGAAGCCGTTATTCATTTCGCTGGTCTAAAGGCGGTTGGTGAATCTGTGGCTAAGCCACTTGAATACTATGACAATAACGTGAACGGTACGTTAGTTCTTGTTGATGCAATGCGTGACGCTGGTGTGAAAACCTTAGTATTCAGCTCTTCAGCAACGGTCTACGGCGATCCTGCGAGTGTGCCTATCACAGAAGATTTTCCAACAAGCGCAACCAATCCTTACGGTCGTAGTAAGCTAATGGTTGAAGAGTGCTTAACCGATTTCCAAAAAGCCAATCCAGATTGGAGCATTACACTGCTGCGTTACTTTAACCCAGTAGGTTCACACCCAAGTGGTGAGCTAGGTGAAGACCCGCAAGGTATTCCAAATAACCTAATGCCATTTGTCTCTCAAGTAGCCGTGGGCCGCCGTGAATTCCTATCGGTATTTGGTAGCGATTATCCAACAAAAGATGGGACTGGTGTTCGTGATTACATTCACGTCATGGATCTGTCTGATGGCCATATTGCAGCGCTTGAGAAAGTAGGGCGTAAAGACGGTCTTCATATCTACAACCTTGGCACTGGTAACGGTTCGAGTGTATTAGATATGGTTAAAGCGTTCGAGAAAGCGAGCGGTAAACAAGTCCCTTATAAACTGGTCGATCGTCGCCCAGGTGATATCGCAGAATGTTGGGCAGACCCTGCTAAAGCTCAGAAAGAGCTGGGCTGGAATGCGACGCGTACATTGACTGAAATGACGGAAGATACATGGCGCTGGCAGTCAACGAACCCTAATGGTTTCCCTGGCTGATCTAGTAGTTTCATGAATGATTAATATACAAAAAGATGCTTTAGGGCATCTTTTTTGATCTAAATCGAATAAAAAGTGAATTAGTGGTTAAAAAGTATCATTCTGTATCGGTTGTTGTTATCATGCTCGCGAATTATATGTTTAATGTTAATTTTCTTTGGAGTTAATCATGGAACTAGGCCTAATTATCACTTTCATCATTGCTGCTGCAGTAATGGTTAAGAAAGAGATGGCAGAGAAGTAATTTCACTTTATCCCTTTTTGATACAATTTTTAGTGAAATAATAAAAGCCAGCATTTAGCTGGCTTTTTAGTCTCTGCTGTATACGTTTCTGTGGTTCAGCTTACTAACGAATTAGAATTCGTATTTAGCGGTGATTGACCAGTTACGACCAGCTTGCGTGTAATCTTTATCTTCTTGTGAGAATCCACGAACATCATTCCACGAATAGTACTCTTCATCCGTAACGTTGAAAAGACCAGCTCTAAGCGTAAGATCCTTCATCGGCAAGTAGTATGCAGTTAGGTCAACTACTGTTGCAGAATCAGTCGGTAGAATTTCGTCTTTAAGACCCGCGCTATTTATATCACTAGACTTCTTGCCAGCTGTATAACTAATGTTAAGTGATGTACCCCATAACGCTGAAGGAGCATCATAGTTAAATCCAACTACAGCATTCCAAGGATTCACACTGTTAAGAGGGTTACCTTCACCGTCTTCACCTTCTGTGTACGTAGCTGCAACACGGGTACTCACACCTTGTACCGGCATGAAGCTATTCCAAGACAACGTGTTTGAAGCCTCGATACCTTTGATTACTGCTTCATCAATGTTGATATTCTTATAGACTGTCGGATCCATAGGAGAGCCAGAACCACTAACAGGCTGAGTATCAATAAAGTTATCATAGTCGCTGTAGAAGATAGCGATTTCACTTGATGAATAATTTGTGTTGTGGCGCCAACCTAGCTCGTATGAAATACTTTCTTCAGCTTCTAAATCTGGGTTAGGGGCATTAACATAACCGTGAGCTGGATTACCAAATGAATAGTAAAGCTCTTGGAAATCAGGAGCTCTGAATCCTTGGCTAATTTGACCGAAGATCTTATTTTCGTCATTAAGCGTGTAAGTTGTACCTAAGCGTCCAGTTACAGCTGAGTCTGAATATTTTGCATAAGCTTCTTCAGGGTTTCCACTTGGGTTTTGGCTTGTATCACCAGGATCCGTTTCAAAGCCGTCAAAACGAACCCCCGGAGTAATCATCCAATTTCCGATCGTCATTTCATTTTGTGCAAAAAATCCATACTTTCTTTCTGATGCTGAAGGAATATAGAAGATAACTTGGTCTGCACTGATTGAGTTATATTCGTTATTAACGTTTTTAATATCTTTGTCCGAATATGAAGCACCATAGATAAAGTAATTTTCTACATTACCTGTCATGAAGAACTTATCGAATTGCACATCCAGCTGGTAACCTTTATCTTCGTAGATATAGTCCTTTTTCTGAACGTTGCCAGCTGGCGGTAAGAACATACTACCGCCATTAGAAGTACGATTAGTTACGCCATTTTCTTCTTTGCTCAACCAGTCAGCTTGCCAAGTAACGGTGTCGGCAAACGCTAAGTTAGCATCCCAAATATGTTTGATACCAATTTGTTGTTGACTAGTCGAATCTTCGCCAGTGTAACCGGTGTAGCTTGAGCTATTTAAATCGGTATCACCTGAATTCTCGATAAAATTACCTGAGAATTCTAAACGATGTTGTTCATTGAATTGATATTGAAGCTTAACCAGTAAGTTGTTGTTTTGAGTGTCTTGCTCATTAGGTGTACCGAAGTTTTCAGTTTGCTCACCATCCCTGCGAGTATAAGCAACTAGCGTTTCAAGATCTCCAATACGATTCGCTAAGGCAACAGATTCGCTAAATGTGTTATCAGATGAAGAGTAGTTGAACTTCGCGTGCCCCCCGAAATCTTTGCCTTTTAAAAAGTCACTTGGGTCTTTTGTTTCAAACGCAGCAATACCACCAATAGCGTCTGAACCGTAAAGAGAAGAAGCCGCACCTTTAACTATCTCTACAGACTTCAACATGTCCGTATCAATATCAACGCGCGAAGAGTTGATGAAGTTATATGACTGAGTACCACTCGGGGTAAATTGGCTAGTTTGTGATACTCCATCAACGATAACCTTTACTCGGTTACCTTCCATACCACGAATATTAATACCTTGAATCCCCTGACGAGAATTCGTAGTGACGGTGACACCTGGTGTGTACTTAAATAAATCATTTACATCCGTTACCATGTTTTTTTCGATATCTTTATCGTTAATCACAGTTACCGATGCAGCAACATCTTCAAGTTGTTGATTAGTACGAGTCGAAGATACAACAACCTCATCAAATAGGGCATAATCGTCAGCAAAGGCTGATGTTGATGAAAGCGCTAAAACAATTGAAGCAGAGAGTAGGGATTGCTTATACATCTGATAGTTACCTTAGTTCCATAGTATTATCTTGATTTGCGAAAGATGATATTGGATCTAAATGATAATTACTATTATTTGCATTTAAATAATTTTTAATCTTATCAACTAATTCATAATTAATAATCTTAAACATCTGTATTAAAAAGACTTTTACAGTTCCATTCATAGCCTGAATGCTTCTGTTTTTGTGATTCAAGTCTCATTTATAAAGTAGGAAAGCTATGCATAGTCCAATAACACTTGAAGCATTACACATATTAGATGCCATTGATCGTCGTGGGAGTTTCGCAGCTGCAGCGAATGAACTGGACCGAGCGCCTTCTTCATTGAGTTATCAAATCCAGAAGTTAGAGCAAGACTTAGATATCATGATTTTTGATCGCTCAGGCCACCGTGCAAATTTCACGGAAGCGGGGCAGTTAATCTTAGAGCAAGGTAGAATCATTCTTGGTGCCACAGAACAACTCGTTAACGATGCGAGTATTCTTGCTAATGGCTGGGAGCTAGATTTGACCATTGCCTTTGATGGCATCATTCCTATTACCAATTTCTTCCCGTTGGTCGACGAACTCGGGAAAATCAGCAAAACACGTGTTCGCTTACAAGAAGAGATCTTAGCCGGATGTTGGGAATCCCTGACAGATGGCCGAGCCGATTTATTGGTATGTCCCAAGCTCGACACGATTCCAAACGATATGAAAAGTGACATCATTGGTAAGATGGAAATGGTATGGGTCGCTGCAACAAACCACTATGTTCATAAGCGATCTGGCGAGTTCGATCAAAAAGCGAGGGAAAGTTACAGGGTTATTGCAATTGCGGATACTGCACGCGATCAACCAGCGTTAAGTCGCAACATTCTAGAGAAACAACCTCGTTTGACCGTAACAAGCTTCCCTGCAAAGGTAGAGGCTCTAACAACTGGATTAGGGATTGGCACCTTGCCGAGTAGTATTGCTAAGCCGCTGATTGAATCTGGCGTTCTACAGCAGATTTCGGGTACAGAACCACAGCCGATCGATATCGTCATGGCTTGGCGACGCAACAAAATGGGCGACGCCAAGTCTTGGTGTATCCAACATCTTAAAAAGACATGGGCGTTAAAGTAACGGTAACACCATATCTGCAGTACCATCTTCAAAACTGATATCTAGCTCGAAGCCGAGCTTTTGAGCTAGTGTCAGCATCCCTCTATTCGTTGGCATCGTCATGCCCGACATCTGTTTAGTCTGCTTCGCACGGCAGTAATCAATAACCTTAGTCATAAGAATACGACCTAAGCCGACACCTTTCAGATCGGAACGTATCAGAATCGCGAACTCGGCATCGGTGTTCTCTGGGTTAATTAGCGCTCTCGATACACCAATAATCGCAGGCACACCTTGTTCCTTACGTACCACCACAAACGCGATTTCTCTATCAAAATCAATCTGAGTAAAGTTCGCCAACGCCTCATGGTTGAATTCTCCAACATCACTAAAGAAACGCTTATACAGATCCTCTTTAGAGACGCGATTAATAAAATCGGCATGAAGCGGTTCATCTTCAGGAAGAATAGGGCGTAGCAACACTTCGGTGCCGTCCTTGAGTACTATATTCTCTTCAAGCTCGACCGGATAAGGGCGAATCGCAAGACGTTCTTGTGGATCGCCTTCGTACGCTTTCAAGATGATATCGGCATCTAATATCGTGAACTTGTCACCATTGGCCAGTACTGGGTGGATATCCAAATCATGTATTTCGGGGCAATCCACTACCATTTGCGATATACGAACCAGCAACTCAGAGAGACCTTCAATGTCGATCGGGTTAGGCAGTTTTTGCAGGCGAATCTTGCCACTTTTTATCGCCCTAATGATCAAGTAACGCGCCAGTGTCATGTTAAGCGGTGGGAAAGCAGCAGCGGCATCAATTGATTCGTCCCACTCAGAGCCACCTTGGCCAAGTAAAATGATAGGGCCAAAGGTTTCATCCGTTGTAACCTTAACTCGCAGTTCTTGGCCGCCTGCAAGCTTGGCCATACCTTGAATCAACAAGCCATGGATATGAGCAGTAGGGAACGACAATTGAGATCGATCGAGAATTGCCTGAGCGGCATTCGCGACTTCACTACTGTTTCGTAAATTGAGCATCACACCTTGAACGTCCGACTTATGCGCAATGTCTGGCGAGCGAAGTTTTACGGCGACCGGGTAACCGATCGTTTCAGCAATGTGCACCGCTTCACTTGGGTCGGAAGCTATCCAAGTTGGCAACACATCAAGATTGAAGTGCTTGAAAAACTGGCTGTTTTGATGGGTATCAAGACTAACTGTTTCTTTATCCAGTAGTTGGCGTTCTATCCAATGTTTGGCATCTGCCAAGTCTTCAATGTGCACTTTTTCTGCCGTGGTCGGCGTTTCCATTAACTGACGTTGGTTGCGTCTGTACTCGACCAAGTGCATGAATGCGACCACTGAACTTTCAGGCGTTCGATAGGTTGGGAAACCCGCTTCCGTAAACAGCTTTCTCGCTGGCCTTGCGGTTAACTCCCCAGACCAATTCGTTAAGATATTAAAGCGCTTGTGGCGAGGATGCTTTTTAATCGCCTCAATAATTCGCTCTGCTGTTTTGGCTGAATGTGCGACCGCAGAAGGGCTGTGCATGATAAGAATGGCATCCGCTTCATCACCATCGAGCAAGATGTTTATGGTGTCGATATAGCGTTGATCGCCGGCATCGCCAACAATGTCGATAGGATTGCTATGAGACCAACTCGATGGCAAAACCTTACTGAGTTTATCGAGCGTATCTTCAGATAATTCTGCGAGCTTACCGCCGCGGTCAAATAGGGTGTCCACGGCCATAATTGCAGGGCCGCCACCATTGGTAACAATAGCCAAACGCTCGCCACGCAAGGGCACTGAATGAGTCAGTGTCTCTACCGCAGCAAACAGTTCATGTAAGTTCTTAACTCGTAACATACCGCTACGTCGGATCGCAGAGTCATAGATAATGTCTAAGGTATCGGCACCACCGGTATGTGCCATGGCCGCTGCTCGGCCTTTCGCGGTACGCCCGCCTTTTAGTACTAGAATTCGTCGATTGCGTGACGCTGCACGCGCTGCAGAGATAAAGCGCCTCGCATCAGTAATGCTATCGACATAAAGCAATATCGCTTCGGTGTGAGAATCGGTACTCAGATAATCCAAGAGTTCCGAGAATTCAATGTCACTGCCATTGCCTATCGAGATAAACGCTGAGAAGCCAATCTCTTTGTCGTTCGCCCAATCGAGAATCGTGGTACACACTGCAGCCGACTGAGAAACAAAGGCGATTTTACCTGGCAGCGCAGTTACCGGAGAAAAAGAGGCATTCAAATTTAACCAAGGGACAATAATCCCCAAGCTATTGGAGCCAAGCACCCGAATGTTGTGTTTTTTAGCAATCGCTAGGCATCGTGCATCATACGTTTCGCCATTATCGCTTTGTTGCTGCATGTCGGAAGAAAGCACAATGACAGAGGCTATGCCTTTCTCGGCCAGCTCTTCAAAAATGGCCACATTACGGGTCGCATTGGTACAGAGAATCGCAAGGTCAGGCACGATAGGCAGCGACAAAATGTTCTTGTATGAGAGTACGCCTGCCACCGAGTCATATTTTGGCGTAACGGGCATCACCGCACCTTTAAAATCCCCGTGCAACAAATTGTTCATGACGATATATCCCGCGCGCGTTTCTCGTTGAGAAGCACCAACAACAGCGATTGAACGGGGTTTAAGGAGGGGATCAAGATGATTCATAGACATATCCTAGCAATGCACGTAAGTTCATCGTAACTTACTTTTCACTCACGGGTTGATGGCAAATTCACCGAATTCAGATGAATAAGCAAACACTGCATAAAGTTTGTGAAATAGGTCACCCACTAATGGTGTATAATCTCAAAGTTAACTTGATTCTAAACCGACGTATCGGCATGATTTATAGTAATTATTATTAAGGATATAGAGCTTTCCATGAAAAAATTTGCAATTGTGACTTTGCCACTGCTCTTGGCTGCATGTGTATCGGACGACTACGTTACAAATGTAACTTCAGATAGTTATCAAGAAGAGTACAAAACGGCAAAAGTTGAAGCTCCAGTTGTATCTCAATCTGAGCAAACAGGCGTTGTTGAAGAAAACGTTGTCAACGTGATCAGAACCGAACCTGTTGAGCAGAAAGTCACTCAAACGACTAAAGCTAAGCCAGTTGCAGTAGTGACAGGCCCAACGAAGAAACAACAAGATATGAACCAGCGTTTTGGTTACACGGTTCAAGTTGTTGCTGTTGGCAGCCAGAGTAAAGTCGATTCTTTCGTGAAAATGCTACCTACGACTTCTCAACCAGTTTGGGAAAACTACAAAATGGTTAACGGCACTAAGTGGTTTACCGTACTTTACGGTGATTACGCAACACGCTTAGAAGCTAAAAAGGCAATCTCAACGCTGCCAACCACTTTCCAAAACTTGAAGCCGTTTGTTAAGAGCATTGATGACATCAAGAACTCTGAATACCCAACGCTTAACAAGTTGAACTAAGTTTTAATTCAGAAAGAGGGAGCAAATGCTCCTTCTTTTGTTTTAAGACCAGCAGTTTTGTTTAATAGTTAATCGCTCGATCTTTCGAACACAATTTTAACGTTCAAAACACTGTACCTATTTCGACTTTTGTTTATCATTGAAGTCAGTATTCCTAGTTTCAAGGACCGAATTTACCCATGAACACCATTAACATCCTTCTACTTTGTGGCGGTGGATCTTCAGAGCATGAAGTCTCTTTAGTTTCAGCCAATTATCTTTTTGAACAACTGAATAGCGTTGCAGATTTTAACGTTGTCAGAGTTGAAATTAAAAACGAAGGCTGGTGTCTTGATTCAGGTGAATTGGTTTATCTAGATATCAATAATCAAACCTTACGTGGCGACAACCTAGAGTCTAAAGTCGATTTCATTGCGCCTTGTATTCACGGCTTCCCGGGTGAAACAGGTGACATTCAATCATTGTTTGAAATGGCTAAGATTCCGTACTTAGGTTGTGGTTCTGAAGCGAGCAACAACAGCTTCAACAAAATCACTTCAAAGCTTTGGTACGATGCACTTGGCATCCCAAACACGCCGTATCTGTTTTTATCAGACAACAACGACCAAGCTCATTCACAAGCGACTCAAGCTTTTGAAAATTGGGGTAAAGTGTTCGTGAAGGCGGCTCGTCAAGGTTCTTCTGTAGGTTGTTACCAAGTTAACCAAGTGGAAGACTTAAGCGAAGCGATCAATAAGGCGTTTACCTTCTCTGATCAAGTGCTGGTTGAGAAATCAGTTGTGCCTAGAGAGCTAGAAGTTGCCGCTTATGAAATCGATGGTGAGCTACACATCAGCAAACCGGGCGAGGTGATTGCACCTAATGGCGCATTTTACTCTTACGAAGAGAAATACAGCTCAGACAGCCACTCAATTACCGAAGTTGAAGCAAATAACTTAACAGATGAACAACTAGAGTTAATTGCAGACAGTGCTCGTAAAGTATTCACCCAAATGAAGCTTCGTCACTTGTCTCGTATCGATTTCTTCTTAACACAAGACAACGAGATCTACCTGAATGAAGTCAACACCTTCCCAGGTATGACACCAATTTCCATGTTCCCTAAAATGGTTGAACATGATGGCCACAAATTCAGCCAGTTCCTAGAGAACTGTGTGAGAACAAGCATTTCTTAGTTGTTTCAAAATATCTTAGCGAGTCTTACACCACTGGCTAAAGAACATAATAGTGCCTTGAGCTTATTGCCAAGGCACTAGTGTTTTAAACTTCATCTTCTCACTCTCAGCCGTCCCCGAATAACCCACATATTGCGCAGGCATTGCAGGGCTGAGCCAACGACCAAAATCCTGAATCTCCCTCACCTTAAGACCTTGTTTTGACAACTCTTGTGCGGCACCCACACGAATCGAATTCCCTGAAAAATGGTGGTTTTCTGCGAGCTGAAGTAAGTCGCTTGCACTTCTTAGTATCCTATAGATCGACGAATCATCTAAAGGTTGCAGACTGATATTCTCATGCTTGTCTATCGCACGAAACACTGGTAACTCGTCTTGTGTCCCAGTAAACGCAAACCAACGCTGAAGTGCAGCACTTGCAACTTGCGACAGGCGATACGCTGAATCTTTTACTGTAATCTGGTAATCATTTTCAACGCACTCGACATTACCCATTGATAACGCCTTAAGTTCTGATCGTTTTAAAGCACACTCAAACATCACATTATAAATGGCGATATCTCTGATCTCTTTTAAGCTCGATTTCTCATTTGAAAGTAACGTGTTTAACTCCGCGAGGTGTGCAGATGTCATGGCATTGGTTTGCTTAGCGTCGCCAGCCATTTGAGCTTGCAAGTGGAGCAGGGCAAAACGAACTTGTCTATGCTTGATTGGGTTGGCAAAGCTCAACACAGTATGCAACAAACTAAGCGTTGCAGTGTAACGTTTTAAAGATGCGTATTTTCTGTCACTGGATTCCGTCTCAAGAAAACGACGAACAGCAGTAATAGAGGCTGGGAGTGTGTTGATACGGTTTTTAGTACAGAACGCATGGTAGCGATTCCAATCACTGTAGATACCCAGCAGTGAGTTACGAGAGTACTGATATCCTGTTAACTCATCTATAATTTCAATTGTCGCGTGCCTGTTCAATTTTTCAACAAATGAATTAATTGTCACAGAGTCGGTTAAAATAGGGACTTTTTTTCGCAAATTACCGTACCTCGACAGGTGTTTTTACCATATTATGCTTGATATCATTATAAGTATACTTATGATTAATACAGTGAAAACAAAAAGATGATTAATAGATATGGCTAATTCAATTTACCGTAGCGTCCATCTGCAATCGATGGATGCGAATAACACCATTTGGCGTGCTAAGTTAAAAAACAATGTGATTCAGGGCAACCTAGCTGCCGTGAAGAAGAGTATTGATTGGTGGATTGACACGGCGTCTATTATTGACCCTAAAGAGTTCACTGCATTAAATAAGTCGAGAGGAACTGGTGGCCTAACTGAAAACTTCAACGGCTATCAGATCAAGAATGACACCGGTGAGCCTAACGCGTGGTATTGCATGTTTAACGGGCGTCTTATCAAAGGCGGCAAGATTGCAATCCAGCGTCATATAGAAGCTTACTTACTCGCAAAACAAAAAGCAGAGCAACAAAAGAAGTAATTTATGAGCCTAGTATATTCAACAGAAACAGGTCGCATTAAACCTGAAGAAGAGAAAGTCCAACGTCCTAAAGGCGATGGTATCGTTCGAATCCAAAAAGAAACCAAAGGCCGTAAAGGCAAAGGCGTTTCTATCGTAACGGGCCTAGACCTAGATGACGCACCATTAAAACTAATGGCAGCGGAACTCAAAAAAGTGTGTGGCTGCGGCGGCTCAGTAAAAGATGGCAACATCGAGATTCAAGGCGACGCTCGTGACAAGCTCAAAGCGCATCTTGAAAAGAAAGGCTACAAAGTTAAATTTGCTGGCGGTTAAGCTCTAACTAATGCCAGGGGTAAAATCGAAGATTATTATCACTGGTTATTAGGTATTTTATGGTAAATAGCCAGTATGGTTAAATACACAGTATAAATCAAAGAATATCGACACCAAATAAAGGCAGGGCATCACACAAAGATACCTGCCTTATAAAGGCTAAAATCAATTTAACATAACGTACATAATACGCACTGAATCGTGGGATCAACTGGGGTGGTCGCCAGTAACGCCAAACTACCACAAGCCATTGATACACCTGACATATTAAGCCCGTTAAACTTTTTTGCGATGTTCTGCCAAGCCATCTGAGCCTTATGATTTTTGCTGCGGTCAGCGGCTAAGTACACTAAGACTTCTTCTTCTGACAAACCAATCCTTTCAGCAATAAAAAGTGCTTCTGTTTCAGTTAGATAGCGTTCTCCGCTTCTAATTTTGCAAATCTTCTGAGGTGTAATCCCTAAGTCATGCGCTATTTGCTTATCTTGTACGTAGTTTTGAGCCTGTTTATAGGCATTTAAGATTTTATCTTGGTACATAAGTACACCTCCATTTAATTCATTTTAGCCCATTAGTTGCGATTTTTGTTTACTTGTAATTCCGATTTTCGTTAATTAGGATTAACACAAATCGGGACTCACTTGATTTGGCTGTCTAGGTTTGGGCTGTTTGCCCTTGACGCTTATAGCTCGGCTTAGATGGTCACTCCCAACTCTCAATAATCAGTCAAGGTGGTTGTTATGAAAAAACTGAATACTCAAAACGCTATTATTCTGGATACTGAAACTACCGGTTTGGATAGATTTGCTGAAGTTATCGAGGTTTCTCTTATCTGTGCAACATCAGGTAAAGTTCTTTTCAACTCATTGATAGACCCAGTTAAACCTATCCCTTCAGACGCATCGGCTATTCATGGTATTACTTCTCAAGATGTTATTGGAAAGCCTACTTTTTCCGAGGTAAAACAAACTATTGAATCACTGTTGTGCTCTTGTGATTCGCTGCTTATCTATAACGATTCTTTCGACCTTCGTTTGCTTTCCCAGTCCTTCAAATACTCCGGTGCTTCATCAGAATCGGTTGATTCATTTTCCAAGTTCCTGTCTGACCTTAAACAAAAGTCACAGTGTGTCATGAATTGGTATGCAATGTTTTATGGCGAACTTACTGATACTGATGGCTTCAAATGGCAGTCTTTGTCTAATGCTTGTGTTCAACAAGGTATTGATAACTCTGACTTAAAAGCACATCGAGCCACTGCTGACTGTGAAATGACAAGACGCTTAATTGATGTCGTCAATGCCAAGATTGAAGCATCAGAGGCTTAGTCATGGACTCTATCTACTTCGACAACGAACCCAATCACGGCATCAACGCCTATTTTCCTTGGGGTCATAACTTCTTCAAGACTCCGCGTGATTTCTTCCAGTTCATGGAAGCTCACTACGGCATGGTGTCATTTCAAGTTGTTGAAATCACAGATGAGAACTACCAAGAGCTTTTGGTTAAGGGTGTGTTCCATGCCATCTAAAAAACCACATAAGTTCCATGATGAAATTCGTCCGGTTCAAGTGGATCACCTAGCCTTTTCGTTTTCGTACGGCTCGCTTAGACACTTGGACAGCTCAAACGAACAAGACTTTATCAACATGCAGTTTCCTGAGTTTAAAAAGCAAAGCGTCAACGGCCGTCTTAACTCACCAGAAGCTATAGAGAAATCAATCGAGTTACACCGTAACAAGTGTCGTAAGGTTTTGGCTGATAGGTTTGATGAGTTCATGTCTAGAGTCTTTAACTTTCGTATCTCTCCTATGCGTGGCCGTGGCTTACATGGTTATGAGGATTCGATGGTGATTTACGATTCTACTGGAACGGTTGAATGTGGTTTGGTTGGTATTGGCGGAAACAACGATACGGTCTACGTGCAAATCAATGGTACGGGTTGCGCTAAGTTGTTCGACTTCACCACTCACAAAAAGGTGCATTGGTGGTTGTCTCTTTTAGGTATCACTCGCCTAGCCCGCTTAGATCTCTGCGTGGATGACTACACCGGAATCTTTGACTGTAAGTATGCTGAGAAATGTTTTTATGAGGGAGCATTTCGCACTGCTTCTCGTGGACGTGGTCCCACAATGGTTCCTCATAAGCGCGTTTCACAATCCGGTGAATTATCAGAGGAAGCCGTTCTTGTTGGCTCTCGTACCTCTGCAATCTACTGGCGTGTGTACAACAAGAAGTTCGAGCAAAACATCGCTGACCCTGAAGTGATTTGGTACCGCAATGAAGTGGAATTGAAGAAGTGCGATTTGGCACTACTCGCCTCGCCTGCTTCGGCCTTTGCTGGCCTGTGTGACTTCTCGGCCAGTATCGACCCTGCTGAACCAATGAAGATTGAGCTTAATAAAAAGAAAGCGGGTCTTGAGTTCTTCGCTCGTATCGCTTGGGTTCGTCGTCAATGTGGCAAGGCACTCTCTGAAGTTATTGCAATGACGGACGGTGACTTGGGTGAAGCCTTTGGAATGCTCATTCCTACGCATCATAGACGTGCAAACTTTGAAACCTCGTTAGGTATTCCTGACGAATACACTAAACAGAAAATCGAAATTTTGGAGTCAAGAATATGCCTACAATAACTGGTATTGCTATCAAGCGTTTCCCTAAATCTAATATGGAGTTCGCGGAGCTGTCTGTCCTGCGTGCTGTTGAAGAAGTCGATAACGAGAAGTTTCAGCAAACGGGTATCGGTTACTCGACTGACATCCCTTACAACAAACAAGCGTTGAAAATTGATGTGGCTTACGCTCGTCAGCTTATCCAATCACGCGCTTTTGTTGCTAACCGTGACTACGAACTGAGCTTTGGTGCTAACCCAAATGATCCACTCGATATCTTGGTGAACAAGCTTGTTCCTGTCGATGAAGAAATTAAAAAGCACTTCGATAACTTCATGAAAGCTAACAAGGCTTAATCAATGAACTGCATTACGACCACTCAACAAGGTTACTTAAGAACGTCAACCGACTTTGATTGTCAGCTCGTAATGCTTACAGATTCTGAATACAACAATTTAGTCTCTGCGTCTCAATCTTTGAACATCGACAGTGAACTCTACACCGCGGTTTCAGGTTGGATTTTATTATCTTTCGTGTCTGGCCATGTGCTAGGACGAATCTTAAAAACTCTTGGCAAAGGCTAAGGGGCAACTTTTAGTAACACACTCTTAAAAAAGGAAATATCATGAAAAAACGTCTATTGGTTCTAGGTTCTACTGCATTTGTATCTGCTTCTTCATTTGCTGATAATACTGCAATCACAACGGCTATCAACGAAGCTGTAACGACTGGTCAATCTAACTACGGTTTGGTTGTGGTTGGTCTTATCGGTCTTGCTGCGATTGGCTTTGGTCTTCGCGCTATCATGAACTCTATGGGGAACTAATGGGAGACATTGTCTCTCAAGTCGTAACCGTCCTGTTTGGGGTGGTTATGGCTATGTCATTCGTATATGGCGTATATACGGGTATCAATGCCTCCTAGTTTGGGGGCTTTTTTATATCTAGGCTTTGAATATGAGAATAATACGATACACGCTCTTGGTACTGTTCGCGTCTTTAAGTAGTTACGCTCATGCCATTAGCTGCCCTTTGGGGGAAGTTGATGATGGTGGCGTTTGTACTTCGGTTTGCACCGTATTGAAATCTCAATCACGAACCTATACCTATGATGCTTACATATGGGGCGAAAGCCCAACCTCTGCGTGTATTGGCCAATATGGTTCAGCTTGTGTTCTTCGCGGAAGCTCTGTATCGATAAGCGTTGACCCGACCAAACGTATGTGGAGTAATTCTTTTACTTTTACGGGTGAAAAATGCTCTAGTGGTGATAGCTTTTCAGGTGACTCAGCCAAGCCTTTCCCTTGGGAGGGTGACATTAATATGAATGGCATTCTCGACAGTGAGGAAGATTGGGATGGTGACGGAATCCCTAACCATTCCGATGCGAATCCAGAGAGTAATGACAATGTGGTTGCCGATACTGACGCAGATGGTATCCCCGACCGAATTCAATCCGACTATGACAAGTTAGTCGAATTAAAAGAGATCAAGAACTACAACTGTGTTGGTGGCTTGGATTGTATGAACACTAAGGCGTGGTCGGATTCAGTCAGAGAATTGTCCAAAAACCAAAATGATTTGGTTGGTGTAATCGATAAATTGGTACGAACGGGTATCACTCGTAAGCAGTTTAATGAAGCGCTTGATACTTATAATGGCGGCCTCAACGAAACGATCATTAACGGTCATCAAAGCATTCGACAAGACATCTCCCACCTTCACCGTAACTTCATCGAAAGAACGGGCAACATCAATGAGATACCCAATCGCATCAGCAACATGGGCGCTAACCTTTCATACAAATTTGTAGAAATGGACAAAGCGCTATCTGAGGTTGAGCAAAACATACTAAATCAAACCTATGCTTTGGATTATCGACACGTACAAGCCAAACAGTTGCTATTAGACGTTCAATACAAACTCGATAACTTAGAAGTCGACGTTGACCTTGATGAGCTTTCGCTTTCAGAAACCGACTCGAACCGATTAAGAAACGCAGCTAAGGCCAGTGCCAACCAAAAGATACTCAAACGCATGGAGTCATCCCAAAAAGAGATGACAACTAACGTGTCAGGCCTTTCAGACCAGGTCACGGTTGTTGATGGAAAACTGGATTCTTTGAATACACAACTAGGCACCCTATCTTCTCAAATAGACGGTATAGACGGCTCTGATATGTCCGGTGTCGAAAGTAAGCTGACTGACCTCATCAATGGTGTCACTAACAACAATAACTTTGTTGAACCTAACTATGGCTTTAATGGTGAGGGTTTCATTGTCACTCAAAACCAAATAGCTGAAGTTCAAAATGAAGTCACAGAAATCAAACAAGAAATGACCGATGAATTTGAAAAGTTCAAAGCGTTATTCTCTATCGATACCAGCTCTTTCAATAACGGCACCTATAAAGAGCACTCATTAAATCTCAATGTTAACCATGCAGAACGCTCTTTCAAATCAGGTGTGCTCTCTGCTCTATTGGAGAACGCCACGATCATTTCAGCTGTTGTGATGTTCTTGTTTGTTTTGTCTGGCATCAGAATGTTAGGTAAGGATTAGTTATGGATTACATCTACTCTTTTATTGATTGGATTAGCTTACAGATGGCATTTATTACTGACTTCTTTAAAGCTATACCCCAAATGACGTTAGACCTCTTTTCATACATCCAGATTTTCATGATTAAGATGAAGTTAAAAGCGGAATTGGAGTTCATTAAACTCTCTTACAACTCGGCTCAAATTCTCTTAAAAGAGATCGGCTTTAACGACATTCTGTCCAAAACTTTTAATGCTTTACCTGATGAGCTGAGGTTTTATGCGTTTAAGTTTGGCGTACCTCAAGGCCTCGCGGTATGGGCTAACTTCTTCACAACCGCTTTAGTAATGAGGCTCTCTAGATAATGGCTATCACCATAAGAACGGGCGCTAATGGCTCTTACAAGTCTGCATACACGGCTTACTTTTCTATCTACCAAGCTTTAAAGGCAGGTAGAACAGTTGTAACTAACATCGAGGGTATGCAGCCCTTAGCTGTCATTGAAGAGCGATTTAATATCCAATTCCCTAGCACCGCTAAACTCTTTCGTATTAGCTCTAGGGATGAATCTGGCGTTCACCTTTGGACGCATTTCTTCTGTTGGTGCCCTATTGGTGCGCTTATCGTTATTGATGAGTGCCAAGATATATTCTCTAAAAACGTCGGCTTTGATATTCGCAAAGTGAAATACAAACCGCTATCTGACTTCATCACTCAATCACCTCGTGACGGTTTACTACCTAAAGATTACGAACGCTTTTTCAATTCTCGTTACACCCCTGCGAACATGGACGAATTACAAGATTCTGAAATAGATGATAGAGGGATTGCTGAGTACGATTCAGAAGGCAGAATTATCTATCCTCATAGCTTCAATGAGGGGTTCATGAGACATCGAAAATATGATTGGGACATCGAGTTGCTTTCACCCGATTGGAAGCAAATTGATTCTGGCATTAAAGCCTGTGCGAATCAGAACTTCTTCCACAAGGGACGCGATCAGTTTTTCTGGACGAAACGAAATCCTTATATCTTGAAGCATGACAAATCGGTATCGACTCCTGTTATTCCCAAAAAGAAAGACGTTAACTTAACCAACCAAAAAATCCCTCTAGACTCTTTCCTACTCTACAAATCTACGGGTACAGGCAGCGCGAAACAACAATTAGCCATGAATACGCTTTTTCGTAACCCTAAAGCTATTTTGGTTTTCCTTTTATCCATCTTCTGTTTGGGGTACATAATCTATGACTTATCCAATCGTTATTTTGAAACTACTGAGACGGTGGAGGAAGCGGGACAAACAACGTCTTCAACTGCCGTTCCTAAGCAAAGTGAAACACTACCTAGTGAAAATAGTGAAGCTTCTGGGGATGTACGTTCTAGTGGGGATAGCAGTAAAGGCACTGACAAAGATAGCCTTTCTCATGTTCCTATAGCTGAGGTTCTTCCTTTTGAAGGAATTAAGAAAGCGTATGTAACGGGGATTAATTTCGCCATCAAGAGAGGAGCTATCGAGCAACACATTAGCATCGAGGTGGAAGCTCTAGACGGTCTTTATTATGTAAACGAAAACTTCCTAAAGGCTTATAACGTTACTGTCGACCACATTGATGATTGCCTGTTGAAACTGAACAGAGGCCAACTGTCGAAGTTGATAACATGTAAGCCTTACGCAGCTGCGGCAGCCGCTTTGCCAGAAGTGAGTCGAGCTGATGTCAGTTTGTTTTAGCTAGCCCCGCAGGGATAAGGGAGTGCGAAGCGCGAACGAGGCACCGAGCCACACCGTAGAGGTTATTAGTCCGTATGTCTCAACTGGCGAGTGTTTCTAACTGCCAATGCCAATCTAAGTAGCACCCTCCCTCATCCTGCCAGAATCGCTCTTTAAGGCCTTGCCACATCGGTAAGGCTTTTTTGTGTTCACTAGCTTTCTTTAAGATCATTTGAGTGTCGAAAAGGATCTCTTTCCAGTGCTGACGGACAACAAGTGAGAACGACGAAGACTGAGGAGGACGAGCGCGGCGGGAGGAAGCCAACCCCCGTGTTGTATCACGGGGGTAAATTCGACCAAACTTGTAGCGATCACCAAAACCTGTCTCTTCGGTTTTGCGTTCATTCACCACATTTAAAAGCATAAGTAATTGTTAGCAAATAGAAACTTCTAGTAGAATTGCACCAACAAAGAACTAGATATAAATTTTCTGGTCAATTGATTTAGCGCGGAGCTATTTGTGATTTTAGAATTTCCAACAAAAGAAGATTTTTATAATGTAGCGGATGGCTTCTTGAACTCTTCCTGGGACTCTGTAATAGAACATTTACATGAGTTTGAATTATTAAATAGTATTGTTGATGGTTTAGATGGTGAGAATGAAAGCCAGCGCTACTGGGCTTCGGCAAAGCAAACATTAGTCAGTGCTACAGCTTTAGTTCAACAAGCTGTTGAGTTCTACATTAAAGGGAGAATCGTAGATGTTTCCCCTTATCTTCTGATACCCGGTAACCCTCAATCATGGCCAAAAGGCTGTCACAAGAACGATATTGAATTCTCTGCATTCCGGACATTAGATGCACAAGATTTGATTAAAGTTCACGATACGGTTTGCTCCGAACGGTTTAGTGACCAATTTATTCAATGGAATGATGATTTGAGAACGATCCGAAACAAAGTGATGCATACAGTTGATAAGTCCTTATCCGTAACTCCAGAACAAGTCGTTAATTTTATCTTGTACACGCATGCCTATTTCAACAACTCAGAACTTTGGTTCGAATCTAGACGAAAATACATCGCGAATACGCCTGCTAATTCAATGAAAAGTATTAGGTCAGATAGCAATTATGAGTCATCTATAACTCAATCTCTTTTGACTGATTACCATTTAACTCTTGCTGTATTGCCTCCTGCAGCATGTAAAAAATATTTAGGTTACGATAAAAAGGCTAAATCTCGTCATTGCCCATGCTGCGCTAACACAATGTCACTCAATGAATTTTGGGAAATCGAGTATTTACAAGATTGTGCGGAAACCTATCAAAACTTACCTAATTCAGAACAGTATTTGTGTCGATTATGTGGATACCAAGGGGAAATAGTTGAACGTGACTGTGAAGAGTGTGGATGCGAAGGTGCTCAACAGGATAGTGAATATGGTATTTGCTTTACTTGTTTTATGGAGCATGGCACGTAATAAATTGTTTAGTACACAACCCTAATCTTCAAACCAAGACCAACAAATTTCCCAATTTTATTGGGCATTATGTAACATATTGGAAATCTAGATGAAAATTAAAAAGACACCAGTGGGTCAAACCATCCTAGAGAACTTAGGTGATACTGATAATAGTTATGAAGCTATCGAAGATTTCCTGCCTATTATCGGAGAGATTGTTGTTGCCTTTAACGGCCTTGAAGCTTGCCTCGACAGTGTGTTATGCGAGACGTTTTCTGATCGGTCAGATCAAAAAGGCTTACTTGTTCTGAACTCTATGATGTATTCAACAAAGGTCGATCTGTTCAAAAAGTTTAATGATGACTTTATTCGTGGGTTTGAGTGGGATATTAAAGAATACAAACCTTTGATTTCTAGCCTAAAAGAGTGCGGAGTACTGAGAAATAAAGTTGTTCATGCTAACTGGGAATATACAAACGATGCAGGCTATACGCAGGTCAAATTCAAAGTTGGCAACGATGGTCTGGAACACGAGCTGTGCCAGTTTTCTGTAGAGTCATTAGATTCCATTGTAGTCAAGATTTATGAAACTAGGCATGCTTTGTCTGACTTTGATGCTGAATGCAGTTATAAAATATCCGAATGGAATCGAGAAGTTTTTGAAGCCAACCAAATCAGAAATCGTTCATCGTAACTTCTAGTTTCTAGATGTAAAAAAGCCGAACCCTCTCGATAAAGGTTCGGCTTCTTTCTCCTTGATATGACCAAAAAGGAGGACTGGTTAATCCCACAAGGAACGTCTCGTGCCCAGTCGCAGTAACTTTAACAACTAATTACCACGCCACGTAGTTGATAACTATAAACCTTTGTGACCAGCCTGAAAAAACCATACTTTTCTAATCCTATTTCTTGATATTGGCTATCGCCCTAGCAAGACTAAGTAAATGTGTTGAAGTCTTGATCTCTAATTCTGACTGAATCCCTAATAGTGCAATCCCTGCCAATATCTGTTGTGGCCTCACCACTTGGCCAGTTGGCAACTCCATACTGTCGTATAACATTTTGAACTGTTCCCAATCATCACTTACGCTCAGTTCCCGACCTTTTGCCATACGCATAAGCCTTTTACATTCAGGAGGTATCGGTTTCCCTTCATCCCAACCCGTGACAGTCCTCACAGTTTTAAAACACAGTTCAGCAACCTCTTCCTTGGTCATTTGGCACTCTAACTCTCGAAAAATGTAATTCTTACTCATTTCGCGATACTTCAATGATAAAACCTCTAAATACAAGAGGTTGTACTGATTTTATAAGATATGCACCATTAAACATAATTAGACATAATACGCACTTAGAGTGTAAGCCCCAGATAGTAATGTCACTTTTGAGCTAGGTTAAAATGTCACCTTAGTACTGGTTGCTGACTACATTTCATGTACCAGCTTCGGTTACTAAGGACTACTGAGATGTTGATTGCCATGAGTGAAAAAGAAATTAGTCGATTCAAAGTTATTCAAGACGTCTGTGAACATCGTTTGCGTCGTACTGATGCGGCAGAGATACTTTCGTTAAGTGAGCGTCAAGTTCAAAGGTTAATGAACAAACTACGTGAACATGGTGCGGCTAGTTTAACCCATGCTTCTAGAGGTAAACCCAGTAATCGGCGTTATTCTAACGAATATCGCAAAGAGATTCTTTCGACTATCCATAAACACTATTCTGATTTCTCGCCCACATTTGCACGTGAAAAGATCATAGAAAATCATAATTTAGCTATCTCGTTAGAGACACTTCGCCAATGGATGATTGCCGACAATCTTTGGATCCCGCACTCACAACGAAAACCTAGAGTCTATCAACCTCGTTACCGTCGAGATTGTCTTGGAGAATTGATTCAGATAGATGGCTCACATCATGACTGGTTTGAAGGCCGCAGCGACAAATGCTGCCTATTGGTGTTCATTGATGATGCGACTGGCCGTCTGATGAACCTAAGATTCAGCGAGACAGAATCCGCGTTTGACTACATGATGACCACGCGAGAATACCTCAATGAGCACGGCAAGCCCATCGCATTTTACAGTGACAAGCACTCTATTTTTCGAGTGAATCAGGAGAAACATACACAAGTTGGCCAAACTCAATACGGGCGCGTGTTGAAAGAACTGGCCATAGAACTCATCTGTGCCAACAGCTCCCAAGCCAAAGGCCGCGTTGAGCGAGCCAACCTCACGCTGCAAGACCGACTGGTTAAAGAGATGCGCTTACAAGGTATCGACACCATCGAACAAGCCAACGCCTGGCTTCCCTACTTCATCGCCGATTTTAACCATCGCTTTGCTAAGCCCGCTCAATACCCAAAAGACATGCATCGTCCGGTTCGAGAGTCCAAGCAAGAACTCGACGATATTTTCAGTTGGCAAGAAACTCGTAAGCTCTCAAAGTCACTGACATTTCAATACGATAAAGTGATTTATCTCATTGAGCCTACCGAAGAAAACAGCCGATTAACGCACGAAACCGTCAAGATACTCGACTACCCAAACGGTGAAATCGCCATCCAATACGGGCATCGAAAACTCGAATTCAAAACCTTCGACAAACTCGAGCACGTTCAACAAACCCAAATCGTCGACAACAAACGCCTCGGCCAAGTTTTAAAATTTGCTCAGCAACAACAACAAGAATTCGAACAACAACAGCAACGAACCCGCAGTAAGAAAGCCCCCAAGCGCCGTGCACAACAAAGAGCCCTTCAAACAGCCCCTCGAACCATCAACTCAGTCCTCACCGAACCATTCAAAGCCTCCAGTCGAAAGACCTAATAACGGGACATTTCTATTTGGGACAAATGAGGACATTTTAAAATGGGATTGACAGATTGTACGTGAAATGTGAGGGGTTTCAGTGCCTTAGTCCTTACGAATTTTGCACACAACGCCGGATTAAGTCCTTAATGTTGTTGGTTTTATGGATTTTGGCTGCACGTTTATGCACGTTGCGTTCAATATTGTTGGCTATACTTGGTTTTCTTGTCTCTGATTTCTGCGCTCACGCGTCACCGTTTCCAGAGACTTTCTACTACAAACACACTTTATGAGGAGGAAAAAAACTTTGCGCCCTTGTCTTAATTTTTGAAGGAGATCACATGCTCACGCCACACTTTGCGGATCTCGTGCATCATCACTTTGATGGTATCCACGACGCCGCGGCCTTTTTTCACGTTCAACCAATCACAGTCCAACGCTGGCTCTCAGGTGAAGTCCCTGTGAACCCGATGGCCGAAAAATTGATGAACATCCACGCTCGCGGCTATTTGCCTTTAGACTATCGTTGGAATGGATTTAAGGTGCACTTTGACCGTGCTACCTTGATCACGCCTGAACGACGCGAGTTTAATCCGAAAGAATTGCTCAGTTTTGCGTATTGGCGCGATGAACATCGTCAGCTCGTCGAACGCCACGGTCGAATTGATTCCCCAAAGTTTTACCCACCTAAAGAGCATCCTTTGCCATTTCGTGGCGGTCGTCGTATGCCGGCGAAACCTTGGGTGCCTGCCAAGTTCAAGTAAACCTCACGCAGAACTTAGTGAATTACCATCCGCATAATAAGAACAAAAATGCCAAAATAAAGGTAATGAATCCCTATTGTAAGGTACCGAGTAAAAGGTATGACTCTCCTATCCCATTTTTATACGCTGGCACTTAAGAGATCAGACTGTTTCCAGGGCGCCCCCATAGCGTATGAAAGCAATATCGAAGCCGCCGCATGCCCCCTAAACACTAAAACCAACGCATATGAACATACCACGCGTTACGAATGACTCTTACAGTTTGTTAGGTTTTGGTTCAACTTAGTTCACTTGAAAGTTCTTTCCACGCTTCATCAGCGGATATAGGTAACTTCAGCTGACGCTCTACTTTAGACGAAAAACCAATAAACCTAGAGCCTAAATCTTCTGGCTTTACATTAAGTTCTTTACACAGTTTTTCTATGTAGCCCAGTACGCCCGGGGCTAAAAATGCAGATTTAGGATCGAATGGAGGATACATCTTCAATATCTCAGGGTCCTTTGTGCCACAATTATTCGGACCGTTTAGATCTATAAAGCAAACCTCAAGATATGTGTCCAACGCTTCAGATAGTTTACCTTGCTTCTTTAGGACATCTCCCATTCCCAAGCGAGCATTACGATATAAGCCCCATTTGTACTCTGATGCTAGTTGAGGCAATGAAACCTTTAATTGCTCCCACTTAACATCTAAGTCCGTAGGAGTGTTGATGCCTTGGCTCATCAGCTTGTTTTTTGTTACTACTCTATCGTGCTTTTCCGCTAAGAATTGTTCATGGGTACCGTTCTCAATTGCCCACTTTTCTTCTATGAGTTCAATTTGATCTTCACGTACTAAAATCTTAACTCGTTCATCAGGGCAAGTTCGAACATACATAAATTGACTGCAACTAGGGCATTTTTTCTTTCGCCCAGGCATTTTATCTAAAGTACTACTGCAATAAGGACAAACTGGTTCTTTGTTTCCTACTCTAGGCATCTCAGTTGTTTTGTTCCCCTCGGTACAACTATTACCGAATACTCTAAATATCTTGGATAAGAAACTCATAGCTTTCCCTTATAAAACCTAACGCCTTGTTAGGTAACCGCTAACTGTTAGCTGTCTGCTTGAACAATTTGTTATAACCCGGCTATATCGTATCCAGAGTCAAAAAACCTTTGTACCATTCTGTTTTTATACTGTTTACTTTCTCCCCAATCAAACTGAATATAATTCCACTCTGATTCCAAAGCTTCCTTAGGAACCAAAAACTCAATATTACGTCTGATTAAAGAAGCTATTAGATACTCATACGGGGTACTATCTTCGTTGTAATTCACCGCAAACAGTCCCCAGCATTGATTGACTAAAGGATCTATAACTTTGTAAATGAAATTTGCTGATTCTAAAGAGCAATCTTTCCCCCTAGGGTCTGCGAAGTGCTGTATGCAATTGCGCAAATTACCAAAGCTCTTAAACGTTTCAAGATCGTTAATCTTGATTCCAGTAGTTGCCCATAGCCTTTCAGGTAACTCAGAATACTGAATTGTTTTAGCTTTCTCGACTAAATGTTCAAAATTCAATGTATCAGACTTGACTTGCGTCGAGCGAGGAAGTTGCTCAAATATTAATAGAGGGTGCTCCTGTGCAATTCGAGCTTTTATTAATATTTCAGCTGCGTGAGCAGCCTGTAGCACTGATAACTGCGCCCATTTATCGTTTTCAATACTATAGTAGTTGGCATGCCAGTTAGCATGTGCCAACGCACCTAACCCTAGTTCTCGCATATTTTCAGGAACATTTTTTAATTCTGGATTCATAATTGAGCAACACTAAATTATTACACCGTAAACACAAAAGCTAATTCAAACCAAAACCGCCGAGCGTTGCGAATCACTCTTAAACAGGTTTTGTTATACCACCGTTAGCTTGGATTGATTTCTGACAGCCATGAGCTGATTGTTTTGAGAAAACTTTTTGGTGCTCGCGCTGGTCTATCGAGTTGAATCTCTTTTTCTTCTAACATACTTTGTCTAGTAGCGTCGTCGGCTAAATCGAAGCGTACAAGCCTATTAACATATTCAAGGGAGTAATATGACCCGGAAGATCCGATTTCGTCTAACCTAGCTGCATTTATAATATTACGAGAGTCCAATTGCCCATTAACTGGTTTCAAGCAATTTGGGTGGCAAGCTTTCAAATAACATACCATAGCAATCATATACTGATAATTTTCGTAGTATCTTTTTGCACCTAGCATATTGTTTATAATTGCGAAATACGACAGCATGCGCTCTATCTCTCTGAATGATGGCTGATAAAACTTAACGATATCATTCAGCACTGAAACTGAATCAGAATTTGCGATAACCTCATTATCCTCTTTCATTGCAGAAAGAGCATTTTGTAAGAATTGATAACCATTATCATCATACTCACCTGCGGCACGAGGCATGGTTAACCAAACATTAATGAACTTATGAAGATAATTTGTAGGGTCGATTCCTTGACCATACTTGGATTTAATTGACTCTTCTAACTGCTCTCTATTAGTAACGAGAAGAAAGGTAATACCTTTAACTGAAAACAAATGCTTAATTTGTTCTAGCAATTCTAAAGCAAAGTCGGGCTTACAGCGGTCAAGTTCATCGATAATAAATACAATTGGCTTGCCACCATTCATTTCATTGGCAAACGTAGATAAATGATTTCTAAACTCTTTCAGAGCCAACTTATCTTTTTCTGCGTGTTCAAACCTTTCTTTTATCAAGTCATCAACTTGATCCGAAACCAAATTTGATATCTCTTTCTCTGCGGCATCCACTGCACTACCATCAACGATTCCGGCTGTACCAACTTTTACTGATACTTTTAAAGCCCCTCTGAAAAGAGACTTAGCAGCCTTAGCCGCTTTATCCTTAAACTTAGCCTTTCTTTCTTCATCTTCAACTGTGATAAGTTGATAAATTTCGGATGCCAATGTCAAAAACGGGTCTTTTTGATAGTCATTTTCAAAAGCATCAAAGTAAATAGATTTAATTTCTGGATCTCGGTGGTTCTCAAGGTAACCTCGCCACATTTTAATAAATGTACTCTTACCTTCACCCCAGCCCGAATCTAGAGCTATAACCGGACTTCCGCCTGAATTTTCAACAAGGTTAGCCAGTCTTTCACCAAAACCTTTTCGTTTGAATATATCAATATCCGAACTAAATCCACACTCATCAGAAATCTGAATATCAGGGACAACTATCTTCATACTAAATCCTTATATTGATATGTTTGGTAATACCGACTTAGGGGTATAACGCCTGCAATAAGGTGTGCCCCACTGAACCAACAAAGCACACCGAACTCCATACAAAACCGCCGAGTGTAACGCATCACCTTGATTGCTTTGTTAGTTTTATAAGGCCCTTACATATGAAGACGCTGTTGCTCTAACTCATCAATTTTATCAGTGATAAATGTTACATTGTTAGTTCGTTTATTAAACTCTTCATACTGCTGAGGAGTTGCATTCTGTGAATCATGATAAAGTGCAGCAATGACTTTGTTCAAAGCTTCCTTTTCTTTTGCAAGCTGAGTTTTGTAATACCCAATTACGATATGTACTCCCTCTTTCGTGAGCTCAAAATGATCTGTCATTTGTTATCCTTATTTTGATTAAACTAACGCCGCGTTAAGTGGTGAGCAACGCCACCACGACACTTAACCATACCACCGTAAACAAAACCCAACGATGGAATGAAAAATGCCATGCGTTGGGAATCAATCTTAATTGCTTTGTTATACAAATGGTTACTGATTACTTTTAGCTACAGAAAACGCAGATGCAATGTTTTTTAGTTCTTCATCAAATCGCTTTTCTTGAAGTTCTATCATTGCTGTGATTTCTTGCGCTTTAACCCTATTTTTCTCTTGGGTCGAATCTAGGTTACCAATATAAACGCTCTGTTCTAGAGCATTATCCCTTTCTTCAATTAATGGCTTTGTTACCGATTCTAGACGAGTACGAGCATTTACTATCTCAGCCTGAATCATGCTAACTGTAGATTCTTTAGCTTGCGAACTCTTCAACTCTTTTTCAGCCCATATATAGCCAATGAAGATCAGACCACAAGCAAGAAGTAGAAATGCAAAAACGACAGGTAAGCTATGTTTAGCGGGTTGAGGTGTCTTTATATATGTGACGACTGCATGACCAACGACGACCAACGCTAAAGCAACCAAACCCAAATACCCATATTGCATTACATCTAACTGATTCAATTACTTTCTCCTCATTTGATAAATTTGTATAACGCCGCATTAAGGTGTGAGCGGCGCTTGGCTATACTTGAGCGAAGCGAAACTGCCAAGTGTTGCGAATCACTCTTAAATGCTTTGTTATGTGACTATTTAACGTAATAATAAAGAAGGTCTTCATCAAACCAGTTTTCATGACAAAATATTTTAACCATATGAGCATACTCATTGATGTAAAAGCTCTTAATTGGTGTTTGTTTTGTCGATATTTTCGAAGAAATAACTTCATAATCATCAAGTAAAACCACAAGAGTTCTCAAATCTGCCTCCATATATTTAACGCGACTATAACCGCTAGAAAGTGGATCCATCATTGAGCCGGTAAGTTCATAATACGCATCATTTTCGTTTACATTCAGAGCGCCACACAGCGCCGCATGAATTGACTTACCATTGGGTAAATGGTTTTTGTTGTAAGTATTATTAATCCGCTCTGCTAACTTTGAAATTAATCTGTAAGCATCATCACGCTCTTGCTGCGTCGCGAGATAAGTAGACTGTTTCTCATTAGCATCGGCTGTCCGTGAAAGTTCAACTCTAGTCTGCTCCAACTCTTTACTTTGCAGTACGATTGTAATTAACAACGCAATCAAAGCCATAAAGCTTAATAATGGATTAAGAGTCCCCCCAATGAAATCACCAAACGTACCCCAGTCACCTTGTTCGGAACTCCAACTAGTTCCAAAATTTAATACGTAAGACGTAATGACGACAGCATATGCTAAAAGGCTAAAACCGACTATCGAACAAAGAATCGTTAATGTTTTTTTCATAGAAGTCTCAATATTGTGCTGTCACATAACAGCTTATTAGACAGAAAAATTCTGCATTTAAATACAGAATTTTTCTGTCTAGTCTGATTTATGGAAAAGGATTATAACCATTAACCCCATCTATAACAGTAATTTAAATCATTAGCTCTAAAACTAGGTGCTCATAGCTCAGTCTCTTATAGAGAGAATGAAAAATGAGCCACTTTTATAAGAAAAGTAGCTCATTTTGATTGGTGTGAATTATCGGCGTTTCTTGTAGCGTTTTCGGGTGGTATTCGCCCTCACCACTCGCCCGTTCTTGAGCGTGTAACCTTTCTTAAGTTGGCCGTTTGGTCGGCGGCCTTTGCACTTGTGTCCTTTCAT
The DNA here is from genome assembly GCF_057786005.1 of Vibrio sp. QJM3NY_26. Taxonomy (NCBI): domain Bacteria; kingdom Pseudomonadati; phylum Pseudomonadota; class Gammaproteobacteria; order Vibrionales; family Vibrionaceae; genus Vibrio; species Vibrio sp. QJM3NY_26. The sequence continues at coordinate 1,661,255 of NZ_CM173516.1, read as the reverse complement.
TCGGAATCTCCAATTTTCGTATCCGTTGCTCTTGGTCTTGTTGCACTCGTTTTATCCAATTGATTCCGTTTTCAAAGCCGCAATCGTGCCAAGGCTTGAGACTCCACCGGTAATCAATGCAATGATTAACGCATAAAGGAACACCATCACTTCGTTTTTCATCGAGATGCGTAGTATTCAAGTAGGTATCGCACCATGGCGCGCATGCCTAGCATATCGACCACAACAGCACTGGCTACAATCCAATAAGTGTTAGGGATGTTCTGCAGCGCGTTAAAGCCTTGCTCAACATAGGGCGCGTAATTGGGAGTGAAAGACAAAATGAGTGACAAGAAGGCTTACATAGCTAACAAAGTGTTTCGATAAAATTGAGCTTAAAAAGTGACACTGCAACATAACCACCCGACACTTTAATTGATGAACAGTAACTGTGGCCTCGTGACTCGTTATCACAGCAAGCCTTATAACTCGCGCACACTACTCTGATTACAACAAACCGAACCACTTTAAATATAACTGTATAAACATACAGTTATATTGCTACCCCCGTAAAAACCGCACTTATTGAGCAAATAACATTCAGAATCAAGGCTCTGCGTTCAAATTTTAAACTTACATTTGGTTAAACGAATCTCTTTACTGTATAACCTCTGCTCTGTATTAGTTTTAGGTATACCGATTCCGCCTAAGGCAATACCTCAAATAGAATCTTCGATTGCGCCAACTCTAAGGCATTGCGCATTACATTCGAATCACGTGTACGGGTTAGTATCATGAGCGACAAAGCATTCCGAAAACTCAACATATTCCTTTCGATTTTTTGCCTAGCAATCACGCTAGTGTCGTTGATCTCTTTTAATACGCTCATGAATAAGAGCTACGTTATTACACCCGACAAATACCCTACACGCGTTAACACAGACAGAGACCACGATGGTGGCACCGTAGGCTCATTACATAAGTCAGAAGGTGGAATTGAGTTACAGTGTGACTTTGAACGGACCTATAGCTTACCCTTCTGTGAAATTGAATTCGTTATATCGACACAAGGTAAAGGGCTCGATCTCTCTACGTACGATTCGGTCACCATTAATATGGATTACCAAGGCCAAGAAGACCCAAGGTTTCGCTTCTACATTCGTAATTACGACAAGAATTACAGCGTGAAAGGCGATGCTATGTCGAATAAGTTCAATCGCTTAGACTTCTCGCTACCAGATAAAAACTACATCGACTTAAACTACTTCAACGTTCCTTTTTGGTGGATTGATCATTACAACCAACCTATTACTAGTAGCGCGGTAGACATTACAAATGCGGTGTCTGTTGAGCTCGGGCTTGGAGCCAGCACGCTAGATGGACACCATTCACTTAAGATCTCGAGCATTGTTTTCCACGGTAAAGTCATCAGCAAAGCTTTGTTGGGTGAGCTTTTGGTTGGATTATGGGTGACGTATGCCATCTATTATGTGGGTTGTGCGTTACATATCGCGCAAAGAAGCAAAACGCGTGCAGCAGAGCAACAACGCTATTTAACCCAAGAAATTGAAGAGCTAAAGGTAAAGGCCACAACCGATCCGTTAACCGGATGTAGAAACCGAACCGAAGCGTTAGATACCTTCTATGATTTCGAATGGCTGGCGCAACAAGGAAAAACCATTCACATCGCGTTGTTTGATTTAGACCATTTTAAGCAGATCAATGATCAACATGGCCATGAAGTGGGTGACAAAGTACTTATTCAGTTTGTCGCAACGGCGAACGAGAGCCTTGGTGATCAGTACTTACTTTATCGCTGGGGTGGTGAGGAGTTCCTTTTAGTTTGCCTGGAACAAACTGCGCTACAGTGTAACGAATCTATCGATGATTTTTACCTAGCAATGGACCAAAGCCCTTGGCCTAAAGCGCTTAAAGTAACGACTTCGACCGGAGTAACGCAACTTAAGGAGCATGAATCGATACGTACTGCCATCAAACGTGCAGACAAAGCGCTCTACCAAGCGAAAGACAACGGACGAAACCAAGTCGTTACGTTTTATTAAGGCTCGCTAGACTGGACCGCAGCTAAACATTCAACTCTGGGCCACTACTCAATCAACTCTCTGCTAATACTCAATCAACACGCCATTAATACCCTGTCGATATCTAATCTCCACTTAAGCACCCGTTAGATTCTTTAGTGCTGACCAAACAAGCCCATAAGCTTTGCTGTCTCATCAGAACTCAAATCGATTCGTATGCCTATAAGCGTGCTCTCGCCATCTGCTATAACACCGTTTGCTATAACACCACCTGTAATAACGCCATCAATAGCATCCTCAGGTTGATACGTATCGTTCCTGAATCGCTCTATAAACAGCTCTTCCGTACGCCTCTATCTTCCTAAGTAACTGTTTTAATTGCACATATTTGGCTAGCAAAGCGCGCTCTAACCAGTGGTTATTCACTCGCGGTATCGGTTTTGAACATTACCGTCGTCACTTATCTCGCACTGTTCTTCGATGAAATCCTCATTTGTCTGCTTCTGAACATTCATCCACTCGTATCCGCTAAAAATAGAAGTCACAACGTCACCAGCCTTAAAAAACGCAATATATTTAACCACTTAGACGTGGTGACATAAATGCTGACACCTAAAGTGGCGATTATTCTACTTTCAGACCTTGATGTAATTTAATTACAACCCAAAGCCAAGGAAAGCCTAAAAAGTGGATTACTCCGACGTAACTTACTGAATATAAGGAATTTAAGGATTTTTGGCGGATCGGGTTTTAGGGTAACTAAAGAGTTCGGATGTACGAGATAATATACTAGAGGGTAATATATTTAGTTATAGTGCACTAAGGTGTTAAAAAAGAAGGGCTGATGCCCTACTCTTCTTTATTACTCATTTCTTCACGAATTTGCTCAGCAACGATTTTGATAGCTTGTGCTGTGCTGATGCCCTGAGTCATCATTTCTTGAATTCGTTCAACAGCTTTCTGTTGTTCTTCGTGAGAAAGGGTTGGTAAGTCGTTTAGCATGCTCTGCTCCTTTATTTAGGAGCAGAACTATATAAGGACTGTTAGTAACTAGCAAGGAAATTGATTGAAGCACCCATTGCATTTTCGTTTGTGTAGTTCGCACTTAAATCTAACTGGAACAAGTTGAGTGGCGAGATACCAATACCGGCTGTGACTGTTCCTTCTGAATCAGAGTAAGCCAGGTTCTTGTAGTACCCTCCCCTTAACTTAAGCTGACGTAGAAGATCGACTTCGGTACCCACACGAATCATCTGTTCGTTATCAGCAAACGAAGTAAACTTCTCAGTCTCATTTAGGTCGTAATCAACACTGAAAGAAAAGTAATCCGATACGATGCCGGCACCCACTGTGTAAACAGGCTCTAATTTGTAGGCGTATTTGCCCCCAACTGAATGTCCGGGAACGATTTCTTTTGTAGAGTCTTTTGTCTCGATGTCTCGAGAGATTAAGTTAGTCGCTGCGAATCCAACTCTAAACGGGCCAAAAAACCACAGTGCGCCAGCATCAACGTTAAACGTCGTGTCACCATCACCATTTTCACGTACGTCAGATAAGTCATAGTCGTTTACCGACGCAACATAATTGTACGTGTAGATACGCTGGAGTTTTGGTGAGATGCCAAATGATAAGTGCTGCCCCATAAAAGTTTGATACTTCGCTAAGGATATACCAACTTCAGCGACTCCAATTGAAACCGCTTCTACTGCCGAACGCTGCAAATTATCCGCGTCACTTCCTGCCGTATACACATCTGGTGTTACAAAACTTTCAGTGTACGCTTTACCAAATATATTCGCAGCGACAAATTGATTAGGCAGTGCAAAAGCTACGACGCCACCTAAGTCAAAGTTCGCTTGATTACCATCAAGCTTCTTCAATCCATCTGTAATATCACTGCCTGAAGCATCAAGCACTGCATCGATGTTCGATTTCATGTCGTTGGGGTCGTTATAGCTACCACCAAAACTTGGCGTGATCATTCCCATATCATCATTACGACGATAAATAGCAACAAGTGCTGGGTTATAGAATGGAGCGGTTAGGAAGTTTGCTGAAACAACACCAACACCACCCATCGCATCACCACGCGCTTCAATGGCGTAGTTTGCTGCTGAAAGAGGAAGACTGGCGAATGCAATTGATGCTGCGAGTAGTTTAGTCGTATTTTTCATGCCGTTTATCTTTGTTAGATCCCTTACATAGTTAACGGCTCAATTTTAAATTACTTTAACTCTTCTTCGCTAGAAATATCATAAGTTTTACTGATAGTTTGTGCTTGTTCTATCGCTATGTCACCTTGCCAGCGTGAATGCACCATTGAAACCGCCAAAACGTAGCGATCATTTGGAAGTTCTTCGCCAGTTAGGTTCATTGGATAATCAGATTCATAGCTCTTGCCCCACACCTGCTCATAGTGTTCATCGACGTAATCGTACAAACCAATTTCGAGCTTAGGAAGCGGACAATAAGGGTTCAGCAGTTCTTTTTTATCGATGCGCCACGTGTCTTTTGATGCCCAACGAACTTGCTGGCGAAAAGAAACGTCACCAAGAATAATCCAAGTACTCCATGAATTACCGCCATCGCCTTTCACACTTAAACGATACAGGCCTGACTCAAGTTGAGATGCTAAATTGTAACGCTTGCGGTATAGGCTCACCGATGCGTTGTTTACCACTTCACTGTCTTTGGTTAGCTCACTGTCCGATGAAACAATCTTATCGACCCACTTCTCGAAGGTAATATCTTGAATGTTGTTTTCGGATTCAACATCAATTGATACGCGAAAAGTATCTCGGCCAGGGCTTTGAATGATGTGTCTTTTAACGACGACTGAACTGATCCAATCTGGGAGTGTTTTTCTGGTGAGGGTTTTACCACAATCTTTGTTCAATGCTTGATCGAACAGCTCATTGAGGTGGTCTTCTCGTGATTGAGAAGAGTTGATTTGCCAAACTTCCACTAGTGAATCAAACATCTGAGGTAAGTCATTATCCAACAGGTGTTTATGAACTTGAGTTAGAGTATCGCTACTCTTAAACCAATCTGCAGCTTGCGCGGTATTCACCACGCAAGACAACATTAATAGTGGAAGTGAGGCTTTTTTCATTACGCTTTCATCTTGTAACCAACGCCACGCAGCGTTTCGATTTCTAGACCCGGTAGTTTCTGTCTTAGTTGCAGAACGTGCGTGTCTACCGTACGTGTTGTTGGGAAATGGTTGTAACCCCATACATGGTCAAGCAGCTCATCACGCGTGAAAACACGGCCAAGATTGCTTGCCAAAAATAGCAGTAGGTCAAACTCAGTGCGCGTTAGCGTGACTTCCAGTTCATTGAAAAACACTTCACGTGTCGCTTTATCGATAACCAAATTTTGAGCCATCACTTTTGATGCGTCTTGATCTTCAGCATCAGGTAGGCGTAACTGAGCGCGAATTCGAGCAAACAATTCAGCTTCAGCGAAAGGCTTAGTTAGGTAGTCGTTTGCACCTGAGTCTAGGCCCGCAACTTTGTCTTTTACTGTTACGAGAGCCGTTAGCAAAATAACTGGGATGTCTTTCTTTTTCTTCCAACCTGGAAGTGAATCTACTGAGTCACCATCAGGAAGTTGACGGTCTAGAATCACTAGGTCCGCTTGTTCCCAGTAGCCTTCAACTTCAGAGATCAGTTCTGCATGCAAACATTCATATCCAGCTTGCTCAAGGCTAACTAATAAACCGTCAGCTAAATTTTTATCATCTTCAACGAGAAGCAATGTCTGTTTCACAAGGTATCTCCAAAATAAATGTTGTTGGGGGGCCTATCAGCGTCATGTGACCGCCCATTTTTCCGACCATAGATTCCACTATCGTCAGACCTAAACCGAGTCCACTCTTACTTACGAATGGCTTTCTTAGTTGCCCCCAATCTTTGCGGGACAAGTCTCCATTATCTATAACTTTGAATGTCAGCTTCTTGTCAGAAGTATTCAGTTCTAGTATCACTGGTGCGACACCGTATTTCACGGCGTTCCTGATCAGGTTGTCGATGCACGTTCCTAACCAATATACGTTTATTTTTGCAGCAATATCTTTGTTTACACGGAGTTCAATACCCGGTGCAAATTCTTCTTCAACTTTGTATTGAAGCCACTCTTCTACGCTTGGTACCCACTCTGTTGCGAGCGGTTGGTTGTCTGATTGCAAATAGTCTTTACTTGCTTCTGCCAACTGTCTTAAACGGCGTGTATCTTCACACAGCCTACGAAACTCATCATATACCGATTCTGGTAAGTGTTCGAACTCACGTCTAAACCCTTCAACCGTCAATGACAAACTTGCAATCGGCGTTCTTAATTCGTGCGTTAGGATTTGAAGCACCAGCATGCGGCTCTTCATCTCTTGTTTCTTACTGTTCCAACGGTAAACCGCCCACCCCAAAACAAGCATGATGTTGGCGAGCACCAAGATAAACATGGCGACTTGCAGAAGCTCTGAATGATCTTCTATTTCCCAACATACATTACCGCGCTGAACAAAACAGCTTTTGCCTTCTGAAGATAAACTGAACGATAAGCCGGCAAGTGTCGCGTTTTCATTCCAGTCTGATTCTTTGTACAGGTAATATCTGTCGCCGCGTTTTACCCACATTTCGTCAAGCTCGACAAACATGCTCGAACCGGCTAACAGTGCCGTGATGGCCTCACTGTCCATGTTTTGTAAACGAGATAACAGTTCATCATGTTCAGTATTTGGACGCTCTTGAATATGCATAAAACGTTTCAAAGAGTCGAACTTGTCAGGATACTTCTCTACGTATCGCGCCGCATAAGAACCACCACCTGGGTGAATCAAGCCACTACGGCTAAACCAACGATCAGAAAGCTTGGTTCCTTTACACATTGCACGAGTAAAGACCAATGGTTCAGTGATCAACGGGCTTAACGGTAATTTCCCGCTACAGGTTTTTGATAACTGGTATAAGCGCTGTATGTCTTTTAATGGGTACTCTGCGGTTTGTGGCAGCATAGAAGACGGCATGATCAAACGTGTTGGATAATCAGCCTGCAACAATCGAATATCATAAGATTCGATTGCGGTTTCATGATCAAAGAGTTTGGTGAAATTATCGATACGCTCAGGTAAAGAGTCAGCAAGCGCGTTTGCAGACACAGATAACGTAGCGATAAGAAGAGTAAATGTTCTTTTGATGATCACAAACCAACGCAAATTCATATAGATCAAACAAATATATACCATTCGCTATCAAAGATAAATTTTTAACCGCATGAAAAACAGTGGGAATGGTGAGTTATAGCGATAAATCCCATCATATTAGGATTGTGTTGCACAGGCGTACTCGCTAGCTGATTGATGAATCCAGCCATCATTCGAATGGATTTTGCTTTGGTTTCTTTACCCCATTTGTTGTGGGTTTGGGTTAAGACAAGTTCTGAGGATCAAAAAAAGGAGCTCAAATGAGCTCCTAGTCTGGTTATTACATGGTGCTTAGAAAGCACACTCAGAAAACTATTAGAAACCCCCTCAGAAAACTCTTAGAAATCTTCTTAAAAACTTCTTAGCAAGAGATTAGAAAATGCTTTCTATAGATGTTCTAGAATGCCTAAACAGCTCTGTTTAGCATCACCAAACAACATCTGCGTATTCTCTTTGAAGAACAGTGGGTTTTGCACACCGGCGTAACCTGTGTTCATCGAACGTTTGAATACGATAACATTCTGAGCATTCCAAACTTCAAGTACTGGCATACCAGCAATTGGGCTGTTCGGATCTTCAAGTGCTGCAGGGTTCACGGTATCATTTGCACCAATAACCAATACAGTATCGGTCTCATCGAAGTCATCATTGATTTCGTCCATTTCAAGAACGATATCGTAAGGCACTTTTGCTTCAGCAAGCAGTACATTCATGTGACCCGGTAACCTACCAGCAACTGGGTGGATACCAAATCGAACTTTGATGCCCTGCGCTCTTAGCTTGTCAGTGATTTCATGCACTGGGTATTGAGCTTGAGCTACTGCCATGCCGTACCCTGGAGTGATGATGACTGACTTTGAGTTTTTCAGCATGTCTGCCACATCTTCAGCTGATGTTTCGCGGTGTTCACCCTGCTCTTCATCGCCATCAGACACAACCACGTCTTGGCCGAATCCACCAGCGATAACACTAATGAACGAACGGTTCATCGCCTTACACATGATGTAAGACAGAATCGCACCTGACGAACCTACCAACGCACCAGTTACGATAAGCAGATCGTTCGCAAGCATGAAGCCTGCTGCCGCTGCTGCCCAACCAGAGTATGAGTTCAGCATAGAAACAACCACTGGCATATCTGCGCCGCCAATCGATGCCACTAGGTGGTAACCGAATGCGAATGCGATAAGAGTCATCACCATTAATGCGAACATACTGCCGTCAGCTTTAACGAACATAATCATGAGCAATGTAGAAGCAACGATAGCCGCTAGGTTCCACTTATGCTTATGAGGGATGTTCAGTGCCGACGAAGAGATAACGCCGCGAAGCTTACCAAATGCAACAATAGAACCGGTGAAGGTTACCGCACCGATAAACACGCCTAGGAACACTTCCACTAAGTGGATAACGTGCTCTGCATGCGTTGCCGCTTCTGGTGCATCAATGTAGCTGTTGTAACCAACAAGTACCGCCGCCATACCTACGAAGCTGTGCAGAATTGCCACCAGCTCTGGCATTTCGGTCATTTCTACTTTCTTCGCGAAGTGGATACCAATACCACCACCGATCACCATAGCAATGATGATCCACACAATTCCTGCAGAATGAGGGCCAAAGATCGTCGCGATCAACGCGATTGCCATACCCGTAATACCGTAATAGTTACCTGCACGTGCAGATTCCTGTTTCGATAACCCGGCCAAGCTCATTATAAAGAATACAGCAGCAACAATATAAGCTGCTTGTACTAATCCTTCAGACATCTGTTACTCCTTAGTCTTTACGGAACATTTCAAGCATACGTTTGGTCACGGTAAAGCCACCAAAGATATTGATACTTGCAATTAATACGGCAATAAATGATAAGAATGTGACGACGCCACTTCCTTGTCCTATCTGTAACAGTGCGCCTACTACAATGATCCCTGAAATCGCGTTAGTTACGGACATCAGAGGTGTATGCAGAGAATGGCTTACATTCCAAACTACGTAATAACCCACCACACAAGCGAGAACAAAAACGGTAAAGTGAGATAAGAACGCAGCAGGAGCAACCGAAGCTATCCAAGCGAAAGCACCAACAGCAACCGCCATACCCGCCACTTTCTTAATTGGAGAGACAGGTTCTTGAACTTTTGGTTCAGGTCTCACCGCTTTAGGCTTAGCTTGTTGTTGTGGTTGAGCAGAAACTTGAATTGGTGGAGCTGGCCAAGTCACTTCGCCCTCTTTAACCACCGTTACGCCACGTAAGACGACATCTTCAAAGTCGATATTGATGTTGCCATCTTTCTCTTTGCAAAGCAGTTTCAGCAGGTTAACTAAGTTAGTCGCGTATAGCTGAGATGATTGAGTCGGCAGTCGACCAACCATATCGGTGTAACCTACCACTTTCACGCCATTAGCGGTTGTGATCACTTGATCTGCAACCGTGTATTCACAGTTACCGCCATTCGCAGCGGCAAGATCCACAATGACGCTACCTGCACTCATGCTGTCTACCATTTCTTTGGTAATCAGTTTAGGTGCCGGGCGACCTGGGATCAGTGCCGTTGTAATAATGATATCGACGTCTTTTGCTTGAGCCGCATAAAGCTCTTCCGCTTTCTTGTTGAATGCTTCAGACATCTCTTTTGCGTAGCCATCACCCGCGCTGGTATCTTCCTTGAAATCAACTTCCAAGAATTCAGCGCCCATAGATTCGACTTGCTCTTTTACTTCAGGACGAACATCGAACGAACGAACGATCGCACCCAAACTACCTGCAGCACCAATCGCCGCTAGGCCAGCAACACCCGCACCAGCAACCAATACTTTCGCTGGTGGAACTTTACCTGCCGCCGTAATTTGACCCGTGAAGAATCGACCAAACTCATGTGCCGCTTCAACAACGGCACGATAACCGGCGATGTTTGCCATAGAACTCAATGCATCTAGCGCCTGAGCTCTCGAAATTCGTGGAACAGAATCCATCGCCATCACGTTGATGCTACGAGTGGACAATTGTTCCATTAATTCTGGATTTTGAGCAGGCCAAATAAAGCTGACCAATGTTGCGCCATCTTTAAGTAGATCGATTTCGTTTTTAGACTCGTCAACGATCGGAGCGTTAACTTTAAAGATAATATCGGATTTCCAAGCTTCGTCTGCAGTAACAACTTTTGCTCCAGCTTGTTCATAAGCTGCATCTTCAAAACTTGCTAACGCACCTGCTTGTGATTCAACACAAACTTCAAACCCTAATTTTAGAAGCTGTTCTACCGATTTCGGCGAAGCAGCGACTCGCGTTTCACCTGCGAGTGTTTCTCTTGGTACACCAATTTGCATAGCTATTCCTTGACTATTGGCACGAATGACTTATTCGTTTGTATCTAACGACAACTAATACTTCAAGCGTTTTGTTCAAAGAACAGGAAAAGTTATTACTTATAACGATTTGGATGGAATTTGAGCGCTTCATTTGAAGAAATGACGACCGTCTCGAACTAAGAGGTCAAACCACTTGCAAATAATCCTTTAAATAACAACTTACTAGCTGTTCTTTGTCCCTAAAACTAAAAAGAGCTTTCAGCATATACACTGAAAGCTCTCTAAATTATGACCAACATCAATTCTAACCCTATTTGGTTAGCTAAATATATTGTCGCCCATTTGGTCGATGAACATCTGCGATTTTTTTAGCATCAATTCATCGGCATCTTGTTTGTTTGAAACAACATCTGAACGAATAAAACGATGAGTTTTGATTTCACCGTCGAATTCTTTCTCGATTCGCCCAGCAACACGGTATTGACCAGATTCTGCAATGGCATCTTGATAGATATTGAAACCTTTATATTCGACTGGCTCAATCTCTACTTTTTGTTCGGTTTTTTCTTTGCCACCAAATAATCTAGAAAAGAATCCCACGTTTTTTACTCCTTAAATGACCGTATTAACCCTAAACTATCACGACTGTTTACGGTTCAACAATGGCTTTTCATACCACTGCAATTCTACGTCATCATCAAAATTGTGTTGACTAAAGATAACGGGCACATTGTCGTCACGTTCGCGTCTTCTATCGTCAATGATCATACTTTCTGCATTCTTGACCGCGATCTCACTATTTCGTTTATAGAGTACCAATTTGTCTTCTGGCAATGCCGAAAGAAAATCGATATCGAAACGAATATAGATGGGCTTAAGTTGACCTAAAGCCAAACACGCGAGATCAGCCAACTGTTCGTTGTTATAACTAGACACATATTCCTCGGTAGCCAAGACCTGACCCACCAACGTTTCCATATAGTTGTGAACATCAACACTAATTTGCATACCACACCTCCATTTGTAGCTATCACGACAGATCGCTATCACGACAGATCGAGTTCTAGCCTGATTGGCAACGACCTACATATTGTTACCTTACTATACCCTACTCATTACTACAGATTTACTAACTGCATGTTAACTAACTATAACGACTAATTAATTTCTCATATATACTGTGTAGTTGGTTCTATGGTTAATAGCAACTCAAATACATATAAAAATGGTTGCACCATTAGCGGCCTATGACTATGTTTTTGCTCTAATTTAAGTAAAAAGCTTGGCATTCGCTTGTTTAACCGTATCCTACGTATAAAATTAAATTATAAGATCATCAGTATAATTAGGCTCACCACGTAAATGGCATCTTCTTTTGTAACGTCGAGCATGTTTCGATTTTGCTTCCCTCTATTTTTATTGGCAATTTTACTCGCTGGTATGAACAACGTCATTCTTGTGACGGATTCAAACCTAGGGTTTGCTAGCAACCTTCCATATATCTTATTGAGCGTTGCCGTTTTGCTATGCCATACATTCAGACAAGGGCGCATGGCCATGGTGTCATTAACCATGCTAGTAGCCTATTTGATCATCCAAGTTCGCTTACAGACCCCTTTAAACACCGGAACCACCTTATTAGAGCTGTCGTTACTTGCGGCATTAGTACCGGTTACTTGCTTATTGGTGTATGCCTTCCCGGATAACGGTGTCAATTCAAAGTCGATGCTCCTCTACGCCATCGTTCTCGTGCTGTTTATGGTATGGGCGCAATTGATCGTTTCTCATTTCCATGCTGGCGGTTTTGAATCATGGAGTGAAGGCCTACTGTTCATTGTTAGAGACTTCTCCAAACTGCCTTTTGTTTTGGTGTTGTATAGCCTTTGCTTGCTTGGCCTTACAGCCATCCTCGTGCTGGTGTACAACCGTTCTATTGATGTTGTCGTTTATAGCACTATCTTGCTGTCTTCTTGTACGTTCATCTTCTTTGACGTGCAGTACATCTCTAGCACTATGTTCTCCTTATCAGGCACGTTGATCATCGTCTATGTGATGTCTGCTAGCCACGATATGGCGTTTAATGACCAACTGACTAACATCCCAGGTCGACACGCCTTAGAAGTCGATATGAAGCACTTAGGCCGCAAATATTCGATGGCTATGGTTGATATCGACCACTTCAAGAAATTTAACGATACCTATGGCCATGACATTGGCGACGATGTGCTGAAACTGGTGGCTCGTATTCTTAAAGAAACCACTGGTGGTGCGAAAGCGTATCGCTATGGTGGAGAAGAGTTCACGATTATTTTTAAAGGCAAATACACGGAACAGGTGAAAGAGCACCTTCAAGTTCTGATTTCAGAGATCCAAAATTACGACATGACCATTCGAAATAGCCACGAGCGCCCTGATGACCATGAAGTGGGTATCAAAAATCGTGGTCAGAACGGAAAACCATCGGAAGTGGTAAACGTGACGGTGAGCATTGGGCTGTCTGATAGCACAACCACCAAGCATCCTGAAGAAGTATTGAAGCTTGCTGACAAGGCACTCTACAAAGCGAAAGAAACCGGCCGAAACAAGCTGTGTGTTGATAGCTAAACGTAAGTGTCGATAACTAGACTAGAGTGAGATTAATCTTGGTTGAAGAAGATAACTAAGCTCCCTCCTTTCAGACTACTTCCGTAATTGATCGTAAACCCAATTCCAACATTATCAACCCAGTCGTTAAATAGATTTGGGTTGAGTAGCCAACCTACACTGCCTTCGTAGTATGACGTTGTACCCATAGAAGCAACGGTATCACCACCGATATCAATTCTTCTTATACTGGAGTACATAGAAGTAATGTTCTTATCCCAGCGTATTAAGTCATAGAAAATCTTGGCTTCATTGGCGATATACCAACCTTCGGGATATCCAACGTTGCCATTATTAGCCTCTCCCCAACCTATACCATTGAAGTAATGCCAACTAGTACTTAACTTGTATTTTCCCCAGTCATTCTTGTCTTCAAAGGTCATTTTAATTTTAGGTTCAATGATGTAAGCCCATGCATCGGTATTGAGATAAACGTTATCCAATTGATCTTTAATAGTCACAAGCAATGATGAACGATATTCGAAGTCGTTACGGTAATAAGAGATGTGGTTACCAATAGCAGAACTGAAACTCCAGTGCTCATCTAATTGGGATACATTCGCAAATTCTACATAGCCAGAAATGACTGATTCTTTTTGAAAATCGCTTTTCACCGTAGACGCGTACGAAATGTCCTTCTCAATACGCAGTGCAGACAAACGCAATGTTATCTCTTGATGATTATCTTCAATATATTCAGGTAGTTCAAACGTATACGGAAGGCTGATTGAAGTAATATCTTTTCTGCGACTTACAGAGTCTTTTGAACCAATATCTTCGTTATCTAAACTAAAGACTTTGTTTGGATCAAAATTATTAATACCAAAGGTAAACACGTCGGTGTCGTTAAGCAGTACGCTCGTCGCGAATGTTCGTTCGATGTCCTTTCTGAATGCATCTGTCAACGAATTTGCATTACCTATTGTAGGAAAGATAAAACAAAGCAGTGGAAGTATGGCTGCCCTATTTATATTAACCCTAGAGCATAACTTTGAATGTGGCATTTCTTTTATCACTAAATCGGCTTCCTAGCTCAATGCTATTAGAAGTATAAATTCAATTATCTAAAAGAGCTCACCAACTAACGTGCAAGCTCCAAAATAGTTCGCTGTATAAAGGTATTTCTACCACTTTGCTTTGCTTGATAAAGTGCCTGGTCAACCTTGTCGTAAATAGAGGCCGTAGATTCATCACCTCCGGGTACAAATGACAACACACCTTGTGACACTGTCACCCTATCAGATACCGTTGAATGATCGTGTGCATAGTTCATTTCATGCAGCGCTTCTTTGACCCGGATAGCTTGTAACTTAGCCGTTTCACTGTCGGTATCACTCAGAATCAAAACAAACTCTTCACCGCCATAACGCCCTACATACTCACCCGCACGAACGAAGAGTTGCTTTAAGGTCGTTGCAAGGCCTTGCAAGCAGATATCCCCTTGAATATGCCCGTAATTATCGTTGTAAGGCTTAAAGAAGTCTACATCTAATAAAATGACTGTCATGGGTATATTACGCCTTCCATGCCATGCAATACTTTCTTCAAGCTTAGTGTCCATATATCGACGATTATACAGTTTGGTGAGACCGTCTTCGTTTGCTTGTTGCTGTAGGAGTATGTTGAGTTCTTCGAGTTTGGCAGTACTCTGCTTTAATTCTCGTCGCATGTGCGCGATACGCTGCATTGCGATCAGCTTGGAATTCAAAACAACTTTGTTAACTGGCTTAATCAGGTAATCGTCACCGCCCGCATCAATCGCCTTAGCGATCATTGCTGGCTCTTCGTGACCACTCAAAAAGATGATAGGAACCCATTCAGGGAATCGACTGCGAACCTCATTAGCTACTTCAAAACCATCCATGTCTGGCATGCTGATATCGAGCAATACGAGTTCAGGATCAAAATCAGAATAAACATTCAGGGCTTCCTTTCCGCTGCCAACAGCTTCAACAATATGACCTAATTGCTTAAGTCGAATAGCAAGTTGCATCCGGTCGAGTTGAACATCATCAACCAGCAATATGCGCATCGAAGATCCCTTTTCTATCATCACATCACCTTTATCTAGTGTTGAATATTCAAAGTAGCTCAAATTTGGGCTTAAATCATGCCCTAATCTCTATATTATATTGACTTTTTTACAGATCTTTTTAGCATTGTTTCTTTTTAAAGAGAAATACTATGTCAGACGCTACAAACAACGAAGTACAAGAAATCGATTTAACCACTATCTCACCAGAGCTTCGCCAAGTTATCGAATTTGATGAAGTGCCTAAAGAGATGCACAACATGGTTACTTCTATTCATGAGGTGTCTGAAGAAGCAGTGCGTGAAACTTGGAGCAGCCTTCCAGCAAGCGCACAAAATGTTTTAGACAACTTTGAGCAATTCCACGCTCTAATCTCTGTTAGCCAAGCTTTCGCTGGCGTAAACATGATGGAGGAGTTCCCTACTCTTAAACTTCCAGAAGGCATGTCTGATGAAGAAAAAGAAGAGTACCGAGCTCAACTGCTTGACCAAATTTTACATAACTGTGTAAAAGACATGGCTAAGCAAATCAAGAAAGCGCGCCGTGATGCTATCTTGAAGCGTGATTTCAAAGAAGTTTTCATCCGCTAAGCTATTCATCGCACCTAAATTTAGGTTGAATATTTAACGAAAACTTAATGATTAAGCCGTATGTTATTTAAAACATGCGGCTTTTTTGTGCCTGCAGCTTTTTCTGTTCGTTGCTTGAGAGCTTCGCTCACAATATGTTTGTGTTTTTGCCACTGAAGCTCTTGTCAGTGTCGCTTTTGACATTCGACAAATAAGCAATATGCCTTAACACTCATACAGTGTGGCGCAAAACTGGCAGTTATACCGTAAAAAAATGACGCATGTATCCATTCATGGAATCAAGATCAATATTCATATCGCGGACAAGTATTCATATTGCAGACAAGCATTACACTCGCTGGCAAGCAGCAAGGATCACTGACAAACGTTAGACTCGCTGACAAACGTTAAATTCGCAGACAAGCAGTAAACATAGAAAAGACAATGATCGAACTTATCTCACTCATTGCCTCAAAGGTCGCGCTTGAATCAGTGCGTAACGGCAATATCTCGCTGAGCGACACTCACGCCTTTAATTTGAGCGTAGACTTGCTGACCAATTTCCAAACTCAACTCGTCCAGAGCCCACAAGGTTATAGTGGCCCACAAGTAACAACCAGGCTCTAGCTCCAGTTCTACTGCAACACTCTGCTTGTTTGAGCCTTGCTGGTGCGTCTCTACGCTTTTAATGGTCACAGGAAGGATATTACGTATCGAAGTGCCTTGCGGCTGTTCTAGCGTAATAGAGACATCATTTGCTCTAACTTGTAACCTTACCGCGGCTCCAATGTCGCTCGACACCTTCTGAACCCACAACGATGTCGATTTACCAAGCTTCAGTCGAGATAACGCGTAATCGTCATTGTGCTCAGCCAACGTCCCCTCAAACAATGAACTTTGTTCTGAGAATGATTGCCAAGGCTGCATGGCTCTTGAAGCCCACACTTCTTCTGTCACACCCGACGAAATGACTTTGCCTTGATCTATGATCACAAGGTGATTGGCCAAGCGTAGGATTTCATTAAGGCTGTGCGTCACGTAGATAATTGGAACATTCACTGTTTCAGAAAGGTTTTCCAAAAACGGCATCACTTCGCGCTTACGAGGTAAGTCGAGAGAGGCTAGTGGCTCATCCATCAACAAAATACTCGGTTTAGACAACAAAGCACGTCCAATTGCCACACGTTGCTTCTCACCGCCAGACAGGCGAGCTGGATAGCGATCAAGCAATGAGTCCAAAGACAACAGCGAAACTATTTGCTCAAAGTGCGCTTTGTCGGCACCTTTCATGCCGTACTTAAGATTCGCCGCGACTTTCATGTGCGGGAACAATCGCGATTCTTGGAACACATAACCAACGTTGCGCTTATGGGTTGGCAAATTAATGCCATTGCGACTATCAAACAGAGTGGTTCCAGATACGCTGATCAAGCCTTTGTCTGGCTGTTTAAGGCCACTGATCGCATTGATAAGGGAGGTTTTCCCCGCTCCAGAACGACCAAAAATCGCTGTAATTCCGCGGCTAGGGAGTTCTAAGTCGATATCGAAAAAGGTTTCTCCAAGCTGCTGTTGGTATTGGAGGATCAAAGCACTCATGCGTTTCCTCCCAAGCGTTTTGCTGACTTTTTGTTGAGCCACTCAGATAGCATTAATGAACCAAGCGCTATTACAATAGAAATGACACACAAACGCGCCGCTTCCATTTCTGCGCCAGGGGTTTCAATAAAGGTATACATGGCCAATGGAATGGTTTGAGTTTCACCGGGAATATTTGAAACGAAACTGATGGTCGCACCAAACTCACCTAGGCTTCTTGCGAATGAAAGCATGGTGCCGGTAATGATCCCAGGGATCATCAAAGGTAAAGTGATGGTGAAAAACACACGAAGAGGTGAAGCGCCCAATGTGGCTGCGGCCTCTTCCAGTTTACTGTCTACGGTTTCTAGGCTCAGGCGAATAGAGCGAACCATTAATGGCAACGCGACAACAACACACGCGAGTGCCGCGCCCTTCCAGCTAAAACTGAATACGATACCAAACACGTCATTAAGCCAAGAGCCAATAACGCCTTGTCTGCCCATCATCACAAGTAACAAATAACCAATGACCACAGGTGGAAGCACCAAAGGTAAATGGACAATACTTTCTACAATGCTTTTACCCACAAATTGTTTCTTAGCAAGCAACCATGCTAAGCCGATGCCGATAGGAATAAGCCACAAGATGGCAAACCCAGCGACTTTCAAGCTAAGCATTAAGGCTTGGTATTCGTATTCCGATAAATACATCATTTAACGCACTTCAAATCCAAAGCTGTTCAAGGTGTCCTTCGCTTTTTCGCTATTTAGGAAAGTATAAAATTCTTCTGCGACGACTTTATCGCTCAATTTCGCTACAGGGTAACGTATTGACGTATGTGAATTTGATGGGAACGTCGACACTAGGTTCACTTCTTTAGAAAGCAACGCATCTGTTTTGTAGACAATGCCAAGCTTAGCTTCACTACGCTCTACCAAAGCCAATGCCATACGAACATTGTTACTTGGTGCCAATCGAGTCTTCACATCGTCCCATACACCTAACGTTTCTAGCGCTTCTTTCGCATAGATACCCGCAGGAACCGACATGGTGTTGCCAACCGCAAGTCTTTCATTCGTTAGTAGTTTAGCCCATTGGTCACCGTTTGAGAGATCCAACGATATTGGCGTCTCTTTCGGGGAAATCAGCACCAATTCGTTTTCGCACAAGTTTGTGACATTGTCACTAGAAACCAATTGACGATCCACTAAATGCGTCATCCATTTTTCGTTTGCCGAGATAAAGATGTCTGCTGGCGCGCCTCTTTCGATTTGGCGTACCAAAGATGACGTGCTCGCATAGACTGGAATAACATCGACAGAATGAGCTTTCTCAAACTCTTCGACCAACAAGTTAACCGCATTCGTCATCGACGATGCAGCGTAAACTCGTAGCTTTTCCGCAGCCAAAAGATGACTAGAACTCAATGCCGAAGTTAAGGCGATGGTTAAAAGGATGACTCGCTTTTTCATTGTGATCACTTATCTATTGTTCGTTTCAGTTCTTGAGCTCGCTTTTAAGTCAGACTCAACGGTTTAACGCAGGCTAAAGTTATTAACGCAAGCTAAGGCTTTTAACTCTGACTGAAGCTATTAAGTCAGACATAAGCTTTTGAATTCAGGCCAAAGCAAATCAAGATTTAAATGCTCTTCGATGGCATCAGCGATTCGATTGATACCCAGCTCTTTAAGCTGTTCATGGTCAATCGCTGTTACATCGTTGGCTCCTGCCCATTCGCAAATAAGCGACAACGCATCGCTGTTATCGAATACGCCATGCAGGTAAGTACCAAAAATCGAGTTATCTTGATTCACAGCGCCATCAAGGCTGCCTGATTCTAACTGAACCGGTAATGCTATTTCTTTGACATCAGTCCTACCTACGTGGATCTCATACCCTTTTACTTGTGCTGTTTTACCATCAAGTGTCATGGTGCCGCGCATGTTTGTTAAGGTTTTCTGTTGTGTTAGCGTCGTTTCAGTATCGAGATATCCTAACCCTTCGCTGCTTCCTGGCTCACCTTCAACGCCATCTGGATCGTGGATGATATTTCCTAGCATCTGGTAACCACCACAAATACCAATCACTTTGCCGCCCAAGCGTAAATGACGCTGAATATCTTTATCCCAGCCTTGTTGTTTTAGGTAATCCAAATCTGCTCTTACCGATTTTGTACCCGGCAAGATAATCAAATCTGCATTGTTTACACGTTCACCTTTACCGACATAACGTAAATCAATGGAAGGATTAAGTCTTAACGCGTCGAAGTCCGTATGGTTGCTGATTCGGGTTAGCACTGGCACCACCACCTTAAGCTTAGCTTCTCCGTCAGACTCTTGAGCTGAGGTAATGGCATCTTCCGCTTCTAGGTTAAAACCATGGAGATATGGCAATACACCAATCACTGGCTTGCCGGTTTTCTCTTCTAGCCAATCAAGTCCAGATTGAAGTAGCGCGATATCGCCTCTAAAGCGGTTTATCACAAAGCCTTTTACGCGAGCTTGTTCAGATTCAGATAACAACTCTAATGTGCCGTAGAGGTGTGCAAAAACGCCACCACGGTCAATGTCAGCAACAATGATCACAGGGATATCCGCCTTTTCAGCAAATCCCATGTTCGCAATATCATTTTCGCGGAGGTTAATTTCTGCTGGGCTACCCGCCCCTTCAATCATCACGCTTTCGTATTCGTCAGAAAGTCGGTCAAATGAGTCAATAACGGTATCCATCGCCACTTTCTTGTAATCGTGATAGCCCGTAGCTTCCATGTTACTGATCGCTCGGCCTTGCAGAATCACTTGTGCGCCAGTATCTGAATTGGGTTTTAGCAATACCGGATTCATGTGAACAGTGGGTTCAATGTTACAAGCTTGCGCCTGAACGGCTTGAGCGCGACCAATTTCGCCGCCATCTTTTGTCACCGCACTGTTTAACGCCATGTTTTGTGGCTTAAAAGGTGCCACTTTGATTCCTTTCCTTGCCAAAACACGGCATAAACCTGCCACCAAAACACTTTTTCCGGCATCTGACGTTGTCCCTTGAACCATAAGGGCGTTTAACGGTGATCGCATCTGTACTTAAATCCTTAATTTCTTAATGTTCAATTTATAGCTGTACGCAATATTTCTCTGCCTCCATCTTAACGTCATTGCCGAGTAGATGCTCAATAAAATGAATGGAAAATGAATGTGTTACTCACTCTGGATTCAACCCCGGTGTTGTTTAATGGCTCCATCGAAACGAAGCTTATGAACAATAAGCAGCGCATCAACAAATAAAACGTACTAACGAAAAGAAACGTTTCAAATTCAGAAAAACGTTTCTACTAAAAACAACATTAAGGGATTCACCATGAAAAAAACTGTATTAGCTATCGCATCTACTATTATCCTTGCCCCTACTTTCGCAATGGCTAGTGACCACAACAGCAATAGCAAGCACGAGAGCGCTATCGCTTACACAGGGCCGATTGAAACCGTTTCTGTTGCGACACTACTTGCAGACACAAGCATGTTCGCAGAGCAAGAAGCGATTGTAGATGGCAAGATTGTTCGTCAGCTAAAGAATGATACATTTGTCTTCTCTGATGGGCAGAGTGAAATTCAAATCGAATTGGATGATGATATCCGCCTAGCACAACCGCTAACTGCTGATACTAAAGTACGCATCTTCGGCGAATATGAAGGCGGCAAGACACCGGAAATCGAAGTGGATCATATCCAAGTTCTATAAGCGATAAATACAAAACATACTGACTTCAAGTAATTGGCCTGCATATTGCAGGCTTTTTTGTATTATACTGCCGAAAATACAATTTATATGGAGTCACCATGCTAGGTTGCACGAATAAGACTGTCCTTTTAGGACTAGCTGCACTGTGTTCATTCTCTGCGTCTGCAAACAACTTTAACTACAACACATTCGAGCTACGCATGGGGGCTAGCCCTAGTACGTTTGGTGGTGAGTTCACAACATTATTTACTCAAAATGCTCATTTTATCGGTCGTATTGATAGTGGTTTCGAAAGTGACTGGGATGCTGCAGCTGGTGTTGGCTTTAATGGTCCGATTGGGCAGTTTGCCGATATCTATGGCCAGATGCTATTACACAACATCGAGCGAAACGATGAAAACGACATTAAAACGGAAGTAAACATCGGCGTAAAAGCCTGGATCATTGCAAATGTTGAAGTCAACGCACGCCTTGGTCAACTGATTGATAACGATAACAGCAACTCAATTGTTGGTTTTGGTGCTCGTTTTCACTCAACCGATCAACTTTCTGTTGGTGTAGATCTGCGAAACAATGGTACTTATGGCCACCAAATCTTAATGTCTGCTCGATTCGGCTTCTAAACTGAATCGGCTGCTAAACTGAATTAGTTGCCTTAGTTAAGTTCTGTTTCTAAGCTAGGGTCGACTTTCAAGCTAAATTCCCTTTCTAAGTAGTGATACAGAGATACTAATTAAAAAGCCCCGAGCACAATCATGCTCGGGGCTTTTTATTATTCGCTGTTATCGCTCGCTTTAGCCACATTAAGGCTTAGCGAGCAATTTGCATCTATAGAGCAACCATCAGCATCTTTTTCTGATGATCTAAGTACTCTTCATAAGTACCTTGGAAACTAACCAGTTGCTTGTCTTTCACATCAATAACGTGTGTCGCCAAAGAAGAAACGAACTCACGGTCATGGCTTACGAAGATAAGTGTGCCAGTGTAAACCTTCAACGCATCGTTAAGCGCTTGAATTGCTTCCATGTCCATGTGGTTCGTTGGTTCGTCCATTACAAGCACGTTGATGTCTTGCATCATTAGCTTGCCGAATAACAGACGGTTCTTCTCACCACCTGAACAGTTACGCGCTTTCTTGTTCGCGTCATCAGCAGTAAACAATAGACGACCTAGAATGCCACGTACCATAAGGTCATCGTGCTTCACTGTGCGCCATTGAGAGATCCAATCGAAGATGCTCAGGTCGTTGTCAAAGTCAGTCGTGCTATCTTGTGGGCAGTAGCCTACCGATGCGTTTTCAGACCATTTAACGATACCTTCGTTTTGCTCTAGTTCTTGAACTAGGCAACGTAGCAGCGTGGTTTTACCCACACCGTTCTCACCAATAACAGCAAGGCGTGTACCCGCTTCAAGCAGCAAGTTACCACCAGCAAACAGTGTTTCGCCATCGAAGCCGTGACCAAGCTCTTTAAGTTCAAGCGCTTGACGGTGTAATTTCTTGCCTTCACCAAAATCAATTGATGGGCTCATACGGCTCGATGATTTCACTTCATCAAGCGTGATTTTGTCCATTTTCTTAGCACGTGAACTTGCTTGCTTCGCTTTAGATGCATTTGCGCCAAAACGGTTAACGAAATCTTGAAGTTCGCTAATTTCAGCCGCTTTCTTAGCGTTGTTTGCTAGAAGTTGCTCGCGAATCAAACCAGAAGCTTCTAGGAAGTATTCGTAGTTACCAGGGTAAACACGTAGCTCACCGTAGTCGATATCAGCCATGTGCGTACACACAGAGTTCAGGAAGTGTCTATCATGCGAAATGATGATCATTGTACATTTACGCTGGTTTAGCTCTTCAGCAAGCCAGTTGATCGTGTGAATGTCCAAGTTGTTGGTTGGTTCATCAAGAAGCAGAATATCTGGGTTTGCAAATAGAGCCTGTGCCAGAAGCACACGCAGTTTCCAACCTGGAGCAACTTGCTGCATCAGGCCGAAATGGAACTCTTCTTCGATACCCGCTTGAATTAGGATGTCACCTGCACGGCTTTCTGCTGTGTAGCCATCCATTTCAGCGAATTCACTTTCAAGTTCAGCGACTTTCATACCATCGTCTTCGCTCATTTCTGGCAAAGAGTAAATACGGTCACGTTCTTGTTTTACTTCCCACAGTTTTCTGTCCCCCATGATCACAACGTCGATAACGCTGTATTGTTCAAAAGCGAACTGATCTTGGCTTAGCACACCCAGTTTCTCTCCTGGAGTGATAGAAACGTTGCCCGAGCTTGGCGTTAATGCACCACTTAGGATTTTCATGAACGTTGACTTGCCGCAACCATTGGCGCCGATCAAACCATAGCGGTTGCCGTTACCAAATTTAGCAGAGATGTTTTCAAACAACGGCTCTGCGCCAAATTGCATTGTGATGTTCGCGGTAGATATCAAAGAACTAATTCCTAA
The DNA here is from genome assembly GCF_057786005.1 of Vibrio sp. QJM3NY_26. Lineage (NCBI taxonomy): Bacteria > Pseudomonadati > Pseudomonadota > Gammaproteobacteria > Vibrionales > Vibrionaceae > Vibrio > Vibrio sp. QJM3NY_26. The sequence goes on along the minus strand of NZ_CM173516.1, from coordinate 1,637,720 downwards.
GCGTGTACTGACAGATAATTATTAGGCTATTTCAAGAACCTAAATAAGAAGTACGAAAGTATGGATTAAACAAAAATCGAAGCGCGGATTATATAGAGATCTCGATCACGTTGTCGAGGCCAAACAGTAAACGAATGGTAAACATAGACCATTTAGATGCTTTTCATACGTTATTAACGTGTAAATAGAAAAATCCCCACCAGTTGAACTGACAGGGATTCAATTTATCGATACTAAAAATGTTCTAATCTGATCGCTTTTAAAGCTATCTCTCTTCAAGTCTAAAAGCCTTGATTATGAGAAGAACCGTTATTTAGTAATTTTCTTTTGAACGTACTTTTGACTTACATCCACTACCGCAACATCTCTAAAGAAGCTTCTACCCAATAGAATAGGGAAAGAAAGATGCGTTCGGTCTGCTAGCGTAAACTCAGTTTTGTCTTTCAGATCGCCGATTTGAATTGAAGCTACGACAACAGCACGTCGTTGTGTGCCTTCCGCGCTCGACTGCTTGATCTTAACCCAACGCTCTACCGGTAAACTGATCTCTTTGGTTGTGATACCGTCATGCTCAATTTTAAACTTAACCCAGTCTTTTCCGTCACGCTCAAAATCAACGATATCTACAGCACTGATCGAAGATGTTGTTGCACCTGTATCAATACGAGCTTTAAATGCTTCTTTCAAACCAGGAACAAACACCCACTCTTCTTCACCAAGAATCAGTTTTCCATCATCCGTTTTTAACGGTTTTGCTGGTGGCTTTTCAACTGGCTCAGGTTTAACTTCTGGCTCAGTTGGTTTTACTTCTTCAGGCTTCTCTGTAGGTTCCGTTACTTTCTCGCCTTCAGTTGCTTCAGTCTTTGAAGAGTCATCCACAACAGGTTGTTCTACTTGAGGCTTTTGCTCTGGCTCGACAGGAACTTGAGTCGTCGTCGAACAAGCAAACAGGCCACCACTGAGCATTAAAACTACAATCGCTTTCCAATTATACATTCAGTCACCTTCTATTTCGAAACGTTAGCTATCGCTTTAGCTACATAAGGAATATGGGATTCAGAAAGGCCTGCGATATTGATGCGTCCGTCACCAACACCATAGACTCCATATTCTTCACGTAATTGATTCATTTGAGTTTCTTTAAAGCCTAGTACACTAAACATACCTTTATGGCTTTCAATGAAGTCAAAGTGTGACGTGTTGTAAGTATTTCGCAATTCATCACATAAACTTTGGCGCAGATTTAACAAACGTTGCTGCATTTCACTCAACTCTTGCTTCCAAATCTTCGTTAGCTCTTGATTCTGAAGAATTGTTTTAACCAGAGCAGCACCGTGATCAGGCGGCATAGTGTAAGTTGAACGAGCCAGCGTAAGAAGCTTGCCTCTTGCGTTGCCAACGTGTTCGCTGTTCTTACCGATAACGATCGCAGCACCCGTTCTTTCACGATACAAACCGAAGTTTTTTGAACAAGACGTAGTAATCAGCATTTCTTCAACGTTGTTAGCCATGTGTTGAAGACCTTTTGCATCTTCTTCTAGGCCGTCACCAAAGCCTTGATAGGCAATATCAACGAACGGTAAGAAACCATTTTTCTGAGATAGTTTGGTGATTTCCTGCCACGCTTCAAAGTTGATATCAGCACCCGTTGGGTTATGGCAGCAACCGTGAAGTAGTACAACGTCTGATGGACCCGCTGTTGATAGGTCTTCCATCATTCTTGCAACATCAACTTGCTTCGTTTCAGGACTGAAGTAATTGTAGTATCGAACTTTTAAGCCCGCCGCTTCCATCACCGGTTTATGGTTAACGTAGCTTGGGTTTGAAATCCAAACCGTGGTGTCTGGTTGAGAGACTTTCATCAAGTCGCCCAACATACGAAGTGCGCCACTTGCACCTGGTGTTTGAATCGCAGCAACACGATCCATTGCTGAAGTCCCTTTAAGCAGCAGATCAACCATACTCTGGTTAAACTCTTCACAGCCTGCTAGGCCAACGTAAGCTTTGGTTTTCTGAGTATCGACAACAATGTCTTGAGCCATAGAAACGGCTTTCATGATCGGTGTTTCGCCTTGGTCGTTTTTGTAAACGCCAATGCCTAAATCGACTTTGTCAGTACGAGGATCGCCGCGGTAAGCGACAGAAAGAGATAAAATTGGATCTAAAGTTGGTTTTGGTAGATGTGAAAACATGAAAGTCACAACCCTTTGAAATTCAAGTATTGAATTTCACGTTAACATTTTCGTACTAAAATCAGAAACATTTTTTAATAGAAGAGCTTAGTTACCATAAGTAATCAGAGATTGGTCATTTTAAGCCAAGATAATGTGAAAATTTCGGGCGTTTAATAACCAATCACAAAATAAACGGGCTTATTGTTAAGTCTTTTATTACGACTTCAATTAGGTGTTCTGTTTGAATTGCCTCGGTGTCACTCCCGACCAAGCCTTGAATCGAGTACTAAAGTTAGACGCATTCGGGTAACCGACTATCTCGCCGATGTGTTGAATCGACCAATCACTCGACTTCAGCAAGCGTGCTGCGTACTCCATCCTCATACGCATAATATGGGTCATCGGGCTGTGTGAGTAATAGCGCTGGCACAAACGATGGAAATGCGGCTCTGAACACGGGAATAAGCCTGCCAGCTCATGAACGTTCCATTCCTTGTGGAGCTGCTTTTGTACGTTGTCGAACACTCGTCTTAAACGAAGCAAATTTCGTGACTGCTGTTGTGGAACCGGTGCATTAATCATGAACTCTATTTGGGCTACGCTGTGAATCGCAATCGCTACACCCAAATCCATGGGTAAAGCAATGCTTCTCAATAGAGTGTGAATGCACGACGAGACGACTTCTGCTGCGGGAGACAGCGTATAACTCACTTCATCACTGACGACATTTTCCCATTGTTTATCGGGCGAGAGAAAGATCCATGCAATTTGCCATGTTTCTTCTTCAATCCCGAATCCATTCTCAATGCCCGCAGGCACGGTAATACACGACCCTGGCTCTAGAATGTAGCGACACGCCCCACTTTCTAACCAACCCTTTCCTCTCACGGTATACAGCAACATGTGTTTTTGTTGGTTTTTCCGATACACCGAAAAGAAATCACGACACGACGCCGTCCCACACTGAACGATACCTAGCTCTTCGAATGCCAATACATGGCTTTGGTCGACAAACTCTTGATGCGTGTTTTCAGAAATCTCATACCGTTCTTGCTTCTCACTCATTTCTCTTTTCGCTCATTGGGTTTGCCTGCAACTCAGTCGCCACGTAAGTAGTTCGATAGTTTTGGAAAATAGATAGTTTGGCAAAAGTTTGTGATGAACAGGAACAATACAGGCAAAACAAATGCCGATAAACTTCTCGCATATTAACCACAGGAGAAATGCGATGCTCTCGACATATCGTTATTTGGACAAAGAGTTTTGGCAAAAACTATTACACATTGGTTTACCTGTCTCACTGCAAACCATGTTGTTTTCATTACTAGGCGTGGTCGATATTTTTATGGTCAATCAGCTTGGTGATTCTGCAACCGCCGCAGTGGGCGTTGGCAACCGCATTTTCTTCTTCAACTTGATCATGGTATCGGGGATTAGCGGCGCCGTCAGCGTGCTAGCTTCGCAATATTTTGGTGCGGGTAATTTCAACGGGATTAGACGCACACTAGCGCAATCGTGGGCATTGTCGATTGTCGCCATTATCCCGTTTGTGTTGATTTATACATTGGCTCCTGAATCAGTGGTGTCTGTGGTGGCCTCAGACACTGATTACGTCCGCTTGGCAACGGATTACCTTTGGATAACAGGAGCCAGCCTTTTTGGTACCGCGATCGTAGTGCCCTTAGAAAGCGCACTACGATCGGTCGGCGAAGCAAAACTACCTACCAAGATCAGCATCTGGGCGATCATCATCAATGCGATCCTCAATGCCTTATTGATCTTTGGCTTGTTTGGATTTCCAGAACTGGGTGTGGTTGGCGCGGCAATCGGTACTACGGTGTCTCGATTCTTTCAAACGATTGCCCTGCTTGTTATGGCAAAGAAACACTACGCCCACCTATTCCCAACACTAAGCAATTGGCGCGATGCAATATTGCCTAAGCATAGAAAGAAGTATTTCAAGATAGCAATTCCGATGTTGGTTCATGACACGGCTTGGGCGGGTGGCATTCTGATTTATAACGTTATTGTTGGTCAGATGGGTGTTGGCGAGCTTGCGATCATTTCACTGTTATCACCAGTAGAAAGCATCTTGATCTCGGCGTTCATGGGCTTTGCCGTCGCTGCTTCGATCATTTTAGTCAACGAGATCGGCGCAAAGAACTATCAACGTGTTGAGAATACCGCTTGGGGATATGTATTGGTCAGCTGTGGGCTTGCGGCTCTGTTAGCCTTGATGTGCTGGTTTGCTAAACCCGCGATCGTGTACATGATCGGGCTTACTCACTTAGAGCTAAAAGACACGGCCGTAAACGTCACCTTAGTCATGGCACTCGGCATGATACTGAGAGTCTTCAATATGGTTGGTATCGGCGGAGTGCTGAAAAGCGGTGGCGATATCAACTACAGCATCTTCATCGATCTGTTTGGCCAATGGGCGATTGGTATTCCCCTTGCCTACTATACTGCTCTGGTGTTGAGGTGGCCGCTAGAATGGGTTTTGATGATTGTGCTGCTGGAAGAACTAGCCAAAATCGTTCTAACCAGTAAGAGGATTCAATCCAAGAAATGGATAAACAACCTAATTGATGAGCCTGAGCACATTCCTATTTAAACAGGCGCCAAACCAACACTTAGGTATCGGGCGATAGATTCAAAAGAACTCACACCCAAGGGCTGATTTGTAGCATTGCGCTAACGATGAAGCCCTTTTTTCTGTTTCTTTTTCTGTTCACGAGAATACTGAATCATAACAAACCTTATAAGTTTATAAGTTTATAAGTTTATAAGTCAGTAAATCGATGGATGATTTGGTTTGAACTACCACGCCAATCTAACATTGGGTCCGCTTTATCTTGTTCGAAACGACCGTCAATCAGGGTATCAACGTATTCCAATACTTGCTTCTGCTTTTCATCAAGCTCATCTAACTCATAACCCGTCCACATCCAAATATCTTTACCTTCACATTCTGCTTTTACACGCTGAACAAGCTTAAGCACTTCAGACACGTTTGCAGGATGCAGAGGATCGCCACCAGAAAGCGATAAACCACGACGCTTAATTCGCGGATCATTGAGGTCAGAGATAATTTGGTCTTGTAGCTCTTGAGTAAACAAATGCCCAGAGTCCAATCTTTGTGTCGACTGGTTATAGCACCCGCGACATTGGTGTACACAACCCGACACAAACAAAGTGCAGCGTGTTCCTGGGCCGTTTACAACGTCGATTGGGTGATATTGGTGATAATTCATAAGGCAGTATTGAAAACTCGTTATTGCTTAATAGTTTGAAGTGAAGTGCTGTAACAGCTGAAACGAAAGAATTGGCATCGACATAGCGCCGATACCAATCTTATGTCTTGAAACGTAGCTCTTCTAAGTGAGTGAGCTAGCTAAAGATCGCAGATCTTACTAAGATCCTTCGTTAGATCAAAGGTGCTTCACGCGACGTTTAACTTCTTCTTGTTTACCGAAGTTAAACGGTCGTGCATCTGGGCTACCAAGGTAACCACATACGCGGCGCGTTACCGACACTTTGGTTGAGTCGTGGTTGCCACATTTAGGACACGTAAAGCCCTTACTTGTGCAGTCGAACTCACCGTTGTAACCACATTCGTAACACTCATCAATCGGCGTGTTGGTGCCGTAGTAAGGAACACGTGTGTAGCTGTAATCCCATACATTTTCTAGTGCTTCGATGTTCTTCTGCATGTTCGGGAATTCGCCGTAACAGATAAAACCACCACTAGAGATTTCAGGATAAGGCATCTCGAAATCGATCTTGTCGTATGGGTTCACTTTCTTCTGCACGTCTAAGTGGAAGCTGTTTGTGTAGTAACCACGGTCTGTCACGCCATCAATCACACCAAACTCTTTGGTATCAATGCTGCAGAAACGGCTGCATAGGTTTTCACTTGGTGTGCCGTATAGGCTGAACGCGTAACCTGTTTCTTTGGTCCAAGATTCCACTTCACGCTTCATGTACTCCACTAACTCAAGCGCTTTAGCACGCATTTCGCCGTCGTCATACAGGTGAACATCTGTGCCGTAAAGCGCAGTCATTGCTTCGTGGATACCAATGTAGCCGAGAGAAACAGAAGCACGGCCGTTCTTGAAGATATCGGCAATAGAGTCGTCCGCTTTCAAGCGAACACCACATGCACCTTCCATATATAGGATTGGAGCAACACGTGCTTTGACGTTTTCTAGACGAGAGATACGAGTCTCTAGAGCACGACGAGCCAGCTTCAATTTTTCATCAAGCAGTTCGTAGAACTTAACCATATCTTGCTTCGCGTTAATCGCGATACGTGGCAAGTTGAGGCTAACTACACCTAAGTTGTTACGGCCTTCGTGAATCAACTCACCATTTTCTTCGTAAGTATTCAAGAAGCTACGACAACCCATAGGCGTTTTAAATGACCCTGTCACTTCTACTACTTTGTCGTAGTTAAGAATGTCTGGGTACATACGCTTAGACGCACACTCAAGCGCCAATTGCTTGATGTCGTAGTTTGGATCTTGCTTCTGGTGGTTCAAACCATCTTTGATTGCAAACACCAGTTTAGGGAATACCGCTGTTTTGCGGTTCTTACCCAAACCTGCAATGCGGTTTTTCAAGATAGATTGCTGGATAAGTTTCGAACCCCAGCTTTCGCCTAGACCAAAACCAAACGTAACGAATGGTGTTTGACCGTTAGCCGTGTGTAGCGTGTTTACTTCGTATTCCAGAGATTGGAACGCGTCGTAACACTCTTTCTCGGTACGAGAGATAGCAAAAGCTTCTGGGCTATGAATGTCCCACTCTTTCGCTAGTGATAAATGCTTCTCGTAGCTCGCCATAACGTAAGGCTCTAGAACCTCATCGATACGGTTAATCGTAGTACCGCCATAGATGTGGCTCGCGACTTGCGCGATGATCTGCGCGGTTACCGCTGTTGCTGTAGAAATAGACTTAGGCGTGTCGATCTCCGCGTTACCCATCTTGAAGCCATGCGTTAACATGCCTTTCAAGTCGATAAGCATACAGTTAAACATTGGGAAGAACGGTGCGTAGTCTAGATCGTGGTAATGAATGTCACCACACTCGTGAGCTTGTACGATGTCACGCGGCAAAATGTGAGTTTTTGCATAGTGTTTAGCCACGATACCCGCCAGCAAATCACGCTGAGTTGGGATAACTTTACCGTCTTTGTTGGCGTTCTCATTGATCAGATCAACATTGCTTTCTTCGATCAAACCTTCGATCTCGCGAGTTAAAGCGCTTTGCTTCTCACGTGCGATGTCGCGGTCATGACGATACTCGATGTAGGCACGAGCTAGAGACTTATATGGTCCCTGCATTAGCTCGTTCTCAACCAAAGTCTGAATTTCAGAAATATGAACTTCATCGTAGTCTTCGAGCTTCAACTCAACTGCTAATGCCACATTCAGAGCATAAATAGCAATTTCCTTATCGGCTTTGTCTGATGCTGCTTCCACTGCAGCTTGGATACGATCTCTACTGAATGGAGCTCTTGAGCCATCACGCTTGATTACGATTGATTTCACCACTTCTCCTTACTCTTGAGGTATTCACAGACTTATCCACAAACACACTATATAGAGCGATTTATCGTTTAACTAACACTAGATATTGTGGCGTATTTAACGAGAACCACCAACTTTGAGTATTGATTTGGATCAATAAAACGCGCACGCTGAACAAGATAAATCCAATATTATTACGTGAGTTCTCAAGTCGAAAAGAAACAATGTAACAATAAAAAAACTGCTAAAAAGAGTTGAATTTTTGGTAAGTGTTGTAGGATAACGGCTCAACTATATTGGACACCAAAATTAGGGATATTTGGGATGAAACGACTTCAAAAGTGGATAATGTTAGCTTGCTTACTCAGTAGCCAGACATTTGCTGAACCTTTGACCATATCCAGTTGGAATATCGAATGGTTATCAACCAACGAGGCTGTGAATAAGTTTTCTTCCAAACGAAACCAAGCAGAGTTCGATAAACTCGAACAGTATTTCCAATCCTTAAATGCGGATGTGGTCGCTTTTCAAGAAGTCGATGACGTCAATGCCATTCAACGCATCGCTGGCGATCAATACAAAATCTTGATGTCTGATCGTTCATTGCCCAAAAACAGTAACCGACAATTCAAAGAAGTGAACCAATATACGGGCTTCGCGGTTCGTAAAGGAATCACACTCACCGACTACGCTGACTTTCCTCTGGAAGCGAGTGCTAACAGCAAGCTTAGGTTTGCAAGCTATATGGTTGTAGAAACGGATACAAAGCCAATTCACATGTTGTCAGTGCACTTAAAGGCCGGATGCAGCGGCGCTTACAAGTCGAACCGTGACTGTTCAAGACTTAAAGACCAAGCTAAGCAACTGAATAAGTGGATACAGCAAAGAGAACGTAATGGTGAAGACTACGCGATTCTGGGCGACTTTAACCATAACCTCTCCTATTCAAGAGATTGGACGTGGAAAGATATGACGCAAAATACCGATGCTCAGTTGGCAACAAGAAAAACTCGAGCAGATTGTAAGGTACGCTCAAACCGCAATAACCATCGCACGCATCAATTTCGTTCGGTGATTGACCATATTGTTGTGAGCAAGTCCTTGGATGCCTCTCCTGCGAAACAAAAGGTGTTTGAAACGCAAGATGTGCTGGACTACAAACTCAGCGACCACTGCCCAGTTTCAACAACGATCAAACAGTAAGTTATAGATAACTGCAGATTGTAGATAAGTGCAAATAATAGAAAACAGTAGATATAGAAAGAGGCTGACTGGCTTTTACTGAAAGCGGGTCAGCCTCTCTGTTTGGTCAGATAAGATCGAATCCTCTCAGCCATGCAAGAAATGGTAGGCGTACTGCTAGCAACCTTTATTGGTTCGACCCGCTAGCCACATCCCCACCAGCATACTTAAGACGAACAACCATACCGTAGGGTTACCGCCACTAAGGCTGGTTACTGCAGGCCCTGGGCAAAAGCCTGCAATCCCCCAGCCTAAACCAAAAGAAGTTGAACCTAAGATCAACTTTCTATCTATTAGTGGATTATTACTGCTATCTAAAGGTTCACCATTGACGGCTTGAGAGCGCTTTTTAATGACCAGATGGTAAAACGGAGCGAAGACCAACAGCGCGCCACCCATAACGAATGCCAAACTAATGTCCCAGTTACCGGTAATGTCTAAGAATCCGAGTACCTTGTTAGGATCAACCATGCCTGAAATGATCATGCCAGAGCCGAAAAGAATACCTGCGAGCAAGCCGATAACGATAGTAAATGAAGAGTTTTTCATTATGCCCCCAAGCCAATCAGGTTTTTAACCAACACTGTTACCATCGCGACACCCATAAATACACAGGTCGCGACAATTGAACGTTTAGACAAGCGCGCCATGCCCACAATGCCATGACCGCTAGTACAACCGTTCGCCATCTTGGTACCGAAGCCCACCAATAGTCCGGCTATGATAACCGCTGCGAAGTTGATCTCTTCTAATTGCGGAAGTTGGTAGCCCGTTGGAATCAATAACCAACCGCTCGCGATCATTCCGACAACAAAAGCAAGTCGCCAATGTTTTTCGGTTTTCTCTGTGTTGGTATCCGAGCTGGATTCAGATCCTGATTCTAATCTTTTGTTCTTTCTAGACGGTAATAAGCGGCTAACGATTCCACTGATCCCCGCAACTCGCCCGATACCCAACATCAGAACAATTGCCGACGCGCCTAGCAGCATGCCACCAAAAAATGCATCCCAAGGTATTAAACTCATCACTGACCTCTCCCATAACGTCGATTAACTCATGACTCTCAATTTAAATTAGAGTTTACTAATAAATATAAATTAGTCAATGCTAATGTAATGACACTATGTTTCGGTTTGTAAATCTGGAATTAAAAAGCGTCCCGCATGAAAAAGCCCCTAGGTGTTAACCTAAGGGCTTAAGATTTATTCTGTCCTCTCAAAGAACAGCTATTTGATCTTGTTCTTTTCAGCTATCCACTGCGACATGTACTTGGTGCTCGCCATGCTGTGGTGCTTGAGCATTGAACCAAAGAAGTTATCCAGTCGATGAGATTCAAGTTCAGACTCTAACGCAGTTAATCGCTCAATCAATTTGTCACCCAGTTGATTCTGCTCGTAGTGCGCTTCAAGGATTGAATGACACTGGCTTTGTGCCTTAAGCCACTTCTCTTCATCTTTGTATAGACCGACAGCTTGTTCAACAAACTCGTCGATATCATCAGCAACCGCACCCGGCCATTGCAGTTCACCTTGCGGTAGCATGCCTTCACTGCCGATCTCGCTGGTTACATTCGGAGTTTGCAGCTTCATCGCATCAAGCAACTTACCTTTAATGCCAGCGCCAAAACGTAATGGAGCAACACAAACACGCGCATCTTCCATCACTTCTTGAGCATCTTTAGCCCAACCTTTGATATGGAAACCGGTTTTAGGGTTGTGTAATGCGGTCGCTTTTGGCGGCGGATACGATCCATAAATATGAAGTTCAGTGTCAGGTAGCTGTTTGCGAATCTTCGGCCAAATCTTCTGTAACTGCAGCACAGCATCCCAGTTAGGTGCGTGTCTAAAATTGCCTATCGTCATGAAATTCTTACGTTCTTCAAAGCTTTTCGTGCTTTCAGGTAGCGTATTAAGATCAACCATGAAAGGCAGATGATGAAGCAGTTTTGGATCGATATTGAACTCAGATTGAAGAAGTTCCATCTCGTAACTTGAAATGATCAACGAAAGATCACAGCGTAGAATCGCGGCAATTTCACGTTTCGCTAAGTCACTGTACAAATGCGCTTTGGTCAGTTCAGTCTCTTTCTTAACAGCTTCATGGCGCGCGTTACGTAGGAACTGTAAATCTTCAGTATCCAGTAACTTAAATGCATTCGGGCATACTTTCTCAACACGCCAACCAAACTGCTCTTCCATCATAAAACGGTCGAACATCACGACATCGGGTTGCAGCTCTTCAATGTATTGGTCAAAGCTGTCGCAATTCAACTGTATAGATTGGCTTGTGATGCCCTCTTCAGAAAGATCGATCATGTGCTCGGTTTCTTGAGCTGGCGTTGCAAATTCAACTGACCAACCTTGTCTCTTGAACAGGCGTAAAAGTGACATCATATGGCTACCCGCCGCCGATGAATTCGGTTCTGGCCAAACGTAGCCAATTGCTAAAACTTTCTTCAAAACACTTCCTAAGAAATAACAAAAGGGACTGTAGAAGTCCCTAATTAAACGTAAGTCGATTTATACCGCTGATTATAATTGGTTCTAAAAACTCAGCGATCAGATTCGCTCACCTATATTGCGAGCGATCATAAGTACTTCATCAGCAGAATACAGGTTTGAAATCGTGGTTTCGACTTCTGCACCCAACGTAGATTGATAAAGCTTTTGTGCAAAGTTGTCTGCTCTGGTGGTCACTAGCACGTGTTTGAGCGTCGAGCCTTGCTCTGCTAGCTTCTGCTTCACTTGCGGCAAGGAGTCTAGAATCAGCGTTTTTCCCAATCCTTGCCCTTGCACGCTTGGTAACACGGCAAGTTGCTCTAGTTCTAAAACAGCTTCAGGTCTAAACCCGCTTTTCTGAACCCAGATGATGTAACCCAAGATCTCACCTTCACTCTCCGCAACAAAGTTAAGAAAGCGTGGTGAAGCGCTTAAGTTACATTGTAACCACTCTCGCGAATTTTGCTGTCGAACAAATGCAGCTTGGTGGACTAAAGCCGCCTCATCAAGGTCGGCTTTAGTCATAAGACGTACTTTGACGACTGTACCCATCAGCGTTATTCGCTCGCTGAATTCGGGTGTGTTTTACAGTGTAAAATGGCTCTTTCTAGAAGCTCTAAAGCGGATTTATCAGCTTCTGGAAGCTTAGCATCTGATTGACCTAGCGGTTCAACACGGTTACCCCATTTAATGTGGCCAGCGCCCCAAGTTAAACCAGCGCCAAATGCCGCAACAAGAATGTTGTCGTTAGGCTTAACGAAACCTTGCTCTAGCGACTCACATAATGCAATTGGCACAGTAGCAGCCGATGTGTTGCCGTAATTTTGGATGTTAACAAACGCTTTCTCGCGATCGATACCCGCCATGTCACAAAGAGTTTGAATAATTCGGATGTTCGCTTGGTGCGGAATCACAACGTCAATGTTGTCGGTTGAGATACCTGTGCGACTCAAGACTGTGTGCGCCGCTGCGCCCATGCCTTTCACTGCGCGTTTGAAGATCTCTTTACCAACGAAATCAAAGTCCCAGTAACCGTTATCAGCAGCAAAGCGATCCATAGACGTACCGAATTTTGGTACCGCTAGAATATCGCGGCCTTCGGCGTCACAACCGATCTGAGCTTCTTGTAAGCCAACTTGTTCTTCGGTGCGAGATAGAACCACAGCGCCAGCGCCGTCACCGAAAAGAACTGCAGTGTCACGCTTGGTCCAATCAATGAAGAATGACAGACGCTCAGCACCCACAACGATGGCGTTGCGGTAATTACCAGCCTGAATCAGTCGAGTCGCCGTTTCGACACCGTAAATGAAGCCAGTACACGCTGCGTTAAGATCGAAAGCCGCTGCACTCTTAATGCCTAAGTTCTGTTGAACCTTAGATGCGGTATTTGGAATAAGGGAGTCTGGGCTGCACGTCGCGATGATCACGAGGTCGATATCTTCGGCTGTTAGGCCAGCACACGCCATGGCATGTTTCGCTGCAATAGTCGCTAGCTCAGAGGTATTTACATGACTGATACGACGGTTTTCGATACCAGTTCGAGTTCGAATCCACTCGTCAGACGTATCAATGAAAGTGCTTAAATCATCATTGGACAGCACGGCTGGTGGCAGACACTTTCCCCAGCCAGTAATTTCGGCGTAAAATTTTGTCATCATTTACCTGTTTATTGTTTGTTTTTATTTAAGTATCGTATTCTAGTTTTAAACAGTATAAGCGCTCCGTGCGTGATTCGTAAATCGCGTTAGCAACGGAGTTACAATAAAAAGAGAAAGTTATGTCTACATTCAACACACGATGCCCTTCTTGTAATGGCATAAACCGCGTTCCTTCAGAAAGAATTTCAGAAAGCCCAACTTGTGGTAAATGCAAAAACGCATTACTAGATGGCGCGCCAATTGAAGGCACATCATTGAATTTCCAATCTATTTTGAACAGTTCACAGCCTGTGGTTGTCGATTTCTGGGCAACATGGTGCAACCCATGTGTTGGCTTTGCGCCAGTGTTCAGTGACGTTGCTAAAGAGCGTTCGGGAGATGTTCGATTCGTTAAGATTGATACTGAAGCTCAGCAGCAGCTTGCCGCGATGTACCAAATCAGAAGTATTCCGACGGTGATGGTGTTTAAAGATGGCAAACGTGTCGATACGATTAACGGTGCGTTACCAAAAGGCCAATTTGATCAATGGCTTAATCAAGCGCTGGCCAAGTAGACCCGTATTTTATATCGCTTTTGATTTAGCTTGTGCTTGAAGCAAGCGTACAAAAAATAGGTTAGAGAGTCTTATCAAATCAAGACTATCTAACCTACTGTTTTATTTATGGTTATCACTTAACTTCTTGAATTAAACCACAGCTTCGCCTTTCGCTTGAATACTAGATTCTTGCTGACCTAACCCGTATTCCCCTTTGATTTGATCTGCGACTTTTTCAGCAATCATAATGGTTGGCGCGTTGGTGTTTGCCCCAATCAATGTCGGCATCACAGAAGCATCAATGACTCTCAAATTATCCAATCCAAAAACTTTAAGATCGTTATCTACCACGGCTAATGAATCACTACTAGGGCCCATTTTACAGGTCCCGACCGGGTGATACTGAGTGTCTGCACGGTTACGAATGTCTTGCTCGATAGCCTTGTCATCACTGGCGTCCACTGGGTAGAAAGCATTGCCACGGATGTCATCAAACGCCGAACTCTCTAACATTTGATACTGCTTCTTCCAGCCCTTAATCATGATCTCCATATCTTCAGGATGACTGAAAAACGCAGGATCGATCTTAGGCGGATCATAAGGATCACTACTATTAAGCGTTACGGTTCCTATGCTTTTCGGTCGTAGCAAGGTGACGTGAGAGGTAAACCCATGACTGGTATGTATTTTTCGGGCGTGGTCATCTACCACAGCGACGACAAATACAAACTCTAAATCCGGCACGGCGATATGATCTTCTGAACAGAGAAAGCCTATCCCTTCTGCAAAATTACTGGTCATCTTGCCACGACGTTCTTTGTGCCATAGCGGCAGAGCTTTGGTCATTTCAGAGGCCATTTGCAATGAAATACCAAAAGTTTCACGCTTTTCGCTGCATTTGTAAGAATGCACTAAGTCGATATGGTCTTGGAGGTTCTTGCCGACACCGGGTAGTTCGTGAACCAGCTCAATTCCGTGCGCCTCTAGTTCAGCTTTAGCACCGACACCAGACAGTAATAACAACTGGGGAGAACCAAATGCACCAGCAGATAGAATCACCTCTTTGTTGGATCTGATCTGATAACGCTGTCCGTCCGAGCCATATTCAGCGCCAACCGCTTTCTTACCTTCAAACAAGACCTTATGTGTGGTGGCTTTAGTAACGACCGTGAGATTCGATCGTGAAAGGTTTGGCGTTAAGTAAGCCTTGGCAGCGCTGCATCGTTCACCATTCAGCTGAGTGACCTGGGTCGGCATCGCCCCAAACTGAGCAGCACCGTTAATGTCCTCGTTACGAGGCACACCTATCGATTCACACGCCGTTAAATAACGTTCCAGCATAGGGCTTGGCGATCTAAGGTTTGCCACATTAAGAGGACCACCTTGACCATGAAACTCATCTTGATGAACTTCGTTGTTTTCGGCTTTCTTGAAGTAAGGCAGACACGAATCATAGCTCCATCCCGCATTACCCATGCTTACCCATGTATCGTAGTCGGAACAGTGCCCACGAGCGTACATCATGGCATTGATAGAACTAGACCCGCCAAGTGTCTTACCTCTTGGCTGATAACCTCTACGACCATTTAAACCCGGCTGTTCAACGGTTTCGAAAGCCCAATTATTGAGTTTGGTTGGCATCATAGCCACCACGCCAACGGGTGTATGAATGAATGGGCTCGTGTCTTTACCGCCCGCTTCTAACAAGCAAACAGTGACATTAGGATCTTCCGACAACCGAGAAGCCATGACACACCCCGCTGAACCACCGCCAACAACAATAAAATCATAACTATCCATTGGTTGCCTCCGCTATTTCTAGTGGGTGTAGTTCTCGCTTCAAAATTTTGCCGGTTGCTGTCATTGGTAGCCCTTTACGAATAAACACCTTACGAGGGTATTTGTAGTCGGCCAATTGTTCACGACACCAAGCTATCAGTACTTCGCTATCACATTGCGTATGTTCATGCAGCACCACATGAGCGTGAATCTCTTCACCTAGGCGATCATGATGCTCACCCACAACGGCGACCATTTCGACATCAGGATGGCACATCAAAACTTCTTCAACTTCGCGCGGATACACGTTGTAACCACCACGGATAATCATGTCTTTGACTCGGTCAACAATGAACAAGTTGCCGTGCTCATCGGTGCGTCCGATATCTCCGGTTAGGAACCAACCATCTCTAATGGCTTCCGCCGTAGCTTCTGGCCTTTGATAGTAGCCTTTCATGACACTTGGGCTTTTGATGCAGACTTCGCCCAATTCACCCATGGCGACTGAGTTGCCTTGTATATCAGTGATCTTGATAAGGTGACTACACAAAGGTTGACCCACACTGCCAGACAATCGGTCACCATCAATATGATTAAAGGTCGCAACTGGCGCTGTTTCTGATAAACCATAGCCTTCTAATACTGGAAGCTCAAAGCGAGACTCAAACTGTCGAATAACCTCAAGTGGCATAGAAGCACCGCCAGAAACACCCAACCTCAAGCTGTGTTTAACCTGTTCAGAGCGTTTGCTTATTTCTAAACTACTAGAGGAGTCTTCTCCCGCCTTTAATAGTGCGATATACATGGTTGGAACGCCCGCAAACACGCTTACTTTATGGTTAATGATCTGTTCGATCACCAGTGACGGTTCGAAACGCGGAATCAACACCATGGTCGACCCTGTTAGCACACTCGCGTTCATCATGACCGTCTGGCCGAAGCTATGGAATAAAGGCAGTGTGGCCATTGTGGTGTCGCTGTACTCCAATCGCATTAGATACTGTGACGACATGGCATTGGTTTGCATATTGGTGTGAGAAAGCTCTGCGCCTTTTGGCTGACCTGTCGTACCTGAAGTATAAAGAATCACAGCGGTATCATCACCATGGCAAGCCACAGACTCAAAAGGGATCAAAGGTTGTGCTAACCAGTCAGCGATTGATTCATGCTGCTCGTTTCTTTCTGAAGTCGTGTCTGCGCCGGTTGGGATGGGCATCTCGACAAAGTGCTCACAATGGTTTGCCTGTTCGAAACCTTGTAAGCCATAACGACCGATGGGCAGCTCTTCACTGCCCTCAAAGCATAAATAGGCTTTCGCGTCCGAGTCATTAAGGTGGTAAGCGATCTCTCTTGCTTTAAATAACACGTTCAAAGGCACCACGACGCAGCCTGCTTTCAGAATTCCATAATAGGCAATCGGGAAATACGTGACATTCGGACACGACAACGCGACCTTATCTCCTTTCTTGAGCCCCAGCCTCTTTAAATTAGCGGCGACGTTTCCAGAAAGTTGTTCCAACTGAGAAAAGCTGACTTCATCCGTCCCCATTCGCAGAGCGACTTTATTTGGGAAAAGCGAAGCGCTGCGCTCCAAGTTAACAGCAAGATTGTGCATCCATGATCTCCTTATTCGGCTTAGACCTATTAGTCACGGTCACCGTAGACGTTGTTGTGTTTTGTTTCGAATATGTGTTTAACCTATGTTCATTTGCTCTTTGCTTTCGTTTCTAATCTATTGTTATTTCGACCCTATGCACACGTGTCCGTGTATGACTTATTAAATTACAACATTTTGATAACACTCTGCAAAGGTTGCAAAAAGACAAAAAACGGTGATATTCGGACATAATTGCAACACAGCCGACGAAAAGATGTCCGTGGTTAAGATAGAATAAGAACACTCAACAAGAGGCATATTATGGAATACACCGCAGTTTACGAACCGGATATGCAGGCATTTGGAATTCTTGATCTTCAACTATTGTCTCGCTATTTTTCATCATCCTTGACGGTCGATACGTTATTGAAAGGCAGTAACATCGATGAGTTCCAGCTTAATACGCCAGATACCCACATCACGCTCGCACAAAAATTAGCGGTGTTCAGTAACGCGCTTGAGAGTTCCAACGTAGAGGGGCTAGGACTAAAAGTTGGACAGGAAGCCCGATTCAGTGATTTTGGTGTGTTGGGTTACGCAGTGTTCAGCAGTGAGACACTGTTAGACGCTCTTTTAATGGGCTTCAAATATCTGCGTCTTGCGGGCCCTGTTCTCAAGAAGACCATGTCCGTTGAACATCAAACCGGATACTTTCGCGCTGAGCAACTTATCGAGCTCGACTCTTTGTTGCCTTTCTGTTGTGAGTATTGGTTTTCCGCCATTCAAAGTTTGTGTGAAGAAGTGCTACAACAGCCGTTTCCCTCTCTTGTGATCCGCTTCCCTTACCCTAAACCTACTTATGGCGATCTCTATCAGGAGATTTTCCGTTGCCGTGTAGAGTTTGATTGCGAGCAGCTTGAATGGCAGTTCGATGCAACACGCCTATATTCACCTTTACCAACGGCTAACCCAATCACCTTACAAATGTGTTTGAAATCTTGTGACGACATGTTGGCTAGAGTCAGCGCGCCCACCAGCCTTAAAGAGAAGATCTCACAAATGTTTATTGAAAGGCCTGGCTGTTACCCTTCCATTGAGGCGCTATCCACAGAATTAGGAATGTCTTCTAGAACACTACGTAGACACCTTAAAGCTGCAGACACGAGCTATCAGAAAATATTGGATCACGTGCGATTTCACCTCTCTCGACACTATCTTTCATCGACGCATATGAGTATTGAAGAGATCTCCGATAGAGTGGGTTTTTCGGACAGTGCGAACTTTCGGCATGCCTTTCGTAGGTGGAGCGGCAGCTCGCCCAGACAATACCGAAAAGAAGTGGTCTAACACGATTAAACGCCCTAAATTAAAATCTGATGAATACAACGAATCTCTCTCCGTCTTTCAAATTAAATAGTCGTTTGAACAACGCTTTATCGGCTATTTAACCGCAGAAAATATCGCGAAAACATGAAATATCACAACGGTATTTTAGCCAACAAACACGATAAATTTCTTTTATCTTAACGACCATTTTTATTCGTTTTACCCAATTCAGTTTCTCCCCCATAGTCGCGGAAAATTCATCGTTTCTTTTACTATTTAGAGGCTCCTGCATTGGACAACATCCAACCAACAACTCGCATAACTGTTCCTGTTATTGCATTGTCTTTTTACGCGATCGCTTCAGGCTACTTAATGAGTTCATTACCATTAATGCTGTCTGAGTATGGCTTAGACAGTAATCTATCGAGTTGGTTGGCGAGTGCCTTTTATGCAGGTCTTTTAGCGGGTACGTTATTGATTGAGCGTGCGATCGCTCGCGTTGGTCACAAAGACGCTTTCGTCATTGCACTTAGCGTATTTATCGCAACAATTCTTGTATTACCGTTGGCGCCACATCAATCAGTTTGGTTGTTGGCTCGTTTCGTCGCGGGTGTATCAGTCGCTGGGATCTTTGTGATTGTGGAATCTTGGCTAATGAGCGGTGAAGAATCTCAACGTGCGAAACGTTTAGGGGTTTACATGTGTTCGTTATATGGCGGTTCGGCCGTTGGTCAACTTGGCATCGGATACCTTGGTATTACGGGCGGCGTGCCTTTCATTGCAATGTTCACCTTGCTGTTTGGAGCAATCATTGTATTGATGTACGGACAAGCAACAGCACCACAAATTCACGATGCGCAGTCTTTATCACTGAAACAAATCAGCAAGCTAAGTCACAGCGCTTTGATTGGCTGTATTGTATCTGGGTTAACACTTGGGTCTATTTACGGATTGATGCCTGTAGAACTCGCTCAGCGCAACATCGCACACCAAGACATTGGCGGTTTGATGGCGTTAGTGATTATGGGTGGTATGGCCGTTCAACCAATGGTGACGTGGTTGTCTCACCACATAGGACAAGTGTTATTAATGGCTCTGTTCTGCCTGCTAGGGGTTGCAAGCATTGGTGTGCTCACTATCAACCATGATTTTTACGTTCTTGGTATGAGCTTGTTTGTTTTAGGTATGGCGACCTTTGCACTTTACCCAATTGCGATTAACTTGGGTTGTCGTAACTTAGACCCGAGCTACTTAGTTTCAGTGACTCAAGTTATGTTGTTGTGTTACAGCATCGGCTCTGTAGCAGGGCCATTGGTTGCGGATAGCTTTATGGATTCACAAGCAGGCTTATTCACTTACCTGTTCGCGTCTCTACTCGCTACAACCATCTACATGCTAATTGCTAGCCTAAAACGTTCTCCTCTACAGATTGCAGGCGAGTAAATGGAATAGACAGGCACAAGAACTGTATCACTAGGGCTCTTAGTTATGACTTCCCGTCTAAATTAAGAGCCCTTTTTGTTTTATGTCGCCTGGAGGAAAGATCGACAAAAAACCAATAGCAAATAGCAAATAGCAATAAAATCTATTATTTCAGAAGGTTAAGGTTGAAATACGTAACCTTCACCAGTAATCGTGATGATTAATCCGTCTCCGAATAATGATCTAATTTCGGATATCGCAACAATCACAGATGAGTTGGTCACTTTCTCACTTTCCCAGCCAATCTTCTTTAATTGGCCAACACTGAACAGTTCACCTCGATGTCGATTCATAAATAAAATGATCTTTCGGTACGCCAAAGGCATGGTAGCCAGTACGTAACCATTTTCAACATTGCGAATGAGTTTGGTGTTGAGTTCAACAATTTTACCGTTTAGTTCAAGTACTACGTTGTTTTCAGAGTGGTTCGTTTCTATTGCAGGATAAGAGTCCATTTTTATATCATTCCCTTACTATATAGCCAGCGACAAAGTCAGATTCGATCGTATTTATATAACGTCGCTTATAAGTGGACGTTTTAGATTTGACGATAATCAATGGAATTCGTACGGTAAAGAGATTAAATTTTTATTATTAATATATTAACAGGATATCAATAGAAGATTATTTATTACTCCATGACATACCCTTCGTTGGAAACGGTTTGTATACAACGGCAGTCAAGAATCCTCCTTATCTCGTAAATAGCAACCAACACAGATGCAGATGTCACCGCTTTACCAGCCCAGCCTACACGCTTCAAAATTTGCTTGCTCACCACTTGGCCTCTGTTCAGGTAAAGATAGAAAAGTACTTTACGATGAGGCTCAGCAAGCGTTCCTATTATTGAACCACAACCCTGCTTGCGTACGATTTTAGTGCCTGATTGAAACTCTTTATTGTTTAAAATGAGCTTCGACGGAAGAGCTAAATCATCCGTCTCACTGATAACTTGGTGCATTAATTCCTCGCATTGCATATGCAGTCACCCTCTTGGATATTTCCAATAGTACCGAATAGAGTAAAAATACTAAATTGATAGATAGCTCAATACGGTAATATTACTGCAAAGCTTGATCTTGCGTAATTGATCGAGGAAATAAGCAAGGCTAACCAAGAAGTCGATGGCTTTTTCGATACTGGCTGGGTGACAGACCAAAATGTTTTTTGAAACGATGTGAAAAGTTATAAGGATCTTTGTAGCCCAACCGATTCGCAATCATAGAGACTGACCAATCTTGATATTTCAGCAAACTGGTGGCTTTATCCATGCGTAATTGAATCAATTTACTGCGTGGTGACAGGTTGAATAGCGTCTTGGTGACTCTATTGAGCTGCTCTTCACTGATGAACACCCTTTCGGCCATCCCTGCGACGGTCCATGGCTGGTGCAGACTGCTTTCAATCTCGTTATAGAGTGCTTGAACACGTGCTGTGGTGCTGGTCGATTTGGGTTCAAACCCCGTCAACGTTCGGATGATTTCACTCAAAAGTAACTTACGGTAACTGGCTCTACCGCCTATCTCAAAGTAAACCAAGTTCATTAATGACCAGATCTGCTCACACTCTCCGAACGGCACTATCCCCTGACCTAAACTTGCTATGTGCTGCCATTGCTGCGTATCGGGCGTCAGCATCCACGCCATTTTCCAATAGTTGTATTGAGGATCAAGCTCAAAACGAAATGGGGTTTCGGCAGGAAGAACCACCAGCGTATAAGGCGTAATCGCTTGTACCGAAGTTGAAGTGGTTAGAATTCCGCCCCCTTCTTGAGTAAAAATCAACGTATGAACATTAACGGATTCGCGCTCAACCCAGTAGCCATCATATAGCTTCGCCATGCCGCCCATATAGACACCAAAGCTTTTCATCTCTGGAATATCTTCAACGGTCAAAAAACGTTCTTTGCACTGTTCAGCGAGAAAAACATCATCGTGCCAAGTTGATTTTGGTCTCATTGAATCAATGACGGATTCGCACAGGTTTTGTTGTTTTTTAAACATGTTGTTACTTCGCTCAAAACACTATAGTTCTGCCATAAATCGGAGAGCTTATGACAACTAACATCAACCCTAACTCATCTATGAATAACAAGCCAGAGAGCATCTTACCTCGTATCGTTAAACTTGGTTTGCCTGTTGCTTTGCAAAGTGCGCTTGTCGCTATTCTTGCCCTTGCTGACGTATTAATGGTCAGTGATTATGGTATGGAAGCAGCTGCTGCTGTGGGAATTGCGTCAAAATGGCACTTCGTTGCGATTATGATTATGGCAGGGTTGGCCTCAGCAAACGGTACATTAGTCGCTCAATACTGGGGAAAGAATGACCGAAAAAGCGCACGAACAGTATCCTCGATTGCGATGATATTTGGCTTAAAAGTTCTGTTGCCTGTTACTGCAATCATCACTCTTGGTTCTCAGTTTTTAATGATGTTGCAAACCAGCGATCAAACCGTGATTGAACTTGGTGCGACTTACCTATGGTATGGCTTCCCTGTTCTACTTCTGACTCACATTGTTGTCGTGGTAGAAGCTAGCATGCGCTCATCAGGTGACACCGTAACTCCGCTATTATTAGGTGGCGTTACCATCGCACTCAACATTGCGCTTAACTTCGTTCTTATTAAAGGTGCTTTCGGCATTCCAGCAATGGGCGTAGCAGGTGCGGCATTGGCAACAACCTTAGCGCGATTGATTCAAGTGGGCTTAATGTATAGCTACATGCGTATGCGTAAACATTGGCTATTAACGACACCGAGCTCACCACATCGCCCGTCATTGTGGTTGTCTTACCGTCGCATTGCTTTGCCGTTGACGATGAATGCTGTGTTGTGGGCAATGGGTACCATGGCATATCAAATGATCTTCGGTCACATGGGCACGACTGAGCTTGCCGTGTTCTCGATGCTCGCACCATTTGAATCGCTGTGTTACTCGATCTTCTTTGGTATCTCAGTGGCGTGTTCTGTTTTGTTAGGCCATTCATTAGGCCGTGATGAATTTGATGACGCGATGAGCATGGGTCTAACATTCATTAAAGCCGTCGTTGGTTTTGGCGCGGTCGTTGGGTTGCTACTGTTTATGGGTAAAGAACATGTTCTATCATGGCTAAACCTTTCTACCGATGCATTGTACCCACTCGCTGCACCTGCAATGACTATTATGTGTTTTGCGGTAGTCATTCGCATGCTCAACATGGTGATCATTAACGGTATTATTCGTGCTGGTGGTGATAACGCTTTTTGCCTGCGAATGGATTTCATCGCGATGTGGATGGTGGGTATTCCAGTATGTGTTTACAGTGCGTTTGTCGCTGGATGGGATTTCAAATACATCTATGGTCTGATGTTGGTAGAAGAAGTGGTGAAGTTAGCTATATGCTCGCACCGATACTTGAGCCGACGCTGGATCAACAACCTCACAGTGACCTACGACGAGCCTCAAGCGGCATAAGTTACCTGTCTACCTGCCTAGCTACCTAGCTACCTAGCTACCTAGCTACCTAGCTACCTAGCTACCTAGCTGCATTCAAGCTTAGATAGAAGTGTATCTACATCAAAAAGGTCTGAGTAATCAGACCTTTTTTGTTTCGATTACTTTCACATTACACATACTTTCACACAGTAAACAATGTGTTACTTCTTATTCATTCGGATATGGCGGTTCGACACATTCGGCAATGGCTTCTCTGGCACTTTCCGCTTCTCATGTATCAAATGTCGTACCGCTAAAATCGGATGCTTGAGTAGCATTCTTGGCCCAGCATATCGCATCACTAAACGCATCTGCTCTTTAGGGTCAGGCTTATAGCAATGAATTGGACACTTATTGCAGGTTGGTTTCGCCTCACCATAAGGACAGCGATCAAGTCGCGTCTCTGCATAACGCAACAGTTGCTCACACTCTTCACATAACGCGTTATTTTGACGAACCGCACCATGGTGATCTTTGCAATAGATGTGCACCATCGCAATAACAGTTTTGTACTCGGTTGCGAGTTCGCCTTGCAGAATATTGTTATGTTGAAACATGATTAATTACTCAGTGATAAACCGTACAGGTTGAGGTTGACGTTTTCACTTAACACGTCCTCGACTCGCTCAAACACAAAACCCAACTTAGTCAGCAGTGCGATGCTTCGAATATTATCAGAGGTCGTGATGGCAACTAAATGATCGATATCAGCATTATGTTGAGCTTGTTCAATTATCGCTTGCGCCGCTTCCAATGCAAAACCTTGCCCATAGACTTCAGGGACAAAACCATAACCAATATCATGCGCCTCTAGTGTGTCTCTTTTAATCAAACCACAGACACCGATTGGCGTTGAAGACTCTTTCATTTCGACCATCAGTAAACACACACCCTTCTCTCTATACATCTTAAGAATGTTGTTTTCGATGTATTCAACAGCCTTGCCAGTATCTGTAATTTCCTTGTCTCCGATGTAACGCAGGAAATCTTCTGAGCCATATAATCGTTGGATAAACGCCGCATCTTGAGGTGTGCTCATTCTTAATCTTAAACGTGCGGTCTCGACTGCCTGCATAGTGATATTTTCCTTGCTGAATACCATGTAAATATTGAGTTCTAGATCTAAAATGATTATCCTCCACCGCATAAACTAAATACAAGGCTATGCAGCAATGAACCGTAAGAAAAAAATCAATCAAATTCTAAAGAAAAGACAGAAACAGGCGACGTCTAAACTGCATGGTAGCAACAAGCCTCGCTATATTTCTAAAGCTGACCGCGCAAAAATGGAAGCTGAAGAGCAAGCAAAAGCCGCTCAAGAGCAAGCGGAAGGATCGGTAGAAGCTTCTGTTGAATCTGAAGAAGCTGGTATCGAAACTAAAGATACAAAAGCTGCAGAGTAAGTTTTAAACTAGCAGTATTCTTGCCCAGCACTCTGACCAGAGCCAACGGACAAGAACAAAAAAAGCAGCCTCTATTTGGGCTGCTTTTTTGAACGAGCGGTTTATTAGCTAAATTGTTTTAACCACTTAACCTTTGAAAGGCTCAACTTCCCAGCGAGCAAATGGCGTTTTTGCGTTAATCCCTGCTCTTCCCCAACGGTCTACGGAATCAACAACAAGAATTCGCTCATTCGGTACCAGCGACTTAATCAACGTCGTTGGCTTTTTCGCTGTGACTAACCATAACGCGTCATCTTCTGAAAACATCGCTTTGAGTTTCGCTTTATCTTGCTCTGTCCATTCCAGTTCTGCTTTGAACATACGCGCTTCAACAAACAGTTGGCTACCCGAAGCAAAATCTTCCAAGCTTTCTGAAAGCAACAACACTGAATCTACGTCGTTATCCAGTAATACCGCTTGTTGTTTGTTAATCAGTTCACGAACATCAAGCATTACACGCTGTAAGTTGCTATCAATCGTGTTTGCTTGCGCTGGCCACAATAGCTTAAAGTCATCAGCCACAATTGCCGCCATACGCGTTAAGTTTGTCGGGTTTAACCACGCGTACTTAGACACTTCACCATTTGATAACGTCAGCGCAGCGACACCTTGTGCTCGTGGAGTAGTCGCTTGAGCCGCATCCACCTCTACCAAACGGATGTTGCCTTGTCTTGCGTATACAAATGTAGGATCAGCTTGCCAGATAGATGACAGCGTTAATGCTACGGTCGCCTTTTCTCCTGATTGAAGGACTTTGCTCGCCCCCTTAGTGCCAAACCAATTAGGCAAGCGATCAATACCGTAGCGTTTTGGTGGTAAGTATTCAGTCGTAATGTCAGTGCCTTTGGTGAGCTCAGTCGCCAACGCATAGGTCACCGGCGTACTGGTTAGGATATCTTCGGCATTAGCGCTGAAAGACACCATTGAGGCACCTAACAACATGCTGCTGACCGCACTCACTTGAGCCGTTGCTTTTAGTGAACTTGAAATACGATTCATTAAAGAAGTCATGATTATGCCTTTCTTACAATTCGGTATAGCGTTGCCGCTAGGAAAAACGTTGCAGAAACGATGATGATTGAAGCACCGGATGGTACTGGCAGTTTAAGTTCCATCGGTAATACTGTTCCGACCAAACACGCGATGGTTGCCAGTAACGCAGACAACAAAACAAAGCTGCCCATGCGTTTAGTCAGCAATCGAGCCGTAGCTCCAGGAATCAGCAATAACGCGCCAACCAGAACCGCACCCACTATTTTCACCGCTGCAATCGTCACTAGAGTGATCATCATGACAAACAGGTAGTCGTAGAAGCTGGTGTTATAGCCACGAACCTTGGCAATATCGGGGCTAATACAAGTCAAAAGAATGCGGTTGAACGTCGGTATCAAGAGCAAAATGATGATCGCGCAGCTGCCTGCGAGAATTGCTAAATCTTGGTCTGTTACTGTCAGAATCGATCCAAATAACACGTTCTCAAGCATGTGGATATTGATCTTACGTGCTACGTACATCAGCAATGCCGCGCCTACTGCCAATGCTAGCGCAAGGAAAACTCCGACTAAAGTATCGTATGGCACATTGGTTCTGTTTCTTACAAAATGAAGAAGCAAAGCAAAGATCATACAGAAACTAAACAGACCAATAATTGGGTTTTCTGGTGGCTCACCAAGCAAAACACCGATAGCAATACCAGTTAATGCGGCGTGACCTACCGCTTCAGAGAAAAAAGCGAGACGCTTTGCAATCACCAAAGTACCAAGGCCACCTAATAACGGGCCAAGTAATAGCGCCGCAACCAAGGCATTCACCATGAACGCATACATGAAGCTGTCTGATAACCAACCCGCTTCAACGCCACTTGCGGCAAGTTGTCGTAACCATTCCATTACGCAACCTCCTTCGATTTAACGATAGCTGCGCCACTGCTGTAGTGCTGGAATAGACTCTCAATCTTACTTGGATGTAGTACCTGTTCATGTGGACCACTATCCACCAAGAATCGATTCACAACATGCACATTCGCTTCAAGGCGACGCACTGCGGTTACATCATGGTGAACCGCAAGGATCGTACGGCCTTCATCAACACATTCACGAATTAGAGATTCAAGATAACGAACGCCCTGCTCATCCATACCGGTCGTTGGTTCATCCAACACCAGTAAGCTTGGGTTATCCAACAACGCTTGAGCAAACAACACACGTTGCTGCTCACCACCCGACAACTGTCCCATTCGGCGATCGCTACGTGTCGCCATACCGACGCGATCCAATTGTGCTAATGCAAGATCCAATTGCTTGGACTTACGACGCCAAAATAGCGGAATTCGAGTTTGGTTAAGCAACACGAAGTCCATGACCGTCAGAGGTAAGCTCGATTCGAAGGTCGCTTTTTGAGGAACGTAACCAATACTTGGCTTTTCTGGCCAGTGGATATTGATTTGACCAGAGAAAGGCGTAAGTCCAAGTACAGATCGCAACAAAGAAGTTTTGCCTCCACCGTTTGGTCCCATAATCACATGACACTCACCCGCTTTAAGTTCTAGCGAGATATCATCAAGAATCACATTGTTATCGTATTGCAGGCCGAGTTTATTAATTGAGATTGATGGACCTAACATTATGCGTTCCCGCTTTTAACTTGGTTCGCCGCCGCAAATTTCATTGCTTCGATTAACGTTTCTAGGTTTTTCTTCATCTCAACTTCCACTTTATCGTCTTCATATTCGCCATGCGTCATGTGAGAAAAACGGTAAAGCTGAACACCTGTTTCCGCTTCAATGGTGTCAACAAAGCGGTTTGGCATGTTGAGCTCATAGAACAGAACATCAATGCCCGAAGCGCGGATCTTTTCGATCGTATCTTGCAGTTGGCTCGCACTTGGCTCAACACCGTGTGCTGGCTCAATCACCGCCGCGACATCAACACCAAACTCTTGCAGAATGTACCCATAAGCATTGTGCGTGGTCGCCACTTTCATGCCTGATGTATCGAGTTCACCTAATGACAACATCGCATCACGCTTCATAAAGCGAAATTTCTTGGCGTATTTACGCGCGTTCTTACGATAAAACGCCGCGTTGTCAGGGTCGAGCTTAGATACTTCGCTCGCGATCGTGTAAACCTTTTGAATCGTTGTAGAAAGGCCAACAAACGTATGCGGGTTCACTGCACCTTGACCAACAGACTGACCTAATGCTGGAAGTAGAGGCACTTCTTTGTTCGCTTCGATCACCACTAAGTCATCACGTTGCGCGGCTGAAATCACTTTAAGCGCGAAGTCATCGTGACCAATACCGTTTACCACGATCGCATCCATCTGGCTCAATCGCTTTAAATCATTCGGTTGTGGCAAGTAGTTATGCGGATTAAAGCCAGCATCAACCAATGGAAGGATGTTCACTTTGTCACCCACCACCGCTTTTACGTAGCTGTAGTAAGGCTGAAGGGTTATGCCAATCGTCAGCTTGTCGCTGTCGATCTTGTATTCTTTTGCCAATGCATTGGGTGCCATGAACACCGCCAATAACGACATGAACAGAGTCATAATTCGCATAGTAAATCTCTTATTATTAGTGAGCATTTTGTTTTTCGAGAGTCCGGGATTAATGTGAAGAAGCATCATGCTGCTCAACTTCTGATTCATTGACGACCATTTTCCAGCCTGCAGATTCCAGTGTGTTCTCATCAAAATTAGTCGGTTGACTTGCTACGCCACCAAAGAAAATCCAGATTTCAGGAGAAACGATGTTCGCGTTTAAAATAAAGGAATCAGCAAAGCCATGATCGCTTTGTGCAGCTTGTTCACTTGGTGTCGCGTATTCGCTTGGCGTAGAAAAGTAGTAACCACGCTCGTCCAATAACCAAGTATGAGAACCTTTACGTTTCCAACTCTGGTCTTCAACAAATGGCGCGACCCATTCATCTTTAAGTGATACGACACTTGGCCATTCGCCATCAGAGTCCATACGCAGGTCGCGAATCTCTTCATGCGCTAAACGCAGCTCTGACAACATTGCCAAGTTTTCTTGTTCAACATCGGTCACCAGAATTTGATGATCAAGTACCGCTTTTACGTGGGATTCTGCTTGATGAAATGGAATAGCGACCGTAGCAAAGCTCAGAATGAACACAATGATAAGCCCTACCCATTTGCCTTCTCTGCCACCCGTGTCAGCACGTACGCCTTGAATCATCATTTCTCGCTGATCTCAACAACATCGACTTCAACAGGAAACTCATGGCCTGAATCGAATACAAGGTAGAACTCAGTGTCAGGATTTGGGAATTCAACGATAGAGCGTTTATCTGTCATCTCTTTTGCAATCAAGTTGTCTTCGTAGTCGTACATCTCAACCGCGTAATCAATCGCTTTGCTACCATCAGAGTAACCCGCTTCACAGGCCACGGTTTTGCCTTCAAACCAGCAACTCATCAGTGGAAAGTGTGCTTGCGCAGGTAATGCCGCGAAACCAAGTCCCAGTGCCAAGCATGGAATGATTATCGATTTTAGTTTTGTTTTTATTGTCATGGTTCGTACCCTAGCCACAGTGCAAATTCTCAGAAGTTAACTGAGCGATAAAGGGCTCAAATGAGCCCTTAAGTTTTTAGTTGCTTAATCAGGAATCGAGCCCCGATATCACAGATTATTGAAGCAATGCTTCGAACGTTAGGTGAACGTTCGCGCTTGCTTTGTCTGCCAGTGGGTTGTCAATCAACTCACCTTTGTAGTTCGCTTTCATTACATAACGACCCGCTACGTCTGGAGTGAAGGTAATTTCACCGTTCTCGTTACTCACAACATCAATCTGCTCTTGGTGGTTACGGTAAAGCGTGCCTTCTCGAGTGATCTCCGCTTTCACGTCTTTCTGGATTTCACCGTTGTAGAAGAATTGGAAAGTCACTGGTTCACCTTCAATGATGTCTGAAGGGTGCGTTACTGGCTTCATTTCAAGTAGCTTGCCTTCAATTTTGAAGACTGAATCCGATGGCTTGCCCACTGTGATGTAGCTTTCTGCACGAGTGAAGCTGATTTGTGTTACCACGTCACGCGACTTTTCAGGAAGAACTGAATCACGTTCCGCTTTGTTTGCTTTGATCCATTTCACTGTGTCACGACGACCCGCTTTGTATTGCGTGTAGTAAGAAGGCTCATTGTTGATCGCCACTTTGTGTGTGCCTTCTTCTTCAAAATAGAAGTCGAAGATTGAACGACGTTTACCGCGAACAACAAAGTTTGGACGCTCGCTGCGACCGTCTGGCATGATGACATGAGCGTTTTCACTGCCTGCTGGCTTATCGAAAACGAACGTACCGTGAGATGCAGTCACGTCGAACGTTAGCCAGTCACCGCCTTCTTTCGATACAGTAAAGTGAGATGGTAGTATCCAACGCGGGTGAGCTTGCGCTGTTGTCGTTGCGGCTAGGCCGAATGCCATCACACCCGCTAGAGCAAGTGCTTTGATTTTTGTTTGTTTCATCATGTTCAATTCCATTATTTATAATTGTTAGCCGTGTCGCTCTATCTGAGCCTACGATGATTGCTGTCTATTCTGTTCAGTTTGCTTTTGCTATTCGTGCTTACTATTTAGCGATGTAGTTCAGAGTGATTTCACCCGTCTCTTCCGTCGCCTTTAGCTCATAAGAAGCGTTTGAATCTGTTAGCGATACTTTTTGACGAAGGTAATTACGGCCACCGTGTTCGCGAACAACTTCGATATGAACCGTGTACTCGCCCTGTTCTAGAGTTTGGCCATCATCGCTCTTACCATCCCAAACGAAGCGGTACTGGCCAGCAGGGCGCGTTGCAGACGTCACTGCATCAACCAATTCACGATCGTAACGCCCAACCTTTCTCCACCAGCTACGTAAATCTTTAAGCCATTCATCTTTACCGACCCAAAGCTCAATGGTTTTCACTGACTTTCGTTCGCTGTTCTCTACCCACACCGCCACATAAGGACGTGCGTACATAGAGGTATCAATCTTTGGAAGCTTAAAGTTCACATCAAGTTTTGCCGTATCAGGGATCGCTTGTGCCATACCTAGGCTTGGCAAAAGAGATAATGCAAGAAGCGCCTTGCTCCAGTTCATTTTTTTCATGTTTAACAACCTTTTAAATCCGTTTAACCTTTAATTCGCTCTTCAAGTTGATTCACCAAGCTGACTCATCAACCTGATTGATCAAGCTAATTAAGAATTAAGGTACGGCGACAAAATAGATAGCAAGAGAGATTGCAGACCCAAACACCGTCCATTTAATGGAGGTATTGAGCGTTTTTTTCTTAGGTAACAATAAGCACACGCCAGTCAGCACAAAAAAGATCATCAGCAGAGCAGTGATATCGATGAACCACTTCCAAACTTCACCGCTGTTACGGCCTTTGTGTAGGTCGTTCAAAAGCGCGATAATGCCGTAATTGGTGGTTTCGACTTCCACCATTTCAGACGTCACGTCAACGAACACAGAGGCGTTGTAGCCTGGTCCTTTGAAGTCCATAGACACTTCGCCGATGAGCAACTCACCGTTTTCAATCTCTGCGTAGATGTCTAAACCTGAAGGAACGCCAGATAAGTTGGCTTCTTCAAACAAAAACGTTTCAAAGGTCGTTTCGTCGGCTTTCAATCGTCCTTCTTGTATCGTGAATAAATTCGCAGGAAGCGTTAACGTAGACCGTTGGATATTGGGTTGTGTTGATTCAAATAACTCAGGGCGATTAAGGGTGATGCCTGTCACTGAGAAGAAAAGAACAACGAACAGAAGTGCCATTGAAATATAAACATGAAGTCGACGAGCCCATGATTGAACCGCCCTACTTTTTAACGACATACAAACCAATACCTATAAATTTTATGGCGTCAATTTAGTTGATAATCATTCGTATTGGCATTCAATTTACATTGTTTACGTTTGCCGAGCAGCGTAAGGAAATTTACATAACATTACATGGGAAGTAATCGAACTGTTTATCTACTCTGTTAACATGTAAATCTTGTTAACGTTTAGAGTTAGCGGTAATAACTGGTTAAAACGTCAATCAAGGGCACAAACGTCAATCTGATTCAGCCGAAAGATCATCGATAGAAACCAATAGGTGGATACACCGTGCATTCAAGGAAAGAAAACTGGAAGTATTTAGAACTGAGATCACTATCAAGATCATTAACATCACGATCTGTTCAAGAGTAGTTTAAGCTTATTGTCTATAAAACGAGCATGGCGATACATGTTTAAAAGGATTTTGAAATGCGTATTATTATTTTAGCTTTTACCCTGTTGGTAACGGCTTGTACTAGCCAAATTATCGGCACTGACGAACATATCGAGAGTTATATCGGCTCCAATATTGCCGACGCCCAAAAGTTATATTTAACGCCTCACTCTCAAGCTGTTTCATTTTGGGAGTCGCGCACGTTTGCTTGGGTAGAAACTCAAACCCCACTCGAGAATGGCGAAACACAACATGCTTTCAAAAACCCCTATCGTGACTGCACTATCAACTGGGTTGCTGACCAAAACGGAATGATCATCGCGGGATCGCACAGTGGCGAGATGTGTAGCCCTTAGTTTTGCCTTTGCTCATACCTCGATCAAACACCAAGGCCTAATGAAACACTAAGGCTCAATTTTATTCAATATATAAAAAAGGGTGTCATTTGAACGATCAAATGACACCCTTTTGCTTTTCTTGTTTCTAATGTACTGTTTCTTGTCTTCTGTTTGCTATGAGTGGTTAGACGTTTCCGTTATCACTTACCGTTCTAAGCTGAGTCAGATATTTAATCCAACCTTTCGCCTCAGAAGATGGTTCAATGTTGTTCGCACGCTTCGCTTGAGCAAGGGCGTTATCTAAGTTCTTTAACTTATACCATGAGCGCACTTTTGCTAATGCAACGTCGGCCTGTTTGTTTTTGTCTTTCACTTTGTCTAAAACAACAAGCGCTCGGTCGTAGTAACCTTGCTGTACCAATAGCTGTGCCACATTCCAGTGGTATTGATTGTCCTTTTTAGACGCTAATGTCCACACTTCAATGGCATTGTCCCACTCTTTAGCTAGCTGCCAGTAAGTTGCTTGCTCAGCCAGAAGTTGAACGTCGCTGTTCGCATCATCTAGCTTGCTAATTTCTTGTGCTGCGCGTTCTGGAATGCCGCGTTTCGCGTAAAGCTGTGCTAACAAGCGGCGATCTGAGTTTTTCAGCTCAACACCTTGTAGATCAGCCAGCGCTAATGTGTTCAATGCATCACGATTACGTTCTAATCTTAGCTGAATACCAACAAGTTGACGCCACCAGTTATCTTTCTCTGGTTGAAGTTCAATGAGGCTTTCCAGTGTTGGAATAGATTGCTTCCACTGTTTTAACTGAAGCTGTGCGCCCAATTTTAGCGATAGAGGCGACAACTCTGCTTTTGAATTGAATTTGTCTCGATTACCGATGGCAACTAGGACTTTCGACCAGTTTTCAATTTGGTATTCAGCTTGTGCAATTCGCATCCAAAGCGTATCTTTCTTTTCTTTTTCTGGCGCTGTTTTCACTAACTGATAGTAGTGCGGAAGCGCGTTTTTAAACTGCTGATCGTTCAACAACAAATCAGCCAGCATGCGTTTCGTTATCCAAGCCTGTTCATCAACCAGCAAATTGCTGTCGACCGCATAAGTAAGCTGCTTAATTGCCGTGTCGGTTTTGCCATCTTGCCAGTAAAACACACCAAGCATACGAGCTACGTACGCTTTGTCGTAGCCTTTCGAAAGCTCCAAGCCTGCAAGCACATCAATCGCCTGTTTAACCTGTTCATCTTGAGCAAGCTTATGCGCCTTTTGAACACGAATAGCAGTATATTGAGTTAGCTCTTTTGCTTGTGTTGTAAGGGGCATTAACAACAAGCCCACTAATATCCATATCTGTTTCATCATTTTGCCAACTTAAACTCTAGTTTCACGGTTTGACCAACCTGAGCTATCGCTTTTCCATCGACGACTTTCGGTTGATATTTCCATTTTTTAAGTGCTCTCATCGCTTCACGTTCAAACATACGACGTGGGTTCGCGTCAGTGACTTGGATATCAACTGGGCGTCCCGTTTCATCGATGGTAAAAGACATAATGACATGCCCTTCAGCACCACGCTTAAGCGCTTTTGCTGGGTAACGAGGTTCAACTCGATACAAAGGCATTGCCTGTTGGTTCGACCCAAAATCAGAAAATGTCGGCGCGTTAATCGCGAGGCCATCAACAGATGTATTCAAATCCAATGAAGGCAGTGAAGACATCGAATTCAGAGGCGTAATTTCAGCTTGTGACTGAGACGTTTGCGCTTCTGGTGGTGGTTCTGGCATTTCTGGCTGTTCAGGAACGGCACGTTGTCTTCTTTGGACATCTTGTTCTTGTTCTACCATCACCATGTTGAAACTTAAAGTCTCACCACTTTCTGGAGAACGTTGATGACCATTATCAACCATCCAAGCCATGAAGGAGAACAGAGCTAAACCCAGTGCCCCCGCTATCGGTAAGGCAAGAAAAAGGCGAATCATTTATGAAGATCCTCCAAGATCATCGCTTTTCAGCAGCAAGTGCAATGTTCTTAACACCCGCACCTTTAGCAGCGTCCATCACTTTAACCACCGTTCCGTTATAAGCGTGTTCATCCGCTTGGATAACCAAAGATGCATCAGGTTGTTCTAGTAATAAATGTTCTAACGTCGCTTGAACACGTTCAACATCAACGACACGTTTATCAATGAAAATGTCATTCGCAGACGTAATCGCAACAAAGATGCCCGCATCCTTTTGGCTTACTACGTTAGAAGCTTGTGGGCGATTGACTTCAACCCCTGATTCACGAACAAATGAACTGGTCACAATAAAGAAAATAAGCATGATAAATACGATATCAAGCATCGAAGTAAGGTCTATTTGAGCCTCTTCGTTTTTAGAATGACGTCGACCGAGTCTCATCGTTGACTCCTTAAAGATTTTTCTAATTTTAATTCTAAACGGTTACACACTTTCGCTAAACGCGCGTGAACAAACATGCCCGCTAGTGCAGCAACCATACCCGCCATGGTTGGCAGCGTTGCTAACGAGATACCTGAAGCCATCAATTTAGGGTCGCTGCTTCCTTGAGTCGCCATGACATCAAAAACAGAGATCATACCGGTAACGGTGCCTAACAAGCCCAACATCGGACAAATAGCGACTAACAGTTTAATAAAATTCAAGTTTTGGTTAAGCAAAATACTCGCTTGTCCTAACCAACCTTCACGAATGGCTTTGGCATGCCAAGAAGAGTGATCTTCTCTTTCATGCCACTTTGTAATCCAAGCTTGGCGTTGTTTTGGAAAATAGAACGCAAGATAAAGCACGCGTTCTACCACAAGCACCCAATACACTAGGACAACAGCCGCTAGCCACCACAGGACGAAACCGCCCTGCTCCATAAAGCTTGATAAAGACAGCAGCCAGTCACTCGTTAACCAACTCGCTGGTAATAGAGAACCCGACAAAATATCCATTACGCAGCAGTCCCAACTGGTGAAACAACAGCTTTTGATTCAACTGTCTTTTCTGCCTGCTCAGCAACAAGGCCAATACCCTGCTTCTCAAGAATATTGCGAATATTTTCTGACTGAGTGCTGAGAATGTTGTGTGCCAATAGCAGTGGCATTGCAGCAACCAGGCCAAGTACGGTTGTTACAAGCGCCATCGAAATACCACCAGCCATGACTTTAGGGTCACCATTACCAAACTGTGTGATCACTTGGAATGTTTCGATCATGCCGGTTACGGTGCCCAACAAGCCAAGCATAGGAGCGAGTGCTGCTAAAAGCTTTAGCATCGACAAACCTTTCTCAAGGTGAGTTTGTTCATCAACGACGGCTTCTAAAAGACGTAACTCTAGTGCTTCAACCGTTTGGTTTTGCTCTTTGTTGTAAACTGCAAGAACGCGACCAAGAGGGTTGTCGCCCGCTTGTTCAGGGTTTTTCAGTTGTGCGCGAATTTTCTGACGAGCGATAGCCAAAGAAATACCACGAACCAATGCGATGATTAAACCAATTGCCAACAAGCCAAGAATCACTTTGCCTACTACGCCACCAGCTTGAAGGCGATCAGTTAGGCTTGGTTCCAAAGCTAATTGTTCTAGCATGAATCCACGAGAAGGATCGACAACGATATTAGATACGTCACCATTAGCAAGTGCGGAAAGCGACGCGAATGTTGGACCATTTGATGGCTGTTTCAGATACGCGATTGCATCTTCGCGTTGGGTGTTCCAGCTAACATAACCCTGGTCAGTCACTAGGCCGATTGAACCTAGACGATATGCATTAGCCTTTTGTGTGTTGCCTTCACCATTGATGAACGCAATTTGAGATTTACCAAGCTCAGAACTCGCTTGAATTTGCTCAACCATACTCATCCACAAGCCAGATAGCTGTGGCATTGATGGCAATGATTTAGCATCAATGATTTGCTCAACGGTTGCAGTATGTTCAGCACGATCAACACTGTTCACTGTAGAACTAAGCTCTGCACCTAGCTCTTTTGCGTTTTGGCGAACGACGCCAAACAACTCACCGAGACTACCCGTTTCTAAACGCAGTTTCTCTTCTAAACGAGCAAGTTTGTTTTCGTTGTCGCTGAATGTTTGAGTCAGAACATCTGTAGCGCTTTGGATTGAGGTGCGTTTCTCTTCAAGCTGCACTTTGATCGCTTTGAGCTCTTGTTCTGTCTTTTTGAAATCCGCTTCTCGAACCACATTGTGAGAAGCTTGAGTTCGACTCTCTGATTTTGCTTTATTAACTAATTGAGCAGTCGTGTCTGATGCAGAGAAAGCAGAGAATGAAATAGATGTAATGCAAAGTAATGCGGCCAACGGTTTTAAGTTCATTACTTAACCTCCGCAACAGTTAGAGAAACAGGTAAAGTAATCAAGCTTGGCGCCGCTTGTTGACCAGCAATATCGTAGGCTTTATCTAGCTCAGACTTCATCGAATGATCAAGCTCTTGCCACTGAGCATTTGTTTGATTCCAAGCCCAGTACTGGCTGCCATTTAGATTGCGAGCGACTAAAGATATGCGACCTAGGTGCAGTACATCAGCCTCAATCGTTTTTTCACTGGTCAATGCTACGCGACCTTGATAGACACCCAGCTTGATACCGTAATCCATCTCAATTTGATATGCCTCCAGGATACGACGATACTTTTCTGCATCACTTACGTCAGCGCGAGTCATCATAGCTTGAAGCTTTTCAACTCTTTCTAGACGCTGTTCTTTCTTGATTGGCACATCTTGCTCAACTAACTGCTGAAGGCCATCAATCATCTGGTACATCAGAGGCACAACACCTTGACGTGTATATTTGATTTCGTCGATCTGCGCTTCAATGCTCTGAGCTTCTTGATTCTGGCTCTCAACCAATGCAGCAAGATGGTCGTGATAGATTTCTAAGTTTTTAACTTCTTCTTGCAGACGCTCAATCTCAGCTTGCAGCATTAAAGTCGCTTGTGAGCTTTTATCAATAACCTTTTGGCTCGAAGCCGACGCGTTATTGGTCTTGTTTTGAATTGATTGAGCTTGATCCAAGCTGTTTGCCATCGAAGACGTTGCAACCAAACTGATGGCAAGCGCTAGGCTAGTTTTTAAAAGATTCATAATTGTAGTCATTTACTATAAGAAGAAGGTCAAATGAGTTTTATTGATAAGCAGTCTCATTATCATTAAAAGTCACTCGCATTACTAGGGATATTTTTACTAAATAGCAGAATCACGAAAGGGGAAAGTCGAAACCTTCCCCTTAGTATTTAAGCTATCAATGACACCCTACAAACAAATTAGTATTTAACCTGCAGTGTTGCCATGTAGTTGCGGCCTTCGCCAATGACTACGTCTTCTGCAAATTGGTGTTTTGAAGAAGTTGAACCACCACCCGCTAGGTATTCTTTATCAAATACGTTCTCTACTGTTAGGCGAGCAACGAAGTCTAGAGAGTCGTCGTACTTAAGTGTGTATGCTGCACCCATGTCGACACGAGCATAGCCATCTTTCTTGAACGTGTTCGCACTATCACCGTAACGAGAACCCTCATAGATAAGACCTAGGTTCACATCAACTTCGTTTGTTGCTGCGTAAGTAGACCAAACGCTTGCTGCAAACTCAGGTACGTCAACTGGACGGTTACCTTCATACGTTTCATGGTTAGCGATTTCCGCGTCTAAGTACATTGCAGAACCAGACATAGAGAATTTTTCTGAGATAAAGCCTTGCGCGGCTAACTCAGCACCACGGTGAACTTGTTCGCCACCTTGTGTCTTCGTCCAATCACCTGATGAAGTGTCTTCTACATCCATCGAGATGTTTTCTTGGGTAATATCAAATACCGCACCTGAAACGAATAGACGCTCGTCCATCAGTTCCCACTTAGTACCAACTTCGTATGATACACCTGTCGCGGCGTCAAGAAGTTCACCGTCGTTGGTGTAGTTGCGGCTTCCGCTAGAAACAACACCTTGTGGCTCAAAGCTTTCGGAGTAAGAAGCGTAAATGCTACCGTTTGATGCTGGGTGGTAAATCACGCCAAGCTTAGGTGCTACGTTTTCTTCTGCAACGCCATCACTTACTTTACGGTCGAAACGAGCACCCGCAAGAACTTGCCATTCGTCATTGATAGTAATCAGATCTTGGATATAGAAACCCCAAGTATCGTAAGTGCTCATCTTACCTAGCGATGTTGACCCCACTGACGGTGCTGGTACCGTTGCATCTGGTGCGTATTCACCGCTGCTGAAGCGATCCATACCACGATAATAGCTGTAACCTAACCAGTTAGCGCCGAATAGTAATTGGTGCTCTGTGCCAGCAAGATCAGCGGTTGTAGTTAGATCGACGTAAGCCGTTCTGAAACGCCATTTATCGTGACGATAGTTACCACCTTGAGTGACTGTACCCGTACCATCAGGGTTCATATTTCTAAAGCTTGGGTAGCTTTCCATATCAATGCGTTCGAAATCTTGGTAGTTGAAACCTGTTTTTAAAGACCATGTGTCTGTCAGGTTAGCAGCAATATCAAAACCTACGTTCTCAACATCGTTTTCAATTTGTGACCACTGCGCATCCCAAATGTGCTTGTCGCTACCCACTCGGTTGCCGTCTAGTGTGTATAGTGCACCAGAATCTACGCTACCTTCGTCGTTAGTCTTGTCGTAGTGAACAGAAACCGTCACGTCTTCAGATACATCGTAATCAACGAAGACACCACCAACAAAACGCTCTGTTTGTGGTTCAGTACCATCACCGTATGTTCTCCAAGAGCCGTAGCTTTCTTTAGATAGAATTGCGCGACCACGTAGAGTTTCAGCATCGTTTAATGCGCCACTTA
Source organism: Vibrio sp. QJM3NY_26 (assembly GCF_057786005.1). Lineage (NCBI taxonomy): Bacteria > Pseudomonadati > Pseudomonadota > Gammaproteobacteria > Vibrionales > Vibrionaceae > Vibrio > Vibrio sp. QJM3NY_26. The sequence goes on along the minus strand of NZ_CM173516.1, from coordinate 1,598,605 downwards.
CATCTAGAGTCGTGCGAGTGTGATCATTAGAGCCGATGTCTTGGCTAAGGCTTACTTGTGTATCGTAAGTAGGCTTCTTGCTTACCATGTTGATCAAACCACCTGGAGCAGAAATACCGTAAAGAAGACCTGATGGACCTTTAAGTACTTCAACACGCTCTAGAAGTTCGATTGGTTGGCGGTAGTGAGACCAGTGTTGTTGACCATTTTTGAGGAAGCCCGAAGAGCTCTGTACAGAAAAACCACGTAGAGAAAAACGCTCACGGTTACGGCTTGTGCCACCAGCACTTACACTCGCGTCATTCTTAAGAACGTCACCTAGCGTTGTTGCACGCTGTTCATCGATGATTTGCTCATCGATTACTGAAACTTGTCCCGGAGTCTCTAATTGAGTCGCCTCCATGCGCATTGCTGTTGTGTTTGTGTCGGCCTTGTAACCGTAGTCACGACCTTCAACAACCATGTGCTCGTCTGTTTTTACTGTTTCTGCCAATACTGCTGGTGAAGCTAATACTGCGCCGATCACTAAGGCCAATGGGCTCTTTGAAAACATGTCCTTTACTCCGCTTTTATTCTTTTGTACGAGCACTTTGTTATTTATTCGATGTGCTCGGTTGAACCGTTTCCGGTACCACTGAATCATTTCGGGAGTGAATATAAGTGATAATTATTACCATTTGCATTAAATTTACATTCTTTGCATTCGTAAAGATTTGTAAAGCCCACTGAACGTACACTTTCTTTAGCTCAACAAAATCAATTCAATACGTTAATTGAGCGTGCAGATCTGTAAACATGAAGTCAACATTTCACTATAAGGTCATTTGTCTGATCAATCTAAGCAGCCAAGATCAATACAAATACTGTCTTGTCTTATTTACTACCTTTGAAACGACTGATTGATGTATAAAACCCTCGATAAATGTAAATAAATGGTGAATTATTTTGTTTTTATTTGTTTAATTTACACAATTATCAGTGATTTTGATCACATCTATAATTTCAAACTCATTTTTTGTTTTTCGATTTGATCAACCGACTGCTAATCTCCCGCTCACTTTGAAAAGGTATCAAAGTTATAAATAATAAGGAGTGTTCTAAATGAATACCAAGAAACCTATGTCGCTAACTGGTCGAGTTATCCTCGGTATGGTCGTGGGCATATTAACGGGATTTGCCATTCAATCCCTTTTTGCAGACAGCGGATTTGTTAACAACTACATTGTTAACGGACTCTTTGAAGTAGGCGGACAAATTTTTGTCGCCAGTTTAAAAATGCTTGTTGTGCCACTAGTCTTCGTTTCACTAGTGTGCGGTACAAGCTCTCTTAAAGACTTATCAACTCTTGGCCGTATGGGTGGCAAAACGCTTGCACTTTATATCGGTACTACAGCCGTTGCTATCACTCTAGCACTTACTATCGGCAACCTGTTCCAACCTGGAGCTGGTGCGGATCTTACTGCTGCGAGCTCTTTCAAATCAGCGGATGCCCCTTCTTTGGGCCAAGTAATCATCGACATGTTCCCAACCAACCCTATTCAGGCGATGGCTGAGGGCAAAACGCTGCAAGTTATCGTATTTGCTGTGTTGTTTGGTATTGCAATCAGTGCAGCGGGTAAACCTGGCGAGCGTATCGCTGCGGTTTTCTCTGATTTGAACGAAGTGATCATGAAGCTTGTTGCGCTACTGATGAACCTTGCGCCTTATGGTGTGTTCTTCTTGATGGCGAAGCTGTTCTCCGGCCTTGGTTTAAGCGCAATCTGGAACCTAGCAGAATACTTCTTAGTACTTGCAGGTACCCTACTCCTACACGGTTTGGTTACTTACAGTGCGATGCTAAAAGGTTTCACAGGTTTAAGCCCTATTACGTTCCTACGTAAAATGGAAGATGCCATCATGTTCGCATTTTCAACGGCTTCTTCGAATGCGACGATTCCAGTAACAATGGAAACGGCTAAAAACCGCATGGGCGTTGACAACAAAGTCGCTTCTTTCACTGTACCACTAGGTGCAACAGTGAACATGGACGGCACTGCTATCATGCAGGGTGTTGCAACGGCGTTTATCGCACAAGCCTACAACATTGACCTTACTATGGGTGACTACTTGATGGTTATCCTAACAGCGACATTGGCGTCTGTTGGTACTGCAGGTGTTCCTGGTGTTGGTCTTGTTATGCTAGCAATGGTATTGAACCAAGTTGGTCTACCGCTTGAAGGTATCGCGCTTATCATGGGTGTTGACCGCCTTCTTGATATGATTCGTACCGCAGTAAACATCACAGGTGATAGTGCCGTAACTATCATTGTGGCTAAGTCTGAAGGTTCTTTTGACGAAGCTCGCTTCAATGACCCTGCGGCTGGTGAGAAAGAAGAAGAAGTTAAGCTAACACGCCAACAGGCATAATCTAGCTTTTCTGTCGCTCTTACCTTCAAGCTGAGGCGTAATTAATGGCTATGCCTTAGCTGATAATGAAAAGCGTATAAATAAAAACGCCACTGCTGATGCAGTGGCGTTTTTTATTGGGCTATGTTTCTAAGCTATATTACTAAGTAATGTTTCTCAGCACGCTTTCAGTCATCGTTATAGATGGAGCACGACAGGTAACAACAAGAGGCTAGTCGGCGATTGGGAACATAAGGTTCACTCTAAGCCCTCCACCGTCTCTATTCTCAGCAGTAACATGCCCATTCATCACTCCCATCGCTTCCTTCACGATCGCTAGCCCAAGACCGTAACCACCAGACTGTTTATCACGGGCTGACTCTATGCGAGTAAACGGATCGAAAATCCCTGCAATCTTGTTATCAGGAATGCCATGGCCGTCATCTTCTACAGATATGACACTGTAACGTTTATCGGTTAACAGTTCATAGGTAGTCACGACAACATGAGCATTCTCACCCGCATATTTGATCGCGTTACTGACCAAATTACCGATAACTCGCAGGAGCAACCTTTCATCAACATTAACCATTGATGTCGGCGTCTCTAAATCACCAATCAAAGTTTGATTCGGTTTTAAATCATTTTGCATCTGCGCGATTAGCATCGAACAATAATGCTCAAGATGCATCAAGCTTAACTTGGAGTCATAGCGAGACGTTTCTAGACGACTGAATTCAAGGATCTCACCCACCAGCTTGTTCATCTCTTCCGTTTCGCTTTCCATTCGCTCAAGCAAGCCAATGCTCTTATCATCTACCTTGCTACGCAAAAGATGCAATGCGAGGTTTTGCCTTGCCAATGGTGTTCTAAGTTCATGAGACACATCACGAATCAAACGGCGTTGCTTTTCAGCCAAAGACTTAATCTCAACCGTCATATGATCAAAATCATGAGCAAGTTCGTTGAACTCCCGCGTCGTGGAATTTAACTCAGAAACAACACTGACAGTGAAGTCGCCTTGCGCTAATCTTCGGCTCGCTTCTCTTAATCTATCCAGCGGCTGCTGCAGGCTTTTCGCCATGATAATTGAGAACAGAGACAACACGATCAAAGCTATTACCGCTTTCAACATGTAAGAATATGGCGCAAAGGATTTAGCCGGGTGAAACTGGTGAGGGAGTTGGATAACCAGTGTTTTACCGTTATCGAGTGGCAGGCCGAATATCGGCTTACTCACACGGTCACTAAGTTGATGATCTAAGGTACGCAGGTACTTGAGTTTGAATTCAAAGTGCGGATGCATGTGTCGATGGGTAATTGGTCGATTATTTTCATCAATCACAAATAGATAGTAACCTTGAGCATTGCCCCAGTCAGCTAACTCATCCATATCCCCTTCTTCGATCAGCACATTAGCTTGATACGCAAGATCCAACATTTCAGCTTTGACGGATTCTGGTACCTTCAACAAAGCCTTCATCAACGCTCGTTCAGCCACGCCTTGAAGGATTAATATACTTACCAGAATCACCGTCAGGTAACTGAACAACTGGAACGTTAAGCCATCCTTACGCTTGGCAATAAAATCAGGGCAACGCAGCAGTTTCTGACTCATACCCCTACCGACTCTAGGTAGCTATAGCCTTTACCACGAACGGTTTTGATATGTTGCTTAGACAAACCTGCCTGAACGAGCTTTCGACGAATATTACTGATATGCATATCTAAATTACGATCGAAAGGACAGAGTTCTTTCTTTAGAACATGGATTTGAAGGTCAGATTTAGATACAACAATACCGTCGTTTTTGACCAAGTAATCAAGCAGTTCTTTCTCAGTACCCGTTAACGGTAAACGAGAAAGTTGTTCACACAAGCCTTGATTAGATGAAGCCAAAGATTGCCTTTGACGTTCAAAACCAACGCGGCGCAAGATCACCTTGATTCGGGTTAGGAGCTCAGGAACATTGAAAGGTTTGGCGATATACTGGTCGGCTCCAGCTTGGTAGCCATCCAGCATAGAGGCATCGTCGTTCAGTGCAGTCAGCATAAGAATAGGAGTAGCAAAACGCTGACAAATACGCCTTGCCACTTGAATTCCGCTCAAGTTTGGAAGCATTACGTCTAGTAGAACCAAATCGACAGGGTTCGATTGAATAAACTCTAGCGCAGATTCACCACAATGAACGGTATCGACGTGATACCCCTCATTTTCCAATACTTCACCCAGTAACTCACACAACTGGATATCATCATCAACAACTAAAACGCGAGACATTGCACACACCGATAAATAAGAACAGTTTGCATTCTAATTATCGTTATTATTGATTTCAATTATAAAGTGCAGGATTTCCTCTATAGAAGAAAATCTTTTTCAATCGGTACAAATTTTGAGGCAGAATCGATAAGATTTTGAGCAGTTAACCCTGGTACACCATACACTTCAACAGGTTTGCCAAAACGCTCTTTGATTCGCTCTACAAGGATTTCGAAATCACCATCTCCTGATACCAAAACAATCTTATCAACCGTCTCCGCAAGTTCTATCGCGTCTAACGCAATACCCACGTCCCAGTCGCCTTTTGCACTGCCATCTCGACGCTGAATAAAGGGTTTTAACTTCACATTAAAACCAACACCACGAAGGATATGATGAAATTGACGCTGCTTTGGATCTTGGCTTGAGATTGCGTAAGCATTAGCTGCCACCACGTTACGCCCTTCCGTGGCAACATACCAAAACTGGTTATAGTCGAAGTTAGAACGGTATTTGTCGCGCGTTGTGTAGTAAACGTTCTGAACGTCGACCAAAATTGCTATGTTTTCCATAATTTCATACCTTTAGATTTTCCGTATACCCTATTCTATTCAACTCTAAAATGCGAGCCGCTTTCTTTAATAAAAATGAACTCATTGGCTATGCTTAACGTAGTTATTATTGGCTTAACGCAGCTGTTATTGGCCTAACGTAACTGCTATTGGCTTAACGTCGCTACTATTAGCTTAACGTAGTTGTTATTAGCTTAACTCAGAGCTTGTTTGAGTTTATCAAGGAAGGTGGAACATGCAGTACCGACAAATAATCAGATCGTACGTTGGCAGCAACACCAATGGCTCAGTATTGCCACGTTGCTGCGCAGCGATAACCAAAGCAATATCCAAACCATTGAAAACTCTATTAACAAGCGTGGTTATGTTTATGATTCTGTCAGTCAACTCGTTGCACGCTTACCCAGCCTACTCTCACTCCAAGGCCTTGCCGCACCGCAGTGTGATCTATTTTGCACCGAAGGAGGACTCTACCGTCAAAGAGTTTCTCAATGAAGTGTTGATCAATAACTGTCAATTGGACGAACGTGATGTGGTCGTAATGGTAATAGCAGAAAGCGGCTACACCGTACCGACATGGCTTGATGAAGAGTTTAATCTAGAGGCAGTAACCAGCATCTATGAGATACAGAAAGGGTCGCATACTGCTGTTTTGATAGGTAAAGACGGAAAAGAAAAGCATCGATGGAATGGGAAGACTGATTGGAACCTGATCACCAACATTATTGATGAGATGCCTATGCGCCAAAAAGAAATGCAGCGACAAAGTAGCCGCTGCAGTATTTGATTCTTAGTCAGCTAAGCGGTCGCTTAACACATTAACTTGTAAATTAATCAATTAAGCTTGCTTGTTAAACCAAGCCAATTTTTCATGAAGCTGAGCAACGCTACCTACCACAATCAATGCTGGGCTTTTTGCGACACTCGCAAGGTTGGCTAAGTCACTCAAACCACCACGGAACACTTTCTGTTCTTGGCGCGTACCATTTTCAATAATCGCAACAGGCATGTCTGCTCGCATACCGTTATCTAGTAAGTTTTTCTGAATGTTCGGGCTCTCTTTTAAACCCATGTAAAACACGATCGTGTGATTGTGTTGAGCAAGCGAACGCCAATCAATATCTTCACCATCTTTCTTTAGATGACCAGTAATGAATTGAACGCTTTGTGCGTGATCTCTATGTGTAAGCGGAATACCCGCATACGCGGTCGCGCCTGCAGCTGCGGTGATACCGGGTACCACTTCAAATCTCACACCATTTTCAGCCAGAGTTTCGCACTCTTCACCACCACGACCAAAGATAAACGAGTCACCGCCTTTAAGGCGAACAACATGTTTATTTTCTTGCGCTTTAGTCACTAGCAGTTGGTTGATCTGATCTTGTGGTACACAGTGATGGTCGAGCTTTTTCCCCACATACAGCATTTCCGCACCGGAGTTAGCCATTGCCAAGATATCTTTAGATACTAAGCGGTCATAAACGACCACATCAGCCTGTTGAATAACACGTGCCGCTTTTAGGGTAAGTAAGTCTGGGTCACCAGGGCCCGCGCCTACTAATGAAACCAATCCTTTGGTTACTTCTTTAACATTCGATGACGATACTTCTGACATGCTGTGCTCCGAAGGTTTGCTTGTTTTATCTCAAGCTTCAATCTATGTGATAAGTCACTGTACTCATGATGACTTATCCAAATCCTTAACCCTTAGACTATCAGGTGTTGAGCTAAATATTCAGTCTAAATACTAACGAAGATAGAAGTAATTATAACAAAACAATCTATTGCAGGTATTTGATACCAATCGTAGTAAATAACTGTTCATCCTAGCTGGTTAAAACGCTCGATAACTTCGTTAGAATTTTTGATTGTAGAATAACTACTTATCGAAAAATTCCGCCTTGTTCTCAATCCTTTTTCCTGCGCTATTTCTGATCACTTACTTACTTACTGTGATTGGTATTACTCAATAACAATCAACGCATTGATGATGTTTAAGGCTTTCGAACTAAAAAAGCCCCAAACATGTTGTTGGGGCTCTTAATCTCATACTAAATTACGTTTCACCGTATTCAGAATTACTTAGCACCTAGAGAAGGAGCTGTTCTTGCGTGTGTTAGGAACAAAGGAACACATGTTAAGAAAAGGCCACCTACGATGTTACCAAGGATTGTAGGGATAAGGTTGAAGTTCAACCATGTCGCGATACCGAAATCAGCGCCTAGAATCATACCTAGTGGGAATAGGAACATGTTTACTACTGTATGCTCGAATACTAATGCGAAGAAGATAAAGATTGGGAACCACATCATTGCTACACGACCAGACACAGTACGTGCTGTCATGTTACCAATCACGCCTAGACATACCATTAGGTTACAGAAGATACCGCGTACGAAACACGTGATCCATCCGTCCATACCCATGTTTTCAAAACCTAGGCTACGAGCTGTAGAAACCGCAATGAACTTTTGTGCTACTGCGTTTGGATCTAAAGAGAAGTTACCCGTTAATGAGATAGCAACCAGTACCGCAACGATTAGAGAACCGATAAGGTTACCAAGGCCAACAATACCCCAACAACGTAGAACACGCCCCCAAGTCACACCTGGGCGGTTATCGAATTTCGCTAAAGGAGCAAGGCCAAATACACCCGTTACTAGGTCGTAGCCCATAACACTTAGAATAACGAAGCCCACTGGGAACACAAGAGCGCCAACAATACCAATGCCTGTTTGCACGATAGTCGTAATTGCCACAACAACAGCAAGAGAAAGAATGATGCCTGCCATTGTGCTTCGAATCAGAAGATCGCGAGTACTTGTTTTCGTTTTCGCTTCACCCACATCGATCATCGTTTGAACGAATTCAGCTGGTTTAAAATCAGGAGACATAAGGTTGTCCTTAAAAAGTTAAAATTAAAAGTTAAAATCGGATAGGAAAAGGTTCTAGTTGCCGAACTAAGGCAATGTCGATAACTAGAACCCTTGATCTATCAAATCTTGTTACGTATTCGATTATGCTGAGATTTCAACAGCACCTTTGGTAATTCGAGCTTTATACGCTTTCACGCTGAAGTTCTCGTCTTCCATGCACACACCTGTTGCTAGGTTAAAGCGTTGTTTCTTAAGTGGGCTCGCCACCCAAAGCTCACCTTTGTGCTCAACCGTTAAACCGCGAGATAAAACGTTTGATTGGAAAAACGGGTCAGTATTACTAATAGCGAACACTTCTTCAGCTTTAGTTGGGCGGAAAATAGCAACTTGCTCACCACCAACCAATGCACAAACACCGGTACCTGGAATAATATCTTCGATCTTACAAACTTTGGTAAATGCCATGATGTCGTCTCCCAATTAAACCAGTTCAACGTGAAGGATGTCGCCCTTCGCTTCTGGGTGTTTTTCTGTAAATGTTGCTGGGCGGTGTTGTTCACGGCCATCGTTAACAAACACAACGTTTTCATCACGGTCATCAGCATTGATGAAGTGTGAGAAGCGCTTAAGTTGAGCTTCATCGTTGATAGTGTCAGTCCACTCACAAGCAAAGTTGCCCACTAGGCCAGCGACGTCAGCTTCAAGCTGGTCGTTGATGCCAAGTTTATTATCTACAATCACTTCACGTAGGTAGTCAACGCCGCCTTCTAGGTTATCCATCCATACCGAAGTACGTTGTAGTGGCGCGGCCGTACGGATGTAGAACATCATGAAACGATCGATGTATTTCAGCAGTGTTTCTTGGTCTAGATCGCTTGCCAATAAATCTGCGTGACGAGGCTTCATACCACCGTTGCCACACACATACATGTTCCAACCAGCGTCCGTTGCGATAATACCTAAATCTTTACCTTGAGCTTCAGCACACTCACGAGTACAGCCAGACACACCGAACTTCATCTTATGAGGAGTACGGATGCCTTTGTAACGGTTCTCGATCATCACGCCTAGGCCAACTGAATCTTGAACGCCGTAACGACACCAAGTTGAACCGACACATGTCTTAGCCATACGAAGTGCTTTTGCGTAAGCTTGACCCGTTTCGTAACCGGCTGCGATTAACTTCTTCCAGATTGCTGGTAAGTCATCTTTCTGAGCACCGAATAGACCGATACGTTGTGCACCAGTGATCTTCGTATATAGGTTGTATTCAGCCGCAACATCCGCAAGAACGCTTAGAGCTTGAGGCGTTACTTCGCCACCCGCCATGCGAGGGATAACCGAATAAGTACCATCTTTCTGAATGTTACCTAAGAAGTTGTCGTTGGTATCGTGCAGTTTTACTAACTCAGGCTTAAGGATGTGTTCACCCCAGCAAGAAGCAAGAATAGAACCCGCAAGTGGCTTACATACTTCACAACCGTAGCCTTTACCGTACTTCTCAAGTAGCTCGTCGAATGTTTTGATTTCTTCGATGCGGATTAGGTGGAAAAGCTCTTGGCGAGAGTAAGCAAAGTGCTCACAAACGTCGTTCTTCACTTCCACACCCGCTTTAGCAAGTTCAGCGTTTAGCACAGAAGTCACAAGTGGAATACAACCACCACAACCTGTACCTGCGCCAGTCACTGCTTTGATATCACCAATGGTGTGGTGACCTTCAGCAACAGCTTGAGCGATCTTGCCTTTGGTTACGTCGAAACAAGAACAGATAACTGCAGTTTCCGGTAATGAGTCAGCGCCAAGCGTTGGTTTTTCACCGCCAGCGTGTGCTGGAAGAATCAATGCATCTGGATGTTCTGGTAGGTCAATTTCGTTCAACATAAGTTGAAGAAGGTCACCGTAATCAGAAGTATCGCCAACCATTACTGCGCCAAGCAGTTTCTTGTTGTCTTCAGAAACGATTAAGCGTTTGTAAACTTCTTGCTCTTCGTTTTGGTAAACGTAGCTTTTACAACCAGGAGTACGACCGTTTGCATCACCGATTGAACCTACTTTCACGCCCAGAAGCTTAAGCTTCGCAGACATGTCAGCACCTTCAAATGTGCTTTCGTTACCAACAACGTGGTCAACAGCAACGGTCGCCATTTTGTAACCCGGAGCAACAAGGCCGTAGAACGTTTGGTTCCAAGACGCACACTCACCAATCGCATAGATGTCTTTATCCGTCGTTTGACAGTGATCATTAATCTCGATACCGCCACGAGGTGCGATACCCAAGCCCATTTGACGAGCAAGTTTGTCTTGTGGGCGAATACCAGCAGAGAATACGATGAAATCTGTTTCGAGCTCTGTTCCGTCTGCAAAACGCATCACGTTACGAGCTTCAGTGCCTTCAGGAGCAATCTCAAGCGTGTTCTTGCTTGTATGTACGTTTACGCCCATACGTTCGATTTTTTGACGCAGTTGGTTACCACCCGCTAGGTCAAGTTGCTCAGCCATTAGCTTAGGAGCAAACTCAACAACGTGTGTTGTCACGCCAAGTGCTTTTAGTGCACCAGCCGCTTCAAGACCTAGTAAACCGCCACCAACAACAACACCAGACTTAGAATTCTTAGCGGTTGCTTCAATAGCTTTTAGATCTTCGATTGTGCGGTAAACAAAACAGTCTTTACCTTCGTTGCCTTTAATTGGCGGAACGAAAGGGAAAGAACCAGTAGCAAGAACAAGTTTGTCGTATTGGATTTCACGGCCAGTGCTTGAGTAAACCGTTTTTTTCTCACGGTTAACGTTGATTGCACGTTCACCGATCAGCATGTTTATGCCGTTTTTCTCGTAGAAGCCTTCTTTAACTAAAGAAAGTTCGTCTGCAGTGTGGTGTGAAAAGTAAGAAGAAAGGTGCACACGGTCATACGCAACACGTGGTTCTTCACAGAACACCGTAATGTCCATGTTCGCAACATCTGTCTTCTCGACTAAATCTTCGATATAGCGATGACCGACCATCCCGTTACCAATTACGACTAGCTTCATCTTGCTCATAAGAATTCCTGAAGGTTATATATTTCTTAACTACACGAATAATGAATTATGAAAGAAAATGAAAATATGATGTAAATCAATTACGAAAACGAACTACCCGAAAGGGGTAGAACAAAAGAGGTAGATCTGCTTATTTATCGAGCTAAGCAAACGAATAACCTTTGTTTTGATAGGGTTTAGCGGGATTTTATATACACTTTGGCGCACTAGAAAGAGTGTTGTAAAGTTTCATAATAGGTTAGCAACAACGTAAGTAAATAACAATCATTTTCATTTACCGTTCCATTTTCTACTCTACAAATTGCCAAATCTCTTACTTCATGAAGAAGTATGAGTAATTGTGAAGAGTCATATGATCAATTAATGGTGACAAAGCAAATACCATCTCCTCCACTATTACGCATAACGTGTCTATGACAGACGAAACTATTACCTTCGCAATTTTACTCATCCATACCTCGACACTACTCGCGGCCGCTAACAACTTAAAATGATAGAACGGTTAGGATCACGGGCTTTGTAAGACATTGTATGGATATGTATTACAGCAACTGTAATCACCCAATATCACGCGACATCTCGGTATATTGGCACTACGTTCAAAATCATAAGATGTGTCCCATGAAAGTGTTATCTTTAACTGCATTCGCTGCCACTGTTCTTCTTGTCGGTTGTAATAGTTCAAGCCAAAGCAAGCCTGTGGCAAGCCAAGAAAATGTCAAACCATCCGTTGTTCACGGGATCACAATAGAAACAGTCCCTTCTCAGTTCTCTGCGTATTCCAAAGCAGGTTATAACCGACATGTCGCGGTCAATGCCCCCAATGGCAAGTCAATCCATATTCTAATTATGGATCGCCTGAGCGATTATCAAATAGTCAAAGCAGTCAATATTCTCAACCACTATCTAACCCCCGTTGATGGCACTAAATACGGGAGCGCTAACTCAAAACGCGATATTGCAAATGCGATGGCGAACAATGGCGCAATATTGAAACTAATGAATTATCACGATGAGCCCCAATATAACGACGATTTGGATGGCCAACCCTTGTTCGAAGAGGAAATTCAAGTAGAAGGCGGAGAATGGTATGTTCGACAGGATTATGAAGAGCATCGCGATGCGTCTTACGAGGAAATTCTCCACCTAGTCCATGACTATGGTATTGGTGTTCTTAACTCCCCTCAAAGTGGCGAATCGGCATTACCTTTATTTCAAAAAGAGCTAAATACAATACAGACTCAGGCTTTACATAATGCCTATACACCTCCAGTTGACACTTTGGAAGAGTGGCAAGAAGAAGTCAGTGTTGACCAAGAGTACTTTGCAGCCGTCATTGATAGCTATTACGGGCTTTGGGGGGCGTATAGTGGCGAAGGTATGTGGGGGTTATACAGAGTTAAAACTCGCGACGACTTTTCTACAAGAGATCCTAACGCGCAATATATTACGGAACAGATTTTCTCTCCAACCCTGGCTTACGACGCATACATTGCTGATACATTCACCGGCACTTTTAAAATGCAATATGACCCAGCAACGCCCTACACTCATCACTCTCAATATCTGACGAAACTAACGCTATCGGGCAAGAATAACGCAAATATTGAGATCAATGGATATGATAATAAGGTAACCGGAAATTTAGGTGTTAATACGGTTGTAGTACATGGTCCTAAAAGTGAATACCAAATCCACAATCTTGGGGGCGGTAAATTTCAGCTCAATGACACCGTTACTTCACGCGATGGCTTGAATACCCTATCAAGCATTGAACAAGTGCAGTTCACTGATCAGCGTTGGACTCTTTGATTCACATACACGTGTTTACTAATCAAACAGAGATGTGATTCAAAGTACCTCTTCCCTTAGAAACTCCGCACAAGATACCGGAGGTAGATCGGGCACGAAGCTTTCAGAACATTCCTTTCCCAGGAGCAAGCTCAACTTGACGATTTTTTCACACTTTAGCCTCTGATACACACATTGGCGAAAAATGTCGAACAATGAGCAAGCCTTACTTGAGCTTGCTTTTCTCTCTTTTTGAAGACATCTAATACGTCCATTCTCGAGCTTTTGTTCAATCGTTGTATTTTTTGGGCAGCCCTTCTTAACTTTGTATAAAGTTGGGTTACATTAAATTACGTCAAATTACATTAAATCACGTTAAATTGCGTCATTCATTTCAAAAGAAGCACCGGCTAATGACTGATCATCAAATGACCATGAACAAATCCATCGTTCATCAAAGCAAGACTATTTACTCGGAGCAGTTTGCAGAGAACTTTCACCCGATCTGGATTTACCGTATCAAGTTTATTACGCGAGCGTTATTCTACAGAAAGGCATTCAACTACTTGGCTAATAACATTGAAGAGTCTATGTTAGAGATACTGTGTACACGCTCGCATCGCTTTTTGGAAAAACCTTTTCGCCCGTACATCATCAAAAACAACCCGGCTATCGATCGCTCAGAGCTTGTTATTGAGCATTACAAAACAGCATCAAAACTGATATCACCAACATTAATGAAACAGATCTATACAGATTCCATAGGGCTTACTCTTATGACCTTTGAGATTAATGAGATCTTATACACTGTGAAATTGGTATATGAAGAGCGCTATCAAAAAGAAGGCGATATGAGCTTAGTACTGCATAGCCAAGAGGACGGTAACTTCTACACCATCTCCTTTATCCTCGGGAATGAAAATGGGATCCGTTGCATTAAGATTGGCGGGTTGCAAGGTCCACGCAGTAACGAGACCAGCAACGAGAAGATAAAAAATCTGACTCGTAAACTTTATGGCCAACGTCCAAAAAGTCTAATGGTAAGCCTACTGAGTATCCTTGCACAGATCTGGGATATAGAGACCATTCTTGCGGTGAAGACACAGTCTCACACTTTTGCGGCTAAACGCTATAAAAATGGGCGAATTAAGACCGACTACGACGCATTATGGATTGAACTGGGCGGCACCGAATACGACCGTAACTTCTATTCGCTTAGCGTTGATGCACCACGCCGCGACATCGAAGGTATGTCTCGTTCTAAACGTTCTATGTACCGCCGCCGTTATGAATGGTTAGACAACACCAAAACGACATTCAAAGAAGCATTAAAATACTCTTATGACGAGTGATAAATTAGGCACTATGAATATACGAGTATCCACCACTTTTCTCCGAATCATGAAAAGTAACGTGGTGCATATCCTCAAAATTAACAATCTCGGTATCACCTGAATGACAGTTAGAGCTCGTACTTAGTTAAATGACAGTACCACTTCGATTCGCGAGATCACAGTCAGTAATGATCATCACTGACACCTTTGTGCCTAATAACATGTCAGTTAACACTTGCCGGCTAAAAGTTATCACCAACTCTATTAATTTTTTTATTTAAGCTTCGTGTACGCTTTCCGCCCGACAAGACAAAGATCAGAGACATACCGGAGGTTTTCCCTTCGGTATTTTCGCACAAAACTTCCGCACGACTCATCAGCGCAGATATTTCCTCGCGCATCCTTCCCCTAGAAATTCCGTGCAAGATACCGGAGATAGACAAGACAAGAAGTTATCTAAACCGAAACCACTTTCCTACAGACGTAAAAAAGCCCGATCATTTCTGATCGGGCTTTCTAAATAATGGAGGCGCCTCCCGGAGTCGAACCGAGGTCCACGGATTTGCAATCCGCTGCATAGCCACTCTGCCAAGGCGCCTTCAGTAGTGTTTAAAGAGAACAACTCTTTTGATTACTACCAACTAAGATAACAATCAAATAGATGGTGCCCCGGGCCGGACTTGAACCGGCACAGCGCGAACGCCGAGGGATTTTAAATCCCTTGTGTCTACCAATTCCACCACCAGGGCACGCAATTCTTTATTGCGATACCGATTACTGAAAAGTAAAACACCATCTTAATGTCAAAATGAATCAACATTACAAAATTTGGAGCGATACATCGGGTTCGAACCGATGACCTCAACCTTGGCAAGGTTGCGCTCTACCAACTGAGCTAGTATCGCATTTTCATTCTTCTAATTTCTTACCCTATCAAAACGTAAGAGAAAGAGAATGGAGGCGCCTCCCGGAGTCGAACCGAGGTCCACGGATTTGCAATCCGCTGCATAGCCACTCTGCCAAGGCGCCTTTATCAACATAAAACTATATTGAAGTGTTTAAAGAGAACTACTCTTTGTTCAACACTCTACTTAAAGTAGAAACTAGATAGATGGTGCCCCGGGCCGGACTTGAACCGGCACAGCGCGAACGCCGAGGGATTTTAAATCCCTTGTGTCTACCAATTCCACCACCAGGGCAACGCAATCATGCGATGCTGATTACTGAAGAGTAAAACACCATCTCTCAGCGACCTAAGCCGTGAGAACGAGGTGTACTTTAACGGATAGAAAAAATTCGTCAACAGTAAATTTTATCTTTCAATTCAAGTGATTAATTATCGAACTCAAACGATTGAATTTAGTGCAGCTTGTACGGTTCTTATACGTAGATTTTGAGTTTTAACGGGAACTCATAAGCCGAAATCCAGTTCGAAGATTCACTAAATACTGTTGATTCCATAGAATCAACGAAACACTCCCTCGTTTTCATGTGCTTTTCACATTCAAAGACTAAAGTTTTAAGTAACAACTATTACGAAATGACAACGTGAAGCCACTAAAACGATACCAATATGAACGCTACGCCGTGCTCTGCAACCTCGCCTACCCTAGAGTATTTAAACAAACTCGTTATGGTTTTGATCCTAATGGACAGCGCATCATAAAGAATCAGTTTGGCAAAACCATGATTCGAGTCTTATGGAGCAGCGACAAAGATGAAGTCGTCGTGGTTATCAAGGGGTCACACAGCGTTTCTGACTGGCTACTCACTTTTGCACTATGGACCAGAAGCTGTAAAAGGATTGGGTTGAACTATCGGGTACACGCTGGCTTCTATCATCTTATGTTCCAAGAAAGCCAACCAGGTCGTAACGAAGACAAGCTTGGGCAAACCGTTATCGAACGCTTAGAAGCCACGCTCTTGCCTTTGTTAGAGCAAGGGAAAAGAATTTCTATTACTGGGCACTCTTCTGGTGGCTCTATTGGTTGTGTATTTGCTGACTACCTAGACCAAAAGTATCCAGGCTGTATCAAACGAATTGTGACTTTTGGACAACCTGCAATTGGTGATTGGAGTTTTAAAAAGAACTACCGTTTGAGCAAGAAAACCTACCGTATCTGTTGTGACATCGATATTGTCACCTTCATGCCGCCCGTGCCACTGCTGTATTGGCATGTAGGGAAAGTACTTTGGCTCTATAACGGCAGGATCTATGAAAACACACCGACGTTAATACGCCTTGGACGCTCAATTTTCAGTTGGTTGATCCGACCTTTCTCTTATCACTTAATGAGCAAGTATATTCGTAACAAAGATTTCTTCGATAAGCACTGAGGCAGTGAATTAAGTTGATGCTGGCTGGATAAAAAAAGAGCACAAGCTTGTAATGACTTGTGCTCTTTATGGTTTTAACTGAACTTAAAGTTTAAATCTTGATAGTTCCTGTTTGAGATCGTTAGCTAAGTGGCTGAGCTGATCGGCTTGCGAAACTGCATCTGTCGCATCAAGCGCCATCACATCACTAACTTCACGAACAGACTCAGTATTCGCATTGATTTCCGCGGTAACTAAAGATTGTTCTTCAGCGGCAGAAGCAATCTGAGTCGCCATATCACTGATCATCTGAATCGCTTCACGGATTTGAGCTAGGCTCTCTCCGGCCATGTCCACGTCATGTACGCTTGTTTTCGCCATATCATGGCTTTGTGTCATCACTTTCACCGCACCATTGGTCGCTTGTTGTAAGCGTTTGATCTTGTCTTCGATCTCTTCTGTTGAAGCATGAGTACGTTGAGAAAGCACACGAACCTCGTCAGCCACCACAGCAAAACCTCTGCCTTGTTCGCCTGCCCTAGCCGCTTCAATGGCCGCATTGAGCGCGAGTAAGTTAGTTTGCTCCGCTATTTCACGAATCGTCGCTAAGATAGACGCGATTTGTTGACCATGCTCTTCAAGCTCGCTGATGATAGACACAGCGCTTGTTAGCTCAGTAGCAAGTTCATTGATCGATGATTGGCTTTTGGCCATCTGTTGAAAACCTTGCTCGCTCAACTCCACCGAATGAGTCGCACTTTTGGCCGTACTCTCAGCATTCGTGGCGATTTCGGCTGTTGCTGTCGCCATTTCTGTCACAGCCGTTGCTACCATAGTGATCTCATCTTGTTGTCTGCTTACACTATCACTGCGCTTCATCGCACTGGTATTAGCATGCTCGGCACCGCTGTTCATCGCGGTAGAAACTTGAGTGACGTTTTGCATCATTTGGTGGAGTCGATCAACGAAGACATTAAATTTATCGGCAAGCTGACCCACCTCATCTTGGCTCGACACTTGTAGTCTTTGGGTGAGATCGCCTTCCCCTTCCGCAATATCAGCTAATGCTTCACTCACTCGACCCAGTTCAACTAATTGACGAGCCACAAACCATGAGGTTGCTACAGCCATAACGATCAATACAATCAAACCTGTGGTAATTTGGCTAATCAACATATCGAACAGGGGCTGCTCTAGTACGTCTTTATCCATTTCAATCACAAGTAACCAGTCAGTGCCTTTAATTGGCTCAGCCATGATGACTCGCTCGGCACCATCCACTTGCGTAAAGATCGTCGTCAAGTTCTGCGCAGCACTGTTTAATCCAGAAACACTTAATTCAGGTGCTATCTCTTTGACTTCCTTAAGGATGAAATCTTTATTCTTATGAGCAACGACCGTGCCTTGCTTATCAATTAGTATCGCTCGTCCATTACCTGGAACCTGAATAGCCAACACATCTTCAATTAGCTTGTCTAACGCAAGATTAGATGCCACAACACCGATGATTGAACCATTTTCGGTCACAGGATCGGTCAGTGTCACCACCAAGGTTTGCATCGTCACACTCACATACGGCTTTGTTGTCACAGCTCGATTTTCAGCCAATGTTTGTTTATACCAACCTCGGACTCTTGGGTCGTAACCCGCTTTATTCAATGAAGGATCATGGCGAAACATCTCACCTTCTTTGTTACCGTAATAGCTCAATCCAAACCCACCAGATACCAAGGTTTGACGTAAATGAGGAACGATATCTATTGAAGGGTTAAGCTGTACTTGTTGCTTAAGCCCGTTTACTGCTTGCTTCTTATCGTAAAACCAGTCGCTGATGCCTTTTGCATGAGCTTGAAGCGTATTGCGGCTTTCACTTTCGATTGCTTGCCAGCTGTTTGTTTGAAACGTCTTATAACCCATGAAAAGAAGAATGGCAGATGTAACAGCAATCGCCAAAACTACAGAGAAAACCATTTTCCTCTTTAGACTAAATTGCATATTTAAGAACCTCTTATAGAACAATTAAAGAAATATAAAAGAGGGACACTATCACTCATACACATGTTTTAATTTGGTTTATCCCATAAAACAATGAAACAAATTGAGCATTATGGTTAATTGTGACTTTGGTTTATTTACCTGTCTATCAACAAAGGTTCAACTTAGGATCTCATCAAAATAGAGTGGGTCTATGAAAGGTAAAGGGGAGAAATGAAGAGGCAAGGATGGAGAAACAAGAAACAAAGAAACAAAGAAACAAAGAAGCCAGAAACGAAAAAACCAGCCACAAGGACTGGTTTCTTCTAAATGATGGAGGCGCCTCCCGGAGTCGAACCGAGGTCCACGGATTTGCAATCCGCTGCATAGCCACTCTGCCAAGGCGCCTTCAAGTCGTGTTTTAAGAGAACGACTCTGTTGATCACTACCAAACAAGATAACAATCAAATAGATGGTGCCCCGGGCCGGACTTGAACCGGCACAGCGCGAACGCCGAGGGATTTTAAATCCCTTGTGTCTACCAATTCCACCACCAGGGCAACGCAATTCTTTATTGCGATGCCGATTACTGAAAAGTAAAACACCATCTTAATGTCAAAATGAATCAACATTACAAAATTTGGAGCGATACATCGGGTTCGAACCGATGACCTCAACCTTGGCAAGGTTGCGCTCTACCAACTGAGCTAGTATCGCAATTTCATTCGTCTAATTTCTCATTAACTAAATAAGAGAGAAAGAGAATGGAGGCGCCTCCCGGAGTCGAACCGAGGTCCACGGATTTGCAATCCGCTGCATAGCCACTCTGCCAAGGCGCCATTTTTCAACACGTTAGAACCGACTAAACGTTAGCCCCGCTGTGTTCGGGTGCCTACTTTACGGATTGAGTGAAGATAGTCAAACAAAAATGTGAATTTAAATTCTGTTTGCTGACATTTAAATCAAATTGCTGCATGTTCGATCTTTTTATTCAAAAAGCATACAGCAAAGTCGATTCATTTAAGGAGTTTGCGCCCTACCACTTTTTCATGAAGCGGCCAACGAGGCTTGGATGATACGACCAACAGTGATCAAACATGGTCATAAGTTGAGGGTTACCGTACTTAGAAAGACTAACTGCATGGAAACGGTTTTTGTGCGTTTTAAGTTTCTCGACTTGAGCAATCATTTCATCAGACTGCTTTGGTGCGATAAAGTCAGAAAGAACGATCAAATCAGCATTCTTGTACTTGTCGCCCATCATCAAATCTATCGACTTCATTAGCACTGGCTCAAGGTCTGTCCCGCCGTGGAATGAGTAACTTAGGAAGTCACTGGCTTCACGTAGGCCGTCTTGTCGCGTCAATTCATAAGTAATGTGTTCTGAAGAGAACAAAATCACATAACAGTCGCGTTCTTCAGCTAAGGCGATTTGCATCAAGGCATAAGCCATCGCTTTTGCCGACTGTTCTGGGAAACCACTCATTGACCCCGAAGCATCAACACAAACAATAAATGGACCTTTTTCAATGTCCACCGATTTGCTGTCTGGCTTTTGAGCTTTCACCTTACGTAGCGTTCGAGATTTACCTTGCGAACGATAGCTAAGCAAACGCTTATCAGCCAAGTGTTTATAGAAGATAACCTCAAGCTCTGGGTACGCTAAGAACATGGTCTCATTCGGCAGCATCTTGTTGAGGTCATCACTTTCATGGATCCCAACAATATCATCGACTGCCTCATCGCTCTTCTCTTCAACCATCTGTAGTTCTTCTACAGGGGCTTTGTGCAGAGAAGGATCATCTTCTAAGCCAGCCATGCGACCGAGTTTTTCAGCAATTTCTTGAAGGCCTTTGTGCTTATTTAGAAACTCCGCATGACGCTTCATTACTGTTAGGTCGGTTTTACTCAACTTAGCCGAAGCCATGTCCCACAAGCGCCCTACACTGCCTTCATCACCAGACTCCGTCACTTTATCCATGTTTTTCATGGTTTCCATGCGTTGATAAAGGTCAGCTAAGACTTTTTCTTTACTTGTTTCAAGTTCGGTTACTTGAGCTTGCTTAATCGCATCTGAAAGCGATTGATACCACTGGTCGCAAAAGTAGTGTGGAAACATTGCGTTATAAACGCCTTTGTTGTTTTCCATTAAACGTCTTGCTTGAAGGTAGAACGCTGAGTGCCACTCCAATTTTTTGATGACACTGTCAATCTCATCAAAAAACTGGGGTTCATCCCAGTAGATAACCTCTTGGTACAATGCAATTTCTTCCTGGAAACGATCAGTTTCACACACTTTAGTGACGCGTTTTTTTACTTTACCGCGCCATTTAACTAAGTGGTTTTTCACTGATGTTTTAACGCCTTTGTTCTCAGCAGCCATCATGACTTGAGAACGAGCAATGAGATCATTCATCGCGGTATCAATGATACCTGAATCAGCCACCATCAAAGCGAGGTTTAAGCCGTCTGCTCCTAACATATGCTCTCCCCTTACTCGAAGTACTGACTCATGAACTTAATACGTTGTGCGATCTTGCTACTCTTCACTTTCGTCGTTTCGAGATCTTGCGTTACCGCTTGCAAGCTTGATTCCATCGCTTTCGGCAAATCAGGGTCTATATAGTTATGAGGTAGCGCATCATGGAATTCAGTGCGAACTCGTTTTAACTTGAATTCAGCTTCAGTTAACTGCTCTAGGGCTTTCTCAGCACCACTCAACCACTTGTTGTACAATTCTTGGTCTAAACCGTCAGTTGTAACAACACTCACCAGTACAGAACGATTGGCAATATCTTTAATGACTAATTGGTTCGATGCATCCAAGTCGAGTTTTAAACGACATAGGTTTTTGTTTTCGTTTACGTAACCGTAAATATCACCGTGGCCTTCTTTAAGTGCTCGGTCAAAATCGTCTTTGGCTACGTATACCCAACGGCTGTCGCCTTTCTCAGATTCAGAAACAGACATATTGCTTTGCAACATCACCAGTTTAACTAGATTGTATGCACTGCCCACGCTGTACATTTTCGCGTTCTTGATGTCATTCTGATAAACGTCTTTACGCAACAAGCCGCTGGTTGACTCCATAGAGAGCGAAACAGATAGCGTCGATTCAGCATCTTCTTGAATCTCTTCGAGCTCTTCACGTGACATTTCAATTTGAGCTTTCGACTCTTGTTGGTCAAACGCTCGGTTCAATGCAAAGTCTTTTACCACACTACGAACCACATCACGCGATTCTGGGCTATGCCATAAACAATCTTGCAGTAGCATAATATCCAGCGGGTTTACGCTATCACGACCACTGAAGAATGCGCTTGCCTTCAACAGCTTGACCGCTTTCTTCCAGCGTCTATCCGATACATATAGATCAGTTTCAGTAGCCGAACTTTGCTTTTTGACAGTCTCTTCAAGCATGGTTTTCAGTTCAAATAGCTTGTTGAACGAGTTATCTGTCAATTCCAGGTTATCGAGCTCTTTCTGCCATTGATGGTATTCAATATCAGTAATCGCCAAACCTTTTGGAATCACAGCTTCCTGAGAGGTACCCGTCGTCAGCATCGATTTGAAGTTTTGTTTGTTTTGAATACGGTTTACGAACACACGAACGAGCATCCGGTCGTAAAGAGCTTCTAAGCCGCTGTCTTCATCTGGAAGTTCGTTAGATGCAGACACTAATAAACGCATCGGCACGCGCTCGATGTCTGCGCCATTTTTGAACGTCTTTTCGTTAACGACCGTGAGCAAAGTATTTAGGATTGCAGGACCTGCTTTCCAGATCTCATCAAGAAATACAACTTGTGCGGTTGGTAGGTAACCCTCGGTCAGTCTTACGTAACGACCGTTGTCTTTTAATTCTTGGATACTTAGCGGGCCAAACACTTCCTCTGGTGTAGAGAAACGTGTCATCAAATATTCGAAGTAGCTACTGTTGTCAAAAGCTTGGATGAGGCGTTTAGCGATAAGACTTTTTGCAATACCCGGAGGGCCTAATAGGAACACACTTTCACCGGCAAGAGCCGCCAGTAAACAAAGCTTAATGGTGTCTTCTCTTTCGTAAACGCCATCTGAGAGAGCATGCGCTAATTTGTTGATTCTTTCAGAGAGTAGCGCCTTGTCAGCATGTGAGGAAATAGAAGGGTTCATGCGTTACTCCGAAAATCTTTGAACAGTTGAGAGTGTAGATACGTTTTTATACATTTGTTAGCACTTTGTTACAAGTATCTTTTATTATTGAGTTGCCTTTATATCAGATGGTTACGCTGCAATTTTCGCGCAATCATAGATTCCAATTATGAGAGTAACATCACGAACGGCGTCAAATTAAATCTATTGCTAAGACTAATTTTTCTTTTATTTTCGACACCATAGACGTTATGGTGGTACACGTCTTCAGTTATACGAAAAATTGGCAAGGAATGTGGCCAAATTGCATGAGTAAAGTTATCCATCAATGGAAAAGTATTTCTCTCATCGAAGAGAACGTGACGCTCCCTACGAACGTCGTGGTAAAACATACAACAATACACCACCCTGGCGCGGCCGTTATTCTTCCTATCACTTCGTCAGGAAAAATCATCCTCATTAATCAGTTTCGTCCTTCTCTTAAGAAATGGCTTTTGGAGCTACCTGCAGGCACGATGGAAATGGATGAGACACCTCTTCAATGTGCCCAGCGCGAACTGGAAGAAGAAACCGGTTACAGTGCAACTTTTTTTCAGAGCTTAGGACAAGTCACACCTTTGGCTGGATTCTGCGATGAGATTCAGCATTTATTTGTCGCAAAACATCTTAGCCTCACTACCCGATTTGAATGCGACGAAGATGAAGTTATAGAAGTGATAGAGCAGAGCTTAGAAGAGCTGCACAACAAAATACGACACGATCAAATCACCGATACAAAAACTATCGCTTGTTTAAGCAAAGCCCAACTATGTGGCTATCTATAGCCAATTATATGACTACCTAAAGTACTCTAGGAGAGAAGCATGGACTTTCGTTCTGATACCGTAACTAAACCTTCGCAAGCTATGCGTGACGTAATGGCAAATGCAGAAGTGGGCGATGATGTTTATGGCGATGACCCAACCGTAAACGAATTGGAACAGTGGGCTGCCAATGAAACCGGCTTTGAAGCAGCGATGTTCACCTCTTCAGGGACACAAGCCAACCTACTTGGTTTAATGGCACACTGTGAGCGTGGTGATGAATACCTTTGTGGCCAACAAGCGCATAACTATAAGTATGAAGCCGGCGGTGCTGCAGTGCTCGGCTCGATTCAACCTCAACCCATTGAGAATAACCCAGACGGCACACTTGACTTTAAAAAACTTGCTGCTGCAATTAAACCAGACGACAGCCACTTTGCTCGTACTAAGCTGCTTAGTTTAGAAAACACGATCAATGGTAAAGTGCTGCCAATGTCTTACCTAGCGGAAGCACGTGAATTCGTAAACCAACACGGCTTACAAATGCACCTAGATGGCGCGCGCGTTTATAATGCAGCAGCGGCGCTGGATGTACACATCAAAGAGATCGCACAGCACTTCGACTCTATGACAATTTGCTTATCAAAAGGTTTAGGCGCTCCAATCGGTTCACTACTCCTTGGCAACAAAAACTACATCGCTAAAGCTCGTCGACTGCGTAAAATGGTCGGAGGCGGTATGCGCCAAGCGGGTATTCTTGCCGCCGCAGGTAAAATGGCGCTGACTGAGAACGTAGCTCAACTTAAAAATGATCACGAGAACGCAAAAAACCTAGCGATTGGTTTAAGCAAGCTAGAAGGCTTCTCTGTTAACCCTGATTTCATTCAAACTAACATTGTATTTGCGAAGTTAGATGAATCTGTGGATATTAACCGCATCGCAAGCGAGTTAAGTGAGCAAGACATTACAATGTCGCCAGGCAACCCTGTTCGGTTTGTGACTCACCGTGACATTAACGCAGAAGATATCTCTACATTCTTAATTGCTATAGAAAAAGCACTATAAACAAGCACTAGGCCGTTAAGACTTAAGCTTCCCCCTAGGGGAAGCTTTATTTTGTAGGAGTAAAAACATGATTTACCAGTCCCTAGCTCTTGTATTAACGGTCTTCACTCCAAGTTTTTACACCGCTGAACCTAAACTCATCTTGAAATTCAGATCACAGGGCCCTGGTTGATAATTGGCTCCACTAACTCGCAAAGCCATTGAATTTTTTCAGAGTGCCTCCGTGAAGATTTTACTATTAACGCTATATCTATACTTACATCGGCGTGAGCTAGTTCATCGCTCACTTTGTTGTATCTAAGTGTATAGAAATCATCCATAAGTTGAGACATAAGTTGATAGTTATCAATATACAACTTAGGTTTTATTGTTGGATCTAGCTTATTAAATAGATTTTCATGGTCATTAACTCCAGCTACAACATACTTCACATATTCCCGACTACCAATATTACCTTTGAAACTCGCAGAACCTTGATGTAATCGCTTTTGGTAAAAACTTTGTGGTTTATCACTGAGTATATGGATTCCCAAATCAACGTCTTCTCGTAAAAGAAGTGATTCGCTATCCTCTCCCCATGTACGTATATCAATAATAGCATCTGTTTCTTGGCGAATAGCTTTGATGATTCCACTGCCTTTTTGAACTAAATACGGCTCTATAATATGTAAAGATACTTTCGTTATTTTTCGTGGATCAAAGTGAGCAGGTTCTAGCGCTAAAAAAACAGATTCTAGTGCGGCCTTGAGTTTAGGCTCAACAGCTAAAGCGTAAGAGGTCGGAACCATACCCTCAGGGCTTCGGATAAATAAAGGGTCATCAAGAGTTTCACGGAGTTGAGCCAACATCTTAGAAATGTATGACTGAGATCGACCTAGTTTAATAGCAGCTCGACTTGTCGAACCAGTCTGCATTAAGGCTAGAAAAACGCGTAATACGTTTAACTCATTTATATCATTATTCATTTGACCTCATCGTTTTCGGTTAGACCGTCTTACAAAAAACAAATCCCGCAGATTGCAACTGGCTAACTTATGGAAAATTTATTTCATTTGAGTTGTTGGGCTAGGGCTAAGTTCAAAAACACATCAACTGTTCATCTAGATCGAAATATTCTAAGAATTCTACGTATTCAAAGGCATCTCCAAATATTGACCGAGTTTGCTTCTCAATAAATTCTCGATGAATCAGCTTAAGAGCGTATACCCCATTAATACCATCAACATACCCCTTAATGAGTAATCCCTCAGGTAAAATAGTTATTTCACCAAGTGAATCAGCATTGAAAAGTAAAGGTTTTCCGATTTGACAAATGATCTCGCCATTGAAAATTAGATACACTGACGCCACAAGATTCTTGCTAAATTCGTCACCATAGTATTGACAGCTGTTTGTCTCAAATCTAGTAATAAGCTCGTGCTTTCTAAATTCTTCATATTTCAACGAATCATAAATCTCTTCGTAGAATCCCTCTCCCTTTGCCTTTAATAAATTATTAAAAAACAAAAGTTGAAAACATTGAAATAAACATTGGAATAAACAAAATCTTTGGGGGTAATTTAAATTACCACCTCAAATACCAAAACAAGTTACTAAAAACTTCAAAAAAACAAGATTTATCTTTATTCTGACTAAATAGCAGCCATTAAATATACTTTAAAATGTCAATTTTTAAAATCAAAATAAAATTAACCCATCGTTAAGCCCCAGTTAACGAACCAACATACAGCCCGCATATTTAATGAAAAACACCTAAGTTCAAATCACATCACATCACATCATGTTAACCCTATCCGTACAGTGTAAATCATGCAGCACCGCATGGAATAAATCATATTCCATATAAAATCTAAAGATTGATAGACTTGTTTTTACTAATGTTAAACACACACCCATAGGTTTAAAGTTATGATTAAATACGCGCCAATTATACTCACATTGTTATTTACTACACATCTACAAGCAAAACTTATTATCGACAAAGATGGCGTTGATGAAAAAGAATATATTTACGATATGCACAAATGTGAAGAGCTAGCAAACCAAACTAAGAAAGACAGTGGTTCACGTGGAGCTGTCGGTGGTGCAATTAAAGGCGCTGCTATTGGCTCTGCCGGTAAAGCAATCGCTGGTGGTTCAGGCTCCGATGGCGCAAAAAAAGGAGCGGCGGTAGGTTTGGCAGCTGGTGTTGTTGGAGGAAGTCGTGACCGAAGAAAAAACCAACAAAACTACGAAAAAGAAAAACAAACAGTTCTGAGAAACTGTATGTCTAATCGAGGATACACAGTTTTGAACTAGTATAAAACTGTGCATATACCAATAGATCTACAAATCTACCACGACTAAAAATTAAGACGCTATTGTCACAACGCACAGTTTTATAACTTCTCGTTTGTATTTTCTAATCAACCACTCTAATTAATCTCGTTCTTCGAGAACGGTTCCCTAACTAGTGCCCTTCCACCTAGCCAAAAAGCTAAGGCTTTAATTTACTATTGAACTAGCTGAATATTATCTAGAGACCAGTCTCCTGAGAAATAGCGCTCATTCGGAGTATATAAACGGAAATAGGTAAACCATGTTTGACCAGGCTCAGTTTGAACCCAATTAGAGGACACACACCCTTTACTCTTCTCGCATTGAGGACCAATAAACACATCAACACTGCCATCTTCGTTATAAGTTAACTTGTTTGAAGAGTTGATCTCTGCTTGACCCGTACTGTTAGCAATTAGGTTACGATACTTAGAATCATAAATAGTCACCGCCCAAAAAAGATCCGCAGGCACATCTGCTGGTACATTGAGATGATAATTGTTGCTGCCATCAAATCCGATACCGTTCGCATCCTCATAAGCACCTAAGTACATCTGACCAGGGCCCGGTTTATACATCTTCATCGCTTTGGTCGAACCAATCGCCTCATGGAACCAAGCCGCACGCTCACGAAGCTCACCGTGAGTCTCTTGTTGTTGAGTCGAATCGTTTACCAGAGCGACAAACCAGTTCTTATCGCCAAAGTAATTCGCTCCCTCAAAATTCTTTTTGTAGGTGTTGTTAATTGCCTGTAAATAACCTAGCTCTTCGCCAGCAATCAGAATAGCTTTCTGTTCTTTGGTTGGATTAAACAGCTTGCCTTTCTCAATGCCAAGATCTTTCAACATGGCGTAGAAGAACACATCACGTTCGTGCATGACTTCCCGCTGAACGATCTCATTTAGATTTTCCCAAAACGTCATACCGCGTGGCTGAGCTTGGATAAACGCATCGCCCTGCTTTGATACGATTGGGCGATCTCTAAGTTCCTGTTGGTTAAATGGATAGGCTTTGAAGGACTCCGTGATTTGCTTATGCTTGATTGGGTCACGCTCCATATTACGCGTCCCGAGCCAGATAACGTTGGTTGGTGACTCAACGACAGTATAAGAGCCATCGTGTTCAGGTTCTTGTTGACCTGGACCTAGGATAAGCAGTTTCACACCTTTGCCTTGCTCTGGCCCAGCAACACCAACATCGATAATAGGGCGTTGCCATTGATCACCCACATAGCCTGCTGTCATACCTGCTGGGACTTCCCACACCACAGGACCATGAACATCGGCATTATGAAAAGCAATTAGATACTCCACTACTTGGTTGGGAGTCAAAATACCGCGAGCCCCGTCACCTTGATAAGAAGAGATTTGCGCACTGTTCGCACTATTGCCCATGTCATGATTGGCATTTTCCCACCCCTTCAAACCCATAGCAGGCATTGACCATTGATAAACCATAGCTGCATATTGAATATTCTGATCTTGATACATCTTCTGCGAGGTTTCAGCAGAAGGTACATTGTTGACAAATTGATAACCGTGAGAGCTGGTAAAAGTAAGATCATTGTTGTCACCCGCAAACGCGGTAGTGACGGAGAGTGAAAGCACAGAGGCAATAAAAGTCAGTTTCATGTTGTGTCCTAATGTTCAGGGAATACACAACACTCTAATGACTCTTAGATATACGATCTAATTCCTAATTTTGACCTAAGAAATACGTAAAATGCATATCTGGCTATTCAGTAGCAAACACCTCTTCTAATTGAGTCATAACCCATAGGTGAAATTCTGAACTTCGGTTTTTCTGATGATAGAACAAGCTACGATCGAACTCCACGGCAGGCACATCCAATATTTCTTGTATAGGTATGCTAACAATATTGGGTTGATTGTTTTCATCCAACAAGCCAGAAATAGCGGGAAAAATTAAGTTGCTGTCTGCCAACGACCTAATTATCGCGTGTACATTTTCCGAACGCAGCGCCACGTTAACTGGGACCTTTGCTTTGCGTAAGATCTTTTCAACTCGCGATTCTTTCTGGTTCCAATTGGAGATAAGCACTGAGGCTAAGGGGTAATCGGACAACGCTTCTAAGCGAACGTTATCGAGATATGGGTGACCTTTTCGCATATACAAAGAGAATGCTTCTCTACCCAATGAGTTACTAACTAACTCTTTCGGCGCGTCAATACCGTAGAAATTGATGCCAAAATCTAGCTCCCCTTGCATCAACTTGGATAGGCTAGCTTGGTTCCAAGACTCTATCTCCAACTGTAAGTTTGGCGCTAAACGGGAGATATTTCGATATAGGGTGCTGGCATAGCGTTCAGCCATAAAGTGGTTCAAGCCAATACTAAGTTTACCTTCAGCTCTCTCTGGGGAGAATGTGTGTAACGCGACACTTTGCTCAAGAACTTGCAAGGCTTGGTTTACCTCACGACAGATTTTGTCGCCTTCTGGAGTTGGCGTTAACCCGTATTGATTGCGAATAAACAGCTCTTGCTGAAAGTGCTCTCTCAACTTAGTTAGGGCACGGCTGACTGACGGTTGAGTGGTAAACAAACGCTCTGCGGCAAGGCGAGTATTTCTCTCTTGATAGAGCACAACCAAAGTCTTTAAAAGGTTAAGGTCTAGATTTCGAAAAACGCGATCCATCAAGTCTCTCCACAGATAAATTCAACTAAAGCACACTTTGTAACGTGCATGCTTGATTTGGTGCTGACAGTATATACTGACCTTAACGTACAAAGACAGTGGCCCTATAACGATCTGATTTTCAAAAGGTTTATCACCTCAGATCAGTTCTCCAATTTTGGGACACGAGCTCTACATCGTGACAGATTATCGACTGGGTTAAAGTAGTTGATAGAGATATATGTTCATCGGCATTCTTGCCGTTGTAGAAAACGAATGCTCAAGATATTTCTACATTTCTAGTTGCGCTAGAAAAGGCGCTAGAAACAAATAGTAAGCAACTTGAAACCTGAGCTTGCCCTAAAAGAATCCGTCTGTTCTTTTTCTCAGGAGAAGCACTAACCAGAGTTACATTGAAAAAACAGTAGTTTGATGAGGTTAATAAATAGTTTTCTGAGGTTAATTGTCGGGCCGAAATCACCATATTGAATTGCAAAAAAAACTAGCTCTCAATATGACCTATATAGATGCATTCGACGAATTAAATTTTGTTTAATCAAAACAGTTCCTTAAAATTCAAACCCTATCAATTTTGTAACGAGTAAAAATACTACTCGATGTTAAAGGTCAAAATCAAACTGGAATATTTTCTTTCTCGGTAATGATTTAGCATCAGACTAACTCAGCTAGAGGATACAATTTTTAATCTTAATTTATTTTAATATATTCATGCAGTTACAACAAAACACCTTCAATTTATTGTTAACAACTCTCCATTACTTATTGCACCCAAAAAACTAAATTATGTATTTATAGTTCTAATTTAAACTTTGGTTATTAATAATTACCACCTAATAACTACAGGGATAATACTATCATCGAAACGACCTTTTTCGGGTCGGTAGTATACAAACCCACTTTTAGCAACACAATAAAAATACCATTCCGAACTGATCTTCAGTTAGATGCCCCCTATCTGATTGAATATTATGTTATTACTAAAAATATGGTTTCCACCTCTCGGGCTAAACTCATACCAAATTTCATACTTCTCTTTAATAATAAACTTTTTTTACTACTTCACCATTTTTTTTAGCACTTATAGTTTTGAAAGTTAAGCAACAAGTTACATTCAATCAGCGAGAGGTGGAATTATGATTAGAGTATTTTTGATTCTTCATAACTTCATCGTCTCCGGGTTAATTTTTAGTCTGTCACTTTCATTCTATGCCAGTGCTAACAACTTAACGTTAGGAATTAGCGGTCAGATCAAAGATCAATGCGAAATAAACTTCTTTTCTGGCAACATTATGAATTTTACGGAACACCGTGATGTGCAGTCGTTACCTTTTAATATGTATTGTAACCGTCCATTGGGTATAACGATTAACTCAAAATACGGTGGCCTAAAATATCAACAACAAGGCGTTGATATTATTGAAACTTATAATTTTTCATTACAAATAGATGAGCTTCGTCTTTATGAAAGTCGACACAGCAGCCAACTTATATCATCAGTAATGATAGACAGTTCTGGTGTTATTCCTTTCGCTCAACATGGGAGCCTTAGGGTAGCACTCGAAAATAGCTTGCGTTTCGCAGGTTATTATCAAGACGTTATCGAGATCGAAGTTTACCCTTCGATTCATAGCGTGACAAAGTGAAAACTCTGCAATGTATCTGCAGAACAACAAACGCTCAGCAGTATTCGAGCCAATCATTTAAGATAAAGGAATTTCTAATGAAAAAGCTAACACTCTACGCAGCAACAGTCACTGCTATTTTTGGTGCTCAAGTCCAAGCCGCTCCTGGTGATGTCCAGTTAGTTGGTTTTGTTTCACCTGTATGTGAAGTTACTGGTCTTTCAACGCAACTGATGGACTTCGGTAACGTATCTCAAATTCAAAACCTTTCTGTTAGTGGTCTTAACATGAAGTGTAATGACGTCGATGGTGCAACTGTGACACTGACAAGTGCTGAAGGTGGTCTAGAGTCAGACGATAGCGAAGACTACGCTCTTACCTACGATGCAACATTTAATCCTTCAGGTTTAGCTCCTTTCACGCTTAATGCACCAGGGGGCCCAGGTCTAAATGACGTTTCAGTCAGTAATTCTTATGGCGGTTCTGGAGCATTAGCGACAGGTGTTGCCGCATCTATTGATATTGTGACAACAGAAACCTCCCCATGGGCAGGTGGCTACTCAGATACATTAACCGTAAATATCACCTCAAATTAGAGGTTAATAAGTCGGGGGCTATTATTTGGCCCCCGGCTTAATCTCATCTCAATATCAACATCAACGACATAATTTTAATTTGGAGCTCTTCGCGATGTATAAATGGATCATGCATAAATGGACTGTTCTCTTGTTATTGTCACTCACTTGTTTGTCCGCTCATGCGTTCAAAGTGGAGCCGATGTCTATGGAAATGACACCGCTTGGCAAAAGAGCTCAAATGACCATGAGGGTTGAGAATTCGTCTACCGAACCACTCACGGTTGAATTGTCTCCAGTATTTATGACAATGAACGAATATGGGAAAGAGACCACGACGCCTGCAGATGACGAGCTATTAGTGATACCGGTGACCGCAATAATAGAACCTGGAAGATCACAATCCATTATGGTGCGGTATTTGGGCGATCCTTCCATCACAGAATCTAAAGCGTATCGCATTGCTGTTAAGCAAGTAAAAGTTCAAAGAGCGAGCAGTAATCAAGGGCAAGTAAGTCTTTTGCTTCAGTTTAATACGCTTATCAACGTGCGACCTCAGAACACGGCTTCTCAGCTAGAAATTAAAAGTATCGAACAAAATGACAAAAAGAACAAATGGGTTCTTGAGGTACTTAACAGTGGTAATAGTTATGGTCGATTAACCAATACAACATGGAAAATATCTGATGGTAAAAATTCAACATATTTAAAAGGCGTAGAAATCGCTAAACGTATTCCGGGTACTTTAGTCCTACCCTACTCCACTCGCTTTTTCGAAATGCAGCCTCTTAAAAATTATGATGTGGACACCCTATCGATTGAAATAGAGCAGGATCAATAACAATGAGACGTTATATCTTGGGTGGGCTCATTTATTGCTTTCTGTGTGCTCAAACGTTTGGCATAACATTGTTTCCAACCGTCATCGAGCTCAACACAGATCACCGGGCAACATCGCAACTGGTTGTAACTAACAATTCAACACAAGCTCTCCCACTTGAAGCTAACGTTCGTCGTTTGAACTTCTTATCTGATGGCACGTTCCAAACATCAGATCTATCGAGTGAAGAGATGTTTGTGTTTCCACCAGCCGCAATGTTGGCACCCGGTGCACGCCAAGTATTCCGTATACAGTGGTTGGGAAACCGACCACTCGAAACCTCCCAGAGTTACTTCGTTCGCTTCAGTACCGTGAATATTGGCCAGAACAACGCGAGGATAGACAAACCCATCGGGCTAACAACCGGTATCAATTTACAAGTTCACTACAATGCGTTGTTGCACATTCACTCGTCCTCTTTAGAGCCTGACGTGAAATTACACATAGATGAACAAGGTCAACTGACACTCACTAATTCTGGGTCGCGATTTACCTATACATCGTTACTTCAGTTTGCGGGGCTCGAATCTCAGAGCCAAAAAGTACATGAGGCTTTAGGTGAGCAGTTTATTCCACCACGCTCCATTATTACTTTGCCTTCTTCTTTAAATTATTTACCAGTGGGCACTTACCATGGGCATGAAAACTGAAACCTATCCCAAGATATGGCAAGTTTTGTATATCTTGGTATTAGTACTTTTTTATTGTGCTGCCTTAAGCCCTGCTGCTTGGGGTCAAGAAATGGTCTTGAACCCGACAGGACGAGATATTCAACTTACCTCTTTGTTAAGAATAAGTGACACCATACTTGGAGAAGCGGACATTATCATTACCGCAAACAATGAAATCTTGTTACCGAAGGAAAGTACGCTTTCTCTCCTTTCGTCCGTCGTAACTCAAGAAGGTATTGGGAAACTCAATGACACGACAAGCGATAAAATGCTGTCTCAGCACCATTTTGAGAGCGTAGGATTAGGTCTTAGTTTCGATTTTTCTTCATTAGAATGCATCGTGACAGTACCGCCTGAATTTAGCTTAACCCAGCAACTGTCTATGAATGGCGCAGATGATTTTTATAACTATGCTGAGCCAAGTTTGTTTAGTGGATACGTTAACTTTGCCCTTTCGGCTAATGAGAGCCAATATGTCGATCAGAATTCGTCAAGGCAGGATCTCTATCGCAGTCAGTTTGACTCAGCACTTAACATTGGTTTTCTAAACTTTGAGTATGAATCTTATTTAGAAAACAGCTCATCACAAGATTCGCGATACGTAAGAGAAGGATCTCGTCTTAATATTGACTTTGCAGAACAAGGCACACGACTTGTGCTCGGTGATATGTACAACAGTGGTCAATCTTTTCAGGACAGCACCGACATACTTGGTATTGGCTTAACTCGAGATTTCACGCTCATTCCAACCAGAAATGCACGACCACGAGCCAATCAATCATTCACACTTCAAAGAGCTTCAAATGTTGATGTCTATATAGATGGGATTGCAGTCCAGCGATTAACGCTAGGCGCTGGTAGCTATAACCTTAGTGACATACCTCTAGCACAAGGTAGCAATGATATTGTACTCGTCATCACCGACCGCTCCGGGAATGAAGAACGCATCGAGTTTTCTATTGCGACCGGTAACGACTTGCTCAATAGCGGTGAGTTTGAATATAGCGTCATGTATGGAGCGCCTTCTGAATTACAGAATGGGCAAATAGAATATCTAACCGACGAACGTATTTTGCATGGTTATATCGATGTGGGTATTAACCCTTGGTTAACGTTAGGTACCAACTTCCAAACCCGTGAAGATCTTTACCAATATGGAGCCACCGCTTTACTCGCTTCTACATGGGGCGTCACTGAACTCAATGCTTCGCGTAGCGAACACCCTACATTTGGAACTGGCGACGCTTACAAATTTGCGTTCGATGCGGAATTTTCTAATACGAACACGCTGTCCCCACAACTGAGTGTAAGTTATGAATATCTGACCAACAATTTTACTGGGGTCTCAGGGTTTGATGCTTCCGATACCGATATCAATCTAACCACCCATTATGTATCTGCATTCAGCTCTATTTACCTTGGTCAGTCTTTACGTGCCGCCATGACCCTCAATTATCGCTCAGGGGTAGACAAAGAGAACGATTATTGGTTGATTAGCCCGAGTTTATCGGACGGACTGTTTGATACTCCCGCCACCTGGAGTGCACGCGTTAACTATCGGCATAACGCAACCGAAGACGATGATATCAGCACGACTGTCACCATAAGCTGGCCCCTTAGTCGACAAACTCGTGTAGTCGGTCGTTACACCACTGAGCTTAATGAAGCCGCCTTAGATTACAGCTATCAGAATAATATTGGTAATACTGGGGGGATGTCGGCGTTTGCGAGTGTCATTACTAACGAAGAAACGGATGCCGATATGGATGCTGGGATTAACTACACGGCTAACCGTTATGAGTTAAACGCGACCCACGCTTCGCGGCTTGAAAACATTAATGGTGAAACACGAAATCACAGTACTGATGTGACGATAAGTAGTGCCCTTGCTTTTGCAGGTTCATCTGTGACGATCGGCAGACCGGTGCGCGAAGCATTTGCTATTGTTAGCAAGCACGAAAGTCTCGCAAAAAATGACGTGGCTGTCGACCCAACAAAAGATGGTGAGTACGCACGCGTTTACCTTAAAGGAGATGCAAGTGCCATGGTTCCTGACCTTGTTGCTTATAATGGCCAAGTAGTCGGTTACGAGGTCGATAACTTGCCACCAGGGTATGACTTAGGCGATGGTGCTTTTTGGATTAAGCCTGGTTATAAACGGGGATTCCAGCTACAGATCGGATCGGATGCGGTATTAACGGTTATTGGCAAGCTATTCGATCGTCCAAGTAACAACCCTATTTCACTTGTCGCTGGTGTCGCACATTACCTTGGTGATGCAAAACAGTTGCCGATTGACTTCTTTACCAATCGTAACGGCATATTCGCAATCTCTGGATTAAAGCCGGGGAAATATCAATTGGTACTCGACACTAAAGAACAAGAATCAGTCATCATTACCCTCAGTGAACGCAGTGACAACTTGATAAGACTAGGAGATGTTTATGTGGAATAAACAAGTTCTTTGGGGATCCTTGTTCCTCATCACCATAAACCATGTACCTTCGGCATTGGCGTGTGAAGCCAGTGCCTTGGCTATTCAACCCGTCTCATCGAAATCACAATATGATGTTTTCAGCGCAGGAACTTTCGCAACAATAAACACTTACCGTATAGATGCGAACATAATTGGCGAACCCTGCAAATTAGACTTAATTTTACAACTTAACGATACCAGTCGATCGTTAAAAGGGGTAAACCAAGCAAAACTCGGCTTTGAATGGAGTGGGCAGATTGGTATGTCAGTGGCTAATCAATGGCACTTATCATTAACCGAAAACCAACCTTCGGCAACGATACAAATGCGTTTCCCAAGTAAACAATGGTTAGCGTCAGGAACCTATCGAGGGTTATTGGAAGTCTCGCCTTCTTATACCTCAGATAGTAAACAAATAGAAATTAGCCCTAGTTCACTCCCGGTATCTGTTAACGTTCCGCCTGCTGCAAAAATTCATTTTTATGGATTGACCCAACAACATTATGACCTTGATCTAGGGACTTTATATTCCAACAAGGTTATTCGTTCCGCACCTAACCTATGGGTTCAAAGCAACACAGCTTATACCATTGTATTGGAATCAACCCATCAAGGAATGCTACGTCATGAATCTAATGAGGAAAAATGGGACATTCCATACCAACTTTCCCTTGATAACGACAGAGTAAACCTTGAACAACTGGATGCAAAAATTCAACGTCTTTCCGCTACGATTGGTCAGCCTATTCCTTTGAGTTTTGTCATCGGTGAGACAGAGAGCAAACCAGGAGGACAATATGACGATACATTACAAATTTCTATCGAACCCCAACTTTCACAACAACCATAATTATGTAATTATATAAAAAGTGAGATATGCAACTCAATTATATAAAATCTATCATCATACAATCAAACGTGATTTTTCAGTTTCGGAGTAAATTATGTATGAAAATAAAAATAATTTAAAGCACATACTCCTGGTAGGTGACAACGGTATTAACAACCAGTTTATTCAACGAGAAATAGGGAAATACAGTGATTTTTCTTTTAGCAGAGAATGTATTTTAAGCATTGAGCGCTCTCGTAATCATAAAACGTTCGATGTCGTTCTCATTAGCTACTTACTCTTGGAAAATATCGAAGATATCAACATCATCTTATCAAAAATAGAGTCCAGTAAATGGGTAGTCTATGACGTTCCCTCAGATATTACCGGACAGAGTATTACCGTAATGCAACTATTCAACCTGTTTAATATAAAGGGGATGATTTATCAAGATGCTCCTATTGAACACCTTACACGTTGTTTAAAAACAGTATGTGATGACGATCTATGGCTACCTAGGAAGTTAATGTCACATATTTTATCCAATGCGTGCTCTTATACTTTCAAGTCTCAGGTAATACTGTCTAACCTGACGAAAAGAGAGGCTCAGATATTTAAACGAGTTGTCAGAGGAGATTCAAATCTAGAGATATCAAGCGAACTATTTATTTCAGAAAGCACGGTAAAAACGCACGTATACAACATATACAAAAAAATAAATGTCACCAATAGAAAAGAAGCGATAAGAAAAGCACATTTTATCAATAGTTTAGAGACTATTATACAACCAGACATATAGTTGAAATTATGAACATAAAAATGCCGATTGCAGTTCTTTTTCAAACAGACGTATTAGAATTTAAGCCCTTGAAAGGTGACCTGATATTATTCAGTTCCTCATAGAATCACTGTCAGGCTAATAAACGAAGTTTAAATCGAATCGTCTGTGGTTTAATCACATTTTAAAAAGTAGAAAAACATCCCGCCCTCTAAAATACGAGTCGAACTTGTTAACTCACGAAAACATCACTTCTGCAGCCCCTCTACTTGCCTAACAGAGCAAAAAGTACGCTTTAACTGTTAACACCTATAGCATCTATAGCATCTATAGCAATTCAGACTTGAGCTTCCCCTTAGGGTAAGCCTTATTGTCATGTTTTTAACTGGAGTAAAAACATGACTTATCAATCCTTCGCTTTACTATTACTCACTCTTTCCCCTAGCCTTCATGCCTCTGATTTTGGCGATCCTGAACTGGGTAAAATGAAATCACCAAGTTGCGTTTTCTGTCATAGCCCCACGGGTGAAACAAGTAACACTGATTACCCCAAACTTTCGGGTCAAAATTCAACTTACCTCTATAACACGATGAAAGCATACCAAAGCGGAAATAGACAAGGCGACTACGCAGAAATGATGCGAGTTCAGCTCAGTAAGCTCGATGATCAAGACTTGAGAGATATAGCGGCTTTTTATTCATCTCAAGATAATGGTTCCAGAACTCATGTATTAGATGGAAATTAGTAAAAAGTCCCAATATTCAATTGGGACTTACTCCCTAAGGGATGAATTAAGAAGCTCCATTATCCATAAATTCTTTCTCCGTCAGGTATGCTTCAACAATCTTCTCAGCAGATAGGTTGATGTCTTCAGTCGAAGTATGGCAGCTCAGAACAGAGAACAGCATCGTCTTCAAGCCTTTGTAACCCGAAGTTGATGGATATAATGTTCCCTCTTCCTGTAAACGGTGAACTACTCGATCTGTTAGTTCATTGCGGTAAGTGTCATCACCTTCACCAAATTGTGCTGAGAAACGATTAGAAATAACATCATTCAAAATCGTAATACCTTGCACGGATGAAAGCTTATTCGCCATACGCTGAGCTAACTCAGTACAACGATCAATGTGTTCAACAATCCCTTCTTTGCCTAATGATTTGAACGCTGCATACACAGGAACACCACGTGCTCTTCTTGATGCAGAAATACCAAAATTAATCGCATTTCGATCTGGTTTTTCCATTGCATCATTAAGGTAGTCACCCATGTTACTACCTCCCATCGCTTTAGATAGTGCCGCTGCATCTTTTACGATGATCATTCCACTGTCATACGGCATGTTGAACCATTTATGCCCGTCAGTATCAATAGAATCTGCGCGTTCAATACCTGCTAATAAATACTTTTGTTTATCACTTGCGGAAGCCCATAAACCAATTGCACCATCTACGTGAAGCCACGCGTTGCCGTGGTTCTCGACAGCATCAGCCAATTCATTAAATGGGTCGAAAGCACCGGAATCAATACAGCCAGCTTGAGCGCAAACAAGTGTTGGGCCTTCTAAGCCTGAAATAATTTCTTTTAAGTTATCTGGGATAATACGTAAGTTATCGTCAGTTGGTACTTTGACAATCGTTTCAAGACCAATGCCAATCATGGATAGCGCGCGCTTGATCGTTGAATGAATTTGATCACTGACAACAACGTTAATACGAGGAGCTCCAAACAAGCCTTTTGTCACCACATCCCAACCAGCGCGTTCAAGCAGTGTATTGCGGGCAGTAATCAAACCGGTGTAAATCGCTTCTTGAGCACCAGAAGTGAAACCTACCGCCGTACCTTTATTTAAACCTAGTAGCTCAACCATCCACTCTGCAGCTGTTTCTTCAACAACAGACATAGCAGGGCTAGAAACGTAATAAGGCACATTTTGGTCCCAAGCACTCACGAGCCAATCGGCTGCTAGTGAAGCGGGAAATGAACTGCCAATCGCGTACCCAAAGAAACGTGCACCACCAGATGCCATTAAACCAGCATCGACATTCTTTACCATGTCATTAATCACTTGTGATGGGTCTGTTGGTCGCAATGGTAAATCCCCGCCGATAGCTTCACGTAACGCTTGTGAGGTTGTACCTTTGTCTACCGGTCTATCTGCTAAAGATTCTAGGTAAGAAACTGCATGTTTGAGAGAGCTTTCAAGTGGTAAGCGATATTCATTAAAACGGTGTGACATGATGATCCCTCTATTTGTTGTCTACCCAATAATGTTATTGGATCAGAGCGTTCAGGAATTGTCATATCGCGCCACGGGAATGCGATTTAATAAAGTTCATATATCCGGCACAAAAACGAGAAACCAAAGACGAACTTTTCTAATCAATGTATAGAGTCTTGAGTCAACCATATAATTACCCCTCACTGACAGAAAACTATAAACCTTGATGTTGGCTGCGGAACTGTGAAGGAGTAAACCCTGTTTTGCGTTTAAAGAAACGAGTGAAGTTAGCAGATTCACCATACCCGATATTGGTTGCTATTGACGTTATTGAGTCGTCCGAGTACTTCAGCCGAACCTGAACTTCATTTAGAATAAGATCATCCAATACTTCGCGATAAGTTACACTTGCGCCGAATAAGCGCCTCTGGATAGTCCTAGGACTCATTCCCAGTATGTTCGCAGCCGTTGATATGGGTAACTTTCCCATCGACAAATATGGTTGCATGGCATGTTTGAATGAGCACAAAAAATCACTAGGTATACCTTCTCGATCTATGACCTCTCTTCCTGAATTTTTTATTAAGTTAACTTTTTGACTCAAAATTTTGTTATTTAGACGAATACCTGTGACTGAGCGGAGTGTAAAAAACTGAACATGTGCTAACTGTGAGCATTCAAAAAAGCACTCCGTATGTGGGCTGACAATTGTCACATACTTTTCTTTGCTGTTGTGTTTTGTCAAAGCTGTTATCAACTCATCCAGGAAAATGAACGAGAATATTTCCGCGTACTTAAACCAGTCTTGTGTCGCACCCTCTTTTTCGCGAACTAACCAGTAACAATCATTATGGCGCTTTAACGATATTTTAACTCCGCTTGAGTAATATCGAATGATTTCACAGAATTCTTCTAGCGCTTCTTTTACAGTGCCCTCCCTTGCTTTAACCAACTGAGCAATCACGCCCGGTATATAGGTGTTCTTACACATTAACCAAACACGAGTCACAAATGTGTCCAACGAAACACTTTCACCAAACATTCTGATTATGTTGAGTAAAACAGTCTCAGGTATAAACGGGAATTCACATCTTTGTATGTCAACCGGTGCTTTAACACCAGTAATCAAAGAATAAACATTAATATCTCTTTCACTAAAGAGTTCAGCCAGGTCATGAACACAATCTGTGCGAACAAGTGGTACTCCTCTATTCGGTAACGCCATACGTTAGGACCTTCTTTATAATTAGATGTTTCTCGTTTGATATGTTGACAGTCGTGCCTAAGAATTAGAAAACCCCTTA
Source organism: Vibrio sp. QJM3NY_26 (assembly GCF_057786005.1). Taxonomy (NCBI): domain Bacteria; kingdom Pseudomonadati; phylum Pseudomonadota; class Gammaproteobacteria; order Vibrionales; family Vibrionaceae; genus Vibrio; species Vibrio sp. QJM3NY_26. The sequence continues at coordinate 1,557,734 of NZ_CM173516.1, read as the reverse complement.
CTTGGCAAATCAAATAAGGGGTTAGATTCATACTATTTAGTTATATTTAATATAAAGCACCTTTCGTAGGCTATTGCATCGACTCTTATCCAGAGGGTCTCCTAAATAATCGCCACCTTCTGCAGCCATTTTCATTAATAACGCTCTTGCACGTTCATCACTAAGTAGATCTCGGTACTTTTCATAGGTTTTCAGTTTGAGAATTTTATATTTCGAATTTTGGCTAGGGTCAGAAAAGTTATCGTAGCAGTAATTCATAGCACCTGAGTTTGCGCCAATCTTACTGGCATCTGTGATTGCATACGCGTTGGAAATCAACACAATCATAGAGAATGCGAGAATCTTTATCAGTTTCATATCCAGTACCCTTTAACGTTAATCTTGTTTCAATTGCAGTTCTCGAACCTCTTAATTGGCTGCAATTGATGTTCAAAATCCATGTTAATCATTCATCTAACGTCATGCTTGCCATTTGGTGACACATCAAAAATAACCAATTTAATTAATACCGATTTGACTCTGCCTAGCATATGTTTCAATTTCATCACGAAAATAAAAAAACCAATGTCACGACATGGCCATTAAATCAAGATATTTGATCTTATTTTTATCTTAAAAATAGTTCACTCTCTCATTAATAACGTGATGGTTCATTGATGGGAGTAGAACACCTAACTCCCTACATATCAGAATCTTAAATTGAGAGCCTCACATGTCAGAAATAAAAAAAATCGGCACTGAAACGCAAAAAAAGAAACCAATCAATAAAGTAAAAATAGCGACAAACAGTCTGTTGGCATTCACCATACTTTCTATTGGTATCGCTGTAGTTTCAGACAGGATTATTCCAACTACCGACAACGTTAGAGTTGAAGGCAACGTCATTTCCTTAAAACCACAAGTATCAGGTTTAATAGAACAAATTAATATTACAGCAAACACTAAAGTAGAGAAAAATGACGTGTTGCTCAAAATTGTCTCTACCGACTATGAGATAGCCGTTAAACAAGCAGAAGCAAAATTGAAGATAGCCGGGCAGCAAGTTGGGGCGCAAATGGCCAGTATTATTTCCGCTCAAGCACAACTCACGACATCGTTAGTTGCACAACAAAATGCTCGGCGTCAGGGTCAACGAGTATTAGCGATGGCAGACAAAGGGGTTGTATCAAAGTCAGATGCAGATACAACACGTGCCACGATTGATAAAGCTAATGCTGAGGTCATGAACGCTCACGCTAATCTAGAAAAAGCTAAAGCTCAAGTGGGTTCAGAGGGAGAGGAAAATGCACAAATACAATCAGCACTACTTGAATTACAAAAAGCCCAATTAGACTTATCGCGCACAACCCTATCAGCGCCTTCAGATGGTGCGGTAACCAACTTGAATTTATCAGAAGGTTCATACGCTTCTTCAGGCTCTCCATTAGTCACCTTCGTCGAAAGCGACAATTTATGGCTTGAAGCTTATTTTCGAGAGAATAGTCTCGGTAACATAAAGCCAGGCGATGATGTTGAAATCGCATTAGATCTTGCTCCAGGCACTACGTTCAAAGGCACAGTTTCTTCAATCGACCTGGGAGTCACATGGGGTAAAAACGAACAACTTGGCGACCTTGCGAGTGTACAAAACCAAAATGGATGGTTAAGAGACACACAACGTATTCCAGTTACGATCAAAATAAACGAACCATCAGCGATCCAATCAATGCGAATTGGAGGCCAAGCAGATGTCATCGTTTATACTGGCGAAAACACTCTATTCAACCTACTTGGAAAATTCTGGATTAACGTAGTGAGCTTGTTCTCTTATGTTCGATAAAATAGAACAAGCACAAGAGCGTAGGATTTTTCGCTACGTCACGACAGTCGGCTTGGCAACATTCCTTGCACTATGGTTTAACTGGCCATTAGCTTTTTGTACGCCACTTCTGACCGCAAAATTTATCACTGATAAACCTCAATTTCATATTCTCCATGTCAAACAGTTGGCCTATGCGCTTCTATCCACCGCTGTAATTGGATTCGTAGTATCAACGGGGCTACCTGAGTATAAAATTGCCTTTCTTTCTATACTCACACTCGGGATGCTTTGGGCATACTATTTATTTACCGACCCTAAATGGGTCATGTTCGCAACATTCTTAATGATCGAACTGATATTACTTCCATCTATAACGATAATCGATCAAGCATCCGCGCTGAATGTAGGAATCGGTTTTGCGTTTTCAGGCACTTTGGCCGTCGCTTTGTATGCCCTTTCACACGTTTATTTTCCCGATGAAGAGAAGACGGACTTTGTTAGCTTTCCCGTATCTCCACTTACCAAAGAAATGCGATGGACAGCCGCTATACGCGCATGGGTGATTTCATTTCCACTCGTATGCTTTTACTTCTATTTTCAACTTTCACAGATACTGCTTACCGTTGCATTTGTAATGTTACTATCGTTAATGGCAAGCAGCGAAACGTCCGGTAAGACCGCGTTATTTTTCACAGTAAGTAACATCTTCGCAGGCCTGATTTCATTCGTCACTTTTCTCATCATATCTTTAGCACCTAATATGTATGTATATATGATGGTTGTACTCAGTGTCATTGCACTTTTCGGAATAAAGATTTATACCGTTCCACAAAAGGCGCCTATATATATTACGGCCTTTACCGGATTCAATGTACTTATGGGAACATCAATAAGCAGCGGCGCGTTGGATGACAAATTTTACGTTCGTATTTTCCAGCTATTTTTAGTCTTGCTATACATGGTATTTATGACCTATTTCTTAGAGTCACGAACTAGGAAATAACCCGTCAAAAATCAACTTTCAGTCGTTCGTACAATCTCATCCATTGTTACTAGGTGTTGTTAAATGGCAGGGAAACTCCTGCCATATCTAGTCATGTGACAGCCACAGCCCCTAGATTACACTGTAAAGACATGGCTTCAGGTACAACATAGCGCTTTACACGCCCTAGCGAACCCTTACAATGTGCAGCAAATATATTTATCAAGGTTTATCTCTATGTCTATTCAATGGTTTCCGGGGCTACTGAATTAAACAATCACCCTAACTCATCAAGACCAATCATAACAATAAAAACAATAACTTAAAAACGAAACTGGATTCATACCCTCTCATAGCAACTCACCACCCCTCATGTTTTTTGTACCCCATCATGTACCCCAAACCATGAACTAGTGTAGAATATGTAACAACTTATTGGGGAGTTCATATGCCAAAGAAAACCACTAGTTTATCTGACAAAGAAATCAAAGCAGCCGAGATCAAAGCGAAAGAATATATTTTGTCTGACGGAAACGGGCTTAACCTCCGCATTAGACCTAATGGCACCAAATCATGGCAGTATCGTTACACCAATCGCGTCACTGGCAAAGTTAAGAAGCTCTCGCTAGGTTCATACCCGACGTTAAAGCTTGCTGACGCAAGGAAGATCGCTCAAGATCACCGAAATCAACTTGCCAATGGCGTTGACCCGCGCGAGCACATTGAGGCACTAAAGCAAGACACCATTCGTAGAGAATCTAATACTTTCATTTGCGTTGCCGAGCAATGGTTCAAAAGAAAGAAAAAAACAATTAGCAAGGAGCATGCTGAACGTATTTGGAGAACTTTACAAATATACATATTCCCCAAATTTCAAAATGTTCCCATCGAGTCAATTACGCGTAGAGATGCCATTCAGCTCCTACGTCCTCTTGAAGAAACTCAGAAACTTTCGACGATTAAACGAATCTGTCAATCTCTTAATCAGATCATGGAATATGGAGTTGATAGTGATGTGATCGATGTAAATCCTTTGACCAGGATGATCAAGGCGTTCGAGCACCATGATGTTAAGCATATGCCAACAATCCGTCCAGAAATACTTCAAGAGTTCCTATGTAAGCTTCAGAAAAACAACACGATACAAGATAAAACCAAATACCTAATACTATGGCAACTTCATACAATGTTAAGGCCTAAAGAGGCGGCCCGAACTCGCTGGAGCTACATTGATATTCACAAAAGATGTTTGACAATACCGCCTGAAGAAATGAAAGGCCAAAGAGCACATAGAGTTCCTTTGACTGATGAGATGATAGAGATACTAAACAAAATACGCCCTCTAAGTGAAGATAAAGAATTTGTCTTCCCTGGTGAGCGCAACTCTAATACCCATATAGGTGAATCCACAGCTAACGCTGCAATAAAGCGCAGCCTAGGATATAAAGGTAAGCTTGTGGCGCATGGCTTACGGTCTATTGCCTCTACTGCCCTGCACGAACAGGAGTTTGATTCACTGCATATTGAAGCCTGTTTGTCGCACGCTGATAAAAATACAACTAGGGCAAGCTATAATCGAACCGATTTTTTTGAGCAAAGAAAAAACATTATGGCTTGGTGGAGTGAGTTTATTATGTCGTCATCTTCATAGTATGAGGTCATTCTTAAACCCACAAGTTTAGGTTTGCGAGGCACATTTTGATTGCTTCTTCTGCGTTGGTATTTAGGGTGTTCAACAGGGGCGATGTAGCCCCCTTTAGTTACGAAACATAAAGGTCTACACAGCCCACTATGGCTAACTCATCAAATCGTCATTTCGTCCGAAAGGACGGTGTGTGAGATGTAAATAACCCAAGGCACTTATAAAAATTTAGCTAACTGTGATAATAGCTTATCGATAGCATTAGCTACCTGAGCTAGTATTTTGACCTTATCTTCTGCTTTCTTTAAAGCTACTTTAGCTCCTTTAGCTTGATTAATAAGCTCCTTAACACTTCCTTGTCCTTTAGCTAGTGTGACCGAATTCTTTTTTAGTATGGCCGCATTGTAAGCATAAATTTGATCACCCAGCTGTTCGCATTGTAGTAACAACGGTTCATCTTCTGGATCTAACATGACAGAGTCAAGGTAGCTTTGAAGTTCGTCATACATACTTTTCAGTTCATCGTAAGCAATCTTGTGGCTATGATCCATTTGTTAGTCCTCTAGGCTATCGCGAAACTCTTTGATCGCATCGATCTGAGTCTTCGTTGATTTGAGCGCTTTCTTGGCGGCGTCTTTTGTTAAATCGTCATCATTTTTTAAGGATATGATTATCGATTGGTTCAACTCTTGAAGATTAACTAGAGCACTCGCAAGTTTTGTAAACTTCACATCTAGCTCGTTGATGCGGACTCGAATCTTATAAGCTTTCTTGTAAGCATCAGCTCGTTCTTCAAGTGAATGATAGAACGTCACACAACGTTTGCTGCCACTGGTCTCACAGCGATTAGGGTTATTAAGTAAATACAAACGAATACGTAATTCTTTTTCCAAAGAAACCCTTGTCGCTTCCTGCCAGGAATCCAACTCACCTTCTAATGATTTAAGTGCGCTTTGAACTATGCTTTCCGAATCAATGACTATTTCCTTTAAAAGGTCATAACGCATTTTCTCCGTATAAGCTCTCGCTATTGCATTCACGCTAGTTGAAAGTAACTCAACATCCTTTACATCAATCTCTCCCATTTGGGGCATCTGGGATAAAGATACCAGCGATGAATTGAGCTTCTCCGAGTATTTATCTAGGTCTTCGCTTCTATCGTCTGTCGCAAGAAGATAAATACTCTGGGAAAATGTGTTCAAGTTCTTTAGTAAGGCCTCTTGGCCTTCATTGTCTATGGTAGAAATATCTAGATCTGCCCCAGTAGCTCCATCCCTTGTTGCTTTCATAAGTTCGGCGTTAATACGCACTTCATCTGTATATTCATACACAGCAATTAACTCATTTTGAACCTCTGTAGATTGCTTGGCGTATTCTCCTACCATTGAAATCGACTCATTAGATGCACAGCCACTAAGGCCTATCACTACCAACGAAGCCGTCGTAATATGCTTTAACCTTGGAGCAATGGATACTTCAAACCATTCAGTCATGGATTTACCTTTTTACTATTGAGGAGTGGATGCACTAAGCGATACAAATTCCGTACTTAGGCAGTACATCTCTGATCACTTCTATCCGATAGGTTTTGAGCGCGTCATGGAAGAGTTTCCAGTCAGAATTTAGAAAGGATGGTGAGTATCGATAGACCAGTTGACCATCTTGCGTAAAACCTTGCCCCCTCGCCCGTTGTTTCCAACTGTTATCTCCATTCTTGTCAAATGACAAATCGACCGCAGGAAAGCCAAACCTTCCATCTCGCAACCACTTAAGCCACTCGGCATGGCGAATTTCCCCATCTTCTTCATCTATGGTTGTTAGAGCATGTTCTATTAAAGTTCGCTGTTGCGAACTCAAACCTGGTTGATTATCAATATCGACCTCAACGTCACCTTGTGTCCAACATTGCAGTGCTTTGCACATCGCATCCGCAGCTTGTAGAAATATAGAGGTATTGTCTCTTACAACGCTTTCTCCCTCACCATTTCGATAAGTCCAAGAAGCATAAGGTCTATCAGGAAAAGATAGGGCCGCACCATGCCCAAGAGGAGAAGAAGCGGATACCCCACCGCTCAACAAGTCATCTTTAATTCGTTGTAACAAAGAGCTCGCGGTCGATTCGAGACCATCTACTTTATTGTAATCGTGGATCACCCCTGCAAAACCTTGATGAGCAAAAGTATCTGCATAAACATGCATTGCAATCCCCATAAGGTGGGCACCGTAAGGCTTGTTCCAATGTGTTGCCACCATTCTCAGCATATCTCTTGCAACAGCGCTGTCTGGTTTACAAACTAAACGATGTATGAACCGTCCGTCAGGTTCAACATTTGAAGGGAAGCCCTGATTGCCAGGAAGAAAGTGGAATGGAATCCATACCTGATGATTTGCAAGCTCTTGCGTATTTCGATAGTCGAGCATTTTGTGAGCGGACACAATGCGGTCATACATCGCACCATTATCAAAATGGATTGGCTTATCATTTGTTGCCTCATCTACATATTGAGCAGAATACGCAACTTTTTCAGCGTCATGATGCTCAATACCCGCATATCGAGCGATAACGTAAGTGAGAGTATGATGTCCATCTATTTGCATTCGAGCCTCCGCAGGCATGATTGTCAACATTGAGCACGCAGCAACAAATAAAGTGACTACCCCGAATAGCTAAACAGCATAAATTTCGGCTGGCTTGCACTTCTTGAATGAACTATTTTTATCACCGCATATAGAATATGAAACATCAGTAATATAACAGACGGTGAAGCTGAACTCATATGGATTATGGATATGTGAAAGGCATGGATCACAAATATCTATACAAATTAGTCAAATACTTGATCTAAGTAGGATATCGCTGGAAAAGAATACGCCAATGCCTCCAGAACCTAGCCGTAATAAAGATATGTTTAATAGACAGCGTTCTGGAGTATCTGAAGTGCGGCTATTAGCTATCAAGAACAACGCAAGAGTCCTTCGCTACCTTACACACACCTTCAGCTATATCTAGCCCTTGGACAAAGCCTGTCACCGTATTCTTTCAGCTCAAACGTACTCACGCAGACGTTGTTAGGAAGTAATCAGCACTCCATACAACTATATTGTATTTTGTGTTACATCCCTGAGAGCCTAAAGTTGTGATTATTCCTACTTCGTTCACAACGTTGTATTTACCTGATGCTATAAGCTTGAAAATCACAACGCTAACCTAAACATATCGAGGTATGCAACTCTTGCTGCATATCGAATAGAAAAACAATAGGAGGGAGTGTGAAGATAGATAAACAATTAATACGTTACATCGATCAGCTTGTCGGTGCTCGTGAACTTGAAATGACGTTGTTTCCTGAAAAGTTTGAAGATACAGGTATCGATCTAAATACTTTCCGTAAGTTCTACAGACAAACTGTGACTTCATTCGATAGCAAGGAACTGACTGCATACCACAACCTATTTGTTAACTACTGCGCTAAAGTTATGGATTACAGGCTTTTTAATGGGCAATCTTCTGCCCAGAATTGCCATGAGTCATGTGAAACAATTATGCGAGCTATTCACCAAGAAGATAGCCTTAAGCTTCGTGAGACTCTGTTAGATTTAAAGCCACAGCTCACAATTGGGGATGTCTTGATTGAGGGACAACCACAATATAAGGTTACAAAAAAATCAATCAAAGACATAATTGCAGAAGGCTTTAATCCCAACAAGACACTCAATGTTCATGTATGGATAACATTATTTGATGGTACTGTTTTTGACCCAACAATCGCTGCGACGTTGGTAGCCCAAAAAATGCTACTGCCTCAAGAAATCAATAGTATGCATATTCAACCTTTTGGTATGACTAATGATATAAACATCACCTACAGACCTTTGCTTATTGATGACGAATTCTATTCCAGAGTAGATCGTGATAGAAGTATCTAGAAGTTTGAAGTTTGAAGTTTGAAGTTTGAAGTTATTTTATGGGGGCTCAGAGCTTGCTGGTACCTTTATGAGAAAAATACCACGAGTAAAACTTCAAGCTTATGAAACCTCTGAACAAAAGTGCGCTAGATTCTTAGCACTAACGCACTTACATCAGATAAGAAATAATATCTTTATCTGTGTCAAAATCGTTTGTATTGTCCTAAAGCATTGACTTGATCTTCTTCAGAAACTTGTTCCATCGCTGATTAGATTTGTGCTCTAGTTGTTTCTCATATTTTCTTTGTTCATTACCAAAGTGATTACGAATGTGACCAACAACTCGACCTTTGTAACCTGAACCTCTTCCCCATTCATATTGCGCACTATTCCACATATTGCTGGCATAGTAAAAATCACTATTGTAGAACTCAGTACTTTGTTCGTATACAGTCATCAACTCTTGTTGACGAACACGTTGTGCGACTTGTTTAAGCTGTACTGATATATTGTATACCTTGCGAAGTTGCGGATTCTCTATGCAGCTATCAACCAAGCAATCGAAGTCGTTAAACAGTTTTGCTTTATTTTTGTTTATGTCGAATTTCGCTTGTTGCGCTAGCGTCTCGTACATATCTAAGTTGTGCCAGTGACCACGACGAGCTACGCTGGCTCGGATAGTTGCAGCAGCACGAGTTGTGTTGATCTCAGTTAGAAGGGATGAGTGTAATGGATCAACGGAGGTAGTAAAATTTTCTGCATCATTAAACCATTTGCTAAATACATCTAACAATGCTTTTTTTGCAATATCAAATGATTGTGAGTTTTGCTCATCGATTAGCTCTGTAACGCCCTTGGTAATTAGCTCAACCTTCGTCTTGTATGAAAGTTCTAATTCATTTAGTTTATTTTGGATACAGTCCAATAAAACGCTTCTTTCATCGTCAAAAGCATCGTAACAAACTACATTTAGTCTATCGCCATCCAATCCGTACTTTTGCTCTAGGTCGTTAAGTACCTGACCAATGCGGATTGCTCGTCCATATTTTTTGTCGCCTACAAGTTCTCCATCATCGTCAGCTACACTAGATGATGCTTTTTCTCTATCGATTATCAATAAAATAGTTTTTGTATACAGCTGTTCTGTTAGCCCCCCCTTAATCATCTGTTCAACAATTTTTCGCATTGATTGGTCTGGCGCATCATTAAAACTTGAACAGATCACGTTTAGTGTCAGATCACTTTCAAGACACTGGTTGATATCACGGCGATTCGTAGTACCATCCAAACCTTTAGTGTCAACGATGTGGTAATTAGAAAGATCATCAGCAACATGAATAAAGACTTTACGAGGAAGGCTAACTGTAGAAGTTTTGCCGATATTGATACTCTTGAATGTATCTTTAATCCACTCAAATGAGTTATTGGTCATTTCCTTAGGGGCTTCCAGCACAGTATCCATGCGCTTATGCAATTCTAGTTTGCTTTCCATTACACGCAACATATCATTGCGATCGGTAAACCCGCTGGCAAACTTGACGTCATTCTGGATCATACGACCACGCTCATTCAAACTGCCGCCGTTAAGACCTAGCATATTGCGGAATGCTTTTTCGACTTCTCCGCTTAAAGCAAAGCCCTCATTAATAGCATTAGCATTTATGCGATCATCTGTAGCCACAGGGTGTGCTTTGTTAAAGATATTCTTTGAATAATCATTTAACAGATGCATAACCTCTTCATTTTCGTAAGGGAGGATTTCAATCTTAATGCTGCTAGAGTTTGGAATGATCTCAACTTCACAAATAGTTGTACGTCCAGATGAGTGACTTAACAATAAATCTGTTGGGTCATTTTGATTGAATAACTCAAACGCTCTACAAATTGCTGTTGTTTTACCTTTTCCTACATCACCAATAAATGCAACTCGTTTTGACTTGTTAAGGAAACCTATTGATTGCTGATAATCTTCCTTATATTCATTTATGCGACGATGTTGTGATTCATACTCCACAGGTAGATCTTGCTTAACAATGTGGAGTTTTTCTAAAAATTGGTTTTGTTTTTCAGTTTGCAGATTTACAGTTTGAATATTCATACTATTAATATGTTAGTTGGCTAGATACTCCCGATTCTAAGGTCTTGTTATATCTTAATAAAGCATTTTACACGTCATTGGAGTGCGTAACATTGCATATTTGATCATTCTGGGTTTTAAAGCACTGGATGTAGGTCTTCCAACTTGCCTACCTATTAAACAATGTATCGCAAAGCTAGTTTATAAAATAGTTTCTGGTCACAATACCTAACTCATTTCGGGGCATTTTTGAGCTAGAAAATGCCAAATGTTAAAATTCAGATTATGACATTTTTGGACATAAACGAGTTTGAAATTGTGCTCTATTTTTGTTATTTCGCATAACCTTTAGTCGTATGCCGAGAACGTTATTCTTCCCTTCTAAGGGGAAATAAGAGCAACGTTAAGCACATCACTTATCCTAGAGATAGGTATTCCTTCCGTTTAAGTCCACTTACCTTAAAACTGATTTTTCTAAAATATATGCGTCGCTTGAAATGTACTCATTGACCATCACCATAAGAGCATCTAATGAGTGTGGAGGTATCGTTTCAGTAAACCCATCTGGGAACACCTCTTTTGATAAATAGCAGGATGGGAGATTTGAACTTTTTATATAGTTCTCCAGATCAAGAACCTTTTGACCATTTGCATTGTTCAATGAGTACAATAGAGAATGAGCAAAGTTGTTTACTCTAGACTGCTGGGCCATTCTTGCTTCAGGTGTCCTACAAGTAATACCGTACTTGTAAGCAACGATCTCAGTTTCATAGCTTAGTTGCTGAATGTAAAAGAATGCTTCCCTAGCTGGATCGAACCCATAAGTGGCACATGTTGGGCATCTTCGCCCTTTTTTGAAGTTTTTAGGTGTAATAGAGCAAAGGTGTCCATCGGGGCATTTGACATCTACCTTTGTTGTTGAGTTTATGTAGAAGAAGTTATCAGATAGAGACCATCCCTCTCGCTCTATTAAAGTCAATAGTTCATCTTTGGCTGTATCTGCATTGGTTCCATTACAAATAGAGCAGCCAAAGCCTGCTTTAAAGTTATCTGGTAATACACGAACATTATGACCATCATCACAAATGAGGCTTACCTTTTCGCCAGAGTTTGCATAAACATAATCTGGGGCAAGCTGCCACCCTCTACGATGCACAATCTCTACGAATGACTCTGATATTTTGTCGATTCTATCTTTTCGAGAACACGTAGGGCAGCCTTTTCCTCGGTATATATCAGCAGGAGTTCGTTTTACTAAATGACCATCATCACAAATGAGGCTTACCTTTTCGCCGGAGTTTGCATAAACATAATCTGGGGCAAGCTGCCACCCTCTACGATGCACAATCTCTACGAATGACTCTGATATTTTGTCGATTCTATCTTTTCGAGAACACGTAGGGCAGCCTTTTCCTCGGTATATATCAGCAGGAGCTCGTTTTACTAAATGACCATTATCACATATAAGTGCGATAATCTCATTTGCCCCCTTATAACTTTCATTTGGAGAAAGAACCCAGCCTTTGATATCAAGCTCAAAATTAAATCTTTCTTTTCCAACCTCTGGTAGATTGATGTCACATGCTTTGCAGTATTGCGTTACCCTAAATTGATTTGGGGCAATGGTTTTGAAATGTCCATTTGGGCACTCTATTGCAACTACCGCTGTAGCATTTTGATATTCATAGTCTTCAGAAAACTTCCAACGAGTGGCTAAGACAGTATTTTCAAATAGTTTCCGCGCAAGATCTTTGCTGTTGCCAGCACATATTGAACATCCTTTACCTTGCTTAAAGTCTGATGGGGTTATTTTGACTGAATGACCATGCTCACATATCAAGTCAGCTTTTGTCTGTGAGGTCACGTACCTAAAAGTCTTGCTTTTGCGCCAACCACGAGCTTTTATTCTATCGTCAAGATCTTTAATAGCATTTTCTACATTGTTAGAAGAACACTTGCTACACCTAACACCACATTTAAACTTTTCAGGAGATATACTGATCTCGTGACCTTTGTTGCATATAACGTTTACCTTCTTTTTAGTAGTTTGGTAACAGTACATACTAGATAGTTTCCAGTTACTTCTAACAATCAAACTTTCAAAGTCCAGTCTCGCTTGTTCAGGACATTTACCAGAGCACTTTTTACATCGACGACCATTTTTAAAGTTGTCAGGTCTTATATTGCATTCATGCTCGTTTGGGCAGACTAACGCTACGGGTACTGACACTCCTTTATAGTTGTATTTATCTGTTAGTCTCCAACCTTGTTCGATAACATAAAGCTCAAAGTTTTTCTGAGCAACTAAGCTACGTTTCTTTGGCAATTGGCTTTCGAGTCGTTGTTCGAATTCATGCTCAGATAAATGGTGTACAGGGCGTGACATTTAACTATTTTCTAGTGCGGTAAATACCAATCACTATACTATTTTTGGAAGCTAAAAGTGTGTCTTATTCTTTTTTTGTTGCTAAACCACATACTCAACATACTGCCTAGCATCACACAGCGATTGCACCAGCGAATGAATACATCAACAGCTTTGAAATACGATACGTATACTAGAAACATGCAAGCAAATGATAATCATTTGAAGTGTTACAAAAAACTATTCTAAATGACAATGGGGGGAAGATGTGTTTAACCGCCCCGTCAGCACACCTGTGGACAGGAATAAATCGGTGAACTTGCTAGTTTAGCAGTTAATGAATAACTGCGGGTACGTCATAGTCCCAATTAACTGGAGGTAAGGTTTGATGTTATTATACAGGCACTTAGAGCTACTATGTGGAGTCAGATATATCGCTGTGGGTAAAGTTGTCGAGATATAAAACATACGTTCGTCACATTCTTACCAAGCGATACTCTCTGATAGTTGAAGTCTTCTACCGTAGTACCAATTACATCAGTACGAAACACCGAATTAACAACGAGGTAATGTGTTGAAATTTCCAACGTTTGATTATCGAGCATGGTACAAAACTGATGTAGCCTCAATGGAGCAGGTTGATACACTATTTTTTAATGAAAAGGCACACAGCGATTTTTACTATCGTGGGATGGCTGACTATGACTTTGTCTGCATTTCAACATTTTATCGCTATTTCATCAATAGTCGTAAACTAAATTGGCGAGAGGTCAATGTAGGTTTCAATTCGATGGTTGAGCTACCCGAAATCGACGAAGATGAATACAAGAACCTCTCGTTTAACATTCTAGATGATTTTTATTCAAACCTGCTTTCCCTTGGTTCTAACGAGATTTCTTATGAGTCAGTAGCTTACTTGGCGCAGCACTATGGCTTACCAACTGATCTGATTGATTTTAGCTTTGATCCAAAGATCGCGTTGTATTTTGCTTGCTGTGAGATGCCAGACAGTGATTGTAGCCTTTACATGTTCGATATCTATGCCCATGTCAAAAATATGATGGCTTTGGCTGGTCAAGGGCCAACGCCTAACATTGGTTATATGCTCAACGAAGATGGTACACATATGACCAATGAAGAACGAGCGCAAGTATTTAAAGACTACTGCACGACTTTAAGTAAAGACGGTGCCTCAACAGTGACACCAATCATTAAAGGTGGTGATATTCGCTTTGGTGAGCGTATCATTAATCAAAAAGGAGCGTTCATCTATCATCGTAGCGAAGTTCCCATGGATCAGCTGATGTATACTGCTTCTAGTGAATCCTATTATCGCGGACGCAGAATCTATAAAATCGCCAAAGAACTAAAACCACAAATTCTACAGGTTCTTGATGAACGTTTTGGTATTAACGAAGCATTTGTTTACCCGCCCACTGATCTGAACCTTGAAATCATTGATAAGGCGTCAGCTATGACCAAAGAAAAATTCGAATTATAAATACCTTACTGCCCAAAGCTTCATGAACTTATTAACAAATTAAAGACTCAGCACTGAGGCTCCATTTTTATAAGAAAAACTAGGTTAAGTTCTGCTGAGACCTGTGAAGACTGATTCTGGCATAACACATAATGGGGCATAAATGAGTTGGGGCCACTAGGCTCGAATATATTGCGCGGGCCCGTTCAGTTCAATAGCTTCAACCACATGATAAACATCACAATAACAACTGTCTGATTTGTTTGTGCTCTGGTGTAGCGTTCTTCCCTACATTAACTTTCCATACTTGCATACGAACGGAAAGCTCCAGCCGTTGCGTTAGAACCTGCGTTATGTAGACCTAGAGCTAGGCAAACCTGCTTGTAATACTGAGGGTCAATAGCTGCCCCAAAGTTCCATGACTCCTCGCCATCGTGCATCGTCAAGTCGCCTGTTAGTGTCGGATATCTTATCCACAACTTATTGGCGAGAATCCATGCTGATAACTGTCCGCTAGTTGAGAACTCTTGGCTACGAGCAGCTACAATCAAAGCGTTAAGCTCAGAGTCACGAGTATCACGAGCTTTACGAAGAGCCTCTTGCTGAACAGCCTCACGGGCACGTTTCTCTGATTTAGCTGCTTCATAGGTCTTAATGTTATCCGACACTTGACTAACGAACTTGGCGTTACCTTCGCGAATATCTTGAGGAATGTCGGATATATTGCTCCACATCTGCTTAACGACCTCCCCTTTACGAGAGGTCTCTGTAGTGAACCAGAAGCATAGGTCTTCTTTAGACGTAGCAGTCTTCAGTATGGACTCAAACTGCTTAGCCTGTTTGATGTGAAAGAAAACTTCTTTAGAACCCATGATTACACAGTGAATGAATTTGCATTCCGTAAAAATGAAGCCGAACCCACGAACATCTTTATAGTTTTTTATTTTACCGAATTTAAGTTGTTGCATAATAAAAACCCTTTAAATTGACAAGGAGTTTACTGCCGATATTAAAATAGACACACCTAAGGGAAAATCTCATGGACAAGCAACACTTGAAAACATCGTACAACCATAATCCCTTAACGTAAAATGTGTCAGATCGTGTGTGAACCATTACAACTTAACTTAGCTCCTTGTCATACGCGACCGATAGATGGAGAAACATCAATGACACTTACAGACCCTTTATGAATCTCATAGTAATCTCTTACTACTTTAATCGCTGATCCATACTTTTCTGATATACCGTTGTATATTGCTGGTTGCTTTGATAGCACGCTAGTTAGGGCTCTTCCTCCATTCAAGAACTTTAGTGGATAATGAGTGCCTATTACGTAGAGGTTTTTAGCCTTTTCAGTATCATATTCCGCAAGTTCATAGAAATCTTTAAATAACCCATTCTGCCGTATTGACTCAGCCCCACCTTTCCAATCGATAAACTTGAATTCAGCTACTTGAAGATTTGTTTCGAGATCAAATTTTCGACCAGTATTACCAGCTCCTAAAGAAACACTTTGAACAACTTCTCCTTTTTTTAGAATATCTTTAAGTGAGTGTAATATTCCTGAGGCATGAATAATAACATTGATTTCTCCAGCGACTTTTTTTACAGCCAAGGCTGATGCAACAAAGTCATCATCTATTTTTCTCTCAGAGCAAAACTCTAATGAGTCGGCACCGTTAGCGCCGATAATGTCTTCTTCCATACAAGAAAGACTTTCAGTGAGAGAACCTCCTTGAAATTTATTAATTGCTTCAATTGCACTTTCAATACTCATCTGTACCTTTACGTATAATAAAGTTAAGTCATATGTATACCCACATTACTGTTATTACGAAAAGTAAGTCAAATGACACTTAGATGAAGTGTGTGCTCAATCAGACGTAACACCAAACAGGGTACTTTTGAGCTAGAAAGTGCCATGGGTAAAAATTCAGCCTATGAACGCTATAGTACAAAAGTGAGTCATTGCTTTTCCCAAATTAGCAATTTGTGAATAACTAAAAGTATGGAAAGTCACTGAACTTGGTGTCCAGTCTTGACGGTGCAGATCAGTTTGTCAAAAAACAAGTCGCACGACGTATAAAAATTATTGTGATAACTTGTTGCTATACACGTGTAGTAATCCATACCTCTCTCTCGAAAAGCTTCTATAAGGGCATCACGAAGACCTTCAAACACACCAATGTGTCTTGCATAAGGGGCTAAAAACTCGTCATCTGATGTTTCACTTTCAACTAATCCAATTAATTGATTTTTAGCTTCTTTACACCGCTGCGACATGTAACTAGTCGAGTTTGAGTATTGATCCAGCGCAGAAAGAAATTTCTTATATTCAAATTCATTTCGTCTGAAAAAAGGAATACTCTTCATTATAGCGTTCTGATCTATGCTTTCACTTGTAATTAGATGTGCCCACCTATCATTTTGCCACAAGGACTTGTGGAATATTTGATTACTAACTCCACACACACACACATAGTTGACAAAATCGAGCCTCAATAGCTTTTCTACAAGTAGATTAAACAAATCTTTATTTTGCATTTTTGTGTCAAGAATTTCTATTCGTTCAATTGTTGGACAAGATTTTTGAAGACCTGTGATGGATCCGAGTATTGATGAATCAAAGAGTTCAGATTCTCTAAGTTTTAATAGCTCCATAGGCATGTGCGTAGGGGCTCTTATTATAAGTTCAATTGAGTCATCGAAATAACTAAACTGTTCGCGTGGGTATACCGATATTGCGAATTGTTTAACAATTTTTTCAACTACTTTTTCCACAACAATCATATCTAGAACCCCTCACTAATTTCGAAACCCAAGAGTACCAGAAAATCATTCCCGATCAATAAGTTCATATAATTCAATTATTTAAGTTATAATATCTTAGCATGTAAAATAGTAACCACGTATTTAAACGAGGTAGTAGTGAGTCAATATTACCAATCGCTCCCAAGGCACGGCACTCAACCTTATGAGCGAATGGTCACTTAATCACCCGAACTGCCATAGAACGGGGACACAACCTAAACCTAGTCGGTGTTCCCACCCTGTATATCAGGTTTTAGATCCCATAAGAGATCGTGTTAGCTCAACTAATGCACACCAATTTAGACAACATGCTATTATTGTATAAGTTGCATAACTAGTGCGAGCAAGATATACCAAATGAATCCTTTAAAAAACATATCTCATCGCCACTTCGGGAGAGTTGAGTATGGAAATTGAAGTGCTACTACAGGGCTTATCTGCGGCAGCAAAAAGCCCCCTAGCATTTGTGGCTTATTGCTTAGTTGTACTTTGTTGGGCGACTATTGGCTACAAAGAAGCAAGATTCAGAATGATTGCTAAGAGTCTTGAGTTTCTACCAGAAAATCAAAGGCTTGAAGCAATGAAACTTGAATATGGACTAGAGCCCAAAAAAGGTCTAAGTCCTGAGTTATATCTCAGCTTAAAGAGAAAAAACTATATATTCTTAGCCTTTGCTATAACTGTAGTTGCAATACTTCTTATATCTACCTTAACTATTTATCGCTCAATTCAAATCGATAAAGCAAATGTTGCTAAGCAAACAATGAATATTGCTTATGAAACGTTCATACGTGGAACTACTACAGCGGACGATAATCGGTTTAAAAACGCAATAGGGAAGTTAGAAGAAGCTTTGGCAGTGAATCCATCTTATTCTGGATACTCAAACTTAGCAGACATATATGATGAAGTGGGCAATGTTGATGGAGCTCTATGGGCGAGCAGGAAAGCCGCAGCGTTAGATCCAACGAACCCCAGCCCTCAATTGAATATTGGGATGTACTTAAAAGATAAAGGCAAACTTCAAGCGGCACTGAAACATTCACAGAAAGCTCTCAGCTTATTCCAGAATACTAATATAGACGATGACGAGTTTATGGTCGCAATACTCGTAAATATTGGTAATATTTATTACGAGATGGCTGAATCATCAAGTGGTGAACAAAAAACTAAATTTGCAAACTTGGCTAAACAGAATTACTACCAGCCTGCTTTAGAATTACGTGGAGGGATGAGAAATAAAAGGTTTTTAGCTAACCTGTTAGGGAATGCGGCGAACAATCATCGTCTACTCAAAGAGTTTGATGCCGCCGAAGATTTAATGTTCCAATCTATTTCAATTAAAGAAAAACTTTCAAAGCAATCTTCTATATGGAGTAGTCTAGGAATTGGTTACTTCAACTTAGGAGATATTTACCTCAAGCAAGGAAATCTTGATGACGCAAATAAGTATTTTAATAAAAGCGAAGATATATTCTTAGCATCAGATCACCAAATTGGCCTAGGCAGTATTCATTTAGCCAAAGGTGAGATCGCTTTTCTTAAAAACAACTTTCAACAGGCTAAGCAAGAATGGTTGCTTGCCCGTCAAATATTCGCCTCAAACGGACTTAACTTGTACACAAACAAAGCGGTTAACAAACTGAAATTATTAGAGAATTAGAGTTATTAAATAGCTAGTCTTCCAAAACTTTGCATGCGCATCTGAATGTTTGAGCAGAGCGATTAAAAGAGTTTGTACTAGGTCGCTTTTGCACCGAAGTGAGTTTACCTACATAAAAATCTCATTACGGTATTAGCCTTGTTGACACCACGTGACCTTCATTTAGGTAAATTCTGGTTGTTTATGAACGATACAATCTAATCCGCAACTGATAATTGGGCAAAGACATGTTAATGGTGATCGTTCTGTCCGTATCTGAACAGAAGCGAGTTATTGGATTTGCTAAATTGATAAGAGATGGATTAGCTAGAATGACTTCCTGACCTTTTACTGGTTTGCGAATTCAACAACTTCAAACAATCATCATAATCCTCTTCTGAGAACTGAGCTAAACTTCGCTCAAGGCTTTTTTCGTGCTTCTTGTGAAATAATGCTATTGATTCTTCTTGAAACCGCGCATTACCAGCATAGGCCAGCTCAGATTCAACCATCATAAATAACGTTTTCGAACCACTTTTTTCAGCTTTGTTAATCTCAAAATCATACAAATCAAGAAACAGTTGCTCCAAATACTTTGCTAGGCGGTTTAGACACTCATAAAAAGTCAGAAAAGTTTTGCTGCTTTCTATTTTCTCACGAAGATGCTCATTAACTCTTTCATCAGCCCAGCCCTTACCAACGTAAACACACTCCAGTAACTTTCTACCTTCACTGTCAACACAATACTCTTCCCAGAGTAAATAAACACCCATTTTATCAAGTAGATTGACAGGGTTTTCTCTTATAAACTTCTTGTTTTCTGTGAACTCTTTTAGATACTTGTATATAGGAAAGAAAATACCATGAGAAACAATCTCATTAACCGATATAGGCTCAGAAAGTTCTTTACTAGATATAGCATCAAAATCAGAGTAACCCTTAACCTTCTCACGGCTCAAGGTGGACATTTCTTCATGTGAGATTTCAAACGTTCTATCGTGTTGCTTCTTTCTCATACGGATACTCTAGTTATTAGCGCTTTATAGACAGTAGACAAGACCTAGACCCCGAAGGGATATTCTAACAGGCAGGCTATACATTATAATTGAGTTTGGCTTGGTTAATTGGCGATTGGGCAAGCAAGTTGTTGAAGAAGAACTAAGCTTTTTCCATCTGCTCAACCATTTCTAAGTTGCTCAGTTCAAACTTGTAAAAGCGATTGAAGCCCTTTTTGTCATCTTCTAGCTTCATTTTGTTTGAACGGACATCGATATACCATTTTTTTTCAACGATCCATCTAAATGCAGCTCTCTCCGTAACAATAAGCTCATCTTTATCACTAGCCATCCCAAAGTCAGTTCTGACTTTGCTCTTGTTCTTTTCTGACAGTGATGGGTGAAGTTTTAAAATCAGAGGCAGTCTTAAGTTCCATAGCTTGTCTTGCGTCAAAGTCTCATGAGCATGCTGCCTAGATTCTTTAATCTTATGTTCTTCAACAACATTTCTAACTCGAGCAAAATGAAAGTTCTTAAACTTGTTCGCTTCGGGTTCAGAGCGATCAAAGGCTCTAAACATCCAACTAGTCCCATCGTACATAATTGCCAACGGTACTAACGTTCTTCTTTCATGGTTAGTGCTATTTTCAGAAAGGTACTTGCAAGAAATGGCGTAGTTACCAGCGATTGCTCTGGTGAGCATAGCCACTTCATTAGTATTTAGTTGGTTAGGAATTTTCCCAATTTTTTCGTATGAAAGCTCTGTTACTCCAAAAATTTTGTTGCTATTGAAACCATTAGCAAGCATCCCCAGAGCTAGTTCACCATCAATATCTAATAGTGGTTCAAACGTGCTCCTGTTAATCGTATTAGTTTTTTGTGTTTTATTATTTGGCCGACGTTTGGTGTACTCAGTAAGAACTCGGGAAGCCGCAGCTTCTGCAATTCCAAACGCATCTTTCAGGTCTGACCGAGTAACACGACCAGTAAAATAAAGCTTAAAGTCGATATAAGCTAGGCGAGCATTACTAGAGGTGGTCTCTGCTGTTATGTCAGCTTGAGAGCTAGTTACCATGATGCTTTTCCGTTGTTCAATCTTTTCTTTAGCATACCAACAATTCCTTATCGTGCAATTAAAACACGCAAAAAATATCACAATAGATCATTGCAATGTATCATTTCGATCTGTTAGCATGATCCATATTGAAATTATGGTTATTTCATTAACAGTGTTACTAGGAGGTAATTGTGCAAGATCAAGGCTTCAAATCACTAAGACAACTAAGTGCAAGCGATAAAGAGTTCTGCTTCGAAATGATCTCTCAAATCACCTCGAACCTAGATTTGACAGAAACACAGTTGTCTCAGCTTAAAAAGGCCTACAAAGCTATTGGGTCTTACTTGGCAAATCAAGAGGGATGGCTGGCTGAATGCTACATTTATGCTCAAGGTAGTGTCGGTATCGGGACATCAGTAAAGCCTATTAATGAAAACTCTGACATGGATATAGATCTAGTTCTTCACATACCAAATAAACGCTATCCTTCATCTGTACACGAAGCTAATGAACTCCTCTATGGCTTGATCAGTGTATTGAGAGATTCCCAGCGATATGGTCAGAAAATTGAGAGTGTGCCAAAGCGTCGGTGTGTCACTCTTCGTTACGGAGGTATCGAAGGTCAAGGCTTTCACATGGACATTACTCCTAGCATGCCAGAAGATCTAGGCGCCCCAAGTTATAAAAATAATGTCAGGGTTGCTGATACCAAAACTGCTAATAGCCCTTCTCAACCTCATGGCTACCGAACATGGTTTAGAAGTGCATGCAGTAAAGATATTCGTTGGAGTCGAAAGAGCAGTTACCGTATTGAAAATGGGATGAATGCTGGAACCGTTGAGCAACTACCAGGTCAGGTTCGTAAGACTGTGCTTCAGATTGTTGTTCAACTGCTTAAACGACATAGAGACATGTGGAAGCAAGACAATCACAACATTTACTCTGACTACGCCCCGATTAGTATAATCATCACTACCCTAGCTGGTCTTGCATATGAGCAGTGTGCAAGATCCAACAAAGAGTATAGCAACCCTTTTGATCTGGTATTAGATGTACTTGAGGCTATGCCAAGCTTCATTTCCCAGCAGCGCTTATCTGATGGCACTTTCGCCTATACAATTCTTAACCCAGCACTTCCTTTGGAAAACTTTGCCGATAAGTGGCACGAGAAACCGATGTTAGCTCATGCATTTAAAGCATGGTATGCACATGCCACCGATGACTTGGCAAGGCTACTTGAATCAGGTGAGGGTATTGACGAGACCATTGAACGCTCAAAATTAATATTTGGGTCTCAAGCAGCAAGAGGTCTTCAGCAAAAATTAGCCAATACTTTGAACAACCGCAGAGCGATGGATCAAGCCGTTGTTTCTTCCGTGGGTTTAGGGTTATCTACATCTGCATCTGCAAAGCCAGTCCCTAAGCATAACTTCTACGGTGATTTATAGATGACCTATAACCTTCGTCGACAATTGAACGCTTTGCAAAAGCGTTACCATGGCGGAAGAGGCCAAATCATCAAAAGGAAGAATGGGTTACAACTAGAGTGGAGGCAATGGTTGCAACCTTCACGACTTAGCCGTGAATACTTAGTCCTTGTAAGGTGGGGGGGATTAAGCAGTATTCCTGAAGTGGAGGTTTTGTCACCAAATCTTAGAGAAATATCAGGAGGGAAGCGCTCCCCTCACGAGTTTTACTCAAAAGAGAATACCAAGCCATGCCTGATGTTTAACAACGGAAGCTCCAAAGATTGGGTTCCAAGTATGTTGTTCTCAGAGTCGATCATTCCATGGACACAAGAATGGCTATTGTATTGGGAGCTTTGGTTATCAGATGGACAATGGCGTGGCGGTGGTGTCCATCCAGGTGAACTCACGATAGAACAATACATTGCCCAACAAAAAAACTCTCTTCATCAGACCTCAAACAAAGGAAAGTTATGAATCTGCTGACTTATATCATTGTTCAGACCACCAACTGGTTGTTTAGAAAGCGTTCACCTGCGTTGTTCGTTTTTAGAACGGGAGCCTCCTTTTTCCCGATAACACTAATGGGAGGCGTAGCGTTCAATGCTCAATATTCAACAACTAGTCAACTCATTAGACTTGATGTTGTAGGTTCTGACGTACCCACCCTACTCGTTTTTGTCGGTTTCTCTTTCAGTATACTGCTCATGATAGTTGGGCTAGTTTGGGAGATAATTCGTTCAGTTATGGAACACCGAAAGCTTACGAAAAAAGTTATGTTCACAATAGAGCAAAGAGGCTTAGTAAATACATCTGATTCTCCCCTATCTGAACACATTAGGCAGAAACATAAAGGTAAACAAATCTCGAATACTGTGATAGATATCCGAGATAGTCTTGCTAATGGAACAGTAAGTAAACCAAAATTGGCACTTAAGAAGTTTCTTAATCTAGAGCTCTCTATAGAAGAGCGTAGAAATAGCGTGACTGCTGAAGACTTCCATGTCGTTTATGGAGGATTAGTTCCTATTCCATTTGCCTTCTTGTCAGGATATCTATTAGATGATGAATCATCTGTCGAGGTTCTTGATTGGGATCGACAAATCTCATGTTGGAGAGCACTTGATGCCATCAATGATGATCTAGAGACGTTTGAGGTAATTAAAAAGCAAGCTACCCGTAAAGATGCTGTTGTACTTGCAGTATCTTTCTCGTATCTCGTTGATGAGAAAGCTATTGATCAGTGTTTTCCGAACATGCCTCAAGTCCACTTAAGGCTGGCCACAAAACGTTTTGATAATCATTGGTCAAGCAAAAAGCAGAGTCGCTTGGCTTATGATTTAATCGAAAACGTTAAGTCTATAATGGCTGATGGCTATGAGGAGATCCACCTCGTACTAGCCTCACAAAATAGTGTCGCATTCAAATTTGGCCAGGCATATGACCGAAGAAACCTTCCCCCAATTACAATCTATCAGTACGAAAAAAATAACGATGTTCCTTACCCATGGGGAGTTCATATTACCAATGTAGCGCACGCAGCTCCTTCCATCATTACGACTCCAAGTAATGACCACTTAAAGCGAGCAGTTTAAATACGCAATGGGGTCAGGTCTTGTCTTTTGCCAACAATTAGTGAGGTTAATTGAATGAAGAGCAGTACTAGCAAAATCCTAGAGCACTTCTGAGTTACAAAGTGCTAACTATGAAGGTTCTGGACAACAATGAGTTGACGTATTCGCTTATTTCCTTTAATCAATGAACGGTCAAAGTATCAAGAATTGAGTCATTTTTTTTCGCAGTTATCATCTTTAGTTCTCCTCTTTCTACAACAACCAGATCTTGCGTATCATGTGCTAAAAAGAAGCCAAAGTTAGAATTCAGCATGATTAACGAGTGATTAGGCATTTGTTTTATTGAGTCTTTGAATACGACAGAATACTGCTCTGTATTGGGTTTACTCTCTAGTTTGTACGCATGATCTATGGATGAATAGACAAGATTTATAGCCATGGCTACAACTATAAATAGATAGATTGAAACTTGTTTGTAATTTTCGATATAGCGCCAGATGGGCAATCTAAAAAAGCACAGATAAAAGGCTACAATTGCACTTAAGTAAATAGTTCTAGGTTCTATCTTCCCTGTTATAGCGCCTGAGACTATTGGCAGGCTAATAAATCCAATAGCCAGTAATTTGTAACCAAAACCCTTAAATGCTCTTAACTTATCATTCTGACCATAATCTTCTTCAACAGCAAACTGCTTCAATGCATTAACTGAACCAAACAGAACGCCAAGTAAAGACATGACGGTGGTTACTAAAAGCCAAGCTATCGATTCAATGCTCGCAGACACATAATCATTAATTGTGAAAAAGTCCCCAACATTTATATCGTAGTTCCAAAACAAAAGCTTAGTATGCAGGAAGCCACTGACAAAAAACATTGCCGTTAAAAAAGCGAGAAATGTTGAAAATTGCTGACTAGTTACTTCTACTTTACCAATAACGTCAGCCGCAAAATAATTCACTCTATTCTTGGTCAGTAGCTTTTTTTTTTGTCGGCTCTCTTTGCGTGCCATTTTAGATGCCACGCATATTTGATTGGCTTTAATCTCATTGAGTTCTTCAATTTTTATGTGGCTTTGAGGTGCCTTATCCCAAGTGGCTTCGTGAAAGCTTAGCAAGTTTCGTTTTGCGTTATACCTCCATAAATTGTGATAGTCTGAAATTAAACCCTGATACTTCTCTAGAGGTACGCTTTCTAACACAATCTCTTCATCAACAGATAATTTCTCGTTGAAGCCATCACCTACATCATAAAAGCCAAAAGCTTTATTCCTTACTTTATTTGCCATTTTGTCATGTTGATACATGCTGTATTCGGGAAACAGCTTCACGGACTGCATGCTAAACAAAGTAAAAGCTACATATCTAAGGTCGTTTCCTGCTCTCCCATACCTACCTTTTCGAAATTTATACAACCTATATTGCAGTAAAATGCGGTAAAGCAAAGTAGCAATGCGCAGCTTGAGCAAATAATACTTTGTTTGAAAGAACATATAGAGCACCTATGAAAACACATTAGTATAGAGTTTAAAGTGTATGAGTCTCAGAGCAAGTACTCTATGTTGTCGTTATTCAATTAATAAATTTCTATCAACTTGAAACAGTCTGAACGACGATACGGCTTTTTCTGCTTGAGCATTGATGGCTCAGAAAAGTGATATCTCATTTCGGGGCAAAAGTAACTCAGACTGGATTCGGCAACAAGTGAAGGGGCTTTTCTCGGTTACTATGCCACTTCTGTACACAGTAACCCCTAAAGCCGAAGACCGAAATTGTGAAAAACGTCAGAATAAAACGGCCAATTAGGAAAAACGTCAGAATAAGGAAGCTCACGAGGAAACCAAAATGAAATGAAACGAGGAACTCCCGTTTCAGAGACGTTAACCCACTCTGCTTCTACCGTTTTGATAGTTATGCTAAATTTGGGTCGAAGCTCATCTAAAGGAATGATAATGAAATCATGGATAGCAATTACAGTGTTAGCCTCAGGGGTTTTGAGTGCTGCTGAATTTCGGACACCAAACTGCCCAATTGGCTGCCCTAGCCTTGAAATTGACGGTAATGTTGTCATCTTCGAACGTTTGTACGCGCTCTCTCAAAATAAGAAAACACAGTTTGCTGATTGGGTCGCATATGAAGTCGATATTCTTAACTTTGGAACAACAACTAATCGGACTTGGAAAAATAACCCTCTACTTGTTGAAGCTGAACGATTAGAGAAAGGTGATTATACTGGGGCTTCAAGTAAGCTCGATGTTGATCGTGGGCACCAGGCTCCCTTAGCCAGTTTTGTCGGCAGTCGCTATTGGCCTACTCTTAACTATTTATCGAATATCACTCCCCAATCAAAAGACTTAAACCAAGGCGCATGGAAAAACTTGGAAGAAGCAGTTAGGGATGCCGTTGGGTTTCGAGAAAGCCTGTACGTTATTACGGGGACTCTCTACCGTAACGAAATGGATGCTTTGCCAAAAGCTGATGAGCCTCATGCAATACCTTCGGATTACTACAAAATTGTGTACGATGAGAAAGGCAATTCTGTAGCCTTTTTCATGAACCAACACACAACCAGAGATACTAATTACTGCACGAAAAAGTTAGCAGTGTCTGAATTGAGATCAATCGTCCCATATACCCTGCCAAGTGGATTAGCTGATAGTAATGAAATATTGGAACGTTTAGGTTGTTGATCACTGAGGTTATTTGGGCTCGAATTGGTCAGCTCAGAACATGCTAGAAGTTGTAGCTATGCCGCACTTCCATTTGAATTTCCGACTTCCAACATGCAGTGTAACTACGAATAAGTAATCAAGCTATTTAGTCCACTACTTCAAGAACAAGTAGCTCTTTATAGGATTGAGATACTTAACTTACCTAGAAACAACCATGGGCTACGCCCATGAACCAATCGAGCTCTTTCAAAGCGTAGCTTTGGTATGTCTTCATGAGGGTCACTTTTACTCTATATATAATATTAAAGTGAAAGTGACCCTATACATTTAACCCATTTCAAATTAACAATCCAGTGAAAGAACTAACCAGTTATATGGATGAGTGTACTAATGAACTGTCCAAACGACTGCATGTTAAACACCAAGCTACAAATCTAGTGAAGTGGGTGATTTTCAAAGTTCATTACGTGAGTGACTGCGGTCGCAAGTACGATCTCGTCATACTGAGTAGTTAAATCAATATCGGTTAAGACGATCAGCAGCAACAGGTCGGGATCCGATACATCGCTCATCAAATGCAAAGCTATGTCATCAGAATCGACCTTCATCACAGCTTGAGCCATCAATGAAAACAACTGGTTTAAACAGCTATCGCACTGAGTATTTGCGCGATGGATATACTCTAGAAAAATTGATTTAGTATTCATACGTACAGAATAATAAAAACACTCATAGTTAAAGTATTGGAATTGACTGCCACCATGTGAAGAGAATCACGATTCAGTCGCTTGCATAACTGATTAGTTCAAACAAGCCCAACTTTTAAAAGTGAGCTTTATTAACTCGAACATAGGCTAATTAAACCGCACTTAGTTTTACAAACATTGACGGCTTCAGAACTCATACTGTATATTTATACAGTATAGATTCTAAGGTCGTAAATATGAACATTCTACCGCTTTCCTCATCCAGTATATCTTGCTCACTCACCTCATGGGAATCACCAGCGGCTGAGTATGTAGAGCTTGGTGTTTCACTGGATTCTGTCTTAGTGAATAACCCTAATGCTACATATCTTGCTTATGCTAATGGAGATTCCATGGAAAGAATTGGCATCTTCAACGGTGACTTGTTAGTCATCGATAGAAAGCCACAAGCTCAGCATTTTGATACCGTTATTGTCAGCTTAAATGGTGCATTTATGTGCAAGATCCTTGATGTGAATAACAGGCTTTTGCTGTCAGCAAATCCTCATCATTTACCTATTGAGATCCATCCAGAAGATGCCTTTGCTATTGAAGGGGTTGTGATACGTTCTATTCGTCTACATAAACCACTGCCTGAGTTCATGTAATGTTTGCTCTTATAGATTGCAACGCTATGTATGTCGCTTGTGAACAAGTATTTCGACCTGATTTACGACACCTACCCTGTATTGTCTTATCAAACAATGATGGTGCCGTTGTAGCAGCAAATAGGTTGGCAAAAGAAGCTGGAGTTAAGAAATTTGAGCCCTATTTCAGGCAAAAGACACTCATTGAAAAGCGTGGTGTGAACGTTTTTTCATCAAACTATGCTTTATATGCTGATCTGTCTGCAAAAATGATGGCCACAATTACTGCTTTCTCACCGAGGAGCCACATTTACTCAATAGACGAATGCTTTTTAGATATCAGCCGTTTTTCACATATTGAGTCAGACTTAACCTCTTTCGGTCAACGAATTCGTCAAACCGTCTGGAAAGAATGTCGACTGCCCGTTTGCTTTGGTGCTGGTGATACTTTGACACTATCCAAAATGGCTAACAGAGTTGCAAAAGTTGACAAAGAATTGAATGGTGTCTGCATCATAGATTCTGAAGACAAACGCCAACAATATTTAGCATCACAACCTGTATCTGAAGTTTGGGGCGTTGGAAGAAGATTGACACAACGTATGAAGTTAATGGGGATTAAAACGGCTCTAGATCTAGCGAATTTATGTCCTGAACAAGCAAGGTGCTCTTTCAATGTAGAAATTGAACGAACCGTTCGTGAGTTAAATGGCCATCCTTGCAAGGCTTGGGACGAATGCAGAGCGGACAAACAACAGATATTTAGCACTCGTAGTGTCGGTAACCGAATAACGTCACTTGAAGAGCTAAAGCAAGCCCTCGCCTTTCACGCAGCCACAGTGGCAAGAAAAGCACGCAACCAAAAGAGCTCATGCGCTATTCTCATGGCTTTTGCCAACACCTCGCCTTTCGATGATTTACCACAAAACTTCAAAGACACCTGCACATTTGAATTTCCAACCAATGACACAGGTAAGTTGACTAAAGCTGTGACGTTGATGGCAACTAGATTGTTTAAGCCAGGTGTCAGCTATTACAAGATTGGCGTAGGTGCGATGAACCTAGTATCCGATCGGCAGCGTCAACAGGACTTATTTTCAGAACCTGACAAGCCAGCATTGATGCAAGCCATCGATAGACTCAATAACAAACTGGGGCGAGATTCGATATTCCTAGCAGCCCAAGGAACTACACAAGACTGGGCTATGAAGCGTAATTTCTTGTCCCCTCAATACACGACAAAGTTAAAAGACCTACCGAGAGTGCTCTGTTAATTGAGACCTTGAAGAGTCGAGACCTGTTCTTATCAAGCTTTTAGAGAAAAGCAAGTTGATAGCTTCATGAACTAGCTCTGAGTCAATTAACTGAGATCGAGGCTGTGATCTATACATAATATATATGTTCACCCCTATTTTTTATCAACAGAAGTTAAAGTCCAGGATATGTAACCAATACTATGATTCTATTAGAATTTTATTCATGAATGATTACATAAATCGTGCCTATCATCACTTTAGTGATTAGCTATTTCATTCATAATTACAGTTTTTTTCAATTCATAGGTAACAATAATCGATGGGTCTAAATCTTAGTAAAATACGATCAGGAACAGATACTACTGTGATTGTTATCAATGGCTTCCTTTCGGAGTCAGATAACGACTTAACTGACTGGTTGAGCATTGTTGAGAACACTTACAAAGACGCAACTGTATTGCATCTAGAGTGGCCAGCAAGCAACATCGGTAAGAATATTAAACGTATTGCCAGTTCGAAGGTCGCAACTTTTGCCCTATCCGCATTTGTTCCAGGTATGGCCTTACTTTCATCGGCAAAATCAGCTGTAGATCTGACCGCCATGACGAGTGAATGGAGAAAGTCGATAGTCAACACCGAGGAAGCTGGTGAATTCTTAGCTAAATATATCGACTCAAACAGTGGTAACTACGTTGTCATGGGCCACTCTCTTGGTGCTCGTGTAAGCTACCATACATTGCGCAACCTTAAACGCGTTGAACGATTAAACAATGTTTTCTTACTGGGTGGTGCTGTTTCTAACCAAGGTGATTGGAATCAGTTTGCTCTAAACAATTACAGCTTGCGAATATTTAATGTGTACTCAAAAAACGATAGTGTTTTAAAGTATCTTTACCGCACAGGGACTGCATTCCGTAGCACTCCTATTGGGCGGCATAAAATCAACTCGCCATTTCAGAAACAAATACAAAATTTCGATGCTTCGCACCTCGTCAGTGGACACATGGAATATAAAAAAGAAGAACTAGGAACTTACATAGCCTCCATTATAAGTTCGGATATTTAGCATAATTTATTTTTGGCGATGTGGATTTATTTACAAGTAATATTAGTTCATATAGCGGTTTAGGTTCCCCCATCGACAAATATTTTGGGGGCTTTGCAAACTCGTAAAGGGACACTTTTGAGCTAAAAAAGTGTAACGCGTAAAAATTCTACCTGTGAAAGTTGGACAAAAGTGTTTCAGCGAACCTGTTAAATTAGTGAACCATGAATTAGCTCAAGTATAGAAAGTGTCGATAGGTTAAAGCAACTGCTAGCGTCTTGTAAGTTACAAGCATGATTTCAATCATGTGATCTGGCTTCCCCAGCGCTGTTGCTGGACAACGATGTAGAAGATCGGTGGTAACGTTTAATAACAATTAAATATTATGTAGAATGCTGCTCTTTATCTTTGATCGGTAACTTCGATGAAATCATCTCACGCTGTGTTCTTTTTCTT
Source organism: Vibrio sp. QJM3NY_26 (assembly GCF_057786005.1). NCBI lineage: Bacteria > Pseudomonadati > Pseudomonadota > Gammaproteobacteria > Vibrionales > Vibrionaceae > Vibrio > Vibrio sp. QJM3NY_26. The sequence goes on along the minus strand of NZ_CM173516.1, from coordinate 1,527,175 downwards.
AGCGGGCATATTCGGTGTCTGGGTTGGGGGGCTATTTTTTGGGCTTTTCTGGGACATGTATATTAGCGGTAGATTAGAGGTTGGTGATGTAGCCACATGGGCTGCTGCATTCGGTACTATCTGTACTTTAGGCTTCTTAATCAATCAACACAAACAAATTCATAACGAACAAAAGAAAGAAAAAATTGACCGTAAAAGAGAAAGCAGTCAACAGCAAAACGCACTAAGAGAAGAACGTAAAAAACGAGAATCTCATGAGCGCCAGCAAAAAGAAATGTGGAACGAGCAGAGAGAAATGTTAGTTTTTCAAAAATATTTAGATCACAAAAAACAATTCTTAGACCACATAAATCACTTTGAAGCGACACTTAAAGGAAAGGTAACATTCGTTGATACTATTACTCTCTATAAGCTTCTTTTCCCAAAAAATAATTTCAGTAACTGTATTTGCATTTACTCCTCTAAAAAAGACTCAACTTTCATAAATGACATCACTCATCTGTATGAGAATATCGATAAATCAATTCGTTCGAAAGGCATAGATGAGCAACAGTTAATCAGAGACATGTTTGAAATTTGTCGACTGCTACATATTCAAGTTGGTCAGCGAGAGTTCGGTACAATCCGAGTTGAAGATATATATATTGATTATTTTGAACCACTGAAAACGTTAGAAGTAATTAAATTTGTCATATACGACTTAATGACGTTTTGTAATCTACCAGTAACCGACTTCCCATATAGTGGTACACAAAACATTCGTATCGAATGGCTAAAAGCGATGAATAGACTAATTGAACCTAAAATTGGTAGTCATCACAAACTTATGCTCAACAATAGTCATCAGCTGATTAGATTATTCCTCCATGCTCATTGCTCTTTATGGACATCTTCAATCAATAATGAAATCAGTTATAAATTAACTTATCATTTGAATTCTAGTGAGAGTTGTTTAAATTTTTTACAAGAAAAAAATCTATGTTATGACCTAATCACTGAAATACAACACGCTTTTAGGGCGCTAGCGAGCGATGAACAGCATTCAGAGTATGAAGAAATGTTCTATTCAATAGCATCCGCAGCACTTTTATTGCAACGTAACGAAGAGTTTGAATGGGAGGATTTACCCAAGAATGAATCACAATATGTCGACCTTTTCATTCGCTTATATTGATTCTGATGAATTGTAAAAGACCAGACAAGCCAATGAAAAGGTTTAAAAATGGATAATTTTTTGTAGGCCAAACGTACATAAACAGCATGTGAATGAGTAAAAGCACTAAGTGGAAATGGGGCATTTTCTAGCTCGAAAATGCCACGCGTGAAAATTCAGGATGTGATGTTTTTGGACAAAAGCACGTTAGAGTATGGATTCTAACGTGCCAATTTTTAATTAGAAAAGGTATCTTGAAGCCTGCTTGTATGAGTATATTACCCACGCTCCTTTGGTTGATCTTCTCGACTCTTTTTAACCCAATCGATTCCTATACCACCACCATCATTTCCCTGCTTAGGCGTTGGGGTATGTGGAGTTTTATCATTTGGACGCTTGTTTTCAGATGTCATTATTTTTCCTTACAATTGAGAAAGTAATATGAAGAATGCAGCGACGATAGTCGTTACTGCACTAAACTGAATATACCTATAAGCTGAGTCAACCAACTCAATTTTTTGAGTCATTACCGATCTGTGGACTTCTATTAGGTTCGCATAAATCTTCAATATATCTTTGAATACTTGTTCATTTTCTTGACTCAGATAATCACATGCACGTTCTTCTAGCTTTAATGTTGGCATATTAGTAATTCGGATGGATGCAAATAATTTAAACCATGAGCCGACTAAGCCAAATACAATCAGAAATAAAAGAAACACTACCCAGCATTGCATTGCGGTAACGGGTGGAAAGAACTTACCAAATCCCCACCCAACCAAACTAGCAAAGATACCTAATACCGCAGATACCAAACCTAAAAACTTATTAGCCTTTGAATCTAGTGCATCAAAGCGTTTAAGCTCGTGATCTAAGCTAGATTTGGCATAATCATATGCAACCTCTTTTATAATAGTGATAATACCTCCTTAATATACTCATAACGCCAAACGGTGTGAGTCACTCTTAAACTTATTGTTATAATTGTACTAGCGGGTGATCGCCAAACGCCCCTAATTCATAAACATTTCTGAGCTCATGCATCCACTCGTGTTCAAAACTCAAATGCTCCAACAAAGCATACCTTTCGACCAGTAACTTAAACTTATAGAAATCATCATTTGCTGATATCGTCACGCAGTTCACAGCTAGTAATTGAGTTACCTTTTGATTGATAAAAGACCTAACTATATTTGTGTAAAATTTTTCGGTCTTACTAACATCTCGAGTAATGGCATCTTCAAAATCTAACGGTTCACCACCATAATTATTATTAAGCATAATGAACTTTAACAGGTGATATAATATCCTAAAGTAATGATTGCATTCGATATCGCATCGCATGTTGCCAGCTCTTTCGACTGGAGATAAGCCGACACCGTTTTTTATAATATTTCGGTGAAGTTTCCCAATTTTAGATTTTTGAGGTCTGTTTTGTACAACTACCTCCTCATTAAGCGAGTCGAATACTGAATTCATTTGGCTGAGTAATGAATGAAACGTATCTTCAAACCGCTTCTTCTCTTGAGTTTTAGCTTGTTCTTTTTGAGCATTTTCTGTTTCCTTCAAAATCTGTTGTGTCGCTGCCAATTCAGTTTTCTGAATCAATACGGACTGAGTTAACCAGTAAAATGCAAGTAACGCGATCATCGGGTTTAGTATTCCACCAATAAAATCTCCAAATGAGCCCCATACAGAACTGTCTGTAGATAACGGAATATCGTTTATCAGGAAAAACCAAACAACATACACCATAGGAGTAGAGACAATGAAACAAGCAGCAATTTTTTTACTTGTTTTGACACCAATTTCGATTTGTTTCGGTTCCATCTTAAGTTCCAATAAATAGAAAAATCATAACGCCTATTAGCCGACAAATTGTCGCTTTTTACTCTTACATAATGCACTCTTAGTCATATCATTTTAACTATTAATCAATAGGTTAAAACACTTAAAGGTGTACTAAGCATTCAAAATTCCGTCTAAAAACGGGAGCGATAAGATATCAACTCAATCGGATAAATTTGAGTAGGACAATTTCAGGTTAATAAGATATTAATAAGTAGAAGATCTAACAAGGAGTGGGGAATTTTTGTGTTAAAAAATGCCACGGGTAAAAATTCAGCCCATAAAGGTTCTGGACAGGAGTTAAGGTCTTAATACTGACTATCCAAGAAAAGATCTGTAACGGGGAGCCAAAAACATCAGAGCAAAAGGCCTGCCCTCACCCTTATCAAGTACGATGGCAATCAAATGTGCTTTTGCTCATCCCGTCTTTGATGACTCAAGTATGTATGCCGTTAATCTACTGACTTATTGGTGCTAATTAGCGCATCATTTAGTTCAGCAAGTACACGTAAGACAAATTCCTTATCCTTGGGTGAATCAAAGCGGTATTCGAAGTAGTCATCTAAATCGTTTACTGCCTTTACATAAGCTTCAATAACTTGAGCCTTGTTGATCATGTTGTTGGCATTTATTGCGGTCATAACACTCACTACCCTGTAACTTTATTAATAACTAAGCTTCGAAAGTCTTGCTGCTCTTTAGAGTTTGCTCTCGGATGAGCTATCCTGTAGCAATCCATACCATTACTAGTAAATCTCCAGTACTTTTTGCTCTCCAGTTCCTTCGTTTGATACCCTCCAAAATACTTGTTCATGACAAGTTTAATTGTCTCATCGTTTTTACGATTACATCCAACTGCGAACACAATACTATCGGGTTTACAAAATTTGATCGTCTCAACCAAAAGCTCTGCGGATAACTTTTGAATAACCGAGAACTCTTCTTTACCGCGCCGTTGTGGCGATACCCCGTTATAATCCCAAGCATACAAGTTGGCATAAATAAGCTGTTGAGGGCTGAGAGAAAGCTCTTGAGCAAGCTTGGAGTAGAATCGTTTAAAGTGAGAACGATGAGAAACTTTTAACTCTCCGCCTTTCTTGTCCAATAAATGCCAAGAATATCGTTCAAACGCTTCATCAATGATAGATCGTAGGTTTTTAGTATCATTATGCTTAACAATGCGACTTATCGTATTTTTATTGTTGAGCGTATTCCATCTAGCAGTTTCCCTTCCTACTATCATTACGCGCTTGTTGGCAGAACTAAACTCCTCAAACGGATAAGGTAGAAAAACTCCTGAATACCTGTCTTCACCATTGATAAAGTCAGTACTATTAAGATCTTTTAGTACCGATTCATAGTTAGATTTTAGTAAGTTTAAGTCCATTTTTTTTACCGTAATACCTTGTTTTTCAAGGTATAGAGTATAACTTACCCATACTCATCAAACATTGAACCTTGTCAAAGCCACTGATATACATAAGGCCACGCTATGCAAAATATTTGCGAAGGACTTTTAAAAATTTGTCCTGAACTAAAGTATGTAAATGGATACATTATCTTTGGTTCGCTTTCAGACCTACCACCATACAACCAGTCGTATTACATAAATTGGCGAACAGATAGTGATGACTACTCAGAAGTGGATACAAAGGCCAAAGATATTGAAGAGTACATTACAGATATTTTGAAGCAATACACGTCCCCTAGCCCATCGCCTCATGGGTACTTCAAGATTAAATCTAGAATCATAGAATTTCAGCTAACAACACAAGATATCGTAGACACAATCTTGGATAACATAGATAAGGCAAATCAGCTGAAGGATTTTCGTATATAAAAACCTACACTCTTCCCTGTATAAAGAAAGAGTATGAGAAAGAAAATGTCTAACATCCAACTAGACTTACCATTAGGCCTAGTTGGATAACGAACGATGTAAAACGACGTCCTACTCACAAAATTCAAGGCCAAATATTCACCTAGTTTGCCACCATGACAATGCCCTATTTTTGTTTCTTTGACCGCTTTTTGTCTCTCACCCACAGTACAGAACCGTTCGTTTTTTTCATTTCAAATAGATCAATTGCCACAAACAGATCGCTTAGTTTTTTGAACCCGTAATTCCGTTGGTCAAATGAAGCATGATTAGATATATGGTTGCCAATTGGCCCCAAACTAGCCCAACCATTCTCCTCTTCAGTTGCCTCTACTGCTTGGCGCAGTAGATTCATTAAACGTGTATCTCTATGTAGCTGCTTGTCTTTTACTACTGGATGACGAGCCTCTTTGGGGTCATCATCCAGATACAAGAACTTAGAACAACTATTAACAAATGGCGACGGAGCCTTTCTTTCTCCAAAACCAATAACGGTTTTACCATCAGCCAAGGTTCGAGTTACTAAGGGCGTAAAGTCGCAATCAGATGAAACTAAGCAAATTACATCAATATCTTTTGTATATAGGACATCCATTACATCGATCACTAATGCCATGTCAGTCGCGTTTTTACCTCTTGTTAGATCAAATTGCTGAATTGGCTGTATCGCATGTTCATGCAGAACATCCTCCCATGCCTTAAGGTTCTGGTTTTTCCAGTTGCCATATGCCTTCCGAATATTAACAACTCCATAACGAGCGAGCTCAGACAGGATTTTATCTATCTTTTTTGCTGGAGCGTTATCGGCATCGATGAAAAGGCCAATTTTTTCTTTTTCTTCTTTCATTTTATTATCCTAGCTTTCTGAAGTTATATAACCCTTTGCTCATCCTACACTTGGTTATTAAACCAGCACGTAAGCTCCAGGAATATGCCCTCCAGCTTTAGCTATGTTTTGCTTAAGTTCGTAGAGGTTATCTTGCTCTAAACCTTGCCATTTCCTAAGTTCTTCTATCTGTCTAAACAAATCCAAAGTATTAACATTCTTAATCACTGCTATTCGATCACGTTCGCCAACGGCGGCATCGTAGTTACACCATTCGAAACCCTCGGGGATAGTAGATTCATGAGAAAGGTCTAATGGCTCTAAGTTACCGTGAGACATGTGGATCAATAGGTGATAGTTCATGTTCTCACTCAAATACACCTCTACACGTATAGTGTTCCAATTATCCAATTTTGGTAGGTCACGTATGGATGGAAGGTAGTCACTAATTAGCCTGATTAACTCTTTCTCTACCAGTTCGTTCGCTGGCCCATCATGCATTGAATGTTCTGGCATAAATGCAGCTATCCGCTTTCCAGTTAGAACAATAGGTGTTTTTGGTACAATAAGGTCAAGTCCATGATTGGTTTCACAACCAAATTGAAACTCGTCAAGCGCCTCGTTGAGTGACCACAATTGCCTCAAAACATGAAACGTCCCTTTGTCTGAAATCTGAAAACCATGTAACTTAGTAATCGAACAAAGTTGCTCAATGGAGGAACTCGTTACTATTCTATTAAATTCAATATCTTTACAAACTTTCGCAAATTCATCGGACTTTAATAGTAGGTTTACACTTCTAATCTGGTCATCTCTAGATGACGATTCAAAAAAACACATATAAAGAACCTCATCAATAACGCGGGTGGTAGACATGTATTGATAAACGTCACGCTGAAATCGATTCAAAGTTACAGGTATGTACTGCTCAAAGAACGACTCTAAGCTATCGTACAACTCTGCGAGCTCAAATCGACCAGGATCTCTTTTAGGTGACCCACACAAATCAATAATCTGCCTTATTTGGTTAGGCGTAACTTTAAGAGGTTTCTGTAAATTTTTGAGTTCGCTCAACCTTGATTCTGGAATACCAAAATCTTGCGCGAGATCTTTCTGCTTCTTACCCAAATTTTCGTAAAATGCAATAGCATGATTAATCCACCTAATGGACTCTTCTTTAGTCATGTTCATATTTAGACTTCCTCTTCATTCGTTGTAAGCAGACTATCACCAACAACAAAATCTGTAATTACATAATTTATGTAATTATCCGTAATTTGTTACACGGAAAAGTATTTCCATTAAGCACAAACAGATCAGATAGAAGCCTATGCCTGCTACTAGAGAACTAGCCCACAGAAAAATTAACGTCAGCATTACTGAGAATCAAACTATTCTTAGACATCTTGCATCCCTCTTCTTGAACTCGACTCTTAATTTTGTCCGCTAATTTTCCAGTGTTTGTACGTCTACATAATTCATTTAACTCATTTTGTTCATTTCAAATAAAAATCTTGTGGAAAATGACTAACTTTTGTTAGTTGTTTATAAATAAAAATTGGTTATATTTAATTAAAAACAAACACACTTGAGAATATGTTCACCTTAATAAATATGGTTTTTAGAACATCAAAAAGTCGTAATATTAAAATAAATTTAAAAAAATAACAATTAAAAATTTCAATGTCAGTTGATTAATAAATAATTAAATTTTATTATATAAGAATGAATACAAATAAACGGTTATTCATAGCTCTTTAAAAACTTAGTAATTAACTAATTTAAGAAAAACACCTTATCTAAAATTAGTAAACATATAATTAAGCGCACACGCGCACTGCAAAAAAATTATGAATAAAGCTTTTTAGCTACCCTAAATTCAAATAGTAAGCTTGTTCTTATTTTTCATATATTTAAATAATTAGCAAGCTGGAGTTTCAGAGGATACGTAACTTCGTTACTACCCCTTCAACTGCTTGAACTCCGTTGGCTCTTTAAAATTCGCTTCGCAATTTTCGCTGGCTGGTCGATTAACGACCAAAATGGCATCTTCGATGCCAAAATCGACTTTATTTGGGTTTCGTATCCCTAGCTTGGCAACACTGATGCCTCAAATGGCAACAACAGTGCCAAGCACAAAAAATTAACTCACTACCAAATAATAATAATAATAATAATGGTACAACTATGAAAAACAATAACGAATATAAAGAAAGCAAAAACAAAGGTGGCGCACCTAAAAAAGAAGCTCACCTTAAACAAAGCAAAGATCTACGATGCAAAATCACTAATGCTCAAAACGACGCTATAGTGAGAGCATACAAAGATGCTGGGTATAAGTATAAATCAGACTATGTTCGAGACTGCGTCTTTAGTGCAATTAAGCCTAAAGCAATAATCACTAAAACATCGCTAGAATTTCTTAAAAGCTCACGAAGTTATTTCAGCAACTTCAATCAACTGATGCACTCTTTACATCGGGGAGAACAGCTGAATGGGCACATGAAAGTATTCGTTGAAGACACAGTAAGTCTTCGAGATGAAATCAGGGGGCTTCGCGAGGAAATTAAAGGCGACATAAGCACCGACACCATAATCTCACTCGCCATCAATAATCTTTCACTTGATGAAGTTAAAGAAGTAGTGAATGGCTATAAGCTTAAGAACAGCAAAGCGAGAGGTGATGCATGATTGGATTTGAATGCAAACCGAAAGAGTCTGTTCAGACTGCAAAAGACGTCATCCAAATGATGCGTTATGTGTCTAAATCAGGTAAATGCGGCATGGAGGCCGCCGTTCCACTGGAAGTCGTCGATGACACTGAGCTAAACGCAGAGCAGATGCTTCTATATAGCGCAAACTCCAAGGAGGGCTCTGTAAGCGAGTTCATCACTTCAAATGAAATGAGATCAGCAGACGATATGATATTTAGACCCAACGCGACCGTTGAAAACTGGGACGATGTCATCAAGGAGCTAATTGAAGTTAGCAGCAGAAACGACAGATGCAAGCGCCCTCTCAAGCACTGGGTGCTCTCAAACCCAGAGGGCGAAGACTTAGCTAATCACCAATGGGCAAAAGTTGCAGAGCAATTTATGACAGGTCTCGGATACGAAAACTGCAAGTGGATTTGTTTTAAGCACGCGAAAGAGTCCAACCCACACATCCACCTCATCATCAGCCGAATCGACACGATGACAAACAAAGTCATCCCAGATTGGAAAGAACATGAGCGCTCCTTCCCATTAATTCGACAGATAGAGAAAGACTTCAAGCTAACTCGTCTAGCAAGTCCAGGCGACCTTCTAAAGCCAGAGCGACAACCTGATGGCACTTATGAAATGGTTCCTAATAACTGTGAACAAGGTGATCGCAGAAGGCCACATGTGAACGACATCATCAGGCGATTAAATGTTGTACATGACCAATTCCTCACGGAAACCCAAATAGAACCATCTCTGTCTGAGTGGATGCTGGCACTACGAGAAGCCAGTATCGGCGTCCAGTTTACATACACTAAAGACGGCGCAATCAAAGGCATCTCATATAGAATCAAAACTCAAAGCGGTGAGAACTTTATCTGTTCAGCCTCAAAACTAGGAAAGCAAAGCAAGTTTGGATTCAAAAAAATCAAGGACAGACTGTCTCATATCACCGATGAGCAACTTAGTATTGCGAAAGAAATATCAGCTCGTGAAACCAGGATGAGAGATGATGAAGAAAAGGACATCATCTCATTCAAGAAACTTGATGACATAAGATTGTTGGGCAAAAAGGTTTACGATGTTCAAGTCAAAATGGACGAACTTCATTTCTCCAAACATATTCTCAAAATCCTGCGTAAGAAACGAAACTTTAGAGCTCATCGAAAAGATGGAGTTTTTATTGTCAGTCGTCGATTTACAGTCAAAAATCTCGAAGAAACACCGAGAATGACAGGCCCCGAGTATCGTGCTTATCTTGAGCTAAAATGGGCCGAGATGTTTATCGATATGATTCTAGAATTTTTTGGATTTGACACTCGGGAAGTGCGCCCACCATCGACAGATATAAAGTTTGCAAAAGTACTTCTCGACAGTGAGTACCAAAATCTCTTCGGCTTTACTGAGAATCAAGAATATCATCATGATGGCCGTAAAAACGAAGTCATTGATACTATCGACCTAGAAATGCACATTAAAGGCAAACAAGGCTCAGGAGACGGGACAAAGAGCACTGCTAGAGCACGAACTATCGCAAATGACCTATCCCCTTCCCTATAAACGAAAAACGCCCCTGTGAGCAGGGGCGATGAATCTCCAGATTACCTTTTTATACGCTTTTCGCAGTCGCTCTGCATTATCTTCTCCCGAAGCATCTTGCAATGGCAGCGCGGGTGGAGGGGCTTTTTCAATCCGACGAATCTCTCTCTTACCTTATATTTAGTGTGTCTGAAATAGCTTATGCGAACAAGCCTTGCCGTTTGGAAGAGTCCGTCACTATACCAACAATAAACCTACGAACTTTAAATTATTGATAATCCGTTATTTATATTTAAATTTCATAACTTTGTTTGTTGATTATTAATTATTACCTTATATGTTTTATTTATAACAATTACTCGAACTAAATTTATTTAAATAGAGAAAACCTCAACTAGATGAATATTAACTTTAATACAACAATAGGAAAGTAAATTGTTAAGCCTTACTAGTTGATAATATTCATTTGTCAAATATTAACAAGAACCATTGCTATATTTATCCATTCCAATTAATATATCCATATACCAATAAAAATAATAAGAAATGGTTAGAAGCATGAATAATAAAGAGCGAATAATCGAACTTGAATACAAATTAAAAAATGACATTAAAATGCAGGGTAGTGATAATTTAACTGTACATTACCAAATTCAAAAGCCAGATTTCCAGCACATTGATGAGCTTCAAACGAATGATAAAAAACAAGTTTCATTACACATTCGAGCCACAGTGAAAAAGGACGGAAAGAAAGTTAAAGACGAGAGCGGCGTGATATTGAGCGCTAAGCTGCATTTAGCAACGAAAAAGCCAGTTTCAAAAAAAGAAGCTTTCGAGATATTTGGTACTGAGCTATACCAACCTGAAATCATGGAGCTGAAAGACAATCACTTCAATGCTCTGCAAGATTACTGTCAAGTTGCTGCATACAAAAATAATATTAGAAAGCAAAGAGAAGTCCAAAAAGGTCGAGACAAAGTCGAATTACAACATGGAATTACTACACATAGTCTCGCTGCCCCAATCCATCATGTTTGCGAGCAAATTGGTGCAATTGAATCTGTCGATCGAGTTACGGCATTTGAAGCTGAATCTTTACTACAAGCAGTCTTCAGACTTGAAGAAATTCTTAGAGCTAAAGGCATGGACGAGAAGGCTCTTCACAAACCTTTATCGGACTTCTCGATGCTGAACGACACTATCGCATCACAAGTGCACATAAAATATCAAGTAGCAAACAAGTCAAGAAAGAATCAGATTGAAGCCGATATTTTTGGAAGCCTTACAGACGAAGATGTACTGAGCATTCAAGAGATGACTCACAAAGATCACTCCTACCCTAGACAAGAGCTAGAGAAAAGGAAGAAAAAGATATTGGCAACTTCGCCGCAGGCGGTATTTTAAAATGTAAACACATCGCAACATTGATAAAGCAGTTAATAATTGGAATTCTTAAATTTTCTTTCGTTTTTTAAGAATTCTTAATTCGCTTAAGAATTGCTAAGAATTAACAATAATCGCTCCGAGTACTCACAGCTAAACATCCAGATCAAACCTCCGTCTGAGATTGGCCGTTCAATGTAAGTTCTCCTCTGCCTAACTAACTTATGCCCCAACATGAGTTTCGCTTCTAGAAAAACAGGCATCGAACGTTTTATTTTCCCTGAGAAAAACTAATGTCTAGAGCAAGTATTGCTCGTGAGTAACCATACGTTACTGGCAAATATGCATCTGCTGAGGATACAAGTTCAGAAACCGTTTGAGTCGCTTGGGGGGCAAAAGCGAGTTAGGCTAATGCCCCAGTTAACACTTATTAAGCACTCATGGGTAAATCTACAGGCGCTGACTCTGCCTGCTCTCCCATCATCATATTGTAGTGTGAAAGGTGGTCGGCATATTCAAAGACTTTTTTGAACACAGACATATATAGTTCTGTTGAGTCATCAGGGTGTTGAACATAAAGATCGTCGGGGAGACAGTGTGAACCATCATTAATCCAATGAAGTAATGAAGTGCAAACTTGTTGTTCCTGCAAATTCTCAAACTTTGACAATATATCTTCATCACTAAAGCGCCCGAGAATTTTGAAGTAATTCTCTATTATTCTACGCATAGTGTTTTGAATAGTAATCCCAGAGTTTGCATTCCGTTCTTTTAACTCACGCCACAGTAACTCGTATGATGACTCTATCGGGTTTTTCTGCTCATATGCACTTACGCTAGTGACATTGTTTGCTTTTCTTAAAATCCAAAAGTTAGTGTCTTTACAACCATTTGAACGACCATTTTGAAATGAAACTTCTTTATGAAAATAAACGTTGTGAGTCAATAATATAAGCTGTTTAATGCTAGAGTCTGACTCTGTTTTTATTTCACGGATAAGGTCTTTTACAAGAGCGCTGACGATGTAAAGCACATTGCTATCTAAACTCGAGATTGGATCATCTATGACTACAACTCGATCTTCAGTTATTTCTTCTTCTGAAAATGAACCTCGGGTCAGTTGATAGAAGTAAAGGAATGTTATGAAGGTGACTTCGCCTTCACTCAAAGTGTTTTTAACTTGCTCCCCATCTAATCGCTCAATGCAGTAATGATTAGGTAGTGTTGCTGATGGAGCTATCCTGAAGTTTAAGAAACCAAAGCTCACCAGAAGCCTATTTATTTCATCAACTGTGGGTTGAACACTCGTCATGTTACGACTTAGGTCTCTAATTTCCTGCGTTAGTTCAGACTCATTTCTCTTTCGTTGAGAAAGGGTCTCAGATATCTTAGTCAGCGCCTTAGTCAGACCTTTCGTTTTCTTGTTATATGCCTTTAAATCGTCTTCTACTTGATTGGTTAAAAATCTCCAAATTTCCTGCACAAAAATTGCTAGAGCAGAATCAAAGTCTCGGGCTAGTTTATTGTGCTCATTGAGGGAATCATTTGCTTTACCTATCAATTTATTGAGTTCTGTTATCTCATCTTTAGAACTTATCACCTCGATTCGCAGGCTGGCCTTTTCTGATTTCGAAATGAACTCTAAATGATTAGATTTAATGATATTTTCGAGAGAGGTTAAATGAGTTTGAAAAAGCTCGGTGTCGAGTTTGGTGTTGAGATTATTTTTCTCAGCAACCAAAGTGCGTTGAAACCCTTCGAGTAGTCTATCTGCCGCACTACGATAAGCATGCTCTAAGGTTTTAACCCGCTCTGTATCTCGGGCAAATGAGCCATCAAAATATCTTTCGAGATCGGCTCTAAATTCGTCGCCTATCGTATGTTGTTGGCAAAAAGGACAACGAGAGTCACTTGTTAAGAAGCTTCTACCTTGGTTTACCCAGTCGTTGTTACCAAGATGAGAAACTAACTCGGAGATTGCAACATCAGATTTACCAATGATGACTTTTAACCAGATCTCATCTTCTTCTATTGCTGAAAGAGTCGTATCAGCAGAAGACCCTATTAAAGGGTACACTGGTGGTTTATCTCCCAATAGAGTTCTACCTTTTGTTTGTAACTCCTCTAATGAAAGCAATGTCGTCGAGTCAATATTAAGGAACTCTGATAGCATTTTGTCTCGAAATCTTAATTTGCTACCTATAGAGCCTGTTAACGCAGAACGAAATTCTGACTCATACAATTTGAATACTTTCCAGCAACGCTCAGTGATATCTTTATCCGCCTCATTTTTTACTTCAGTTTGTTGGTTGAGGCTAACCGTGAGGCGTGAAATCTGTTCTTTTTCATTTTGTAATGAAGACCTTTTGTCTTTAATAGTATCAACTTGCTCTTTTGTTGCCTGCCCAAGAGTAAAAACGCCAGCAATGTCGCTTGAACCAAAGTTTTTCTCTCTGAACTCCTTGTTGTAGACTAGAGTGCTAAGTGGTCTCTCATTATCCCATGTGAGTTGACAGTTCTGATACTTTCCATCATCAGGTTGGCTCAAATAATTAGAAGCAGTAGTCTTGCCACAACCATTAGCTCCATAGATAAAATTAATCTTTTTTAAGTTCGAAAAATGAACACCAGTAGGGCTGTATGTTGCAACGTCTGCTAGCTTGATTGCGTGTATCATTGAAAACCTTCTTACCTGATACTGTAATAATGAACATGCTGAAGAGCATTAAGTCTCACAACTCTCTGAAATCCTCAGCGTACCCTCAATCTCGACACCTTTTTAATTTAGCATGACCAAGAAGCAACTGGATAGCACGCAAGTTATTGATTTTGCGGTAGATCAAAGAATCTTTGGTACGACGTAAAGAATGAGTGCCGTATTTTTTATCGAGTCCGATATCAGTAACCCATCGATTAAGTAGTAATGGTACGAGATGGTTACCCTTCACGTCGTGGATTTGGAAACAGATAGTCTGTTGGTAACAACGTCTCGGTAGTCGAGTTGAGATACATAAACTAATGCAGTGAATGTTATTTAGGTTTTCCAATCTAAATGATTTATGTCCACTTTCGCGTCAGAATGATTTTTAGTCTCTTACACCTTCTACCTCAGAAGCCCAATCCGTACTTTTAGACCAAAGGAAGTTGACTATTTAACACGACTTAATCGTTGGGTCGTATACTCACATTCCCGTTGAACAGTTCATTTGATTTAAATAGGTCACCACCATTTCATACCCAGAGATATTATAACTTAAATAATTGAATTATAAGAAGTTATTGACAACCACCGTCAGTCTGGCACTCTTGAATTCTGAAGTTATTAAGGAGCTCTAGATATGAATGATGTAAAAACAACAGTTGAGAAAATTGTTAAAAACTTCTCAATGTCGGCATATCCACGTGAGGCGTTTAATTATATCGATGACTCAATCGAACTTATAATAAGAAGCCCACTTAAAATGCCAAGAGAGCTATTAGAGGTTAGAGAATCTGAACTTTTTAATTCATCAATACCTGGATCCATAATAGCTCTTCAGAAATCTTGCCCTTCAATCGAACGCATTGAAATTCTGGACATAAAAATGCAAAACAAAGGGTTGTTCAATCTACTTGTAGAAAAGCTATTGAGGCTCGATAACATCGACTACGTGTGTGTCTGTGGAGTTACTAATCAATTGTTTCGTAAGTCACTGAGAAACAATGACAAGTGGGCACATCTAATTACAAGTGAAAGCATAGATCAGGAAGCTATAATGAAAAGTGTTCCATTTTTTAGACGAAATGAGCTGGAATATAAGAAATTTCTTTATGCTCTGGATCAATACTCAAACTCGACAAATCACATGTCCCAGTGGTGTAAAGACGCAAAAAAGCAATTAATTGAATTAGTTGAAAGTGAAGCATCAGATGACGAGTTTTTAGCTCTTCATATGAGAGACGCTGGTGTATTTGAAGGTCTTCGTGATGCTTTTATAGAAGTTTTTCGAGAAAGAGGTGTGGATCACTACACGTTTATAGCGACAGGTTATCACAACAATTTTTATACATCGTGCGACTTGTTTTTTGACAACAAGGCTCAATAGTATGCCGTAATTTCAATGCCAATTACAAACGCACTCTGATTATCGGGATAAAGACTAAATTAAACTTTCACCAAAACCTAAGACAAAGTTCCCATCATAGCCAACCATAGTGTGGCTATGATAGAACTTCATTGCTTGGTTTGTTTTTGAGAACTAGTAACCGAGTTGTAGATCTACACTGTCAAGACTGGATATCAAGTTAAGTTACTTTCCATACTCTTAGTTATTCATAAATTTATATTTAGGGAAAATACAGACACACTTTTGTCCAAAATTTAGCTAAACGACGCAACATTTCATGCAGAAAGATCTACGTAAAGATTAATTCTATCTATAATTGCTCGATTAGCGTGCCAATCAATGCCTAGTTCATTCTCAGGATTACCCTTTCAGCTTAAATGAACAAGAACCATCCATGCCCTTTCGATAAGTAGAACAGCCCCAGAAGTCGCTATATTTCCCTTTCCAGAGCTTCATTTCACTGCCGCAATTCTGACACAATGGACGCTCGTCACTACAGCTTTCATCTATACATACTTGAAGACCACTTTTGATATCTCGACTCATAGGGCTTCCACACTTGATGCACGGTGTCTCTTTGTTTTTGCATCTAGGATATAAAGAACACGACATAAACTTGCCGTATTGCCCTACTTTCAACCTTAATGTACCTTCACCACAGCAATGGCATGAAATCTTTTCAGCTTGCTGCTGAATGATTGATACATGAAACTCATTAGTTTCCACTAGATATCTTTCTTTAACTAGCTCTGTTACGAACTCACTAGCATCCATCATATCAACGAGAAGATAAGCTCGGTGTTTTGCACGGGTTAGAGCAACATAGAACAAACGACGCTCTTCGGCATGCTCAAACTTATCTCCTTGCGGTAACAGTGCATCCACAAGTGGTGGGGTTTGTTTTTGAGATGGAAATCCATGCTTTCCCGAGCTCAACCCCATTACTATGACATATTCGGATTCTTTTCCTTTTGAAGCATGGAACGATTGGTTTTCAATTTCCAAAGTCGGAAATTTATGTTTTAGGGTTCTTAATTGATGCAAATCAGGAAGTTGATACCAGTAACGAGCAAGAAGATAAACTTTATTCTTACTCGCCTTCTTGGAAGCCAGTACTTGGTTCGATATAGCAGAAAGCGCTTTTTCTAAAGCTGATAATCCGACCTCATCAGTACCTTGACGAACAATACTTACCGCAGGAGTATTCACATGGACTAGTGAGTTGATCTTTTTGTTCAACTGAACTGGGTTTTGAGTGACGAATCGAGTCGCTACGTCCCCAATAGAGTTGTTAAATCTAAACGTCATATCCAGCGTAGTTTCAGAAGTTGAACCGAAGTAATTGGAAAACTCTGTAGTAAGTCGTACATCGGCTCCGCTGAAGCGGTATATTGCTTGCCAATCATCACCAACACAAAACAATGATGAACCAAGGTAACTATCACGTAGTGCCTTAACAAGCCTAGCCCTTGGCTCTGAAATATCTTGGAATTCATCGACCAACAGGTACTTCCAAGAAGACAGGAATTGACCTGTTTGAACATACTGTAAAGCTTTACCTATCATATCGTTAAAATCTATAACTTGATGCTCTCGAAGGTACTTTTCATAATTGTGATATAACGGCATTAATAGTTCGAGTGCTTTAGCTGTTTGTTTAGAATCTATCGACTCTTTGATGATTTTGTTTATACCATCTTCATCCAGACACGCTGCTTTGTACATATCAACTAACGCTCCAAGCAGTTTCGCTAATTCTGTCACTTGACCAAGCTGCTCCAAGTTAGCTAACAGAGCGTTATCAGATACAGGTTGTGTTTCTACGCCGCGCTTAATCAGTTCATTTTCTAGCGCGTTAAGTAGTTTGCCGTTTTTATGTTGGTGGTAGAACACCTCCACATAACCCGTCTGATATTTCTTGTGAGTTTCCCGTTTCCACTTGATACTTGCATGATAACTTTCCTTATCAACATAAGGGGCAGTGTTTCCGTTTTCATCGGTGCCATAATATTCGATGTAAATATCATAATCAGGAAGGTAGAAATCTGGTTCATACTGACGATACTCACTGGTTGCAACATCAAATCGATATTTAGCTTCATATTCATAGTTGATGCCCTTACGCAACAACCAGTTCGCAATCACTAGCTCACCATAGCTTTTAACCTGCTCTCCCCTCATTGAGCGGATGTCGTTATCATTTAGATACTTAAGATGTGCTCCTTGAGATTCAAAATCCCAAGGGTTTTTGTCGACGTAGTAATATGAACTGAAATAATCGAGTAAGTTTTTTTTGTAGTGACTATCGAGCATCAATTTCTCGATTTCATCATTCATCCATTTGGCTTTAACTTTGGCGCTCTCTTCGAGCTTCGACAAGCTCGGTGCTTTACCCTCGATAGATGAAATGATTTTCACACCCAGACTATGAAATGTGCTCGCTTTCACATCATCGAAGCCTAGCTTTTCCTTGATTCTCTCATCCATCTCCTGGGCAGCAATACGTCCATAAGCAAGCAACAAAATATCATTTGACCTAGCTTGTCCGCTGTTAACTAGATAACCTGTCCTTCCGATCATTACACTTGTTTTACCCGTACCTGCACCAGCGAGTAGAAGGTTATTGTCGTTATCAGTCACACAAGCAATTCTCTGCTTATTTGTCAGAGGATTCGATTCCACACCATCAAAGAACAACTCAAATTGAGCAAGTTGTTTTGCTACATAACGATTGCGTATCTTATCTATATCCGAAGCATCCCAGTTTTGGATGTTAGTAAGTTGTGATGCCGTTTTCTTTGCCAATTCTGAAAGGCCTTGTACTTTTTCCCAGCCTTTCCAACGCTTAATTTCAAGACTCACAACCGACTGAATTTGCTCAATTGAAGAATCTCTAAGGAAATTAGATGTACATTTTGTGTAGGCATCATTTAGGAAGTCTTGCAAGCGCTCCGCACTTCGATTTGCCCACAATGGAAACAGTTCTTTTGAATATTGATAAGGAGTTAGATAGCCCAGCATACGATAACGATATGTTTGACCGTGTGAGACCAAAGCCAAACACCCGCCGTCTATAGAAAGATAGAGATGTGGTGGACAGTCGAGGTGCTCCCAATCAAAGCGAGCTTCATTTCCTCTTTCAACAACACGAATTCCATTATCGTCTACCGTTACCTCGATCGCTTTGTTAAAGAGACGGGCAATCGGGTTAGCAGTAAGAGTCCACAAAGTCATTGTACGCAGCCAGTTTAAGGTTGATGTATTTCGAAAGTTGCAACCATTGTACGGTAATTGTTGATGAATTGCCTTTGAGCGTGGTTAAGCACTGAGTTGATTTTAATGTTGACTGACAACTACTTTACTAAATTAGATTCATTACTATGACTAACCGTGTAATGGTTGAGTGAAGATGGTCATTTATTATACGGCACTCATATGCTGGGGTTTGTCACAGTTCGATAAAGAGGCCTGCTTCACCGAGGATCGTGACACACGAGAGCAAGCAGATGACCTCTAGAACACCTATGCCCCAAAGTTGCTTAGACCTTTACTCATTCGCATCCTGTTTATGAGCTTTATCCCTACTAAAACTTATCCATTATTCTAATGCTATTAGTTGTGAATCCCCGTGTATCACGGGGTAAATTCGACATAACCATCAACGTTCGCTCAACACGTTTCTGTTAGACTTCTACTCAATATTGGAAGCTAACCCGATCATGTTTTTGTAATCTTCCCAAAACCAGTATGATTCAGGGTTATTGGCATAATTTTCTTCTTGTTTTCTATTTGATTCTATTATATCCAAACTTCTCCACGAGGCGCCTCTCAAGTTCCTAAAGTCTGTGGCAGAAAACTTTAACATCAATTGTTCTGCGCCGAATGTATGTTCTACATTAGCTTCGTATTTTTTTCGGGAGTAGGTTTCGAAAACTAATGTCATCTGCAATGACAAGAACTCTCCCACACTAAAATCATCAGTAAATGCTACATTTGACCATTCTCCATTGATTGATATATTTCCTTGCTGTCTGACTTCAAAGTTTTTATCGTTTATATGGTGCTCAATGATCCCTGAAAGCAGGATTGAAATGTTAATGTTGGTCACACCTTTTGGCTTATAGTGCGCTATGTAATTTAAACTACTGGCGAGCTTTGCTAATACTTGTTCAACATCCCTTAATTCAAGTTGTTGAATCCCTAAAAGCTTAGAGACTAATAAATCATTACGTTCTTTATGATTACCGAATGGATAAATGCAGATCCCTTTCTTTTCATACTCTGAGTATTCAATCTCTTTTGCTACTACATACTCGTAGATTAAAGGTCTTTTTAACGAAACACGTTGGTTAAAAAAACGTTTCAAATAACGCTCAGAGTCAAATTTTTCTCCATAAACTGCATTAATAGATGATTCCAAAGATTCAGTATCTGTAGCAATTAAAAATGTACAACCATCTACGTTGAAAAAATGTTTTATGATTTCAAGCATTTTAATCGCATAGTCTGGGCGACACCTATCTAGCTCATCTAGGAGGATAACTATTGGTGATTTGAGAGCATACAAGTCGTTCAGAATGTGACTGATTGTACTAATCTGTTTTCTGATATCCTCCATGGAATCGACTAAGTCGTTTTGTTGGGTCATCAGTTTTGTGATTAAAGCAGTATTTGTGTCATCCACACCCCTCATAACTTCAATCTGGGGAGTTTTGAAGTTAATTACCTGTTCAAACAGATCCAACGCTTCTAAATCCACGGCTTGCCCTGTTCCAGATGCATATAACTTTTGCGCACCTTGTATGATTGAGCTAAGTTTATTGAAGTTATATAGCAGGCCATTTATCTGTTCTATAAATTGCTTGTACTTTTTCGTACGTTTATCTGCTTTACTATTTCTAAACAGAAATCCAAGTTGATTCAAAAGCTCTGTACATACGACTGTTAAAGGGTCTTTAAGAAAGTCACTTTCCCAAGCATCAATATATACCACGGGGTATGATTGCTCAGCCAACTCAACATATATGCGCCTCAAGAACTCTGTTTTACCCGTCCCCCAAGCTCCGTTCAAGTTCAATACAAAGCCATTTTTTTCTGAGGTAAGAATAGATACTAGAAACTTTCCGTATTCTTTTCTGTTAGTAATGCAAGTAGACCAGTTATAACGTCCATTCCATTCTTCATAACGACTTGCATGATCCACTGTCTTCATAAACTGTCCATTATTCAAGGGCATATCTTTGCAATTTTACACCTAAGTGGATATTTAGAAAGCCGAATCTTGAGTGCAGCATTGTTATAGTCAGCAAAAAGCCATCTAGTTAGAAGAGATGGCCTAGGCTTTGAATTCGCCTTGATAGAACCATACTTTTCTAATCCTATTTCTTGATATTAGCTATCGCTCTAGCAAGGCTAAGCAGTGTGTTGAAGTCTTAATCTCTAACTCTGATTGAATACCCAATAATGCAATCCCTACCAATATTTGTTGTGGCCTCACCACTTGATCAGTAGGGAGTTCCATACCGTCGTATAGCATTTTGAACTGTAACCAATCTTCGCTCATGCTTAGTTCTCGACCTTTTGCCATTCGCATAAGTCTTTTGCACTCGGGAGGTATTGGATTTTCCTCACCTCAACCTGTGACAGTTCTCACAGGTTTAAAACACAATTCAGCAACCTCGTCATTTGGCACCCTAACTCTCGAAAAATGTAATTCTTACTCATTCCGCGGCACTTCGATGATAAAACCTCTAAATGCAAGAGGTTGCTCTGTGTTGGTAATATATGCAGCGCTGATCATGGGTGGGCAAAGTGCGCATTGTACGAAGGCGTATTAATTGGCAAATTTGCCTTATAAAAAGTTATTCATGAATCGCTAATATTAGAATTCCTGAAACTCATAAATGTCCAGAAATTAGTTAGCTATCACGGCTACCTCAGATCCGCCCTGTGATCACCAAGCAATTCTGTCGTATCGTAACTACCAAGCGACTTTGTCATTACGTTAACTACCGAGGGATTTTGACGGGACTAAATTGGCTTACCTTTTAAAGTAATTAATTAAACTTTGGAAGGGGCTAAGGATGTTCTATATGGTGACCTTCTCCCCTGTGACTACTTGGTTTTTGGTGTCTCAGAGCAAGCGGGAAAGTGCTCTTTAAGATCATCTAGATCGGTTAGCACAGCTAGGTATACCGAGCGCTCTAAAGGCATAGATTCTTCGACACCCTTAGAGTTGTCTATTATAGTTTGTACAGATTTCTCATAGTTCTGAACTATATTCATAGCGAAATTGTTATTATCCTCAGCAATTCTAAGGTTAGCGTTTGAAGTTTTTACTGACTGCTTAGCAGCTTTTTCTTTTGATTTTGCTTCTTCAAGCTTCTCTTTTGCATTGTTTAGCTCGATTTCTACATCAACTACTTTGCGTATGGCTAAAGTTAGTTCTTCATCTGTAGTTGTTTCTTCCGCATTCAATTTCTTAACAGTGCCCAAAGCACTATCTCTCGCTGTACTAGCGTTCTCAGCGTTTTTCCTAGCAGCTTCTAAAGCGTTACTAGCTTCAGTTGATTGTTTATCAGAATGTCCCTTAGAGTTCTGCGCCTTTTTCAAAGCGTTCTTCGCTATTACAGAGGGTTTCTCACTATTTGATTTGTACAACGAGTAGGGTTTAGTGCTTTCTTTATGGAGCTTAGCCATGCTCGATATAGTGCTAGCAGATTGGAGAGCCACTTCAAGTGCTGCCAACTCTTTGATAAATACCGTCGAAGCATTTTTAATGTCAGCTGCGTCTAGTTTTAACTTAAGTTTGTTTAATTTAGATTGAGTATTGATAAATGAAATTGAATCAGCCGAGATTAGTTTGGTAACAACTTTCAAGTGATCTGATTTTTCGGCTGAGATACGACTTTCATCTATACACTTCATTCTCAATTCAAATACTTTGTATCCCGATACAATGGTGTAACCTTCTGTTTTTTTCTCACTCGAAGCCGCTACGTTCTTGCTCTTGTTAGAGCCAGATGCCGACACATTATCGCTCCAATTGTAAACACGAACGTTGACTTCACTCGTGGCTTTTTGAAGGTCGTCGTTAGCTTTATTGATTGCTTTTCGATTGGTCTCGATATCTTTCGCACATTCAGCGTCATCCTTACATGTCGCTAAAGTTAGGGTTGTTGCACTGAGGGCATTTGTTAGATCAAGTGCTGCGGTTTTCACATCGACAGGAACGCTATCTTTGTTTTCCCCATTAACATCTGTTATTTCACTCGGTACTGGTTCCCCTTTAGCATTTTTTGCTTTATTCGCTTTATTCGCTTTAGAATCATCGTCAAGTGGGTAATTATGGACAATTACAGAGGCTTCGAATTGAGAGTTTCGAAGGCTGTCAGCCAAGCAGTTGGCGGTCATAGGTGAACGGTTTCTATCTGCATAGCACAGGTCACCAATTTTATAGTTCAATTGACCATCTAGGCTTACTTGCGTTGTTTGTAAGGGATAAAATCGGATAGGGTCATCGTACCCACCTTCATTTTCCGCAGTGTAGGTTAACCCATCAAAAACAGTGAGTTGACTAGAGCTGCAAGCCGAGAGTCCTATGACACACAGCGGTGCTAAGATTCCATTCTTAAACATGGTTCAATTCCTTTGAGTAACATAACTATCGAAGCAAGCCACATCCAATTCAAACTTGCGATATACATCGAATTTTAGCGGAACCTTTGATTGTTATTAGTGATGGATGTCTAATAGTTTATGCGTTTGGTTGATGGGCATTGACACTCTCCCTTAAAAAGTGCAGAGTTATCATGTTCCAGAGCCTCATCTATTCGATGGGGCTTTGTTGTTTCTGGTCATAAATTTAAATTGAAGCGCCACTTTCTATTGTGAAAGCGGCGCTTTTTTGTGGGTGCTATATGCAAGAGAAGATTTCTTCATTTCTTACCTACCTCACCAGTTGCTTACTTTGTAGTGGTACGTTGAACTTGGCCATCTAGTAAGAGCTAGGCAAAGTATCCCTACAACCATTTGCAATACTAGACGTTATCCGAAGACAATCTATAGAGCTGAATCTCTAAGTAGGTTTTGTCCAAAACCTTCACAGATTGAAATCTTTCCCGTGTGCGAATTCTTTCCCGTGGCACTTTGTGGATCTGATGGCTCGAAAAAGCTTCTGCCCCTTTATGTGCTAGGTCTTTTACCCCAACATCTCAATACTGTTTCGTTGTAAA
Organism: Vibrio sp. QJM3NY_26; assembly: GCF_057786005.1. NCBI lineage: Bacteria > Pseudomonadati > Pseudomonadota > Gammaproteobacteria > Vibrionales > Vibrionaceae > Vibrio > Vibrio sp. QJM3NY_26. The sequence goes on along the minus strand of NZ_CM173516.1, from coordinate 1,503,505 downwards.
CCCCCGCGATGTATAAGGGGCGACTATTTACAAAACTACACTTCATGTTGAATATGATTTCAAATCATAATTACATGTTGCAAACTTATGCACCAAGGAGCACTCTTGTTATGTTCCTGATTTAATGGGACTTATGTAAATTTATTGTATTTTTGGGGTGACATATGGCAACAACAGATTTTGAATCGTGGCTAAGTAATGCCGAACCTGAAGGGCATGAAGAAGTATATGCTCTTTATCGTGCAGTATCGGATATTGATGAGACGGGTATGTTTACTTGTTCAGAGAACAATGGACGTTTTTTTCTGAAAGCTTCTCATGTTGAAGAGACATTATTACTCGCATCTGAAAAAGCTCGCAAAGCATTTATTGCAACTATTAACTCCAGCTTTGGAATTAGTGATTTTGGTGGAGATATTGAAGGGTGGTACGCCTATCGTCGAGCTATGTCAAAAGATGACTAAGTATCAAAATCATACACAATAAAAACAATTAATAGGAAAATTGCACTGATGAGACTTAACAATGAAAATGGCTTAATGGCATTGGCTAATCTTTTAATTAACAAGCACGCGGCGGAGACATTTCCAATCGACCATGGTACACAATATGTATCTAGGTCTGGTTTGGTTTGTAATATTTACAACACCAAAACAATTTTAATTCAAAATGAAAAGGCCGACCCTAATTTGGCTAATGATATCCGAAGCTTGGTTGATATGTGGAATTAATATACGTAAACAGAACTGGAAAGGCAGTGACATGATCACATTTATTTGCTTCGTGCGTATCAAAAACTAAGCCTTCCAGCTAGCGTAAGTACAGTGCTTACGCTAGTTACCACAACTTACTCTACAATACCTATATCTATATCTATATCTATATCTATATCTATATCTATATCTATTCATGCTTCACTCAATGGTCAAAAACACTGACAAGGTTTTGCCTTCTTATAATTTATATGCAATAAATCATACGCCTTCTGTTAAGGTCACTTTCCCTTAACAAAAGTTATCCATGTGGTGATGTCAGCTCGGATGTTTTGCGAACCCAATGAGGCAATACAGGGGGAAGTATTTTTTATAAGTGACAATAAGCGTCTATGAGTGTATTGTCATGGCGGCAATCACTCCGCTGAACTTAAACTACAAAAAAATCATGATTTTAGAGTATAACTCAGTTACAACCCTTGTCTGGAACCAAGTTCCAGCAATAAGCACTTATATGGAGGCTGTAAATCCATACAAAATTGGCTCATTTATTACTCTTCCATTGCTTTTAATATTCTTAATACGCTTGTATTGGAACTACCGAAACGATGAATCTTGGAAGCCTTACGAACGTTCATCTGCACTTCGAAATGTTATAAATTTAGTCTTTCTGTTCTTTAGTATATTCTGGGCGGCGGCCGTTTCAGTTTTTGGCACTGAGCTGAATAAGCAGTGGTTTGGTTCAGACATACTAGGTTATGAATCTTTACTCTTCTTTATGTCGGCTTCTGCTGCATTTTATCTAGGCTGTAGAGCATTTTTGTCTAACACTAAGAAAGAAGAAAACGACAAAACCTCTCCTTCGTCAGAAGTAGTAAAGAAAGCGGCTGAAAAGATAATTGTGATTCAGGGGAACTATGAAGCTTGTTTAGAGGACTGGATTTTAACTTACAACAATTTTGACGAAGTTGATATTCAACAATTGGAAGTACTTGAAGAAACCATAGTTAACTCGATAAAAAACTGCATGAAGAACATGCTAGTTATCTTGCGTACTTGGACTGATGATAGCGGTACTGTCCTAAAAGTGAACTTGTTAAATGTCCTTAATGCTCAAGGTGTATTAAAGGAACTGGAAAAGAATCTAGATACAGGACTAGTAACCCCTCTTATTCTTAAAGACTCTCCCTTTTTTCTTTTTAACGACAATTGGCAATCGTGCTTACAACGTTGTGATAAAGTTCTAATCAATGAGCAAGATTTAACTCAAATTGATGGTACATGTGATATTCCACGAACTCATTCACCTATTTGCATGCCATATTCTATAAATGAGTTCAACAAGTATGGCGATCAAACGCAACCGAATCTCATAGGAGCCCCCGAAGCACTAAAGTCAGGTAGCATAAAGTATGTAACTCCCTTGAAAACTAGAATTCAAGAATTTATTGGAACTCAAATAAATGGAACCTGTTACTCGGAGCATACAAGGAAGACCTTTGAGTTAGGTCTACAAAAATACTATGATAGAGATACGGCTGCTTCGATTATCTCAATCCCATTAAGCTATATCGAACCGAAAGTACTATATGATAGTCAAGAGCAAGGTAATCACTATTCTGGTAAAGAAGATTTTACTAGTGTACTAAACATCTACGCCCACAGTAATTATATACTTGCGAATAATCATGTCGTACAATCATACTGTCAATTGACAAAGCCTATTACAGATACACTTGCTAAGCTCGTATCAATGCGATTACAGTTGCTTTTTGATATAGACGTAAAACGACAGCGAATACTTGAGGTGGAGCCAGAGCAAAAACATAATTCATCTGGTACAATTGATCGTAAAGGTTGCAAGATTCTTTCAGACTGGAGAACAAAATGGACAACAAAAGACTTTGGATCTTAACTGCTCAAAACGTAGTGAAGTTTTGTCGTGTTTCTACCGCTAGTTCTGATAACAAAAAACGCCCTGCTCGGAAAATGAAAGTTAGACAAGCATCTGAAAAACCGAGCAGAAATATTAGCGTCACTGTTACTAACTAATTGTCGAATATTTTAAAGGGAGCCTCAGTTGCTCCCTTTATCTTTACGTTGAACTATAAGCAAAATCTTGATCTATACCAAAACTACCTATCGAACCACAATTATGCGTGCGGTTGCATTTTTTCTGGTGTGAGTTTGCTGTTCGCACTAATCCTTAGACCCTTAGTAACTCATTTTTGTCCAACAACGAGCTAGCTCAGATCTACCCATTGTGTGTTTCAAATATGGTTCAACATCGCGGCTCCCCCCTACTGTCTCGAATGCAGTTCTGACTATATCAAACTTGCAGAACGAAGCGCCTTCTCACCTTGGGTTGCTAACTCCCTATCTAATTGAGCGTTGAAATAACAGCTCTTTCTCGTAACTGTCTTTCAACATACTTGTATGCCATACCCTAGTTTTCGGTTATCAACTGAGAATCGCTTAATCGTCAACAGATTTAGCTTATCAAGTTGTTTCAGTTGCTTATAAGCAGTAGACGCATAGTTGACACCTTGTTTCTTCAGACGCTCTATCAACTCTTTAGAAGATTCGATGTTGAACATTACCACATATAAAAAAACGAAAATAAGGGTTGGAGTGAGCATTGTCCGACTTGATTCCCCGTAGCTTTTATTCAGCGCCAAACGGATCTTTTTTACTAAAGCATGGTCATCATGGGAGGTGTCAATCAGTTTGAAATACCCTCGAAACTTTAAATAGTTTACATGATAACCTCCTGTTTCTTGGAGTTTTTTGATTTCAAACATATCCGAAATTACAGAAGCGCGAACGATATCGTAACCATATGGTTTACTATCAGGACATAGTTGGGAAGCGATAACAAAATCTGCATTAGCTTGATGTGAATAATTCAGGGCGATTAAAACAGGTAAAAGTGATTTATTTGGATTATCTCGGTGAATCACCTCACAAAGATATTTTAGTTCATTCAAAGACATTTCCATCAAGCGAACACCTCGCACTCAGCTTGGACACATTGATAAAGTGCTGAAACCAATGTATCTGCTTCATGATTATCATACACATAACGCCTATTTTGCTTCACTGTTAAACCAGGTTCTATACTTTTCATCGACATTCCCTTATTAGCCTACAACCAAGTTATCACTATCTGATGAGCGCATTGGTTTTAGTTCAAAATGCTCATACTGCTTTCTCATGCGCTCCACCACCTCACCAGGAACTCCATGAACATTCTGATAATTACCTTTCGCCTCAAGCACCTCAATTTCCAGGTCTAGTCCTGAGCTTTGAGCTACCTTAAGATAGTTCATCAATTCCCATTTTTTGATGAAGGTATTCGCTACTACTACATCATATCCTGCTAACAAGAGTCGTTTCATTTCTAGTTGGCACCATGCATGTGCATCTTTGATGTAGCGACTGTCAAATTTGTACTCACCCTCACTACTGGTGAAGAACATATCAGCCTCAACTAGCACCCCTTCTTGCTCATGTGCTTTCGTTGTTTTACCCGAGCCAGAAACGCCTCGGATATATGTAAGTTTCTGTTTTTTCATGCCTTTACCTTTTTTATAATTTTTAGTGGTCGTACAGAATCCAGCCGCCCAATTTTTGATCAGCCGAATAAAATGAAGATATAAGGATTAATTAATTATCTTAACGTCAAACCGATTGTCTTGATAAAGCAAGAGTAGCTTTGATGGCATTTGAAGCCTGAGAACCGTTCCTTCATTCAGAATAGTTGTCCAGTTATTACGAGAGCCACCAGACGTTGCGTAACCAGATATCATTGCGATATCTGAATTGATTCGAGCGCCAGAGTCTCGTCCAAAAGCTTTGCACAAGGGCTTACCGATGAAACCAATACCTTGTTTGCACTTGCGAATTTCTTCGAGCGCTGTTATTTCAAGCGTTACTGGTTCACTGTTGAATATTTCATCAAGCTTATCGACTTCTTTAGACACGAAACTAGGAAAGATCCAGGCCTTTTCATCTTTATTCCATGAGCCACCAAGAGCTCGGGATCTATCAACAAGAATAGTGTTGTAATCAGACCTTAGAGTAGTAATGCCCTGTCCAACCTGCTCTTTAGCACTTGCTTTCAATTTGTAGATTAAGTCAGTGCTATATTTTGAACGAACTGAGACATCTTCTACCGCGAGTACCTGGTCACCTAGCTCAAGTTCTTCAGAATGGTCGTCTATCAGTATTTTACAATCTGCACCACGAGCGGTTTTAGCGGCATAGTATTTTCTGTTTCTTTTTATAATATTCAATTGCATTGGATTTACCTATTTTCAGTTAATAATCATAATGTTGTATTCCCCTTTTTATTTAGTGACATCTTGTTAGATGATTCCCCAACCACCAATACTTTCTTTTCTATACTTGTTTCGCTAATTCATTCAAATCCTTTCGTCCAAAGTTAAACTAAATCCCATATCGTCAAATGACTTATGTAACGGTTCTATTTGACCAGTATGGAGCTTCATAATGGTAATCAAAAATTCTGGAATTGGATTTTTACCGCTCCAGTATTTTTCTAATGCCGAGCGCTTGACGGGAAAAACTTTCATTGCTTCTTGAAAATCTAATGACATCGTATTCCGTTCTGAATACCTCTTTGTTTTAGTCAATCCATAAATTCGACAGAAAGACAAAAATGCACTATGTCGTAATTCACTCAACTCTTCATCGTTCATAGTAATAACCTTCTGCAAAATAACCTCGTTGTACATAAACGAGACTTTCTTAACCTGCACAAACATCTTCACACACAAAAGTGGCAGAATCAACACTTTTACGCACAAAGGCCACTAAAATGCAGATTGCACGTACTAAGATATAAAATATCACGATTTTACTCATCTGATACGTAATATTACTTATTTTAGTGCTTTTGGTGCTATTCAGGTAGATACTTATTAACCTTGGTTACCGAATTTCACTGATATTTATACGCCCTCCATTTTTAAACCAAAGCATTTTGTAGTATCGGGCTGGTGAAAAACGAAGGGGATTATTTTAAGAAGTAACCGATCATGTAATGAGGGAATTTGATTGATAAAACGCTGCTTGACTATGATTAAATAATAAGCTGAGGCTATCAGGTTAATCGATGAAATCTGATTGTTCAGCACTATCATTTCTAGTAGTTAAGATGCTTCGAAGAGTAAAAATTTGTTTTCAATCTAATAGAGAAAAACCATAGCAGACAAGGTTCACTTGCTCTCTCTACAGAATTGAGGAAAGTCCCATTTTTAAGCCATAAGAGCGTCTTCTTGACTCTGATACTTATTGAAATCAAGATAATGAACCTGTATTACTTGACTTGATGACAGTGATTTCAATATCAAGTTTTAAGTAGTTTATGTAATTTCCTTGCGTTCAGAAGGTTGTTTTCAAACCCGTCTTCATGTGGGTATCCAACTTGGCTTGAAACCTGTCTTACGCCCTCAACTATGCGATCAAAATTATCGTGAGTATGCCCACTAACCATAACGGTTACACCATGCCGAGCTAACTCTCGGATTAACTCATTGTCGTCAGAGCAGAAATAACACGTTAAAAGGTCAACTGGATAGCCTGAGTGTTTCAATTCAAAAGTTTGTGGAAAGTGAGAAATAACCAGCTTGTTCTTCTTTGGAGAGCTGGACATAGATTCAATACAAGAACTCCTAAACTCAGCATTCAACTCCCTCATTTTTGTTGGTGTCAAAGTTTGATTATTCACGGTTATGTACTTGAAATCATTGATTCTTATCTGTAGAGAAAGTGTGTTGACGTCATTTAGCCCACTGAGGTTTGTCCAACCAACCCCTCCAAATATCTCAAGATCATACTTATCAATAACTACCGACGTGTTTTCGAGAAAGTGCAAGTTGCAACTTAATTGATTCCAAAGAGGCAAACAGCTCAAATAATCAAGATAATCGAAACCTTGAGGATAAAACTCATGGTTACCAGCAATCACGATAAATTCAATGTCAGGGTTTGATTTAGCAGCTTGAAAAGCGAGTTCTGCTAGCCCTACCCCATGCGTAATGTCCCCACCTAGTATCACAATATCAGCGTCAGGGTTAACCAATTGTTTAATAGTGGTTCCACTAAACTCTTCATGCAAATCTGAAATCACTTGAAACAACGTATCCACTGGCAATCCCTTAAAAAATGACTGTTATAACAGGATAATAGTAGCTCAAACCGATGTCCAACAAGTCATGTACGACTCCATTGATACGTCAGATTAATTGACGATATAACCCTTATAGAGCACCACCAAAGCGGTGCTTTGAATAAATCGACAGATTCGTGAGCGAAGCTCATGGGAAAGTTCTTACCGATTCTTAGTCCATTTAAGAATTCTTAAATTTGGGTTGGAATTTTAAGAACTTCTATAGTTGAAATGACTATTAACCAAGGGCTATGTGTGACATGAGGTTTTCGCAAGTACACCACTAAAACCAGATCTAGTTTTAGTGGTGAGTTCGACCATTGGGCTTCCGAAAAAGGCACGATACCTCTGCCATTCAGGATCGTTCACAAAAAACATTTCCATGAGCATTGCTCATGAACATATCGATTTAGTTCAAAGCTAAGCTTTGGCGAACTTTAAAACAGGGGCACTTTGAACATATTTTATACATATAGTAGAAAGTGCCCCTTTTACATTATGGGAAAATGAAGTTGTTGTTGAATCCGATCGAGTTTATGGAAGATCAACAAGCCCTTTAAATACGATATGTGAATATCGTAAAAAAAATACACTCCACAACATATTGATTAACAATAACAACGTTAAAAAAACTACCTAAGCCATTGATTATATAAGTAGTAGTATATGGTGTAAGAACCGTATCTACGTTAAGGTTTGACCAAATCGACGGTAAACCACCATGAACAAACTTATCTGTAGAGCCTTAAACCAAAACTCAAACTGCAACATAAAAGCCTTGAAAACTCTTAGTGCATTAAAAGGCCTTCCTCTTCTTGTCGGCTGCTCAAAATATAGGCATATCGAGCAATTCAAAACGAAGTTTTGGAAAACTGCTCATAGGGACACTTTCCCTTATTTATATATAAACACTTCAAAGTGCCCCCCTTTTACTTAAGGCAACGCTTTGCTGATAAATGTCAGTAGTACACCCTCCAAAGAGTCACTCTTTGAATCTATCGATTATGGTTCATTCTAAAGGGCCAATTTTAAACAGTTTCCACCACATAAAACCCAAATAATTATAATAAGGTAAATATGAAAATTACTAATAAATCAACAATATCAGAACACATTGTCATGGCTGGTCATGCATTCGATAAAGTCACGATTCTTGTATCAAATGGTGTCGAATATTCTTCATCAGATAGAAGGATCGTGGCACCAATATATGGTCAAAAAAACATTATGGAAATTTACCGTTCATATAAACAAGCAGGAATAAAAGACATACAGTTTGCAGTCGATTCTCAGTCACTTCCAGAGGCTTCCTCGACTCTAATGCTTGAAAACTTCAAAGCCGACAAAAAGCATATTATTGATGTAGTAACGGGCGTTAACTACTCTAGCTACCATTCATTTCAGTACTTATTTGAAGCTTACAAGATACATCCAAGTGAAGAGTTAGCATCATTCCTTTCTAGGTACTTAATTCAGCAAATCCCGCTTCGGTTTGACACAGCAGAGGCATGCTTAAATCACTTTCTTACTGGTAGCTCTGATGATAGTTACAAAAAGCTTCTCTCCAAGTTACAAGAACTTGAAGCGTCGCACGAAAGCGAACTCATAGAGGCAACTAGGGTCTCCAACTTTGACGATATTGTTGAAGTCGAAACTTTTGCGGATGTGGGCCACTACATTGACTCTGAAAAGTACAACACATATGCACTCTTAGGTAGAGCAGGATCAGGGAAAACTAAAAATGTACTGCAACCTATATCGAAGTCTGCTCATAGCAAAAAGCGTATCGTGTATCTTTCATATCTCATTCCACTAGTTGAACAGTTCTGTGAAATGACTGATGCAATTTCTTATAAAAAAGCGTCCTTATATGAGATAGAAAATGCAGATGCACTTGGAGTTGTAGTTAACAGTAGCTACAAAGATCACATAACGTCTGTCGTACTTAGTTGCGACGTACTTATTATCGATGAATTTGAAAAAGTCACTTCGACTGTTTGCTCAAACAGCAACAATACAATGCCGCGAGAAGAAGTCTTTGAAATCTTGAGCAAAGCAATTAAGAAGGCTCCCAAGGTTGTTGTTGCTGACGCTGATATTACTGACACAACTCTACGTTGGCTGAAAAAACTAGGCAAAAACATTCAGGTTATCAAAGCAACACATAATCCATACAAAAATGTGAACGTCACAATCGCAGACAAGCTCCATGTTTTCACAAATACAAGAAAACAGTTTAAAAATGAAAAGGTCATTTTATTTGACACGCTCAAATCACTCAGACTTGTAATGATAGATTTAGGATTGAAAGATAGCTCTGGTCAACCATGCGAAAAAGTGGCTTTACGTAAGAAAATACTTGTTATCACAGGCGCTAACAAAGGCTCATCAGAACAAGCCAAATTTCTAAAAAATCCTTCTATGGAATGCTTGAAATACGACAAGATTTTCGCATCTCCATGTCTTGCTTCAGGATATTCGATAGAAAGTGACTATACAGACAATGTGAACGTCATGAGTGATCTCACGCTGGGTGTGAAAGAACTGATTAATTTTTCAAAAAGATTCAGAACTAGCACGAAAATAACGTTCTATTTAACATCAAATTTTATGTACGACTATCAACCAATACACAACAATTTTCTTGATTCAGATTGTGACCTATTGAATCTAGAATTTGTTAACAAGCGGAAACTGTTCAATAGCAACCAACCATTAAGTATGAGATGGGCGCTAAAACAACTTGGATTCAATGTTCAAATATTAACCACCACCCATGAGTTATTGGAGAAGGGACAAAATCAGCTCAATGTATTGAATGGATTGGACAAAGAGAGTCGAATACAAGCAATCTTGGATGCGCCTCTAACCACGCAAACAGAAGTAGACAGGCTCATGGCAACAAACCAAGTAGGTTTTCAAGAGCAAGCGATGATAAAGAGATTCGAGATCATGCGTGACTATCAGATTAGTTCAGTAAAAGAAGAAGATGTTCTTTTTGATATGTCTTTTACGAATAAACAGCTTTTCAAACACGTCTGGACTAATCAACTGGACAAAAGCACAAAACACCTCGTTGAACCTGCCAAGATTCTGAATTCAATGATCTTTGAGAGTTCTGAATATAGTAATCGGGATGAAAAACTTAGACTTTCACGTCCACAGGTTCTTGAAATATCGCGAAAAATTTATGACAACCATGAATATTTTCATGAGGTACTTCCAAGAGTAAAGTTTTATGAGGAATGTACACAGGCCCGAGCAACCAAACTCTTAAAATCCCTATTAACCTCATTGGGGTATATATGGCCAAAGCATGGATACAATGGCAACAAAAACTTAGTGAGAATTAAACTTGATGATAGAGCTTTAGCTTTTAGAAACACCATCAGCTAGGATTCAGATCGAAGCCCCCTAAATGCCACTACACACGCGGCATTTAGGGGGTTATATGATTTAACTTTATCGTATTAATCATTTAACTATATAAACCAACAACTTGAATCGCTTACACATTAAGCAGAAAACACCACTAATCGTGAGGTTAATCACAAATAATTGCATGTGCAAATGTTTCACCTTTACCAAGCAAATAAGTAGCAGTTAACATATTCACCTCGTAAAGCTGTCCTCACAGTTTACTTTGTATTCAACTTGAAGGAGTTACTAACAATATAGAGCCTTGTTTGCTGGCGATAAATTATGCAAACGATTTTTCCCTTGGCACATTATGCCACTTAGTTCTCATAAACATTTGAAAACCATCCACTCATTTCACTGATTTGAACAGTGACATATAGGTTTTTTATGAGCATTAAATTCAAGATCGAACGTAAAAAAGACGTTTTAGCACGCATCCCATTTTCGATGGCAACACTTCATCGCAAAATTAATGATGGAACTTTCCCACCTTCAATATCTCTTGGCGCGAACTCGGTTGGATTTCTTTCTCATGAGATTGATAGCATAATTGCTGCAATGGTCTTGGGCAAAGACCTCAAGGTTGTGGTATCAGAGCTAGTCGAAAAACGTCAGTACTTTCTTGATGATAGCTATTTAGCATTAGCCGCATAACTCTTGCTTTAGGCTTACCATGATAAGTGGGATTTTCACTTCGATATGTAAACACAAAATTCCACTTTACAATTAATTGCTATAGAGCACTGTTATCCCGCAACATGATGAGTTAAGCGCATTTCTTTACGTAGAATTTGACTCACCCATACACAGTAGCGTTGTGTTACTTCAGAACCTCTTCATTTTAAAAACTACCTCCTTGATATACGCACCTCTCTCAATCACTAGAACCAAATTAAGATATAGCTAAGAACAGGAGCTCCATCGCTTTCTATCTGCTTTATCCATCGCAATCATCCCTAGAAATTAATTTTAAATACTCTCTGCGCCTTCACACCTGTTATTCGATTCACGCTACCCTTATAAAGTGTTAAGATCTCTTTATCAAAGTTTATTGTGGCGACGAAACAGTACATGTATTGTGATTTCCTTATCAAATCTTATGTACCCCACTTTGTACCCCACTTTAAACAACTAAAATTTAAAGGTAATAGTTTCAAATGGTTAACAGCAGTATTCAATGGTTTCCGGGTCACATGCATAAAGCCCGCAAAGAAATCGAAGAAGTTATCCCACAGGTTGATGTGATCATCGAAGTACTGGACGCTCGTATCCCGTTCAGTAGTGAAAACCCAATGATCTCTTCACTGCGCGGCGATAAGCCTTGTGTAAAAGTGTTGAACAAGCGCGACCTTGCCGATCCTGAGCTTACTGAACGTTGGATTGAACACTTCGAGAAAGAGCAAGGCGTTAAAGCTATTGCCATTACCACCAGCGTAAAAGAAGAAGTTAACCACGTGATGGAGCTAGTACGTAAACTGGCACCGCACCGTGAGCAAATGGGCAAGAACATTCGAACAATGATTATGGGTATCCCTAACGTGGGTAAATCGACCATTATCAACTGCTTGGCTGGACGTACGATTGCGGTAACGGGTAACCAACCTGCGGTAACTCGTCGCCAACAACGTATCAACCTGCAAAACGGCGTGATCCTTTCAGATACTCCTGGGATCCTTTGGCCTAAAGTAGAAAACCCACACAGCGGCTTCCGTTTAGCTGCGACTGGTGCGGTAAAAGATACAGCAATGGAATATGACGAAGTGGCATTCTACACAGTCGAGTACTTAGCTAAGCAGTACCCTCACCTTTTACAAGAACGCTACCAAATTGAAGAGCTGCCCGAGTCTGACATCGAGTTGATGGAAGCGATTGGTCGTAAACGCGGTGCACTTCGTGCAGGTGGTCATATAGACATTCACAAGTGTTCGGAAATCCTACTTCACGAACTTCGCAACGGTACTTTAGGTAAAGTAACGCTAGAGCTACCAGAGATGATCACCAAAGAATTGGTTGAAGTAGAAGAAGCGGCTGCGCTAAAAGCCGAGCAACAAATAAAGAAAAAAGAAGAACGCCGTAAACGTTACTTGAAGAACAAGCGCTAATCGCTATTAGTTTTTGTTAATCTGCATTAGTTTCTGTTAACCACTCTTACACCAACCTCTAATATATTCACGCTCTATCGATAATAGGGCGTGAATATTGCGTGCTACCGTTTGTTGATCTAGCTAACATACTGACAAATCTATAGAAACGGTCATTTACAATCCCAAAGACTGTGACATACTACGCAAATTATTGTGTATCAATCTCGGTTAGTTTCTCAATGCGCTCTTATTCTGGGTTCAAGAATCAAAGATTTAAAACCTATTTCGATAATGAAATTTATTTGCCGTACATAAATTTCATTTACATTCCAATCTCAATATTCTGTGCTTTCATTGTTACCGACTACATCCACTTTGGTACAGAATGCGTAACCCCTATCATTTTCCGAGTCATACTTTTTCTATTGATGATGGCTGTCGCCAGATACTGCATTACAAATAAACCCAACGTTTTAGAACTCGTAGAAAGTACCTTCCTTGTAATTAGCTCGCTTTTCTTGGTCTATGTAGGTCGGCTCGCTATTGAGTTGAACAATTTCGATTACCAAGGTGGCATTATTCTCGTAATGATCTACATCGGAACCTTTTCAAGACTGTCTGCTAAATACAGCATCACTACTCTGTCGTTTATGTTTTTGGCTTATCTCATCGGCCTTGCTCCAATACTTTATGAGGCAGAGCCAAAGCATGAGATCGAAACAATTTCCGTTTATATTTCAGCTTACATCCTAATCTCAGCGGCCTGTATAAGGCGAGACTTAGAAGTACACAAACGTTTTGCTCAATCCGAACAACTGCGCAAACAAGCGATTCAGCTTCGCAAACAATCCAATATGTTTGAAGCCCTTTCTTATCAAGATGCGCTAACGGGTTGCTACAACCGCCTTTATCTTCATCAGGTGATCGAACCAAGCATAGACCGTCAGTTATCCATAACATCGATCATGATAGATATTGATCATTTCAAATCGATTAACGACACCTACGGCCACCAAATGGGTGATATGGTGATCAAAGAACTGGCCGATGAGATTCAAAAAAGGCTACCAACCAGCAGTAACTGCTTTCGATACGGCGGTGAAGAGTTTTTGGTGATGGTCCAAGGAGAAACTGAGGCTTCAATTGAATCGCTAGTTAACTCCCTATTAGAATCTCCTTCTCTCCTTCGGTTAGAAGTAACAATTTCAATCGGTGTGAAATATGCGTCACAGGCTCTCGGCTCTGTCGAACAACTTATCGACGATGCCGATCAAGCACTCTACATTTCGAAGAAGAGCGGTAGAAATAAGATCACATGGAGTGATTAATCGCACAGTATTTGACGCGCCTTAGCGATTCATTATAACCACCATTAATCCAATCAAAAAAGCCCCGAACAATTGAATGCTCGGGGCTTTTGTCTTTGTTCTTCGGCTTTAAAGTGACTTCAGTAATTATAGTTACTTAAATAAGAAGCTACTAAGAATACACAACGCTCGCTGTTTTCTGTTCAAGTTCAACGGGAGAGCTCCAAGAAATCACTTTTTCATTCACTTGGCTGCCACATGGTGCGTTCCAAACTTGCTCTAGTTCTTCTTTGCCACCAATCGCCTGATAAAAAGCAATCGCTTGGTGGTTCTCAGACATCACCTCTAGGTAAAGCCCCGAATCAGAATAGTATTGCTGCAACCACTTTGACAATTCAGACAATAGACGCTTGCCAACACCACGACCGTGGTAATTATTGTCTACGTGTAACGCATCAATGAACGTACCACGTTCAAAGTTGTGATTACCAAACGCGCAGACAAAACCAACCAGTAAACCGCCTTCTTCAAGCAATAAAACATGTTGGTTGAAAGGAGGATTAATCAAACGAGTCTGCCAAATAACAGATCTGTCCTCCAAAACATCATTTTCTAGGTAATCATCAGCAAGAATGCCACGGTAATATAGCTTCCAGCTGTCCGCGTGTAATTGGGCAATCCGCTCATAATCTTTATATTCAGCTACCTTAATTTCCATTTATTAGCCCTTAGTACTTCCATTTATGACTTGCTACTACATTTCACACTACCTTTATACAATATTTAAGCAAAACATACTAATACACGTTTACACTTTCAATATTGACTTACACGTGTACGCTGATATTCTAGCGCACAGATGTAAGCCCAATGGAAATTTGCTAATGAATAGTGCCGACAAACCATCAACCAAAAAGCCGCCGTTAATCTGGCTAAATATTTTTGTATTCTCTTCTAGTATGCTGCTTGCTGTGGTCGCGGCTCCCGTTTATGGCTACTTTTTTGGCTATGGTATGGAGCACTGGATATGGCTAGCGATCTGTTTTACTTTTTGTAACCTGTCTATCACGACAGGCTATCACCGCTTATGGTCTCATAAAGCGTTTGAAGCGCATTCAAGCCTAAGATTCCTGTTTGCTTTGGGCGGTGCTTTTGCTCTGCAAAACAGCGCGCTGCACTGGTCTTCTGACCACCGTGTGCACCATAAGCATGTCGACAACAACGACAAAGACCCATACTCAGCCAAACGTGGCTTCTGGTACTCACACATCGGCTGGATGATCCGTAACTACAACACTGCAATGTATACAGATTACGAAAATTGTCGTGACCTGAAAAAAGACAAAATCGTGATGTGGCAGCACAAGCACTACGTTTCATTAGCATTGCTTATGAACTTCGGTGTTCCAATCGTATTAGGTGTAATTTACGGTGACGTGCTTGGCATGTTGTTAATCGTGGGCGCTGTTCGTTTGGTACTTAACCACCACACAACTTTCTTCATTAATTCTCTTGCTCACATCTGGGGCAGCCAACCTTTTACCGACAAAAACACAGCGCGTGACAACGGTGTGCTAGCGGTACTCACTTTTGGCGAAGGCTACCACAACTTCCACCACATCTTTGAGAACGACTACCGTAACGGCATCTACTGGTGGCAATACGATCCAACTAAATGGTTGATTAAGAGTGCTTCTTTAATGGGCTTAGCAAGCAAGCTTAAGAAAACGCCTCAAGCTCGCATCGAAAAAGCCGAAGCATCAATGTTATTAAAGCGCACCCAGCAAAAAATCATGCACCGTGCCGATAAGCAACAAATCGCGGAAAAGCTTCAACAAGAATTCGATGCACTTGTATCAAACATGAACGAATACTACGAGGTCAAAAAGCAGCTAATTGAAAGTAAACGCGAAGATGTTGTGAAAAAGTACGAACACTCAGTACTTAAGGTTCGTTACCAACAAATCAAAATGAATTTTGAACAGCAGAAGAAAAATTGGGCTATGACGGTGGAACAGTACGCTTAACCTTTTAATAACATATTCTTTTTTATCAAGCGCCTAGGCTCAAACTGTCTCGGCGCTTTCTTGTTTTTATTACCCTATTTACGATTTGGGTTGAATAAAAACTCTAATCAAAAATGGACCAATGTCAAATATCACACATACAGTGTAAGAAAACGTTTTCTTACATTACCAACTGTGACAAGAGTCACTTACAGGATTTCATTTTGTAACATAAAATGCGCGCCCTCCTATTCCACGGACTACAAAAGCGAATCATTTTATGAAAATGTTAAAAACATCACTAGCGCTAGCAATCTCTACTACCCTTTTATTCGGCTGCGGTGACGAAACAACTAATAACTACTACCCTCAAGAACCAACCGTACCATCTTCTACAGAAGCTAAAATCGCCGTATTCAACCTGTCTTTTGACCGTTATACCTACGAAGATCTTGTAGCTGAAATGAAACTGACTAAGCCAGAGCAAGACGCATTGGTTGAAGGCTGGGAAAATGATACTTTGTCTGAAGAAGTCAAAGCCACCGCTCTTAAGGTAATCCAGATTCGTAACGTAGCTGCAATCATCCAGACTGAACGCCCAGAAGTAATCATGATGGCGGAGTTTAACAACGATGGTACCGCTGAAAATAACGATGCTCTTATCGGTTTCCGCTTGAACTACCTATCTGTATCTCAAAATTCAAATAGCTTTGATCAAGACGGCACTCAGTTAGATCCAATCGTATTCCAGTACTTTGCCAACTTCGCGACCAACACTGGCCTTTTAAACGAATTTGGTTTTGACCTAGATAATGACGGTAATCCGGGGCAACTACCAGGCGATGCATGGGGCTTTGGTACCTACCACGGACAATATGCGTTCGCTCTAATGTCTATGTATGAAATTGATCACGACAACATTCGTACTTTCCAAAAGTTCAAATGGAGCGATATGCCTTCGGCTACCATGCCAACTATCACCAACTGTAACGATTCTTGGAACCCTATCCCAGATGGCATGGAGTGTGGTGACGACTGGTATACTACTGAAGAGTGGGCAGAAGTTCGCCTTTCTTCTAAAAACCACGTTGACGCACCGATCCTAATCCCTCAAGAAGATGGTACCTCAGAGACGATTCACCTACTTATGTCTCACCCAACGCCACCTATTTTCGACACGGGTAAGAACAAGGTTCAAAATGCAGATGAAGTTAATTTCTGGGTCGATTACATCGAAGGTCAAAGCTACATGTACGACGATAAAGGCGTGACTGGCGGACTAAGTACAGACGCTAAATTCGTTGTTATGGGCGACCTTAACGCTGACCCTCTTAAAGGTGATGGTGATTTGACAGCAATCAATGCACTGATGGACCACGACAAAGTTAACCGGTTAGCGACGTTCGGTCCATTAGCACCTGCCAGCCTTGGTGGCCCAGAATGTCTAGCTCTTGGCGAATGTAAAGAAGCAAACTGGGATACTCCATACCCTGGTCAAGTGACCAGCACGAGCGGACTACGCCTTGATCATGTTGTACCATCAGAAAACCTAACGATTTCAGACTCTGGTATTTACTGGCCAGCAACGTTCGAAGACGGCCGTCTATTAATGAATGACGAACGTGTAGGTAATTACGGAAACGGTAAGGACATATCTTCTGACCACCGTATGGTTTGGATTAAAGCAGAAATCAACAACTAATACTTTCGAATAAACTCTATCATCCATGTCCGACTATTATAGTCGGGCATTTTTTATTAAAGAGACAGGCTTTGATTATGGATTAAAGTATCCATAGTAATTGGATCTAGCCAATCTTTACCCCTCTCATTCAACTGCTTATATTAATTACACTTACCGAGTGGAACACTGAGGAATAAAGAATGGGCAAGCTGACTATTATTGCAACAATCGTATCTAAAGAAGATAAGATTGAGTTAGTTAAATCAGAGATGATTAAATTGATCGACAAAACCCGTGTTGAAGATGGTTGTATAAATTACGACCTGCACCAAGATAACAGTAACCCAGCTCATTTTGTATTTCATGAGAACTGGGAGTCGGAAGTTCATCTAGAGAAACACTTAGCGAGCCAACACATTGCAGAGTATGTAGCTGCGACTGAAGGTTGTATTGAAACCTTCGTGCTTAATAAAATGACGCACATAGCCTAACTAGCCAATGCAGCACTGATATAAGTGACAAACCCTGCTCAACCGATTATTGAAAAGCGCACTCGTGGTTACCTTGCCAATAATACGGTGTTTGAATACAGCCGTAACTACTTCACGTCTAACGATTACCGATTTACTTTGGTCGCAAGACGCCAAAGATAATACTCATCAGCGAGTTTCTATAGTCGTAATATGACCAACACAGAGAGCGCCTGTTCTCTGTGTTTCTATGCTGTTATCTCAATCATAAACCTAACTTTCTCCCCAAAATATTCCTAAACCAATGTCAAGCAACCTCACGAAAGATCATTCACGTTCATTTAAATACTGTTCGCGCACTTTGAACATAAACTAAGCGCCAAATGACAAAAACAACAGTCGGCAGGAATGTAGATGAATACCAAACAACTTGAGGACGCTGTAAGCGAAGTGAGCTTATTCAATCAACACCTCCACTTAATCCAATCCGTGCATACCATTCCGACCCCAAAAATGAATTGGGAGTCGATTGCGATGGAACCTGCGCCGGCAATGCCAACGGTCCGATTCGATCATAAAGTCAAAGCCATGGAAGCACTCGATGAGTACAAGCCTAACTGGCTAGATATGCTGTTGGGCAGCAAGTCGAAGTTGTACACACTGACCAACAATATTGAGCGTGCCGCCGAGAAAGACATCGAACAATACAAAACTGAGTTTGTAAGTTGGGTTCAACACTACAGCTACTGGGCCAAAGGTAATCAGTTGTCGAAAGGCATTTTAAACAACGATAGTGGCGCCAAGCTTTCTGCCCTTTCAGAAGCGCAACAGAACCCTATAAACGCCGCGGTAGTCGACACTAAGCTGATAAACCATAACTTTAATACCTATAAGAATGGGCACCTGTTAGAAGTCAATATTCAGGTTAATAAGCACAACGTGATCCCAAAAGAAAAAAAGGTATTGTGCCAAGGCGAAGTAAAGTTAGAAACCTTATCCCTTTCAGACAGCAACACCTTATATCGTGAGTATGTGTGTAGCTGTATTCTTAAATGCGCGCAAGATGCTTTCAACGTCTTGCCTGAGACGAGCGTCTTAATCAATGTTGAACAGGTTTTAGCTGACTATTCGAGTGAGACCATTGTTTCATGCCATGTCGAACAGGGATTACTCGAGTTCCTATTAGTCGAAGATGATAAACCCTCTGAGATACTTGAATTTTTCGTTCACATTGAAGACTTTAATCCTCATCGAGGTAACGGGTTTTCAGCGATCAAAACGATCTTTTCGCCTTTGCCTATCGCGTCGTAACTCACTCGACCTTACGGTTCAATCATTGACTGCTCATCACGACTAACTCTTGGTTGGTCGTGTTCAATCACCTTATAAACCAAACCATTATGTCAACACACACTATCTCACAAACAACGCGCCCATTAACAAGCACAGTTTCATACACACGTTCCCTAGCAAAGCTACCTATAGTTCTAATCGCTATCTCTATGCCCGTATTTGCCGAAGAGGTTGATGAAGTGGTACTCGAAGGCGACGTCGTATTAAGCGAAGGTTCTGAGTTAAAAGAAGAAGCTGAAGAATCTCCTTTTACAACCCTGACTAAGCTTGGCTTTATCTACTCTCAAAACACCAGTTCATCCTTGTCTATCAATTCTGGGATATCCGTTGGCTACAAGAAAGAAAACTGGGGTCAGCGCGTTCAGTTCGATACCTACTATACCGATGCTGAAAATGATGAAGATGGTACTAATCGTTATACCACTAACTATGGCATCAGCTATGACTTAAACGAAGTCACCTATTTGGTTGCAACAACCCGTTTTGAACACGACCACTTTGGTACCTATCGTAAGCAGTTCATTGCTGCTACCGGACTAGGTCGTCACTTTTACGATACCGAAAGAATTAAGCTTCAAGGATCGGCGGGCCCGGGTTATCGAATCAGTAAACGACAATCCTCCGATGAAGAGTTCCCCAACAAAGAGAACTATGAACTGATCGTTAATGCCAGTGTTGATGGCTCATTAACGCTCACAGAAACGTTTTCTATGGGCGCAACCGCTAATATGGCTTACGGTGAAGAGAACACCAACTACAACCTTAAGGGCTATCTAAAGAACATTCTGATGGGCAATTTGGCACTAACCTTTGATACCGAGTACATTTACAACACGACAGTTGCATCAGACCAAAGCAACGCCGAAATCTACAGCTCAATGAATCTAAACTACGATTTCTAACCGTCAGCACCGCTCATTTCGCTTAATCTAGAAACCTCCATAGCAAAAGGCCCTCACAACGAGGGCCTTGAAGTATCTAGCTTAGACTTAAACTTAAACTTAAACTTAAAGTATATCGCTATGCTGCTTTCGTTCTCAAGCGAGCTAATATGTCCGTCTGTTTTAGGTTCGCCATACCGACGTAAGCCACTGGCACTAAGAACAGCGAGAAGAAGGTTCCGGCAGTCAAACCTCCGACCAACACTAAACCAATATTGATACGGCCTAATGAACCCGGACCATCCGCTAGTGCCAGTGGCAATGAACCGAGGATCATGGTGAGTGATGTCATCAAGATAGGACGCAATCTTGAACGCGCACTGCTGATCGCCGCCTCTTGAGCACTTGCACCCGATTTACGTTTCTCGTTAGCAAATTCCACCAGTAAAATACCATGTTTGGTCACTAGCCCAACCAGAGTAAGCAAGCCGATTTTTGAGTAGATATTAAGGCTTTGGCCAAATATCGATAACGTCAGAATCGCACCCACGATACACAACGGAACCGTTAGCAAGATGATCATTGGATCAACAAAGCTTTCAAACTGCGCCGCCAAGATCAAGAAGATAAAAATTAACGCCAATACAAACAACACTTGTGCACCCGCCGTTGAATCAACCAAGTCTTTAACTATGCCATTGAACTCGTAGCTCTGTGCAGGTTTCAAGAGGCTTGGAACCGTATCATCAATGTAGGATTTCACATCACTCGCTGTGTATCCAGGCATTAAGTCAGCCGTAATTTCTGCGCTGTCTTTTCCCATGAATGTTTTGAAGTTCGATTCTGATGTCACTTGTTTGATCGAAACAAACTGAGACAAAGGAAGCCTTTGGCCCGACTGTGAATCCACATACAGCTTATCGAGCACCTTGAAATCGCCGAGATCCTTTCGGTTAACTTGAACTTGAATTGGGTACGTATAACCGTCATCGGCTTGCAAATCTGCCGCCTTCACTGATCCTAAGAAAGTAGATAGCGCATTGGTGACATTACTGTAATCCACACCAGACAATACGATAGCATTGCGGTCAATCGACAAGTCATAACGCAATTGGTCACGCAACATCGAATTTTTAATGTTGGTCACGCCCTCATAACTCTCAAGCGCCTCCACCACCTCATTCGCAGTTTCCGACAATACGGTGGTATAACGGTTAACCGTCGTTAACTCTAGGATCATATTAGTGGCAATGTTCAAGTTATCAGCCGAGCGAACCTTGAAAGACATGCCATAAGCAGAGACCGAACTTTGCGCTTTAGCGATAAACTCGTTAACCAACTCATCAGCTGACTGGTCACGCTCGCTCCATGATTTCAATAAAACGTGATTGGTCGGAGTCCCTTCGATATAAGATAAATTCGCTTCTACTGAATTATCACCTTTGAACACACTGTTAAGTTGCTCGTTGTTGTCTAGGTGATACTGACGTCCGACTCCTGTAGGAGGCGTTGAAGTTACCTCAACAAAACCAGTGTCTTCCGTTGGAAGCAACACTTGAGGCATTGTCCAAACCGCTAAAGCAGATAGAGCAATCAATGCCAAGGCAATACCACTCATCAGTGTTTTACGCTCAAACCATTTGCTAAGTTCCTTGGTGTACAAGTCAGACAGAACATTCAGCTTCGCATCAACTTTTTTGTACCACCTTGCCGGCTTTGTAACTGGCTTCATTAAGTAAGCACACATCATGGGCGAGAGCGTTAAAGCCACAAACCCAGAGATGATCACTGCTGCTGCTAACGTGAAAGCAAATTGTCTAAATAGGTCGGCGGTTAAGCCCGACATCAAACCAATAGGGAGATACACGACCGCTAAAGTCAGCGTCATCGCTATCACAGGAAAGACGATCTCTCGGCACCCTTTGATTGCCGCATTAAAAGGGGTTTCGCCCTCTTCGATATGTCGGTAACAGTTTTCAGCCACTACGATGGCATCATCGACGACCAAACCAATCGCAAGAATAATGGCCAAGATAGTCAGCACGTTGATACTAAACCCGAGCACATGCATAACTGCAAACACACCAATCACACACACTGGGATCGTGATAATAGGAATAGACGCCACACGAACTGAACCAAGGAACAACACGACAACGGCTGAAACAAGAACAATCGCCTCAACCAAAGTCATAAAACCTTCATCAATCGCAGTTTTAATGAAGTCGGCTTGGTTATAAACCATCTTCATCTCAATGCCTTCTGGCAACTGAGGCTGAATCACGTCTATTTGCTTCTTAACCTTATTGGCAACAGTCACTGGGTTTTCACTTTTCAGTGGCAGTACCTGAATCGACATTGCTAAGTTGTCATCGACTCGAAGAATACTCGGGGTTAAGCTTTCTTCTCCCATTTTAACTTCTGCAATATCGCCGACACGAATGATTTTGCCGTTATCAACACGAATCACCAAATCTCGCACATCATCAACACTGGTCACTTGGTTGACCGGGTTAATAGAGAAATCTCTCACCTGACCTTTGATAGTACCCGCGGTAAATGTCGCGTTGTATGAGCTTAATGTACCAACTACATCCGATGCACTCATGTTAAGCGCCATCATTCGATCAGGTTGTAACCACACTCGAACCGCTTTTTCACTGCCGCCGTACGGTCCCCAAATACCGCCAACGCCTTGTATATGCTTAAACTGAGGCACAACCTGTTGGCTAATGTAGTCGTACATATCTTGCTTCGACATCTTGCCAGTATTGACAAAAGTGATGATGTTACTGGGCATACTGGTGTCAGAAGAGTCATCCGTTACCGTTGGCTTATCCGTCATACTTGGTGGAAAATCGCCAATCGCTTCGACACTGCTGCGCAGGTTGTTCATTAAGCTGGTGTATTCGACATCATCTATGTCGTCTTCAAAGATGATTTTTAGATTACACGTACCTTCCTGACAGTCCGTCGTCATGGTTTTCACGCTGTCGAGACCGGTTGCAGCGGTAATCAGTTTGTCGGCCACGTTACGTGACATGAACTCTGCGCTCGCACCATTAATCGCCGCAGTTACGGTCGCTGACGGTGTTTTATGTTCAGGGAAATATTGGATCGATAATTTCTGAAATGACAGCATGCCAAATAAAACAATTGCGATACTCAGTACTGAAGCAAAAACTGGATGCTTAATACAAATCTCAGGAAGCTTCATTCAGATTCTCCTTCGTTACGGCTTCCTTGCTCTGGGTTTCCTTACTTTGGATTTCCTTGCTTAAAGTTTCCTTGTTGTGGGTTTCGCTCGATAACGGCTCAACAGTCGCGCTTGCCTCTGCTTGCTCGGTGTTTTCGTTGATCGCTTCGTCCACATCTTTCGATGCATCAGTCCAATCAACCGAAGGCTCTACCGGATGTTGTTCATCCACCTTTGTTACGCTCTTTTCTACTTTAGAGTCAACAATCTGCTGAGTGTCTTCTTTGCCTGTCGGTTCCGTTATTAGCTCAACCGTTTTCTGTTCCGCATTAGGGTTCATTACCTTAACTAGAGACGCTTTCTTTAGGTTCTGTTGTCCCGTCACTACGACCTTATCACCCAGTTTCAAGCCTTTCTCGACAACAACGTATCCGTCGTTAGTATTTACGCCCAATTCAACAATGCGTTGTTCGATCTTTTCGCCATTCACAACCCACACAAAGCGCTCAGCATCTTTTGCTTGAACGGAATTTTGTGAAACCACCATCTGCGTTGTGTCTTCGCTCGTCATTTGGCTTACTTTGGCAAACATACCTGGAACCAAGCGATGGTCTGGGTTGGTTACGTGCGCGTGTACTTCTACACGGCCTGAACTCTCGTCCACCGCGGGGGCAATGTAATCCACTACGCCTGAAAAGGCTTCATCGACAAAAGCATCAACTTGGATGGAAACGTTCTGTCCAAGCTGCGCGTTACCTAAATCCGACTGTCCAATGGAATACTGAACTTCGACAGGATCGAGTTTGATCAAACTCACCAACGCGGTTGCGCTATCAATCTTACTGCCCACTGAGTGGGTAAAATTAGTTAACTGCCCATCAAATGGCGCTACCAATAAATAGTCATTCATCAGCGCTTCTTTCTGTCGGTAATCCGCGGCTGCTAGATTCGCCTGCTCTCCCAGTTCTTCCACATCTTGTTGAGACATAGAGTCAGGCTGTTTCTTTAGTAATTCTTGTACTCGCTTTAATTTCGACTTTGCTAGCGCGAGCGAGCTTCTTGCTTTGTCTAAATCGGCTTTCGCTTTGGTATTGTCCAACTGAGCTATCAACTCGCCTTTTTTAACTGAATCTCCATCTTTGAAATGGATGTTGAGAATTTTGTCGGAGGCACTAAATGTCAATGCAGCAGAATCCGTTGCCCTGATTTTGCCAACCTCGTTGATTGAAGATGTGAATGCTTGTTTGTGCGCTTTTTCGATAGTCACAGGAATCAAGTTTGAGTCTTGGGCAAACGATGGAGAGATATGTAAGGCAAACAGTACCAGACAGATTGTTTTACTAAGCTTTGTAAATTTCATTTTTAATAACCATAACCGTTGAATTCGTCTGAATTAAAACGTTTTTCTAAGCAGCTATTTCTTACTTAATGAGCTTCCAGCTATTTAAATAATGCTAAAACAGCTAATAATGAGAAAAGGGCTCAACTCACTGTCGAGCCCTGCAATTTTTATATGATTCCTAAATTTTTACGTTCTGAACTCCAAAGTAAAAGTTAAAAACGATGCTGATATTGAACACCAAGCAAGAGAGCATCGGCAGTCACATCAGCAGTTATATTGGAACTCGTTCCTGGAATCGTCGTCAGGTTTTCGTCAATATCTTGTGATTCTCCGATGATAAATCCGACTCCAACGTCCACAGAGCTGGCAGCCGTGAAGCTATATGTCCCTCCAACTGTGAGCCAGTGTCGGTTTACATCAGGTATAGACAAGGATGTAAGTTCATCGGTCGGTGAGATGTCGTACATGTAGCCCGCTCGTAGAACGATGTCTTCTGACATAGTGTATGTACCACCGACAGAAACATGCCCTGCATCTTTCCATTGATACTCTTTGATCGAGTCGTCATAAGAGTTAGATGTTAGCGAGTCAAATTCAGACCAGTTCACCCACTGCAGGCTGTAGTGAAAAGCCCAATGATCGTTGAGTTGGTGCCAACCGGAAAACTCCAAAGTATCGGGTAACGGGACGTTCATTTTGTCAGCAGAAACACCTGCTTTAGTGATGTCACCTTCAACTTCGATATCAGGGCTGTAGCGATAAGAAATACCGAACCTGTTTCGCTCATTCACTTGATAAGTCGCACCAATGTTGGCTCCCAAACCAAAGCCGTCCGCATCTACATTCAACAAGCCCTGACGGTAGATCTCACCTTCACCGTAAATAACGTCAAGCCCTGCACCTAAGTTGATTTTTTCAGACAACTCATAAGCCACAGCAAAGCCAACGTTGATACTGGAAAGCGCCGTTTTGCCCCCAAACTCATCTGCTTCGAACGAGTTATCAAATTCGACATCGGTACCAAAGTTGGAGTGAACCGTCGCACCTAATGTGAACTTTGAATCTTCGATAGGATGAACATAATGAATGTTTGGAACTAATGTCCCTGCGTCTAATGATTGGTCATCCAACATTTCAGTATCACCAATCATTGGTGTGTAGCTAACACTAGACACATCAATACCACTATCGATATAGATAGCGCCGACAGAGAGTGTTGGTTGCTCGATGTAAGCCATCGCAGCACTGTTCTTAGCAACAATCGCAGCGCTATCGGCTATCACAGCATCACCCGCGAATGCACGACCTAACCCTGTTGCGGACTGTGCATTAAGTTGAAAACCGGCCGCGTTAGTCAGACAAGGAACAAGAGCAACTACAGTACCCAATAAAAGTTTATTCTTCATTTTGAGGCACCTCTGTTTCGATATGATCTTCGTTCACTATTTCGATTGAGGCACCCTTTGTTGTTACCATAGAGGCAACGGCGACCTGCTGAGTATTGGTCGCATCCCAAACAAAATTAAGCTCTTCTGAATCTGGAAACCCGGGTAATCCTGATTCGTCCATCGTTCCTTCATAAGGGAACAGGTAAGTACCATGTCCTCCCGTGGTCGTTCGAATGACCCCCCGGGTTTCTGTTATAGTTAATGGCTGTCCTGTCGTACCCGTAATTGGAGCTAATCCCAAAGCCTTAATTAGTGGCTCAGTTCCCGTTCTTATGTTGTCTGGAGCTGAGTTGGGAACGACACTGTCTGGTACATAATCCACTCCAACATCACACGTTTCACCGCAGTCGCCCACTGCCGCCAGCAATAACGTTGGTTGTTTGTTGTTAGCTTGGCGGGATGTAAAACTCGCAGGGTCAGAGCTATCAATAGCAGCCTGAACACCCTGCTTTAAACCAGTCACAAGAAGGTCATAAATATCATTTTCTAACTGGTTAACCGTAAGAGAATTTTCGGAAGATAAACTGACAAACTCGTTTAATGACTCAATACACTCTTGGTTGTTATTCTCTACATCGCAGCTTTCCGGAATCACAGTTTCAGCGATACTACGCTGTACATCCGGCGATTTTTTCACACCTTCAGACATTTCTGGTCCCAGAGTTTGAGAAGACAAAACCAAATTGGTTAAACCTTGTCCCGGAACAACAAAATTAACAGTATTAAATGAGAAGTCAGAGTTAGCCTGTAGCTCACGAGTCTCTTGGCTAAACTCGCTGACCATTACCGACATAATTCCGCCCAAAGAGTGTCCGACTAGGTGGATATTGCTCTTATCAACCCACGGCTGATCATTCAAAGCAAAGCGTAACCCTAGAAAATCAGAAACTGACTGTTGTAAATTGGAGCGAAGAGCGAGAGGTGAGTCGATATTGATGAAGAAAGATTTGTTTGCTTTAGCACTAATTTCAAGTCCATTTACATCGTATCTCATGCGCTCACCATGATAAGGCATATCAATAGCCACCACCGCAAAGCCCTGTGTTGTATAATCTTTTGCCATTAGCGAAGCGGCAGACTTATCAGCTGTAACGCCATGAACAAAAACCACCGTCGGTAGCTGTTCGATTCCATCCCAACGAGCTGGGGTGTAGATATCAGCATTGATAATTTGTGACTCTACGACAATTGGAAGTGGATCATCTCCAGTAGGAAAGCCACCAGAGCCTGTTTTCATCCATTCATATAACGGTGGACATGATGCTTTAGGCTCGTATTGATCATAATTACATTCAGCCTCACGACTTTCAGTAAAAGGTAAATAAAATGGAAGCTTTAATTTTTGAGTATAAAGATCATATTTAGTCGTTTTATCTTCGACCAAGATGAGTTCGCGTAAGAAAGTCGTTCCTTCAGAAATATGGTTATCTCTCATCGCATCTAAAGTCGAATAAGCACTCTGCGTTGTAAACTGAGCGGCATACACAGGAACACCTTGTTCAGGAAAGTGCTTGTAGTATGCGTCCATAGCACTAAGTACTTGTTTCTGTAATTCAATATCTCTTTCACTTTCAAGGGGAACACCTGAATATAAAAGGTCATTGAAAGATTGCGCAGCTTGAAGCGACTCTCCAAATTCTGTTTTCACACCATCAGTTACAACGACTGAATAAATTTCATGAGGTTTGAGACTAGCTTCACATTGAATCTTAATATTTGAACCATCAGCTTCGACGCGAGTTGCAACTAATTCCCCACTCTCATCAATTAACACGACATTATTTAATAAAGAGTTGTTATCTAATGGATAACGCTTATCAGAATTAACACTTTGTAGAGGAATTAAAATCGGTTCTGCACAAAGGCCCCAGCCATCTAGTGCTGCGTATGAATTGTTGTAGTCCTGATAATAAGCGTCATTCTTCGATGACATAGTCACAGCGTGTTCACCGACTCCGGTAATGGTTCTATCCTCGTCATACCCATACCCATCGTTCGGTTTTGGTAGTTCGTTAATGTTGTAAGGAACCAAAACTGAAACAGGTTCTTGAGTCGAGTCTTCAGACTGACAGCCGAGTAAGGCAAGCGTAATTAGTCCACATATATATGGCTTATTGAAATCTTTCAAAACAGCTCCTTCGTAGCTTTCGCATTTAACTGGTGTGGCCATGCGATTTATCGTTATTTGAGTTGCCAATTGAGTCGGAGGTAAGCTCGACTTTTATTCGTAGAGAGCAAGGCAACACAGAGTTGGAATGACACGTTGATAAAACTACGTAAGAAATTTGAGCAGTTAACCCACACCCACTAAATCAGCGTCACCCGTTAATGATCCAATAGCTACTAACGGCAAGCACCTGAAACCGCATTAAACAACCTAAAAAAGGTATATAAGGAAATCTAATTAGATTAATAATCAACATAAATTCAGTTACTTAAATATCAAAGACGATGAAATCAGTAAGTTTATGTTTGTTGTAAGATTTGTTATATTTAGGTTAGAACGCTTATAACAATGAGAACCCAGATGTCTGCTGAATTTATTATCAATGATGATATACAGGTCAATTTAGAAGAGAGTGAAATCCATCACTTTAAGACGGGCCGTACCTACCCAATAGGTTCTAATGAATCAGAGCTGCTTAAGTTTTTTATCTCGAGACCCAATGAGGTGATCACTCGCCAAGTTCTGATTGAACAAGTGTGGGTGTCTAAAGGTATCTACGTTGAAGATGGCAGCCTAATGCAGACCATCTCGATTTGCCGAAAAGCATTAGAAGATAAGAGCGGGATGATCATCGTCACTGAGCGAGGTAAAGGCTACCGATTTGCAGGACAAGTGACACAAGACAAAGAACGCGCGCTGAGTAAAATTCAATCACAACCCAAACAAGAAATGAAACAACCTGAAGACAACACAGCGACAGATAGCATAGCGACAGAAAATTCAACAACCGAGAAAACGGCCGCAGCGAAAAAAACAAACACTGTACTAGCGCTGGTTGCATTATTTGTGGTGACTGCAGGTTTATCCCATTATTTATTTTCTTATTTAGATAGAAATAGCCTAGGCGAAGATCTCGTGGGTCAGCATTTTATCTCTTGTAAAATCGAATCCGACGAATTCACTTTTAGTGAATTATTCAACGTCACACTTTATGAATATAAGGGACGAAAAATCATCATCGATAATTCAGGAAAATCTCTGAGCTTTCCAGCAGGATTTAAAGGAGTGACTTGTGAATAACAAAACGAATAAAGCAATTTTTGTGGTACTGCTTGGCGTATTAGCCGGCTGGCTTTCTACTTTTATTCCTAAATCACACCTTGAAGGGCATTATTTAGCAAATACAGCATCAATTATTAACCCGTCCAATAATATGATTCATAACCAGTCTTCTATTAACATCGAATTTAAGAAGAATGACAGTTATGACCTATTATACGTGTCGACCAAGCAAGTCGGTTTTACGTCATCAGGATCTTACTCTGTCACTCAACACGACATCTCACTGGATGAGAACCAACACCAGCAAATCATCCCGAATCGCGAGTTGTCGTTTTACGAAAAAGTCATGATAAGTGAAGGTTCTACACTATCGTCTGACGCCATGCCTTACATTCCATTGAATAGAGAAGAGTTTTTACTGGTGACGCGTTATGGGATGATTCATTTTTGTAAGAAGGTAGTCTGCTCTGAGCTGTCAACGTATTCAAATGACATTCCTGACGTTGATATGAACTAAACTCACTCGCTATTTTTAACCCTAATTATATTTTAGTGCTAGCTTGTGTTTTAACGCTTACTTAGGGAAATAAGTAGGCGTTAAGCGTAAGTAAGCGTCAAAGCTAAGTAATCGTCAAAGCGAAGATTCTCACCTCTTTACTCCGATAAATACCCACTTCGTTACACATTTCCTTCCAAATTACAAAAAACACTCACGATTTATAAAACAACGCATCCATATGCAACTAAAACAACCAAAAGTGATCCAAGTTATATTCTAACGAGCTACAAAATTTGTTTATTAACATCTAAACAACAGTAGTTAATCACGATTTACAACCACAATTAACATCGAAAAAAATGTTTGTCTTAGATCATATCAACCTCAACTATGCCTCGTGCCACAGTGCAGTTTTCTGTACATTCATTGTCATATTCTGAAACACTTTCTTATATTTTTTAAACTTTGTGGAGATTTCTATGTTAGAGCTCTTGATCGGATTAGTGATTACTATCGCTGTTGGTTACTTTATTGTGAAAGGCTATAAAGCGGCAGGCGTATTACTAACTGCTGGCCTTGCCCTACTTCTTATTACTGGCCTTATTGGTCACACAGTCTTACCAGCTAAGGTCGCTTCAACAGGTAACATGGTTACCGACTCACTAGAATTTGTTAAGTACATGCTTCAGTACCGTGGAGGCGGCTTAGGCATGCAAATCATGCTTCTTTGTGGCTTTGCTTCTTACATGACGCACATCGGCGCAAACAACGTGGTAGTGAAACAATTCTCTAAACCGCTTGCTGCGATCAAATCTCCATACGTTCTTCTTGTTGCGGCTTACATCGTAGCGTGTCTAATGTCTCTAGCAGTAAGTTCTGCAACAGGCCTTGGTGTGCTATTGATGGCTACCCTATTCCCAATGATGACGGCAATGGGTATTTCACGCCCGGCAGCGGTTGCAGTTTGTGCGTCACCTGCAGCAATCATTCTTTCACCAACCTCTGGTGATGTGGTTATTGCAGCTGAAAAATCAGGCATGTCTCTTGATGTGTTTGCCGTTCAAACGGTACTACCTGTTTCTATCTGTGCAATCATCGTGATGGCTGCGGCCGCTTTCTTCTGGAACAAGTATCTGGATAAGAAAGAAAACACACCAATGGAAAAAGTAGACGTTTCAGACATTGAAACAACGGCACCCGCTTTCTACGCTGCACTGCCATTCCTGCCTATCATCGGTGTATTCCTATTTAACGGCCGTACGATTCCAGGCCTTTCACTTGATATCTACACCATCGTCGTGGGCTCTATCTTCGTGGGTGCTATCATCGATTACGTTGTGAAGAAGTTCGACGGTGAGAAAACATTAGAAGACCTAGATTCTTGCTACCAAGGTATGGCAGAAGCATTCAAAGGCGTGGTAATGCTGTTGGTTGCGGCGGGCGTATTTGCTCAAGGCCTAATGTCTATCGGTGCTATTGATAACCTAATCGGTCTTGCTGAATCAGCTGGCGCTGGCGGCATCGCGTTAATGCTTATCCTAACAGGTCTAACGGTGGCTGCTGCTATCGCGACAGGTTCTGGTAACGCACCGTTCTATGCATTCGTAGAACTGGCTCCGTCACTTGCTGCGAAAATGGGCTTGAACCCTGCGTTCCTAATCATCCCAATGCTTCAAGCATCGAACCTAGGTCGTACCATCTCGCCAGTCTCTGGTGTAATTGTCGCGACATCTGGTATGGGTAAGATCAGCCCATTTGAAGTTGTAAAACGTACTTCTGTCCCTGTAATCTGTGGTCTTATCACGGTTATCTTCGGTACGCTTGTTCTAGTACCAATGGCAGCTTAATTGTCAGTAAAACAGACATGATTATTTGGATATAAAATGCCCTAACAAAAAGGCGCTGAACTTAATAAGTTCAGCGCCTTTTTTCATGTCACGTGTTCAAAATCATTAGAGGCTATTTAGATGCTAAATTAAAAGTAATCACGAGAAACTGTCGTTAAAACCTCGCGTTATTTGCCCCTAACATTTACAACCAACAGTACGGCTTGAAATAGTTTTATTTCAAAGGAACAAGCCCTACTTCATGTCACCATAGCGTTCTAGGTACAGAACCGTTGCTGCAGTACGTGAAGGAACTTGTAGCTTTTTCAGCAAACTCTTCATATGTACCTTAACTGTCGATTCAGAAATGAACAGATGGTCTGCGATCTGCTTGTTGCGGTAGCCTTTTGCAACTTCTTGAAGGATCTGCATTTCACGTTCAGTCAGTTGGTCGAAGATGTCGTTGCGGCTCTCAGCATCATTTAAGTAGCGAGATACAACACTGCTGTAGGCTTTATCGCCATGGTGCGCTTGTTTCAGTAATTCGATGAGTTCATCGGGTTCAGTGTCTTTAAGCAAGTAACCATCAGCGCCCGCTTTTACAATTGCTTCAATATCTGCAGGGCTGTCAGAAACCGTTAGAATAACGATGTTAGCGCTTGAGCCATCAGTACGAAGTGCCTTCAGCGTGTCAAGGCCAGACATGCCTTTCATATTAAGATCCAAAAGGATCAAGTCCGGTTCTTCTTCATGGGCAAGAGCGACCGCTTCAGTACCGTTACTTGCTTCTGCAATCACTTCGAATTCATCTTCAAAGCTCAGTAATTGGCTTATACCTCTGCGCATCAATGGATGATCATCAACCAGCATTACTTTACAAATCGTCAACTTTAACTTCCTTCAAACT
Organism: Vibrio sp. QJM3NY_26; assembly: GCF_057786005.1. NCBI lineage: Bacteria > Pseudomonadati > Pseudomonadota > Gammaproteobacteria > Vibrionales > Vibrionaceae > Vibrio > Vibrio sp. QJM3NY_26. The sequence goes on along the minus strand of NZ_CM173516.1, from coordinate 1,470,947 downwards.
TTTATATTTCAATATGACTGTACAGCCTTCACCTTGAGCCGCTTCAATCGTTAAGTCGCCATTCAGTCTTGCCGCACGCTCCTGCATAATGCTCATCCCGTAGTGGTTCATCTTCGAACTACTTGGGTCAAAGCCATCTCCATTATCTTTAATCACGACGAATACTTCACCTTCCTCATCGATACAACATACATCTATCAAGTCGGCATTGGCGTGTTTTATTGCGTTTATTGTTGCTTCACGAATCAATTGAAGCAAGTGAACCTGACTGTGTGCATCAAGCTCAATCGATGAAAGATTATTGGTTAGGTTAATCTTCGCTTCTGTTCTTTCGCTGAGTTCTTCAAGCATGGTGCTCAAAGCATCTCCAAAGTTGCCCTCTTTTATCGTCAACCTAAAGGTTGTGAGCAACTCTCGTAACTGAGTATAGGCATCAGCCAAACCGTTACCGATCTCCGACGCTATTTGTTCCGACTGCTCTCGGTGTTGTTGCTCTGGCAGTTTGCCTATCACACGCTTCAGCAATGTCACCTGAATTTTCAAATACGACAGTGATTGAGCCAGTGAATCATGCAGTTCACGTGCAATTGTTGCACGCTCTTCCATAATAATAAGCTGCTCAGCTTTTTTTTGCGCGCGATTATAATAGATAGCTCGCGATAAGAGTTGGATAAAACTCTCAATCAGCGTCTTGGTTGAATGGCCATGATGATACGAACAATATAAATAGCCCAAGATAAGCTCATTGTCATCCAGCTTCATTTCAAATTTTTCATAATCTAATTTCGAGTCGTACCCTTCATCCATAATCAATGAACGACCTGAGTTGTCTACAATCTCTAGCCTTAACGATTCGATGCCTTCTAAGCTCACGAGGTGTTGCAGGATTGCTCGGAAATTCTCTGGGGCGATACGAGTTACGGTCAGCTCTTGTGAAGAGTGATACAACGCCTGGAGTGATTGGTTAGCGTTTTGTAGCTCTATTGTCTTAGCATCCACAACGTCTTCAAGGTTTCGATAGAGCGCACCCAAGTCTTTCGCCATTGAGTTAAATGTCTTGGTCAAAATACCCAGTTCGTTGTTATTGGTGACCTTCAACTCTACTTCAAAGTCACTGTTTTTGATTCGCTGACTGGCGCCAACGAGTGCATGTAACGGCTTAACAACTTGTTTACGGACAAAGTGAACAACAAAAAGAGATATGACGAGAATTCCCCCTAAGCCAATACCACCAGCCCACGCCAACTTTATCAGCTTATCTTCAGAGAACTCTTGCAGCTTAAAAACGAAGCCATCGATTTCAGCAACGAAGTTTTCAACTAATACGAGATAGTGCTTTCGGTCTTCGCTGCTTAATACCTGTTTAAGCTCGTGCCAACGACCAATAATTAAATAGTAATCTTCGGTAATGTCTGTCGGAACTTCCCAACTGACCAAGTTGGCCATTGAAGGGGAATAAAGAGAACTTTCGAATTCACGAATATGAGAATCATAATCAGCTGATTCTATTTGAATATCATGCGCTAAACGATAGCTTTGCATACGCATTGAGCCAGCCACGTTAACCGCCTCTGCGTCGTTGAGACTTGACGCCAATGTGAAGATAGCAAAACCAGTAGTGGCAACCGAAAGGAGCAGTATGGACAGCAATGATTTAGCTATTGTACTCGTTACAGATGAAACTGGTTTAATAAGCAAAATCAAAATCCTGAAGGTATATAAGTGGCTATCCGAAACCTATTGTCACACATCAAAAAACAGAGCTCCATTCAATATGTGACCAAACGCTTCGTAATTTATTGATCTAAGACAATATAGGATCCTATTTAGCCCTTAAGGGGTATTTATACAAATATTTCTAAAACTACACTACTTGTGAGGATAAATGACAAGATATTAACAAAACAATGATCTACAATTACAACATCTTAGCAACATTAGTAGGCATTTAGTGGTAGACCTATCGAGACGACGCCTATTTTCTAGGCGAAAAGTAGATTCAAGCCAGATTCGATTGCCTTGGATTAACAGCCTAGAAAGCTTTACAGATGACTGCACTCGTTGCGGTAAATGTATCGAAAATTGTGAGACTAAGATAATCATTGTAGGCGATGGTGGTTTTCCTACTGTCGACTATTCAAAAGACGAATGCACTTTTTGTTATCAATGTGCTGACGTTTGTCCTGAACCAATTTTTAAACCCAAGGAAGAAACACCTTGGCAAGCAAAAGCAAGTATCTCTGATAAGTGCTTAGCGCAACAAAATGTTGAATGCCGAAGCTGTGGTGACACGTGTGAACCTATGGCCATTCAATTTCAACTTAGAGCAGGCAGTGTTGCTCTACCAAAAATCGAGTTAGATGAGTGTAACGGTTGTGGAGCCTGCGTAGCAGTTTGCCCTACTTCAGCTATTCTTGTGAGTAATGCATAAAACAAAAATAACGAGAGCAATTTATGGCACTAAATGAAGTGCATATATCAAGTTTAGTCGTGCATGTGAGCCCAGAGCATCTAGACGAGATCAAAGCACAAATCGAGAAATTCGATAACGCAGAGATTTACGGCAGCAGCCCTGAAGGCAAAATCATAGTAGTCCTAGAAACCGAAAACCAAGGTTTTGTAACGGACACCATCGAAGAAATTAATAATATTACGAACGTTTTAGGCACAGCTTTGGTTTATCACCAAATCGAAACTGAGCTCGACGAAACGGATTTAGAAACTGGAAGCAACAATTCTCAACTTGAGGGTGAAGTATGAAAATGACAAGACGCGCGTTTGTGAAAGCAAACGCAGCTGCATCAGCGGCAGCCGTTGCAGGTGTAACTCTGCCAGCAACAGCAACCAACCTGATTGCTAGCTCTGATCAAACAAAAATCACGTGGGATAAAGCGCCTTGTCGTTTTTGTGGTACGGGCTGTTCGGTACTAGTTGGTACTCAAAACGGTAAAGTGGTTGCGACTCAAGGCGACCCAGAAGCACCTGTAAACAAAGGCCTTAACTGTATTAAAGGCTACTTCCTTTCAAAAATCATGTACGGTAAAGACCGTCTTGAACAGCCTCTTCTTCGTATGAAAGACGGTGAGTTCCACAAAGATGGTGATTTTACACCAGTATCTTGGGACCAAGCTTTCGACGTAATGGCCGAGAAATGGAAAGCCGCTCTGAAGAAGAATGGTCCAACAGGCGTTGGTATGTTCGGTTCAGGCCAGTGGACTGTAATGGAAGGCTACGCAGCCGTTAAGATGATGAAAGCGGGCTTCCGTTCAAACAACATCGATCCAAACGCTCGTCACTGTATGGCTTCTGCGGTAGGTGCATTCATGCGTACCTTCGGTATCGATGAGCCAATGGGTTGTTACGATGACTTTGAACACGCAGACGCATTTGTACTGTGGGGTTCAAACATGGCAGAAATGCACCCAGTACTATGGACTCGTATTACAGACCGTCGTCTAAGCCACCCACACGTTAAAGTAAACGTACTGTCTACTTACTACCACCGTTCTTTTGAGCTTGCAGACACGGGTTATATCTTCGAACCTCAATCAGATCTAGCGATTGCTAACTTCATTGCTAACTACATCATTCAAAACGATGCCGTTAACTGGGACTTCGTGAACAAACACACGAACTTCAAGCAAGCAACGACAGACATCGGTTATGGCCTTCGTGACGACGATCCACTACAGCAAGCCGCTGCGAACCCTAACTCAGGCAAAATGACTGATATCAGCTTCGAGAACTACAAAGCTTCTGTTGCTGAATACACCGTTGAGAAAGCGTCTGAAATGTCAGGTGTCTCTCAAGGCGATCTAATCAAACTTGCGAAGCAATACGCGGATCCAAACATCAAAGTAATGTCACTTTGGACTATGGGTATGAACCAACATACTCGTGGCGTTTGGATGAACAGCCTTGTGTACAACATCCACCTTCTAACAGGTAAGATTTCTACTCCAGGTAACAGCCCATTCTCACTAACTGGCCAACCATCTGCGTGTGGTACAGCTCGTGAAGTTGGTACGTTCTCTCACCGTCTACCAGCAGATATGGTGGTTGCTAACCCTAAACACCGTAAGATCGCAGAAGACATCTGGAAACTTCCAGAAGGCACTATCCCTGCTAAACCGGGTGCTCACGCTGTTGTTCAAGACCGTATGCTTAAAGACGGCAAGATCAATGCGTACTGGGTAATGTGTAACAACAACATGCAAGCTGGTCCAAACATCAACACTGAACGTCTGCCAGGTTACCGCAACCCAGACAACTTCATTGTATGTTCTGACCCATACCCAACGGCAACAGCTCAAGCGGCTGACCTTATCCTTCCAACAGCAATGTGGATCGAAAAAGAAGGTGCTTACGGTAACGCTGAACGTCGTACACAAGCATGGTACCAACAAGTTAAAACTGTGGGTAACGCGAAGTCTGACCTATGGCAAATCATGGAGTTCTCTAAGCGCTTCACTATTGAAGAAGTTTGGGGCGAAGAACTTGTTGCGAAAATGCCTGAGTACCGTGGTAAAACCATGTACGACGTGCTTTACAAAAACGGCAACGTTGATGCATTCCCACTGTCTGAAGCTCAAGAGCTTAACGACGATGCACAAGCTCAAGGTTTCTACGTTCAAAAAGGTCTATTCGAAGAATACGCAGCCTTTGGTCGCGGCCACGGTCACGATTTAGCACCATACGATCGCTACCACCAAGTTCGTGGTCTACGTTGGCCAGTTGTTGACGGTAAAGAAACACTATGGCGCTTTAAAGAAGGTTCAGATCCATACGCTAAGAAAGGTTCTGATTGGGACTTCTACGGTAAGCCAGATGGTAAAGCGCTGATCATCAACGCTCCATACGAAGCGCCACCAGAAGTACCAAACGATGAATACGATATGTGGCTATGTACAGGTCGTGTTCTTGAGCACTGGCATACAGGTACTATGACTCGTCGTGTACCAGAACTTTACAAAGCAGTACCGGATGCACTTTGTTACATCCACCCTGCTGACGCTAAAGCTCGTGGCCTTCGCCGTGGTGATGAAGTTCTTATCGAAAACAAACGTGGTGAAGTACGCGTTCGTGTTGAAACTCGTGGTCGTAACCGTCCACCACAAGGCTTGGTATTCGTACCATTCTTTGATGCAAGAATTCTGATCAACAAGTTGATCTTGGATGCAACGGATCCTCTGTCTAAGCAGACGGATTACAAGAAGTGTCCAGTTAAGATCACTAAGGTTTCTTAAGCGCCAATTGCTTTTGGAACCTAGATACAAGATCTAACGTATTTAATATTGCGACTACTTTTTTCATCACTTTTTGAAGGAAGTAGTCCACTCAAAGAATTAGCCTTTAGGCGGAGAAATTAACCATGAAAAAACTGATTACTGCCCTACTATCAGCTGGTCTTTTGCTAGCTGGTGCAGTTCAAGCTCAAGCTGAGCTGGATAACCCAGGCGGCATTGGTGGCGTAGAATCTCTACGTGGTGCAAGTGAACTTGAAGCTACTCGCGCAGCAGATGACTTCAAAAAGTTCCCTCGTGACCAAGTACTCGAGAGTGACTACGTATACCAACCACCTCTAGTGCCTCATACTATTCGTAGCTATGAAGTTTCTCTTAACGCAAACAAGTGTCTTTCTTGCCACAGCTGGAAAAACGCAAAAGAAATGGGTGCGACTAAAGTGAGTGTAACTCACTACATGAACCGTGAAGATGCGGTACTTGCAGACGTATCACCTCGTCGTTATTTCTGTCTACAGTGTCACGTACCTCAAGCTAATGCTAAGCCACTAGTTGAGAACGAGTTCAAACCTGTAGATTCACTGCGTTAATCGTAGCCAGACGGTAAGAGAGGCTATATATGATAAAATTACTTAAAGCGTTTTGGAAAAGACTCGCGACACCAAGTAAGGCAGCGGTAGGCGTTGTACTTTTCTTGGGGTTTGCAGGTGGTCTTTTATTCTGGGGTGCATTCAACACAGGTATGCAAGCAACCAACACGGAAGAGTTCTGTTCTGGTTGTCACGCTCCTATTGTTGCTGAAATCCAAGAAACAATTCACTACTCTAACCGCTCAGGCGTTCGTGCTATCTGTTCAGATTGTCACGTACCTCACGAGTGGACAGATAAAATTGTTCGTAAGGTTCAGGCATCTAAAGAGTTGTACGCGCACTTCATTGCAAAAACCATCGATACTGAAGAGAAGTTCAAAGCACGTCGTGCTCACCTTGCTGAACGCGAGTGGAAACGTATGAAAGGCAATGACTCACTTGAGTGTCGTAACTGTCACCAGTTCGATTACATGGACTTCTCAGAGCAGAGCCCTCGTAGTGCGAAACAACACTCAACTGCGCTAGCTTCTGGTGAAAAAACGTGTGTAGATTGCCACAAAGGTATCGCACATAAACTACCAGACATGCACGGCGTTGAAGGCTGGCAATAAGGAGCGATTGAATGAGTACTTTAGAAAGCGTAATTTGGCACATCCTAGGTTACAGTGCTATGCCAGTTATCATTCTTGGTGGCTTTGCAGGTGTTGCAGCCGTATCTCTTTGGCTTTTATCTATGACTAAAGACAAAGAAATCGATTAGAAATCGAAATTGCGTCAACTTTTACCAGTTATTTTTGAGATGAGTTGATACTAGAAAGCCACTGAATTCAGTGGCTTTTTTATTGTCTGGCATTTCTTACTTCTACTGTTGAGGTGTTTCTACTGTTAAGTAAGAGGCAAAACGTTAAGCTTGATTTTCCGAAGCTTCTGGATCGACGCTCTCTTTATCGACATCTTCCTTATCAACAATCGGCAGTACCTGTTTTACATAGTTACCCGGTGCTTTACCAATTACAGGGTGAAGCTCGGAACCTTGATTGAAAGGTTCGATTTTCTCGTCAGCTTCAAAGCCTTGTAACCATTGATCCCAGTGTGTCCACCATGAGCCTTCGTTGTGACTTGCGTTATTTAGCCATTCGTCAGCGGAATCGTCTAGGTTATCGTTCAACCAGTAGCCGTATTTCTTTTTCTCTGGATGGTTAACAATGCCGGCAATATGACCCGACTCACCCAGAACAAACGTTTTGTTTCCACCAGTGTTCAATGCACCACGGTAAGTCCCTTGCCACAAAGCAATATGGTCTTCTTTGGCTGAGATAAAGTAGCTTGGAATTTTGATCTTATTCAAATCAATCCAAACACCGCCTACTTTTACGCCTTTGTCTTGAACCAGTTTGTTTTCAAGATAAAGCTCTCGCAGCAAGAAGTTATGGCATTTAGCCGCCACGTTAGTGCTATCACTGTTCCAGTACAGAAGATCAAACTCCATCGGGCTACTGCCTTTGAGGTAGTTATCGATGTAATAGTTCCAGTATAAGCTGTTCTCTCGAAGCAAACTGAACGTCACGCTCAACGAGCGACCATCCATATAACCTTTAGCGTCGTTCTGTTTCTCAATAGCGTCGATTATCGTCTCATTGATGTACGCCCCAACCTCACCTGGCTGCGAGAAATCTAATAACGTGGTAAAGAAGGTCGCCGTTTTTATGCGCTTCTTCATACGCTTAGCCGCATAGTAAGCCACTGTAGATGCGAGTACCGTACCGCCAATACAATAACCTGCGGCATTGATTTGCTCTTTGCTGGTGATGTCTTCAATAGCGGTGACCGCCTTAACGACACCTTCCGTGACGTAGTCTCCGAATTCTTGGTCTTTCTGTGCCACACCCGGATTGCGCCAAGACATCATAAATACGCTATGCCCTTGTTCAAGCAGCCAACGCACCATCGAGTTCTTTTCTCGAAGGTCGAGAATGTAGTACTTATTGATAAACGGCGGAACGATCAACAATGGTGTCGCATTGACTTGTGGGGTCTTCGGGTGATACTGAATCAATTCAAACAAATCATTTTGGAAGACGACATCACCTTCTGTATTCGCAACATCCACACCCAATCGGAATGCATTATTGTTGGTCATACGGATCTTAAGGATGTCGGCACTCGCTTCCACGTCCGCTTGCAACTGCTCTAACCCATCAAGAAGGTTCTCGCCATTTCTCTCAAGAGTCAGCTTCATCAGCTCCGGGTTAGTCGCGATAAAATTACTTGGGGACATGGCATTGATAGCCTGACGTGAAAAGAACGCTACACGCTCTTTGGTTTTCTCGTCAATGCCTTCAATCGAGTTGATGGTATCGATATAGCTTTTACTAAACAGCAAGTAAGATTGCTTGATGAAGCTATAGAAAGGGTCGTTCTTCCATGCATCATCGATAAAACGCTTGTCACCACGATCTTCAGCGATAACGCTCTCGGTGTTACCCATCAGTGCAGCGTTTTGCCAGATTTGCAGTTGCTGTTCCCACCATTGGGATTGCAGCTGAAGTAGAACGGCTGGTTGGTTTGCGGCTTGCTCAAAAATTTTCGATGCATCATTAAAATTCAATTCTTGCATCGCTTTATTTAGGGGAGATTGCGCGGCTTCCTTGTTTTGTTCAAAATTTTCCCACCATTGCAGGTTCGTTTGTTGAAGCTTAACAAGGTAGTCCGAAAAGAAGTGTTGAAACATAACATGGCTCCAATAATCGGAAAATCGCCACCAAGCGGCACAGGCCAACCTGTACCAACTTGAAGGCGACTAATTTTATGCAGGTGTAACTGTTTTCAAGTTTTCAGTTGTTAGTGTTTCAACATCTTCTTTGAACTCTTTTGCAGCAGCTTGCATTTTTGAGCTATCAGTCATCATCTGTTGAGACAATTGAGTGAGTGCCGTTAGTTGCTGGCCGTTAAAAGCTGTAAGACTATTTACGTCTTTGATTTCACTGACTGCTTTCATTTGTGCAAGACCCATATCGGTATAAGTCTGCAACGCATTCATTTGAAGTTCAGTCATTGTTTGAACGTTCTTTGCAACCAACTTATTGAATTTCAAGTACGGTTCGAACTGCTTTTCAGTTTGGTCTGTGATTGTTTTGAAGATATCCGTGTACATAAGTAACTCCTGGTGAATACATAGTTAGTGAAGAAATAGCTTAATAAAGACATATTTTTATAAAGAGATAGTTTAAGGAACCAATTTGGCTCGCCTATCGCACATCGAGTTCTAACCCTCGATACCTTTCAGCAAAACAGCGGTTCCCATTCCCCCGCCCACACAAAGCGAAGCAACACCATAATTGGTATGTTGCTCGATCATTTCGTGGATGAGTGAAACAATAATTCGGTTACCTGATGCCCCTAGAGGGTGACCAAGTGCGATAGCGCCACCGTTGACATTAACTTTAGATTTGAACGCTTCAAGCGGCAGATCATGTTGTTCAGACAACTGGTACATCACGCCTAACGCCTGTGCAGCGAAAGCTTCATTCAGCTCAAACAACTCGACTTCTTCTAAAGTTAAATCCGCTTTATCTAGCGCTTTAGATACTGCTTCTACTGGGCCCAATCCCATGATCTTTGGGTCTAAACCCGATTGTGCGTAGCTGCTCAGCTCTACCAGTGGAGTCAGGCCGTATTTCAAGACCGCAGATTCAGACGCTAAGATAATGGCACTTGCGCCATCATTGATGCCCGAAGCATTACCAGCGGTGACCGTTCCTTCTCGGTCGAAGGCTGGACGAAGCTTTTGTAGAGCTTCGAATGTCGCGTCTGACTTCGGATACTCATCGGTATCAAAAGTGACGGTTTGTCTGCGTTGCTTAACTTCTACAGGCACGATTTGCTCGTTGAACTTACCCGCTTCGATTGCAGCTACTGCTTTCTGTTGGCTTTCTAACGCGTAGTTATCTTGTGCGAGACGCGAAATATTCAAAGCGTTAGCAATGTTTTCAGCCGTCATACCCATGTGGTAATGATTGAACGCATCGGTTAACCCATCCCCCACCAACAAGTCTTTCATCGAGATGTCACCCATCTTGTGTCCGTTGCGAATACTCGGTGGCACAATAAAAGGAATCTGAGACATCACCTCAACACCCGCTGCAATAACGACTTCAGCATCTTGTGCTTTGATGTGCGCCGCTGCATCCATCACCGACTTCATGCCGCTGCCGCAAATCATGTTCACACCGTATGCAGGTGTTTCCTCTGGTAACCCTGCATAAATGGAAGCCTGGCGAGCAATCCCCATACCTTGACCTGCCGAAATCACATTACCAACGATCACTTCATCAATCGCATCCAACGAAAGATCTACGGACTCCAACGCGCCTTTGATCGCAACGCCAGCCAACTCGCCCGCAGATACGTTTTTTAGCGACCCGGTGAATGCACCAATAGGAGTACGTTTAGCCGCAACAATAAATACTTTTTCCATTATTCCATTCCCTTCAGTTTCGCCAATTAGTGCATGTACAAGCCGCCATTCACAGACAGTGTTTCGCCTGTAATGTACGCGCCAGATTCACTTGCTAAAAAGCCCACTGCGTCTGCAATTTCTATAGGCGTCGCTAAACGTTTCATTGGGATTTGGTTTTTAATTGAATCAAGGACTTCAGGCTTCATTTGCTCAACCATAGGTGTGCCTGTGTAGCCAGGGGCAACCACGTTTACCGTAACGCCGCTTCTAGCCCCCTCTGCTGCCAAGGCTTTTGAAAAGCCAATCATTCCCGCTTTAGCCGCCGAGTAGTTAGTTTGTCCGAACTGACCTTTTAAGCCATTGACTGAAGAAATATTGATGACTCGGCAATTGCCCTTTTCGCACATAGGTGCAAACAAAGGCTGTGTCACATTGAAAAGGCTGTTGAGGTTAGTCTCAATCACATCTTTCCAAGCTTCGGCATCCATCTTTTTGAAGACGCTGTCACGAGTAATACCTGCGTTATTGACCAAAACATCCACCGTGCCTTCTTCTTCTAACAACTTGCTTAAGCTCTGTGCACATTCAGCGGTGTTGGTGACATCTAATTCAAACAATCGCACTTGATCTTCAGTAAATTGCTTTTCATTAAACCAATCCAGTGCGCACTGATAATTCCCAGTAAAATAGGTCGCGATAACACGATATCCATCCGCGACTAATTTAGAAGAAATTGCTGAGCCGATACCGCCTTTTGATCCTGTAATTAAAGCAAGCTTTTTCATTAATGGTTCCATCCCTTACAAGCGATTAAATAACAATGATGTTAATAAGATAATGTCTTAGTCGAAAATTAAACTTTACGTTTTTCTTTTATTTAAACCCTACAGCTCAAAATCAAAAATTATTATTACAAATATAAAACATTTTCATATCATGATTAAAAACTAGACTTTCGTCCCAAAATCAATGAAATGTTACATGGATGTAAAACCACACAATACTTTGATTTTAATAAGGTTTATTTAGTTTTACTTTTATCACCAAGCAGATAAGTCTTTGTTAATACGAGACAAACCTATATCTCTCAGCTTGTTTCAAGAAGAATGCAATGTGGGGATTTGAAATGATTGATCATGAGAATAATAACAAAACTCTAATTAGCCATTAATAAATGGTTCCTTATCATTCTATATAAACCTCAATATAATTAACGTTCTGGATTGGAAAGCTGAACATTATGAATAGACAAAAAAAGCCCACTCAATCTATGAATGGGCTTAAGTAAATGTTATTAATAAATAGAGCGCAGGATTCTACTTCGTAAATATTTCATTTGTATTTACATCTAAATAAATTTTATTTTCAAGCGATAGTCCGCCGCAATAAATAAAATAGACATCTCGGTCACTGTACTTTACCGATTTCACCCAACCACCCAATTCTTCGAAGTCACTTGGGTCACATTCGCCATCAGAGATCAGCTCGGCAACCGTATTGCGGAACTTCTCTTTATGGATCTTAAGATCGTCGGATTTAACCAAATATGAATCCAATATCTCTATGCTTTCTTTCTCGGAAATAATCACTTCATCATTAGATAGGCCAGACATCGAAACCCATTCGGCTGTCTGTGGCCCGCCTTCTTTTAGAACGATGTAATCTGAGATACGAGACCATTCGCCTTGTTTCTCTAACACTTCGACCTTTTCACCTTTATAGAGGTAATCTGTTATCAACCCATCAATTTCAGGCTGCTCTACCACTTCGAGCTTTCTATCCAGAACGTAAAACTCTGTCTGTTCTGGCTCAGGTTTAAGTTCCATGATCGGTTTTAAATCAGCTTCAGGCTGAGCAACTTCTTCAACGGACTCTTCGGTTTTGTCTGCTGGTGGTGAGTCTTTCTTCATAACAAAGAAGTAGTACGCTGCTCCTCCTCCGCCCAATATTAACAACACAAGTAAAGCGATCAGCGCTTTTTTCATCAAATCCACCAGCTCTTCCGTCTTAGGTATCTTTTAAGTGTACATCAACTCATGCTGCTGCTCATCTATACTCTCAATAGAGAACGCAGTAAGTAGAGGAAAGTCATGAGTTTTTGGGTGAAGGTTATCATTGTGAGTGTACCTTTGAGTGCTAATGTCGCGCTAGCAAACCATTGTGACCGTGAAAACTGGCAAGTACTGTTGGACCGCCAACTCTCATTTGAAGGGCGGTACAACCAATACACTAAAGAATTCAACCAAGTTCTCTCAACCTATAAATCACAAACGCTGTTATCCAAACATTTCACCAAAAAGCAGATCATTGAACTTTGGGCAAAGTACGAACAAAGGTTTAATTTACAGCTCAATAGTCATATGAATACCGCTTACGATGTCTCTGAGGTTCTATTAAAACAGGCATACGTTGTGTCTACCGAGCTAGATGGGACGGAATCTCTAACGCATTCTTGGCAAGCCGTGGCTAAACATTGCACCAACGCAAAACTACCACGACAGACAGAAAGTGCGCTGGTGCATGTACAAAGCTCACAATCACTCTCCCGAGAGCTCCATACACTCAGTGAAAAGTTCCGTCAGCTGTCTTCAAAATACCGCAAAGAAGCCACGATGATTGACGAAGCACGCCACACAAATCAACCGACAAACGATGGCCCAAACTGAAAACATTACTAGGTTTCATCGCTTTCTCGACTGGATTTTTCCGATAAATATGCTTCCCTCAAGCCAAAATAGTCAGATAAGTCGTTAATCAAAGCTTTATCAATAAGTTGTAAAACTAATGTGCGAACTATCAACAATAAAGTTCAATTTCCGACCAATGCAAGCGAGCATATGAGATATTCATCACAAAATAGATTTACAAACGCCAAGAAATTGTTATCATGATTATTCATATAACTTAATAACAAGAAACATTTTGGCTAGGTAATATGCAAAAAACTATGGCTTTCAACTGCTTGAGTAACACGGAATGGACTGCGGAGATAAGAGGTAAACTTTTATCTGTAGCTAAACACATGGAAGAGTTCGGTTCAGTAAGTGAGCTAGAGCTATGTAAGATATTTGGAGAGACGATTTGGAATGACGGTGTGGATTATCATTCACATGCTTTCTCATTCAGAATTAACGCTCAAACTGGGGATTGTTCAATCTCTAACTTTAAGTATCACTAAGTTTTGCACCTATCATATGCGGAGTGCCTTTCACGAGGCGCTCCGTTTTTTATTGCTGCGCATCTGGTATTTGACAACAGTCTTTAAGAGCAGCGGCACCCTAGTTTAACAACGAAAGTCATTTCGTTTTCAGCTCATTTCACCCAAAGGCGTATCCCCTACTACTGTTCAGTCAGTGTAAACCGGAAGTGGCGCATTGCCTTTCACCTGCCTAATCGCAAGGTGAGTATGTATATCTTTTACGTTAGAGAGACGCTGTAGCTTTCTTGTAAATGCTTCATAAGCCATAAGATTTGGGCTGACAACTTCTAAAAGGTAGTCATAAGCTCCGGATACAACGTGGCAGCTGATGACCTCTTCCATCTCGACAATTGCACTTTCAAATTTATCAATCGACACTTCTTGGTGGTTATTTAAGCTCACCTCAACAAACACACTCATTGCGATGCCGACCTGTTCTCGCGACAGGCTCACGCGATAACCGTCAATGATTCCTTTCTCTTCCAGTCTTTTGATGCGCCTTGCGCACGGTGAAGCCGACAAGCCAACCTCATCAGCTAGCTCAGCCGTGGTTAGCCTACCGTCTTTCTGAAGCAACTCAAGAAGATGTCTATCAATCCTATCCATAGTAAATACCGATCATTGGTTAAATTCATTAACAATTAGGAAAATATTAGCAGAAATCATCAACCATGACTCAAGTTAGAATAAAATTTGCCAACCTGTGGCACACCAAGTACCCCATAATGAGTCATCATCCACTTTCCTTGTTTATTATGAAGCTTGGCTACCTATCTATTATTGTCACTCTGCTCATCTGGGCGAGCTTTTTCCTTTCTCTTAAAGGCGGCGCAAATTCAGACTTAACACCTGCAGACATCGCACTGACTCGATTCCTCATTCCTGCATTGGTGCTATTGCCTTTGATGTGGAAAGCGCGCAGCACGATCGTTGCTGTCCCGAATCGATACTTGGCTGGTATGTTTGTGGGGTGCGGGTTGCCTTATTTGCTCGTTGCAGGAACAGCCATGCAGTTTGTTCCGGTATCACACGGGAGTGCTTTGGTTCCGGGAACGCTTCCTCTGTTCGTAACAGGAATCGCGGTACTCTTTTTTAAACAACCGCTTAGCCGGCACCGTGTCGTTGGTTTAGGTCTTGTCTTACTCGGGATATTGTTGTTTCTAGGAAATAGCTTAAGCAGCTTCAACTTTGAATACACCAAAGGTCACTTGTTGTTTTTGTGCGGCAGCTTGATGTGGGCGACTTTTACCATCTCAGCACGTGTTGCCAACCTTAATGCGCTCGTGAGTGCAGGTTTTATCTCATTCTGTTCCACTTTGCTACTACTGATCCTTATCCTTACAGGAACCCTTCCTAGCCATTTAATGAGTACACCAATTGCTCAATGGCCAGTCACAGAGCTTGCCGTGCATTCAGCAGTACAAGGCGTTGGTGCAGGTTTAATCGCGGCTTTCACTTATTTATATGCTGTAAACACGTTAGGGGCAGAGCGTTCAGCAGCATTTGGAAGTGCAACTCCAGCCGTAGCAACTTTGTTGGCGATCCCACTGTTCAACGAGATTCCGGATACGATGACTTGGTTAGCACTTGGTTCAATTTGTATCGGCAGCTTGGTCGCGAGCAACATTTTCATGAGAAACGACCAGTCTATGCAGTATCAACCGCCAAGCCATAGTAAAGCCTGATACTGCGTTCCAACCTAAATACAGTTCCCCTAAACATCAATTTTAGGGCTTGTAGTACACAGATAAGCCCACAAACGTAGGCTTATCTAAAATCTCCTTTTTCTGAGCTCGCTTCTCCATTAAACTGTCCGACCTTTTTGCAGATCCAAGAGAACACCATGCAACGCGATTACACTTTAACTTGCTTAAACAACATGCCACGTGAAGAACTAGAAGAATTTAGTTTAAGAATGATTCATCGCCTTGTCCCTGAAGATGCAATGACGGAACTGTTTACGTTCGAACAGGAAGAAGTGACCAATGAAGAGCGTATGCAATCAGCGAAGTTTGATGCGATGCTTAGAATGACTGCAATCGCGCTGAGTGAAGTGAATCTTGCGTTTAGTGAGTCGGATAACTCGCAACAAAACATCGAGCGCATGACTCGACTATTGCTTTGGCACTTCTATGCAATGTCGTTCAACCTTGAGCAAGCGATCAGCCTTGAAACTCACTGTGATAAAGTCGAGAAGATTTTGTTGAAAGCACCGACAGAAGCGTTTGGTTGGGTAAAAGAGCTAACAGAGTTGCTTCACTTCTATGCTGAAGTAAATGAAGGCAACGAAGACAAAAAAGACGCATAAAGTCCCTTCAACTTAAAAGCATTTCAACTTCTCAACTTAAAAGCTGCTCAACGAGTTGTTCGTTACTCAAGGAACAACTCGCCTATCCCCTAGAACGGCGGCAAGTAGAACGATATCGGAGGGAAATAGAACTAAATCGAAGGCAAATAGAAACTTTGCTGAAATGAGTTCTCTGCCTTTGTTGTTTCTAACACGCTGTGATGCAACATCAGTATCGACTGAGCGATTTTAGTCCCAATACCCAGCGATCCATTGGGTGCTTCCAACTCGATCTCATTGTGTATAACCACTTTCACCCGTTTTGAATCAGCTTCTAGACCAACATTCATCGATACCACCGTTCCACTTGGACTATGCCTCAATGCATTATCTAACAGATTCAAGATCAATCTCTCAAGCAGATCACTATCACCTACAGCCTTAATCCCATCTGGTATTTCGATATTGATCTGAACATTTTTCTGCAAGTATTGGCTTTGTATCGTCTCTAAGCACTCTCCCATCAACACATTGATATCAATCGAAGCATACTGATAGGTTGGCACAGGGTTATCAAGTTTTGCATTGTCTAACAGAGAATGCAGCTGTTGAGATAGCTTGTTACCATTACGGTAAGCAACGTCGATCAGCGGATCCGATTGCGGATTTTGAATCTTCCATGTTTCTAAATAACCAAGCACACTGGAAAGCGGCGTTTTCAAATCGTGACTGAGCTGTAATAAGCTTTGTCTACGATGCGAGGATTGGTATTCAAGTTGCAAGAATTGTTGTTGAATGTGTTTCGCCATCAATTGATAAGAACGTGCTATGGGTACTAATTCTGGTACTTGGTGTGTGAAATTAGGTTCTAACCTAAAGTCTTGTTCAGCTTGTTGCTGCAATTTATTGGTTACCGCCTCTATTGGGTTCAACAAGCTGCGTTTCACTAACAGATACGCACCAATTGCAAAGCCCAAGATAGAAACCAGCACAAGCGCTGCTAGCGCGATATATGGCGTATCAACCTGGGAATTAGTAATTACAGTATGGCGATTACTTCCAATAACCACATACAAATAGCCGACAGTAGAACCAAGCTCTTCAATCGCCGCAACAGAAAAGACTTTAGGTGACTCGGGGTTAATCGGGTCCTCTCCCAAGATAGGATAAGCCCCTTCATTTAAAAACTGTTGGATAGGCGCTAAATCGATTTGGCTCGATAATTGGGTACCTTCAGGCGCCGCATGTGTAGTGATATTGCCCTGACTATCAAGAAAATAGATGTCGAAATCAGGTCCTATCAACATCAATGTATGGAATATAGATTTGAGTGCTTTGGGGTTGTAGTCGGTACCAATCATGAGAGGATTATCATCACGCATATGAACTGCCAGATCTTTATGTAAGCTCTGCTTGGTTCTTTGTTCTATGGTCTCTTTTTGCCAATGATAAGTGTAGGCGATGACCACACTCACCAACAGAAACCACAAACTTGTGAACAATACTAAACGCGATTTAAAACTCATGTTCTCTCCTCTATGGCTCGTAGATCTTACTGACTTTTTAATAAGCTTAGAAAGCGATACATAAACCTATACTTTCGATTCAAACTTGTATCCGACACCCCAAACGGTTTTAATGAAATCATCATCGTTATTGGGCATGGCAAGCTTGGTTCTTAGACGGTTGACCGTGCTACACACAGTGTGGTGGTAGCCAGAGTGATGAGTGTTCCAAACATGATCGAGCAACTCGTCTTTGCTGTATACGCGTCCCGGTCGGGTGGCTAAAAAGTGAAGTAAGGTAAATTCTGTTGCAGTCAACGGGACATCTTGGTTGTTAAGTGAAACCTGATGGCGCTCAGGTTGGATGGTGAGCCCACCAAAACTCATAATCGATTCTATTGTTGAGGTAGACTGGCCGGTTGATTCAACATGGTTTAGACGACGTAGTACGTTCCTCACGCGAGCTTGAAACTCCAGCACGCTAAATGGTTTAGTGATGTAATCATCGACGCCAGCTTCTAAACCCGACACCTTGTCTAGCTCCGCATCTCTTGCCGTTAGCATCAATACAGGTGTCCAGTCCTCTTGCTGACGTAACATTCGACAAAAATCGAGCCCATCTCCATCAGGCAAGCCTCGGTCAAGTACAACCAAATCAAACTGATCATTACTGTATAACGCGTTAGCTTTATCAATTGAGTTGGTTCTTGTTACGTCATGACCTTGGAACTTGAGATGCATTTGCACCAGTTCTGCCAAGTCATCATCGTCTTCGACCAACAATATGTTTGCCATCAAATTTACCGCAGCACTATTCATGATCCCTGCTCTATTCGGAGTCTGCCCACCTAAGATTGACCGGAACAGAGCAGGAATTCTTTCATTACACCTTTAACTCAGTTAATCAGCTACTCAGTTCGAGTAATAGTGATTTTTGCGCCTGGGTTAAGGAAGCGATGGTTGCCACTTAATGCCGACGTCGTCAGACCGTCATCTTGGCTGATTACACCAGAGTGGAAACTTACTACATCGGTGTCGTCTCGTGTGGTATTAAAACCCTCACCACCGCCCGCAGGTCCCGGAATCGTTGCAGCAAGCTCGTCGTTCAGCTCAGTCCCCGAATCCCAAACATTCATGTTCATGACGAAGGTATCACCCACGGCTAATGACTTGAGCGACAAACCGGATTCACCAACAAACGCATCATTAGTGTTTACCAGCATTGAAGCGACGGAGAGGTAGCCTTCTTGGTTAGGATCGACACGGATTGAAACAGTGTCCCTTTCACCTGAAAGAATCAGCCCATTGCCTGAGATGCCTTGATAAACATTGGCGTCACTGTCACTGAGCGCAAGCAATTGTGCATTACTGCCACCTTCCGCCAAGTATTCAAGATCGACCGAGGCACTTTGCCCGATTTCAAACAGATTGAAGCTATTATTGTGAGTCAATACCGCGAGTGGCGACATCGGCTGGTTTGGAGTGAGGTTAGTTACGCTCACATCGTATCGATAGTAATCGTCGTCATCGTCCGGACAACCTGCTAACACAGCTACTGATGCAGCAATAAATAGAATTCTAGCTTTCATACATCCCCCTTACTTCACAACAATGGTGATAGTTGCAACAGGGTTTAACCAACGATGGCTGCTGCTATCGAGGTCACTGATGCCGCCCGCCGCATCACTATCACCAATGTTACCCGGATGAATATGAACCTTAGCGTTTGACACTGCAGTTTCAACTCCGGTACCACCAGCACCAAAGGTAATAAATGGCGGGTTTGGCATGCTGCCCGCTAGCTCATCATTGGCTTCTGTGCCTGCGTCATAGCCATTGAGGGTCGCTTTGTAGGTGCCCGCTTGAGTTGGGATTTTCCAACTGTCTAAGCCAACAAAACCATCGTTGGTTGGCAGCAACATTGCACCCAATGACAAGTAAGCTAAATCACCAGTGTCGATATCAAACGTAGTTGCGACGCCCGGGTTAAGAATTCCGCTAGCTGGGTTTTCTACCACCACACCACCCGCGTTAGCAATCAAACTCGATAGACCTGAAATATCACCACCTTCGGCCATAGCTTCTAATTCCGCAGAAGCGGATTCACCCGTTCGAAACATGTATAAGCTTGAGTCGTGGGCTGCTGCCAAGATAGGCGTAAAGTAGATCCCTTTCGTTGCGTTGGTAACGGTCACCTCAAGCTCTACAGCCTGAACCTGAGCCGCTCCGAAGGCCAACATAGCCGAGCTAATCACTAAGCTGATTTGAGTACGTTTGTTCATTTTGATTCCATCCTTTATCGAGTCCTATCGTTGCTAACAAAACAAATAACAGCGATATACCGTTACATTTGCCAGAACGAACTATGGGGTTGTTGACTCTAAGAATGGCGATCAAATCTATCAGCAACTTCATTGAATTCTCATAAAACTCTCACAAGTTTATTCAAACTTCTTACTATCCAGAAAGACAGACTTAAGAGACTGACATGTAAATAGAAACTCTCGTTCTAGAAATGAGAGTTACACAAGAAATCATGGTTCAAGAATAGCGCTGACCAAACGTAAAAAAGGCCCAATCGATATATCGACTGGGCCTTTCACCGATGTATAAAGCTTATCTCAGGAAAGCTCTATTCGCTTCCAACTGAGCTAGCCGAACAACACCAATTTAGAATGCGTAGTTTGCGTCAACAAGTTCGCTTACTTCAACTTTGCTTACTTCTGCGCGAGCTTCAAGCCATTGTGCAACTTGCAGTTGCTCGGCTTCTGTCACTGAACGGTAGCGCTCAATAGAACATAAGAAACCTTCGAACAGCTCTAAACCACCGCCACCAAAGCACAGGCCGATGCTGTCGATAAAATCGATAAATTCATCGATGAACACATCGTATTGGTCAAAATCAGCAATCGAAGTCGTGCAGCTTACTTCAAAACCTAGAATAGCGAATTCACCTAGGTATAACTTCTTGCGTAGGCGGCGGTTTTTGTTTTCGATTTTATCTAATTTCATAACTGTCTCTCTTTTCGTTTGATAAAGCATTTATACACAGTTCCTTGATGATCCCCAAGAGTTTTGTATTACACGAGACGCTTAATGGCAAAAGTCGTGCTACAGAAACAAAACCTTAATCAAAACCATAACAATCTGTCACTTAACTGCTTCACGATTAGTCACACATTGACCCAGGTTATTAACTTATTCGCTGATAGCCAGGTTACTCATGAACAACTAATAATAAATACAGCCAACAGGAAGCAGTAACAATGAGCAAGGAAACATTTAATAGCACTCGTTTCAACAAGAGCAAAAACAAACCCTTCGACGAAGTCCTAGACGCTAACCTATCAAGAAGAAATGTATTGAAAGGCGGTTTAGGCATCAGTGCTATGACGGCCTTTGGTGCATTTGGGCTTTCTGGGTGCAACTCTTCTAGCCCAAACACTTCTGTAGGTAATGGTTCTGGCGTCTCAAATGCAGTACTGAATTTCGATTCGATCCCAGGCTCACTTACCGACGCAGTTTCCGTTCCACAAGGGTATGTTGCACAAGTTTTAGTTCCATGGGGAACGCCTCTAAACGCGCAAGGCAGTTCATGGAAGGACGACGGAAGTAATACAAGTACAGATCAACTCAACGCGCTTGGTATGCACCACGACGGCATGCACTTTTTCTCGTTAAACGACAGCGATACTGATGGCTTGCTGTGTATTAACCATGAGTATATAGACACTTCAGCACTGCACCCAAGTGGCCCAACGATTGTGGGTGGTGTTCGTACTATCACCGATGAAGTTCGTAAAGAAATTAACGCGCATGGTGTATCTGTCGTTCGAATTCAACTTGAAGACAATATGTGGAAGCTGGTCGATACTGATCCACTCAACCGCCGTTATACTGGTGCAACCGTAATGGATCTCTCAGGTCCTGTTGCGAACACGGAACTAACAGTAACGCGCTTCTCACAAGATGGCAGCCAAGCACGCGGTACATTAAACAATTGCGGTAACGGCTTTACTCCTTGGGGCACTTATCTAACGTGTGAAGAAAACTGGCCGGGGTACTTTGTGAATACTGGCGTTCGTACTGAAGAACAAGACCGTATTGGCATCGATGATAAAAACACACGTTACTTATGGGAAACTTTGGCAGGTAATGCAGAAGAACGTTTGGATGAATTTACTCGCTTTAACGTAGAGCCTACGGGCACAAGCTCAATCGACGATTACCGCAACGAAGCAAATGGTCACGGTTATATTGTTGAAATTGACCCATATACGCAAAATTCTCGTGCCAAAAAGCGTACTGCCCTAGGTCGTTTCCGTCATGAAGGTTGTACGTTTGGTCAGCTTAAAGCGGGGCAACCAGTAGTATTCTACTCTGGTCACGATTCTCGCTTTGAGTACTTATATAAGTTTGAATCAACAGCTAACTGGAACCCAGCAGATGCAAATCCGTCAAACCGCTTGGCAACCGGTGATAAATACATGGATGAAGGTACGCTGTACGTGGCTCGCTTCAACGAAGACAGCACTGGTACTTGGCTGCCGCTAACGTTAGAGAGTACAACTGCTTCTGGGGGTACGCTGGCGGACAACTTTAACTCGTTAGCAGAAATTATCCTAAACACGGCAGGTGCAGCCGACCTTGTTGGAGCCACTCCAATGGATCGTCCGGAGTGGTGTACAGTAGACCCATACACTGGTTCTGTATATCTAACGCTAACCAACAACACTTCTCGCACAGATGAAACAAACGCAGCAAACCCACGTTTGAACAACAAATTTGGTCATGTGATTCGCTGGGATGAGGGGGAAGACGCAACAGACTTTACTTGGGATATCTTTGTGTTCGGTTCGCCAGCCAATGGTGATGCGGACACGAATCGATCAAGCTTAACAGACATGAACCAATTCGCGAGCCCAGACGGTTTGGCGTTTGATGCTCGTGGCATCTTGTGGATTCAAACCGATAACGGTGCAGATGAAGTGACCGGCTACACCAATGATCAAATGCTAGCAGTAGTCCCATCAAAGCTAACGGATGAAAATGGCACTCAAGAAGTCATTAGTGCCGAGAACCAAGCACAACTCAAGCGCTTCTTTGTTGGTCCTAACGGTTGTGAAGTAACAGGCTTTACCATCAGCCCAGACTACAAGTCATTGTTTGTAAACATTCAGCACCCAGGCAACTGGCCATACAGCGCAGACGCAGCAGAAGAGACTCCGTCAGGAATTTCAGTTCGCCCAAGAGCATCTACGGTTGTGATTCGTCGTGAAAACGGCGGTGAAATCGCGGTTTAATACGTAAATCTAGCTAAGATCAGCAACCTTACTGTTATCTAGTTTCTGTTCGCTAGCTAAGTAAAATCAAAAAGAGCGATAAGGCCAAATACCCTATCGCTCTTTTTAAATTCTATACGCTCTTTGATTCAACTAATGATCTACTGCTTCGTAAACTGCTCTTCACCCCAAAGCACTCACCGTCATCCTCGAGAAGGAGGAACGACTAAGTCGGGGATCTTTGCTCGTTGTCGGCTAACCAGAATTAACTCACGAACAACCACACACCAACGCCCATCATCAGCGTACCTGCGATACGGTTCATCAACTTGACGTTATCGGCTTTACCCAGCATATGTTTTAAGCTCTTTCCGCCTGTCGCGTACAAGGTCATGCAGACAAATTCAGAAACCAGAATAATAGACACTAAAATCAACAATTGCGGGGCTAAGTCTTTATTACTGTTAATAAAAGGAGGCAATAACGAAATCATGAACGCCCAACCTTTCGGGTTAGCGATTGCCGTCACGAAACCTTGCACCACCAAATCCCAATCATTACTGACTTTGGTTGTTTGGTTGTCAGTACTGATCGCCAGTTTGCCTCTTGAACGCCACATCTGAACACCCAAATAGAACAAGTAGCTTGCACCCACAAACTTAAAGCCCGTAAATAGCCACGGGTAGTTCAACATAATAGATGCAATACCCAATACCGCAGCAATGGAAACCACCGCAACACCAGCCAATTCACCGATCATCATCCATAATGTACGCTTGTATCCAACACTCATTCCTAGCGTCAACGCCAAAGTCATACACATGCCGGGCGTGATTGACACAAAGAAGAACGTGGGAATAAAAGCCCAAAGTAGTGCGCTATCCATATCATTACCTTACTGGCTTAGTGTTATCTGATAACTGAAGTTACCCAAAATTTAAGTACTGTCTGAGAGCGCTGATTATTGAATCAACACACATTAGAGCTCGCTACTGAATTAGGTTTATTTATACCAAGAGCTTTTATAAACAGAACAGTGTTAAAACAAAAAGAGCCACATCACCGTGGCTCTTTTCAATCACCAACCGTAATTACTTACGACGGTTTTTAATTCGCTTCATCATAGTCAAACGACGTTCAGCGCTTGCTTGATCTTGAGGCTCTTCGCTCGCGTTGTTCTTGCGACCCTGACGGTTTTTGTAAGCCGATTTTGTGTTCAACTTCTCGATGTAAGCATCACGTTTCTTCGGTTCATAACCTGGTTGCTCGACACGGCGAATACGTTGTTGAATCAGTGTTTCAACTTGAACAACAGTCAGCTCTTCTTCGCGGTTAACGAAAGAAATCGCGTGACCTTGTTTACCAGCACGACCTGTACGGCCAATACGGTGAACGTAATCTTCCGCTAGGAAAGGCATGTCGTAGTTAATTACGTGTGGTAAGTCTTCGATATCAAGACCACGAGCCGCAACGTCGGTTGCTACCATTACGCGCGCTCTGCCTTCTTTAAAGTCATCCAGAGCACGACGACGAGCGCTTTGCGCTTTATCACCGTGACAAAGTACTGCTTTGATGCCGTCTAGCTTAAGCTCTTTTACCACATCATTCGCTGTTTCTTTGTAGTTCACGAATACAAGAACTTGGCGCCAGTTTTTACGGCCAATAAGCTCAGAAAGCAGTTCTGTTTTACGCTCTTGATCTACTGGGTAAACCACGTGACCGACAGTAGCAGCCGTTGAGTTTTCACGCTCAACACTAATACGTTTTGGTTTACGTAAAATATCAACAGACAATTGATTTAACTGAGTAGAAGTCGTTGCCGAGAACATCATGATTTGTGGAGACGTTTCTACATCTAGCATGATCTTACGAACGGCATTGATGAAGCCCATATCAAGTATACGGTCAGCTTCATCGAATACTAGGAATTCTAGGTTAGCAATAGACACATTACCCGCTTCTAAGTGCTCTTCTAAACGGCCTGGTGTTGCAACCAAAATATCAACACCCAGTTCTAATTGACGAACTTGTGAAGACATCTTGTTACCACCGTAAACCGCAGAAACGCTTAGTTCAGTGTATTTAACGTAGTCTTTAATGTTTTGAGCGATCTGCGCAGCTAGCTCACGAGTTGGCGCAAGAATTAGGCCACGAGCCGTACCACGAGATGCTTTTTTACCGCTATTCAAAAGACTCTGAATAACAGGCAATGAGAATGCCGCTGTTTTACCCGTACCGGTTTGAGCAGTAGCAAAAATATCATGGCCTTTACGAGCCATTGGAATCGCTTTTTGTTGAATTGGAGTGAGTTTTTCATAACCACACTCAGTCAACGCTTTGACTAATTCAGGAGCAAAACCTTGAGAAGAAAATGACATTGTTACGGGTTCCTTAAGCAGACAGCCTACATTCTTATTTCAGCCGAGCACTATAAAGTAATTAGAGTGATTTATCTCACATTTATCGTGATATAACGCAAACTTTCTCATTTAATCTGGTGTTTACTTCACCATCCGCGAAGCAAACACCAGAATCATCGTTTCAAACAGGATAATTGAGCTAGTTGATACCACACAGCTTAAGCAAAATCTGTTCGAGCTCAGCCCAAGGCATCTGTTGTGAGTCAATCACTTCAAGTCGAGATTCGAAGCCATCAAGGGAAATTTCATTCACTGATACGACTTGATTCGCCACGTTAAACGCGTAACAACCTTGGTCAGTATTCACCACCGCTTTTACACGCTCAGCCGTTAGATCCGACAACATAGAGAATAGCTCATCAAAATCAAATTTATGCTCTGCGCCAAATAGCCACCCACAACTAAAGTAGCCTTGTCCTTTGTTCTCTTTTCGGATGAAAGCTTCACCGGGAGGAAGTTGGAATTGAGGCTCTTGTTCAGCGTGATCGTGATGGTGCGATTCAATATGAGAGGAAGCACTGCCATATACTCTTTCAATATCCAACACTTCCAATGGCACTTCACCATCGTGGATTAGCTTGTGGAAGACTTTGGCTGGCGTTTGATCCGCCACCCAATCATTGAACACATCGATGTCTTCAGAATGAACAAGGTCAACCTTAGTACCAAGAATCACATCTGCACTGTCCAGCTGATCATTGAAATTCTGATTCGACGTGTACTTTTCATTGGATAAGTTTCGTGGGTCAACCAAGCCAAGCGTCGCTTTTAAATCAACATAAGGTGTGTATTGCTCTGAAGTGAGTGTCGCAATAACCTGTTTAGGGTGACCAAGCCCAGTTGGCTCAATCAATAAACGGTCCGGCTTTTGGCGCAGTAAAGCATTAATGCCCACCGACATTGGAACGCCTGCAGTACAACACATGCAACCACCCGGCACTTCTTTAATCAAAGCGCCTTGATCTGTCATCAATGCGCCATCAATGCCGATTTCCCCGAATTCATTAACCAGAACAGCCCAGTTTTCATTCTCAGGTTTGTTTTTTAGTAGGTTCAAAATAGCGGTCGTCTTACCGACACCCAGAAAACCCGTAATTATGTTTGTAGGAACTTTTTTGGTCATATCAGTTCTCCTTTTTCAGGGAGTATATACTCAATCACGGAGAAATTGACCCCAATCGATTGTTTATACCAATCACAGTAAGTAAGTGATCAGAAATAGCGCAGGAAAAAGGCTTGAGAACAAGGCGTAATTTTTTGATAAGTAGTTATTCTACAATAAAAAATTATAACGCAGTTATCGAGTGTTTTAACCAGCTAGGGTGACCAGTTATTTACTACGATTGGTATTACACTGAGATTCATTAATAGAGATATGGCGCAAATATAATCAGAAGAGATAAGAGTAGAGATAAATAGAGGGTAAATAGATAAGTAGATGCGAAAGTTGGATGCTCCAAACGAACTAAAGGCGTACTTTATCAGTACGCCTCACCCTCGTTACTCAATCGTGAGTTCGCGAATCAGGAAGCCTTAAATATCGACCTGAACATTTAACGAGGAACTAAAACTTTGTTTCTGAATCCATCCAAATTGTGTGTAAAACCTCACTTCTCCTTGCGGTTCGTTATGTTGCTTTACGATTTAACTATGGTTCATTTTTGGGGATATTCAAGCCACCAACAGAGAATCGATCAAAATTGTGACGGCGATTCCACAATTGCCCATAGATTCCATTTATGTAACACGCACATTCCATAAATGAAATTCAACTTTTCATCTTTGCTGCTATAGGATATGCAGAGGACGCGTATAATTTACGACAAACCCGCCTTAACCCATTCAGGAGCCTTATCTAAATGACCAGAAGAGAGAAAATTAAGCAATCCTTATTAGCCAAAATGCCAAGGGATGCTATTAATCAATTTCTCTCAAGAGATAAGACACCCGCTTCCGTTCTCTTTCTTTCTTGTATTGTAGGTATACTTGCTGGTGTGGTGGGTACCTATTTCGAAGTCGCGGTTCATTTCATCACAGAAACTCGCACCGACTGGCTTAAAGATGAAATCGGTAGCTATTTACCCCTTTGGCTTGCCGCTTTCCTTATTAGTGCTGCATTTGCCTTTATTGGTTACTTCCTCGTTCATCGCTTTGCTCCAGAGGCTGCAGGCTCAGGCATCCCTGAAATTGAAGGGGCGATGGACGGTATGCGCCCAGTTCGATGGTGGAGAGTATTGCCAGTAAAATTCTTTGGAGGTATGGGCGCATTAGGTTCTGGTATGGTTTTAGGTCGAGAAGGACCAACCGTTCAAATGGGCGGCAGTATTGGTCGCATGGTCACCGATATCTTTCGGGTCAAAGATGACGACACTCGCCACTCACTATTAGCTTCGGGTGCCGCAGGTGGTTTAGCCGCCGCATTCAATGCACCACTGGCTGGCATCATGTTTGTAGTCGAGGAGATGAGACCACAGTTTCGCTACTCACTCATATCAATTAAAGCCGTCATCATCTCCGCGGTTTCAGCCAACATCGTTTTTCGATCAATCAACGGACAGTCTGCCGTTATCACAATGCCTCAATACCAACCGCCTGAACTGGATGCTCTGTGGTTATTCTTGTTGTTAGGTGTGTTGTTCGGCCTGTTTGGTGTGATTTTCAATAAGCTGATTACACTTTCGCAAGACCTGTTTGTGGCAATACACAAGAATGACCGTAAACGCTACTTAATAACAGGTTCCCTGCTGGGCGGTTGCTTTGGCTTATTGCTGCTCTATATACCGGAGTTGACTGGCGGTGGTATTGGTATCATCCCGAATATCACTAATGGCAACTACAACGCAAACGTGCTGCTGTTAATCTTTTTAGGGCGCGTGCTCACCACGCTACTTTGTTTCGGCTCTGGTGCACCGGGTGGTATCTTTGCACCAATGCTTGCTCTAGGAACGCTCTTTGGTTACGCGTTTGGGCTTATCGCGGCGGCATTCTTCCCTGAACTGAATATAGAGCCGGGTATGTTTGCGATTGCTGGCATGGGCGCATTATTTGCCGCCACCGTACGAGCGCCTATCACTGGCATACTGTTGGTTATTGAGATGACCAATAACTACTATCTCATCCTACCGTTGATCATCACCTGCTTGGGCGCAGTAATCATTGCTCAGATGTTAGGAGGTCAGCCAATTTATAGCCAATTACTCAACCGTACGCTCAAAAACGAGAAACTAAGACAGCAAGACCTCCCTCAGCAAGAGGAAGTACGTTAACGACATTGAGAACGGTAGTTCAAATGTGGAACTTAAACGTAACTCGTCAAGTTCCACTAATACAGTCAAGTTCCATTGATACATGAGCAAACCCAGCTCGGTATTTATAAATCACTCAAAAAATAAAGCACACTTTCCTCGTGCTTAATGTCCCGATTTCGTATCAAAATCAAAAAAGCAAACGTTAAACTTGCTATCATCCACTCAAAATTATTTGAGTGTCCTTAACATCTATTGAGGACACAACTGAGCGCTCACTCTAGAGCAAAAATTCTATAATTGACTCATATTATATAAACAGCTCACATTCTATAAATAACTAGTTGGAGAAAGACGTTGAACTGGAGAAGGTTAACCCAAGTAAAAAATGTGCCGCCATCTCAGGCGTCTTTGGCACTTGGTGTTATTGGACTAGGACAAGCTTGGGCATTATATCTGCCTGGGGTTGGTGAGATCATTCGCCCTTACCTTGCTGCATTTGGCGCACTGTTATTGCTACCCGTTTTACTTCGTTATCTCACCAGCTTTAATACTTTCATCAATGACATTCGTCATCCGCTTAGTGGAAGCTTGATGGCACCAATGAGCATGGCGTTATTGATTCTATGCGACTATTTAGCCGAAATCTCTCCAGTCATTGCTTACCCAGTCTGGTTCTGCGCGTTGTTATTACATTTTACCATGATGGTGTTGTTCTTTAGTTTCCAGATCATCAACTTCAAAATGTCGAACATTGTACCGAGTTGGTTTCTGTATCCGGTGGGGTTAATCAGCAGTTCCTTAGCAGGTTCACAATTTGGGCACACCGTTTTTTCAGAAACACTTGCGGCCACTTGTATCGGTATCTATTTCCTAATGCTGCCAGTGGTGTTGTACCGATTGGTATTCGAAGGAAACCTGCCACGCCGAGCGAGGCCAACCTTAGCCATCATGGCAGCACCTGTGAACCTGTCTTTAGCGGCTTACTTGGTTAACTTCGACAGCCCAGACCCGATTCTAACAGGCGCGTTGGCTGGCATTGCTATTACCATGACGCTACTGATCTACTTGTGTTACATACGATTGATGCGTCTGAAATTTCAACCTTCGATTGCTGCCGTCACTTTCCCTTCCGTGATCAGCGCTATTGCCATGCATCGTCTAACTACGTTTTTCGGCGCGGAATACCCACAATGGTATTGGCTGCACAAGTTTGGTTTCTTCGAGCTAACCATCGCGACTCTCCTAGTGATTTGGGTTGCAGGTGGTTACGTGAAGATGTATTGGCCGGAGTTTTTTGATTCTGATTACATGTCCAAAAAGGTTAAGCGCTCTTAGAGTTTACTTGGTAAAACTCAGTTGTTTTATCTGTACCAACAAAAAATTAGCTCTTAGCTCTTAGCTCTTAGCTCCCAAAATAACGCCATTTGTTACGTGTAACAAATGGCGTTATTGGTTCGCGCTGAATCAACTTACGATCGAAATGGTTTAATCGATCAAAGCACCATATTGGTCAAAGAATGGATAGGGACCATCACTATCTTCTATATAACTAATATGAGAAACCACAGAATTCTCAGCTATGGTCAGAAGCTGTATAGCTTTAGGTTCTAATGAAAATGACGAGTTTGCCTTTGGATCCAGATCTAATGTGACTGAATGACTATGAGAAGGCCCCACCCAAACTGGAATTGAATTCCAAACTGCCGTAATTGGTCGATGTAGGTGGCCAGCACAAATACCCAAGATATTGCTAAAAGGCTTAATTATTTCGTAAAATTCATCAGCATTCTGCAAGTTCTGCACATCCATATGATTTAAACCTACGGCCATCGGTGGGTGATGGATGAACAACATTATTGGCCTATCTCGATATTGCTCTAATACCAAACTAAGCCATTCCAAAGTATCCGCTGCTAAATATCCATAAGGTTTACCAAGGACCGAAGTGTCTAAGCCAATAAGTACTTCGTCATGGATATCTACGACAAAATTACAATATTCATCGTGATCAAATGAAACAAGATTCGACAATCCCTGACGCAGATTGTGTCTATCATCATGGTTCCCAGGAATAACATACAATGGCATTTCAAATTCTGCGAGAGCCTTATTGATCAATTGATACTCTTCAGGCACTCCGAAATCACCCAAGTCTCCCGTCACCACAACACAATCAGGTTTTGGATGTAAGGCATTGATATGATTGACGGCATCATATAAACATTTCAACGTATCAACTTTCTTATAGGCCTGCTTGCCCCCCCGCTTGATGTGCAAGTCTGTCAGTTGTGCAATTAACATGGTATTACTTCTTCAAAGGGATGAGCCGTTCAGGGGCAAAAGAGACCGCGACAACTTGACCAGTTTGGTAATCAACGCGCGCAAAGCAATCAACCATCAAAGTGCTCATTTTCTGTATCCCAGAGAGAGTGACACGTGTACGATCACCAAGAAAGACCGTACTAATAACCGTTGCCGTTAGTCCGTTGTTTTTATCAGTCACTTCCGTTAATAAAATATCTTCAGGCCTTAGCATTACGCTAATTTCTTTGTGAGTAGATACTTGTGCGAGAACCTGATCGGGCAAAATAATCTGCTTACATGTATCCAATAACAGGCATCCCTCACTCACTTGTCCTTCGAGTCGGTTCATTTGACCAATAAAATCGGCAACAAAGTTGTTAACTGGCTTCAAATAGATATCTTTTGCTGAACCAATTTGCGCAATTTCCCCATGGTCTAAAACCGCAATGCGATCCCCCATAGCCATTGCCTCTTCTTGATCATGAGTGACATATACCGCTGTAATACCGAGTTTTTTTAAGAGATTTCGGATATCACCACGTAACCTTTGTTTCAGCAGAGCATCTAATGCAGATAACGGTTCATCAAGTAAAAGAACATCAGGTTCTGTGATAATTGCTCTTGCTAAAGCGACGCGCTGACGCTGGCCTCCTGAAAGCTGATGGACATTTCGACTCGCATATTTTTCTAAGTCGAACATGCTAAGCATCTCTTTTAGCTTTCTGGTTATCTCAGACGGAGCGACTCCACGAACCTTAAGCCCATACGCAATGTTTTCGCTAACATTCATATTCGGGAATAGAGCATAAGACTGAAACACCATCCCAACTTTACGCTGTTCGATTGGCAAACACGTAACATCATGATCACCAAACTCAATCGTGCCGCCATTTTCATCCGCAAACTCTAGGCCTGCAATCATACGCAACGTAGTTGTCTTTCCGCATCCTGATGGGCCCAGCAAAACTAAGATTTCGCCCGCCTCAATTTTGAGATTTGTCGGCTTTAACGCCAAGGTTCCATCTGGGAATGTCTTCGTAATATTATTTAGCGAAATTTCCACGCCATTTTGTTGTTCTAACATATTGATTTTGATCTTAATTATTTATCACTGGTTTCTTGTTCAACGCTTGAGCCAAGACCAATAGAGGGAGAATTAAACAAAGGAAAATAAGTGTGTACGCTGAACTTATCTCAAGTCGCATAGAAGCATATGAATCAGCAAGTCCAACAGGCAGCGTTTTCGTCAATGGTGTGTGTAGCATCCATGTCAGGTTAAACTCGCCAATAGACAAAGTGAGTGTCATCAACATACCAGCGACAATACCAGCCTTGCAGTTGGGTACAATCACATCGAAAAATCGCTGCCAAAAAGTCGCTCCAAGACTTGCAGCGCCTTCCTCAAGAACACGGAAGTTAATACTCTGCAAAATTGATAGGACAGACTTAACCATGAAAGGCAATGTGAAAATCACATGACCAACAAGAATAAACATCCAACTTGAGCGGAAGTCATTAAACCCTCCATACGCTAGAATCAAACCTAACGAAATTGCCATCCCCGGAATTGCTATGGGGAGTGTAAGTAGCTCGTCAAAAATAGAAGCCCATCGACTTTTACTTTTCGCAAGTACGTAAGCACACGGTACACCTATGACAACATTGATTAACGTGGTTGCAATGGCTATTTGTAGGGTTAACCAAATCGTATCTGAATACAGTGCCCATACTTGTTCAACCCAACGAAAGGTAAACCCACTTTTAACACCGACAAAATAGTTATTTGTAAGACCAGCGACTACCGACATAAACACCGGCACAATCAAGAACGCACATACCGTCAATGTGAAAAACAGCTGCATGTAAAAGTATTTATCTTTTTTCATTATTATCCCCCCATCGCTGCAGATGCGTTGCCATATCGCTTAGCCAACGCCAAACAAAACCAAGTCACTAGGCCGAGAATCAAACTCAGTGCAGCTGCCATTGCGAAATTGGCATTGAGCGTAAATTCGGTATATATCGTCATAGGAAGAACGTTGATATTAGTCGCCAACGTAAACGCGGTACCAAATGCTCCCATAGATGTAGCAAAACAAATCGAACCCGAAGAGATTAGGCCGGGGGTTAACGCCGGAAGCGTGACGTCTTTAAAGATCTGCCAACGATTTGCACCTAGGGATCGACCGGCTTCAAGTAGATTGTGATCAAGCTTTTCCGCCGTTCCCATTACGGTCAATACAACCCGTGGAATAGAAAAATATAAATAACCCAAAAACAGCCCTGCCATCGTATAAGCAAACATCCAACGTTCACCCGTCAACATCAACCCAAGCTGAGCAAAAAGCCCCTGTCGCCCTGAAAGCATGATGACAAAAAAACCAATAACAACACCTGGGAAAGCCAATGGGAAGCTCAACATTGCAACCAAGATCTGCTTACCTTTAAAGTCATAGCGAGTCAAAAACAATCCTGAGATAGTCGCTATCGCTAAACTAACCAGAGTGACTAAAACAGACAGTCCAACTGTCGAAATCAAACTTTTTAAATAGATAGGTCTAGTTAAAATATGCCAGTAACTTATAGCGCCGCCATCTATTAGCGAAACCTTGATTAACTGCACGACTGGCAATAGAAAAAATGCACAGCTAACGGTGATGGCTGGCAAAATCAGAAATAAGGAAATACGATCATTTTTCATAGAGATATTGGCGGGTGTAGCCCCGCCATCCAACATTTTAATAGGCTATTAGTTCATTTCTCGAATATACATATCCGCAAATGTAGATTGATTTTCAGACATTTTTGCGAAATCAACAGAGCCTACTCGTTCGTACTCTGATGCTGGGAGGAACTTACTTTGCGCCTCTTCGCTCATCACACCATCAATTACTGGGCGTAAATAGGCTTCTGCCCATAATTGTTGGCCTTTATCTGACAAGACAAAGTCTAAAATCTTCTGAGCATTCTCTGAATTCGGAGCATTCTTCACTTTACTCATTACATAAGGAACAGCGATAGAGCCTTCCTTGGGAATAACAAAAGCCGCATTAGTAAAATCGTTGTATTTTGCGCGATACGCATTGAAGTCGTAATCAATTAAAATAGGGATCTCACCAGAAATCACACGGGCATAAGAAGTTTGTCGAGGTACAATTGGTCGATTCTTCGCTAACTGCTGAAAATACTTAATGGCTGGTTTGAAATTATCAATATCGCCGCCCATAGCCTCATTAACCGCTACAGCACTTGCGTAACCAACAAAAGCACTCGTTGGATCTAAATACCCAACCATACCTCTATAATCTGGCTTCAACAGGTCTTCCCAGCTCGTCGGCACTTCTGCGCCATCAAGAGCATCAACATTCACAAAAAAGCCAATCGTGCCTGAGTGGATAGTAAACCAGTTCCCGTTAGGATCTTTCATACCTTCTGGAATCTGGTCCCAATTTTTAGGCTTATATGTATCAACAACGCCTTGTTCTGTTGCGTTAATACCAAAAGAAACACCGTAATAGACCACATCAGCAACTGGGCTATTCTTCTCTGCAACTAACTGAGATAAAGACTGACCTGAGTTCTTATTGTCCATAGGAACTCGGATACCCAACTCTTTATTAATTAACTGAAGTTGTCCCCCCCAGTTAGCCCATTCCGGTGGACAGTTGTAACAAATCGCATCAGATGCCTGCGCTTGAAAAGCGACGCCAGCAAAACCAAGAATTAAGCTCGCTAATTTTCTAGTTTTTGATGACTTATTAACTCGTAGTAATTGATGTGGTGCCATTATGTTCTCCAACGAATTTTCCATTAATTAAATTGGGTTATAACGGGAACCGCACCAAGCGATCCCTTCATTTGTAATTCATACTTCAACGCAAATTCAAACCGCTCGATTGAGCCTGCTTTTGCGTTAAACAAAATATCGACGGCCATTTTCCCCATATCAATATGAGGAACAGCCACAGTAGCCAAATTCGGACTCACCAATTGCCCAAGCCCCATACCATCAAAGCCCACAACCGAAACGTCTTGTGGGATTCGTCTACCTGTACTCTTCAACGCATTCATTGTTTTCAGCGCAAGTAAATCATTGCTACAAAACCAAACCGTAGGACCACACTCACCGCTTAATAAGCTCATCTCAGAGTCCGTGAACGGAACAAGTTTGTTTTGGTCGACTTCAAGAAGCTGGCTTAGTTCAACCCCCTTCTCATAGAGACCTTGTTTGAACCCTTCATAACGCTTTTTTGCACGGTCGGATGAGGCAAAGTGCCCTGTAATCATTCCTATTTTGATATGGCCATATTCTAGAATTTTCTCTGCAACATCCTTACCTGCTTGATAGTTATCAACATAGACACAAGGTTCATTTTCAACAGATTGGTTGTGAAGCAAACAGTAAGGAAATTTAAAACTTCGGAGTAATTCGAGTGCAGCATTATCAGACACATCGGCTATCGTTAAGATCACACCTTCCACTCTTTGACGGATCAGATCGATAGCTGCTTGTTGTTCTTGTTCACTGTCATATTGAGTGTCCAGCACTATAGTCGAGTAGCCAAAATGCCGCGCGCGCTGCTGAATACCTGCAACAACTTCTGAAAATACGGGATTCAATAAACTCGGAATCAATACGCCAATCGTTGGGTTTTTATTGAACTCAAGAGCATGCGACTTCCTGTCTATTCGATAACCTGTCGTATCGATGACACGCTCGATCTTTTGAGCTGTAGCAGAAGCCACAGATTCTGGTGTGTTAACGAATCGAGAGACTGTCGCAGGAGAAACACCCGCGAGAACTGCCACATCCTTGATATTCATTCGTTATCCCTATCCATCCCGTTAATTGATGAACGCAAGACTAGATGACGGGTGTGACAGTTTTATTAATGAAAACAGGCGATATCTATACTTTTAACCAACGTTAAAAGCACCTTCAAAGCAAATAGCGATATTTTAATTCATGAAACAAATTCGTTTCACTCAATAACACGGATTTTCTAATGATTTATTTCGAGTAAAAAAAGTGATTTATAAGAGATGTAAGTCAATAAGATCGGCGTAAACGATTCGACTAACTAGAATTGGGGATTTCTGCGACTCAATCTCAATTGCGTGTCACATGTCGCCTAGTCATGACGAACACGATTTGAAGGGACGAAAACGAAAAAAGGCCTCACAATGTGAGGCCTTTGAATAGGCAAGGTGTTAATAGTTCAGGCGAGTGTTAATAGAACTGGCGAGAGCTATTAGAAGTTAGCGTGAGGGCCAAATACTTCGTAGTGTACGCGTGAGCGATCTACTTTAAGTGCGTCTAACTGCTCTACGATGTTCTTCATGAAACCAACAGGGCCACAGATATAGAAATCACTCTCTTCAAAGCCTTTAGTATCAGAGATAGACGCTAGATCCATTTGACCTTGATGTGTGTTCTCACATGCAGACTCGTCTTTGTTCATGTACCACGTTTTCGCTTCCCAACCTTTGTCAGCAACAATATCTTTAACACGAGTCGTGAAAGAGTGTTGGCCTACGTTTTCACAAGCGTGAAGGTAAAGAACCGGTTCGTTTTTCTGCTCGTTGTTCAAGAACTCAAGCATAGACTGCATTGGCGTTACACCAACACCTGCAGAGATGAGCGTTACTGGCTTGCTGCGCTCTTGATACATAAAGTCACCTGCTGGTGCGTATAGGCTAACTTCATCGCCGATAGCAACGGTATCGTGCATGTGGTTAGAAACAACACCTTGCGTTTCTTGACCTTGGCCTTCACGCTTCACAGAGATACGGTAGTATTTTCCGTTCGGCTTGTCTGACAGTGAATACTGACGAATTTCGCTGTATTGTGCGCCTTCAGGTTTCACTTCAATACCGATGTATTGACCCGGTGTGTAATCCAAAACCTCACCGCCATCTTTTGGCTGTAAGATGAAGCTTGTTACGAGTGCTGACTCTTCGATCTTGTCTGCGATTACGAATGCACGTGCTGCTTCCCAGCCACCAACAGCCTGCTTGCGCTGTAGATAAAGTTCAGCTTCACGGTCGATGAATACTTGCGCTAAGAATAGGTAAGCGGCAGTCCATGCTTCTTCCACTTCTGGAGTAAATGCCTCAGTAGCTAATTCACGTAGTGTTTCAATCAGGTGCAAACCAACAATTTGATAGTGCTCTGGTTGAATGTTAAAGCTTGTGTGCTTCTGTGCAATACGTTCAACCGCGGTGGTTAACGCTGCTAGGTTTTCAATGTTTTTAGCATAAGCCGCGATAGCTTCAAACAGTGCCACACCTTGGCGACCTGTTCTTTGGTGAGTCATATTGAAGATATCTTTCAATTCAGGGTTATGCGTGAACATACGTTGATAGAAGTGTTGAGTTAAAGCAGGGCCTGCGCTTTCTAAAAGAGGAATCGTCGATTTGATGATGTTGATATGTAGATTGTTTAGCATTGATTTACTCCGAACACTTAGTCTTTTGACCACTTGAGTCAAATTGACTAGTTTTATTTAAAGATGACTTTATACCAATTCATTCTCAATGAGCTCTCTGGCTGCATTTTTTATGAGAATCACGTGGACTGATAAATGGGCATTAATTGATTCAAATCAACTATAGGTCAGTTATTCAGTCATATAGACAACACGTAATGGACACATTGCACAAACGGTGCCAACATGCGAAAGCTTGCTGTGTCTGGCATCCTTTCAAAAATTCACTTCAAACTTTAGTCAAAAAGACCTTTTTTTTGTGTCATAAAGACTCTACCATGTATAAAAATACAAACAGTATGAGCCCTTTATGCAAGATATCTCAGCATCCACTCTCATGGAAATGACCATTGGTTTAGCCAGCGGTGTGAACGATCAAGACCGTTTTAATCGCCTAATCGATGCCATTCGTAAAACCATAACGTGTGATTGCGTCGCGCTTTTAAGCCTTCAAGGCGACACGCTAGTACCCATCGCAATGCAAGGGCTCAGTCGAGATACATTCGGTCGCCGCTTTATCATTTCGGAACACCCTCGCTTTGATGAGATTTGCGTATCACGTTCTCCTGTTCGTTTTGATGCTGATAGCTCATTGCCTGATCCTTTCGATGGCTTACTGATCGACCACGACGGCGATTTACCAATGCATGCCTGCATGGGTTTGCCTCTGCTGTTTGGTGACAAATTGTTAGGAGTGCTAACCCTAGACAGCCTAAAACCTGATGTCTTTGCGAATATTCCTGCTCGTAACCTAGAAGTTCTCGCTGCTATTGCGGCTTCAACCATGCAGATGGCGATGACTTTCTCGCAACTTGAGCATCAAGCAAAACAGTCAAAGCAATTACTGGAAGAGTTGAACGTAGAAGCGTGGGAACGTGACGGCGGCGAGTTAATTGGTAACAGTGACACCATGGTCGCGCTTAAGAACGACATCGCGGTTGTAGCGCCGTCTGAGTTTAATATTCTGATTCATGGTGATACTGGTGTTGGTAAAGAGCTCGTTGCTCGCACCCTGCACCACCAATCGCAACGTAAGCGTAATCCGTTGGTCTACGTGAACTGTGCTGCTATTCCTGAGAACTTGGTAGAGAGTGAACTATTTGGTCACGTTCGTGGCGCATTTACTGGCGCAGACAAAAACCGCTTAGGTAAGTTTGCTCTAGCCGATGGCGGCACACTGTTCTTAGATGAAATTGGTGAATTGCCTTTGGCAGCACAAAGTAAGTTACTGCGTGCGCTGCAAAACAACGAAATCCAACCGGTAGGCCAAGACAACATCCAAACCATTGATGTTCGTGTTCTGGCTGCAACCAACCGAGACTTAAAGCAAGAAGTTGAAGACGGTCGATTCAGAGCCGACTTGTATCACCGACTTAGTGTGTACCCTATCGCGGTACCTGCATTGAAAGAGCGTGGTGACGACATCAGCTTATTAGCTGGTTTCTTCCTAGAACAAGCGCGCCGTAAGCTTGGTATCAACCAAGTTAAGTTCCGTTCTGATGTTCTGGTATTCCTAAACCGTTACGGTTGGCCAGGTAACGTTCGTGAGCTTGAACACGTTATCAGCCGTTCAGCACTGAAAGCATTGGCTCGCAGCACTAACAAAAACCTCGTGACAATCACTAAAGAAGATTGTGGTCCACTCGACCAAGATCAACCGATTGCGACGACACAGGTAAAAAACACACCATTATCAACACCAACGATCGACCTATCCGCTGGTTTACGTGGCGCGACGGACGATTTTCAACGCAGCATCATTACTGAAGTGTTGGAAGATGCCAACTTTAACTGGGCGCAAGCAGGACGAGCTCTAAAAACAGACCGAGCAAATCTGACTCGACTGTCTAAGCGTTTAGGACTAAATGTGGCTAAGTCTCACACGATCGAACGGACAAAATAGATATTAGCGGTTTGTTGCGAGCATCTAGCAAAACTTGTGTATATAATGCTGCAAATTGTAACGCTAATTTTAAATATGTAGAGAGAGTTATGAAGTTTATCCGTTGGTTCTTAGGTCGTGTCATCTTGTTATTGAATTTTGTATTCAGCCCACGTGGTGTGAAACGTTCTCAAGAAGAGCAAAGCAAAGTGAATGAGCAGGCAAAGACGCACACGTTATACCAATTCGAAGCGTGCCCATTTTGTGTAAAAGTGCGCCGCGCGATGAAACGTCAATCGGTTCAATTTGAACTTCGTGATGCAAAGAACAATGATCAACACCGTGCAGAGCTTGAAGCTGGTGGCGGTCGCGTTAAAGTGCCTTGCCTACGTATCGAAAAAAACGGCAAAACTAAGTGGATGTACGAATCTTCAGATATCGTGACTTACTTAGAAAAACAATTCGCATAAGCTAACCTGCGAAACGAAAGTCAGATACAAAAAATCCCTCAAATATGAGGGATTTTTTATGTCTGTTATTTGGATCTCGTCGCTTTCAATTTAGGGAAGAAAACTCAAATGACTACTTCGACACAATCAGCATCAATTCTACACGGCGATTACACGCCTTGCCTTGCGGCGACGCGTTAGTACAAGCCGGAACGTATTCGCCAAAGCCGCGAGTGTAAATAGCACGACTCGAAACATAGTTACTTTCCAAGCGCGCTTTCACTTCTTTTGCACGTAGCTCAGAAAGCGGATCATTAACACGATCACTGCCCGTATTATCAGTATGGCCCTCAATCACCACATCAATATCTTCGCGTTGGGAAAGGTAACTGCCTAAAGTATCCAGCCATTGATTGTAGGCTGGCTCAGGGAATGCCGAACCCGTTTTAAAGTTCACGTGCTGTTCCAGCTTTACCATCACATGGTTGCCCGGCAGTACTTCAAAATCGATACGGTTTTGTCTTAAAAAAACTTCCAGTGGGTCATTAGTCGAGACACCACGTCCATAGTTGGTTGTGATGGTTTTTTGTTGATGAGTGCTGTTCTGGACTGAGTAACTGCGATTGCTCGCTACAGATGTCGTTTGAACCACACCCCATTCAGGATGCATAAGGTCGTAATCGGTTTGCGGAGCAGTTTCTAGCAGATCGTCACCTAACATACCCGTTGGTAACGTCGTTTCACACCCTGCCAAAGCTATGCTTAACATTATCGCTAAATATCTCATTACTTCACCAACCACTCATGCAGATAAACCATTCACTAATGTCTATATCGGCACCGAGGGAAAAACTTTAGACAAAAACTTTATACGAAAAGAAAGCACATCCCAAAAAAGTGCTTTTGATCACAGTTAACCGTCAACTAGCCTGTCATCACCCGCTAGTTCCAACTGTTTGCATTTATTTACCTTATAATTGTTTTCCAATTCGTACTAAATAGTTAGAATCTCACGACTTCTCAACGCTAGAGCAAACATTATGTTTAAACCATTTACTAAATTCATCACAGCACTCGCTGCCGTACTTATTATTGCGGGTTGTAGTGAAACAGACGAGCCACAGAAAGGCGTTCAATACGAAGCACTTCCTACTGCTCTAACTGAATTTAACCTGTCTCCGATCACTGAAATCTTCTCTTTAAACTGTGGTCACTGTCGTCAAATGGAAAGTGCAATTCCAGAGATTGAGTCGCTAACAGACCAAACTATTGGCAAGATGCACGTAACGTTCAATGAAAGTGCTCAAATCAGCGCAATGATCTACTACACAGCAGTGATGCAACTTGACGCGACACCTGACCACGCGTTCATGGACGACCTATTTGGTGCCGTTCAAATGGGTGCAGATGCAACGCCAGAACAGCGTCAACAAGCACTAGAGACAGCGTTCACTTCTCGTGGTTTGGTTAGCCCATACCAACTGAATAAAGAACAGCAAGTTGCTCTATTTGACTACGTTAAGAAAGCAGAAGAGATCTCAGTAAAAGGTCAAATCAACTCAGTACCAACATTTATCATCAACGGTAAATACCAAGTACTCACTGCAGGTCACCAAGATGTTGCTGGCATCGCAAAAACGATCAACTACCTTTTGACTCAACCCTAATCACGGCTTTAACCCATTGATTAACACACTCTGTATTAACTGCGAAATTCTGCATTAACTATGAAATACAGCATTAACTATAAATAGGTTTTACTATGTCTAAATTTATCATCCCGGTCATTGTCTTTATTTTGGCTGGCTTCATGATCTACCGCACTTGGATGAATCATAAATCTGGCGAAGAAAATATCGAGCAAGGCCAACAGTTTCTTGTCGAAAACGGTGCTAAAGAAGGGGTTGTTACGACTGAAAGCGGTCTTCAATACCTTGTACTTGAAGAAGGTACAGGCACAGAGCACCCAACTAAGAACAGTAAAGTAACGGTTCACTACCACGGTACACTTATCGACGGCACTGTTTTCGACAGCTCTGTTGAGCGCGGCGAGCCAATCTCATTTGCTCTTAAGCAAGTAATCAAAGGCTGGCAAGAAGGTTTGACTTACATGGTTGAAGGCCAAAAAGTTCGCCTGTTTATCCCGAGCCAATTGGCTTACGGTAAAGGCGGTTCAGGCCCTATCCCACCGTCATCAACTCTGATTTTTGATGTTGAGTTAATCTCTATCAAATAACCGAACTGACTGATTTAAGCCCCAACATACGAGCTATGTTGGGGCT
Source organism: Vibrio sp. QJM3NY_26 (assembly GCF_057786005.1). Taxonomy (NCBI): domain Bacteria; kingdom Pseudomonadati; phylum Pseudomonadota; class Gammaproteobacteria; order Vibrionales; family Vibrionaceae; genus Vibrio; species Vibrio sp. QJM3NY_26. Next base: position 1,429,309 of record NZ_CM173516.1, on the reverse strand, counting down.
TTTTTATATGTGAACATTTGAAAGCACTTTGGCACTTTGGCTATTTAGCTATTTAGCTATTTAGCTACTTTAACAACGACCAAATATACCCTCAAAAATCGACCACTAGACGACTGGTCTAATTTGAATTATAGTACTGCCCATGAACGAAAAAACGAATGACACACGCCTGCATGTTTTAGATGTTGGCTACCAATTAATAGTGAACAACGGCTTTACGGGCGTTGGCTTGTCGCAATTGCTTAAAGAAGCGGATGTTCCAAAAGGATCGTTTTACCACTACTTTAAATCGAAAGAGCAATTTGGCGAGGCTCTGATCCAACACTATTTTGAGACCTACATCAGCAGAGTTGAAACTATTTTGGTTCATGGCGAAGGAAACCATTACCAGAGAATTATCAGTTATTTCACTCGATGGTCACAGATTGAAAACGGTACCTGTAACGCTCATAAATGCTTAGTCGTTAAGCTCAGCGCTGAAGTTTCTGATCTTTCTGATCCTATGCGTCAAGCCTTACTAAAAGGGGCTGAAAAAGTGACCTCTACGATACAACACTGTGTTGCTGGTGGTATTGAAGATGGCTCCATTAAAGTTGAAGACAGCCAAGAAACCGCTCAAAATCTATATTCTATGTGGTTGGGCGCAAGTTTGTTGAGCAAACTAAGCCAGAGCTCAAGCAGCTTAGAATCAGCTTTAAACCTAACCCAACAGATTTTAAAAGGTAAAAACTAACCACGTACTGTGTTTAGTCTTTATTAACGACAGATAACCCGCCTCTTATCAATTTGATGATGGCGGGATTTTTAGACAACAAGACTAGACGACTGGTCTAATTCCAAATAAACATAATATAAAATTAAGGATATCCAATGACTCAACAAGACAATCGCCGCATCGTATTGGCTTCTCGCCCAGTTGGCGCACCGACTCAAGATAACTTCCGTTTAGAGTCAGTAGCCGCACCAACAATTCAAGATGGCGAGATGTTACTTCGCTCAGTTTATCTTTCTCTAGACCCATACATGCGTGGTCGTATGAGCGATGCTAAATCTTACGCAGACCCAGTTGCGATTGATGAAGTGATGGTTGGTGCAACCGTATGTCAGGTTGAAGAATCAAACCACGCTGATTACGAAATTGGCGAGTGGGTACTGGCTTACACTGGTTGGCAAGATCTTGGTGTGTCTAACGGTGAAGGCCTCATCAAACTAGGCAAAGAACCAACGCACCCTTCTTATGCACTTGGCATTATGGGTATGCCTGGCTTTACGGCTTACATGGGTTTGCTTGATATCGGCCAACCTAAACAAGGCGACACGCTAGTCGTTGCGGCGGCAACAGGTGCAGTAGGCGCAACCGTTGGACAAATCGGCAAACTAAAAGGCTGTCGTGTTATCGGCATTGCAGGTGGTCAAGAGAAGTGTCAGTACGCGAAAGACGTGCTTGGCTTTGACGAATGTATCGACCACAAAGCTGACGACTTCGCGGAACGACTGGCTAAAGCATGTGACAACGGCATCGACGTTTATTTTGAAAACGTTGGCGGCAAGGTTTTCGATGCCGTAATGCCATTGCTTAACACCGGTGCTCGTATTCCTGTATGTGGCCTTATCTCTCAATACAATGCGACATCACTGCCTGAAGGCCCGGATCGCATGTCTAGCCTTATGGGTACGCTGCTGGTCAAGCGTATTAAGATGCAAGGCTTCATTATCTTTGATGACTACGCGCACCGTTATAACGAGTTTGCTGTTCAAATGACAGAATGGTTGTCTCAAGGCAAGATGCACTATCGTGAGCACCTAATTGAAGGTCTAGACGAGGCGCCACAAGCATTCATGGGTCTATTAGAAGGCCAAAACTTCGGTAAGCTTGTTATCAAAACAAACGAAGCTAAATAAATTCAAAAACTGAACCCGTTAGTTAACTAGGTAGAATCATGATTACTTTGCATCACCTGAATAAATCACGCTCAAAGCGCATCATCTGGCTGTTGGAAGAGCTTGGGGTAGATTACCAGATCAAGCCATACCAACGAGACAGTGTCACTTTTCTTGCGCCACCAGAGCTTAAGTCCGTTCACCCATTGGGTAAATCTCCTGTCATTGAAGACGATGGCATCGTGATCACTGAATCTGGCGCTATCACGGAATACCTAATCGACAAATACGGTCAGGGTAAGTTCGCACCAACACGCGGCACCGCAGACTACGTGGAATATTCTCAATGGCTTCACTTCGCTGAAAGCTCAGGTATTTTGCCAATGTTGCTTAAGATCTTTGTAATGAAAGACGGCTGTGAGACTAACTTCCTAGGCGGTTATGCAGACGACGAAAACCAAAAGATCTTAACTTACGTGAATAATGCACTTGAAGGTAAAACCTACTTGGTTGCAGACACACTAACAGGTGCAGACTTTATGATGTCGTTCATCGTAGAAATCGTTGGTAACTTTGGTGCAACTGCGCTTTACCCTAACATTGCTAAATACGGTAAGCTTTTGGCTGACCACCCTGCTTACCAAAAAGCAGAGCAAGTAGAGCTAGAACACTCGAACTGATCGAGTTTCAATCAAGTTCGGACGCGCTTAGGATAAGCACAAGCAACTAAATGAAGCCAAAGCCGATTTATCTTTCGCTTTGGCTTCTCATTTGCCTTCATTTCGACAACAATACCGAACTCTAACTGAACAGCCATAGAGTTTGATTTTCATGTCAGCAAACCTTGCTCAATACACACCACTGCACGCTTTAAACCAACCAGCGAACCAAGACTTATCGCTACCCACTCGGTTTACGTTTCCGTATTACTATACTCCGCACCCAATGTGTGAGTTAGCAATGCTGCAGCTTCAACAGTCACTGCTCGACTGTGGTGTGAATGAAACATCGCAAGGCAACCTCTATGCCGTACTTCTTGTTCAGGATCCAACAACTCAAGAACTAGGCTACCTTTCTGCGTTTTCAGGTTTGCAGTTAGATTCGTCACTCGCCTCTCAGCTAACAAGTATTGCCTTTGTTCCTTCTGCTTTTGATGGGCAACAGTTTCAAGTCCAAAACACGCAAGGCTTAGTCAAGCAAGCAACCTTGATTAATGACATTACGAACCTAGAACAAACTCATAACCTAGATGATTTGACGTCAAGCCTAAATGAACTCAAAAACGATGCGAGTAAAGCAGTTGAAGCATTTCAGATCGCAATGGCTGCTAACAAGGCTGAGCGTACGATTCTAAGAGAAAAAGCCAATCAAGAGAAAGCGTTGGGGAATCTTGATTCAGCCGCTGACCTGCTTAAACAATTAGGTAATCAAAGCAGCCAAGAGAAGCGCGACCTAAAAGCGCTCCGTATCGAGTGGAAACAAAAGATCGCAGAACGCCAGTTGCAAGTTGATGCTATCGAAAGCGAACTTAAGAGCCGCAAGCAAGAGTACCAAGCGATCTCAGCCGAATTAGAAGCGCAACGTTTGTTCCATTATCGCTTTATCAACCAAGCACTCGAATCAAAGAACCTGCTTGAATTGTTAGATGGCAAAGACGCTCTTGAAGGCTCTGGCGACTGTTGCCTACCTAAGCTGCTTAACTTTGCTTTTGAACACGGGTTTAAGCCATTAGCTTTGTCTGAGTTTTGGTGGGGATTACCTCCAACAGCTGTCATTCGCCAACACGGAAACCTCTACCCGGTTTGTCAGAGTAAAAGCTTTGAGATCCTCGACCACCAGCTAAACGGCATCGAGCTAGAAGATAACTCCCTTATCGTGAACCCTGCGGTTGGTAAGTCTTTTGATATTGTTTATGAAGACGACGAGATCGTGGTGGTGAATAAACCCGAGGAGTTCTTGTCGGTTCCTGGTAAGTTTATCGAAGACTCGGTTTATACACGCATTAAAGCGCATTACCCGAATGCGACAGGGCCTTTGATCATCCATAGATTAGACATGTCGACGTCAGGCTTGTTGATCTTGGCGCTGACGGCGGAGTCAAACAAGCACATTCAGAAGCAATTCATTGATAGAACCGTCGAGAAACGATACACAGCTCTGTTAGATGGTGAAATCGACGGTAAATCTGGCGATATCAGCTTGCCTTTGCGCGGTGACATCACAGACAGACCAAGACAACTGGTTTGCCATGAACATGGACGTAACGCTGAAACTCATTGGGAAGCGATTGGTACCAGCAATGGTAAAACCAAGGTTCATCTGTATCCGAAAACAGGCCGCACCCATCAGTTGCGTGTGCATTGTGCTCATCCATTAGGGCTTGGTGTACCGATTCGTGGTGACGACTTATACGGATACAAACGCGAACGCTTGCACCTACACGCGGGTTACCTAAAGTTGATTCACCCAACAACCGGTGAATGGATGGAATTTGAAGTGCCTTCTGAGTTTTAAATGATTTCTATTTGGTAGGGCTTCGTGCCCTACTCTTATTTTCTTTGCCTCTCACCTCTATCGCTACATGCGAATAAACTTAGTACGCTGCAATGACCAAGAAGCCAGAGCCCAACAGAGTAACCATCGCGGGAATACCGTCCTTCCAAGTATCAAAGCGTAAGTGGAAATAAAGCGCCCCTATCGAAGTCGCCCCCAATATTGCACTACCCATCAATTGAGTCTGTGCTGGTGAGATGTCACATAGGGCTAAAATCAAAAGAGCCGCTCCGGTCAATTCGACTAACCCCACGAGAAACATGATCTTTCTATTCAAGCCATAGCTTTTAAAGAAACCAAGCTGAATTTCAAAGACCTTCTTTTGCCAACCAAGCGTCTTGATTGAGCTCGCCAACACAAAGAACATCACCATCAAAATACTTATTACTGTACTCATTCCGTCTACCTCTATAAGAATCATTAATTTCAACGATGTTATTTAATCATTCATAATTAAGGTGATAAATGCTAGTTTCATGATAGTAAAGATTCCAAATTGGAATAGATAAACACAAGGTGAGTAAGATGGATAAGATTGAGTGTATTCGTATCTTTGTGGAAACCGCGCAACTGAATAGCTTCACCGCAACCGCCAATAAGTTCAACATGACACAGGGTGCGGTTAGTAAGAAGATCGCATGGTTGGAAAGTGACTTGGGGATGACTCTGTTTCAACGAAACAGCCGCAAGATATCGCTCACTCATGCAGGGAAAGACTACCTAGAATATTGCTCCCGTTTGCTCGAAGAGATGTCTGCCATAGAAAGCAAGCTCAAGCGTGAGACAGAATCCGTAGAAGGCGAGCTCAAGATATCTGCGCCAAGTGCCTTTTCATCGATGTTACTCAGTGAGCCGCTTCAAGCTTTCATTGAACAGCACCCAGGTATCCGCATTAACCTGAGTGTCGACGACCGTATTGTTAACCTCAATGAACACAATATAGATGTCGCCATTCGAGCATCACAACTTGAAGACTCAGGGTTAAAAGCTCGCTTTCTTTTCAACAATAGAGTTCACTACTTTGCATCGCCCGATTACTTAAAAAATCACGGAAAACCTAAACATCCGCAAGATCTTAGCCAGCATAAGTGCTTAACTTATTCACTAATGAGCCCCGCTAACGAGTGGCGCTTTACGGATAAAAACCGCCAATTCAGCAGTGTGAAAGTAAACCAAATTTTCACCTCAGACAGTCCAGAAATGTTACTTAAAATGGCTAGACAAGGTTTAGGTGTGGTTGCTTTACCGGATTGGATGGGCAAAAAATTTGTAGAGAATGGGGAATTAACGCAGTTATTAGAAGATTGGAGCAATGACTACTTGCCTATGTACGCGGTGTACCATGCAAGCGATTATTTGCCCCAACGAATTCGAGTATTTATTGATTTTATTGCGGAGTGTTTAAGTTCCACAAACAGTTAGAGCTCAACCAGAAATCAATCAACCAATCGATCAATAACTCATCAAGCCTCTATAAACGACCAATCAAACATTAAGATGCTACTTAGCCCATCACATCGGTACGTTGCTCAACGCATTCAAAAGAGCCCATTTCGAACTCACGGCAGATCCAAGGTCGGTTTTCGTAAATAGTACACATCAGTGTTTCTCGATCAACTGCCGAACACCAGCCATCGTCTAATCTCAGCATGGTCTCGCCGCCCCACTCGTCATAAGCAATATGCTCTTCAGGAACGCCGGTATCTGTGATGATCATAACCTCTAAACGACAACAGCATGCCTGACAATTGGCACAAGTTACTTCAGGTTCGGTTACGTTCTTTATCTCTATGGTCATAAGTGACTACACTGCTAAATTTTGCGTATAGTAATCGAAACCGTCCGCTACGGCTAATAAAGAAAGTAGATGACGGTGTTTTCATGGATGTAGAAATAACAATGGGCGCTATGATTCACTCACAACACCCATTCATTTATTTTTTAGCTCGGTAAAGATTCTAATTAGAATAGGCTCGCGAAAAACAACTTAATGTAATCCATCAGACGTTTGAATATTCCACCTTGTTCAACAGCCTCTAGCGCAATCAATGGCTGAGTTTGAACATCTTCACCATCAACGGTGTAATGAACCACACCTAGAGTTTGACCTTCTGCAATCGGTGCCTTCAACTCAGAATCAAGCTCAATCGATGCCGTTAGCTTTTTACTGTCTGACTTAGGCAGTGTGATAAACGTGTCTTCTGCAACACCCAGCTTCAATGTATCTTTGGCTCCAAACCATACCTTCTCTTCAGCGACTTCATCTCCACCTTGATGTGGGTTTAGAGTATCGAAGAAGCGGAAGCCATAGCTCAACAACTGTTTGCTGTCTGACTCACGGCTCTTAACGCTTGATGCGCCCATAACAACCGCGATAAGTCTCATCTCTCCTTGTGTCGCCGAACTCGCTAAACTGTAGCCAGCGCCAGAGGTATAGCCCGTTTTCATGCCATCAACCGTCAAGCTTCTATCACGCAGTAAGCCATTACGGTTGTGTTGTGTGATGCCGTTGTAACTGAACGAACGTTCGCTGTATAAGCCATAAACATCCGGTAAATCACGAATAATCGCACGACCTAGTAATGCAATATCGTAAGGAGTCGAATAAAGATCGTCAGCGTCTAAACCATGCGCGTTCGCAAAATGGGTGTTTTCTAGTTTCAGAGACGAAGCCCAAGAGTTCATAAGATCCACAAATGCATCTTGTGAGCCCGCAACGTGTTCCGCAATCGCAACACTCGCATCGTTACCTGATTGAATAATCAAGCCGCGGTAAAGGTCCATCATTGCTACATCGGTGTTCACTTCGATGAACATTTTTGAAGAGTCAGGGAAGTTCTTCGCCCACGCGTTCTCGCTGATTCGTACCTGATCGTCAGCAGAGATGTTGCCTCGCTTCATCTCTTGCCCAGCCACATAGCTGGTCATTAGTTTAGTCAAACTCGCTGGGTTTAACTTAGTGTGTGCGTTTTTCTCTACCAGCACATCACCAGAATTAAAATCAATTAACACATACCCTTTTGCGCCTAGGCTAGGTGGGCTTGGTACTATAGAAGGTGCTGCGATAGCTGCATTACTTACCATCGCTGCGTTACTTACAATGAATATACTTAATAGAGGGAGAGAGTATTTGGAAAACAGTTTCATTGAATCAAACCTAAGTTAACGTTTTGAGCAGTATAGACAAATGCTAGCAAAAGAAGCGCGAACTTTACGTTGCTTTACGTATTTGTACCATTCGTTACAAATAAAAAAGTATAATCTGCGATCTGACCATATTTTCAACACCCAATATTGACTCAACGAATGCATCCAACGCCTTATTCTATCGCTTAGGCATGCGTCTAAATAACATTTCAACAAAGCCAGTAATGCGCTGTTTGCTCTCGCTTGGCTCTAAATCAGGTTGAATGCCAGACTGTGCCAATGCTTGCCATTGTACGACCTGAGAGTTAGGTACGAAAAAAGCAATGTACAGCGATCCTTTCTCGGCGACTTTTCCGTCACCATCATAAAATGGCACCCCTGTTGAAAGCTTAATCGCATCGAAAATCGAGTCATCATTTAACTCTGATTCTTCGGCCAGTCCAAAACCGACAACAACATCACCAACTGCACCATTTTGATTCAGTTGATAACCTTTCGTAGCGAGTTGATCTTCAATCGCATCACGCACTAGATCGGTTACTACGGTCTCATCGTATTTTTGAGAAAGATAAACCTGCTCTGATTCAGGGTGCCACGAATACGTCGTTACTCCGTGTTCCATGAACTCAAAATCACCACTGGTGACCACACCATAATTGTGCGTTGGCGGCATTTCTTGTGTGGTACATGCTGTCAGTCCAATCGCTATCAAAGCCAATAACGCTGCTTTTTTTATGCTTTTTGTTGCACAAATGGATCGTTTTATCATTCGCGGCTTCCTTACCTATATAAGAATAAATATCAATTAGCCTCCCAACATAAATAGTAATTATGTTAATAGAAAGGTCATTAAACGTTTGCGTAATCGCTAACCTTCACTTCTGCCCGTTTTGGGGGTTTAATCACAAAAACAGAGTTGGTATAGTCTACCTCGTTAAACATAACCAGACCATTCGAGGCACGGAGCTTCCTCAATCATCTCATGAAGAGAAGAATTGGTACCGACAAAGTATCGGCAAATTTAAGAGGGTCAAACAATGGAATTCAATATGGTTGAAATTTTAGGTTACGCGGCATCTATTATGGTCGCAATTTCATTAACAATGAAAGATATCGTTCGTCTGCGTGTCCTTAACTTTATTGGCTGTACTCTCTTTACAGCATACGGCGTTATGATTGACGCATGGCCAGTGGTCGCGACCAACGGTTTCATCGCTTGTGTAAATATCTACTTCCTTGCAAAAATGCAAAAGGAAAAAAAAACGGAAGCGATGAAAGCAGCGAAAGCTTAAATTAGCGATTAGCATTTCAAATATTTCTGAAAAAGCCCAAGTAGAGCGATCTATTTGGGCTTTTTTGTGTCTGTCGCTCTCAAGAGCATGATTTCCAATTTTCCAGCCTTTGAAGACATCGATTTTTTCAACTGATCACATATAAGCAACGCGATATTCGTTCTTTTGATACGTCTGAGTGTTGTTACGTCCCCTCTCTTTTGCTTGATAAAGCGCTTTGTCAGCTTTATCGATCGCTGTTTCAATATCAGTGAGCGCTCGATCGTGACAACAGCCAGCACTGATTGTGACAGGTGACACCAAACCTTGCAGTTGCTCTACACTTCGTCTTAGTTCCTCAGACAATTCGAATAACTCACGCTCATCACAATCAAATGTCACCAAAATAAACTCTTCACCGCCATAGCGCGCAATCAAGCGACGACGATTAACAAATCTCTTTAGCGATTTTGCGACCTCACAGATAACCCTATCGCCTTGAGCATGACCATATTGATCGTTCACCCGTTTGAAATGGTCAATATCAAGCAAAATGACACCGACATTTGTTAGCGGGTAAGGCGACCTTTGAGCAACGTTCAGTTTTAAGTGCTCGATAAAACTCCGCCGACTAGGAAGACCAGTAAGGTAATCGAGGCTCGCAACATCTAAGATTTTAAGATGACGATGCCGCAGGTAAAGCACCAACACGACAATAATACTCAGCAAACTCACAACCAAAGCCATCAAACTAATGAATAGTAGGCTGTGATTTCGATTGAGCTCTTGCTCTAAGATACCTGCGGAAATAACCCAATTCAGATAGGGGTAAAACTTATAGAAGACGTTTTTGTTGGTCGTGCCATTATCACTGGAAACCGTGTAGCTAAAGTGACCTTCTGGCTGGGTTGCGATTCGATCAATTAGCAGTTCGGACGAGTAGCCTATCAAGGCTTTCAATGACTTGTGTTCATAATCAGGATGAAGCACTAAGTTACCCTGAAGATCAATAATGTACACATATCCGCTATCACCGAACGCGTACTTTCTCAGCTTATCTTTTAAGCCTTCAAGATCGACCAAATACATCAATTCTTCTTTATAGGTCGTCGCGACCAAAGTATTGCCACTCGGTAGCCTCATCGAATAGGCAACTTTTGCACGCCGACTTATCTCATGAGGATTAGCGTGAAAGTATTCGATCATACCAGAGTCGATACTGAGTTGTTTTTGGATATGAGTAAGATGCCCGCGCTTCTTGCCTTGCAAGAAAGGATGGTAGAGGTGAACACCTTGCGGTGACATCAAATAGATATAACCTGATTGTCCAATGTGCAGTTCACTGGCGATCTGGCTTACTTGTTCAATTTCTTGTTCCGGTGCGGCATGCCATACATGGGACGCAACGGTATCAGTAATTCCTTTGAGATATGTCTTTATCGCCTCATTAACTGTTGTGTCGACAATATCGTAACTCGCATTGACAATCGTTCGAAAAAATAGCTGGTTGGATTCCAACAGTGACCTTTCAGTTCGGTTAAATTGAAAGGCCGAAAGAATCATCGACACAATGGCGAGCGCAATGGAAAAACTAAGAATGTATTTACGTCTGACTTTCAAGATTACCCCATAGATTTATAATTTTAGGTAACGCTGTGACTTCTCTTATATACAGACTGTTTTATATCATGGTTTTATTTTTTACTGAACGAGTGTCGATATTTTTAAGGGTTTCTATACGCAATCTGTGACTTAAAGCAAAAACGCCGAACTGGATTCAGTTCGGCGTTTTAATTTTACGTTGAAGTTGATTACTTAAATTACACTAAAACCCTGATAAATAGACTTAAAAGCATTCGTATTTACTGACTATCAACGTAACCTATTGTCTATAAATGGATCAGTTAGCATTAAATTAAGAACAAACCTGAGTCCAGCTACCATCGCTACCCGGTTCAGAACTTGTCCACCAGTTCGCTTGGTAAATACTACCGTTATGAACCACTTGGTCGCCAGTGTTTGCATGGCTTGGGTTACCCGCCCAATCTTTCTGAGGTAAGTCTGGGTAAACCGCTAAACCGGCTGTATCACATGTACCTGGGTTTGTTCCACCATCGCCAGGGTTACCGCCACCTGAACTGATATCACCTAATGGTAGGTCTGGTTGCTCAAAGCTAAAGGCATAATCGATACCGTTCACGCTTACTGCATAGTTAGCAGGGCCGGAGATTGGCAAGTAATACACCATATCTAGCTCATACACACCACCAGCTGGAAGCTCTTCCCATGTAGGCAAAGTAAACGCCACTCGGTGCATGGTTCCATCTAATCCACCAATATTATCCGCACGAGTATGACCCGAAGCAATCACCGTTAAACCACCACCCGATTGATCTTTTGCATTGTCAGGCGCTGACACTGGGATATCGAATTGGAACTCGGTACCACCCGGAAGTGCTTGACCGGTGTTGTTTGTAAACGTGATCTTAGGATTGATTGGGTAGTTTTGGTCACCGACTTTGAAGCCACCAACTGATACCGTAATATCTAACGCTTCTGTCGGGATAGCACCCGTCGCTACCTTGTTTCCATATGGAGTTGCAGACTTAAACTTATCGTAGATAGCTTTCGTCATTGTGTTACCCATGTGGAACTCACCGTTACCGCTGTTACACGCTTGTTCTGTCGTATCGATAGACGTTCGGTTGCCACTTGCATCGAGTACATAACAGTTGTAATCCCCTGCCAGTTCCCAGAACATGATACCGCCGATCTCTTTGTCGATAACGTAGTCTGCTTTCACGTTGATAGAATCTTTATCTTCCGTTGAAAGGAATACGCCCTTCTCTGCGTTCCACAACCAAGGAGCAACCGCCACGCTGTCGTAGTTACGCGTGTAAGTTCCCGTTAGAACATCAGACGGATCATTCACAGGATCAAGCTTGTAAGCCTCTGCATAAGAACCCCAAATGCCTTTCTCTAGGTTCTTCGCGTGCCACATAGGGTTAGAACCCGCGCCCATTTCGTTGCCTTTTGGATCGGTATCGTGCCACATATTGTCGATACCAACTGCGCCATGGCCACAGTTGTTTTTCTCGCCTTCACCGGTACCCGCTGAACATTCAGATTGGTTTGGCAGTGCTGCTCGGCCCCAAAGACCATTTTCGCCTCCGGTTACACCTTGCCAACCACGAGTGTAGTAAGGCACACCGATGTTAATACGGCCTGCTGGCATAGAACCACGGAAGTAATGGTAAGCCCAATCCGTGTTCAGATAACCGATACCACCGTAAGCCGCAGTGCCGTAAACGTTCCACTGTGCTAATTCCGAATCTTTACCTGTATCGAACAAGGCTGCGTTATGACCGACGTGATCGTTCCACGCACCGTGAAGGTCATAAGACATGATGTTTACGTAATCGAGGTACTTAGTTACATCGAATGTTTCCATACCGCGTAACAGATAACCAGAAGAAGGCGCCGCGATAGTTAACATGTAGTGGTTTCCATCTTGCGCAGACGCCGCATCAAGCTTCTCACGTAGCACTTTCATCAAGACTTGGTACGAAGCCCACAGGTATTGACGACGCGGCTCCATGAAGTCTTTGTCGTACGGATTACCAGCACCCGCCATAGAAGTTGGGTATTCGTAATCGATATCTAAGCCATCGAATTGGTATTTACGAAGCATTTCAACCGCGGAAGTGGCGAATGTTTCGATACCTTGATGGTTAATAGAACCGTCGGCGTTGGTCGTCATTGTGTAGAAACCACCATCAGCCACTCGGCTACCGTCAGTGGCGAAGTGACCACCCGTTTCCGCCCAACCACCGATTGAGATTAAAGTCTTAACATCGTGTTTTTTCTTAGCGGTCGCTAATGCACCGAAGTGACCTTTGAAGCCTAAGGTAGGATCAACTTCAACGCCCGGCCACTCTTTACCAACCGCTGCGTTATTCGGATCGTTCACATCACCCACGTTTACTTTGCCATCTGAGCCAATGCTCACGAAAGCGTAGTTAATGTGTGTGAGTTGTTCCCAAGGGATGTCATTTACTAGGTAAGCAGCTTGTGGGTCGTCCCCTGCACGCCAGCTGGTGAAGTAACCAATGACACGACGTGGGTGATCCGCGCCCATTTTCTCACGGCCTTCATCATCGTAAATAGTACAGTAAGGAACATCGACACCTTGAGTTTGATATAAGCCATCAGGTCGACAAGTGCTCACCGTTGGTGTGCCATTCACCGTCAAAGAAGCCAGCGCTGAATCTGTCGTTGCGCCTTGATTGTCAGTCGCTTTTGCGTAAACCGCTAAAGAACCCGCTTGAGTGGTTGTGTAATCAAGCGTGTAAGGGTTAGTTGCAGCTGTTCCAATAAGAGCGCCTGCCACATAGAAATCTACTTTATCAACCGTGCCATCGCTGTCTGCTGCTGTTGCGGTAAGCGTTACTACACCACCAACATCGACCGAAGCTGCTGAAAGCGCAACCGAAACTGTCGGTGCTTCATTTCCTGGCATAGCTGAATCAACAACCACTGAAACTTCACTAGCAAGGCTTGCCGCACCTTCGTTGTCTGTCGCGACAACAGAAACCTGATGGTTACCCGACGTTGCAGCCCACGTTGCTTCAAATGGTGCCGCTGTCACAACCGCGACCGAAGAACCATCAACAAAGAATTCTACGGAAGCAACACTACCATCAGCGTCCAGTGCTGTTGCGCTTAATACGACATTGTCGCCTTCAACAATCACATCTGATGCTGTAGGCGTTGTTAATGAAGCCGTTGGTGCTTCGTTTGGTGTACCACCACCGCCATTACCACTACACACATCGACTTTCTTCCATTGTGCGTAATCACCTTCAAATTGGCTTGGGTTGTTATTTTGATTCCAGTAGTTTGCTGAGTACGCGCTGCCGTCATGTGAAACCTGATCACCACCGGTATAAACAGTGGCAGAGTCCCACGTTTCTAACGTTGAGCAATCAACAGCCGCATAACTGTTGAACGCCATCAAGCATGACGCAGTGAGAGTACTGAGTGTAAAAACCTTCTTGGCCACTCTTCCTTGGTTTAGGTGCATGTTAGCTATCCCTTAAGTTGTTGTTTCAAGATGTTTAATTTAAATGAGACTTTACTCACCACTTAAATCTCTTCGCAAAACAACTGTAGGTAACAACGCAAATTTAACACCTAAAATATTCTCTATTTATAAAATGACTCGCATTAATTTGTTTATAGCATGCAATGAGTCGACACTTATTTTGCACCAACAACTAATATTAATTTATTTCGGAAAGCTAAAAAATAATGTCTCAAAAATCAGAAATGTGACTCAGCGTTGGGAAAAAATTCGCGTCAAAACTAACCAAAAAGGGGGGATTTGCAGGCGATTTGGCTTTCTTTTTGGAATTCGCCCACCTTTTGATAACAAATGTGTTAGTATCTGCGGCTTTTTTGACGAACCTCACACTTCTATGCAAGTGTGGGAGAAATACATAGGCTTGAAAGAGCCAAATATAGCGAAGAAATAATGTCCAACTTGACGCAAGTCGCCAACGAAAACATCAACGCAGAAGCTACTTCTATCGATTTCAATAAAGCTCAATCTTTGGGTGAAAAACTGGAACTCGGAAACCCAGTATTTTGGCTTAGTGGGAGTTTTTTAACCCTCTTTGTCGTCCTTGCTTTCACCAACACCTCCGTGTTGTCCGAACTTGTTAACATCGGCTTTAGTTACTCAACTAAGTGGTTCGGTGCTTTCTGGCAAGTCCTACTACTACTCAACTTCATTATCGGCTTAGTGCTTGCACTAGGGCGCACAGGCCACGTTCGTTTAGGAACGCTTGCCCTCCCTGAAATGACCACCTTTAAATGGATGTCTATCGTCCTATGTACGCTGCTAGCCGGCGGTGGTGTGTTCTGGGCAGCGGCAGAGCCTATTGCTCACTTTGTTTCAGCTCCGCCTCTTTATGGCAACGCTGATCCACAAGCGATGGCGTTCAACGCCCTATCACAATCTTTCATGCACTGGGGTTTCCTTGCATGGGCAATCTTAGGCGGTTTGTCTTCCATCGTGTTAATGCACCTGCATTACGATAAAGGCCTTCCCCTTAAGCCTCGTACTCTTCTTTACCCAGTACTTGGCGACAAAGCAATCAACAGCTGGATCGGCAACGTAGTCGACGCGTGCAGCATCGTTGCAGTCGCTGCGGGTACTATCGGTCCTATCGGCTTCCTTGGTCTTCAAATCAGCTACGCACTGAGCGAACTGTTTGGTATTTCAGACACATTCGCAACGCAAAGCGTCGTGATCATTTTTGCTATTGCTATGTACACGCTGTCTGCATTGAGTGGCGTTAACAAAGGCATCCAACTGGTAAGCCGTTACAACATCATCTTATCAGTGTGCCTAATCGGCTATATTCTGTTAGTAGGCCCTACAAGCTTCATTATTGATGGCTACCTGCAAGGTATGGGCGAAATGGTCGATAACTTCATCCCAATGGCACTGTACCGCCAAGATACAGCGTGGCTAGGTGGTTGGACGGTATTCTTCTGGGGTTGGTTCTTAGGTTATGGTCCGATGATGGCAATCTTTATTGCTCGTATTTCACGTGGCCGTACCATTCGCCAAATGATCGTTTCTATCAGCATCGTTGCACCGCTAGTAACATGTTTTTGGTTCAGCATCGTTGGTGGTAGTGGTTTAGCGTTTGAATTAGAGAACCCAGGCGTAATTTCTAGCGCGTTCGAAGGCTTTAACCTTCCTGCTGTGCTATTGGCAATTACTGCTCAACTGCCGTTCCCTACTTTGATTGCGATTCTATTCCTGATCCTGACGACCACGTTCATCGTGACAACAGGTGACTCGATGACTTACACCATCAGTGTGGTAATGACAGGCACTACAGAGCCTAATGCAGCCGTACGTACCTTCTGGGGTATCATCATGGGTGCAGTAGCCATTGCACTTATCTCAATGGGCGCAGGCGGCATCTCTGCCCTACAGTCGTTCATTGTGATAACAGCCGTTCCTGTATCGTTCATCTTGTTACCATGTTTATGGCACGCACCGAAGATCGCGAAACAGATGGCCAGAGATCAAGGTCTCGTTTAATGCCTAATCCGATTTAGTTTCGGATAACGTAGAATACTAAAAAGCCACTCAAGTAATTCACCTGAGTGGCTTTGTTTTATCTGTTCGCTGTCGACTTTATTAGTACTGATGTCTAGCGATTGTATCTACCAATATTTCGGCTTATTGAAACTTTTCACCTGCAGCAACCATGAATGACATCTCAACCAATAGCTCAGGGTTAGCAAGTTCAGCTTTCACGCATGCACGGCTTGGCGCGCAGCCTTCAGGGAACCACGCTTCCCACACTTCATTTAACGCGTCAAAATTGGCAAAATCTGTTAAGTAAATCGTTACCGACAATACGCGAGATTTGTCACTGTCTACTAAACTCATCATTTCTTCAGCTTGATCAAAAATTTGCTGAACCTGACTCTTAATTCCTGCCGTTGTATCCGTCTCTGGTACCTCAACAAAACTTGCGATGCCATTAAATACAGTTACATCTGACCAACGTTTGGTCGGGTTAATTCTATGGATTTTCACGAGCAATTCTCTTCTTATAATTTGGATTTTCGTCTGCGTAATCTAATCCAAATTCCTAATATTGAAAACAAAAATTAGAAGGCTCTATCTCTCCAGTGAGATCATCATTCTGTTATGGACGGCGCTCAACTCGTGCCGACACCACAATTGAAGAGTCTGCCTTCCTCTCAACTTCAAAACAACCACCAGAGCTTGAAAGCTGGCGAACTGAAAGCTTGTCTTTCCCTAGCTTATCAAACCAATATGGAGCCAGTGAACATTGTGCCGAACCTGTTGCTAAATCCTCCGAAATACCGATTTTCGGCGCAAAATAGCGCAGAACATAACTGTCATCTGAGCTTTTGGCTGTCACCATCACTGCATGCAGATCTTTAATTTTTTTATACAATTCAAAGTCAGGCGAAAAATTCTTTACGGCTTCTTCTGATTCCAAAATCAGCACTAAATCTCTTGCAGAAAAAGCTTCGACAACAGATTGATTTAAAGCCGCCAAATCAATAGGAACATCGTGTAACTGCGAGTAAGGTTTACCCTTCCAGCTTGGCAACTCTATTTGAGACAAGCCTTCCTTTCTAGAAATCACGACCTGTCCATAATCACTATTTAAGGTAACCTCATTGAACTTATACTTTTCGATCAAACTAGTGCCTGCAGCCAAACTGCCGTGACCACAAAGGTTTATTTCACCATCTAAGGAGAACCAACGAATATCGAAATCATTCCCTGATTTCACGACGAAAGCAGTGATTGGCTGTGCGAGTTGATGCGTTACTACTAGTAATTCCGAGTCGGCTAACCATTGGCCAAGTTCTACGACCCCACAAGGGTTACCTTTCGCTGACTCCCCACCAAATACATCATATATAAGCGCTTTGATAACCTATCTCCTTATTCTGTCATCTAAAGCTCTCATTCAAAGCTCTAGTTTCTTTTTCTTTACACAAATCATTAGCATAGAGAACACTAAAAGTTGCCAAGCATTATGATTCATACAGAAAACTAATACTCTCATAGCGAAATTAATTTTGCACTAGTGCGGTCATATTCAGGGATTTTATTAAATGGAGTACTTTTATGCATGTTCAAACCTATGATTTAAAACAGAGTAATATCGGATACAACCTTGGTGTGATTGGCGTAGCATTAGTGCTAGCTTGGATTGGTATTTACAAATTTACACCAACTGAAGCGATGCTTATAGAACCCCTAATCACAAACCACCCAGCAATGAACTGGCTTTACAATCTGTTCTCAGTGCAAGCTGTGTCTAACATGGTGGGTGGTGCAGAGATCATCGTCGCGATTGGATTGATCGTTGGATTTAAGAAGCCGACAGTCGCATTCTATTCAGGCATTGCAGCAGCGGCTATCTTTGTTGTGACACTCAGCTTCCTGATTACAACGCCAAATGCTTGGAAAGTATCGGATGGCATCTTAGTCACTAACTTCTTCCTAGTGAAAGATATTCTATTTTTGGCGATCGCGATTAGCGTAATCGAACGTAACAAACCTCAGAAGTAACCGTAAATCTATAAGCGGCCGTAACTAGAAGTAACCTTAAACCTGAAACAAAAAGACTCGAAGCTGGCTAGAAGGACGCTGCCAGCTTCTAATGTATAAAGTTTTACTCTGCACTAGTATCGTGATTGAAGCATTGTCTCGTTACCAAGCCCCATTTTTCGTCCTGGTATTGATCTTCCACGTAATTACCTGAGGTGTAGTCGTTAACAACCTCTCTCCAGAACTTAACAGCGTGCTCTGCGCCCAGTACTTGCTTGATTTCCCAACTGCCTTTTAGATGTTCAAACAATTCACAGATAAACCGTTTCCCTACTTTGTTTTTCCGAAAATAAGGTACGACATAGAAATCGCAGATCTCAAACTCGTTTGGGGCTTTAGTTTCAATGGCTGTTAACGCCGCAGGGACACCATCAATGTAGAGTAAGTAACCTGTTACGGTATCACCAAGCGTCGGATAAATTTCAAACAAACCGTACTCGTCTGGTTTATCTCCGATGATCTTTGAAAACTCGGCGGCATAACCCTGATATAGATTCGCGTATACCTGCTGATTACCACTATAGACTGTCACAATGTTCATAAACTGTTCTCTATATTGTTTACTCTGCAATTCATGTGAGCGTATCTTTACGATCACTCATTATCTCAGTGATCGTAAAGGGAGTTACCGATATCAGACGACTATGCAATCAAAAACTCAAACTCTCTTGAAGCTTTCGTTGGTGACATCTCGATGACTTCGTATTTGGCTATACCTTCACGATGAAATGGGTCTTGAGTAAGAATCGCATCTAGTTGCTCTCTATTACTAAGCGTAGATAAGATAACTCCACCGGTTCTAGGGTTTTTACGCCCGGACAGCTGGAAAGACCCCAATTCATACTGCTCATTCAAAAATTTAACGTGTTCAGGAATGAAGCGGTCTACCTCTTCCAGCGGCACTTGGTATTCGAGAGAAACAATAAACATAATAATTCCTTATTTCAGAATATGAGTGATGTTGAGAAAATAATTTAAACAGATAACGCTTTACGGTAGTAATTGGCGTCTTGATTTTTCCCTTTGAATACAGCGTAGTTCTCTACATGATCAACTAACTCAAAACCTGTATTGGATAAGATTTTATTTGAGCCGACATTACCCACTAACGCGTAGGCATCAACATATTTAAGGGAGGAGTGCTCAGCCAAGTAGATAAGTAACGTCCTCACCGCATTAGACGCAATACCTTTAGAACCAAATGAGTACCCAACACGATATCCCAACTCTCCACTTTCACCATTCTTGTCGATATCACGTATGTTGATTCTCCCGCAGATAGTGCCATGGACATCTTTTATCAACATCGGGATCATCTCGCCATTGTCATACTCTCTTAGAAAGTTTGTAACTTGCTCGGCAACACCCGCATTAGAATAGAAGCTATCATCCCGAGCCGGAACAAATGCCTCAAACCACTCTCTGTTTTCGAGTTCAAACTCCAATAGATCACCGGCATCGTTTGAATGAAGTAAGTGTAAAAATACTTCCATAATTAACCCTCTAACATTTATCTAAACGCCACGCCTTGCGATTCATGCAGACAACCAGTTTTAAATTTACGGTAAGTCTCTTAGCTTCTTAGCTGGATTACCCGCATAAATACCTTTTTCGGTGATGTCTTTGGTCACAACGCTTCCCGCACCAATCACCACCCCTTCACAAATGCTGACAGACAACACTGTCGCGTTGGAACCAATGGTAACGTTATTTGCGATAACAGTGCGTCCCCAACTCTCTGGGTTTGGATCTGGTTTGCCATCTTTAAACAAGTCATTGGCAAACATCACCCCGTGCCCAACAAAGCAGTCACTTCCGATAGTCACATACTCGCAAATAAAGGTGTGAGATTGAATCTTACTCCTCTCGCCTATCACAGAGTTCTTTTGAATCTCGACAAAGGGGCCAACGAACACGTCATCTTTAAACTCACAACCATAAACGTTGCTCGGCTCGATGATGGTGACATTCTCACCACACGTAATATCAGTAATCTGCGCCTTTAACACTCTTGGACTGGCCATACTTCCTCTCGACATTAGCGTCACAATTCAACATAAGTGATTGTGCCGTAGCCATTTAAGCATAAGCAAGTTGGAGTAGAGAGAGTTGGCAGCGGATCAAACATTCTACGAGTCTGTTTAGTTTACTAAAATAACCCAACCAGCAAAACTGACAATAACACTCCACTGATAAAACTTGGGGCATGAAATGGGCGAGCTTTAGATTTTACGTACTCTTTATGAAGATCTTCTTGATAAGTTTTAACAGCGAGTTCTTTTACGTAGTTATTTTGCATAATAAGCTCCTTTTCAATGAGTAAGAGAAGCTTAAGACTTGAAGTTAGGTTGAGGTAAAGCAAAAATTCAAATTAATTGAACACTTTAGTTTTGTTACTCGAGGATTACTCTAAATACATCATTGTTCACGCCGCCAACATCCACTAATTCGCCCGGCTTCATAACAAGCGAAGCGTTTAGTTGTCGTGTTGAACGCGGCTCTTTCTTTTCTCGAATCACGAGTATATCGACGAAGTAGCCAGAATCTTGCTTACGTATTGCCCCTGAAAAAGTCACGCTTTCAACCCTATCCGCGAGCACTGAACTAAATGTTTTATCTTCTAAAACACCCGAAGAGATCGAAGTATCACCATAGAAAAGAGTGATAGTTTTTGGGTCAGGAGCTAACTCTGGATTGGATGAACAACCCATCAGAGTTAGGCACAGCATTAAAATAACTCGAAATTGCATAAACTGGTATTCTTACGTTAAGCGTCTGTTTTTCATATTAAAACACTTCGCATCAATAAACACCATATGTCGGGCAGAAGCTTGTTTAGAATGAACTGTATAGCAAGGCTTAATGATGGGGTTACGTCTTGGGATGGAGTTCGCGAATCAGAGAATCGGCTCTGGTTCCTTGTTAGGAATTAGAGCCTTAATGTAATTGCTTTTATCGAAGGGGTTCAATGGTTCTAAGCAACACCGTCTTGTGGAGGCGTGCCTTCACAGTTAGAAACGACTGCGTCAATTTGTACCAAAGCATTCATAGGAATTCCTGAAACCCCTACTACGGTTCTTGCCGGCAAATCAGCATTAAAGAATGTGGTGTAAATCTCGTTCACCGCATCAATATCTGAAATATCCTTAAGTTGAATATTAATTTTCACCGTGTCGTCCATGCTATGGTCAACACTTTCAATTATCGCCTTAATATTTTTTAAACATTGCTCAGCTTGTTCTTTTACCCCACCTGCAACAATTTTATTTGTTTTCGGGTCTAAAGGTAATTGGCCTGAAATATGATTGTAGTGAGAGAAAGCAACAGTATGCGAATAAGGCACGAATGGTGCAGCAGCAGTATTATTGGTTTCAATAACCAGTAAGCGAGTGTCTTCTGGTAATTGCGGCGGTGTACCGTCGCCATGTGAAACGGATGTATCAATTTGAATTAGAGCACCCATTGGTAATTCAGCGGCATTAACAACGGTACGAGCAGGAACATAGCTTGGGAAGAATTTAGCACATACTTCATTTACCACTTCCGCATCTGCGATATTTTTTACGTAGATAGTCGTTTTAACCACATCATTCATGACATGTCCGATGCTTTCTAAAATAGCTTTAATGTTTGATAGACATTGGGCCGTTTGCGCTTCGATACCACCATCAACCAACTCACCTGTGGTTACATCTATAGGTAACTGAGCTGAAAGGTTGTTGTAGTGAGAAAAAGCTGCGGTCTGTGTGGATACAGCACTTTGAGGCGCATTATCCGTATTTCTTGATACCTTAACTAGTGCGCAAGGTGCTTGTGGTTTAGTGCCTTCGCCGTTTGAAATAAGAGCATCCATTTGAACTAAAGCGTCACTGTTCGGTAGTGCAGCTACGCCCACGACTGTACGTGTCGGAAGGCTGTTGTGGAAGAAGCTTTTGTAAACTTCATCAATAGCGTCGATATCAGATATATTCTTAACGAAAACATTAATCTTCACGACATCATCCATAACATGGTCGATGCTTTCAACAATGGCCTTAATATTATTTAAGCATTGTGCTGCTTGGTCTTTAATATCACCAGTTACTATTTCACCTGTTTTAGGATCAACAGGTAATTGAGCAGAAAAGTTATTATAATGAGAAAAAGCGACCGTTTGTGTAGATACAGAATTAATTGGTGCATTTTCAGTATTTCTTGAAATCTTAATGATATCGCTACTCATCGGTATTATCCTTTTAATAAAATAGGCATACGTATTTATATTTAACAATCGTATTGGAAAGAATGATTAAAGTAGCGCCATGTTAAGTGAATTATTTTAGGGTAAACGTGATATCCATCAGACTCTCAGTTGACTATAAATCAGCAAGTTACAGAATAATTAGTCATCGAACGACTAATTATCCGTAACACTAGGCTTTATCAACTGCTAAATTCTCTTTAATTTTAAGTCTATTCAATAATCCTGAATACTCTCTCTGAGAATACGATGAGTAATTCCTAAATTTTAGATAATATTTGATAGGTTGTTCACACTAAAAGTCCTATAACTCTTTTACTAGCCTAATTATTGAGCTTACTCTCTTATATACGTGCATAAACTCTTAGGCTGTTTAACTAATTATTTTAGAGAGCTATTTTTATATAAATACGTTAATAATATACTCGACAATCAAATACCAACACACTGAAAATGCCCACAATTAGATACATTTACTCACTTAATTCAACAAGACAACTGTGTTCGTTCAAGGTATCCGATAAGTCGGCCTAGAAGTAGCCACTGTAATTTTCAAAACATTAACGACGAGCGCCTAAGAAGCTTGACCATTTGTCTTTTACTTCAGGCGTTAAATCTAGCGAGAATTCGTAGCCTAAATGGTTTTCACGTGTGACCTCAAAACCTAGATGCTTGTGAAACCGCACCGACAACTCATTAAGACGTAGGACATTACTCACTAACACAGTTGAGTGTTTGTTTTTTAGGTTATCGGCAATGGAGCGAAACAAAGAAAGGAAAGCCGCCTTACTACGATAGTTTGGGTGTACCACAAACATAGGTACAAACCACTGACCATCGCCTAAATCACGCAGTGTCGTATAACCAATTAACTTGTCGCCTCTACGATATTCAAAAAGTAACCCTTGCTCAATTGATTCAGCACGTGACGCCAAATAAACATCTCTTTCGATCGGAAACCCGGCTTCTTTAGAAATTGACTCCAACGTGAGCATATCTAGTTCCAAATACTCTTCCATTACTTCCTTGTTAACTAACATCTTATGGTGAACCTTTAAATATCATGGATGCACAAAACACACTTCAAGCTAAAAATTCCAAGCATTAAGTATCGTTGCGACGCATTTTTTCTGCTGTGACTCAAAGAAATTGAAGAACTAAGCAAGTAATAAAAGCAGGTAAGCCTGCAATAAATAACACTAGGCCTGTTTGATAATTCATTCGATAATGTTCTTGCTGGTCTGTATCAAAATCATGGCCTTCGACCATTTTGTAGACTTTATCTGTTATAGGGTCATCAAGACGTGTGGTCTTACTATGAACACCACCTTCCCACATTAACTTGGCTAGAACCCAAATGACGATAACCACGAAAAACAAGAAATCGACGATTCTTGTAGTGGCAAAGAAAGGAAAAAACTGAGATAAGGCTAGAACAACCAATGCTGCCGTCAAATTAATCAATGCTACTTTCTTCATTAAATCGAGCAAGAGAACTCCTAGAAAATGTCTGTAAATTAAGCTTTCCTGACGAGAGAAAAGCAACGACTAAACAGGTATTTATAAAATAAACACTTCTCGATCAACCAAAAGATATGCGTGATATCG
Source organism: Vibrio sp. QJM3NY_26 (assembly GCF_057786005.1). Lineage (NCBI taxonomy): Bacteria > Pseudomonadati > Pseudomonadota > Gammaproteobacteria > Vibrionales > Vibrionaceae > Vibrio > Vibrio sp. QJM3NY_26. The sequence continues at coordinate 1,405,425 of NZ_CM173516.1, read as the reverse complement.
CACAACATGAAATGCCGCACGTTTCGGGACATAGATATTGAGTAAAGACTAAACCGCTCTTGGAGTGGTGTTGAAGTGGCGCTTAAATTCGCGACTGAATTGGGATGGGCTGGAGTAGCCGACTCGGCGAGCAGCATCGCTGATGCGTAGGCCTTCTAGTTGAATCAATTCTTTGGCTTTGTTGAGCCTGACCTTCTTCAAGTATTGCAGCGGTGATTCGAACGTTACGTTACGAAAGGCGTTGTGGAACGCAGACACACTCATGTTGGCTTCGTCGGCAAGCGATTGAACAGTGATGGTTTGGTCGTACTCTTCATGCACTTTAGACAGCGCTTTAGCGACACGTGCATAGTGTCCGTCATGATGAGCTAAATCAAACAGCACACGCCCTTCTGAACCTGTTAATGCGCGGTAGACAATCTCCGTCACCATAGCATCTCCCAATATATTGGCTTCAATGTCACAATGTAGAGTTTTGACCAATCGAGTAAAGCTCTCCAGCATTTGCTCTTCCATCGGCGTGGACTCTAAGCCGCTAGAATTCTGTTTGTGCTTATTGCAGTAGCTCTCAAGAAAGCCTTGGTCTTCTAACTTTTTTACCAAGCTGTGCAAACGTTGAGAGTCAATGTTGATAGATAAACCAAGCAATGGTTCACCATTAACAGGCAAAGCCTCACACTCCAACGGCATTGGCACACCGACTACAAGGTAATCACCCGCGGCGTAAGTGACTGGGCGTTCGCCAATATAGATATTCTTTTTACCTTGCCCCAGCATTATGATGCCAGATTGGTAAGTAAAAGGCTGACGCTGATTGCCGCCGCTGCTTCTATATAACCACACGCCGTCAATTTCTGTTTCTCTGATCCCTTCAAGATCATCCCAACCTTTGTGTTCAACGTAAGACTGTAATAACTGCGCGAGTTCTTTCATAAGTGGCGACTTTCCATTCCAAGTGCTAAGAGTATGTAAGCTAAAGCAGAGGAAGAATATCAACTTTGTAGAAATAGGCAATTTATTTGGAGAAACAGCCCTTCATTACCCCGAATGACTGTACTAATATGCAAATATAGAAATTGAGCAATAAACCAAAATAACAAATTTAGCTTTACACAAGGAATCTCTAATGCAATTTACTTATGTTAACCCTACAGTTATCCACTTCGGCCAAGGCCAAATCAACGCTATCAGCCAAGCGGTTGATACTTCGAAGAAAGTACTAGTCATTTACGGTGGCGGTTCAATCAAAAGCAACGGTGTTTACGACCAAGTTGTCGCTTCTCTGAAGGATCACGCTTGGATTGAGTTCGCGGGTGTTGAAGCTAACCCAACGAAAGAGACGCTAGATAAAGCCGTCGCTCTTGTTAAAGAAGAAAACGTAGAGTTCATTATCGCTGTTGGCGGTGGTTCAGTAATCGACGGTTCTAAGTACGTTGCTGCGGCGGCTAAATACGACGGTGACGGTTGGGATATCCTAGCGGGCAAACACCAAGTAACTGAAGCTACTCCTATTGGTGCAGTACTGACACTTCCTGCGACAGGTTCTGAATCTAACATGGGTGCTGTAATCACTCGTAAAGAGACTCAAGAGAAACTGGCGTTCATGAACCCTGCAGTACAACCTAAGTTCGCGGTTATGGATCCAGACGTAATGAAGTCTCTTCCAGAGCGTCAATTGATCAACGGTCTAGTTGACGCATGGGTTCACGTGTGTGAGCAATACATCACGATGCCAACAGACGCGATGGTTCAAGACGGTTACGCAGAAACACTGCTTAAGAACCTACTTGTACTGGGTAAGCAATACGACGAGCGTGACAACGACGCATGGCGTGCAAACCTAATGTGGACTGCAAACCAAGCGCTTAACGGCCTGATTGGTACGGGCGTTCCTCAAGATTGGGCAACACATATGATTGGCCACGAATTCACAGCACTATGGCACGTAGACCACGCACGTTCTCTTGCGATTGTTCAACCTTCACTACTTCGTAATCAAATCGAAGCGAAGCGTGGCAAGCTAGAGCAAATGGGTCGTAACGTATTTGGCCTAGAAGCGGGTGCGGATTTAGCAGAGCGCACTATTGATGCAATCGAAGCCTTCTACCACAGCCTAGACGTTCCAACCATGTTCGACGGTTACGAAGCAACTAAAGCGGCAGCAATCGACAACGTTGTTGCTCAGCTTGAATCTCACGGTTACCTAGAGCTTGGCGAGAACAAAGCAATCACGCCTCAGAAAACACGCGAGATTCTAGAGTCTGCGATTCAATAACGGTCAAAATTAGAGCAAGGAAGACAAGGTTCTAAAGAAAATCACCATAATCTAAAAATTTATTCCGTGAAACTGAACCAAATTCTTTGCCTTTGCGTATATCCTCAAGCAGCGTCCAAATCAGGCGCTGCTTTTTAATTTGCCCTACAAGATGCTATTAAATTCTCATAAGTCCTTAATTTTATGTGCATTCAGATTTCTATATTGGTAAGGTAAACCTGTCTCTTTACTAGGTATGAACAACGATTTGAACAATCTCAAGGAAATGGTTAAGTTTAAGTCACTTAACAAGTGGTATGGTGATTTTCATGCCCTAAAGGATATCGATTTAAATATTGAACAAGGAGAGATAGTGGTGATTTGCGGGCCATCAGGTTCGGGTAAATCAACCTTAATCCGTTGTATCAATCAGCTAGAACCTTTCGAAAGTGGCGAGCTTTGCGTGTTAGAACAAGTGCTTCCGAGTAAATTCAACACACCTGGTCAAGTCGGAATGGTGTTTCAGCACTTTCATTTGTTCCCCCATCTTACCGTGCTTGAGAACCTAACTCTGTCGCCGATTCGTACGCTTAAAAAAAGCAAACAAGAAGCCGAGAAGATTGCAATGCACTATCTCGAACGCGTACACATTGCAGAACAAGCCAACAAATACCCTGTACAACTTTCTGGTGGCCAACAACAACGAGTGGCTATCGCACGTTCACTGTGCATGAAGCCTGAATTGCTGCTTTTTGATGAACCAACTTCAGCGCTTGATCCGGAGATGATCAACGAAGTGCTCGACGTGATGGTTGAACTGGCGAGCGAAGGTATCACCATGGTGTGTGTGACCCACGAAATGGGCTTTGCGAAACAAGTGGCCGACCGCGTTATCTTCATGGATGAAGGACAAATTGTGGAATCCAATACGCCTCAAGCGCTTTTTGAAAACCCGCAACATGAACGTACTCAAGCGTTCCTAAATCAAATCCTGACCTATTGATGTTGATTCGAATTATTAAACCCGCCCTATCCGCTTTGGTACAAATTATTGTGCTCGTGGTTTCGGTTGTCTGGATCCTCGATTCTGGCGCACAAACCATGGGATACACCTGGCAATGGGAGCGCGTCCCGGACTATATTGCTTTCTATGAAGATGGTGAATGGTGGCCAGCAGAGCTGATTGAAGGGCTACTGGTTACCATCAATATCTCTTTGATTTCTTTGGTCGCTACGTTGATCATTGGTTTAACGACAGCGCTATTGAGAAACTCAAACTCTGTAGTCGGACGCACCTTAGCCACCAGCTATGTTGAGTTGATTCGTAACACGCCGTTATTGGTACAGATTTATTTGCTCTATTTTGTATTTGGCCCCGTATTAGGGCTGGATCGCTTTAGCACTGCCGTTTTAGCCTTGGCACTTTTCCAAGGTGCTTACACCGCCGAGATATTCCGTGCCGGTTTAAATGGTATTGCGAGAGGACAATTTGAAGCAGCTCAATCCTTGGGCTTATCAAAGACCTATACTTACTGGGATGTGATTCTTCCTCAGGTGGTGCAACGCACCTTGCCACCTTTGACCAATGAAGTAATCTCTCTTATTAAAAACTCTTCGATTGTGAGTGTCATGGCTATTTTTGACCTGACGACAGAAGCCAGAAACATTGTTTCTGAAACCGCGATGCCATTTGAGATCTGGTTCTCTGTGGCGATCATTTATCTTGCTCTTACACTTTCACTTTCTGCCGTTGCTGCTTGGCTTGAGCATAAGCTCGGGGCTAACTGGCGAACACAATAAGGATTTATCAGCATGAAGCTATTTAAAACCGCGATTACAGCCCTACTTGCGCTTGCCGTAAGTTTGCCTGCACTTGCTTCTGAAACGCCTAACCTCGATAAAATCAACGAACGTGGCTCACTGCGCGTTGGTATGTCGACATTTGTTCCTTGGGCGATGCGTAACAAACAAGGCGATCTCGTTGGCTTTGAAATCGACGTGGCGAAACGCCTTGCCGAAGATTCTGGTTGGAAAGTCGAATTTGTACCTACGGCATGGGACGGCATCATCCCTTCTCTACTATCGAAGAAATTTGATGTGATCATCGGCGGTATGTCTATTACTGAAGCTCGTGCCAAAAGCGTACTGTTCACTGAACCTTACTCGCACTCTGGTGTTCAACTGGCGGCTAATAAAGAGCTAGCGGAAGGTTTTACTCAGATCTCTGATTTTGATTCTCGCCGTGTGAAAATTGCAGCACGTCGTGGCGCTTTCACTGTTCAAGTCGCTCGTGAAACCTTCCCGAAAGCAAAAGTACTTCAGTTCGATGACGATGCTCAAGCATTCCAAGAAGTGTTGAACGGCAACGCACACGCGGTTATTGCGTCTAGCCCGAAACCAGAACACGAAACGATCAAAAACGCGGACACGCTATTTATTCCATTTGAAGAGCGTCTATCAAAAGGTAACGAAGCATTTGCAGTTCGCCTAGGCGAAACTGACAAGGCAGAATTCTTCAACGAATGGATCAAAGCACGTACTGAAGACGGTTGGTTGAAAGAGCGTTACGAGTACTGGTTCTCTACTCTAGATTGGCAAGACCAGATTGCTCAAGGTCAGTAATCAGAACTTTTGCTAGTGAATCGAGGCAGTGCGTTGTCTGCACTGCCTTCTCATCGGCAACTTGATTCGCTTTATTGATGATCTAAAACTTAACAAAACAGCCTACTAATTATTATTGTTTAAACAGGAATGACGTGAGTAGTACTAGCGCATTGACAACACCTAAACCCAACGTTCATATGAAGCCTTGGTATCAACGCCTTAACCTTTTGGATGGCGTGTTACTCGCTGTCATGTGTGTATTCTCAGGCTGGCTTTATTATCGTTCGGCTGTTGGTATTAATTACCAGTGGCGCTGGGAAGATGCGTTTACACTAATTTTTATTCCACCTTCTCAAGGCAGTATTCCCTATTTTTTCCAAGGCTTGATCGCAACGCTGCGCTTAAGTTTATGGAGTATGGTGTTAGCACTCTCTTTTGGCACATTGTTAGGTGTGGCAAGGCACTCAAAGATCGCTTTTTTCAAAACACCGGCACTGATTTTCATTCAGTTGGTTCGTAATATTCCGCCACTGGTGTTTGTCTTCATATTCTATTTCTTCGTTTCTAACCAACTGATTCCATTACTTGGTTTAGAAAGTATCTTGCGTGAACACAATGGCGAGATTAACGCTGTTCAAGATTTCCTGTTCGGCCCAGCTAACCTTTGGGAAAACTTGGCGTCTGGTGTTATCTGTATTGGCTTGCTCTCTTCTGCTTATATTGCTGAAGTGATTAGAGCTGGCTTAGAAGGTATTCCTAAAGGCCAATGGGAAGCGGCCGATTCACTCGGTCTGTCTGCATTGTCTAAGTATCGATTTGTGGTCGGTCCACAGGTATTAACGGCTATCACACCGCCTTTGGCTGGCCAAGCAATCTCCTTGGTTAAAGACACGTCAATTGTGTCTCTGATTTCGATCCAAGAGATGACGTTTGTTGGCACTGAGATGGCAAACTCCTCAGGTTTGATCTTTGAGATCTGGCTGATTGTAGGCTTCGTATATTTTGCTTTGTGCTTTGCACTTTCGCGTCTGTTCAAAGTGATTGAGCAACGTTCTAGTGCTTACCTTAACCACCAGTAACGTCATTAATCAAAAGTACCAAATCGCCCGACCATTCATTGCCCTTATCAATTTTACCTGATTGGTTTAAACTATTGACCAATCAGGATTTATCCCTTCATATTTCTTCTTAGAAACACAGCAAAATGCTCGCCTAATCACTATACTTAACGTACCGAACTACGTTGATTCATCTCAAGGACATTGCTCAACATGGACAATCATAAAGAAAGAGCTTTTTACGCCGTTGTTGGCGCATTGGTTGGAGACGCAGCTTCAATGGGGCTGCACTGGCTGTATGACCAAGAGAGGATCTTACACGTGGCTGGTTTTGAGCCTGAATTTCGCTCACCGAATCGGTTCGATTATCAAGACAAAGGCTACTTTGCGCACCAAGGTAAAACCGCAGGTGAGCAATCGCAATATGGTGCTCAGTTACTGGCGATGGTCGACAGCTTAGTCGACAACCAAAAATACGATGAAGCGAACTATATTCAACATTTCCGCTTCTGGTTTGATTTTGGCGGCAGTTGGCAAGGCTACATTGATAAAGCGACGCGCATGAGCTTGCTGAACATCCATCAATTAGAACTAGAGGACGCCCCGATTACTGCCTGTGGCGCAGACGATACGCAACTTCCCGCAGTCTCAAAGATCATCCCATTGGTGGCGTGTACTTACACCTCTCACACTTTGCCAGCCATGGTAGAGAGTGCGGTGCGAGTCACTAACAATAACGACAAAGCAGTGGAGTGGGCGCAAGCCATCACCCTATTGGTTCAAGCGGCAATTCAAGGCAACTCGCCATTGCAGTCAGTAGAAATGGTGCGACAAACCTGTAGCAAGTTTGTACACGACCAAATCGACATGGCTTTGGCTGATCCCGAACTTTCAATAACAGATGCCGCGAAGAAGTTCGGATTGCATTGTGAACTGAGTGCCGCATTTCCCTTGCTGATTCGCATCATTGCGGGTGCTCAGAGCTTTAAACAAGGTATTCGAGATAACATCTTATGTGGTGGTGACAGCTGCGGGCGTGCAATTGTGATTGGCGCTGTATTAGCGGCGTGTTTCTACGAAGAAGATGGCGAAATTCCAACCGAATGGCTAAAACAAGTCGAACTCAATGGCGGTGTATTGTCTTTGCCTATTGAGTGATTTGCCGCAATAACGAACAAGGCAAAAGCGCCTTTCTTGCTCAAGAGCTCGAAAGGCGCTTTTCTTTTCACTAGCCACCTAAAGTAATCACTTAAAAGAATGACTTAAATGAATGCTTTAAACGACTGACTTAAAGGAATAGCTTCAGTTTTGGTCAATAAACTTTGCGGATCCCTACGACCGCCAGTTTATTGAGCTAACCAACCCTGATAACTAGAACCTTCTCTAGAACTGATACGCAGCGGAAAGCTTGTAGTTACGACCTGGTTCATAGTCATCCAAGGTAAAGCCTCTTGCTGTACCCGAACGAGACGCGTGTGAGGTGTATTGCCCATCAAACACGTTATCGATACCAAAGGTGACAGACAATCCATCCACATTTGATGGCACCCACTGAGCATACAGGTTATGAACGTCATAGCTTTCTTTCATCGGCTGACCATCGAATACATTGTCTTCGTCTTTAACAAACATTGAGTTCCATCCAAAGATCGTCTCAAGAGCTTCAGACTGATAATCGAGTGTTAGCGTGATGCTGTCACCCATATCAATGCTGCGACCATTACCACCCGCGACAGCGCCGCCTGTGTCTTTGTTTTTAGTATCTGAACGAGCATAAGAAAGCTTACTGTTAAACATCTCGTAACCGTAAGACAAGCTCGCCTCAAAGCCCTTTATCTCGACGTCACCTAAGTTGTAAATCAAGTAACTCTGGTTTGCGGGTTGATACTCTTCGGCAATGTAATCATCAATATTGGTTTGGAATACAGTTAGGTTTGCGCCAATAAAGTGGTTATCTAAACGTTTATCGAAGCGCACACCACCTTGCGTGTTCTGCCCGGTTTCAGCCTTAATGTCGTCAGCTAAGAACGCTGCGTCTTGGTAAGCAATAAAGGTCTCCATCAACTCGGGTCCTTTGAACAGTGAACGGGTGCTCGCGAACAGCGTCCAATCTTGGGTCACATCCCATTGCGTTGCCAACGACCATGTTACGTCGTCAAAGTCATCGTTTCCTGTTTCGGCTTTACGCTGGTAATCATCAAAACGAACACCTGCAGTGATCGAAAAGGCTTGAGTAAAGTAGAACTGGTCTTCAACAAAAAGTGCGGTAGAAATTGCTGACTCATCCATAAACTTACTGCTGCCGTAATAGCTGCTCGATGACTTGTCCATGTAGTCAAAGCCATAAGTCGCGATATTATTAAACGACATCAGGCGATAGTCCGATTGGAACTTAGCATTCAGGCCAAAGTTTTGGTTTTTCGCTGTATTGTTAGATAAGCGGTTCGATGGCCAACGCGGTGCCATAACACTTTCATCACGCTGAATCTCGGTCTCTGTGTTGTACAGAGTGACGTTACCTTGATGACTTTCGCCACGTAGCTCATAACTTGCCGTAATAGTGTCACGGTCATAATCAGTTGGAATCAGGATGTCGCTAGACAAGCCTTCGTTAGCACCACCTGACATATCTGGACGCGGGCTGTAATCACCACTATCACGGTAGAGATCATAAGAGAGTTCAAAGCGGTGTAAGTCACTCGGTTCATAACCAATCTTACCGAGAATGTTATACACGTCCCCTTCTGAGCCGAAGGTTTCATTGCCGTCGCCGTCCTTAAAATCATCACGGCTCATATAGTGACTGTAGAGCATGGCATCGACCTTATCCGACAACAAACCATACACAGTTAAAGAACCTTGCTGACTTGCATTCGTTGCGTAGCCGCCATAAACACGAGCGCCAAAACTCTCGTCATAACGAAGCAGATCTTTCGCATCTTTGGTTTCAAAAAGCACCGAACCGCCTAGTCCATTTTGCGTAACCGAGTTATTACCGACTTGGATATCGGCCGATTTCAAGATGTCAGGATTAAGAGTCAAGTTACCGATATGGTGGAACATATTGGCGTGCTGAGAAGCACCATCGAGCCGAATGTCTAAGTCGGTTTCACTTAAGCCACGGATGGTAATTCGTTGGTTCACCGAGTGCGTGCCCCCAACATCAACACCGGGAATCTCACGCAGTAGATCTGACATATGGTCAGCTTGCTTGAGTGACATGTCATCGGCAATGATCGACTCAGTGTTGCTTGATACTCTCGTTCCCCACACCACAACTTCATCAAAGTGCGATGTTTTTTCCTCTGCAATCACTGGGCAACTAAACGCGCTGGCAATTGCAATGCAGAGGGCTGAAAGCTTGATTGTTGAGTTGACTGGGCTTTCCATAAATTCAATCCTAGATGTAAATGATAATAATTCGCAAACATGATAGGATTGTAATTTATAAATGCACAGATGATTTGCTTATGCAGAAACGCATAGGTGTTATGAGGAACGGTCAAATGAGTGAAGTAACATCAAAGCAAACTAAACTTGCCGAAACGGCTACGACTGGAAGAGTCGAATTAAACAAGAAAGCTGTGTTAACGAACAAACCAGTGTTAACAAAGAAGCCCGTGTTAACTAAAAAAGTGGCTCTGACCAAGAAGCTAGAACAGACTGAAAAGCAGATCATCGTGACACAAGGTCAAACCAAACAGACCTCGCTTGCTGAGGGCAAATTCCTTTCTTACCAATACAATGACCAAATTTTTGTGCATGGCGGACGCTGTATAGAATTGGTCGACAGCAACATCGTTTCAACGGCTCACTCAGCGATCTTGATTACGATTCTTCTTGAAGGGAAACTCACCTTTGGCTATGACGATCTTGAGTTCGATCTCGATGCCAGCAATGGACCACAAGGCGTGGTGGTAAACTTAGCCAAACCAGCTAACTTTAGGCGCTCGTTAATCCAAGACAACAAGATGAACAAGATCAACATATTGGTTAAGCCTCAATGGGTAGAGCCACGTTTAAGTGAGCACTGCACAAGCAAGTCATTCCTCGATTCGCACAAGGCATTTTATGACTTACAAATCAACGCTGACATCATTCAACTCACCAACAGATTAACCAACCAAGCGACACCGACTAACTTTCAAGACAAGCTCGTCGTAGAGACGCTGACCCAGCAGTTACTTGCTCAAACCTTGTCTCAGATGCCAATTCAATGTTGCCAGCAATGTACTTATGAGGATTCCAATCTCAGTTCATCAAATACCAGTCCATCAATCGTCAGTTCAAATAGCACGTTGAAGAGTTTAGATTTAAACGAAAGCATTGATGAAGTAACCACCTCAAAAGGGTTCGACACCAAGATAGAAGACATCATCAGCTACATTGAAATCAATCTGGATCAGCCACTCAGTCTTGAAAGCATCGCGAGTAAATTCTCGATGAGTATCTCCAACTTACAACGTCGATTTAAGCAGTCTTACAACCTCACTATCAACGGCTATATCCGACACCGACGCTTAGATATCGCGCGCCAACACTTAGAACGAGGCTTAGTTTCAATAACCGAAGCAGCCTATGAAGCGGGTTATCAGCACCCTTCCAACTTCACCAGTGCTTTTAAGAAAGCCTTTGGTGTTCCGCCCCATGCACTTGTAAAAAGTTCAGTCGCAAGAAACCGCTAGTTACCGAACCCAGTAAGATTAATAACTCCGAGTTAAAATCGGGAGATGAATGTCGATAACTCTGATCCTAGCGATGCTACAAACAAGTTTTGGGGTAGTATCGTCGCAAGGTTTTACTTCGAAGATATTGCAGGCAAACTATTAGGAGCCAAGAGAAGGCTTAATGAAGAGTGCAGATTTGGATTGGTGACATTCGGGGCATTGTTGGCGATTAAGTCTTAAATAGAAGCTAAAACTAATCAACTCAATGACACATTGTGCCATTGAGTTGATTTATAATTTTCAATTAGCTGGTTCTAAAGTAGTTATTACTTTGAAAGCCACAAACGATTAGAGCTGCTGACTCTTAGGAGTTTCTATATTCCACTCTTCACCGATAGTCTCAGATACCGCAAGCAGGCCCTCAAGGTAAATGGAAACTTCTTCACTTGATTCAACTGTGAAATAAAAGTCCTTCTCAGTTTCCTGAGCAGCAAAGATTAGGTCATCAGTTAAAGTCAATGTGTTGGGTTTAACCATGTACTCACTCGACATTTCGATAGAGTGGTAACGTTTATATCCGTCTACAGCGATCCCTCTTGGAACATTGCAGCGTGCTTCTTTAACAACGTAACTACCTGGCTTGATATTATCAAACAATACGTACTCTAGATCTTCGTAGACTGTCATTCTCAACGTCTCCGGTTCTTGAGCGAGTTCATCACCAATCTTTTCGTACATTAGAATCGAAAAAGTATCACACGGATAAGCACTGCCAACCTTAATGATCTTCGTAGTAATACCAATAGCTCCATCTCCATGAGGAGCAGATAGAGTATTCGACGCATTATGAGGTAACGTCATACAACCAGTTAAGCTAGCTACCAAAGCCATTGGCAGAAAATATTTCATACAAAGCCTTTATTCTTATCAATATAATTATTCGGCGACCCTATCATTAAAAATCCAGACCGAAAACACGGATTGATAAAATATTGATATAGTTAGCATTATTTTATAATTCAGCTGACAGTTCTCATATTTACACGTCCTTTGTTGGCAAGATTAAGACAACTATCTGATGGAGATACAGACTAAAGGAATGAGTTCATCTCAATTATTACTAACTATTTACGCCACATATAGACAAACTGATCGTTTTGCGAGGTGATTTCGAAGCCAAACCTTAAATACAACTCCCCAACTCGATTACCTTGTAAATAACACAACTGCACAGGCTTATTGAGTTTGGCTGCTTGAGCTAAGCAATCCGTTAAAACCTGGCTGCCAATACCTTTGCCATGATATTCAGGCAGTAGGAAGAATCGGCAAAAATAGCAGTGCTCGCCTTTGTCTTGCAACAACACACTACCAATCGCTTTACCCTGATATTCAATGATTTCAGGCCGTTCTTCTGCCCACTCTTCGGCGTGTATATCTCGTTGAATCTGCTCATCCCAGCCAAAAACAGCCTTAATTGGCTCAAATTCAGCCGCCTTTTTTAGCTCGAACAGGAATTCATAATCTGATGACTGAGCGGGTCTTGTCGAATACTTCAAAATATCTCCAACAATAATCAATGAACTATAACTAATGAATCAGAATCACCAGCGGCTTCATTTCCAAAAAGCTCGCTCACGACAAGTAAGTGAGAATGAGAAAGGTGCCAGTGTTCATTTAGGGTTTAGTTGATAGCGTAGAACTTCGTGTTTATCTTGCTCTGAGTAAAAGGTATTTAAGAACTGCCCACCACACTTCTCAATCACTTTTTGCGAAGTAATATTGCCCCTCTCACACGTAATAATAGCGCTTTCAGACAATACGTGCCGTTGAACCCAAGACAACATATGACTTGCGATACCCCGCCCTCTCGCTTGTGGCAAAGTCTCGTAGCCGATATGTCCTATGACATCGTGAATGTACTCACTAGTCCCATGACGAACTCTTATGACACCAAGGATTTGACCAGAGTCGATACAAAAATATGTAGAAGCCGGCGTCCAACCTTCTGGCAGTTCATCACCTTTTGAATAAGCGACTCGCCTTTTTAAATACGCATCACTACTGTCAGAAATACCTGTGTAAATATCTAACCCATCCTCAGAGCAAGCATTCACATAGTGATGAAAGGCATTTGAGTGCGCCATATCTGCTTTGACTATATCCATATAACTTCTATTCCTACCTAATACTCGCCTGACTATTCACTAAGCTCAAAGCTAAGCTAAGTGCATGGTGTATTCTTGATGCCCTGTATGTTCATCAACTTGTTCACTCACAATAGAAAAGCCTTGGGACAAGTAGAACTGAATCGTCGCTTGGTTCTCTTTGTAAACACTCAAAGACAAAGTCGGGCATTCAAGCTTGGCATGTTGCATTAGCTGCTTGCCAATACCACTTCCTTGATATTCTGGGCTGACAAAGATGGCTGCCAATATCCCTTCATAAAGCGAATAAAACCCGCGAACACCTCCATCAACTTCGAACACATAGGTTTTTGAGGCAGGAAGGTAGATATCACGCATATTCCCCACTTGCGACTCCCAAAACTCAGGAGCCACAAAGTCATGGGCCTTTATCGAGGCGGTTAACCAAATATCTAAAACGGCTTCAATATCAGTTGGGATGTACTCTCTAATCATCTTAATTCTCAGGCAATTAATGTTGTTTAAACTGCGAACCAGTATGCCAAGAAGCGACGTAAATTCATTGAAGATTTACGACAATGTCCCAGTCAGAATTATTGAACGGCAATGATAGACCAATACTATTAGCCTCTATTGCTTCTTAACGTATTTAGCTGTCACAAGCATTTCACCGCCACCATCAAGCTTACAGTCTAGTTGGTGGTCTTTGCCTTCATTGATTCGTCTGATTACCGCTTTAGTGCCGATTTTCAATACAGAAGAACTGCCTTTAATTTTTAGATCTTTAATGAAGGTAACTTTATCGCCACTTTCCAATACAACGCCATTCACGTCCTTAACACGCGCGGCTTCTCTTTCTAAACGCTCTTCTTCTGGGTTCCATTCATAGGCACACTCAGGACAAATTAGGTTGTTTTGGTCTGGGTAGACATATTCAGATTGGCATTGCGGACAAGGAGGTAAAGACATACGTTAATACTTCATTTAAATAGAATTTGCATCCATTTTAATGACTCTTGTTAGGCTTAGCGAGCACAAATCTAACCATTTTTTAAGATGAATCTAACGATGAAATGTGCAGCTCCCAAAACAAACACAGCCGCTAAGCTGTGTTTGTTTAAAGATTTGAGAAGCAGAACGGCTTAACGTTCGACTTTTGGCGAGTAAATCGAGTAAGCGGTGATTTGCCCTGCAACGATTGCAGAGAACATAAACAACGCCGACAAACCAATACTCGGAATAGGCAAAATCGATTGTTCAAACACCGACTGGCTGGCACTCACTAATACTCGGCTACCCGGAACCAAAATGATGATCCCTTGCACGATGTAAATAGAGCCTGTGAGCTCCATCTTCTTGGCGATCCAAGTTCCGTACAGAGTAATAAGAACCGTGGTTACCCAAGTACCCACAACCCAACCACTATCAAAACCGAGGTAGAACGGCCCCCACATGCCAAGAACCGCAACTGGCAAGCCAAGCAAGATGTCTTTAGGGCGCGCATTGAACATCACACCGATAGATACTGAGATCAACACTAAGCCTGATATGTGCATCCACATCGGCACCGCATTGGTATAGTCGATAGAGACTGCTTGTCCCCATATCGCTTCACCAATATTGAGACCCATGATAATTCCAACAAACAGCTTGATCAGCGTTAAGGCACTCTGCCCTAGCAAACTGGTACCAGAGACGAGATCGTTAAACGCCAAACATTCTAATGCGTTAGCTATCGATAATCCGGGGACCAACAAGACGATTGAGGCAATACACAACGCCCACACTGGTATCGGCAAACCTGTACTTGCCAAAAACGCCACAAAGATACCCGTCAATAATGCTGAGATAAATTCAACCGCAATTGCGCGACGTGAATGCAGAACTTGCTGACATACCCAAACCATCAAGCCCAATAACGCAGAAAAGCCAACCGCTTCCAACGTACTGCCGACTAGCATCAAGTACGCAGGAGGAATGCCCATGTTGGCAAGTGCAGTCACAAATTTAGAGTAGCCGACAGGTTCTGGCACTGGCTCACTGCTCGGTTGGTTAATGCGAATGATGGTATTTGCCAACAAACTCAGATTAATTGAAGCAGGTTTTAAACGCTTGAGAATAACGGCGTTGTTATCGTCTGGAAATTGATAGTTAATCGCAGTTGGCGTTGCTTGGATCATCACATCCACACCATGCTTTTTTGCATAGAATTGTGTGTACTTTTCAAGCTTATAGGGAGCACAACCGCTGCGGTGAAGAGTGTCACCAATTTCAACAATTTTGTTAATTCTGAACTGAGAAGGCATGGGTATTTTAGGCGAGACAAAATGTGCGGCAAATGTACCAAACGACAGACGGAATGACGAGACTTTTGCGTGAATTATCAACTAAATTCGTTACTTTTTTCTGCGAACGCACAGAGGCGTGTATCACTCTACTCATTTGGGATTACTTTAATGAATAATACGAATCGTTTCTAAGTTAAAACCATGCATCCACATTGTTATAAACGCGCTTATAAATTTGGCTCAAATCTCGATTGTGTTAACACGCTCAACCATAGAGTTTGCCTACGTAGGTGAGGAAATAACATTCAATATCGGTTTATAAATTCACCCCAAAATCCCTCTCAAAAAATAATAAACTAACTGCGACGTTAAACCTTGAGCTTAACGAGAGTTTAGTCACATTTTATTCACTCTTGAAACGTCAGATATGATTGAAAAACTAGCATAGTGGTGGTTATGCGAGCACTTAGAATAAAAATGAAAGAAAAAGGTTTCGTTTTCAGTTAGATGTGGCATTATCAAACTCGTTAAGACGATGTGCGTACATCGTATAATGGCTATTACCTCAGCCTTCCAAGCTGATGATGCGGGTTCGATTCCCGCTGTACGCTCCAGCCTTCTTGATGCCTCAGTCTTACTCTTAAGACAGTGTGCGTGCATCGTATAATGGCTATTACCTCAGCCTTCCAAGCTGATGATGCGGGTTCGATTCCCGCTGCACGCTCCAACTTCTGTTTAGTTTCAAATTCTCTTTAGTTACAATATCCCTTTAGATTCACCATCTCCTCTTAACTTCAAAACCTAAAACAATTAGAACTGCGCACTTCATTGTGTGATTTTTTGTATTAAAAAGAGCAATACCAAATGATATTACTCTTTGAATATTCTTAATTTAATTGATTACCTCAATCAAGCTGCCCTTCATCTAAAGCAGAAGTAACCCATACTAGCGGTGCATTCCAGTTGATGGTTATCTCGTTCAACGTCCAAGCACCAATATTATCGCTGTAACACGTTTGTCCAACACACTTACCTTTCATCACAGCAGCAATAGGATCACTAAAACTTACCGAATTTGGGCCTCCAATTAACGCACCCGGCGCTGGTTTTGGTGAACTTTCATCAGCAGCATAAGCCCAGAATCGATGATGAGGATTCTCAGCAGGTTTCGTTCCATAACCAGTAACATAAGAGATATTCATAGGGTTACCTCCGAGGATATAATCCATCGCACTAGCCGCCGCTTTGATGTATCGAACATCATTAGAAAAATCGTGAGCGTAAATCAAAAAGATACTTCGGTTTACAAGATTGGAGTTTGAGCCCCACGAATACTCTTCGACTGTATAAGGGATGTTGTAGCCTTCATTGGCAACTTGCTTGGTATAAGATTCTGCCGTTTTAATGATGTTCTTACGTGCTTGTTCAATAACTTGGCTGTCCAATGAGTTAGGTACCACGGCTAAACTCACGGTGCCCGCAGGCGCTATATACTGCCAGTACATGTCACCATCGGCATTGATGTTCCCCTTCGGCACTTCAAGATAGTGTGGAGAATCAATCAATACTTTTTTGTAAATCTCATCATTGGTTGTGATAAAGAGCTCGGCCGCAGCCCAGTATCGCTCATCACTCAATTCGATATCATCATACGGCCCAGAACCTGTGAAGTTGTCGTAAGCATAGATATCTTGATGTTGATTTGCGGCGTTCCACGCTTTGGTCGCTGAATCCAAACATAACTGTGAGAAATCACTGTCGATATCTTTCCAAATACGTGCACACTGAGCGCCAATTGCGGCCAAATTCAATGAAGCCGCTGTCGTAGGGTAACCAACATAACGTTTCTGAGTATCTTTGTGTGGCGGTAATGGCATGCCAGTCCAAGACTCATCTGCGAGCTTGTGGAATGCCAGCCCTCTCGCGTTAATCTCGGTAAGTTTTAGCTGTTTACTGGCAGACTGATTACCAACAGGGACAGAGATAGGCGTGTCAGAGTCAACTTGCATGGCTAACATGAACTCTATGTTCCAGCGTGCTTCAGACAACAACGGGTTAACGCCATTGGTTGCTTCAGGGATTTTTACTTTATCCTCTGAAAAAGGAAGTGATTTGTTCTCTAAGAACTTACCTCGCTCGTATAAGTTCAGAAGTGTCCATGTTGAGATGCCACTATTCACCGTGTATTTACCATGATCGCCTGCATCATACCAACCACCAGTCGCATCAATAGTCAGGTCGCAGCCAGGCCATTTATTTCCCCAACTATCGACTTTATCAAAACATGTTGCAGTATCAGACATATGGCCACCGGGCCTCGCAAGATCCTCACGTTGAACGAACTCTGGCTTTATTTCAATGCCGCTGCGATTTTGATAGAAGTAAGACAACGCATCGAGCTTCAACTTGCTATAAACATCATTTCGAATATCGAATGGATAGCTGACATCGTCATCGACCTTGACCGTTAAACCTCTCATCGAGTCTGTATATTTTGAAAGGTTAACTCGGTGAATGTGCTCACCCGACGCTTTATTCAAACCGAATACTTCTGTTTTGCCGAGGTCGAGGCTGATCCCTGATTGAGAGACTAATGTCCATTTCAAAGGTGTCGTCGAGGTATTTTCAACAAAGATATATTTATCTGATTTCGGTAAGAAGCCAACTTGGTTAGCTCGAATAGGCATCTTAGTCGCTATTTTTACAAATGGCTTACCTACAACAGAAACGTTATCAACACAGATGACACCAGTTTTCTGTGCGCCTAATTGAAACTGGAATTCTGTATCGGCGTCACTATCAAGTTCGTGTACAAAATCAAACGTATAGCTTTGCTTGTCTGTTGGTATACCCACGTCACTTAGAAAATAATGCGTATAAGGAGGCCCTTCATGTTGGATCAAGGCTTTCATCTCAGTATCAATATTCGCATATGCATCGAACGATACTTGGTACCTTTGACCTTGCTCTAAACCAATGCCACTGTGGCCAAAAATGACATCCCAAGAATTCTTTCCTGGGTTTTTTATATCAATACACGCTTCATTACTTTCTGTTGCTATGTTGGCGCCAGCATTCCACCAACCATCCATATTGCCTTTAAAGTGACTATTTCTAATCTGCTCTTCTGCGTAAATTGCTCCAGAAGATAAAACCATGACAATCGCGAGAGATAACGTTCCTTTTTTCATCATTATTCCTTAAAGATGTTTCATATCTCCAAGGAAACTAGCGAAATAGATTCAATAATAGAGAGTTAACATTCGCAAAAAATAGACTCGTAAAAATAAATATTATGATTTCTTGTGATGTTTAACACTAAGGAACAAGCTCATGAATCAATTGCATGGATAGACAAAACGATATTGTGCTAGTGCCTCTCAATTAAACTCAGATTTCATAAAAGTGCGGGTTTAATAATCTTGGTCAATATCCGAAAAATCAGTTGTGGTAATGTGCGCGCATTAGCAACAACCCATAAATAATAAAAAATGTTTAAAAGCAATGAGTTAACAATTAATATCGATGCAATTAATGTCGCACTGTCAAAAGTCGAAAATGCGAACAAAATTCAGCTAGATACATTGAAAGGTTATGTGAACAGCGAGCCTGAACAGGCTGTACTGGCTTTTCGATCGCTGAATGAAGCAGAGTCAATCGATGACAAGTTTAAAAAGATCATGGCAGAGCTACCGCACCTGAGCGGCGAAGCACACCACCTGCTTGAAACTTCTATCTTGCTACAGTGATTCTAACTACAGATAAGCCTCAGCCAATACAAGTTAGTTCATGTATTCCTGGACAGGTTGAGACTTATCTTTAACTGGTCACAGCGTTTAACCAATGACTTACCCGTTACACAAAGCTGTACTGATAGGTTGAAATGAATTGGTGATGTAAGACCCTCGCATTACTCCCAGAAGTTCCACCATTTTTTGCTGTTTTCCTCACGCTGCTGTTGGCCTTTTTCTGAACCTTTCCCCTCTTCTTTACGCTCTTGTTCCGCTTTTTTGTCTTTCTGCTTTTCTAATCCCGACTTTTCTTCGTCCTTATCCATATCATCTTTAAGCTTCTCTTTCTTATCTTTGAGCTTCTCTTTACTCTCTTCGAGGGCTTCTTTCTCGTCTTCTAAATCATCAAGCTCTTTATCTAACTTCTGCTTATCTTTTTTGTTCTTACTTTTTTTCACTTTTTTCTTTCTCTCTTCGATCATCGAATCAAGCTGCTTCTCACGATCATCCATTTCGCCTTCAACTTTTTTTGCCTCAGCGAATGTTTTTACTTCTTCTAAATCGGGTTTACCTTTACCAGCCCACTCAGGTTTAGCAGCAATGCTGTGGGTCGACCACGTTATCAAAGCACCCGTTACTGCAAGTACTAGAACTGTCTTATTCATCCTTAAACTCCTATTCCTATAGTCTTTTAAAGCTAATACCTAAATAGCACTAAAACAAGGTAGCCATACCTAGCACTCATCCCTTTGAACTAGATATGGCTTGTGTATCACCTTATAGCGTTAATGCTTTGACCATACCCGCTTCAGCGTGACCAGGAATATTGCACGCGAACTCTACGTTATTATCACCATGAAAATGCCACAGTAATTGCTTCGCTTTACCCGGCTCAACTGTAACTGTTCTACCCGAATCATGGGCGTGATTCCCCATGTTTTTCATCATTTCACGATGCTCCAATTGCTCTGAAGCAGAGCCAATCGAGAATTCGTGATCAATCTTGCCGGTATTCATCACAACAAACTGCACTACGTCGTTCGGCTCTATATCGACCTTGTTTTTAAATGTGATTTTCATATCATCACTTAGCAGCACATGAACCACTTTATCGGGCTTCGCGCCTTTAGCTGGCATCCCAACTTCTGACATACCTTCCATGTCCATCATTCCATCCATATTCATCATCTTTGAATGGTCCATCTTTCCACTCGTCATCATACTGTGATCCATTTTTGAATGATCCATTTCTCCGCTCTTCATCATCGAATGATCCATACCTGATTGATCCATATTTGATTGGTCACCAGCTGAATGGTCCATTGCAGCAAACGCGGTTGCTGTAGTCAGTGTTAGAGCTATAGCAATTAGTGTCTTTTTCATGATCGTTCCTTAGATTAATTCAGTTATTTATTTGTTAGTTTCACATGTTCATGTGGTGAACCCTTACCTACTCTTGTTTTGGCAAGTAAGGGCTAATAATCAAGACTTTATTTGTTTGTCTCGCTTTGGCTGTGCGTAATCTCACGCTGTTTCCAGAGCTTAAAGATTGCAGGCAACACCAGTAGGGTAAGCAACAGCGCAGAAGCCATTCCGCCTATCATCGGCGCGGCAATTCGTTGCATCACTTCCGAACCAGTACCCTCGCCATACATAATTGGAATGAGACCAATGATCACCGTAAGAACCGTCATCATCACAGGGCGCACACGCAGTCCTGCGCCTTCTCTAATGGCATCGGTTAGATCAGCTTGTTGAAGCGTTTGTTGGTTTTGTTCTGCATCGAGCTTTTTGTAGTGCCACGCTTGGTTGAGATAAACCAACATGATCACGCCTATCTCGACCGCAACGCCTGCAAGTGCAATAAAGCCAACACCCACCGCAATCGAGAAGTTGTAATTTAGGAAATGCATCAACCACAGTCCGCCCACCATAGCCAAAGGAAGTGTTGCCATGATCATCATCACTTCACCGACGCGGCGGAAGCTTAGGTAGAGCAACAACATGATGATGGCGATGGTGATCGGCACAACGACACTCAAACGCTCCTTCGCACGCTCCATGTATTCGTATTGACCAGACCAAGCGAGCGAGTAACCCGCCGGTAATACAACTTGTTCGGCAACGACTTTTTGCGCTTCAGCCACGTAAGAACCTAAATCACGACCATCAATGTCCACGAACACCCAACCGTTAGGGCGTGCGTTCTCCGTTTTGATCATCGGTGGGCCATCTTCATAACGAATATCCGCGACATCAGACAGTGCAATACGAGCTCCGTTTGGTGTCACCAATGGCAAGTTCTGCAACTTAACGACAGAATCACGATAGCTTTGTGGGTAACGTACATTGATTGGATAACGTTCTAGCCCCTCAACGGTTTCGCCCACATTCATGCCACCAACCGCAGTCGAGATAACCTGTTGCACTTCTTTAATGCTCAAGCCATATCGCGCAGCCGAGCGACGTTTGATATCTATCGTCACATAACGACCACCAGCCACACGTTCGGCATACACAGAAGCCGTACCACTGACACCATTCAAGATAGGTTCAAGTTGCGAACCAATATCTTCAATCACGCTCAGATCCGGGCCTGCGATTTTGATACCAATGGGGGTTTTAATACCAGTCGCTAACATGTCGATACGGGTTTTGATTGGCATAACCCAAGCATTGGTTAAACCGGGGAACTGAATCAGATCATCAAACTCTTTACGCAGCGACTCCGTAGTGACACCGTCACGCCACTCATCTCGCGGTTTAAGCTGAATCACGGTTTCAATCATGGTTAACGGTGCAGGATCGGTTGCCGTCTCTGCTCGACCAATTTTGCCCCATGTGGTTTCGACTTCTGGAATGGTTTTGATGAGCTTGTTGGTTTGTTGCAACAACTCACGAGCCTTACCTATTGAGATACCCGGATACGTGGTTGGCATGTACATCAAATCCCCTTCGTCCAAAGGAGGAATGAACTCACTACCAAGCTTGCTGGTTGGGTAATAGGCAGACGCCATTAAGCCAAGTGCGATAACAATCATCACCTTTGGATATTTTAGGCTGAGGTTTAGAAGCGGCTTGTACATCGCCACTAGGCTGCGGTTCACCGGGTTTTTGTGTTCAGGTAGCACGTTGCCGCGAATGAAGTAACCCATTAGCACAGGCACAAGCGTGATAGCCAAACCAGCTGCGGCGGCCATCGCATACGTCTTGGTAAACGCAAGTGGCGAGAACATCTTGCCTTCTTGTCCTTCTAACGCGAACACAGGCACAAAACTCAAGGTAATGATGATGAGCGAGAAGAACAGTGGCGCACCAACTTCTTCTGCCGCTTTGCCAATTACCTGCCAACGGTTTTTGTCAGTGAGCGGAGTCCGTTCAATGTGTTTATGAACGTTCTCGATCATTACTATGGCACCATCTACCATGGCGCCAATCGCAATCGCAATCCCTCCAAGAGACATGATATTGGCGTTAATACCCTGCCAATGCATCACAATGAATGCACCCAAGATACCGACAGGCAGACTTAGAGCGATAACCAACGACGAACGGATATGGAACAGAAACAGCGCACACACGATCGCAACCACGATGAACTCTTCAGCCAGCTTCTTCCATAGGTTTTCAACGGCTGAATCAATCAAAGTTGAACGGTCATAAGTCGCGACAATCTCGACACCATCAGGTAAGCCCGCTTGCAGTTCAGCGAGTTTGGATTTAACCGAGTCGATCACTTCACTGGCATTTTCACCAAAGCGCATCACGATAACGCCGCCAACCGCTTCGCCCTCACCATTGAGTTCAGAGATACCACGACGCATTTGCGGGCCAAGGTTGATGTCAGCAATGTCACCTAATAGCAGCGGAGTACCTTTGTCGGTCACTTTTAACGGCAGAGATTGAATGTCTTCGATGCTTGTCAGGTAACCGGTCGTACGAACCATGTGTTCGGCTTCGGCAATCTCAACAACAGACGCTCCTGTTTCTTGATTACCATCTTGGATTGCCTTGTTGACTTGCTGAAGCGTCAGGTCATATGCACGTAACTTGGCAGGATCAATCTGTACTTGGTACTGCTTCACCATGCCGCCAACGGTCGCCACTTCAGACACGCCTTCTACGGTTTGCAATTCATACTTCAAGAACCAATCTTGCAAGCTGCGAAGTTCCGCTAAGTCATGCTGACCGGTTTTATCTTGCAACACGTAGCTGTAAACCCAGCCCACACCGGTTGCATCTGGCCCTAGTGTTGGCTTGGCACTCGATGGCAAGTTAGGTGCAACTTGGCTTAAGTACTCCAACACTCGTGAACGCGCCCAGTACATATCGGTATCGTCATTGAAGATGATATAGACATAAGAATCACCAAAGAACGAGTAACCACGAACCGTTTCAGCTCCTGGTACAGCTAACATGGCGGTGGTCAATGGATAAGTCACCTGATCCTCGACCACCTGCGGGGCTTGCCCCGGATAACTGGTTTTGATGATCACCTGAACGTCTGACAAATCAGGAATGGCATCGACCGGTGTATTTTTAACGCTGTATAAGCCGCCAAATACGATGGCTACAGTGGCAACCAGCACTAAGAATCGGTTACTGATAGACCAGCGAATGATTGCATTGATCATAGTTCGCCCTCACCCGTGCTATTCGTCGGTTCGAGAGATTTGAGCACATAATCAGAACCTTGCTTCGCCACTAGAAACCGAATGGTTTGACCCTCGGTAAACTCAGATAAATCAAGGTCATCACTGGCTTGGAAATTCATTTCACCCGCTTTCCAATTCCACTCAGGGACTGGCTGATGTTTTACGGTGATCATGCCAAAATCTGCCATCAACATAGTGATGTCAGCTGTTACCCAAACTTCGCCAGCGATCTTGTGTTTGTTGACCTTGTAATCAACAACCTCGTACTGCCCTGACTCTGTCTTTCTCATCTCAAAATCAATCGCCTTACCACGTTGCACGTCACTCATATCCAAGCCTTCCGCAAAGGTGAAATTCATCACCATGCCCGGCCAATCCCATTCAGGAACAGGCTGATGGTTAATCGTCACCATGCGACTGCCTTTCATAACATCGGAAATTTCACCGTTTGCCCATACGGTTTCAGCTTCTTCCTCAACACCATTGATACGTGACAGATCAGCCGATTGGTTCGATTCAGAGTCCAACATAAAGTGCGCAGAAGTCACGATATGTTCACCTTGTTCAAGCCCTTGCAACACCTCGATTTTCTCGTCAGCTTCACGCCCGACTTCAATGCGTGCTGAACGGTATTTGCCCTCACCTTCGGACAACACTACTCGTGTCATACCACCAGAATGAATCACCGACGATCTTGGGATAGTAAGAACAGATTCATCACTGATTGGCTTCAACGCAATATTGGCGAACATGTTCGGTTTTAGCTCGCCATTAGGATTCGAGAACTTCAAACGAACGCGTAAAGTTCGAGTTTTCGGGTCAAGAATTGGATACACATAATCAACGTTGCCCTGCCACTCTTTGCCCGGAATCGCATCAAGTGTCATCTCTGCATTACTGCCCGATGAGATCCAGTGAGCTTGGCGTTCAAAGACTTCAGCATCAACCCACACTTCATTTAGAGGCCCTGCACTGATTACCGCTTGAGCAGGCGAAAGATAGCCACCTTCACGAATATTGAGGCTAGCGATAACGCCATCTGCAGGCGCTTTGATTTCTATGGTTTGTGAGGCTTTACCTCGGCGAGTGATCGAACGAATCTGAGCTTTATCGACACCCAAGGTGATCAAGCGTTCAGTGGAGCCCTTGACCAACCCTTTGCGACCCGTTTTGTATGCACTAAGTAACTCTTCTTGTGCCTTAACCAGCTCTGGAGAGTAAAGAGTGAACAACACATCGCCCTTATTCACCTTCTCACCGACAGCATTGATATAAAGCTTCTCAACCCAGCCAGCTGCTCTTACGTTGGTTTGCCACAATGTACTTTCATCAAACGCCACATAACCCACGGTTTCAATCCGAGGAGACAACGCTTCAAAGTTAACTGTTGCTGTTTTGACACCAAGATTATTTTCTACCGACGGGTCGATAAACACAGTTCCCGCCTTGTCTGCTCCCGCACTTGAGTCATCCGCATAAACAGGAATTAAATCCATCCCCATAGGCGACTGACCCGGCTTATCACGCTGATAATTGGGGTCCATCGGAGCCACCCAGTACAGAGGCTCATCCTTGGTTTGTTTACTTACTTCGGCGTCTGTACTCGTTGCCATTTCTGACATGTTATGTGCTGACCCAACGACAAAGTGATTCACTCCAAAACCCAATGCACCACCGACCAATAAAGCGATTGTTGCTACTTTTACTGTATTCATTGTCTATTCCTTTACTGATTGGCTGTTGTTTTGAGTTACGGTGGGATTGAGTTGCGGTTGCTTAACTTGGTAGTCAAAACCACTGACCAGTGAGGCCAGTTTACTATTTACGATGTTGAGATCAGTGATTAGGCGTTGCTGTTCAAGCTGGAGTGCCAGCTCATCGGTCGTTGCTAAAATGACATCGTTAAACTGAGCGGTATTGTTTTGATAACCCCTTTCAACCGCGCTGATTCGGGCTGCGGTTTGAGGAAGCAAGGACGTTTGATAGCGATCTAATCGCTGGATCAGATTTGATCTGTCCACCAGCAATGCGTTCACTTGCGCGTTCATTTGGGAAAGTAAGGTGTCTTTTTGGGATTTAGCTGCACCGACTTGGTACTGAGCCGCCGACAAGTTCTTATCCTGTCGGTTACCCGTAAACAAAGGGATATCGACAGTAAGATAAGCACTGACAAGATCAGAGGCAGGTTCGCCAGCCATGTTGTTCGCTTGTCGATGGGCATACATCACTTCCACGCCAAACTGAGGCGTATACGCTTGCTCAGCTAGCTCTACTTGAGTTTGATTAGATGAGATAGTCGCATCTGTGATCTTAACGAGCGGATGATCCGTCAACAGTTGATAGTGCTTGGTTGAATCACGGTTAGTCGCCAGCTTGCTCTCTAATAACGACCAATCAATGTAATTGGTCGCATGAAGCCTCCCCTGAGGATCAAGAGCCTGAGAGTCAATCGCTTGGTTCCCTAACCAATCAGAACCGAGCCACTCAGACAGTTGAGAGATCAGACGGCGTTGAACTTGCTGATTGGCTTGCAACTTTTCATCAAGCTTGCTGACTTGAAGCTGAGCATTAAGCAGATCTTGCGCTTCGCTTTTACCAATCGAGTAGTTGGTTTGCACATAGTTTTCTAGCTCAACCAAAAGGCGTCGGTTTTCACGCATAACACCTTCTGCGACTTTCTGGTAACCCAATTCAAGCCAAAGCTGCGTCATGCTATTCGCAACCGTCAATTCTCTTGCTTGCACCTGCAAAGCTAAAGCATCAGCCTGTTGGCCTGCCTTTTTCTGTTGGAGGTTAAGCGTATCGCCACGCTCAAACTGCTGCATCACCCCTACCGATATATTAGTCATCGGGTCTTCGTCGAATTGAAAGCTATCGACAGGCAAACCGCCAAATCCAACTTTTAATTTCGGGTCCATTAAGGTCGCGTTGGCAATGCCCGTTTCTCGCATCGCTTGTGACTGAGCAAAGTACTGCTTGCGATTTCCATCTTCGCTTAAAGCAATCTCAATCAGTGTATTGAGTTGCTGCGTCGAGCTTGCTTGGTCATGTGCTGAAATGTGTTGAGCATTTGAAGCTGACGCAGTGGTAGCCGCGAGCGTAGCACTTGAAAACAAGGCCATAGGCAAGGCAGCAGCAACCACTAAGCTCGTGTTCATAACAAACACAGAGGTTGTTGGTTTCATATTCACAATGAATGTCCATATCTAGCGTTAAATAACGCATATAAAAGATTGGCGTATCAGATTTATTCCCCTGATATCGCTATGTTTTTAGATATAGATTTATGCGGTGGGTGGGCGTAGTAAAGATTGAGCGCGTGCGACTTTCTGGCCAATAGTGACCGATTGAAAACGAGCTAATGAAAAGGAAAGTTGATCAACGGCTTGAACAGCCTGAATTGGATAGGGACTTGCAGAACACATTGAGGCACAGCAATCGGCACTCGAACAATGGTTACCCATCATCGAACTGCCGTCTTCGCTCATTGAAGACATATCGCATTGAGCCATCAAAGCATGGGCACTCATGTTAGAGTCTTCAGCGTGTACTTTTTCACTCATCACATGACACCCTGCCATTGAATCATTAACCGAAGTACCGCTGTGGTAGCAAGCCGATTTGCTCGACCCCATTTCCATCATCATTACTTCAGTCATCAAGGCTGAGGAGCTTGAGGCATAGCTAGACATCAACATCGCAATGATGCTGAAAACAATAATCCAAGTTTTTCGGAATGTGTTTGTCATAGTTTACCTTTGAATTTACACCGCAACTATAAACGTTACCCTTAGGGTAAGGTCAATGCCATTGTGCCGATATTTATCTGACCGTTGAAAAAGTATTCATCCTCTCTTTCATCAAAATGAGATAATTCTTCGACTTTGCAGTTTTTTCTTTAAAAATTATCCAATTAGCTAGCGAAACCTCTATCTGTGTATTTTACTTAAAATAGTGCAACCACGATTCACGGATGATAAAAATGGCTAACAAAAAAAACGTCGAAACAGACAAGAAAAATACAGAAATCAAAAATAAAAAAAGTAACGAGCTAGAACAAAGAAAGAAGCGCAGACTGCATTCACATCTAAAAGTGAATATCCCACTTTTTCAGTCACTCATGATGATTTTGCCATCATTGGCTAAACACGCTGCTGCCGAAAGTATAGACAATTCCAGCGACGCTGCAGATCAAGTAACCGCAAATAACGTGACCGAAAAAGATGTCACCGATGACCATAGCAAGGCGGACTCATCTGCGGTTGCTAATCAAGAAGCTCAGACAAGTGACAGCGATGTAAACTCAACCTTAAGTGCAAGTCATGCCCCCCATGGTTCGAGCTCTCACTTGGTTCCTTCTCATCATTTGTCGACGCTTTCTCACCCGCAAGTCCATTACATTCCTTCGGTATCGATGCCGACTATCTCCTCAGGAAGTAACGGTCAGCCGACTCATTCGAATGCGCCTACGACGCCCGCTTTACCCGTCACCTTCATGCCAGAAGTCATAAAAGGTACGTACGGAGAGCTTCATGTTGATGCAAATGGTCAATACACATTCATATTGAATCCAAATTCTCCTCAATACATCCTGTTAAATCAGCACCAACCAGGTACTGACCATTTTGCGTTACATCTATCTAATGGCTCGAGCATCATTGTTCAGATACCGGTAACAGGTAAGCAAGACACGCCAAATATTTCTGGAGACCTAACAGGTGTCGTAACAGAAGATCACAATATTGATTCACAAGGTTTGTTACATGCGAACGGCAAAATCGATGTCATAGACCCTGACCAAAATGAAAGTTCGGTTACGCCGGAAGTTATCCCAGGTAAATATGGCGCATTAACCATCGACGCAGATGGGCATTGGCAGTATCAAGTTGATAACTCTCTTTCGAATGTTCAAGCGTTAACCGCAGCCACTTCATTGCACGAAAGCTTCACTATTCACACCAAAGACGGCACACCGCAAACCATCGACATGACGATTGGTGGGAACGACGACAACGCCGTTATCACAGGTGTGGATGCTGGCACAGTAACTGAAGATTTAACGACACAAGTTCAAGGGCAGCTTTCAGTAACGGACTCTGATCTTGGAGAAGACCACTTTCAAGCCTCACAAGTGACTAGTAATTTCGGTACGCTAAGCATCACCAAAGACGGTGCATGGACATACAATTTAGATAACAATAACCCTGTAGTTCAAGGACTTGGCCAAGGATCAACTGCGACAGACATCGTCACTGTTCACTCTGCCGATGGCACAGCACATCAAGTTACGGTTACGATTAATGGCACCAACGACCATGCGGTAATCACGAGTAGTACAGCAAATTCACCAAGTTCGTTTTTCGCTATCGGGAAAAATAATGGCTCAAGCCAAGTTACTGAAGATAAAGACCTAACGGTTTCGGGCCAACTCAATATCACCGATATCGACTCAAAAGAGGCGCATTTTTCTAATTCCGACCTCAAGGGGACACTGGGTACTTTACACCTTAAAGACAATGGCGATTGGACCTACGATCTAGATAATAAAAATCCACAAGTTCAGGCTATTGGTAAAGGGTCTGCGACAACAGACATCATAACCATCCACTCCGCTGACGGCACTCCCCATCAAATCACTATTACCGTTAACGGCACCAATGATAAAGCCGTGATAAGCGGAACTAGTACCGGCGTGGTAACCGAAGAGTCCCAACTTCAGACCTCGGGCACACTTGCGGTAACGGATGTGGATACTGGCGAGGCACACTTCTCCAACACCGATATCGCAGGCTCGTTTGGTACGCTTCATCTGACCGATACTGGTTCTTGGACGTACGATCTTGATAATACAAATCCTAACGTTCAATCATTGGGCAAAGGAGCAACCGCTACCGACACCATCACCGTTCATTCCGCTGACGGCACGCCGCATCAAGTGACTATCACAGTAAATGGCACTAATGACAAAGCCACTGTTAGCAGCGCAACTGTCGCTATCAATGAAACTGACAAAGCGGTAACTACATCAGGTACGTTGATCAGCACCGACGTAGATAACCCCGATAATACGTTCACGCCGGATTCTATTTCAGGCACCAACGGTAACCTGACTATTGACGCCAATGGTCACTGGACGTTCACCGCCAACAGCGTATTTAACCAATTGAACGTCGGCGATAAAGTCGAAGAAACGTTCACCGTAAATTCTGTTGATGGCACACCGTCCACCATCAAGGTGACGATTAACGGGACTAACGACGCCGCAACTGTCAGCAGTGCGACCGTTGCTATCGATGAAACCGACAAAGCGGTAACAGCTTCAGGAACGCTAACCAGTATCGACGTTGATAATCCAGATAATACGTTTACACCGGATTCTATTTCAGGCACCAACGGTGACCTGACTATTGATGCCAATGGTCATTGGGTCTTCACCGCCAACAGCGCGTTTAATCAGTTGAATGTCGGCGATAAAGTCGAAGAAATCTTTACGGTGTCGTCTGTAGATGGCACAACATCCACCATCAAAATTACGATTAATGGCACCAATGATAAGGCGACGGTAAGCAGTGCGACCGTTGCCATCGATGAAACCGACAAAGCAGTAACAACATCAGGAACGTTGACCAGCACCGATGTTGATAATCCAGATAATACATTTACGCCAGACTCCATTGTTGGAGCTAATGGTGATCTCACTATTGATGTTAGTGGACATTGGGTGTTCACAGCCAACAGCGCGTTTAATCAACTAAACGTCGGCGATAAGGTCGAAGAGACCTTCACTGTCTCGTCTATTGATGGCACACCCTCAACCATAAAAGTCACGATTAATGGCACCAATGATAAAGCGACGGTCAGTACCGCAACTGTAAGTGTGGACGAAACCGACAAAGCGGTAACCACGTCTGGCACGCTAACCAGCACCGACGTCGATAACCCAGACAATACGTTTACGCCGGACTCCATTTCAGGTACCAACGGCAACCTTACCATTGACGTTAATGGTCATTGGGTGTTCACCGCCAACAGCGCGTTTAATCAATTGAACGTCGGCGACAAGGTCGAAGAAACCTTCACGGTGTCGTCTGTAGATGGCACACCGTCCACCATCAAGGTGACGATTAACGGTACTAACGACGTCGCAACTGTCAGCAGTGCGACCGTTGCCATCGATGAGACTGACAAAGCAGCAATCACCTCAGGCACCCTAATCAGTACCGACGTGGATAACCCAGACAATACGTTTACGCCAGATTCTATTTCAGGCACTAACGGCGACCTGACCATTGATGCCACGGGTCACTGGAATTTCACCGCCAACAGCGCGTTTAATCAACTAAACGTTGGCGATAAGATCGAAGAAACCTTCACGGTAACTTCGGTTGATGGCACACCCTCGACTATCAAAGTGACGATTAATGGCACCAATGATAAAGCCACCGTCAGTAGCGCAACAGTCGTAGTTGATGAAACCGATACAGCGGTAACAACATCAGGAACATTGACCAGTACCGACGTTGATAACCCAAATAATGCGTTTACGCCGGATTCCATTACAGGCACTAACGGTGATCTCACTATTGATGCCAATGGTCATTGGACGTTCACCGCCACCAGTGCGTTTAATCAATTGAACGTCGGCGATAAAATCGAAGAAACCTTCACGGTGTCGTCTTTTGATGGCACCCCCTCAACCGTCAAAGTGACGATCAACGGCACCAACGATCAAGCGACCGTTAGCAGTGCGACCGTTGCTATCGATGAAACCGACAAAGCGGTAACTACTTCAGGAACATTGACTAGTACCGATGTTGATAATCCAGATAACATATTTACGCCAGACTCCATTGTTGGATCTAATGGTGATCTCACCATTGATGCCAATGGCCATTGGACATTCACTGCTAACAGCGCATTTAATCAGTTGAACGTCGGTGACAAAGTTGAAGAAACCTTTACGGTGTCGTCTATTGATGGCACACCGTCAACGATCAAAGTGACAATTAATGGCACCAATGATAAAGCGACGGTCAGTACCGCAACGGTAAGTGTGGATGAGACTGACAAAGCAGTAATCACCTCAGGTACCCTAACCAGTACCGATGTCGATAACCCCGATAATACGTTCACGCCGGATTCTATTTCAGGCACCAACGGTAACCTGACTATTGATGCCAATGGTCATTGGGTCTTCACCGCCAACAGCGCGTTTAATCAGTTGAATGTCGGCGATAAAGTCGAAGAAACCTTCACGGTGTCGTCTGTTGATGGCACAACGTCGACCATCAAAGTTACGATCAACGGAACCAATGACAAAGCCACAGTTAGCAGTGCGACCGTCGCTATCGATGAGACTGACAAAGCGGTAACCACATCAGGTACGTTGATCAGCACCGACGTAGATAACCCAGATAATACGTTCACACCGGATTCAATTATTGGTGCCAACGGCAATCTAAGCATTGATGCTAATGGTCATTGGAACTTCACAGCCAACAGCGCGTTTAATCAATTAAATGTCGGCGATAAAGTCGAAGAAACGTTCACCGTAAATTCTATCGATGGCACACCATCGACCATTAAAGTCACGATCAATGGCACCGATGATGCCGCCACGGTTAGCACTGCCACTGTTGCTATCGATGAAACCGACAAAGCGGTGACAACTTCAGGAATGCTGACCAGTACTGACGTGGATAATCCAGATAATACGTTCACGCCAGACTCCATTGTTGGAGCTAATGGTGCTCTCATCATTGATGCCAATGGCCATTGGACATTCACCGCCAACAGCGCGTTTAATCACTTGAACGTCGGTGACAAAGTTGACGAAACCTTTACTGTGTCGTCTGTTGATGGCACCCCTTCGATCATCAAAGTAACGATTAACGGTACTAACGATGCAGCGACGGTCAGTACCGCAACTGTAAGTGTGGACGAAACCGACAAAGCGGCGACCACGTCAGGTACACTAACCAGCACTGACATCGATAATCCAGATAACACATTTACGCCAGACTCCATTGTTGGATCTAATGGTGATCTCACCATTGATGCCAATGGCCATTGGACATTCACCGCCAACAGCACGTTTAACCAATTGAACGTCGGCGATAAGGTCGAAGAGACCTTCACTGTCTCGTCTGTTGATGGCACGTCCTCGACCATCAAAGTCACGATTAATGGTACTAACGACGCCGCAACTGTCAGTAGCGCGACCGTTGCCATCGATGAGACTGACAAAGCAGTAACAACTTCAGGTACGCTAACCAGTACCGATATCGATAATCCAGACAACGCATTCACGCCAGATTCTATTTCCGGCACCAATGGCGACCTAACTATTGACGCTAATGGTCATTGGGTGTTCACCGCCAACAGCGCGTTTAACCAATTAAATGTGGGCGATAAAGTCAAAGAAACCTTTACCGTAAATTCTGTTGATGGCACACCGTCGACAATCAAAGTGACGATTAATGGCACCAATGATAAAGCTACCGTCAGTAGCGCAACCGTCGCCATCGATGAGACTGACAAAGCGGTGACAACCTCAGGCACCCTAACCAGTATCGACGTCGATAACCCAGATAACGCATTCACACCGGATTCGATTACTGGCACCAACGGCAACCTCACCATTGGTGCTAATGGCCAATGGGCCTTCACCGCCAACAGCGCGTTTAATCAATTGAATGTCGGCGATAAAGTCGAAGAGACCTTCATGGTGTCGTCTGTTGATGGCACAACGTCGACCATCAAGGTCACGATTAATGGTACCAATGATAAGGCAACGATCAGTACCGCAGCTGTAAGTGTGGACGAAACCGACAAAGCGGTAACCACCTCAGGCACGCTAACCAGTGCTGACGTGGATAACCCAAATAATGCGTTTACGCCGGATTCCATTACAGGCACTAACGGTGATCTCACTATTGACGCTAATGGGCATTGGGTTTTCACCGCGAGCAGTGCGTTTAATCAGTTAAACGTCGGTGACAAAGTCGAAGAAACCTTCACGGTGTCGTCTGTTGATGGCACCCCCTCAACCGTCAAAGTGACGATCAACGGCACCAACGATCAAGCGACCGTTAGCAGTGCGACCGTTGCTATCGATGAAACCGACAAAGCGGTAACTACTTCAGGAACATTGACTAGTACCGATGTTGATAATCCAGATAACATATTTACGCCAGACTCCATTGTTGGATCTAATGGTGACCTCACCATTGATGCCAATGGCCATTGGACATTCACCGCCAACAGTGCGTTTAATCAGTTGAACGTCGGTGACAAAGTCGAAGAAACCTTTACGGTGTCGTCTATTGATGGCACACCGTCAACGATCAAAGTGACAATTAATGGCACCAATGATAAAGCGACGGTCAGTACCGCAACGGTAAGTGTGGATGAGACTGACAAAGCAGTAATCACCTCAGGTACCCTAACCAGTACCGATGTCGATAACCCCGATAATACGTTCACGCCAGACTCCATTGTTGGATCTAATGGTGATCTCACCATTGATGCCAATGGCCATTGGACATTCACCGCCAACAGCGCGTTTAATCAATTAAACGTCGGCGATAAGGTCGAAGAAACCTTCACGGTGTCGTCTGTTGATGGCACAGCGTCCACCATCAAGGTGACGATTAACGGCACTAACGACGCCGCTACTGTCAGCAGTGCGGCCGTTGCCATCGATGAAACCGACAAAGCAGTAACGACATCAGGAACATTGACCAGTACTGACGTGGATAATCCAGATAATGCGTTCACACCGGATTCAATTATTGGTGCTAACGGCAACCTAAACATTGATGCTAATGGTCATTGGACGTTCACCGCCAACAGCGCATTTAATCAATTGAACGTTGGCGATAAAGCCGAAGAGACCTTTACGGTGTCGTCTGTTGATGGCACCCCCTCAACCATCAAAGTGACGATCAACGGAACCAACGATCAAGCGACCGTTAGCAGTGCAACCGTCTCGATTGATGAAACCGACAAAGCGGTAACTACTTCAGGAACATTGACTAGTACCGATGTTGATAATCCAGATAACACATTTACACCAGACTCCATTGTTGGATCTAATGGTGATCTCACCATTGATGCCAATGGCCATTGGACATTCACCGCCAACAGTGCGTTTAATCAATTAAACGTCGGTGACAAAGTCGAAGAAACCTTTACGGTGTCGTCTATTGATGGCACACCGTCAACGATCAAAGTGACAATTAATGGCACCAATGATAAAGCGACGGTCAGTACCGCAACGGTAAGTGTGGATGAGACTGACAAAGCAGTAATCACCTCAGGTACCCTAACCAGTACCGATGTCGATAACCCCGATAATACGTTCACACCAGACTCCATTACTGGCACCAATGGCGACTTAACTATTGACGCCAATGGTCACTGGACGTTCACCGCCAACAACGCATTCAATCAATTAAACGTTGGCGATAAAGTCGAAGAGACCTTCACGGTGTCGTCTGTTGATGGCACAACGTCGACCATCAAAGTAACGATCAATGGCACCAATGACAAAGCGACTGTCAGCAGTGCGACCGTTGCTATCAATGAAACCGACAAAGCGGTAACTACTTCAGGAACATTGACTAGTACCGATGTTGATAATCCAGATAACACATTTACACCAGACTCCATTATTGGATCTAATGGTGATCTCACCATTGATGCCAATGGCCATTGGACATTCACCGCCAACAGTGCGTTTAATCAATTAAACATCGGTGACAAAGTCGAAGAAACCTTTACGGTGTCGTCTATTGATGGCACACCGTCAACGATCAAAGTGACAATTAATGGCACCAATGATAAAGCGACGGTCAGTACCGCAACGGTAAGTGTGGATGAGACTGACAAAGCAGTAATCACCTCAGGTACCCTAACCAGTACCGATGTCGATAACCCCGATAATACGTTCACGCCAGACTCCATTGTTGGATCTAATGGTGATCTCACCATTGATGCCAATGGCCATTGGACATTCACCGCCAACAGTGCGTTTAATCAATTAAACGTCGGTGACAAAGTCGAAGAAACCTTTACGGTGTCGTCTATTGATGGCACACCGTCAACGATCAAAGTGACAATTAATGGCACCAATGATAAAGCGACGGTCAGTACCGCAACGGTAAGTGTGGATGAGACTGACAAAGCAGTAATCACCTCAGGTACCCTAACCAGTACCGATGTCGATAACCCCGATAATACGTTCACGCCAGACTCCATTGTTGGATCTAATGGTGATCTCACCATTGATGCCAATGGCCATTGGACATTCACCGCCAACAGTGCGTTTAATCAATTAAACGTCGGTGACAAAGTCGAAGAAACCTTTACCGTAAATTCTGTTGATGGCACACCGTCGACCATCAAAGTGACGATTAATGGCACCAACGATAAAGCGACGGTCAGTACAGCAACAGTCAGTGTAGATGAAACTGACAAAGCGGTAACGGCTTCAGGTACGCTAACCAGTACCGACGTCGATAACCCAGACAATACGTTTACACCCGACTCGATTACTGGATCTAACGGCGACCTCACCATTGATGCCACAGGCCACTGGGTATTCACTGCCAACAGCGCATTTAATCAATTGAACGTCGGCGATAAAGTCGAAGAAACCTTCACGGTGTCGTCTGTTGATGGCACAGCGTCCACCATCAAGGTGACGATTAACGGCACTAACGACGCCGCTACTGTCAGCAGTGCGGCCGTCGCCATCGATGAAACCGACAAAGCAGTAACGACATCAGGAACATTGACCAGTACTGACGTGGATAATCCAGATAATGCGTTCACACCGGATTCAATTATTGGTGCCAACGGCAACCTAAACATTGATTCTAATGGTCATTGGACGTTCACCGCCAACAGCGCGTTTAACCAATTGAATGTCGGCGATAAAGTCGAAGAAACGTTCACCGTAAATTCTATCGATGGCACACCATCAACGATCAAAGTCACCATCAATGGTACCAACGATAAAGCGACCGTTAGCAGTGCGACCGTCGCCATCGATGAGACTGACAAAGCAGTAACAACTTCAGGTACGCTAACCAGTACCGATATCGATAATCCAGACAACGCATTCACGCCAGATTCCATCACTGGCACGAACGGCAACCTAAACATTGATACTAATGGTCACTGGACGTTCACCGCCAACAGCGCGTTTAACCAATTGAATGTCGGCGATAAAGTCGAAGAAACGTTCACCGTAAATTCTATCGATGGCACACCATCAACGATCAAAGTCACCATCAATGGTACCAACGATAAAGCGACCGTTAGCAGTGCAACAGTCGTAGTTGATGAAACCGACAAAGCGGTAACCACGTCAGGCACGCTAACCAGCACCGATATCGATAACCCAGACAATACGTTCACGCCGGATTCCATCATTGGCACGAACGGCAACCTAAACATCGACGCCCATGGTCAATGGATCTTCACCGCCAACAGCGCATTCAATCAATTAAACGTTGGCGATAAAGTCGAAGAGACGTTCACTGTCTCTTCCATCGATGGTACCCCATCAACAATCAAAGTTACGATCAACGGAACCAACGATAAAGCTACTGTTAGCAGCGCTAGCGTCGCTATTGATGAAACCGACAAAGCGGCGACCACGTCAGGTACACTAACCAGCACCGACATCGATAATCCAGATAATGCATTCACACCGGATTCTATTTCAGGCACCAACGGTAACCTGACTATTGATGCCAATGGTCATTGGGTCTTCATCGCCAACAGCGCGTTTAATCAATTAAACGTCGGCGATAAAGTCGAAGAAACCTTCACTGTAAATTCTGTTGATGGCACCCCTTCGACGATCAAAATTACGATTAATGGTACTAACGACGCTGCGACTGTTAGCAGCGCAACCGTAACTATTGATGAGACGGACAAAGCGGTTACCACGTCAGGCACGCTAACCAGCACCGATATCGATAATCCAGATAACACGTTCACGCCCGATTCTATTTCAGGTACCAACGGCAACCTTACCATTGACGCCCATGGTCAATGGACATTCACTGCGAACAACGCATTCAATCAATTAAACGTTGGCGATAAAGTCGAAGAGACCTTCACGGTGTCGTCTGTCGATGGCACACCATCCACCATCAAAATTACGATTAATGGCACCAATGATAAAGCGACTGTCAGCAGTGCGAACGTTGCTATCAATGAAACCGACAAAGCAGTAACGACATCAGGAACATTGACTAATACCGATGTTGATAATCCAGATAACACATTTACACCAGACTCCATTGTTGGATCTAATGGTGATCTCACCATTGATGCCAATGGCCATTGGACATTCACCGCCAACAGTGCGTTTAATCAATTAAACGTCGGTGATAAAGTCGAAGAAACCTTTACGGTGTCGTCTATTGATGGCACACCGTCAACGATCAAAGTGACAATTAATGGCACCAATGATAAAGCGACGGTCAGTACCGCAACGGTAAGTGTGGATGAGACTGACAAAGCAGTAATCACCTCAGGTACCCTAACCAGTACCGATGTCGATAACCCCGATAATACGTTCACGCCAGACTCCATTGTTGGATCTAATGGTGATCTCACCATTGATGCCAATGGCCATTGGACATTCACCGCCAACAGTGCGTTTAATCAATTAAACGTCGGTGACAAAGTCGAAGAAACCTTTACCGTAAATTCTGTTGATGGCACACCGTCGACCATCAAAGTGACGATTAATGGCACCAACGATAAAGCGACGGTCAGTACAGCAACAGTCAGTGTAGATGAAACTGACAAAGCGGTAACGGCTTCAGGTACGCTAACCAGTACCGACGTCGATAACCCAGACAATACGTTTACACCCGACTCGATTACTGGATCTAACGGCGACCTCACCATTGATGCCACAGGCCACTGGGTATTCACTGCCAACAGCGCATTTAATCAATTGAACGTCGGCGATAAAGTCGAAGAAACCTTCACGGTGTCGTCTGTTGATGGCACAGCGTCCACCATCAAGGTGACGATTAACGGCACTAACGACGCCGCTACTGTCAGCAGTGCGGCCGTTGCCATCGATGAAACCGACAAAGCAGTAACGACATCAGGAACATTGACCAGTACTGACGTGGATAATCCAGATAATGCGTTCACATCAGACTCCATTACTGGCACCAATGGCGACTTAACTATTGACGCCAATGGTCACTGGACGTTCACCGCCAACAGCGCATTTAATCAGTTGAACGTCGGTGACAAAGTTGAAGAAACCTTCACTGTCTCGTCTATTGATGGCACCCCCTCAACCATCAAGGTGACGATTAACGGCACCAACGATAAAGCGACCGTTAGCAGCACAAATGTGGCAGTTGATGAAACTGATACAGCGGTAACTACCTCAGGTACGCTAACCAGCACCGATGTTGATAACCCCGATAATACGTTTACGCCGGACTCCATTTCAGGTACCAACGGCAACCTTACCATTGACGTTAATGGTCATTGGGTTTTCACCGCCAACAGCGCGTTTAATCAATTGAACGTCGGCGATAAGGTCGAAGAAACCTTTACGGTGTCGTCTATTGATGGCACACCGTCAACGATCAAAGTGACAATTAATGGCACCAATGATAAAGCGACGGTCAGTACCGCAACGGTAAGTGTGGATGAGACTGACAAAGCAGTAATCACCTCAGGTACCCTAACCAGTACCGATGTCGATAACCCCGATAATACGTTCACGCCAGACTCCATTACTGGCACCAATGGCGACTTAACTATTGACGCCAATGGTCACTGGACGTTCACCGCCAACAGCGTATTCAATCAACTGAACGTCGGCGATAAGGTTGAAGAAACCTTTACTGTGTCGTCCGTTGATGGCACACCCTCGACCATAAAAGTCACGATAAATGGTACCAACGATAAACCAATTATTGCTGCGCAATCGCACTCGGTTACCGAAGATGGGCAATTACTCCAAGGTCAGATGGTCGGCACAGATATCGATAATGGTGCCCAGTTAACTTATTCAGTAGCAAATCCTGTAGATGGATTGACCCTAAATAAAGACGGTAGCTACAGCTTTGATCCTTCGAATAGTAACTACCAACATCTGGCAGATAAACAAACTCAAACCCTTACGATTCCAGTCACAATCACTGATGAGCACAACAGCAGCTCAACAGAAAACCTAACCATTACTATTACTGGTACTGGTGATGCCGCCATTATTGGTGGTGTGGATACGGGTTCTGTCATTGAAAAAACAGCGGGTGATAATATGTCACCCGATTTTGCTCACTCCGGAATGGCAACACTGGGAAATAGTGTTTTATATGCCGATGGACAATTAACCATTGTTGACGCAGATAAAGGCGAACAAGGTTTTGCTTCCCACACCAATGCCTATAACTACCATGGTACTTATGGTGATTTAATTTTAAACCCTGATGGTAGTTGGCATTACGTTGCCGATGCAGGCAGTGTCAGTCATATTGGTGGGCGACCAACCACCAGAGGGACAGCCATCGACCAACTTGGTAAAGGTGATACGTTAACTGACACCATCACTGTCCATTCTATAGATGGTACTACGCACGATATTGTAATTACCATAAACGGTAGCAATGACCGTCCCTATTGCTCTTCAGAAGTACAACTAAATTCAGGCAAAGAAGATGCAGTTCAAACCATAACAACCAGTGAACTGCTTTCGAATAGCGTAGATGTTGATTCAAACGATGCAGGTAAGCTGTCTGTCGCTAACCTTCATGCCGATCATGGTTCAATACGGGATAATCACAACGGTACTTTCACCTTTACTCCCAACCATAATTACAACGGTAACATCCATTTTACCTATGATGTCGTCGATGCACATAGTGGCACCACTCATACTGGTGCAAATACAACGATTACTGGTACTCCAGATCAAGCCACTATTGCTGAGGTGACAACAGGAAGCGTGACTGAAGATGGCACGCATGCCACTCACAACAACGGAATCACTACAGAGCTAGCATATGGGCAACTTCAAGTTATCGACCCTGATAGCGGTGAAAATAAATTCCAATACAGTCAGTTTGGTGAAACCTCTATTCACGATCCATTTGGTGGCATGTTGCGAATCGACAGCGCCGGAAATTGGGGTTATAGCGTTGACAACGCAGCTCTACAACACCTTGCTCAAGGACAGACTGAAACGGTGGTGTATCGTGTTCATAGTTATGATGGGACTGCTTACGATCTGCATATTGATGTAACTGGAACCAACGACGCTCCTGCGGTGAATAAAGTTGTTCTCAGCAACGGCACAGAAGACACACATTACCAAATGCAAGCAAGTCAGTTTGGTTTCACCGATATAGACACCAAAGACACGTTGCACTCGATTTCGATTACAGACCTACCACCAGCGATACAAGGTAAGTTTGTTCTTGACGGGCATGACATCTCTTCAGGTCAGAGCATTGCCACCGCAGACATCAGTAAACTTCAATTCGTCCCCGCGCAAGATTTCAATGGTGATGTTCAATTTAAGTACACAGTCAATGATGGTCATGTAAACTCACAAAAAGCGACGAATACTCTTCACATAGATGCCGTTAGCGACGCTGCAAAAATTACAGGAACAGATACTGGTGATGTGCATGAAGGACACACTTTTACGGCGCCAGACGGCAGTATGTCGGGTTCGAGGGTGAACGATCGATCGCCCGATCATCAGCATCACAATACTGGCAAATTATGGAATGATCAGATCCATACCAAGGGCCACCTTAATATCCACGATGCCGATAGTGGCGAAGCTCACGCCCAAAATGGTGTTTACCACGGACATTATGGTCAGATCATATTGCAAGAAAACGGTGATTGGAGCTATTACGCTTCAATTGGCCAAGATTCAACGGGTAGAGCAATAGATAAACTCGGTCAGGGACAAAACCTAACCGATACAATCACAATCAAGTCAGCGGACGGTACAGCTCATAACATTGTTATCACTATTCATGGCAGTAATGACCGCCCGTATTGTTCATCAGAAGTGCAACTTAACGCGGGCACAGAAGATACCCGCCAAACCATCACTATCGAACAATTACTACACAACACGGTTGATGTCGATAATAATGATACTGGGCTACTTACTGTAGAAAATTTGCATGCTGATCATGGTTCAATTGCAATTAATTCAGATGGTAGCTTTTCATTTACACCAGAGAAAAATTATAACGGTAATGTCCACTTTTCATATGATGTTAGGGATGCACATGGTGGAGTGACCCATACAGGAGCAATCACCTCACTAGGCGCGATCAACGATAACCCTGATAATATTCCTGTTGTTGATTCTGTAACAGAAGACACAGATACGCACCATATTATAAATTTACTTGCAGGTGCCACTGATGTTGATGGTGATGCCTTATCTATTAGTCAGATACAGGCTTCGTTTGAAGGCAGTACTGGCAAGTTACCTCAAGGTGTCACAATAGCGAGCGATGGTCATTCGTTGATCATTGATAGCCATGCTCAAGTATTTCAGCACCTAAGAGTTGGTGAAAAATCAGATGTCGTTGTCCATTACATGATTGACGATAATCATGGAGGGCAAACACCTGCCATAGCAACTATTACTATTGCTGGTACAGATGATAAAGCAGGATTAACCTCAAACATCATTCAAATGAGTGAAACAGAAGCCGTTGATAGTGCGCAACATACCTATAAAGGTTCATTACAACTAGTCGACCCTGATACGGGAGATAATACACAGTTTCTATTTGGCGGGCGATATATCGGCCAACATTACTCACCCGGTTCACTTAATGTTTTTCCTGATGGTTCCTATCAATTCCGGCTCCAAGGAGCGCTTAACCGACACGCCAATGATGATATCCAAAGCTTACATGCCGGTGAGTCCATTGATTTTCCTTATGAGATAAAAACCAGTGACGGACAAACACTGACCATTATGGTCAGGGTAACCGGTGAAGATAGTAACGCACAAATCCATGTTTCGATGCCAAATTCATTGCCTGCTAATCAATCTGTTATTGAAGAACATTTTGTTCCGGCGAGTACAACAAATCTCTATGCTGGCGGGCGTTTGCATGTGGTTGACCCTGACCATGATCAATCTTATCTGCAAGCTGAAACCATCAATACCACACACCATGGTCAGTTCAAAATTAGCGCTGATGGAGGATGGAACTACACCATTGATAACTCCATCGATGAAGTACAAAAACTCGGTGCTGGTGAATCATTTACCGAGACCCACACAGTCCATTCCCTAGATGGCACCGCCAGTCAATTACTTACAGTGACAGTTCAGGGAACCAACGATGCACCAGTAGTTTCAGCGCAAGTTAAATTAGCACCAGGAATAGAAGATACCGATATTCAGCTAAACAAGTCTGATCTTCTTTCAAATGCTACAGACATCGATCACAACGACATAGGGCACTTAAACATAACCAACTTAGTCACTGATCACGGCGTCATTATTGATAACAAAGATGGGACATTTAACTTCCATCCCGAACCCAACTATAACGGACAAGTCCATTTCTCTTACGATGTCATCGATGGGCATGGTGGAGTGACACACACGGGTGCAAGTACCACACTAGCCGCCGTCAATGATGCAGCTGTATTTTCAGTAGACGATACCGGATCGGTAAAAGAAGATGTCCACGTTCAAGGAGACTCACAACATACTGTAGCAGTATCGGGAGTACTAATTGTTTCCGACCCTGACGCAGGAGAAAGTGAGTTCGTCGCCAACCGAAATGTACATGCTGTGAGTGACCAATTTGGTGGTGATTTAAGTATTGGCCGAGCCGGCGACTGGACTTACTCGGTTCCGAACAACAATTTAAATAGGCTTGCTGAAGGCGAAAAACATCAAGTTACATATGAAGTGGTTTCTCGCGGAGGAGATAAACACCAAATAGTCATCACCGTCGTTGGTACCAATGATGACCCTATACTATCCGTTACCCAAACCACCCCAACAACGGGAACCCTCACTGAAACCGATATTGACGTTAAAGATATGCATACTTTCTCTGTCGTCAGTTCAACAGGCCAATTTGGTTCGCTCTCCGTCGATCCGGATACCGGTGCCTATGTGTACACGGCAAACTCTTCGGTTGCAGGGATGACTTATAACTCAGCTACACACACGTATCACGGAACCGATGTGTTTGAAGTGAAAGTGGCTGACAATCATGGTGGTGAATCATCGAAGTTCATTACTTTTGATACCAATGGTCATGTTTCCGTTGTCCCCGGACAACAACCAACGATTTCAACAACGGTGCCTGTTAATCCGCTGATTACTACAACTCAACCGAGCTTACCTACTGGAACAAACACACCACCAAGTAATGCAGTAACCCTAGATCTAGCCGCATCTAGTGATACTGGTATATCAGATACCGATAATGTCACCAAAGAAACCACACCAACCATCACGGGACATACGGATATCCCTTATTCACAAGTCACGGTCTATGATGGTTCAATACTCGTTGGACACGCGGTGTCTGATGCATCTGGACAATATAGTGTTGCGGTAAACAGCTTATCGGACGGCGATCATAATCTATCCGCCAAAGCATTGGCTCCTTCGTCAGTGCTACCGGCTACCTCTTCGCTCCTTTCCGTCCATATAGATA
This sequence comes from Vibrio sp. QJM3NY_26, assembly GCF_057786005.1. Taxonomy (NCBI): domain Bacteria; kingdom Pseudomonadati; phylum Pseudomonadota; class Gammaproteobacteria; order Vibrionales; family Vibrionaceae; genus Vibrio; species Vibrio sp. QJM3NY_26. The sequence goes on along the minus strand of NZ_CM173516.1, from coordinate 1,361,301 downwards.
CACAAGTGCACGTCGGCATTCAAACAAACCCTATTACCTCTGATAATGTAGTTAATGCTCAAGAGTCCAACAGCTCCATTGATATCACAGGTTCCGTTTCTGGTGATTTTAATGCTGGAGATATTGTCACTTTAAATGTAAATGGCACAAAACATACTGGCGTTGTCGGTTCACATGGGCACTATTCAATTACTGTACCTGGCAGTGAACTCATTACCGATGCTGACCAAAAAATAGAGGCATCAATAGCGGTAACAGATAGCGCAGGCAATAGCACTCAAGCTACTGCAGATGTTACTTACCAAGTCGATACACAGGTTAGCATTCCTACGATTACTTTTGAAAACGCAGGGGCAGACAACTTATACAGCAAAGCTGAAATCGCCCGAGCACAGGCAAACACGATTACAGCAACCGTTACGCCTCCTGGTGACGCCAAAATCGGTGAGCATCTTGTCGTTAACGGACAAGATCATGTATTAGATGCTCACACTCTTCAGCATGGAATACAAATTGAAGTTCATCCCGGTTCTAATGTGCAAGCAACAATGACTGACGAACACGGTAATACCGCAGGTAGCCAAGGTTTTGCTGCAAGCGCTATTCCTGAACCGATCATTGTCAGACCGCCATCGGGAAGCCACCAAGTGTCTGGCACGCTTGGGGTACCACCACTGTTACCATCTTTAACTCCGGTACCAACAACACAAAGCGGTTGGCGAATCCATTTACCCAATGGACAGTATGTCACCAGCCACCATGGGCAATATGGAACATTAACCATTGATCCTCAAACCGGCCACTTACATTACCAAGAGCAAGCTCAGGTTCACACCGGGCCGCATGGTAGCGCTTCGGGCGTCGGCCAGCATGAGGATAAATTTGAAGTGGCACTGCAAGGGACAAATCAAGATGAAGTAGTCGCCCACGTGAACATCCAGATACTCAGCCATGGTCCAGGAGGTAGTGGTAAGCTGACAATTGGAACCGAGGTGGTTGATATGACGATCACTCCTGTCGTCCATACATCACATCCAGCCCCACCGCCGCCTCCTCCGCCTCCGGCGCAACATGACGAGCCAGACATGGCTTCACAATCGGACTTTACGGTTACACTAAGCGATGATAGTAATCTAGATTTAACTCAGCAGACCCATCAAGAACCAGATGAGAAAACCAACCACCATGGTGCAGCCGCTTATCTGGATGCTCTGGGCATTAAACCCGATGCGACATCAACAACGGTTCACGATCAACCTGCGGATATGGATATCGTACTTGCCCAAGTCGACCAACAAGATGCAGCAACACATGACCAAGCGCACTTGGATATGTCAGACGCGTTGGAACACCATGACGCGAACATCAACCATAACCAAGATGATGAGCATCACCACCACAACGATATCGATGGGTTACCGGACATAGATCCAAATAGTTAACCGATAACGAGACTAAACAAAAGGGAGCACATGATGTGCTCCCTTTTTATTATTTGCTGTTGTTATTCGTTGACTCTCAACGACTCTTTATAACGATTACCTTTCACCAAATGCGACACTCACATTGGTGTAGATCGGTTTCCATAAATACTGGAATACTGATTTCTCACCAGTGGTAATATCTACCTCGCCCGTCATACCTGGCAAGATAGAAAAGCTCTCAGGATTATCACGGAAATAAGGAACATCCACCGAGACGACTACTTCATAATAGATCTCGCCACGTTCGCTTTGACTTGTGGTCGGTGAAATACTCTCAACCGCCCCTTTTAGCGCCCCAAAGCGGCTGTAATCAAACGCATCAATCTTGATACGAGTCGGCTGCCCTACACTCACAAAACCAATATCTCTTGGCGACAAACGGGCTTTAAAATCGGCTTTCCCACCAACAGGAACAATTTCAACCACAGTGCCACCCGGCTGAATAACACCTCCGTTCTGTGTACTTGGCAGGCTTTGCACCAAACCTTGTAGCGGCGACACTAACATGGTGTTCGTCAATTTCGCTTGGCTTGAACGTACTCTGGCGTTCAGGGCTGACAAGTCAGAGACAGCTTTAGAACGATCATCGCTCACTTTAGCTTTCGCCTCCGCAAGAAGCTGTATGATTTTTTGATCATTACTGTCAGCTTGTCTAATCAATACAGACTTCTTGCCACGAGCTTCTTCAATTTTCTGCTCAATGCTGGCCAGTTTTTGACGCATTTCAAGCACACGTAAGCGTGAAATGTTGCCCGATTTATAACCCTTTTCTAGTATGTTCAACTCTTGCTTGGTCGCATTCAACTCTTTCTCATAACTCGGCAAGGCCTTTTCTACACTACGAAGCTGCTCTGCAATTTGCTCACTCTCTTTCTCAAGCACCACTCGCTTTTGGAAGTACAGGGCTTTTTGCGCGTTCAGCTGCGCTTTTTGTTGGCTGACGATCTCTGGGTAATCGACCTCGAACTCAGCAAGGTTAGGCTCGCGTTGTTCAAGCAGCGCATTCATACGCTCCACACTGGCTAGAAGCGTCACTTGTTGAGACTTTAGTTCCTCGAGGGCGGTACGCTGGAAAGTGGCATCAAACTCAACAAGCGGCTGGCCTTTCTCAACCAACTGGCCTTCTTTTACGAGAATTTGCTTTAACTTACCGCCAATCGCACTTTGTAATACTTGCTTCTCGCCTTCCGGAATCACAGCGCCTTTGGCTTTGGCAATTTCATCAACTTGAGTGACGACAGACCAAGTGGCAAAAGCAATAACACATAAGGCAACCGACCATGTGGCCAGCGCTAATGTACGAGCCGTATTTTGTGATTCTACAAGTTCACCGTAGCGCTTGCCCTTCTCGATAGATTGTTTAGTCATTAGCGACTCCTTGCTTAGACTCTGATTGTTCTTGTTGGGCTGCATTTTGTTGAGCAGACGAATCTTGAGTTGACGGCTGTAGCTCTTGAGATAACGGTTGCTCAGATAACTGCGGTTCTTGAGAAGCTTGAAGTTCTGAAGGCTGTTCCTGATTCGAAGACTGCTCCGGCTCTAATGGACCGGCATAAACCACTGCACCTTCATTTAATACCACAACTTTATCGGCAAGCTTGATTAAATCCGGATCGTGGGACGTGTAGATCACGGTTGCTTTTCCTTTTTTAGACTGCACAAACTCACCAAATATACGTTTAGCATTTGGGTGAGCATCCGGCACAGGATTATCCATTAAGAACATAGGGTAGTCATAAACCAGCGCTTTCGCGTCAATGAGGATCTGCGCGACGCTGCCAGACAACATGTCAAAAAGGCTGTCCGGCTGAATACTGCTGATGGAAGTATCGAGCCCACCTGATAATGTCTCGAACCAACGCTTTCCGCCCACCATTTCAATTGCAGAGATCATTTTCTGATCTTCGACTTTATGGCCGTCGTTTAGCCACTCTCGAATACTCAGCGTAAGCAAATCAGGATAAGCGGCTCGAATGAAACACCAGTGACGATAGAGCTGCGGGTCGTATTGGACGAGGTTAACGCCTTCAAGCTCGACCATGCCGTTTTGGATAGGCTGCAAGCCAGACAGCACTTCAATTAATGTTGATTTACCGCTCCCAGAAGGGCCGGTAATCGCGACAATTTCACCGGCTTCAATATCAAAGCTGACACCATTCAAGGCAGGGCGACTCTGTTTGGGATAGCGCAGTGTCACTTGGTCTAATTTCAAATTAGGCGCTACCACAGGTAACGGGTGATGCTGGTAACTGAATTCACGCTCAGACGGCTGAGACAAAATACGGTTCACTTGCAGCTTGGATTGATTAAAGCTATTAAAACGCATCGCACTGTTTGCCAACACCTGAGCAGGACCCGTCACTTTAGATATCAACATCATTGAAGCAATCAAACCACCAGGGGTCATCACTTGTTCAAAAATAAGTCCTATACCTAACCCCATCACGGCTAATGTCGAACCAACCCCAATGAAATAGTAAATCGAGGTGTACCGGCTCTGGAGAACCGATTGATTAAAGGTCACTGTTGAAGCAAGAAGATTGGCCTTTTTGAAGCGTTGAATCCAGTGCTCTGAGAATCCGGCACTGCGAATAAAGGCAAGCTTGGATGACAATTCATTGGTCATATTTTGACGATTTGTACCTGCTACCGTCGATTGCATTGAGCGCTTGCTACTTGAGCGTATCGAACGCTTAGCTAATAGGTAATAAAGAACCAAAGAAACGATAGGAACCAGTACTAACCACCCACCTAACACACCTATCGCAAGGACAAAAATTAGAATGAATGGCAGATCAAACAGCGCATTTCCTAATGGCCCTGAAAGCACACCTGAAATACGCTCCGACAACATCACTTGGTTTTGTTGACTAGAAGAAGCTGTTTGCTGATTTTGCGCATAGCTATTTCGAAGCAGACGCTGCACGAGGGATTGAGAGATCTCACGACTTACTCGGTTGGAAACTGAAGCAAACACTCGGCTACGCAATGTTCTCAACCAACCCATCATCATAAACAACAACGCCGCGCCAATGGCGATACCTTGCAGCTCATGCCCTGCATCACCGCCAATCACATGGTCATAAATTGACATCGTGATGAAAGGAACGGCAAGCGCAAATAAGTTAGTGATAAAACTGACTAGCAGCAATTTAGGAATAATGGGGCGAAACGCATGTAGCCGTTCGCCAACCCAATCAGGAGAAGCCTTCTCTAGTGGTGGACCTTCGATAACAATACAAAACTGTGGGATCTGGGTAATGTCTTCATTGGTATCAAAAGCAATAAACTGTTTCGATTCTATATGACCACAGACCAACTCATGTTCACCAAGCACCAGTAATACTAATTTGTGTTCGCCAACTTCATCTAGGTTGGCAACCAAGCGATAAGGCAATGCAAGCCTGTCGAACAGGGCAAACATATCATCTATTGATTCAATCCCATTTTCATCGACCCATTGATGGGCGAACAACTGGATATTCGCATTCACTTCCAACTGCTTAAGAACGGAAAGGCTCTCGGTTTCTAAATGATTCATCACCTCTTGTCGACCGTTGGTATCTGCACGGTTGTTCGTACCTGAAGGGTTACCAATATCTAAACGATTCATACGATAGCCTCCTGATTGCTCTCGCTGTCGACCGTAAGAGCTCGACTTTCCACTGTAATGATTCGATTAGCCAATTCGCGAAGCTTCGAATGGTAGCTGACCATCAGTATCGTGCGTCCTGCCGTCACTTCTTCTTCCAACACCTTAGCTAGGTTTCCAAGGGCATCTAAATCAAGTGAAGAATCCGGCCTTTCCAACATGATTATGGGTTTATCGCTTGCCAATTGAGCCGCGATATTGAGCATTTTCACGTTACCCATACTCAACAAAGAAGCACTCGTGTGGCCGATTTGTGTCTCTAGTCCATCAGGTAATCGAGTAATTTCCTTGGTTAAACCCAAACGCTTTGCATAGTCACTGGCGCTTTGCGTTTTCTCAGGGTCAAAGCCACACAAGTTATCAAGAATGGTCCCCGACACCAACTGCCCTTTAACGCCACAGTAGGCAGCAATATTGGTTACGGATGCGATTGAAACTGCAGATCCGTTAATGAAGCACTCACCCGCTTTCAGATCATCAATACCTGCAATCGACGACAATAAATGACTGTTGGTGTGGCGATCCTCACTCTCTAACAATACCAACTCACCTTTATTCAGGGTGACATCTGCATGAGAGAATTCACCGTATCTTTCAACGGTCGCTTGCTTAATTTCCAACGTCTCAAAGTCAGATAAGTGGTTCTCAGCTTGCTCAGAATCTGAAGATTCCGATAATGATAAGTCACTCAATTTTTCTATTGCCTGATTGGCACTGTGTATTGAATTAAGCTTGATTCTAACCCCAACCAGAGCACTCAAAGGCGCAACCGCTCTGCCAGATAAGATAGAACATGCCGCTAATCCACCAGTAGTTAACTGCCCATCCAACACCCACAAGCTCCCCGTAATCACCAGTAAAACTGACGTCGCTAATGCGGCAAGTTGAATACACTCTTGGGCGAAGGCGTTCTGTTCTTCTTCTCTCGCTTTAGACTGAGAGCGAACATTATTGAGGGATTTAAACTGATTGAAGATTCGAGACTCAACGGCCTGACGTTTGATTCCCTGAATGGTTTGGCTCAGCAAAATCAAGAACGCTTTTCGCTCCTGCTCATCTTGAGAGGCTTCTTCACTTAAGCTTTTAACGCGAATAGAAGATAACCAAACGATTCCGAGCGTAATAAGCCAAACTGCCAAAGGTATCGCCACCAGCTCACCGCCGATGTAAGCCACTAAGCCCAAGAAGATCAATGCAAAAGGTAAATCAATAAAGCCTGCAATCACACCACCGGAATACCAATCTTTGACTTTTGATACTGAGCCCAGCCCCTCTTCCACACCGCCAACACCAATGTGGCGAAGATGGCCTGATGAAGCCGTTGTTACTCTTTCAACCAAGGTTTGATAGGTCGCTTTCTCGGTATTGCTGGCCGCGGCTGACAAAAGCCAAGTACGCACAAACCTGATCAATGCTTCCATGGCAACAGCCAACGCTGCACCCGCCAACAACAAAGTGGCAGTACCGTAACTTTGGTTAGGTAAAATACGATCATAAATTTGTAAAACCGTTAACGGAACGGCGAGAGAGAGAAGATTTATGAGTAAAGAAGGCAGTAGGACTTTTCCTACCACCCCTTTGTTTTTCATTGAACTTGCGGGCATACACAATCCTTATCCATGCTTATGAAATAAGATTGGTACACCATGTTGAGTATTGCAAGGTAACGGACTGATTTAACGTGTTTTTCAATATAACTATGACGCAGATCTTCCTACACAAATCTTCCGTTCTATTCGTGCTCTACAATCTGTTGTCATAATCCTCAATCGCCTGCTTTAACTTTGTAAAATCCGAATCACACAAGTGCTTTCTTAATGACTCAAACTTCTCTTCAGGCCAGTCGTATATTTTCATCGAAATCAGTTCTTCGATAACGGACTTGTCAAAACGGTACTTAACGACTTTCGCAGGAGAACCACCAACAATACTGTAGGGTGCGACGTCTTTTGTCACAACGCTATTCGCTGCAACTACAGCGCCTTCGCCAATCGTAACTCCGGGCATCACCATCGCTCGCATGCCTAACCACACCCCATCTTCAATATGGGTATCGCCTTTGCCGATATAGGCGTCTTCAATCACATCCATAAATGGATACAGTGAAAACCAGTCGACTCTGTGGGTATGGTTACCGCCCATGAGAATGACCACTTCTGCCCCGATACAAACATAGTCACCAATATAGAGTTCGTCGATTTCCCAACGAGGCTCCCACTGACGACTGACTTCGTCACCATGAAGATAACGGACAACTGAACCTTCAAACCCATTGTCCCAGCAATCGCTGTAGTAACTGTGTTGACCTTTGATGTGAATGTTGGGGTTGCTGACTACTTCATGCAGCAATTCGAATTTAGACCAATGCTTGTTTTGCATTTTTACCTCTGATTAATCTTTATTAGTTAAATATCAATATATTCGACAATACAGATTCAACGTGCACAGTTTCGCTGACGTAGTAGCAATGGGTGCCCTGATACATCAATAGTGTAGTCACAGTTGAAATGATCGTAATGCCGCTGAAACTAAAAAGGCGTCAGTGGATTCGAGGTTGCTTTAAGAGAGGAAGTAATTTCAAAGTTTGCTCAGTTTGTTATCGATAACTTGGTTAGATAATTTACAGGTATATTGTATCCGTTAATGCACACTCATTTGACAGAAGAATGTGATTAATAAGGTTACAAATATCGTTTCGTAGAATACGGAATGAACAAGAGCCTGCGCGATTACACAGGCTCAAACTTAGACTCGCTTATAAATTTAGGCTTACGCTTGGGTCTAGGATCAGCGGTTACATGCGAGCAAGTTGTACTTTTCTGTCTTTGTTCACGACACAGAAGTTACCGCGCTTGGTACGACACTTAGAACATCGCTCACATTCAACAGGGCTTCGGTCACCCTCTTTCCAACGCTTAACTAAATGGGGTTCAGAAAGCAGCGGTCTTGAAAGCGCGAAGTATTCAATGCCAGTATTGTTTGCAATCGCTTCGATAGCATCAAAATCAGTTAGGCCACCAACCGTCATAACTGGGATATTAACGTCTTGGCTGATTGCGTGACCATACTCCTGGAAGTAGCCTTCTGCCTGAATGGTAAAACCATCGTGCGACTCGCCAATCATAGTGTCTGCTTTGCCATGAATATTGCCTGACACAACAATGCCATCCACACCAATTTCTTCAAGCTTCTTGCACACCAAGCGAGTTTCATCAAACGTCACTCCGCCCTCGAAAAACTCAGAAGCTGTAAGCTTAACTAAGATTGGGAAATCATCGCCAACTAGCTTACGAGTCGCGGTATAGATCTCTAACAAAAATCTCATGCGGTTCTCAAGGCTACCACCGTATTCATCTTCACGTTGGTTGTAATAAGGGCTTAAGAACTGGTTAATTAGGTAAGTGTGAGCGGCATGAATTTCAACGCCATCAAAACCTGACTTCTGTGCTCTTAATGACGCTTGAGCAAAGGCATCAACAATGTAGTCGATCTCATCTTTGGTCATCGCTTTGCCTAGTGTTTGAGTTCCTTTTTCTGGAACCTCACTTGGTGCGTAGATTACTCGCTCGCCAAGATCATGCGTGGTTTTGGTGCCACCATAAGCCAATTGCATCACGATTTTAGAGTCGTTGTCGTGCACCAGTTGAGTCAGCTTCTGATACTCTGAAATGAATGAGTCGTTATACATACCCATCATGCCCGCATTCGGCTTTTCTTCTTCAACGATGTTCGCGTAACCCGTCACGATCAGGCCGACTTCACCTTGAGCCAACTCTTCATAGATAGCGTACAGTTTATCTGTCATATGCCCATCTTCGGTGGCCATATTTTCCCACGTTGCACTTCTCATGAAGCGGTTCTTTAGTGTCATCTTGCCAATGTGGGTTTCTGTAAACAAAGTGCTCAAGTGTCTTCCTCTCAAAATCGTGTTACGCGAGTTACCCATCAAGCATGGGCACTGATTCAGGCGGATACTACAGAGAATAAACTAGGGAAAACTTAATCTAGATTAAGAGAGCGGCACTCTCATATGAGAAAAAGGCAGAAAGAGATCAGAAAGACAGAAATTAGAGAAGACAAAGGAAGTAAACAGAAGCCACTTAATTTCACTAAACGGCTTCACAGATTTATAAGCTTATAGCTTTATAGCTTTATAGCTTGAAGGCTTTACTAAAATTCAGACTTAACAGCGTTACCCATATTTAACCGTAGGATCAACACACTGATAGATCTGCCCAATGCTCGCTTCATTGGTTAACAAGGCTTCGATAAGTCGCGCCACTTCTTGCCGGTAAATCACACCATGTACTTCCACTTGTTGAGAAAGATCACCGTTTCCAGTCACCTCTCCATCGAGCAAACCACCTGGACGTAAGATGGTGTAACCCAGAGAACTCGAGGTTAGCCAAGCTTCAGCCAACGACTTTTCACGAACCGCTGCGCCAAACCCTTTTCTAGATCGCTCAGATAAATACTGCCAAGAGTCACCACAACCTAACGACGTTACCAGCACAAATCGAGCGATACCATTGGCTTCAAGTGCATCAGTCAGATGTCGGTGTCCAATGTAATCAACGGGAACATCCGCTCTGAAGCTGCCCATACTAGAAACGACCAGTGCCGATTTAGGTAATTGAGCGACCACAGATTCAACCTGTTCTTTATCGGTAGCATCACAACGCAGTGTGGTGATACCAAGTTCAGCCAAGCGCGTGTTCTTCTCTGGGCTTCTCGCAATCGCTATCACTTGATAATCTTGTTTGTGAAAATGCTCAACAATTGCAGCACCCAATCCACTTCCTGCTCCCCATACAACGACAGTACTCATAAAAAACCTCATAATATTCATGTTGTAGTGATATTAACCAGACAATTTAAACCGTTCCTTTATTGAGATCAATAAATGAGAATAAGTCTCAATATTATTTTTATTTTTTTGCCAGCTCTTACTAATCCGTTCAAAAGCACGACCACTTATCATAATTAGACATTGGTTGATTGAATTGCCCAAACATGTCTACTAAAGTAATTTTAATACAATGACTTAGTCTCGGTGGTTATGAAAAAAGAACGCATTCAATACTCTTTCGACGTGTGGTTATTTATTCCTGATGAAGACAAACTCATCATGAATGATGAAGACGTGATCATCGACAATCGCTTGTCCAAGCTACTCAACTTTTTCTGCCAAAATCCTAAGATCGTATTCTCACGAGATGAGCTGATTAATGAAGTCTGGAATGGCTCAATCTTGACAGATCAGGTGATCACGCAAGCCATTTTTGAACTGCGCAAAATACTCAAAGCGGCTGAACGACATTCCATGGGACACATCATCACCGTGCCCAAACGCGGTTATAAACTCGATGTTGATGTACACAAAACCATCTTAGTACCTGCAAGTATCACCACAGATACCGTGTCAGTTGCAGACATGAATCATGCACCTAATGCTTTTGGTTCCTTTCCTTCAACTCAATCAAACGCACCTGATACATCGCCAGTTTTGGATGAGGATAAAAAACAACAAGTCGAACCAAAAGCAGAATCGGTTACTGGTGAGAACCTAATAAGCGATCAAGGCTCAGAGGCCAAAACCGTACTCGAAGAACCTAAAGAGAGTTCAATCGATGCAACCTCAGAAAAACCTGCTTCACAAGAGCCTGTTCAGCCTATCGCTTCGAAACCTAGCGCTTCGAGGCCTAGCGATTCGAGCTATGTCGATCCAAGCCATACCGATTCGAGTACAGCACAGTTCATTCAACAGTCACCTGTAAATAAAACAGCTAACGACAAACAAGCGCCTATAGCAGCCAATAAACCTCAGAAAAGAACGTCTCGTGCTGTGATGTTTGGGGGCGCTATAGTTATTGCGCTTGGACTTATTTGGTGGACGTTAAAACCGACCAGCCCTACATCGGACGCCTTCGATTTGAGCAGTTTAAATACCGCCGCTAATGAATCAAACCAACCACTCGCTGACTCAAATCAATCAACGGAACAAAATCGTCTTAATCAAACAGCAAACAGCCAAAATCTAGATGCCCACAAAGCACACGAATCTGTGCACTACTTGTCTTTAGAGCCTAGATACATCTACGTAAGTATCGATGACAACTTGAAGACGGATGCCTTTAAGCGTGGGATCATCCATAAATTAATGAGCTACTTGACCACCTATCGCGATTTTCGTGTCGTAATCGATGAAACCTTGGTGCCAAATTCAGCCAACGTGATCAGTTTCAAGAGTGAAATTGATGGTGATAGAGAATACCTTGATATCACCTACTTCAACCGAATTTCTAACTTCAGACACCTAGGTCGAGATTACCTGATTGACCCAGCTTCACTCCACACGACCATGCGTTCAATGCTCGATGACCTGTTGGATTCATTTAGTTTGGATATTCAAAAATCGATATTAAAGCAACAAATCTCTGAGTTACCCAAACAAGAAGAAGCCTTAAAGCTCACCCTTGAAGCGCTCGGACTCACCTTCATGACATTAGACAGAACCGACACATTGTCTAAGATCGCCCAAGCCAATGAGCTAGAACCCGACAACCACTTCGTTATGTCGAACCGTTACATGTATGAGCTTGCCGACATTTTTATAATGAGATCGAAGAATAAGAATAAGCAGGTTGAAGCGCTCAATAAGAAATTCAAAAAACAGTTACTAAATGCTCAGAACAATGCTAACTCTTATCGAGTCTATGACGCGTTAGCAGCCTACTTCCTCACTGAAGATAACCCTGACCAAGCCGAATACTATCTGAGCTTGATCCCGAGGAATGAATACAGTGTGATGTCTATGATTATCTTGGCAAAAATTGAAGAATCTCAAGGCAACCCTTCAATGGCGGAAGAGTATTACTATGAAGCGATATTAGAATCTGGCCACCCTGTAGTTTTGAAAGTAGCTCAAACACTGTTTTTCAAAAGTAACATCACCGAGATTGAATCCAAATTGGGTATCAAGCATTGATGAGTTTATAATTCTCGATCATTAAGAAGCACACAGCCCATACAGGCGATGTGCTTCTTGTGAGCTAAATACTAGTGAATAAAATAACAAACTGGATAACGGACTAAACTTCTTGCTCTTGCCCGCGGTGATCCGCAGCCAAGTAGGTGTATATCGTTGGTACAACGAACAGAGTGAATAATGTGCCCACCGACATACCAACCGTGATGACCAAACCAATCGAGAAACGGCTTTGAGCACCAGCTCCGCTTGCAATGAGCAGCGGTACGACACCGACAACCATCGCAGCTGTGGTCATCAATACCGGTCTCATTCGAACAGTCGCTGAACGAATAGCGGCCTCGCGTCGGCTACATTTCAATTCCTGTTGCATTTGGTTTGCAAACTCCACAATCAGAATACCGTGCTTACTGATTAAGCCTATCAAGGTCACCAGCCCTACTTCGGTGTATATGTTGAGCGTATCAATGCCTAAATACAGTGGCATCAGAGCACCAAAGATAGACAATGGCACACTGGTTAATACCACTAGTGGGTCTCGCAAACTTTCAAATTGAGCAGCCAGAACCAAGTAAATAATCACAAGAGCAAGGAAGAACGTCGTAACCAGTGAAGAGCCTTCTTGTAGGAACTGTCTCAATTGGCCTGAAGTATCCGTCGTATAAGATTTAGGCAATATCTTCGCTGCCCCTTCTTCCATCACTTTATAGGCTTCACCGATACTGATTCCCGGCATCATTTTCGCTTCAATCATGGCGCTATTAAGCTGTTGAAACTGATCCACTTTCGATGGCTGTACTGATTGGCTAATTTCAATCAATGACGCCAGCGGGACCATCTCATTGGTGTTAGAGCGTACGTGGTAGCTCTTCAGATCATCCCAAGAGTTACGGTTCTCGTTAGGTACCTGAGTGATAACTTGATAGCTGCGCTGATCCATCGAGAAGTAATTCACGAAGCCTTCACTGATAAAGCGAGACAACACGGTACCGATGTCTTGTGCGTTCACGTTCATCTGAGCCGCTTTATCGCGGTCGATGCGAATCTCTACCTGTGGCTTATTAAAATTCAGGTCGTTTTGCACATAGATGAACTTGCCACTCTTCTGTGCGTACTCTTTCAGTTTTTCAGCGTACTGATAGAGATCCTGATAAGAACCCGTTGGCGTTTTCAGAACCATTTGGAATGGCAGACCTTGCGGCGTGCCTGGCAAATCCGGTGGAGAGAAGGTATACACCTGCAAACCCGGTAATACAGAACTCTCATTTTCGAAACGTTGCATTACCTCTTTTGCTGTTGCTTCGCGCGAATCCCAATCTTTCAAAACACCCAAACCAAAGAACGCATTGTTGTTCATGTAACCGTTATCTAGCATGGTCATTTCGACTTCATCGTTCTTGCTGATAGAGTCAATAAGAGCCGGAGTAAAGTGGCGAATGTAATCGGTATTCGCTTGTGCAGGACCTTGTCCCATCACAATCATCACGCCTTGATCTTCTTCAGGTGCCAGTTCAGATGAAGTATTCATAAACATGAACACCAGACTGATCAGCAACGTTCCTACCACAGGCCAAATATAAACACGGTTATTCAACACATGTTCGAGCACTTTACGATAGCGCTCTGTTACGCCTTCAATTACCGCATCGATTTTCTTAACCAGTTTTCCGTCGAGAACCGATTTATTAAGCAGTTTTGAACACATCATCGGCGTTAGCGTTAAGGCGATGAAACCCGAAATTAGTACTGAACCCGCCAAAGTGAATGCGAACTCAGTAAACAACTTACCGGTGAGTCCACCCATGAAACCAATCGGCGCATACACTGCGGCCAATGTAATGGTCATCGCAATAACCGAGCCTGCAATTTCACGAGCACTGTCTATTGCTGCCTTAATTGGGCTAGTGCCGTCTTCTAAGTGACGGAATGTGTTTTCCACAACAACGATGGCATCATCAACCACCAGCGATATTGCTAATACCATGGCAAGCAGCGTCAACAGGTTAATACTGAAGCCCATGCTCAACATGAAGAACATAGAGCCAATCAATGACAAAGGAATCGTTACGAGTGGTATCAACATCGCTCGCATTGAGCCCAAAAAGGCGAAGATAACGATGACAACGATCAGTGCGGCTTCGATTAAGGTTTTTGCTACTTCATCAATTGAGGTTTCGATAAACTTAGTCGAGTCATAGATTACATCCGCTTTAATACCTTCAGGTAAGCCTGCTTGGATCTGTGGAAGCAATTCGTAAATGCCTTCAACAACGGTCAATGGGTTAGATGTTGCCGTATTGCTGATCGCCGTTGATACGGTAGTCACACCATTGAATTCAACGTCTGAGTCATAGTTTGCTGCGCCTAGTTCAACCGTCGCCACATCTTTTAAGTGCACCAGTTGCCCGTCATGCGCTTTCAAAGCCATGTTCTTGAAATCGTCTACAGAACTTGAATCGGTATGAGCGTTAATATCAACTTCGATATAAGGGTTTTGCAACTTGCCCGCCGCACTCACAATGTTATTTGCACGAAGCGCGTTTTGAACATCTTCAGCCGTCAGAGCATATGAAACCAGTCGCTTAGGGTTCAGCCAGATTCGCATTGCAAAATCTTCTTGCCCCAATATGTCGACCTTTGACACCCCCTCAACAGTAGAGAAAGTCGGCTTAACTACGCGGCTCACATAGTCCGAGACTTGCTCCGTCTTCAATGTGTCACTCGAAAATGAAACATATAAGATCGGAGATTGAGACGTCGATTTAAGAATACTCGGGTCCAATACACCCGACGGCAGCTTATATTTCACTTGCTGCACGAGAGACAAAATTTCGGTCAAAGCACTATCAGACGGGTACCCTAGCTTCAAATAAACCGTGATAACCGACTTACCCAGAGCACTATCCGATGTCATGTAATCAATGCCCGCTGTTTGAGCAATTTCTGCCTGCAGTGGCTGCGTTACATACCCTTGAACGCTGGATGCACTGGCACCTGGATAACTCGTTGTAATGGTAATAACGCCTGTTTCAATTTCTGGATATTGACGCACTTGCAGTGAGGTGAAGGCTTTAAGGCCTAACACCAACAGTACAAGGCTTAATACCGTAGCCAAAACTGGACGTTTGATAAATACATCAGTAAATGTCATGGGAGTTTCCTAGTTACTTTGCTTAGTACTTTTGTCAGTAATCAACGGATGTTGGTTATTAACCAGAACCCATCCACTATTCTTGAGTTGGTGTTGGTTTGAAGTCACAACCACATCCCCCTCTTTCAAGCCCGAAACCACACCAACATAACCGCCTTGTTTGGGGCCGACTTCAACAGTGCGCTGCACAACCTTGTACTCGTAAAATGGTGATGCATCGTTGCTCGAATGTTCGCTGGCCTTTTTAGTCGACGTATCCAACACAAACACGGTGTTTCCGTATAAGGTGTAACTGATCGCAACAGAAGGTACTGCCACGATAGTGTCCGATTCTGATGTGATTAACGTAGCGTCGACATACATACCCGCCTCTAACGGCACGGCTTGGTTAGCCATGGCTCTCAATTCGATATTGTGCGTGTTGCTGTCTGAGCTCGGTTCAATGGCAGAAATCGTGCCGTGAAAGACTTCATCGTTCGTTGCTTCTGAATAAAACTGTAAATCTTGCCCTACCTTCACATCGTGTAAATAAAGCTCTGGAATAGAGAAATCGACATATTGCTTTGATTTGTCTTCCAGCTCGACAATCGCTGTGCTTGAATTAATAAAGTCACCCACATCGATATTACGAATCCCAACGCTGCCAGAAAATGGCGCTTTCACTTTCATGTAGTCAATTTGCGTAGCAATATATTCCAGCTTTGCACCTTCAGCATTAAATTGAGCTTGTAGTTTATCAACCGAGTTTTTTGAAACACTGTTATTTCTAAGGAGCAATTTGTTTCTCATCAATTCAACTCTTACCAATTCAACTTTGGATAGTTGGCTCTTATAGTTGGACTTCAATAACGCATCATCCAATTTAACAAGAACATCACCTTTATTTACTGGCTGACCTGAAGTAAATAGAATCTCTTTTACTTGGCCTGACATTTGACTCGTCACATCAATAGATTGATTAGAATGAATGTTACCAATGACTTTTAAACTTTTATCCCAAGTGTCTTGATTTACTTTTTCCGTTGTTACAGATATAGCTGGCAATTTAAAATTAGCGACCTTCTCTTTGATCATTTCACCTTTTACATAATGAAAGCCAAATACAAAAGACAGTAATATAAAAAGAGCTGACCCGACAATAACGCCTTTATACTTACTCATGTGTTCACCTTGTTTTTTAAGTCTGGTCATTCTATCTATCGACACTGCCAATAAATCAAACTCATATAACATCCACCCAATCTTATATAAAATAAAAATCAAACATTAAAAATCAAACACTTACCATGAAAACATCAATCGACACTCAATTTTTGTTTTATTGCTATTTTATTTAAACATGATTTATCTATTTTCTCGATCGATATAATTCTCATCGTTCCTTAAAAAAATAAACGAGTTAACTATGTCGAATCAAATTAATCACACTAAAGTCGCTATTAAAGAAAAGATGAAACGTATATATGGAGAAGATGTTACACATAAACATAATAAAGACCATTTAGAATATAGAGAACATCAACCCTCTCATTCTGGTCAACATGGTGGCGACCCAGAAGGTCATAAGCATTTAGTCAATCACCATTCTGATGGTCATCATGATAAACATCACAAAGATAAAATTCATGACCATAAAAAATCATCGCGACTGCATCATAAAAAAGTAGAAGGCTGGATGAAGCCCAGATTATTAAAAATAAAGCATTAGATCAGTTCATCAACCAAATATTGATTAATGCTTAATCAAACGTTAAACCAAATTAAAAAATGAAATAGCGAGTCAATGATGATGCTATTTCATTCAAGGATTACTATGTCATTTATTATTGAACAACTTAGAGACTATCCGTTTATAGCGCTCTTTTTATCACTCGGTCTCGGTTACTTAATCGGTAAAATTAAAATCGGTAAGTTTGAATTAGGTGGAATCGCCGGTTCACTGCTTGTTGCTGTAGCACTTGGTCAGATCGGCGGTATCGCGATCTCTAACGAAGTAAAAAGCATCTTCTTTGCTTTATTTATTTTTATGGTGGGTTACAACGGCGGTCCGCAGTTTTTCTCGTCATTCCGCCTTTCATCGCTAACACGCTTATTCGCTTCGTTTGTGATGACGTTTGTAGGATTAATCACGGTTGTATTGCTCTCTAAATGGGCAGGACTAGATAAAGGTTTAGCGGCGGGCCTTGCGGCTGGTGGCTTAACACAATCGGCAATCATAGGTACTGCAGGTAATGCTATCGATCAGCTGAACCTAGCGCCAGATGTCACCTCAACGCTTAAAACAAACGTGGCTGTGGGTTACTCGATCACCTACATCTTCGGCTCTCTTGGTCCGATTCTAATGATGTCACTCATTCCAATGGTAATGGGTTGGAACATAACCAAAGAAGCGAAGAAGCTTGCGGAAAAAATGGGCGCAGGCAGCAAGCAGCTAAACGAGGGTGAATTCTCTGCATTGAACCGCGTATCTTCTCGTGCTTATCAAGTGACCGCGAACTCTATGTTTGTTGGAAAAAGTGTTGTCGAGTTAGAAGAAGCATTCGATGCCGACCTCACAATTGAAGCTATTTACCGCTCACACCAAGACACAGAATCAACGTTAGATTTGGCAAAGAACCCTATTTTAGCGGCGGATGACAAAGTTTACCTTACTGGTCTGACTCAGGCATTTCCTAAAGTGACCTCGCTGGGTGTCGAACTCGGTGAATTTAGTGAAGAAAGCAATGTTGTCCAAACACAACAGAAGGTCGTACTCACGAATAAGAAACTAGCGGGTATTACGCTACGTAAGCTTCACGATGAAACGAATGCACGTATTCGTCGTGGTGTTTATATCACTCAGCTATCACGCATGGGCCATGATATTTCGACTTTGCCAGAAACCGAACTGCACATTGGTGACGAAATCACCTTAGTTGGACAAAAAGAAGACATAGCTAAAGTCATCAAAAAAATTGGCTACAACAGCCCACTGCCTAGTGTTACTGACTTCGTAACAATGTCTTTCGGCATGGTGCTTGGCTATCTGATTGGCGAGATTGGTTTCACTATCGGTGGTTCTCATATCGCTCTAGGTTCAGGTTTAGGTTGTCTGGTTTCCGGCCTACTTGTGGGCTACCTAAGAATGCGTACACCTCGTTTAGGCAGTGTTAACCACGGCGCAGCCAACTTTATGCAGACATTCGGCCTTGCAGTATTTGTTGCGGTTGTTGGTATTAATGCAGGCGCTCCAGCGCTGACGGCAATCAAAGAGAATGGCGTAACGCTCTTACTGCTAGGTGTGTTGGTCACTCTAATTCCTCAAGTACTGACGTTCCTATTCAACTACTACGTACTCAAAATCAAAAACCCAGTAGAAGCGCTAGCGGTTATCGCGGGTAGCCGCAGTGCAAACCCTGCATTCGCATCGCTACTAGAAAAAACACAAAACAGCACACCAGTACCGAGTTTCACGATGACTTATGCGGTTGCCAATATCTTCCTCACCTTATGGGGTCCGATCATCATCAACCTAATTACCAAAATCTCGTAATCAACATCGAATCAGCCAATTGATGATTCAACTTATTCATTAACTACTTAACACAGTAGCTAGCCAAGCAGGCTAGCTGCTCAAAGAAATTAACTCATTTATATATCCAAAAAACTTGGATCTTAAACAAATTTAAAGAGAACCTACTATGAAACGCACAGATGAAAAGCGCCTAGAAACACTAAGCCCATTCGAAGTAAAAAACACACTGATCGACCTTGCTCAACATTCACATGAGAAAACCATGATCAACGCTGGTCGTGGTAACCCAAACTGGGTCGCGACAGCGCCACGTGAAGCCTTTTTCCAATTAGGTATGTTTGCACTAGAAGAATCAAAATCGAATTTCTCAGGGTATGAAGGCTTTGGTGGAATGGGAGTTCAACAGGATATTAGCCTACGCTTTCTTCAGTTTTGTGAAAAATACGAAGACCAAGAAGGTGTGCAATTCCTCATTGAAGCCTTCCAGTTTATTACGGATCAATATCAGGTAGACGGTGATGCGCTTATTTATGAATGGGTTGAGGGGATTCTAGGTAACAACTACCCAGTGCCTGATCGCATGCTCAAATATTCAGAACTTATTGCTCGCAAATACATTGAGCAAGAAATGGCGGGCTCGCAGCCATTACCTGCAGGAAAGTTTGACTTGTTCGCCGTTGAGGGTGGCACAGCGGCCATGGTTTACATCTTTAACACGCTAAAGAGCAACCGACTATTGAACCCTGGTGACACCATCGCGATTGGTGCGCCGATTTTCACTCCGTATATCGAAATGCCAGAGCTAGAAGATTACGCGCTCAACAAAGTAGAAATCATGGCGGATGAAGCGTCTGCATGGCAAATTCCAGACTCTGAATTAGAAAAACTGAACGATCCAAGTGTTAAAGCTTTCTTCCTCGTTAACCCAAGCAACCCTGCTTCGGTTCGATTAAGCGATGAGACACTCTATAAGATTGCAGAGGTTGCTAACCGCCGCCCTGACCTAATCCTTCTTACAGATGATGTTTATGGCACTTTCGCTGATAACTTCACATCACTAGCGATGCTGGCTCCAAAGAACACGATTCTAGTGTATTCGTACTCTAAGTACTTTGGTGCAACAGGCTGGCGTTTAGGCGTGATTGGCGTGCACGAAGACAATAATTTCGACCGCATGATTCGAGATCTTCCAGAAGACACTCGAAGCACGTTATCTCAGCGATACCAAGGTATTGCACTTGAGCCTAGTAAGATTAAGTTCATTGACCGTTTAGTGGCAGACAGCCGTGCAGTGGCACTTAACCATACCGCCGGTCTTTCAACACCTCAGCAGATTCAAATGACAATGTTCTCACTGTTGTCTTTGATGAAGGATGGCGAAGAGTACAAGCGAATCGCGAAACAAATTGTGCGTCGTCGCTATCACACTCTAATGCAGAAGAACTTAGCCGCGCCAATCGTTGCTGAAGGCGATCAAACCGGTGCGTTCTATTACGTGGAGATAGATCTGAAAGAGATTGCTCAAACGATTCACAGCAACGATTTCTTCACATGGTTAGAAGAAACGTATGAGCCGCTTGATTTCTTGGTACGCCTTGCAGAAGAACATGGCGTGATTGTGATGCCGGGTGCGGGTTTTGATGCGCCAACGTGGTCTCTGCGTGTATCTCTCGCGAACCTAGAAGAAGCTCAATACGCAAATATCACTAAAGCGATGAACGCGGTAATGCAGAGCTATGTTGAACGTTACGAAGCGGCTTGCTAACACGACCTCAACACTAGAAAGCTCATAGAAAAGCGATAAATTCTGAGTGTAGATTCACTAAATTAGTGAGCCTACACTCAGTTCTTTTTATCTAAGACGATATGTTAGAAAAGCTATTTGAACTCATAGGTATAAGAAGCGCCAACACTGTTATTTTCACCGAAGTCATCCTCAGCAAAAATAGTGAAGAAGTTGAATGATTGAGCATCACTCAACTTGTAGCTAGCACCGACGCCTGCCCAATACCCTGAATAATCATCAGACCCCATTGAACCGCCACCGAAGCCCATGATAGACCATTCATCAGTAATCGTTTTTAAACCAAACGCACCAATGTAGCCACCGTGTGTTGAGCTCGGCATCAACACATAGTCAGAACCAACGTTATCATCATCGAAAACAGCTACTTCGCCGTCATTATAGCTGTAACCAGCCATAGGGAAGATTTGCCAACCGAACGGCTCAATATCGAAATAGCTCAGTGGTATAAATGTGCCAATACTGTAGTTGTTCTTATAAGCATCGTTGTCATATTCAGAACGGCTAAAGTTGAAGTTCACAATACCCATAGGCAACAGCCATGAACCGCCTAATCGCCACTCTTCACCGTCGGCATTGACACGAGCATTGATCATTCGCGCTTCATCTAAACCAATAGAGCCTGAAAACTGCAAATCTTCGTTATAAGCAACGCCAGCTTTTGTCACGATTTTAGTCGGATCATCAGGGTGCTTCTCTTCAGCCAAAGCATCCATCGATCCGAACGTTGCCACAGCAACAAGTAATAGATTACGTAATGTCATTAGAAGGTCGCACTAACGCCAACAAAGTGGATACGGCCGTCGAACGAACCATCAACCATTAGACGATCCATTTCAACCGAACCCAAGTCAGCGTATTCGTAGAACACGTCGATCAAGATATCATCCCAATACGTTGAAGCACCTACTGAGTAGCGATACTGTTCGCCAACAGGGAGGTCAACCCATTGCATTGACGGATCATCTTGTGGCGAGGTCTCGTAAGAGAAGCCCGCTTTTAAACGCCAGTCTGAATTCAATTGATAATCAGCACCAACCGCAAATTTCCAAACATCATCCCAGTCACGCTTGATTGGAATTCCGCCTGTAGGGTCACCACCAACTGATGCACCAAAGTCTAGTACTGTCTCGTCCCACGCGCTCCAACGATGGAACTGAATACTTGCCAATAGGTCAAGTTGTTGGTTCAAGGCATAACTAGCACTGACATCGACAATCTCAGGTAACGCAATATCCGTAGATAAAGAACGATTGCTACCAGGTAATGGGCCTTTTAACTCATTCTTAAACTCATGTTCTAGTTTCGAGCGGTAGCTGACACCCAACTTAAGTTTATCCGTTGGTGTATACATCACACCAAGGTTATATCCATAGGTCCAATCGGTATCTTGTTTAGCTGTAAACCCAGAAGTTGACTGCTCAAATGCTGCCCAGCTCAATTGCACACCCGCGCCTACTGACCACTGGTCATTCAGCTTATAACTCAGTGATGGATTCACTTGCATTGCTGTGAGAGTGATATCTTCTAGAAGTGCAGCACCCGCCCAATCACTGCCATAATCGAGGCTTGAACCGCCAACAGCACCAAGCGCAATACCAAAGTGTAGTTTGTCTGTGACTTGATGAGCATGAAAGGCACCAAATGAGGGAAGAACTGAGTGCCCTTTTCCATCATCGCTAGAATCTTGGTTATCTTGATATTTCATCTCAAGATCAAACGCCATAGTATTAATGGTAGTCTTGCTTTCGCCCATGTGTGACATGGTGGCTGGGTTGGTCCACATCGCCGCAGCCGAACGAGTGTAAACACCATCACCGGCACCAGTAGTACCGGCATTGGCGACAACAGCTTCTTGCAAAAACAAACCACTTGCGAAAGCATTTAAGCTTGTAAAAATTGCGGTGGCAGCTAGCGAGTAAGTAAAAGTTTTGTTCATCAGATTGCTCATTTAGCCTCAGACATAAAATTGCTCTAAGGTTACCGCAAAGCCCCATAAACAAAGGTAATAACGATTATTCCTTTACAAGTCCTACTTAAAGGTTCGAGGGAGGTATTCCCGTGGTTTATCGTTATGAATTTCACGCTGCACGGCTATCGCTCTGTTCTTCCTTGCTCCGACTTTAATTTGGTACCAAGTCTCGTAAAATAAGGCAATACCAGGGCTAGACCACCACGTTTTATTGTAGAGCTTCTTATTGGCAGCAACTACATCTGGCGAACGATTCGCGCACTCAAGTGCCAAGGAATAAGCTTCAGCGTAAGGATCTTCAGCAATTTTTGTCACCAAACCGTACTCTTTGGCGGTTTGGCAATCAATCACCTTAGCTGTCATCGCCATTTCCAAAGTATGATCCTTACGCATCAGTTCACGAAATGCGATAGCGCCACCCATGTCAGGAATCAAACCCCATTTCGCTTCTAATATCGAGAAGTTGGCGTCTGGACTAGCAATTCTAAAATCACCACCGCTGACTAGTTGTAGACCTCCTCCCCAGCAGCGTCCATGTATCGCGAAAATGACCGGGCATGGAATATCTCGCCAACCAATAGAGAAGTATTGCGCAGCATTCGGCAACGTTGGCCACCATTTAAATAAAAGCTTCAATGCCCCGGTTTTACTATTCAATAGAGACTTAACATCCAGCCCTGAACAAAAATCCGCACCATTGCCCTTGACGATCACAGCTCGAATCTCGGTATTCTTTTTGAGTTCCTTGATCATCTTAATTACATCCTGAAACATCGCCATATCAATAGCATTCAGCTTATCTGGGCGATTCAATGCTACGGTCGCGATTTGGTTTTCATCGATGGAACAAGTGATACGAGAGAGGTCGGTCATGTGGGCTACTCAACTAAGTGGTCAGACCTTTAGATTATACATCTTGTTAACATATGCAAAGTTTGCGTATGAGAAGCGAGAGCTGTGTTGTTCATTTTCTCGCCGAGTTAACCAAGAGACGCAAATAAAAAAGCAGTGATGGATCACTCCAATCACTGCTTTTCATTAGTCGCTTTTATTGACAATAGCTTTGATGTCCAAGAACTTTCAGTTAGTCGCTAAATCTAGGTTCTTCGAGACTTCAATAACAGGAAGATAAAGTAGCTACCACCGATAATCGAGACCAAAGTACCTGCAGCTAATTGTGCAGGAAACACCACCACTTGCCCTAGCCAATCGGCAAATAGCATCAGTGTTGCACCAATCAAAAAAGACAAAATGATCTGCTCTCGAACCAAGCGAGCGCCAACCATAGCAGCGATATGTGGTGCCAATAAGCCGACAAAAGCGACAGGCCCCATGGTTGTTGTCACGACCGAACATAAGATCGCAACAATACACAACAATGCCACGTAAGCGATATTGATATTCAATCCTCTGGCACTCGCGAACTGACGTCCAGTCGCAATTAAGGTCACCCAACGACTCAACAGCAGAGCCACACCAATACAAGCCGTTATCACTATGGCCATAATCATTGCTGACTCAGGTTCAACACGATAGGTAGACCCTGCTAACCAAGCCAATAAAGTGTATTTCCCCTCACCCACTCGCGTTAGAGAGAATTGCACCAAAGCTTCCAATACCGCGGTCAGCGAGATACCTGTCAGAATTAGAATAGACGGAGCAAACTGATGCTTCTTGCCAAGAAACAGCAATAAACAAAGTGCAATCGCACTACCTAAAAATGCAACCCACGGGCTTAGTGAGTGAATCGAATAGCCCATGAATAAGCTACTGAAAATCAATGCCAGAACTGCACCCGCCGACACACCAAGAATATCTGGGCTTGCGAGCGGGTTGTAGACCAATCTTTGTAAAATCACACCCGCCACCGCTAAGCCGCCACCAGCGAATATCGCGGTTAACATTCTCGGCCAACGAATAGACCATTCAAATGCGTCTGGAATAACAAAGTAGCCCATATCAGAAAAAGGCTGAGACAATGTACTCAACGCCAACAGCCCCAAGATCATCGTCCCCAACAAGAAGTAAGCCAAAGGTGAAATAGACTTTGGACCTTTAGGCATCGAGAAAAACAGCTGATCTTGAGCCGATAATTGCTTTCTCGCAATAATAATCAATGCAGGAGCACCAATCACTGCAGTTGCCGTTCCTGTTGGAATCATGTCCAAAGACCATTGCGCCAAGAAGATCGCCAAGCTATCAGTGACACACAGCAGTAACGCACCTAATACACAGCTTGCGATGAGTTCAGATTTCGCCTTTAGAAAACCTAGATGTCTAGCAATGTTCGGAGCAATCAAGCCGATAAAGCTGATCACGCCCACTGAGGTAATCGATACTGAAACCAACCAAACGCCAACCACCATCAATACAAAGAATGTGGTGCCAATATTGAGCCCGCGCGCTGCTGCCCCTTCTGTGCCGATGGAAAGCAAAGTCAGAACTCGCGGAGCTAAGAAGAATATGGCAAAAATCGGCAACAGCCTAGGCATCAACCAAAGCACTTGTTCCCAGCCATTTTGCCCTAGGTCGCCCGCTCCCCATACAAACAGATTCTGTGCGTACTGGTCGTTAAGCAGAATAATCGCCGTTGCGAATGCGCCTAGCAGTAAGTTAACTGCCATACCCGCCAAAACAATTGGCAAGCCGCTCATATTTTTGATGCCGACAATGGAAACAATCAGCCCCATCGCAAGCAGCGCACCGACCAAAGCAAACCAAACTGAATACTGAGCGACCAACATCGGCGCAACCACATTCAGAATAACCAGACCAAGCCATGCACCTGACGATGTACCGAGTGTCAGTGGAGACATCATGCGATTCTGCGTCAATTGTTGAAACAAGCTACCGATGGTGCCAAGTGTTCCGCCAACCAAAATCGCCATGACCAAGCGAGGTAAGTTGACATAGGCTAACGCCATCAACTCGAATGAATCATCGACCATTGAGTTGAATGTAGCGATTTCACTGATCTGTGAGACTTGTTGAAGCAACTCACCAATAGGGCCAAATTCCGACTGCCCTAACCATAAATGAACAAGGGCAGCGCAAAACAGCACAACCCCCATCATAAAACTACTGGATTTCATTACTACTCCGCTAGCGTCAGCAGCGATTGCGCCATAGCTTCAGCGTTATACAAAATCGACATGGCACCGCCGTAACTCCAACTTGCCGCTACTGGGCTAAATTGACCGTTACGAACGAAAGGCATGCTCTTCCAAATCGGAGAACGGTCTAACTTGTCTTGATACGGGAAAGGTTCAAAGTAAAGCGCAATGCCACCCTTGACGTTCTTAAGCTCGGTCATACGCTTTTGACTGATGCCCCACTGACTCGCGGGCAGATCCATCGCATTTTCAAAACCAAGCTTTTCGAGTGCATATTGTGGAATCGAGTTATCGCCGTAGATAAACACCGATGTAGTACTCGCAAAACGGAATGAGGTGACTTTCGGCTTGTCGCCAGGATACGCTTTATCCAGTTCGGCTTTTAAAACCGCGAGACGCTCATCCATTGCAGCCAGTTTGTTGTTCGCTTGCTCTTCTTTGCCAAGCAATTGACCTATCTTCTTGAAGTTCTCGATAGCAGCCGCAGCATTGCTGTGTTGTTCACTGTACGTTTGGTAGTAGAGCACGGGCGCGATTTCAGACAGACGCTCCTGAAGATCTTTCTGAGGCGAAGCAATAAGAATCACATCGGGGTTTAACTTCTTCAAAGCAGAGAAATTAGGCTCAGTTCGAGTGCCAATGTCCGCCACGCCTTCTGGAATCGCAGGTTGAACAACCCAATCTGTATAGCCAGCGATATCAGGCACTGCCACTGGTGTTATACCGAGTTCAATCACTTGTTCGGCTATGTCCCAGTTCAGCGCAGCCACTCTAACAGGCTGAGCTTCAAGGGTTTTAACGCCCTCACTGTCTTCAACTTGAAAGTTGGCCATCGCATTAAACGATAAAGCGCTCGCCAATAAGGTTACCACCAGCTTTGCATTCAAGCTCTTTGCTTTAGAAAAATGGGAAGCTATTCGTTGTAAATTCATACTGTTGCCTACTTAATCTAAATTCTATATTTCTTCAAACGACAAAAGCAGCCCAGTGAAGGCTGCTTTAAAATTAATAACCCTAACCTAATTAGAATTCATAGTTGACATTGAATTCAACGGTTTGCTCTTGTCCGTACCAACAGTAGCTCTCATTCCAACAAGTGTAATATTCTTCATTGAAGATATTATTGGCAACAATATTAGCTGTCGCATTCTTTAAAGAACTGTTCATTTCACCTAAGTCATAACCAAGTGACAAATCAACTAACGTGTATGATGGAACGGTGCCTTTGTTTTTATCTGATGCATCGTTTAGTACTGTTTCACCTACATAACGTACGCCACCGCCAACTCTAAGACCATTCACGACACCGTCACGCACAAAGTAGTTAGCCCAAACATTTGCAGTATGATCTGGTACGAAAACAGGTGTTTGCCCAATGTTTGAAGCATCTTTATCTTCAGTGATTTCCATGTCGGTATACGTATAGTTGGCCAACAAGTCTAAGTTATCAGTTACTTGAGCACGTCCCTCTAACTCAATACCTTGCGAGCGAATCTCGCCAACAGCTGTCCACGGCGAAGCTCCGTCAGGACGAACGCCCACATTTTTTTTCTTAACTTGAAACAGAGCCATGGAGCCTGACAACATGTTTTCGTATGAGTCATACTTGAGACCAAACTCTACTTGCTCTCCTGTCTCTGGATCCAAGTTATTGCCGCTAGCATCCAGCTTTGCACTAGGTTCGAAACTAGTCGCAAAATTTGCGAATGGGGATAAACCATTATCAAATTTATATAGAGCACCTAAGCGGTACGAAAAGTTAGTATCATCAGTTTTAGTTTTACTTGGAGTGCCACCAAATACTGATACTTTTGTCGTTGTTTCGACTTTGTCAAAACGACCACCAGCAATGAACACCCAATTATCAATCAACATCTGATCTTGGAAGTAAAGACCAAGCTGACTCATTTCAATGTCGTCATTTTGATAATACACTTTTGTGAAATCGTCCGGATTCAGCTTATCGTTATTTGGGTTATAAAGGTTAATTCCATCAACACCTGCAAAAGCGTCGTAAGCTACATCACCTTCAATGTTTCTGTAATCTAAGCCAAAGAGTAAATAATGATCCAATGAGCCAGTGGACACTAAACCTGATAGTTGGTTATCAACACTGATGCCCTTAGAGCTTTCATCAGTACTATATGCTGAGCGCTCCAACTCTCCCGTTATCGCATCAAAATTGCCACTGGCGGTACTTTCTTGATAAAAATCAGCCTGCATATAGCGGAAGTTTTGTAAGAAAGCCCAGTTAGAGTTGAAGTCATGATTAAATTTGTAACCAGTAATCAAGAAATCTCTTTCGATGGTGTTGTAGTTAACGTCACCAGCAAATGTCGATGGTGAAATTTTACCTGATTCAATCGCAGCTAACGGTAGAGTCACGTTCTGACCGAGTGCAGGATCATTCTGATAATAAAGGTTAAAGTTAATAAAAGTTTTATCAGACACATACCAATCGATTGAAGGCGCAATCACATATCGCTCTTCTTCAACACCGTCCACTTGCGTATCTTTTTTACGACCAAGAGCGACTAAACGATAAGCAACGTTGTCACTCAAAGCACCCGTTGTATCAATTGATGCTTCAACTAGGTTATCTAAACCCGTTGCTAAACCAACTTTCGTAGATTCTTCGAACTTAGGAGCTTTCGCAATGATGTTAACCATGCCTCCAGGTGGCATACTTCCATAAAGAACAGACGTTGGACCTTTAAAAATTTCTAAGCGCTCCATCGCAATTGGATCAATTTGAGGTTTTACATTCCATCCAGGAAGGATTGGCAACATCATCCCATCGTAATAGTTATTTGAAGACTCAAAGCCACGAATTTTAACCCAATCACTAAGAACCACTGCACCACCTTTGTTCTCAGTTGAAACACCTGGAGCATAACGAAGAGCTTGCATAACAGACTTAACACCACGTTGTTCCATCTGTTCACTTTCGATAACGTTGAGAGTCTGTGGCGTTTCTTCTGGATCTAAAACGGTTTTCGTTGCTGTATTACGATAGGCTTTACCCATAATAGTGACAGTTTCGATATTCGAATCTGCCGCTGTAACGGTTTCTTCCGCCAACGCTTGCGCTGAAAACGCAGTGAGCAACGCTACTGCAAGTGATGAATATTTAAAACGAGTGTGAGTGGTCATGATTCCCTCGGTACCAATGCTTAATATAAATAATAATAAATCTCATTTGCATTGTATGTATCTAGAGGTGGGATAATTAACAATTTGGTGCAAATTCAAAAAGAACTTGACCTATTTTTATCAGAAAACGGTCAATTGGTGATTTAAAAGACAATTGACCCTATTGATAGGAAAGCTTTGCTAGAAGAGAGTAAGCGGGAATATGACTACGATTTAATAATAGGAACCCAGTACTCCATTTCAGCGTCAGAGGCATGTGCTTGGTAGGCAAACGGGTACACTTCAAGCTCATATCCATCAACGCCACGATAACCTGAACTTGGCATCCAATTCAGCACAAACCAACTCAAGGTGTGTCGTAAATTCTCAATTGGACCACAGTGCTTCACTACAGCATAAGTTTGCTTAGGAACCGTCAGTACCTCTAACCTTTCAGAGATAATACTCGGTAATTGCGGGATTGAAATTCCTTCCTGAAGCTCAACCCCTGCCCAATAGTGAATATTCGTGCCGTCAAAGCAAGACTGAGTCAGGTCAACCACGCCAATGAACTGGAGCACGTTGTCGTCAGGGATCTCAACCTCACCTTCTAAACGTGACCATAGCTGAGGGACTTTCTGAGCGAAGTCTTGCGTGAGTGAAAACAAACCACTGATTTCTGATGTCATACCTTTCACTAGGAAAGACTCTCTTTCATCAATGCGCACTTCCACAAAGCTTAACGCCCCTTTTTCAGAAGTACTCGCTGTTTCAGATACTTGTATCGGCTTTCTTAGCCCAACTCTTTTGCCTGCTTTTCTATACTGACTTGGGCTAGACCCAAACATCTGCTTAAACGAGCGGCTAAAGCTTATTTCTGAATTGAACCCGAGCCCAAGAGCAATATCTATCACGCGCTCTTTTCCATCAAGCAGGTGTTCTGCAGCTTGGCTTAACTTTAGCTCTCTCACATAGTTAGCCACAGTAAGCCCTGTTTCGGCTTGAAACACTCTTTGAAGCTGCCAACGAGACCAACAGCTTTGTGTCGCAATATCTTCTAACGATAGCGAGGAGCTAAGGTTCGAATGGATATAGGTCAAAACGCGACTGATACGACCAAATGCAGGTGTGTTCATATTCAAGCTTTCATATTCTCTATAGTTGACAGCAACATATTCGATTCACCAATACTTTTATCATTTAAAACGGCTTTTATCACTCAAAAAAAGAAGCGCTCATGTGTGTTCTATAAAATGGCCAAAAGACAGAGGCACCGAATAGATGCTCCATTTTGTATGGTTATCCTCGATTATGTTCGTTATGATAACGCAACTGATTCTCATTTATTGATTTAAGATGCTTCCCCAACTGCACAATATTATCACTCGTCGGAGAGCCCCGTCTCTACATCAGAAAATCTTCGCTCACTCAAAACAAGTGACACCTTATTTAAGTGGAAGCTTTGGTGCTCTGCATAGCAAGAGCATTGCAATAACGAATGATGATAGCCATAAAGAAATCAAACGCGTTTACGATGGCCTTGCGCAGAGCCACCCTGAAGCAGGCAAAGCCTATTGGTTAACCCGAACGTGGGATCTGGTTTGCTGGCAACCAATCTACGTGACCTTTATATCTATCTACGGCCTTCACTCACTGCCTGATATTAAGAATATCGGCCAGTTTAGGTACAAAGAATTTGTCACAGGCTACCGTTTCTTTAATGGTGATCATGAACACGGCTCACCAGAAGAACTGATTCCACAAGCGGGCGAAGCTATTCTTGCACTAACAGAGTTTTATCGTAGCCAGATTAGTGAATGGACACGTATTCGTCCGGGGTTTACCAATCATCTACTTGCTGATCTATTACTAGGCAGCTTGATAAAACTACAGCAGCACGAACCGAGCCTAACCAACGATTATATCACTGAACAAGCTAAGCTTTGGTTAGAAGCATGCCAGTTACCTGAAAATCATTTAGACAGCCTTAAAATAGACGCCGATTCGGGGATGCTAAAACTGATCAGAATCAGCTGCTGTTTGGTTTATAAGTGTGATTCAAGAAAGTACTGCGACGATTGCCCAAGACACCCCGACAACAAAAAAACAGCTCAATAACACCCTCTATTTTTAAAAGCCAATAAAGCTCGTTTAATTTCACTGAAGCGCTTTATTGGCCTAGGCACAGGACTGACATGTTTCAGCTTTCAAACATCAAAATTGTTCGTGATGAACGAACGATTCTCTCAATCGAAGACCTCACGATTCCGACCAACGAACTGACCGTCGTTCTTGGCCATAATGGTTCGGGTAAATCTACACTCGTTAATTTACTCTCAGGGCAAATGTCTCCGGATCATGGCAGCGTGGAACTAGACGGTGCTTCCCTCTCTTCATTCAAAAGCAAAGACTTAGCCAAGCAGATTGCTTATTTACCGCAAAAGCTCCCCGCTTCTGCTGGCTTAACAGTCGAAGAGCTGGTTCGTTTAGGACGTTTCCCATGGAGAGGCGCACTAGGTCGTTGGAATTCAGAAGACAAATCGATTATCCAACAAGCGATGGAAAGAACCGGTGTCACTAAATTCTCACAAGCTTTGGCGGATGATTTGTCTGGAGGAGAACGTCAACGAGCATGGGTCTCTATGTTACTAGCTCAGCAGTCACCGGTATTGATCCTTGATGAACCGACCTCTGCATTGGATGTTCATCATCAGTTTCAGCTAATGGGCTTACTGTCTGAACTCAACAAAAAAGAAGATGTTGGGGTGATCGTTATTTTGCACGATTTGAACCTAGCGCTTCGTTACGCGACGCATATTGTCGCCCTGAAAAAAGGTCAGATTGCGTTCGAAGGCAGCGCGGATAAGTTGCTTGATGAACAAGCGCTATCGGCTTTGTATGAGTCCCCTATCCGACTGATCGATCATCCAGTTCCAGCCAATACTGCAGCAAGTGAGAAGGTTGCAGTCGTCTGTGAATAGTTCGGGTATTTCAGTTTAAATCTAAGCTCTAAGCTCTAAGCTCTAAGCTCTAAGCTCTAAGCTCTAAGCTCTAAGCTCTAAGCTCTAAGCATAATAAAGGCCATTGAAATCATAAACTTCAATGGCCTTTTCGTTTTTCACTCGCTAGCTAAATAAATAACCAAATAACTAAATAACTAAATAGCCAAATAACTAGCTCAGCTGTGACTCTCTCGCTTCTTGGCTACTGAAACCGCGTAAAATATTAAACAGGGTAATCAGTGTGAACAACATGATGACAAGCGATAGATGCCACGCTTCTCCTAGCCCTAATTGAACTAGCCCCATACTCACCATTGAAGACACCACCATCTGCCCTCCGCCAGACATCGCAGCAGCCGCGCCAGCGTTCTTCTTATAAGGCAACATCACCAAGGCCTGAGCGCAAGGTAACGCAATACCATTGCCAAGAATCATCAAGAACTGGCCAAGCATTAAATACAGTGGCTCAAGTGGACAAAAGAAAAGCCATAACGCCGCAGCAACATGTAATACAGGTGTGCATAACAGAGTTTTCTTGTTGCCCAGCATAGGGCGAATACGGTTACATAAGCTTGTTCCGCCCAGCATGCCTAATGCAGGAATCACCGCCCACATCGCGTATTCATCTGACGTCATGCCAATCTGGTTTTGCATGATAAATGGCATCACTGATACGGTGGTGATCATCAAGCTAAAGTTAAGCCAACCGATACTCGCAAAGCTCATAAAATAACGAGAAGTAAGTAACTCTTTATATTGAGAAACCATTTTCTTCGGTGAAGGGATAGCTGAAACCTGAGTGACGGTTTCCTTAAACTTGAACGCCAATACCACCCAAGCCAATGAGACATAGCCAAGTAGTGAGATAAACACCATACTCCAGCCAAAGTGGAAGTTAATAAACCCACCGATAACAGGCGCGATCAAAGGTGTTATAGACGCAACCATCGCAATATAAGACATCGCCAAAGGCAAGTCTGCACCGTTGAATCTATCGCGCGTCGAAGCGCGAGCAAGTACAGCGCAACAGCCGGTTCCTAGACCTTGCAGAAATCGCCCCATCACCATATTTGTGAACGAGTGGCTGAAGAAAATGATCATCAATAGTCCAAGCATGGCGATTAATAATCCGCTCAGCAGAACTTTCTTGCGCCCGAGAGCATCGGAAATAGGACCATAAATAAACTGGGAAGGCCCAAAACCTAATAGGTACACGCTCACCAAAAGCTGAGCTTGCTCTAGTGATACATCGAAGTCTTTGGCGATCCAAGGTAGTGATGGGAACACAAGACCCATACTGAGCTGACCGATACTGATGACCAAACACGCAAGTAAGATCGATTTAAAATCAAATCGACGACTCATCGTTTAATACGTCCGTTCGAAGAAAAAACGTGCGTATCTAACTCACAACATAAAAACAGAGAAAATAGCGGAAACGCTGCTGGCGAGTTGTTCATAATGCTCCGACTGGATCAAATAGAGAAAGGCACAGTAAACATACGTGAGCTTGTATAATCATACAATAGACGTTCAACTAAATATGTGAATAGTCACTTTTCAGTAACCTCAACTTTCCGCCTATCAACCACAGGAGCTAGACTAACACTAGACGCTCATAATCAAGGGACTTAAATGAACACTCATCACCGTATTTTTCCATGTGCTTTGGCGCTGCTTGCCCTTGCTCCTACAACGTCAGCCTTTGCGTGGCAGGCAGAAAAGCTCACCGACGGACTCGTGATACCTTGGGGGTTGGCTTATATCAACGACAACTCCATGCTAGTAACAGAAAAATCAGGCGTCATTAAACACATTGATTTAAAGACCGGCGATCAAAACACATTGTTCAGGCTGCCAAATGTTTGGGCGAAAGGCCAAGGTGGATTATTGGATATCGCACTCTCTCCTTTTGAAAGCGGAAGGTTCTACGTCACTTATAGTAAAGAGGTCGATGGTGAAGGTGTAACGACACTGGCTTCTGCTAATTACAGTAATAATGAAATCACTAATTGGACAGACGTGTTTGTGTCGAAATCCAGAACGGACACAGGGCGTCACTTTGGTAGCCGTATCACCTTTGATAAGAGCCACCTGTATTTTTCAATCGGCGATCGTGGTGACAGGGACAACGGCCAAGACACCATGACTCATGCTGGCTCAATATTGCGATTAAATGCCGATGGAAGCACACCAAGCGACAACCCATTTACTGATAACAACAAAGTACTCAATGAGATTTGGAGCTATGGCCATCGTAATCCACAAGGGTTGTTCTATGATGCCCCGACTCAAAAACTTTGGTCGATTGAACACGGCCCGCGCGGTGGTGATGAAATCAACCTAATAAAAGCAGGCGGCAACTATGGATGGCCAGTCACATCACACGGAAAAGAGTATTGGGGCCCAATTAACGTTGGCGAGTCTGAAACCAAAGATGGTATTGAAGCGCCTAAAAAAGTCTACGTTCCTTCAATCGCTCCGGGGAGCTTGATTGTTTACCAAGGCGATAAATACCCAGAGTTAAAAGGAAAGTTGCTGACTGGCGCACTTAAGCTTACTCACATTAATATTGTGACAGTCAATGAACAAGGTGAGGCAATCAAGGAAGAGCGTATTTTAGAAGACTTAGGCGAAAGGATAAGAGACATCGAAACTTCACCAAGCGGCGACATCTTTTTCAGTACCGATAATGGCAACCTGTACCGCTTGAAAAAGTAGTCTAGTTCTCGTTCAAGTAAAGACATTTTCTTTACAACGACAGTTATAAATATAAGCCGTTAAAAGTGGGGCTAAGCTCCAACTAGCAACTTCTAAACTTGGAAAAATTAACGTGCCAAAACAGTGCATTCACTCCAAATTTGTCATCAATTTCGACCACCATTTTCACAAAAACGACAACAAATCACCATACAACTGTAACTCCATGATATTTAAGGAATGCAAAGTTTGACTACCCCCAAGTTTCTGCAACCTTTCACTATGGATTCGATTGACTATCCCCTGATTTGATTTAGACTTCATCTCGGCTAGAAAGAAAGTTCTTTGTATATAAACATTTCGTTGGATTACTAGTAACCCCGTTGTGTTGTACGCAATAGCAATAAACTTTTCCACGCTATCAGTGCCACAATTGGCTCATAATAAAAATTTAATTTTAGGATATCATCATGTCTAACACAGTTACTGGTAAAGTAAAATGGTTCAACGAAACTAAAGGCTTCGGCTTCATCGAGCAAGAAAACGGCCCAGACGTATTCGCACACTTCTCTGCAATCACAGGCGACGGTTTCAAAACTCTTGCTGAAGGCCAACAAGTTGAGTTCACTGTATCTCAAGGTCAAAAAGGCCCACAAGCTGACAGCATCAAAGTACTTTAATTTAGTATTTTAAAGCTTTCTAAAAATAGCCAGCCTCTGCTGGCTATTTTTTTACCCGCTATTCAGAGATTTAAGGTAATATTCCCCCTCACTATTTCTACCTAAGACACCCTATCAATGGCTCTTAAACCGACAATCTATAAGTTTCGTATCTCTTTAACCGATATGAATCGCGACTATTACGACTCTTTTAATCTAACGGTTGCACAACACCCTTCTGAAACAGAACAGCGCATGATGGCTCGTATTATTGCTTTCTGTATCAATGCATCTCCTGAACTTGAGTTCACTAAAGGGTTGTCTAGCATTGAAGAACCCGATTTATGGCAGAAGTCGTTAGATGACCAAATCTTAGAGTGGATTGATGTTGGCGAACCCGATCCAGAACGCGTTAAGAAAGCGACTCGCTTATCTAAGTCTGTGAGCGTGTTCAGCTTCAACACTAAATCGAATGTTTGGTGGGAACAAAACAAAGGTAAGTTCGGTTACCTGAAAGCTCAGATCGTTCGTCTAGACAACGATGGTATTGAGCAACTAGCAGCGATGACACAACGTACTATGGACCTTTCAGTAATGCTGTCGGGTAACTCTGCGTTCGTAAACAGCGACACGCAATCTGCAGAAGTAACGTGGGAAGAGCTACAGAGTAATGACTGAGATCCAAACTCAGACTGAACCTCAGCGCCAAACTAAGCTCGAAGCGTGTTTGCAGCTCGCTGGTCTCGATTCAGTAAAAGCGCTCTCAACAGGCTACGAGAAAGAGCTATCATCATTTATTGATGAAAACCATGCTCTTTTCAGACATGCTTGTGAGAATAAGCCTGATAACTCTGCACGTCAGACGTTGCTTGGTCTGTTAACCAAGGTACATATCGATGCAAGTTATCGCTTTGAAAGCAATAAAGAAGCGAATGAGGCGATGCAAAATGTATTCGATAATACAGTGGGCACTGAGTACAGCGACAAGTTTCAAAACTCTAACGCCCAGCAGTTAAAATTAGTGACGCATTTGTGGTTGTTCATTCAAGGACGACTAGGAATGGATTACAGCCTTGCCAATGATCATGCTGCTGTAGCCGCTACGCTGTTGTCTCGCATATCGAGAAGCAGTGATGATGAGATTCGCGTAGAGTTTATGGCCAGTTTTTATGATGGTTTGAACCTCTATCAAACTGAGAATAAGCCGTCCGGTTTTGTTCACCACTTTAAGCGTTTGTTTAATCTTACTTAAGCATTCCACCAGCGGCTTTACCCAAATTTGCGCTTTATAGATTCTGTAGAGCGCATCTAATTTCCGTTCCAACCAACCCACATCGAAAATGCAGATTCCCTATTACGCTCGTTCCTCACTTTAGGGAATGACGACACTTCATTACAAGTACAAAAAAGCCCCCACAAGATCCTGCGCTTCAGCATCGTTGTTTATCCGATTGCAATCCAAAAACCATACGTTAGAAACGAACAAAGTTTTGTTGTGATAATGATACTTCCCATAAAACGACGAATTAAAGCTACGTATATGGCAAGGTTATTTTACAAATGTAACTTATCAATTTATTCAAAAAGTGCATATTTTTCAGATAATTATTCTCAAATGAAAATGATCATTTATGTGACGAGCGGAAGCATTTTTTCCTATGATGATAAGTACACTGACTTTTATAAAATGATAATAAAAAACCTGCAAATACAACTAACGTTAACTTTAAATTATCTTGTTTTATAAGCGGAGAATTAAAATGAAAATATGGTCTGTATCCTTTCTTGCAACTGCAGTAGCTGTCGCTCTAAGCAGTAATGCGATAGCTTGTACTGGGCTTATTGTTGGCAAAGGAGCCTCGAGCGACGGTAGCATTATGATTGCTCGTAATGAAGATTTTGGCATTAACAACTGGAACAAATACCTAAAGTTTCGACCTGCGCAAGATAACCAAGAAGGTGACTGGCAGTTAGGTAACGGATTAATTGTTCCAATGCCAAAGCACTTCTTTGCTTACTCTGCGATACCAGACTGGGATGCGGATACCGTTAATCGCGATGGAAAGTTCTATGAAGAACGTGGGATTAATGAACACAACGTTGCCATTTCAGCAACAACCAGCGCAGAAATAAACGACAAAGTCGCCAAGGTAGATCCTTTAATCGACAATGGCGTAATCGAAGCCATTATACCTACGCTAATCCTTCCTCAGGCAGAAAACGCAAAACAAGCCGTAGAGTTACTCGGTCATTACATCGAAACCTATGGTGCTGGTGAAGGTAACAGTCTCTATATTGCAGACACCAATGAGGCGTGGTTATTTGAAATTGGTTCAGGTCACCATTGGATTGCTGTAAAAGTGCCAGATGACAGTTACGCCATGATTGCAAATGGCTTGCGTGTACATGATGTAAACTTGGCAAACAAAGAAGTACTGCATTCAAAAGATATATTCGAGTTTGTAGAACAACACAAACTGCTTGATAACGCAGATAAAAAATCTTTCAATTTTGCTAAAGCATTCGGAGTTATTGGTGATGAGTATAATATCGATCGTGAATGGCTAGGCCAAAAAATGCTGACACCTTCGCTGCATCAACAAAGTCGCATGACGCAATACCCTTTGTTTATGAAGCCAGATACAAAAATCTCAGTTGAAGATGTGGCAGAAGTACTTAGCGCGACTTATAAAGACACGGTTTTGGAAGGAAAATCGAAACGACCAATTAGAGTTGAGCGTCAACTAGAGTCGCATATTATTCAGCTTCGCCCTGAGATGCCAGAAGAGCTTCAAGGTATTATTTGGCAAAGCTTCGGCGTGTTACCAGAATCTGTTTTAGTGCCGTTATACTCAACCCTACAAGATTACCCCAAAGCGTACCAAGTAGGCGATGATAACTACAGCGATGACTCTGCTTATTGGCAGTCCCGTAGCTTAACCGCCCTCGCTTCTGCAAATCCAGACAAGTATTTACCAGTAC
The DNA here is from genome assembly GCF_057786005.1 of Vibrio sp. QJM3NY_26. Taxonomy (NCBI): domain Bacteria; kingdom Pseudomonadati; phylum Pseudomonadota; class Gammaproteobacteria; order Vibrionales; family Vibrionaceae; genus Vibrio; species Vibrio sp. QJM3NY_26. The sequence goes on along the minus strand of NZ_CM173516.1, from coordinate 1,323,148 downwards.
TAAAAGCAACTTGGGACAAAGAAGAAACTCAACTATACAAGCAGGTCGCACACTTAGATAAAACGTTAACAGACATGTATAAAGTAGATAAACAAGCGGCTCTGAACATGGCTGCCGACTACTCATACGGACAGCTTATGCGTACATTGGATATGGCAACTGAGCTTAGATACAAAATGATTACAGATTTGACTAAAAGCACAGAGAAGAAATACTCAGAGGAAGAATTTAAGAAAATAGTCAATCTGTAGGTTTATGAAGCAACCAATAAAAACGGAGCATAATGCTCCGTTTTTTGTTCTTAATAGGTTTAGTTCTAACGCAGGCCGTGTAAGAACTCGTGGCGCGTTGCTGGATTTGATCTGAAGATACCACCCAATGCGGTTGTCGTCGTTTCACTAGTAGCGTCCATAACACCACGAGATTTTACGCAGTAGTGAACCGCATCCATGGTTACAGCAACATCATCCGTTTCTAGTAGCGTTTGCAATGCTACAAGGATTTGCTGTGTCATGCGCTCTTGAACTTGTGGACGCTGAGCAAAGAAACGAACGATTCGGTTGATCTTCGAAAGACCAATGATCTTACCTTGAGGAATGTAAGCGACTGCGGTTTTACCATCAATGGTGACTAAATGATGCTCACATGTGCTGGTTACGGTAATGTCTTTTACTCGTACCATCTCACGAACACCCATCTTGTTTTCGATCACGGTGATTTTAGGGAAATTGGCGTAATCCAAACCAGAGAAAATCTCATCCACATACATTTTCGCAATGCGTTGTGGTGTTTCTTCCAGACTGTCATCTGCAAGATCAAGTTCAAGGAGAGTGAGAATCTCACGCATATGGTGTTCGATTCGTTCCTTTTTCTCTTCTCGGCTAACCTGGTTAGGACGCATTGGTGTCTCTAATCCGCGGCTTGCTAGCGCATCTTTAACCAACTTCGCTGATTCGCTAAGACCTGACATTGAACTTCCTCTTTTATTGCCCCTTCTGGATGGCAGACAAGGATACTCGGAATTTTGAATAAATACACCCATATTTTAAGGGAGGTCATTATTTACGGGGCTTAAACTATGCTAAAGTGGCTGCAATTTCGTTGGCGAACAAACGTGATTTGATAATTATTGAGCCACCATTGCCAACCACTAAATCAAAATAATAACGACCAAAGGATTTCAATTATGGGCTGTTGCGACGCTCCGGGCTTAATGCCAATTGAAGAAGCACTAGATAAGCTGCTATCACCAATCAAACCAATCCAAACGACTTTATCTCTACCTCTTGCTGAAGCATTAGGTTATGTCCTTGCTGAAGATATTCTTTCCCCTATTTTCGTACCTCCTTTTGATAACTCAGCAATGGATGGCTATGCATTGCGCTTAGCAGATCTAGAAAACGGTAAAGTACTACCATTAGCAGGCAAATCTTTTGCAGGCCAACCGTTCGAAGGTGAATGGCCAAGCAATACCTGTATTCGCATTATGACTGGCGCAAAGATCCCTGAAGGTTGTGACGCCGTCATCATGCAAGAAAATACGGCCGAAACTGAGGCTGGTATCGAGATTCAACAAGACGACATCAAGCTGAACAATAACATTCGCCCTACTGGTGACGACATCAAACAAGGCGATATCGTTCTTAGCCGCGGTGAGCGTTTAACACCTCGTGACATTCCAATGATTGCTTCATTGGGTGTGAGCCACGTGACAGTGTTACATAAGCCTAAAGTCGCTTTCTTCTCTACTGGCGATGAGCTAAAGCCATTAGGTCAACCTCTTGAAGACGGTCAGATCTACGACAGTAACCGTTACGGTATTAAACCATTAATCGAAGCCTTTGGTTGTGAAGCTATCGACTTGGGTATCATCCCAGATTGTCCTGCGACGCTTAAAGAAACCTTCGAAAGAGCACAGCAAATAGCAGACGTGGTTGTGACTTCTGGTGGCGTGAGTGTTGGTGAGGCGGATTACACCAAAGACATTTTGGAAGAGATCGGCCAAATCGGCTTCTGGAAACTGGCAATCAAACCGGGCAAACCGTTCGCATTCGGTGAATTAGATAACGCGTGGTTCTGTGGCTTACCGGGTAACCCAGTGTCGGCAATGATGACCATGTATGTTTTGGTTCAACCTATGCTGGCTAAACTTTCAGGTCACACCGCATGGACGGCACCAGAGTCGATCCCTGCTATTACTAAATCTGCATTCAAAAAAGGCCCAGGCCGTACTGATTACCAACGTGGTATTTACTCGATTGAAAACGGTCAATTTGTTGTAGAAACAACAGGCAACCAAAGTTCAGGCGCTTTCCGCTCAATGAGCTTAGCAAACTGCTTTGTGGTTCTAGAGCGTGAACGTGGCCGTGTTGCAGTCGGTGAAACGGTTCAGATCCAACTGTTTAACTCGACGCTTTACTAACGAGGCTTACTGATGGAAATACTGTCTGACGCAGAGATGCTTCGCTACAACCGTCAAATCATCCTTAAACAGTTTGATTTTGAAGGCCAAGAAGCGCTAAAGCAGAGCTCAATCTTAGTATTAGGGGCTGGAGGCTTAGGTTGCGCTTCTGCTCAATACCTTGCGACTGCGGGTGTTGGTAAGCTGACACTGATCGACGATGATGTTGTTGAGCTTTCAAACCTGCAGCGACAGGTGCTTCACACCGATGCAGATATTGGTAAAAAGAAGGTGGATTCAGCCGCTGAATCGTTACAGGCACTGAACCCTCACCTGACGATTGAAACTGTTGACCACAGGCTTGATGACCAAGCACTTGGCAAGTTGATTGAAACACACTCGCTTGTTCTTGATGCCAGTGACAACGTTGAAACGCGCAATCAACTCAACCGCTTGTGTCACGCCTCTAAAACGCCACTCGTATCAGGTGCTGCGATTCGAATGGAAGGTCAGATTAGTGTGTTCACGTATCAAGACGCAGATGCACCGTGTTACCAGTGTTTGAGCGCCCTATTTGGCAACGCTGCACTAAGCTGTGTTGAAGCTGGTGTGATGGCGCCTGTTGTTGGTATGGTGGGCGCGGCTCAAGCTTTGGAAGCTATCAAGGTTATTGCTAAGTTTGGACAACCAAAACAAGGCAAGCTTTTAATTCTCGATGCCATGTCTCATAGCTGGCGTGAAATGAATTTAATGAAGATGCCTAATTGTTCGGTGTGTGGATAAGCTAAGTCCTATCCCCTCTTATCGAAAACCTAAGCCTTGACTAAAAGTCAGGGCTTTTTTAGAGATCAACATCAACTTCTCAAATCGCTTTATCAATTTGAAAGACTCTATGAGAGATTAATTTCATTTGAGTTCTCATTTTGAGAATACAATAAAAACCCCAGCACCAAAAAATATAAACAATAAAAATCAACAACTTAAAGTTGGCACGTAACTTGTAAAAGTATCTAGACCTTCCATGACAAGGATGTAGATATGAGAATTACAACGTTAAGTTTGCTATTAAGTGCGCCCCTAGTCGCCAACGCAGCGCCATTCGATACATGTCCAAGTAAGGCGTACCTCTTTCAATCCACCCCAGTGCAAGTTTGGGGCGTTAACCTAGTGACCGGCTCAACCACTCTGTTAGAAGACGACACGGGAATGAATGCCAATATCAATGGTGTTGGTTTCGACTTTCAAGACAGATATATTTATGGCTATGACACAACCAACAAACGCTTGGTGCGCCTTGGCCAGGATTTCCAAGCTGAAGTCATCAATACCAGTGGCTTACCCACCGATCACACCTTTTATGTAGGTGACGTATATGATCACGTTTACTACTTATACCGTACAGGAAAAGGGCTATTCACCGTTGACCTATCTCCTTTAGATTCCGACCCAAACGCGACTGTTACGGTTAACAAAATTGTAGGCAGCCCAGCAACTGTAAAACTGACCGATTTTGCTTTCCACCCAAGTGATGGCTCTTTATATGGTATTGATAACAACTCGGGTGGCCTGTACAGCTTCAACCCCACTACAGGCGCAGAAACCTACATTGGTGACACCGGAGAAACAGGTACATTCGGCGCAGGTTATTTCGATGTAAACGGCTACTACTACGTATCTCGAAATCAAGACGGCAAGATTTACCGAATCAACTTATCTCCTGACAACGCGACCAATATCGCTGCTGGGATTGTTCCGGCGGTTGAATTTGTATCGAATGGCCCAGCTTCTGGTCAAAACGATGGTGCTCGTTGTGCTAATGCACCTGTTGTTGATGAAGACTCAAACATCGACTTCGGTGATGCTCCAGACAGCTACCTAACGTTACTGGCGAGCAATGGCCCTCGACATGAACTCGATGGCATCACATGGTTAGGTACAACTCCTCCAGATGCGGATCTAGATGGTTATGTCACACCACAATCAGACGAAACTGTCGGGGTGGATGATGAATGGGCCAACGGTGGTATCGGTTTTGTTACCGCACTTGAAGCCGGACTTGATTCAAAAGTTGTGATTGAAGCTTCAACAACCGGTTACCTTTCAGCTTGGATCGACTGGAACCAAGATGGCAGCTTCGATGGCGCTAACGAACAAGTATTTACCGACTACCAACTGGATGCGGGTGAAAACGAACTGTTCCTTAATGTTGATATCAACGCACTGACTGGTACGACGTGGGCTCGATTTAGATTCAGCCAACAAACCAACCTAAGTTACTTTGGCGGTTCAACCTCTGGTGAGGTAGTCGATATTCAAGTCGATGTCCTTAACGATGGTGCCACCGCTCGTTACTTCCCAAGTGCTTCTGGCTACGCAACGCTCGCGTACGAAGATAACTGGCCATATAAAGCAGATTACGACATGAACGATGCTGTTCTTATGTATCGTATTACCGAGATCCTTAAAGATGGAAAAGTCGTGAAATCCACTATCGACGGACGGTTAGCTGCTGTCGGGGCATCGTACAGAAATGGTTTTGCTGTTCGACTTCCTAACTTAGACCCGAGCTTAGTAAGTAGTGGTAACTCTTACATGAAACACAACGGTGTATTCACTGACCTCGACTTAGAAGATGGACGTAGCGAAGCAATATTTGTAATCGCCAATGACCTGACAGAAAAAATCAGCACTGGCTGTACCTTCTACCGCACCAGTAATGGATGTAAAGAGGATGAGCAGTTCTCATTCCAAATTGGTATTACTTTAGCCGGTAACGGTGTGAGTACTGGCAGTTGGACCGATATGCCTTACGACCCGTTCATTTTTGCAACGCCTGGGTATTATCACGGTGAAAACCTACCTCTACACCCCGGACGCAGCTGGGAGGTTCACTTGCCAGACCAAGCGCCAACCGAGGCCTTTGATACTACTAACCTCTTTGAGTCTGGATTAGGCGTCGATGACAGTAATCCATCAACAGGTAAATACTTCAAAACATTAGAAAACCACCCTTGGGCGCTAATAGTGACTTCAGATGAAGAATGGGAGTGGCCTCTAGAGTACGTCGATATTGTGACCGCTTACCCAGAGTTTAAAGAATTCTCAGAATCCGGCGGTGACACGAACCAAACATGGTACCAATCACCTGCAGACAACCAACGTTACGAACCATAAGGAGAGACGTTATGACTATTCACACTAAACAATACCGAGACAATCATTGCGTTGATTCAAGTCGCAATCTCTCTGAGGAAAAACGTATGTCTGTACAAAGCACTTGGAACATGAAGAAGTCACTAGCCGTTATTTTAGCTGCAGCTCCATTAGTACTAGCCGGTTGTGGGGGCGGCGGTGGAGGCGGAAGTGCATCTACTCCATCGCCATCGACACCTGCAACCCCTTCGACTCCGGTAACAGCAACGCCTTCGCCGTCTCCCGCCACAAGTACGGTAGCTGCGCAAAGCTATACGATGAGTGATTTGGTGGTACCTGACGGGTTTGACTACAGCTCTGTTGAACAATTTGATCTCGACATCGACATCAGCAGCATTTCGACAGACCGTTCTTTTGTGACCGTTTATAGCCGATTTAGTACAAGAGATGACTCAACCTTGAAGCCGGATTACTCCAGTAAAGTCATTGCAGGTCCACTAGACAATGGTGTGTTCGCCTCCAACTTTGCAGCACCGGTAAACCATGAAGTACTCTTGATAGAGATTTGGTTCTACGATGGTCAGCCTCCATTACAACAAGTGGTTTCTAGCGGTGATTCTCAGATTGCCTGGCAGTAAGTCATTAACAGCAGGTAAGTCATTAACAGCAGGTAAGTCGTTTAACAGCAGGTAACTTGTCGTTAGCGAGGTCTATGACGAAACAGATTCAAAATTGATTCTTTGTAGGTAGAAAGTGAGCAGAAATGCTCACTTCTTTGTTTTCGCCGATGAGCGGTTAATTCAGTTTTCTTAGCCAATAGCATTCACTTTTCCGCCAATCTCACTTATATTTTTCAATATAACCTTCAAAGACTTACTCTCATGAAACAGTTTAAAATAGGTCTATTTATATTGATGTGTGGTGTGGGGGTGCTATTGGCCCTTACCTATTTCCCGCTAACATCTGAGACGGGACAACGCATTCAAGCCAAAGTGATTTCGAACACGCTCACTCAGTCCTTAGATGGACACAGGCGTTATCTTACGGTTCAGACAAAAGATAATGACGTATTTCGCGTCTCTATTGCTCCAACCACAGACTGCCCTATTGATTCTGTGGTTGCGCTTGATACATTAAACAATCAAATAACCGGACAAAGCAGTTATCAGTTCATCCACTGTCGAGCTGCACAGTAGTAATCGATGCAACAACTGTATTAGCTAAAACAACCGTAATCGCTATAACAACAAGAATGGATATAACAATAATGAATCAGCCACTCATCTCACCACAACAACTTCAACAACGTTTGCTAGCAGAAGACAATATCACCCTCCTCGACGCCAGTATCGAGTTTCAAATTCCAAGCGAGTCAGAGAAGGTCAAAGGACAAATGATTCCTGGGGCTATTCGTTTTGACTACGACAAAGACTTTTGTAACAAGCATACTCTGCTTCCTCACATGTTCCCGACCGAAAAACACTTCAACATACGTGCACAAGAAATTGGCATCAATCAAGACAGTACGATTGTGGTTTACGATAACGCCGGAACCTTCGCTTCGCCCCGTGCGTGGTGGATGTTTATGGCAATGGGACACAACGACGTATACATCTTAGATGGTGGTTTACCAGCGTGGATCAAAGCCGGTTACGCGACAGAGACTGACTATCGAACCGAAGTGAAAACGGGCAACTTTGAAGGCAATATTCAAGACAACTATTTTGTAACTGCTCATCAGATTGAAAGTTACTCAACTGACAAGAGCGCAAACATTGTAGATGCGCGTTCTCAAGCTCGCTTCGATTCAGAAGTTCCTGAACCACGTGAAGGTTTACGCAGTGGCCACATCCCAAACTCACTTTGCTTACCGTTCGCTCAGGTATTAAATGATGGCAAATTAAGAACTCAACAAGAGTTAATTGAGATATTTTCCACCATAGAGATCGCCCCTTCTCAACCTATGTTCTTTAGCTGTGGCTCTGGAGTAACAGCCTGCATCATATTATTGGCCGCTAAACTCGCTGGCTATACAGGTGAAATGGGCGTTTACGATGGCTCATGGACTGAGTGGGGCGCTAACGACAAACTCCCTATCGCCGTGACTAAAAAGTAATTCAACTTCGCTCAGTGCTACTGTTAATCTTACTGCTAGAACATACTACGTGCGCATAAGAAGCTTATTCACCGTGAGAATAAAACCTCATGGAGTAAGCTTTTTACTATGTAGCTAACGGCTACCTCCGCTTGAAGCCAGAGCTCGATTAGCGTTACTGCTATAAACGACGACTGTTTGCTAACTATAAACTGTGATTAACCATGGGTTATTCGTCATCAAAATTCTGAATACTAATATTTCGCTCAAGAATCTCTGCTCGTAGTCGTTACACTATTTAATCATTAATACTTTCATTATTGATATTTGTATCCTTCGTTGCATGAATCACGCTGACAATCCACTAGTTTGTCACTTGCTCTCTGTTTAAGTAGTAATTAACAAAAGGCATCTCATGGCTCTATTTAAGAAAAATATCTGGTCGCTGTATGTTCTGATCGTACTGCTTACCCTGATACTTTTCGCTGTGTTGGGCGTAAGCAAGTGGCAAGCAAACAGAGACGATTTCACGGAGCAACAGCACATTCAGGTAGAACTTTTTTCTAGCTCTGTTAGCTCGCTGATGACCAGCCAAGAAGCACTACTTGAAGTTGTTGGGCACCAGTTAGCCCAACAATCTGACTTTACTCGCACGGCTTCTATCCAGATTCGACCAATATTAGATAAGCTACTTGATACTCACCCCGCGATAGCCGCATTTGGGTTACTTAATCCTGAAGGTGATTACCTTGCAATTAGCTCAAACTTACAGCTGTCCGATCAGCATAATTTGCTTAACGACTCATACAGCAGAGATTCATTTCTCGAGGCCATGTCTAGCGAAAAAATGGTGTTGGGACGTACCTATTTCCAGGACTCACTTAACAGCCTAGTAATTCCGCTAAGAAAGTCGATTTCAATCGATGGCAAGCACGTCGATGCAGTCATGACTGCGGGTTTGCGTTTGGACAGTACGATCGTATTTGAAAGCAACGCACACGCAGGTAGCTACAACACGTTAACCTTGCTTAGAACAGACAACTATCGTCAGTTCTTTTCTAGCGACATCGAATCTCTTGACGCCTATTTGAAACCTGTTGCTCACGACCTGATGAAGCGCATTACCAAAAATTTTTTAGAACAAGTGAATGTCAGTGTCAAAGAAGCAAAAACAGGTAAAGACACGTACTCTTTCAGTATCAGTGACGACACATATCACTCGCTCGTTAGCGCTAAATACATTCCAGACTACAAGCTTTGGGTGGTCGGCCGTACAGACCTATCGCACGTCGATGTCATATTCGTAAAAGAGTTTGGCATTCTTTTTGTTGCCTTTATTTTTCTTCAATTTGGTTTCTACTTTTTAGTAAAATCGATTGCCAAAAACGAACAACGCACTCGAAGCCAACTCATCTACCAAGCGAATCATGACCCATTAACCTCTCTACCCAACCGTTTATACATGCGTAGAAACATTGGTAAATGGATTGAAGATGAGTCAGAGTCGTTCTCACTATTGTTTATCGATATCGATAACTTCAAGTGCGTCAACGATACCCACGGACACGACTTCGGTGACAAGGTGCTCAAGCAAATCGCTTTACGTTTGATGAGATTCCGCTCTCGAGTCAGCCTTTTAGTGCGCGAATCCAGTGATGAGTTTTTATTCTTAACGCCTTTATCGAATGAAGTTGAAATTAAACGACTAGCAAAGCGGATTATTGAAGTGCTGTCTCAACCTTATGAAGTCGAAAGCGCGCAGTTCTTGTTAGGTTGCAGCATTGGCGTAGCGCGTTTTCCTGAACACGGAAAAGATTTAGATAGCCTGTTACGCTCTGCCGACATTTCCATGTACAAAGCGAAGCAGCAGCAAAACTCGTACAGTATTTTTACAACGGAGATGCAAGACGCTCACCTCTACAAAATGAAAGTAGAACAGAGGCTACGTATCGCGATCGAAAAACAAACTCTGTTCATGGTTTTCCAACCACTGGTCCGTGCTGATGAAAGTATTCACGGTGTAGAAGCACTCGTTCGCTGGATTGATGCCGAGCTGGGTTTCGTTCCGCCAGATGTCTTTATACCGGTGGCTGAAAGCACTGGCTTAATGCAAAAGCTCGGCACTTTTATTATTGAGTCCAGCATTATGCAGATCGCTCATTTGCACCGAACGACGGAACAAAAGATCGGGCTTTCGATCAACATATCTGTTCGACAGTTTTCTCACCGATCTTTCTCTGAGCATTTATTTACAACGCTGGAGAAATATCAGCTCTCTGCAAGTTGTCTAACATTAGAGATCACTGAAAGCCTGTTCATTGAAGACGTAGACATAGTAAAACCAATTTTCGAGGCCTTACACGAAAAGAATATTAAAATATCTTTAGATGACTTCGGTACAGGCTATTCATCACTAAGCATGTTAAAAGCACTCCCTATCGATGAACTTAAAATCGATAAGAGCTTTATTGAGAACATTGCAGTCGATCAACAGTCTCTTACCATGGTTCAAAACATCATCGCGATAGGTAAAAATTTCGGCATGGTGGTATTGGCTGAAGGCGTAGAATCGAACGAGCACTTCGCGATTCTAAAGGCATGTGGATGTGACTTAATGCAAGGCTATTACTTCTCTCGTCCTATTCCTTACGGTGAGTTGTACGAATTTTTATCTCCAGCCTCAGTCAAGGAAGTCGAACTGGCATAAACCGCAAGTTAACCAATAGCACCACTATTTCTACCCCTGGCTATTGCGACCTCAGAGTCTAATGAACCAAGAAAGTGAATTTACTGCCATGCCCCCTCAAAAGCATGGAGGTATTCAAATATAACTCAACCTGGATCCGGTAAGTTTCTACGCCATAAGTCACTATCTAGCGTTTTTTGATACCCATAGTCATACAATTTCTGCACATACTCTAAACTAAATGAACTTAGATCATCCTTCGAAAAATCATCATCGATATAGGCAAGATTAAAACCAATTTGGTTACGCTCACTGTAGTTATAAATATGCTCTATATCACCGATACTTTGACGACGAATCAATATTGATAACGCACGATAAGAAACTGATGTTAAGCCATTCTCTATCTCTTCAAACTCAGGTTTAAGAAAACCATTACGTATAACGTAAATGTTCTTTTCTATATTTTTGGGAACAAAGGTTTTTTGGAAACCCTGTGGAATAAGAAAGACCTGCCTTGAAACACCTCCATCCACATGCAATTCGTCGACCGTTCCCCCTCGATATGGCAATGTAATTCGAGTGGCAGGGAATAGCCCAGGAACGGCACTGCTCGCAATAATGATATCTTGTATCAACTGCTGGGCTTGAGGCGTTCCGATCTGGGCAATTTTTCCAACGTCCCAAATCGCCATTTTTTCATTGTCTAAGCTTGTTGTCGCGATAAGTAATATCCGCCCTTTGCTTCTCTCAACAGCAAGTTGATTGACCATTATAGCGTCGACAGCATCACGGACTTTGAATTCAAAACCACTAACATCCACCATTGAATTTCGAAAAGGTAACTGAAAAATTGAGTTACGTTTAAACATTTCATCGGCTGTCGTTCGCGTATAGTAACCCTTCAGTTTTTGATCGTATTCACTGCCTAAAAATGCAAATATCGACACAATCGCACCCGTTGATACCCCTGTAACAACATCAAATTCGGGTCGAGTTCCACTTTCACTCCATGCGTTCAAAACGCCCGCGGAGAAAGCCCCATTAAACCCACCCCCTGACAGCGCAAGATGGTTTACCTGCCCGGACTTGTTACTGTGCTCAACAAGAGATTCTATAGCGTGACTAAAGTCGTAATTATCAGTCGAGATAACGGACTCATCCCAAAACCTCAAACCCGGCGTGTCTAAGGGGTTTAACTGCTCGGAATTTAATAAGACGTTACGTTCAGGTGTATAGGCGCAACCCGATACCAACAACACGAATATTACGATAATGAACAACGCAGGTTTTGGTGTCATCAATGCTGTGTCTCTTTCAGGCGGCTTATACAGCACGATTTACCACCTTATACTCGAGTATTTTCTGCATCAATAAGATAAATAGAGCGCTGATCACTACTGCGATAAAAATAGAGCTAAATCGATATAAAATCGAGAAAAAGGCATCTTGTTCACCGGGAATAAGCACGGTTGTCAACGGCACCGTTAATGAAGCCATCGCAGAAGATGCTAAGGCCGACTTGAGCTTGCCTTGTGTGTGCCAATAACAAAATGGTCCCATCGCAATCGTGAATAAAAGCCAGTATAAAAATGCATTTGCGTACCATTGCCCTAATGTTAACTGCACCACTAAGCCTGCAGCACATCCTGCGGCAGTGCCAATCACTCTCACTTTGGCCATATCGACCGCGCCAGTACAAGTTAAAGGAGCTAAAATCACCAATATTGATGCGTAAGCCGCTGATGAGTCATACAGATCGACCACTTGGAAAACAATAAAAGATAGCATCACGACAACCCAAATCACCATAATTTGCGTGATGTCATACTGAATAGGGAGTTCTACCTCACCTTTCAGATTATCAGCGGGTTGATCTTGCTGCTGTTGATGTACCTCTTGCCGTTGCTGATATTGCTCATCACAAATCGGATCAGGAAAGAGCCAATACGCTATTGAACAGATAACAATATTCAATAAGCAATAAACCCCAATGGTAATAGAGATCTGCTCGACATCGATAAAGTCATAGCTACTTAGATGCAGTAATATAGAGACGACAATTAAGCCCATATAACCGACGACAAAGGTCTGCTTTTTTGTCATGGCGATACATTTAAACAAGAACATCACGGCCACAGCAGTCAGTAAAATAAGGGGATAGCTACCTAAGACTCCCCACAACACATTGGCCTGAATGATTGACCAAATAGCACTGACGAAAATGATCAGTAACAATGGCAAGTTCAAGCTATCGCTGATACTAAGGACAAAAAGAGGCAGCAAAATTGCCAAGAAACCCAGCTCCCAACCCATGGCCATACTAACAGCCAGACCAAAAGAACAACCAAACCATATTCGAAGTGTCTTCATCGCAACCGCCTAATAGATGAAATGAAACCAACTAATCAAACGGATACGCGTTTTTGCTACGAATCGCCAAAAACGGTTGTCGTTTGAATATAAAGCAAGCGTTGCGCGCGAACCTACGAATAACGGGCTTGGCAGTGCATCATCGCTTTGTAGGTTAATTCGAGTGCGCTGTGCATCTCGTACCCAACGGTTGTTCCCTTCAATCTGAGTCAATGTACCATTTGGATTTTGGTGTCCAGAAGCGACACCTAAGTCTCGACTCGCTACGCTGTAGTCAAAGATCTTCCCGGGATGAGCATCAAACGTAACCAGCGCTCGATAACGTTCTTGTACGTGAGCGACTGACTTTTCTCTGAAGTCTGCAGCGACCCACATAGAACCGTCAGAGATTAAGGTAATCAGCGGCATATTCGCGTTCGCCATTGCGCCAACTTCTAAACGCAAGTTAGTCACTACCCCCGCACTTTGTGAACGTACCGTCGTATTAGTCAAATCAAGCTTTGCTTGTCTTACACGGTTTTCAGCTAACAAGACATCTGTTGTTGGTATACCCGGCTCTCCTAAGCGCGCAACTAAAGTACCAAGATGATGTTGCTCAATTTCAAGAACTGAACTTGCCACTTGATACTGCTTGAACACATTATCCAAATTCGACTTTGATACGGCTTGGCTCTTAGCAAGCTCAGCAACTCGTTGGTAATCTGCACGCGCGTTTTCGTAGCCTGCTTCAGCTCTGGAGATACTGGCCATCGCCATCTTCTTTTGAGCGTATAGAGATCTTTCCTGCTCTTGAGCTGCTTTCAATGCGAGTTCAGCTTGCTCTAGTGCTATAACATATTTACCAGGGTCAAGAACAAACAAGATATCGTCCTTGTCTACCGCTTCGTTGTTTTTGACGAGGACTTCTGTGACCCTGCTAGTCACTTCAGGCGCGACTTGCACAACTTGACCATAAACACGTCCCTCTGTCGTAAAAGGAGCTCGACGATCAGCGACAATTAAATACACAAACGAGACAATAAACACGCTACCCAAAATTTTCATGACGCGTTGAAATACTTGCTTTTGCTGCATGATTTATCCTAAGCCTAAAGATTTTGTGCAATTATAGTCATAACAAGGTCATTCTGGTATGCTCATAAAAAGCCCCCATTTGAGCTAAAAATAGGACAATGAAAGCAAATTTTGACGATATCCGACTTTTTTCACAAGTCGTACTTCATGGCGGAATAAGTGCTGCAGCTAAAGCAAACGATATGCAGCGTTCCAAGGTTAGTCGTCGCCTAAAAGCTTTAGAATTTTCGTTGGGTTCAGAGTTGCTTATTCGCACGACACGCAATATTGAATTGACAGAATCTGGGAGACATTTTTACGAATTGGTGGCTAAGCAGGTTTATCATATCGAACAAGGAGTAGAAGCTTTACAGGAGAGCCAGAGAGATTTTAATGGTCTTTTACGTCTTGCGATTCCTTCGGCTTTGATGAGCTCAAGCATCTTTAACTCAACTATTGATGACTACTCAGCACAATTTCCCAACGTACAAATAGAAATTGAAAATCACCAAGACAGTGTAGATTTAAAACGATATGGTTTTGATCTACAAATACTACCTAATGTTGTTGAAGTCATTGATGATAGTTATATTCAGTTTAACTTACTGCAGTACGGATCTCGGCTCGTAGCGACCAAAAAATACCTAGAATCTCACCCATTCTGTGATACGTTAAATGACCTGAAACTCCATCGTATTTTATCCAATAGATACAGTGCAGACTTTCTTGATAAGTCCATTAAAGTACACTTAAAATCTGATGACCTAAACCTCTTACTCAAGTTAGCCTTACAACACCGCGGTATTGCTTTTCTACCTGATATATACCTGACACGTTCGGTTGACGATTCGAGCCTAGTACATGTATTACCCGATGTTGTTTTCCCAAAATTGAGCTTAACTATGCTCTACCCGTCTGCCAATTCTTTATCAAAAAAGACCCGTTCCTTTATCGACTTATTCAAGCTCAATTTAGAACAGAGTATTTCAATAGGTTAGAGGTCACCCTGACTATAATAAAGTTAATTTTATCAGTGTTTTACATCTAAATTATAAACAGAAATGCAAAACGGGAACCTAGATAGATTCCAGTTTTAGTGACGAATGAAGCTCATTTTCGTAAGAACAACAAGGGATAGGACAATAAAGTATATCTCCTTTGTCTTCTCTTTAGTTTTTATCAATCAGTTCAACATGCTTCATCTGCTCATCCAAGTTAAGTACCGTTAATGCATTACTTACACTGGTCGCAATCACGTCAACCACGCCAGTTCTTAACGCACCTAACAGAGCTAATGGCTTACTGTTCTCGGCAGCAATGGCGATTACTTCAGCGATAGGACGAAACTCTTCCAAACCTAAGCCGATGACTCGATCACTCATTACTGTGTTTGCTGCTTTGCCGTGTACGTCGAAAAAGTCATAACCCGCAAAGTCACCGACGACACCTTGTAGTAAACGAGACTGTACTACCTCACCCGCGGTAAACCAACCTAAGTCGACCATATAGCTGTTTTCACTCATATCACCGATACCCACTAATGCGACATCCGCTTTACGAGCTAGATCCAGTGTTTGCTTAACAGTACTGTTTTCCATAAAAGCGGTTTTTTGTGCTTTATTCTCTGCATAAGCAGGCGCATATAAAGTTTCTGATGAACCACCGTACTTCTTAGCTAGTTGTCTACATATATGGTCGGCATTAAACATACCGCCTCTTGGGTGAATACCGCCGATACCACATACAAACTTACAGTCACGCGGTGTAATCACCCCAGTATGGTGAGCAACCGACGATACGTTTCGACCTTGGCCTACTGTCACCACCATGCCGTTTTTCAGTGTACTGGTAAGATAGTTAGAGACTAAACCAGCCACTTGCAGTCGTTGCTTCTCTTCATTCGGTTGGTCTAGTGCAACCAGTGCCCGCTTCACGCCAAAGCGCTCGATCAAACGTTGTTCGATCTTCGCACTGAATACAGGATGGTATTTCACTGTAATCTCGACAATCCCTTCATCGCGAGCTTGCTTGAGCATTCGACCAACCTTTGCACGAGAGATAGAGAACTTTTTAGAGATCTCTTCCTGGGTGGCACCATCTTGATAGTAAGCAACCGCTACTTCAGTGAGGAGATCAGTGTTTTCTTCGGAAACATCTTGGATATTCTTACTCATATACCACTCAACCAATATTTAACAATTATTTTACCTGCTGTACTTCCTAATATAGGAGAGCTCAGTAAGTGATACACAAGCTTACACCCTGAACATATGTAACAACAAGGAACATTTGCTCAGCGTCATAACCATAGTTTCGTTGTTGATTAATTCACATCACTTTGTTCGTTAAACGTTTGCTTGCATACCCCATGATTACTAGAGCGAAATATATTTGACTGAAGTCACCATACGGCACTATTTACCGTTGACTTTGGGGCTAGATCGGATAAATATGGCTACATCATTTACTCATCGAGCGAACAAATGTTCTGTGCAAATGTTCGTTCGGAGAAAAATTTAAATTAATGTAAGTTAGGCTCACTGGTACAACCATGAGGAACTTCATTAGTTCGCTTGCAAATGCCCACACCTCCCATTAAAGGGGTGTTCTGCGATACATAGGATGATCAAAATGAGCAATAAATTAGAGCAACTTCGTAAACTAACAACTGTTGTAGCTGACACTGGCGATATCGAAGCTATCAGCAAGTACACTCCGGAAGATGCAACAACTAACCCATCTCTAATTCTTAAAGCCGCTCAAATTGCTGAGTACGCACCTCTAATCGATGCTTCTATCGAATACGCTAAAGCGCAAAGCGCTGATAAAGCACAACAAGTTCAAGACACTTGTGACATGCTTAACGTGAACATCGGTAAAGAAATCCTTAACGTTGTACCTGGCCGTATCTCTACTGAAGTAGATGCTCGTCTTTCTTACGACATGGAAGGCAGCGTTGCTAAAGCTCGTCAACTTATCAAAATGTACAACGACGCTGGCATCACTAACGACCGCATCCTTATCAAACTGGCTTCTACTTGGGAAGGCATCCGTGCTGCTGAAATCCTAGAGAAAGAAGGCATCAACTGTAACCTAACGCTTCTATTCTCTTTCGCTCAAGCTCGTGCTTGTGCTGAAGCTGGCGTATTCCTTATCTCTCCTTTCGTTGGTCGCATCATGGACTGGTACAAAGCGAAAGAAGGTCGCGATTTCGAAGCTTCAGAAGATCCAGGCGTAATCTCTGTTTCAGACATCTACAACTACTACAAAGAGCACGGTTACAAGACTGTTGTTATGGGCGCAAGCTTCCGTAACATCGGTGAGATCCTTGAACTTGCTGGCTGTGACCGTCTAACTATCGCTCCTCAACTTCTAGCTGACCTAGAAGCAGCTGAAGGCGAAGTAGTAGAGAAGCTAATCGACTCTAACGGTACTAAAGAGCGTCCTGCTGCAATGACTCACGCTGAGTTCCTATGGGATCACAACCAAGACCCAATGGCTGTAGAGAAGCTAGCTGAAGGCATCCGCAACTTCGCCGTTGACCAAGGCAAACTAGAAGACATGATCGCAGCTAAGCTGTAATCACTACTGAATAAATAAGAGGAACGAATTTCGTTCCTCTTTTACATCTATCCACGAATTTTTAATTTCGAATCAATTTTGGAAGCAATTATGAACCGCAAACATCTAGCTAACGCGATCCGTGCTCTAAGCATGGACGGCGTACAACAAGCAAACTCTGGTCACCCTGGCGCACCTATGGGCATGGCTGACATCGCTGAAGTACTTTGGCGCTCTCACCTAAACCACAACCCGTCAAACCCAGAGTGGGCTGACCGTGACCGTTTTATCCTGTCTAACGGCCACGGCTCTATGCTGATTTACTCTCTGCTTCACCTAGCAGGTTACGAGCTTTCAATTGAAGACCTTAAGAACTTCCGTCAACTGCACTCTAAGACTCCAGGTCACCCAGAGTACGGCTACGCACCAGGTATAGAAACAACGACTGGTCCTCTAGGTCAAGGCATCACTAACGCTGTTGGTATGGCGATGGCTGAGAAAGCGCTGGCAGCACAGTTCAACAAAGAAGGCCACGACATCGTAGACCACTACACTTATGCATTCATGGGTGATGGCTGTCTGATGGAAGGTATTTCTCACGAAGCATGTTCTCTAGCAGGTACGCTAGGTCTTGGTAAGCTGGTTGCTTTCTGGGATGACAACGGCATCTCTATCGATGGCGAAGTTGAAGGTTGGTTCTCTGACGATACGCCTAAGCGTTTTGAAGCTTACGGCTGGCACGTAATCCCAGCAGTTGATGGTCACGATGCTGACGCTATCAACGCAGCTATCGAAGCAGCTAAAGCGGATCCTCGTCCTACTCTAATCTGTACTAAAACTGTAATCGGCTTTGGTTCTCCAAACAAAGCAGGTACGCACGACTGTCACGGTGCACCATTAGGCGCTGATGAAATCGCAGCAACTCGTAAGCAACTAGGTTGGGAGCACGGTCCTTTTGAAATTCCGTCGGAAGTTTACTCAGAGTGGGATGCGAAAGAAGCAGGCGCAGCTAAGGAAGCAGCGTGGAACGAGAAACTTGCAGCTTATGAAGCAGCATACCCTGAGCTGGCAGCTGAATTCAAACGCCGCGTAAACGGTGATCTTCCTGCTGAATGGGAAGAGAAAGCATCGGCAATCATCGCTGATCTTCAAGCTAACCCAGCAAACATCGCATCACGTAAAGCATCTCAAAATGCACTAGAAGCTTTCGGTGCTATGCTACCTGAATTCATGGGCGGCTCTGCTGACCTTGCGCCTTCTAACCTAACTATGTGGTCTGGTTCTAAGTCTCTTGAAGCAAATGACTTCTCTGGTAACTACATCCACTACGGTGTACGTGAATTCGGTATGACGGCTATCATGAACGGTATCGCTCTGCACGGTGGTTTCGTACCATACGGCGCAACGTTCCTAATGTTCATGGAATACGCACGTAACGCAATGCGTATGGCTGCTCTGATGAAGACTCAGAACATCCAAGTTTACACGCACGATTCTATCGGCCTAGGCGAAGATGGTCCTACTCACCAACCGGTTGAGCAGATCGCATCTCTACGTCTGACTCCAAACATGAGCACATGGCGCCCATGTGACCAAGTTGAGTCTGCTGTTGCTTGGAAACTGGCAATCGAGCGTAAAGATGGTCCTTCTGCACTTATCTTCTCTCGTCAAAACCTAGCACAACAAGATCGTGACGCTGAGCAAGTAGCAAACATCGCTAAGGGTGGTTACATCCTGAAAGATTGTGCTGGCAAGCCAGAGCTAATCATCATTGCAACGGGTTCTGAAGTTGAGCTAGCGGTTAGCGCTGCTGCTGAACTAACAGCTGAAGGTAAAGCGGTACGCGTAGTATCTATGCCTGCAACTGACGCTTTCGATAAGCAAGACGCTGAATACCGTGAGTCTGTGCTTCCAGCTGACGTAACAGCACGTATCGCAGTAGAAGCTGGCATCGCTGACTTCTGGTACAAGTACGTTGGCTTCGGTGGCAAGATCATCGGCATGACAACGTTCGGCGAATCTGCACCAGCAGGCGAGCTATTCAAGATGTTCGGTTTCACTACTGAAAACGTAGTAAACACAGCAAAAGAGATTCTTGCTTAGTCTGCTAATCCGTTAGCTGATTTCTAAGCACATAATAGAAAGCCCTACTCTTTTGAGTAGGGCTTTTTTGTATCTGTTGCCTGTTAATCTGTTATCTGTTCTTTTAGCTCACAAAAAAGCCCTGCAAATTTCGCAAGGCTTTCTCTTATCTCTCATTCAGCTTGTCTTTAACGGTTATTTCTCTTCGAAGCGCTTCGCCAAGTGATAGAACTCATTCACTTGCTCTTTTAGCTCAGTGGAGTGATCTTTCACGGAATGTGTTGCCACTAAGTTTTGCTCGGCGGTCGACGCGATAGACTGCATATGCAGGTTTACATCACTCGATAGCTGACGCTGTTTATGCGCGGAGCTTTCAACCGACTGCATCAAATCGTTCATCGATTGCATTAAGGTTTCGACTTCAGACAAGCGCTCTGCACTCACCTTCGCCACATCCCCACACGCGTCCGTTTGCTCTCGGTTCGCCAGAATATCCTTTTGCCAGCCTTCAATCGTCGCTAGCATGGTGTCGATACTCTCTTTGATCTGAACCGTCGCCTTTGACGTGCGACCCGATAGTGCACGTACTTCGTCGGCAACCACCGCAAAGCCTCGCCCTTGCTCGCCCGCTCTAGCCGCTTCAATTGCTGCGTTTAGTGCCAATAAGTTGGTCTGTTCGGCGATTCCACCAATCTCTTCCATTATCTTGCTGACACTTTGCGCTTGGTCGCTCAATTGGTAAGTCGTTTGAGTCGCCTTTTCAGCCTGTGAAGCCAAGCTTTCGAGGTTACGGTGTGTTTGATTAATACTCTCTTTCGCACCCGCACAGGTTTGCAGAGTAACGTCGACAATTTGATGCGCTTCTTCGGTACGAGATGACACTTCATTCGCGGTTACTTCAACTTCTTCAGTCGCCTCTCGTACTTGAAGGATGTCTTTTGTTTGTTGGTCTAAGGCTTCTGATACTTCAAATGACGTGGCATTCAGGTTGTCCGCCAAATCCTGCAGTGGCTTGGCTGAGTCTGTCATACGGCCTAACACTGTTCTGATTCGAGCAGACAGCAACTTCAGATGGAAATCGGCAATAGAGAACTGACTATTGCCTGAATAGACAAGGCGACTGACACTATCGAATTTAGATTGCAGCTTTTTTAACTGCAATGGAGTATCAATGAGCTCTTGTCGGAAAAGCAATGCTAATGCGGAAACAGGAAGTAAGCTCAATAACCATTGCGATACTTGCCCTACTTCGATTAGGTTTGAAATCAAAGGGGCAGCTAAAGAACCGAGTAACACTGCGTAACGAACACTGTCACTGATCTGTAACGACCATTGACGACCCGACTTCTCAGCCTTCAATAAGCTTTGGTAAGCCTTATCCGCGACTTGTACCCATTCGTTTTTAGGCTTAACACGAACCGATTGGTAGCCACTCACCTTCCCGCCATCATAAATAGGGGTAACGTAAGCATCAACCCAGTAGTAACCACCAGATTGGGTTTTATTTTTTACGATACCGCGCCACGCTTTACCCTGCTTTAGGTTAACCCACATATCGGCAAAAGCCGCTTTCGGCATATCATTATGCCTCACGATATTGTGGTGTTGCCCTAGCAATTCTTGTTGGCTGTATTCTGCGATGCGACAAAAAGCATCATTACTGTAAGTAATCACACCTTTAAGGTCGGTAGTCGAGACAAGTTGTTCGTTTTCGCTTAGAAGCGTTTCACGAGATTGAGAAGATGAACTGACAGTCATTTATATTAACTTTTGTTAATTATTGTTTTAGGCGAGGAATATATACAATTATTAAAGTTATGACAAAATGTGAACGTCACATTTTATGTAAATGCCTGCTATTTATACAAAAATACGCCTGACACCTCACAAAGCTCAAAGCTTCACGTCTTTTCTCTTCTCTTCTCTTCTCAAATTAGCGGTCATGACTCATCTAAGTTAACTGCAGTGGTAAATTTCACGGTTCTCATAGAAACAGAGGTATGGAACTTGCGAATGTTTAAATCTTTGCGCAGTACTCGTTCAACAAAATCTTCGTAGGCTTGAATGTCTTTGACCGTCACAATCAACATGAAGTCAAAACTGCCCGATATCTGATAGCACTGCGTGACCTCTGACGCCTTAGAAATAGAATGGCGAAAGATCTGATAAATATCCCCTCGGTCTCGTTCCATTTCTACGGACACAACCAAAGTCATCTTACTGCCTGTAAGTTCTGGGTTGATGATAGACACATCACTCACAATCACGCCTTCCTCTCTCAATCGTTTCACTCGCTTTAAGCAAGCCGGAGGCGATAACCCAACCATCTCAGCCAATGTGAGGTTTGGGATTCGGTTGTTCTTCTGCAGTTCAACGAGAATATTCCTATCTATACGATCAATTTCCATAATTTCTCAAAACTCTAATTTTGTGACCAATAATTTCTAATACTACAACAAATAAAAAATTGGAGTTGAATATTGATATAGATTTTGAAATAACCATCACAATAATCAAGGTAAAATCTTCTCATTCCAAACAATCGAACCATGGTCGTAACTATGAAATCAATCTATCAATTTTTTAAAGAACTCCTCAGAGAGATTTTCGATGTCACCTCGACTCTTTTCCGAATCATGATTCCAATCATCATCGTGATAAAGATCGTTGAAGAACTTGGCGGCGTCGTGATTCTTAGCGAATGGCTAAGCCCAATAATGCAAAGCGTCGGATTACCGAAAGAAATGGGCTTGGTATGGGCAACAACCATACTCACTAACATCTATGCGGGACTGATTATTCTTATTAATTCCGATGCTCCCTTAACGGTTGCTCAAGCCTCGGTTTTAGGCAGCATGATGCTACTAGCGCATTCATTACCGATTGAGGGTGCAATAGCTAAAAAGGCGGGTGTGAGTTGGCTGGCTACCCTATCAGTGAGAGTCGGTGGTAGCTTGGTGCTGGCATGGTTACTCAATCTCAGTTATCAATACGGGGATTTGCTCAACTACCCAGCAACCGTGCTTTGGCAGCCTAAAGTATCTGGAGACACTAGCTATCTTGGATGGGCTATTGAGCAGCTAAAGAGCTTTGCCGTTATCTTCATCGTGATATCAGCACTATTACTGCTACTCAAGATCTTAAAGATTCTAGGCGTTGAAAAGCTCATGGCAATATTGTTAAGACCATTCTTGAGACTACTCGGAATCAGCAAGGACGCGACTAACCTAACCATTATTGGAATCACGCTTGGTCTTTCGTTTGGCGGCGGCTTATTGATCAATGAAGCTAAAAAGGGACATATCTCTGCGAGGGATGTATTCACTGCAATCATGCTGCTCAATCTACTCCACAGTTTGATTGAAGATACACTTTTGATCATGTTAATTGGGGCTGATTTTTACACCATATTTTGGGGAAGGTTAGTATTCTCAGTGCTGGTTATCGCCTTAATATCAAACGTCATTAAGCGCATGAATCCACGTACTTGTGAACGTTATTTTTATCGTGATGTCTCTCAGTCATAAGTAAATCGCCAACGAGAATAAAAGGAAAAGAGCTCAAATACGGGCTCTTTTTTACGACTTGGTGCTCCTATCACCTCCACTATTGTTAAATTTCACGCCCTTGAAACACTGAAAATCATTCTCAACACCCCAATTATTGATATTTAGAGTGAAAATAATTTCAGTATGGGTATTTACTAAACACTCAATTATTAAATGCAATTTTTAAACACCGATAATAAAAACGTATCTTATTATTTATCACCCCACACCTTGTATAAAGCGGTCTCAAGATAATAAACACTTACCAACCAATGTTATTAAAAATCCAAACTATCAGCTATTCATTCAACAAAACCCATTAAATAGCTGACAATAAAATAAATAACCATCCTTATTTGATATTAACTCTTAATGTTGAAACCGGAACGAATAATGATTTGTAATGATTATTCATTTGATTGGTTAATTTTATAAATATATTTTGTTACATAATCAAAACTGATGGCTTGATATAAGAATGTCACACAAAACAATGGCTTTAATGGTTCTCATTTTTTCCTCACTGTCACAGGCTTCCACTATTGAGAACGACGAACTATTGCTGAAGTCATTGATTGAACGAGGCGTTATCTGCCCTGGCTTAACCTATGAGGGCAATCAAGAAGCTTTGCGTATCTATCTAAACGCCAAAAAAGTAAAGAGCACTCCGTTTGATTCAAAAAATAGAAAAGAGACAACCAATACAAAAGAGATAGAAAGTACGAAACATACAGCAAACACACGTCAGTTAAATAAGACACCACAAGAGTGTATTAGGCCAGACTCGGACAACTGATTCGAATAAGGCAGTTGATACTGATATCGACATGGAAATATAAAAAGGAAATATAATGAAAATGATGAGAAAAACATTGTTGGCTTCAGCAATGCTTACTCTATTTAGCGTCAGTAGTTATGCAAAAACACCTATTGATTTAGGCGTTGTTAATGAAGACAAACTTATTGAAATGCTAGTTAGACAAGGCTTAGTCGACCAAGATGCAACCGATGTGGCAAAGCACGACGCACTTGACCGTTACTTAAAAAATAAGATCAATTCCGGTTTTAAAGGCGACGCTCAATTCGGTAAAAAAGCACTTGAGCAACGAGCGAAAATACTCAAAGCCATCGAAAAAGGATCCGGTGTTAAAAAAGCGAGTGTCTTTGCTTTAGAAGTCGGCACCAAGCGTACCGATAAAGTACTCGCTCTGTTAGTCGATTTCCCTGATTTGAACTGGGATAATAACAAGCTGACCGAAGAGCACACGCAGATGCTCTATGAGAGCTACAACCCAGAGCATTATCAAGAGCTGTTGTTCTCAAATTCTGGCTACACAGGGCCCAACGGCGAGAACCTAATCTCGATGCGCCAATATTACCAAAGCGAATCAGGTGATAGTTACAGCGTTGCAGGTCAAGCGGCAGGTTGGTATCGCGCCTCTAAGCCTGCGTCATTCTATGGTGGCAACTCCCCTACCACCGACAACGACTTAAACGCACAGGAACTGGTTCGTGAAGCACTGAATCAATTGGCTCAAGATCCGAGCATCAACCTAGCCGACTACGACATCGAAGATCGTTACGATTACGACGGTGACGGGAACTTCCGTGAACCCGATGGTGTGATTGATCACCTAATGGTGTTCCACGCATCTGTTGGCGAAGAAGCCGGTGGTGGCGTATTGGGCCCAGATGCTATCTGGTCTCACCGATTCAACCTTGGTCGCACACATGTGCTTGAAGGTACCTCTAGCTCGCTTCCTGACCGCTTTGGTGGCCAATACGCAGCATTTGATTACACCATTCAACCGATTGACGCGGCAGCGGGTGTCTGTGCTCACGAGTATGGCCATGATTTGGGTCTACCAGACGAATACGACACACAATACACAGGCAAGGGTGAACCAGTATCTTACTGGTCAATCATGTCTTCAGGCAGCTGGGCTGGTCAAATCGGTGGCACACAACCAACGGCATTCAGCTCTTGGGCAAAGCACTTCCTACAAAAATCGATTGGTGGTCGCTGGGTTAACGATGATCAAATCTCGATTGATGACCTAGAAGACAACCCACAAGTTTATACACTGTTCCAAACAACGGATAACAGCCGTCCGAACATGATTAAGGTCGATCTTCCTGAAAAGCAAATTGAAAGTCTGAAACCCTTTGAGGGAGAGTATTCATTCCACTCTCAAAAAGGCGATGACCTGAAAAACAGCATGACACGCAAGTTGGTGATTCCAGCCGGTGATTCTGCATTGCTTTCGTTCAAAACGTGGTATGAAATTGAGAAAGACTACGACTTCGCTCGCGTGCTTGTGAATGGACAAGCAATAGCTGGCAACATCACCTCAATGGATGACCCATACAATACTGGCCTCGTTCCTACTATTGGCGGCGAATCTGGCGGGTGGATTGACGCTGAGTTTGACGTTTCACAATGGGTAGGCCAAGAAATAGAACTGTCATTTGAGTACATCACCGATGGTGGCTTGGCGATGGAAGGCTTCTATCTGGATAACCTCAGTGTGGTCGTTGATGGTGAAGTCACCTCAATAGACGATGGTGAAAGCAACTCCACCTTCGCCCTAAATGGCTACAAGCTGAGCAATGGATTCCACCAAGCGCAACACTACTACCTGCTGCAATGGCGTAGCCACATGGATGTTGATGAAGGCCTAGCCAACATCAAACGTATGGGGCAACTTATCTCATTCGATCCGGGTTTGATCATTTGGTACGTAGACGAGTCACTGACTGATAACTGGGTAGGCAAACACCCAGGTGAAGGTTGGTTAGGTGTGGTCGATGCAGACCAGAATGCCATGACTTGGGAAAAATCTGGTGAAGTCGCTCAAACTCGTTACCAAGTTCGTGATGCTGCGTTCTCACTCAAAGATCATACCCCAATGCGTCTTGTGAACAGCGACAATGATGTACTTGAAGATACTAGTTTGCTTGGTAACGCTAGCTTCTCTGACGACCAAGACTACACGTCTCCTCAAGCGCCTGATTCAGGACGTATCCTGACGGAGTTTGGTTTAGCCGTTGATATTGTGAATCAGAGTAACGACAACGAATACGGCGTGGTGCGCTTATCTAAAGTAAGCCAACACAACATCGCTCCTACTGCGAACTTCGAGCTTAATGTTAACGGTCTGAATGTTTCTACAAACAACTTCAGCTCTGATCAAGACGGTGAGATCGCCAGTTATCTATGGGACTTTGGCAACGGCACAACAAGTAACGAAGTGGCACCAACTTGGTCTTACGAGCAAGCCGGTGAATACACGGTGAACTTGACTGTTGTCGACGACAAAGGCGCTACCGATTCATTTAGCTCCGTAGTGAGTGTTGAATCTCCAAACGCCCTTCCAGAAGCGAGTGCAAAGTACATTCACTTGGGTCGTTGGGTAACCATGTGGTCTACAAGTTCAGACAGCGATGGTCGTATTGTTGATACCGAGTGGACACTTCCAAACGGAAAGGTGAAACGAGGTCGCACATTCACTTCTATCTTCCCTTCATACGGAAAGCACGAGGTGACTCTGAAGATAATCGATGACCAAGGTGGGATTACGACTAAGACAATTTTGGTCGACCTGTAGCTCATCTTGGGTCTTAGGTCTTAGGTCTTAGGTCTTAGGTCTTAGGTCTTAGGTCTTAAACGATAGACCATCAAAATAAGTACGCGGCTCTATCACACGTACTTACAAGCAAGCTTAAGCACTGTTGTCTTCGAGCATGAGCCAAGACAGCAGTTTTAAGGAAACGTTATTATTTAAGCCGTAAGCAAAAGCCCTACCGATTTGGTAGGGCTTTTTATTGGTCGCAGTTCGAGATACTAGGGTTCTAATCACAGTAACGAATTTACTGAACCACTATTCGATGAGTCATTACACAGGCTGCTTTTGAATACGCGATTTACGAGCACTAAATGCGAACAGCAAGATAACAGCTAACACGAATGGTAATACGTAGATATTAAGGTTCTGCCACCCTGCTGTCGATTCTAGCCAGCCAGAGAGCATCGCTGTAATAGTCACACAGCCAAAGACAATAAATTCATTAAACGCTTGTGCCTTAGCTTTATTCTGCGATTGGTAGGACTGACTAAACAAACCTGTTGCCGCGATAAACATGAAGTTCCAACCCACACCAAGCACAACCAAGGCCGCTCTGAAGTGCCAAATAGATTCTCCATGAATGTTAATCGCGATACAGACGACGAACAGAATCCCGCCCGCCAAGATCATCATTCTTGAGCCAAACCTCTCGATAAGTGATCCGGTAAAAAATGCAGGTACAAACATCCCCAACACGTGCCACTCAATCACGCCAGCAGCTTTAGTAAAGTCAAAACCACAGCCAATCATTGCCAATGGCGTTGCAGTCATCAAAATGTTCATTACAGCGTAAGCAACCATGGCTGCAAAGACCGCACCAATAAAGTTCGGTGCTTTAACGATCACACCTAAAGGATCGGCTTTGGGAGCCTGACTATTAAAAGAGACTTTAGGAAATTGAATGGTTTGTAAGATGAGTAACGCAAGAATATTCAACCCAATCAAAGAAGCAAAAGCACCAATGTACAAGCCATCTGCTGACCATTGTTGAGACATGATCGCTAAGTTAGGCCCGAGTACTGCAGCAAGAACGCCACCAGCCATCGATATAGAAATTGCGCGATGTCGTGCATTTTCATCACACACTTCGATAGCAGCAAAACGATAAAGCGTGCCAAAACCTATACCTATCCCAAGTAAGAACGTGGCGAAACAAAACAGATAGAAATTTTGCTGAGATAAAGCGTAAGTTGCAAGGCTCGCCCCTGTAATGCCAACCACATTACCGATACTGAACCCTCGTTTTCGTCCTAATTTTCCTGAAATTAAAGATGCAGGAATAGTGGCTGCCATTAAACCCAAAAACTGCAGTGCTACCGGCAAGGTAATCATGCTCACACTGGGCGCAATCTGCTTACCGATCAAACCAATCACCGAGATCAACAATATGTTACCCGTCATCAATAAGGCCTGACACAGTGAGAGCAGCCAAACATTTCTATTCATCTTCGTTCCTAAATATGAGCACAGTGGGTCAATAGACCAAATAATCAACAAAGTCGCAACACTTTGTTACTCAAAAGAACTCCAGCAAACAACCGCAGGCTCTGCCTCGAACAATATTCAATCCAGCATACTTTGATCTTCGCTGCTTTACGCCCTAGGGTTGAAATTATCATTACTTAAGATAATAATAATTTTCTATTATTTATAGGCTTTAGCATTTGAAGGTGAGTATGATTAATCCACTTTGGCTCAATACATTTAAGACTCTGGTTGAAGTTGGACATTTCACCCAAACCGCAGAAAAGTTGTACATGACACAACCAGGGGTCAGCCAGCACATCAAGAAGCTTGAACAAGCTTGCAATTGTGACCTGTTATCGAGAGAAAATAAAAGCTTCGAGCTGACCGAACAGGGTCGGATTATTTATCGCTATGCGCTCAAGCTAGAAAAAGACCAAGAAGATTTATTCGAATCTCTGAGTTTTGACAATCCTTATGCTGGGCAATGTCATCTATCCTGTTCGGGTTCACTCTCTTTACGTCTGTATCCCAAGCTTCTTGAACTTCAGCAGCAACACCAAGATCTGAGCATTAACTTAGAAGCAGCTCCAAACAAAAAGATATTGAACGACCTAATCCAAGGCACCACCGATATCGGCATTGTTAGGCACTCCCCAAACGACAGTTACTATCAGAGCCAAGTCATTGGTAAAGAAGCACTCTGCCTCATCGTTCACAGCAGTCTGGCTCACTTAGAGATAACTCCACAAGTACTGCACGACATTGGCCTGATTGCGCATCCAGATTCTGCTCACTACCTGTCTTTGTATTTCGATCTGTGTGGAGACAAGGATCTCGCGAACATCAACGTTAATGAAATACCAAGATCTGGCTACATCAATCAGCTTCACCAGATCTTGCTGCCAGTATCGAAAGGGTTAGGCTTTACCGTCTTACCGGCAGGTGCAGTTGAGCACTTCCCGGAAAGAGACAAGTTGCACGTTGTGCCACCCAAAATAGAGGTTGAGGAAATACTGTATCTGGTTCAAAAACGAAACCGAAAACTGCCGCACCGATACGATACGGTTATCGATCTGATCAAACAGAACGTGAGTGGTTAGAAGCGTTGATTAGTTGATTAGTTGATTAGTTGATTAAATTTAAAACCTTTAACCCAGAAGATTAAAGGCTTTAGTACTGAAGCACTTATTATTCAGACAGTAATAGCGATAAGACAGCAACTGTTATATGCCGACTAAGCAAAGCGGCTTATTCCAAGGTACTGAGAACCTGACAGGCTCGCTCGAAGTCATAATTATCTAACGCACTTTGCACATCGTTAAGCGCAACAGAATTTGGATACTCTTTAAGTAACTCGGCCACGTATTGCGTTGCATCGTTATCATAAGCTTCCAGCAGCGAGAGTAGCTTAACCCTTTGATCTTCTTTGACCACGGTTCCCATCGCACTTGCTTCACTCATGTATTCTACTTGTGGCTTCACAATCTGGCTTTCCGTTGCTGCAATAAGCTCAACTAACCTCGCCTCACCTTCTCTGAGGGCTTGATCATCACACAAACGATTGTGAGCTTTATCTTCTAACTCTCCCATCAAATCAGCAAACCGGAGGCCGCCAATCGACGCTGCCATACTTTTCAAAGTATGCAGGTTTCTTTCAAGCGTAATCCAATCGTCTTGTGCCAAATTATCAAACGCATCAACCATCATGTTTGGGGCACTGCTATGGAACTTCCCAATCAGTTTGTTTTGAAGTTCCGCATCATGATGAGTGAGCTGTTCAAATCGTTGCTGAGAAAACACACTGATCACATCAATGCTGTTAGGTTGATTTGTTAGGCCTTCGAGTTGCTCTGCCTGCCCATCTAACGGCGCTGCCTTCTCTTCTACCATCACCTCTGGCACGATGTATTTGATAAGCAAAGAGGTCGCTTTATCAATGATTATCGGCTTATCTAAGAAATCCGTTACCCCTGCGTCTCTTGCTCTCTGTTTTGCATCAGCGAATACATTAGCCGACATCGCAATGATAGGAACTTTCGTATCAAACTCTCTAATTTTTCGTGTCGCTTCGAAGCCATCCATAATCGGCATTTGAAGGTCCATAAAGATCATTTCGTAATCGTTAGTTTGAGCTAACGCCACGGCTTCTGCGCCATTTTCGGCTAAATCAGCATTCAATTTAGCACGACTAAAATATGCCAGAGCTAAATCTTGGTTCAGCTCGTTGTCTTCAACCAACAACACCCTTTGTCCTTTAAACTCAATATGATAATCCAGTTTAAGTTCTTGCGACTTAAAGTCCGCGAGTTCCTCTGTGTTCGATCTAGGTAACGTCAAAGGGAAAGAGAACTCACTGCCCTGTCCCAATATGCTCACTACTGAAATTTCACTGCCCATAGCTTGTACAAGCTTTTGACTGATATTAAGCCCTAAACCTGTGCCCCCAAACCTGCGCGTGGTGGTACTGTCTGCTTGGCTAAACGCTTGAAATAGTTTATGTAGGTTCTCTTCTGATATACCTATCCCAGTATCCGAAACAATGATCTTCATACTCACACTGTTCTCGTCAGATTTAACCAGTTCAACGGCTAAGGTCACTTGCCCGTACTCTGTAAATTTAATGGCATTACCAATAAGGTTCAGGATCACCTGAAATAGCCTCAATGGGTCACCAAGCATTGGCACCTCTAGTTCCGGTGCAATCGACATTGATAAATTCAGCTGCTTTTCGATTGCTTTCGACTCCATCAACTCAATCACATCTTTGAATGTCGTTACAGGATCAAATGGAATACTATCAATAACAAGTTGCCCTGCTTCTATCTTTGAAAAATCAAGAATATCGTTGATGATAGTTAATAATGAATGACCAGAACGATGCACTTTCTCAATATAATTTCGAGCAACCGGGTTAGATATTTCCCCAATCGCTAGATAAGATAAGCCAATAATCGCGTTCATCGGCGTTCTTATTTCATGGCTCATGTTAGCTAAGAATTCAGATTTGGCTTGGCTCGCCAAATCGGCTCGCTTTTTCTCTTCTTCTAGTTGTTCATTTAGGCGTTTCATTTCTGAAATATCAAAAGCCCAAAATAGAGTCGCGACTTCCCCATCAAGCTCGAGTAGGTAGTAACTAACAAGAGCGACAAAACGACTGCCATCAAATTTCCGAAGCACTAACTCCCGATTCACAACCTTACCGTTAAGATTCAGTTCTTTATACAAAGTATCACGATCGGATAAAGTGTTGTAAACGACTTCAACATCAATAGAAGAGAGCTCTCTTCGCTCTACTCCAAAAAGACGTTTCGCCGTATCATTCGTATAACGAACTTGTTCGTCGACAATAACACTCGCAGCTATAGGGGACGTGTTCAAAATGTTGTAAAGCTGATTTTGTGCTTTGCGAAGTGCTTCGGTAGCGTTATTAGCAATAATGATTTGCTTGGATAATTTCCTATTCCAAAATACAATCAACAACACTATCACGACGGAAAATATCGAGATGGTATAAACGAGTTGGTAATCAACTTTTTCAATCGCTTTAGGTGCCGCCCATTTAGCGGATATTTTTTGGTGGTCTTCTGCAGATATACTTCCTATTGCTTTGTTAACAATAGACAGTAATAACGGCTCTGATTTAATGACGTGTAAGGTCGGCGACAAAAAGAAATCCAATCGACCAATAATTCCGATACCTCGATAACCAAATGAATTGATCAAATAATTCAATACATCGACAGTATCAATAAATCCATCAAGCTCACCAGATTCAACTCGGTCCAACCCTTCTTTGGTGGATTCGACAAGATCCCACTTAATATTTGGGTAACTTTCAACGATGGCTTCGGTATTAGCACCACTGGCTAATATTCCAAGCTTCCAACCTTTAGCCTCTTTAAGCACAATACTATTTACATCACGCCTTGAAGCTATCGCAAGGCGGCTAGAGAATAGCGCTTTTGCTGGCTTTACACTTTCGCCTAATGAGCGATTCTCAACCGCAGCTGACACTAAATGTACTCGTCGATGATCAACGAGGCGACGAGTTTCTTGCCAACTTTCAACGTCGACATGACTAAGACGCAGTCCGGTTTTTTGTTCAATTAACTTGAGGTAATCATCAATCATCCCTATATATTCATCCTTGTTTGACAAAGCTTCATAAGGTAATGAGTTTGGATCGATACCTATCTTTAGTTCGGGATGATCCTTGATCCATTGACGCTCTTTCTGACTAAGGTTAAGAAGTTCACCAGTCAGGCTGTTCGATTGGTAAACATCTGAGATATAACGCTGAGCTCCTTCACCAAACGACTCAAATTGGTCAATTGAAGGGAAATACACATAATTACTCTCAACCGAATTGACATCAAAATAAAATGTCATGAAGCCCGCATTAATACTTCCTGTTTGCGTTTTATAACCAGCGCCTTTGGTAACAGATGATAATTCAGACGTATTCTTTTTACTCAGTGAAAAATCTAATACTTCGCCTAAATACCAAGATTCAATCGGTCTTTTATTATTATCCGCTTGAGCAGAAATAACCTTGAATGTGTGCTCAGCATCGAATATGTCAAAGATCTTAGGGAGTTCTTCGAAGCGGTCATTCACAATAAAGTAAGCGGAGATTTGAGCGATAATATCGGCTTTTCTAAGTACAGGAGTAAGATCATTCTTAACTTGGGTTTCAAGTATCTGTTCAAACTCATCATCAGTTTGCTTTAAATATTTAATCGCTTCGTTAAAGCTGTCTCTTAACTTGGGCGTTCTAAAATCAACATAAATTGGATAGTCGACTTTAAAATCTTCGTGTAGTTCGATTTCACGCATTTCAATGAAACGAGTATTTGTCACAAACCATCTTAATACCCGTTTTTCGACCATTAACAAGTCAACATTTTGTGCTCGTAGTTGAGAAAATGCAGACTCTAAGCTATCAATATCTTCAATTCGATCGATGCTCACCTTATCTTTAAGTAGTTCGACAGAATTTTTTATTGGTGATGTTTCATCGAATAACAAAGCACCTAAAGACAGGTTTTTGGCAGATTTGAGGTTCAAGTTACGTCTTTTTAACGAAACTGGCACGAACTCAACACCCATGACTTTATCACTCAAAAAGTGCACTGAAGACCCGTCAGCCTGTATCCCTGAGACAAACGATATCGAACTATTGTTATCGATGGCTTGATTCGCAGCACTACGAGGCAGCGTGACAACGTCACCTAATCGATAGCCCATGTTGTTTAGAGCCCTTTGCATAATGTCGTGTTCGATACCGACAGAAGTGCTATCCGGGTACATATATGGTGGATTACCAAAACCAAATACCCCTTTAACTGGAGTCCGGTAGGGTGAGTCTTTTAACCAATGCGATAGAATCCGGTTTTTCTTCCCAATATCAAACGTTGCGATTTGTTGGTTTAACAAAGCAAGCAATTCGGTGTCCTTAGTTCGAACAACCATTGCAGCTTCTATGTATTTCCAGCGGTCGAGAACGTAATTGACCGCTAAACTGTATACACCACTCTTGTGAGCAAGATTTAATGTTGTAACGGGCTCGGCAAGCATCCCATCGACTGAACCATCTTCCAGTGCTCGGATAGCATCAATCGCAGTATCAAATTGGACTCTTTCGATTGAGCTGAGTTGTACCCCCGACTTTTCTAGATCGATACTATCTTGAACCATGGCGATACGCCGCTTATCGGACTGCTCAATGTTGTCGGTGGTAGGGTCGTCGGTAGGAAGAATCACCGCGATTTGGTAAGGGATGTAAGGATTAGTAGCGAGAAATCGCCCACCTTCGCTCGGATCAAACTGTTGGAAAGGGAAAACATCTCCTTTCCCATCAAGTAGCGCTTGTTTCGCGTCAGAATTAGAGTTTACGCTTATAAAATCCGTCTCAATTCCATAATTAAGTTCAAACTCGTTCGCCCAATCCCGAATGATACCTGACACCTCCCCTCTATCATCAATAAACGAATAAGGATAATGACTGGAAAGCGCGATAAAGGTCACTTTAGGTTTACTTTCTAACCACCGGGTTAAATCATCTTCACTAACACTCACGGCATGAGCATGTGGTAAACCAATGAGAAGAAACAACAAACTGGAAATGAGTATAAAGCACTGCTTAATCCATATAACAAAGCGCTTATTCATCTTTAAATTTCTCTTTAATCGCTAGTATTTCGGGCAAGTTGACGAAAAAAAGATCGACGATAGTCGGATCAAAATGCTTGCCTTTCTGTTCTTCAAACAAGCTCAGCGCCTCATCGACACTCCAAGCCTTCTTATAAGGACGCTCTGCTGTCAGGGCATCAAATACGTCAGCAACGGCCGCAATTCGTCCGACCAATGGAATATCTTCGCCGGCTATCTGGTTTGGGTAACCACTGCCATCCCACTTTTCATGGTGATACTGCGCGACTTGAATGGCCATACGCATCAGTTTGGAATCGCCCTGCCTACCAAGGATTTCAACACCGAACTCGACGTGTTTCTGCATTGTAGTCCATTCATCGGCATCCAATTTGCCTGGCTTCAGTAACACACTGTCAGGAATGCCAATCTTGCCAATATCATGCATCGGCGCTGCATCGCGCAAGGTCTCGGCATCTTCGTCTGTCATGCCCAAGGCTTTGGCTAATATCTCGCAATAATGGCTCATGCGCATAACATGCATGCCTGTTTCGTTATCTTTAAATTCAGCGGCTCTACCCAATATGTTGAGCGTTTCTAGTTTGCCGAGATTGATCTCTTGGGTTTTCTCTTTCACCTGACTAAACAAAGCTCGTTGCTGGTCATAAAGAGCAATATGGGTTTTTACACGTTGTAGTGCAATTTCAGGTGTAATTGGCTTCGTTAAATAATCAACAGCACCTAAGGACAAGCCTTTTACTTCGGCTTCAGGGCCAATCTTTGCGGTAACGAATATAATGGGGATATGCGCAGTATTTGGCTGAGCTTTTAATTGACGGCACACTTCGTAGCCATCGATGTCAGGCATCATAATATCAAGGAGAATAAGATCTGGCTGCGGCACCATCTTCGCTATTTTGATACCGATAGTACCGTTAATCGCGACCTTAACTTGATAGGTATCTTTGAGGATTGCCGTTAACACATCTAAGTTACTTGGGGTGTCATCCACGACTAACACTATAGGTTTACGACTCATTGACACCTCGTATAAAAATCAAACAGTTATAAACATAGTGTAGATGGCTTTTCGCACCACTCAACATGAAAATGACAAATGATTGTTAAAAATCAAGGGTAGATCTTCGACTGACATCAAACTAACGATGAGTACAGCTTGATGTCAAAAACTCGACGTAAAATCTTTATGCGACTTATCTCGTAATACACGCATTCTCAGGGATTAGGTTTAAACATACCTTGGTACTTGGGGTAACTATTCTCCGCGTGTTATTAGATATCTCACCACGCTCCCGACGATATCGGATAAATTTGGGCAATGAATCAAAACGAGTAAGAAACTAAGATAGTAAGAAGCAAAGACAACAAGAAACAAAAAGAGCTCCACATTGGGAGCTCATTCGTTTGAGTATTCGGTAGGGGTAAGATGAGTCTTAGGAGTTAGAACTGATCCGAGCCAATAGAATTGACGACCAGAGCAGTAGAACCAATGACCTGGGTAATAGAAATTAACGACCTGAGTAATACATACAGATTCGAACACCATCGAACTCACGAATCTCAAACGGGATCTCGTAGATCGATTCCATTACAGTCTTTTCAACCACCTCTGATACCTTGCCCGACTTCACCACTTGGCCTTTTTTCATCGCGACAATGTTATCTGAGTAACACGAAGCAAAGTTGATGTCGTGAATAACGATAACGACCGCTTTATTAAACTCATGTGCTAAGCGACGAAGCGTCTGCATGATTTCAACCGAGTGTTTGATATCAAGGTTATTCAAAGGCTCATCTAAGAACACATAGTCGGTATCTTGCGCCACAACCATCGCGATAAACGCCATTTGACGCTGACCACCACTCAACTCATCAAGGTATTTGTTTTGGATATCGGTAATGCCAAGGTGTTCTAGCGCTGTATCGACGATCTTATGATCTTCGTCTTTCAAGCGACCTTGAGAGTGTGGGAAACGACCAAAACAAACCAACTCACGAATCGTAAATCGCATATTGATGTTGTTTGACTGTCTTAACACGGCAAGGTGCTTGGCTAGCTCTTTGGTATCCCACTCAGCCAATAACTTATCGCCAATGACCACTTCACCCGCGTCACTGTCTGTTAAACGGCTTGCCATTGAAAGCAGTGTACTTTTACCCGCACCATTTGGGCCAATGATAGAAGTCACTTCTCCTTTCGGGAACATAGCACTGGCATCATCAACCACGAGTGACTTGCCATACTTCTTAGTTAAACCTGTTAATTTAATCACTACTTACTACCTTTACTGAATTCTGGTGCGTAACAACAAGAACATAAAATACAAACCACCGACCAAGTTAATGATCACACTCACTGTGGTTTCAAACGCCATTACTTTTTCGATGAACCATTGACCAGACACGAGCAACACTACCGCTAACAAGCTGCTAGCGATGATTAGAGTACGGTGCTGATAAGAGCTGAATATCTGACGAGCCAAACTTACTGTGATTAAACCGAAGAAAAGTACCGGGCCAACCAAGGCAGTTGATACCGCGACCATCACTGACACAATAACCAAGGTAATCTGAGTCAGTCGCTTGGTATTCACGCCCAAGCTTGTTGCGTTATCGACACCAAGCCAAAGCACATCAAGCTTAGGTGCTAACAACCACAGGCCAAGCAAGCTCAAACCTAATGGAATAAGGCTGAGGTAAACCAGTTCGCCTTTCACGTTATTGAAGCTTGCAAACATCACATTCTGCAACACCGCAAATTCATTGGGATCAATCAACATCGCAAGGAAGTTCGCTAAGCTCGAGAATACGCTGCCACACACGATACCAATCAGAAGCAGTGTGAATACGTTATTTCGCTTGCTCTTAAAGTAGAAATGGAACAGAGCAAACGAGAACAAGATCATCACGGTTACAGACATCGAAAAGTTTGCGATTGAATCAATGACCCAGAAGCTTGTACTGCCAAACACAAACAGAAGCACCGTTTGAACCAGCATATACAAGCTGTCAAAGCCCAAGATGGATGGGGTTAGAATTCGATTATTAGTGATGGTTTGGAAAACCAATGACGACGCCGAGATCGCCACCGCCGCCAACACAATCGACAGCAATTTTGGTAGTCGCAGAGACAAGAAGAACTCATAGTTATCCCACGTAAGTCCCTGCCCCACAAATACTGCCGCCATACACAAAGACGCGATGGCCAGAATCGCAATTTTTACTGAATCACGCATTCGACTTGTCTCTCATGATTAGGTAGATAAAAATCAAGCCACCAAAGATGCTGATTACCATCGAGATTGGAATCTCATAAGGGAAGATGACGATTCGAGCTAACAAGTCACAAACCAATACCAAGATCACGCCCCAATAGGCTGTCCAAGGCAGAATCTTCTTCATGTTATCGCCCATCATTAGCGAGACGATATTCGGCACGATAAGGCCAAGGAATGGGATAACACCAACGATCATCACCACAGAAGAGGCACAGATAGCGACCAATGCAACACCAATGAAGACGATCTTCTGATAATTCAAGCCGATGTTTTTCGCAAAGCTCTCGCCAATACTCGCCGCACTGAACTGACTCGCGAAGTAGTAAGCCAACACACAAGCAGGCACTGCGAGGTAAAGAATTTCATAGCTGCCTTGCAACACACTCGCAAAGTTCGCCATTGTCCATGCCGACATGGTTTGTACTAAGTCGTACTTGTAAGCAATAAAGGTTGTTAGAGACGAAACAACGTTGCCATACATGATGCCAATCAAAGGCACCAACACCGCATTCTTGAACTTGAGGTGCTGTAGGAAGCGGACCAATAGCATGGTTCCGAAAACCGCAAACGCGAAAATGAAACCTAAGTAGCTCCATTGCGCTGCATTGCCCAGAACCAGAATACCGACTATGTAGCCAAGCATGGCGCAGTCAATGGTACCCATAGTCGAAGGCGCGGCAAACTTGTTCTGCACGATCTGTTGCATGATCAAGCCAGCGACACTCAAGCCCGCACCGGCAAGTACAATCGCGAACAGTCGAGGGATTCGACTAACAACATAAATAGAGTTGGCGTGTTGGTTGCCATTGAAGAAGTCGCTAAAACTGATTTCAGCGACTCCAATCATCAATGACATAATGCATAACACAACAAGAAATACAGCAGCGGCAATGGGTTTCAACATAGAAATAATACTAAAGGTAGGGCTCTTTGAGTCCGTATGAAAAGTGAAAAAGGGCTTATAAGAACGCTCTTATAAGCCCAAAAATCTGATGATTGATGACTATTGAATCGTTCGTTCAATATCACCCAACATTCTGTGAATCGCTGTCACGCCACCACCAGCCAAATACCAAGCACTTGAATCAAGGTAAACGATGTTGCCTTTCTGCGCTGCAGGTGTCGCCGCAACTAATGGGTTATCAAACAGCTGTTGTGCGCGCCCTTCTGATTTACCGATCGCTTTTTCGCGGTCAAGAACGTAAAGCACTTCAGGTTTTGCGTCAGCAATGTATTCGAACGAGATTAGGTTGCCGTGAGTCCCTTTAATTGGAGCCACTGTCGCACTCTTTGACTCCTCGAAACCAAAATCATCAAAAATGATCGAGAAGCGACTGCCCTTATTGAACATCGCAATGTTGTTGCCGTTGTTCATCAGCATCATTGCAGACGTTTCGTCAGACGCAACTTTGTCGTTTACCGCCGTGATAGACGCTTGAGTCTCTTTGATTATCGCTTCTACTTCAGCTTGCTTACCAAAGATGTCACCTAGCGCGCGCCAGTTTTGCTGAGCATCAGCCCAGTATTTATCACCTTCAATAGAGAACATGACCGTTGGAGCGATTTGTGCCAGCTTGTCGTAAACCTTAAGCATACGGTTTTCCGCGATAATGATGTCAGGCTTCAACATGTAGATAGCTTCAAAATCCGGTTCACTCAATGATCCTGTATTTGCTGTCGTTTCTTTGTACGAAGCTAGGTAATCGGGCAGCAAGCTATGAGGCGCACCAACTGGCTGTACACCAATTTGATCAAGCACATCCAAGCTACCAAAGCCAAGTACCACAACGCGCTGTGGTACTTCAGTAAACTGCGCCGTGCCCTTTACGTGTTCAATGGTCACGGTTTTCGCTTGAGCGGTCATCAGTAATGATGATGCAAGAATGATGGCAAACCCGCTTAACAACTGGCGAACTGAATTGATTGTTTTCTTCATGTTTCTTCCTTTGCCATTGATACTAACCACCACTCATGACAATGAAAGTCACACTACTCATAGGCGAGCATGGGGCGAACACAACGGCTAAATAACGATAATTTAAAGTCTGTCATTGCTTTGATAACAAACCCGTAACGCAAGTGAGAACTATTATCAATTATATTTGCGTTAAACTGGCGACACAACAACTTTATTATTCAGAAATGTAAAAGTGAGTATTCATATTTTGCGTAGTCAGGAGAGATACTCGGGATCAGAAATAGCAAAAAGACGCGAAGAGGAAAATGATCATCAATCTGAAGAATAAACTGATGGGGAAAAGTGCCCGAAAATCCTGTAATTACAACGCTAAATCACAGAATTACGACGCCAAACTCCAGAATTACAACGCTCAACCTCAGAGTCACGACTTGTAATTTACAATGTAAAGACTATATACAACAGATACTTAATCATAAATAAATTAGCTGAACAATTAAAACCACTAATGACAAAGAACACAAAGCGGTGCAAAGCCAAACATCGGTCAGGTATCATGGTGAATTACCTGCCCATCGCTCATTTAACTCTCAACAAGCGACGGCAAATCATTCAAAAATATTTTTAAATTTAATTAAAAATAGAGTTGCAATTCAAAAAACTAGGCGTATAGTGCGCCACTTGGCTCTAATCTATAGAGCTGTTAATGCTAAAGTAAGTCCAAGTTCCTCAAAGACAGTTCTCGATTTCCTCGTTACACCATCTCTGCGTCAGCTTTCACCTAGATAGTCATTCAATAGCTTTTAAATTCGATCCTCACTACCGATCTATCGTCATTCGCTCTTTTGCTAGCGAAGTCAAAATAGATCGATCACTTAAATATAAATGTAATAAACACAAGGCACAGTTATGTCACGCAGAACAACACGACAAACCCATTGGTACCAACTATCACGCGACAAATCAGTCAATAAACTAAAAGGTAATAAATGCTCAAGATTAAAATAGACTTACACAAAGAAGAAATTTCATGGGTCACAGAGATTCGACAGCTCAATAGCGATATACTCCACCGCCACATATTGCCCAAGCTACAACATCACAGTTATCTCATCGATTTTGAATTTAATGAACGAGAAAGCATCGGAACTATTGTTTCAGGCAACGGAAACACCCTAGGACATTTCACACTCCTATAGCATTTCCCATAGGCTACAAAAAGAAACACCGTTTAGTCCCAAAGATGTAAAAGATGTCACCCTCAATTCGCTCTAGCAGAACAAAATAGAGTAGAAGTAAAACAGAACAGAAACCTAGCCCTTTTTGCATTTCACACGCGGCTAACGCTAGCTAGGTTATCGTACTTCTATTGAAACCAACTTATATCAAACTCTGAATCACCAATGAGTCATTATCAGTGCATTCATGGACTAATAAGTTAACGGCATCGACCTTAACTTTTGATCAAGAGTATATAAGTGTTCTGCAGCTTGCATGTGTTGAGGGTAATCACTGAATTTCTCACGATTTTCCTCATTCATCTTACATGTCTCATCCACCAGCATTAATTTCCAATACAGCTTTGTTGTATGCAGCATAGCCAGTAAAGGTTTGAATACCTCTTTTTCATAAGCTTGAATCAACTCTTCAATCAATTCGTCACGCTCGTCTTCACTTGCGATTGAACCATTGGTTGCCGACAATACTTTTTGATATTTCAGATTGAGTTGCAACTTATCCATCACCGTTTGGTTATCTTCCGCCAGTTCGACAAGTTTTGACTTAATGATGTTCACCCAATTCTCTTGGCTAAGAACCCTATCATCGATACTCGCAAAATCTTCGCGTATTTGACGTTCGACGTCTTTTTGAGCTTTCTTTAAAACGGCGCGCACCTTTTGAAATGGCAGCTGATATTCCTTACTTAGATCGATAATCAGTTTATGAAAACCACCATTTGGAAGGTGTAAGTTTTCCTTAAACGTCGCCATTGCAGCTTCTTGCTGATCGGTAAGGTGAGTCATTCTGTTTCCTATTCTTTATCACTTATGGTGCTGAGCCCGCGATCATACCACTATATAACCTTGTTTTTTCGGTAACTTGATAGGTTACATCTAGGTACGTACTTAATTTCTCTCAACACGTTATCTTTTGGCTAGTTTTCACACTACTTGGCATTAAATGGTAAGTTTCTATCGATGAATATTCGTACATTAGTCGTACAGGGTATATCGCCAGACAGGAGTCATTACTTACATATGAAAGACAACAGCGAGAAATGAGAAAACATATGACCTATTCCGAATACAAAGAATCCGATCTGCATAAGTGCGTTAGCGTTGGTGCAGAAGCAACGGTATCAATCGCCAAGTTTACCGTTAAAGCCACTACCCTTTTATTTCGATTTTTCCGCTGGCTTGCCGTATCGGCCTATTCTTATGTGATGAAGTAATTCTGTATTGGAGTCGTTGTTTTCATTACGACTTATCCAAATACCCAAAAGCGCGCCCTATTAGGTCGCGCTTTTTTTATGCTCCGATTTTTGTAGCCAGCTTTTCTATGTCCGGTTTTCTAGATCTAGCTTTTGATACTTAAAGTACATAACCAATTTTCTATCGTCAGTGGCGCTAAATGGTAAAACTCTGAATCGAATAAAAACCATACTACACCTGTTCCAACAAAACAGACTTCTAACTTATACAGGTACTAAAATGAAAAAGATTGCACTTAAAATTGTAGGACTAACGGTTTTGGCTTCTGCGCTAACTGGTTGTATCGGCAGCAACGCCGTAACAGGGAAAGTGATGAAATTTAACGTTGAAGTTGTCGATAACCGCTATGCTCGTGCAGGTGTAAACTTCTTATTAGCGCCTGTGTACGGTATTACAACCGCAGCCGACTATGTCGTATTCAACTCACTCGAATTCTGGACAGGTAAAAACCCAATCAGTGGTTCACCACACGTATTTGATACAAAAACAGATACACACTTCGAAGTGAACGACGACCTAGACTCAAGCTTGAAAGAAGCACCTGTTGGGCCAATTTCAAACAATCGCACGATTGAAACGGGTGAGATGATTAAGATTGACGAAAACACGGTTCAAATGGACATCGTCTATACCTCTGGTGAAACGGCAACTCTGACAGGTATCAAAGAGGGTCAAAACGTTAGCTATTACATGGATGGTCAGCTTGTGTCACAAACGACCATCGCTGAATTAGAGAAGATACAAGGCACTGAAGCGTAAGATTCATCGCCCACACAGAGTTCAAACTTAAAAAGACTTTAAAGCTCACAAAATAGAAGAAGCCCAGCAACTGCTGGGCTTCTTCGTATGTGCTCTATTATTTGTAAATGCCCTATTGAGATTGAGACTGTGTAAGTCGAATGCTCACCAAACTCGCCACCATTATGGCCAAGTAAAAACTGCCGATAATGGATTCCATAAACACGAAGAACTGAGCAATAGGTAATGCCGGTGATATGTCACCATAACCAACCGTAGTCAATGTGATAAAGCTAAAGTACATCGCATTAAACAAATTCGTTAGCCAGATTTGCTCTTCTAACCCATTAAAGGCGTTGGGAAATATTTCTAAAATCAACAAGTAGATGGTCGACCAAGCGAACCCCAACAACAAGTAAATACAGATCGAGCCGATAATGTGATTGGGTGTTACCGTTTTTGCTTTCATCACCTGTTTTAACGCCGAGTAAATGTGTGAAAACAAGAACACAGCCAACGCCGATAGCGTCACTATCGACAGGTTATAGCCTTCCAAAAACGAAAACACACCAGACACCAATGCCGTAATCAACAACATCCCATACCAAGATCGATACAAAGCTCGCTCTTTATGGATACCAACAATTGAACTCGCCAGAGTAATGATGATGAGAAATAGTATTGTTTTCTGGCCTTGAGGATAAAACTGCTGCATCACCGCGCAACCAAAAAACAACACCAACAGTGCATAGAATAAGAAGTAGAAGTTGTCGTCTTTAGAGACTGGCTTCATCTATTTGTCCTCTGCCTCTACTGGTTTTTTCTCAGTTTCTTCTTGGTTTTTCTCTTCAAGCCCAAGCCACGCCATCATCAGCTCATAGCTTAAACTCAGTATCACAGCACCAACAAACAGACCGACGATTCCTGACATCGCCATTCCGCCCAGTGCGCCGAGTAAAATAACCAACATTGGAATGTGAGAGCCACGGCTCAGCAGTACTGGCTTCAAGATAGCGTCACTGCCACTGACCAAAATACACCACACTAAGAACAAGCTCGCCGCCAGTGTCGATTCAACACTAAACATGTAAATAATGGCAGGTAACAAAGCAAGAATCGGAGGCAACTGAATAATAGCGACCAGTAACACCGCTAGCGCCCACAATGCCGCGGCTGGAACACCCGCGATAACCAAACCAATTGCCGACATGATAGATTGAATCACAGCAACACCAATCACACCTTGCACAACGCTGCGCACAGTCGATTTAGATAACTGCACGAGCTCTACGCCTTTGCCATCCGTTAAACGAACCACTAAGTGAGTCACACCGGTTTGACATTTATCGGCGTTACTCATGAACGCACCTGCAATGATGGTTGAGATAATAAATTGGACAAAACCACCGCCCAATGAGCCTAAGATCGATGCCATTTTAGAAGCAAATACCTTAAGTTCGTCTGCGTACGTGATAAACACGCCCTCTATATTCGAAGAAGCATGGACCAAGGCGGCATAGACCCTTTCGCCAACTAATGGGATATCTTGCAAGGACTC
Source organism: Vibrio sp. QJM3NY_26 (assembly GCF_057786005.1). Classification (NCBI taxonomy): domain Bacteria; kingdom Pseudomonadati; phylum Pseudomonadota; class Gammaproteobacteria; order Vibrionales; family Vibrionaceae; genus Vibrio; species Vibrio sp. QJM3NY_26. The sequence continues at coordinate 1,278,948 of NZ_CM173516.1, read as the reverse complement.
TTTGGGTTTCGGCAGAGACAAGGTTCCGTCCTGTAGCCCTGTCATTAGGTCCGAAGCACTGGTGTAAATACCGGAAGAGAGCGCAACTAAAGGAATGAGTAGTAAAAGTACTCCGATAAAGCTCAATAACGCGCTGGCTTTTCCTTTCGACATTCCCGTCTTATTTGAAATGGCGACAGCAACTGGATAGAGCGCAGTTGCAATGATCGCCCCCCAAATAACCAATAGAATGAATGGGCGCAAAATCGAGAAACACCAATACACGAGCATGGCAATCGCTGCGATTTTGATGGCAGCGTCTATCGCCTGTTTTGAAAAATCATCGGTTAACTTCATGAGACGTCCTTGTAAGACATAATTAAGGCTGGTTTTGTAGGAACTTCCAATTCCGAGTTTCTAGGAATAAAGAAGCCAAAATCATATATATGCCAATTAACACTAATTGGAATATGCGTATAAGAGTGTTGCTATCGATGTCGCCTGAGCTCATCAAAGTGCTACCGACAAGTACTAACAACGTACTAAATGCAGTGGCGAAAATCGGCGCTTTTTCGGGAACTGTGTAGATCTTCTTGGCGATCACAATAGCGACCAAGCCTATGAATAAAGAGTAGAAGATAATATTAGGAACAATCGAAAGGATTGAAAAAGCCGCTATCGCGAGCAACCCCCCGATACCGTTACTTATCACTAGAAAAGCACTCAACTTTATCGACTTCTCTGACGTAATCATCAACGATAACAGCGCGATGAACATCATTGTCAATAAAGCTTCAGATATTTGAAAAATAAAGAAAAAACATACCACTGGATAGGAGATAATCATCGCTCTAAAGGCCGCATACCAACGCTGTTTCTTTTCGAGTGGTGCAGCAGCAAAACCTGAGAACTCCGATTTAGGCTCAGGGAAAAATACATGCACTAACGCAAAGATCATCACTGAAACCACACCAGAAGTTGCTAAGCCAGATGCCAGCATTACCGAAACGCCAGGGTTATCAATCGCCATGAATGGCAACATCAAGACAGCAATCAACAATATGGTGGCGAACAGGTTCCATTTAGGGTCGACAAACAAGTAGTAACCCCAAAGCATCATTAGCCCCACTAAAATCAGCAATGGGATTGGGTAATGGGTAATGCCTCGCGACAGCAATAAACCTAACCCCATAGTCACCACAACTGCCAAGAGCAATTCGTAGACCGTTTCCTTATGGAGATTTGGTTTATCAATTAGGAACTTAGCAGTGAACACTGGCGCCACAAACGCAAGTGGCCAGTTTATCCATGCCGCCAAGAAAACAGCCAACGTGACCCCAACCGTATACCTCAGGATCCGTTGCTGTGTTTGCTGGTCAAGAATCGGCTTATCGGACATAAGACAATACGCTAATCAGACGAATCCATACTTTGCCTATCGCATTGAAAACAAAGTTATCACCGCTATAAACAATCACATCCGCTTGGCCACCCACTCGAAGCATGCCTTGCATCTCATCTCGTTCAAATTCAATAGTGATAGGAAGCATCTGTGTTTGACGCAACCAACCCGTTTGTTGGCTAGCTTGCGCAAGCTTACCTGCTTGATCATTTTGCCCCCAATCAACCCCCCAATCGATACTACTTACGCGCCCTTTTACCACTTTGCCCGGTGCGAAATCCAACGCCACTTCAACTTCATCACCGACCGTTACATTACCTAGGCTGTTCTCTCGATAATAAGCTTCAATCCAAATATCTTCGGTTGAAACAAAGGTCATGATTGCTTGCCCTGCCGATGCATAAAACCCTTCAGACAGGCTAAAGTTAGAAACACCACCTTGTGTCGGCGCGGTAATCACGGTGCGCTCTAGGTTCAATTGAGCTTGTTCAAGTGCCAGCAACGCCGCTTTCACTTGACTGTTTTCTTGTCCCTCTTTACCCATTTGTTGCTTCGCACCTTCAAGATCAGCCTCTGCATTCACAACAGCCGCCCGAGAGGTCGCTAATGCTGCTCGCGCTTTATCTGCATCTGATTTAGAAACCACACCTTTATCGGCCATCTCTAAAACACGCTTGGCTTGCAGTTTGGTGTTTTGTCTTTCAACAATCGCTGAAGTGAGTTTCGCTTGAGCTGAAGCAATACTCGCGGTTTGAGCACCGACATTTTGGCCTGCAATCTCTAAATTTTGCTCGGCTTGTTGTACTGCAATTTTGTAATCAGACTCATCTAAAATGGCTAACTTGTCGCCTTGATTAACCAGTTGGTTAGGTTGAACCAGTATATCGAGTACTTTACCCGACACCTCTGGCTTGATTGGAACGATATAACCTTTTACACGAGCATTATCAGTAATAGGGATGATGCGGTCTGAAATGACACTGAAGATCAACATGAATGCAACAAACAACAATAGGTAGTTTGTGACCTTTCTTACTTTGTCTTTTCCATTTTCTTGCTGGCCAACTTCTTCATTGGCTTCTTGCTTATTCCCTTTGGCTTCTGACATGGGACTCCCTTCTAGATAACTAAGATCAACAAAATTAATACTTTAAAAATAAACCCAGCGATGGAAAACTCAAGTAAATAGGGTTAGATTTAGTAAACAAAACGTTGCAAATGATATGCACGTCTAATAATGCAACAATATATACAGGATTGTATTCCAATGACCTCTAGTCACTACCAAGTCCCGGTAATTCAAACGAACTACGCTAAAATTCTGGTTCAGGTTTTTTCTGACTATGGTCTTGATTTACATCTGTTGCTCAAAGATTCCGGCTTACCACCCGACCTTATCGAATCAGAAAGTGATTTTGTGCCATCGGAATCCATTAAGCGTTTGATTTATCTGACATCAGCACAACTCGGCGTATCTCGGTTCACCGATATTCTTGGACTCGCATTTCGACGTCGAATCATCCCAAATGTTTTGCATCAATTTACCGAATTCGAAACCATTGGTGATGCACTAAAACAGATCAATTCAATCTTTGCCTATGACTCCCCAGGCAGCAAAGTCGAGTTTATTCAAGAACACGGTCAGAGCTGGTTTTGCCGAACTGCCCCCGAAGACAACTCCCCTATGTTTCAATGGGGGGAAGCTTTTGCGATTACATATATCATTGAATTAATAACCATTTTATCCCAATCATCCTGGTTACCTAGTAAGGTTCGCTTGCAAGGGCACGATATCGATGTCGTCAAAACACTAGTACCAAATAGTTGCCAGCTATTTGTTGATCAGTCGTCGACGGCTGTGCTTATTCCTGAAGAAATCTTACAACTCCCAATTCGCCTAACCTCTAAAGAACTCAGTGCTAAACCGACACTCATTGAGTGGCATACCAGCTTTACCGATAGCGTTTATGAGCTTCTAAAGCCGTACATGAAAGAGCAAGACCTCTCTCTTGAAGACGCTGCAGAGCTGCTCAACTTTTCAGTGCGAACGTTCCAACGCAAACTCAAGAACGAAAACACCACTTATCGAAAGATCAAAGAAAACCTGATGTTTTCGGTAGCTTGCGAACTGATGGAAGAAGGCCACACGCTGACCTACATTTCTAGCCAGCTCGGTTACACCAACATCTCGCATTTTTCTCGTGCGTTTAAGCGCGTTTCAGGGTTAACACCCAAGATCTATCAACGCTCGATTTCGGCTTAGATACCGCTCTCACCGATTAGTTAATTGCAACACACGCCTAACCAAGGACAATGGGCGCTGCACTGCCCGAGCCTGAGCTAGAACTAGAACTAGAGCTACACACTCTATTTCGCCCATTACCTTTAGCGCGATAAAGCGCCTTATCCGCACTGCGATAGGTCGCTTCGGCTTGTGCCTGTATTTCAGACACACCACTGCTCACAGTCAGGTTCAGTGTTGTTCCTTTGGCAATCACTTCTTTCAATCGATACATCGCCTCAAACGCTTCTGCTAAATTAGTTTCGGGCATCAAGATAGCGAACTCCTCGCCGCCTACTCGCGCGACGATGTCGGTGTCTCGACTGTTATTTCTCAACAGTTCTGCGACCTCTTTCAGCGCTGAATCACCTTGATCATGACCATGATTATCATTGATGGCCTTGAAATGATCTAAATCGATCAACGCCAAACAAGAGTGTGTATAACCATAACGCTCCGCTAAGTTTGAATAATGGTTGAGATCTTTATCAAAACGGCGGCGGTTCCAGCACCCTGTGAGAGAATCTGTGTCCACCAACATTCTTAATCGACGTTCTAATACTTTGCGTCGACTAATATCCGTAAAGGTCACCACATATTTATTATTGTGCGACAGTATTTCAGCTAACTTTTCGACAACCACATTCACAGTAAAATGTTCGCCAAGTCGACTGACTCCACTCAACTCCCCCTTCCATCTCTGGTTTTCCTTGAGTGAGCGAGTAATGGTCGATATTAAACTGCTGTTATTCATAAAACAGAGATCAGAAATCGGGCGAGACTCGACTTGGTTAAAGGCATAGCCTGAAACTCTAGAGAACTGTTGATTAACTTGTATTACCCTCAATTGACTATCGAGGATGATAAAACCAGCGACGCCATCAATGATCGCTTCAGACAAGCTATTCTTGCTTTGAGCCATTTCATGTCGATATAGGCGTGCGGTAATGATGGTGCTGAGAAAAAACAACGCGCACACAGAAAAAGCCATGACTGCCGAAGAAGCCATACTCAATAACCACAAGCTAACTGCCATATTAAGGGCAAGTGTAGACACCACGTATAGCGGCATTTTTCGGTCCAAACTTAACTTATTCATAGTCTGCTCTAGTGATGGGCGAATGACTATGATGGCTAAGTTTTCACTAAGATATTTACCATTTTACGACACATACAAATTCAAATTATATGAGTACCATTAAGATCAATAACTTATGCTAATTATTGAGTAAGAATAGCAAGCTACCACCACTGAGTGAGCTGCCATAATTGAAGTTAATTCCAATCCCGAAGTTGTCAAAAAAGTAAGAATCGTAAGGCACATCAAATACTAATCCGGCCCCGAATTCATAGTAATAGTGCGTATCTAAAGGAGCTGTCAAATCACCCGCGACATCGATTCTTGTTAAGTTATAGTGGATTTGAGGGTTATTAAGCGACCAAGCATCGAGCGCTACATTTTGCCTAAACTCTAGTTCATTAATGAATCGCATCCCTTCTGGGTTACCGATATCGCCATCGTTCGCTTCGCCCCAGCCTGTTCCATAAAAGTAACGAACTCTGGAAGACACATTCCAACTGCCCCACTCCTTTGGTTGCAAGTATTGAAGTTTGACTGAAGGTTCAGCAACAAGCGCCCATGCTGATGTATTCAATGCGTAGCCATCTAGCTGAGATTGAAATGCTTGAGAGTAGCTGTTGTTGTATTCGTATTTATTGCGGTAATAGAGCAAGTGAGTGCCTAACCCATAGGCGATAGACCAATACTGGTTTAAATGGTTTTGCCCTCCGAAAAAGCCATACAGGCCCAATACCGAGTCTTCATTTGGGTTAACACGACGGTCAGGAGTCACATCTGATGAGATCTCAATATCCTGTTCAGAAAGCGCATAAGACCCTCGCACAGACCAAATAAGGTCGAAGTCAGGGTCATCCGTTTTAATCACGGAAGAGTAAGGGATGGAGCCCACACTCACTTGGCTTCGAGTATCGATGGTTTTATCGGATCCAAAACCACTGTCGTTTAAATTGATAAACGAATTAGGATCAAAATCCACAAAGCCAATTGAAATGGCATCGCTGTCAGTCAGCGCAATTGACACAGAAAATATCTTCTCTAAGCGGTTCTGAATCAATTCATTGGATGCATAGGCCGAGGAAGAACTGAGGCCCATTAAGAGCAGAATAATAGAACGGGGATAGTACGATAGGGGTGAAAGCATTAAGTTGACTCCATTCAAACTTATGCTTCAAGTGTAATTGGTAACTTAACTAATTCAATCAGAGAGTTAACGGTGTGGTTGATACTGCTCTCAGTTCCAGCTGCAAGAGCGTTGCTAAATCGATGGCTCCCCAAAGTTCTTCTACGTCTTGGATTCTAAAATGAATAATCATATGCGCCTCTGTCTAAATTGAAGTCTTATCTTGAATCATTCTTAAAACGCTTACTTACCATAATGCGCCAAACTGACTTTAAGACCTATTTCGCATATAAAACAATAAGCGCTTGAAAATTATAGGATTACCTCCTAAGTTTTTTATAACCCTTTACTCAGGAAGAAGTAGATGAGCAATATAGAAAAAGTATATGGATTTAATACGCCCCAACGACTCTTTGTCGGATACACGCTTGCGGTACTCGTCGATTTAACGGTTCTTAATTTTTTTGATGAATACTGGGACTTCGTCAATATCGAGTCTTTCACCATCTCATTTGCAGCTGCGATTCTGCTACAACTCCTGCTCAAACTGTCTATCGGCTTAGAACATAAGCTCGCAGATTACTTCAAATCTAAACCGGGTACAGCGCCTAAGATTTATCGCGGTTTATCCAGTTACGTGATTTTGGTGGGCTCTAAGTTTGTGATGTTGGAAGCCATCAATATCTTGTTTGGCGACAAGGTAGACTTCACAGGCCCATGGAATGGTGTGGTGGCATTCTTCGCTGTGGTATTCACGATTTTGGTCGCAGAGATTATTGTTTCAAAAATCTACTTCGCACTCGATGACACGCCCAAAGCCGAAAAAGCATAGCCGCTTTTGATACACACCTAAGACAAAAAAAGTGAGCCAAACAGGCTCACTTTTTACATCTATTCTTTACGTTTCAGCGATTAACAAACAGAGAAGTTAGATAAAGACTCTCGCTCTAATACCAAACACCCAAGCGCTACTTTCATTGGAGAAAGCTGGATCTTTAATGTATTGAATATCAGGTGTCACTTGGATGAAATCGTTGAGTTGCATGTTGTAGTAAATTTCAGCCGTCCATTGCTCTGTATTACCGCTTATTGCTTTCGCATCAGCTGCAAAAGAATCACCATTCACTTCCGCCCAGTTTAGCGCAACACCAAGGTTGTTCGTCGGTTTTCCTAACCCGAAATATCCCATACCAACCGAGATTGATTTATCGTAAAGGGCAACATCACCTTCTGAGAAACCACCTCGCACAAACGGCATAACTTGAGGCGTGATAAATTGACTCCATGAGAAATTGACACCTGAGCCACCTTCAGTTGCAAGGCTATTACTGTGGCGAGTATCGTCACCAAAATCCCAGAACGTCACATGGAAGTTGTCTGTATAAATCAGGTCTTGTGAAGCCGTCCAACCTAATTCAAGTGTTGTAAAGTAAGATGCATCACTACCAAAAGCGCTATCAAAGCCATCAAAAATATCATCTGACTGACCATTTGCATCAGCGATACCACCGACCACATAAAAGTTCTCGCCTAGCATATGACCGGCAGAAAGGGCCAATACACCGTCATCCGGTAAGCCCATCGCACCTGAGCCTGTCGAGAATACCAAGTTAGTAAAGCCAGACCACGGGCTTGCTAGAGCGTAAACATCCGCATAGTTCGTTACATCCTGCCAACCGACGACAATGGTGCCTTTGCCATCATTGATTTTTTGCTTCCAATTTAAGTCCGTAACACGAAACCCTTGATCGCTAAATGCCGGGCCAATTGCACCGACATAGCCAAGCTGGCCGAATGAATAGTCTTTTGGCGGAGTATCACCATAGGCATGCCTATGTTCCACCTTCCAAACTAAGCTACCTGAGTTCTGTGTGCCGTTTCCTAATAGATGCCATGAACCGTATAATCGTGCCACACCCGACGATGCATCAACGCTATCGCCGCCAACCCCATCCCCAGAGGTCAGCCCCAAAGCAAAGTAATCTGCACCAAATGTAAATCCATCTTCAGCTAATGACTCCCTCCAAGATTTCTTTTGTGCTTTCTGCTCTGCAATTGTATTTTCAACAGAATCTGGGCCTTCAAAGTTAGCGCCGTAAACAACGCCGCTCATTGGGCTAGCCGCCATCACAATAGCCATACTTACTTTAGAGAATCTTGAGTTCATCATGTCACCAGTGCTTATTAAGTTAGTTTTATTTTATTCATTACTCACATTGAAAATTGTCATTTGATGACACTGAGTGATTTAGATACTTCCAACAAGAGATTGGATTCAACTAGATGCACTAGCTAAGGTTGATACTGTTCTATACCTTCCGCTTTCATCGCATACACCGACTGCACATTGGCTGCGCCGTCAGAGTAATTCACATTTTCTTTCGATTGATGACCCGTTAACTGACCTTCAACCCAAACTGGTGTCATTAAGCTGACCAATTCAATGCCCTCAGGAAAATCAATCAATACAAGCTGGTTCGCTGGAGGCGGTGGTGTATGAATACACGCTCCAGCAGAAGGCACTAAAAAGAACTTAGTCACCTTAGTTCCATCCATTTCAATCGGCGTGATGTAACCAGGGATACGATGTTTACTACCTACTACCTCTGTATTGGGTTTCGAACCTAACGCTTCGCGTTGCTTCATGATCTGAGCACGAGCAACGAACAATGCTTCTACATCTATATCTTGCTTTGTTAATCTTTCAGTAACTTCGACGATTTCTTGTCTCGCTTTATCACTTGCCACAAAACCGTCTTCAGCCTGAGCCTCTTTAAAGCGAGCAATAGTCGCCATGTCAAACATCTGATTTCTATCTAACTTTTGAAATGGATCCTCCATTAACTCCATACTCGGAACTAACTCATCCCAGTACGTCACTTTTATTTCACTAGCCAATGATGAAAATGACAAACAACAGAACATAAAAAATGAGCCTATTGATTTTAAATCAACCATCAAAATCTACTCCAACCAAACACAACAAAAAGGAAGTAGGTAGAGGAAAAGCTCCCCTACCAAATGATTAAAAATCGAATCGGAAATTACATTTCGTTGCGGTATACAACGCCATCTTTCATTACCAATTTAATAGTATCGATAGTCTTGTATTCAGGATCAGCGTCGAACCATTCCGGAGTCGCGCCTATCACTGCCATATCTTCCAATGGGTTACCCTCAATCAATAAGATGTCTGCAACCGCTCCATTTTCAATAACGCCTAATTTCCCTTGTGTAGTGCCTCTAGGGCCTGACATCGCCAACATCTCACCGGCCGTTGAAGTCATTTGTTTCAATACTTCAAAGTTGCTGCCGAAAGCTTGTGTGCGCCAGTAAATTTCGTAACGACGAGCTCGCTCTGCATCGGAATCTGCTCCTACATAGTCAGAGGCAAAAACGACCTTCACATTGTTTTCTAACAATCGTTTACCGTAATCACCGTATTCTTCTTGAAGTTGGGCGACCATTGGCAATTTCTCAGCTGGCATTAACGGGTTTTTCGCTAAGTCTGGCGATAGTCCCCACATTTGAGGAACAACATATCCGCCTTCTTTGGCAATTCTCTTCATCGTTTCATCATTAATAAAGAACCCATGTTCAAAGCTTTTAACGCCACAATCCAATAATCGATTTACCGATCGATCGTTAAAAGTGTGTGCCGCGACATAGGTATTCCAATCTTTAGCGGCTTCAACAATCGCACACGTCTCATCAACCGAGTATTGAGTCGTATCTATTGGGTCAAATCGAGATGAACCACCGCCACCAGCCATGATCTTGATTTGAGTCGCGCCATTTCGTAGGTTCAATCGTGTCGCTTTCAACACTTCTGGTACGCCATCGGCAACCGCACCAATCCCCATACGTTCAAAGTTAGAAATGTCACCCACAGAATTCGGAGTAAAACCTGGGTCACTTCGATCTCGGAAATCACCATGACCAGAGGTTTGAGAAATAAATGCACCAGAAGGGTAAATACGTGGGCCGACAACGTTACCCGCCTCAATTTCACGAGTTAGACCGAAGGCTGGACCGCCCATATCACGAACAGTGGTAAAACCATCATCTAAGTAGCGCTTAGCCACTTGAGTCGCATGAATTGAAATGTCAGTAAGGTCTTTATTAGATTCAATATCGCCAAAATTATAATTAATCATGACGTGAGCATGGCCATCGATTAAGCCGGGCATCAAAGTCTTGCCCTCGCCATCAATCACTTTAGCTTCACCCGCTTCTATTGGATTTGCGGAGATTTGCTTGATCAGGTTGTCTTCAACCAGTACGTGATGATCTTCGTAAAGTTTGTTTTCTGTACCATTGAAAATATCAACGTTTGTGAATAACGTTGAAGCGGCATTTGCAGAAAAAGCAAATGAACACGAAAGAGCAACAACAGAGAGTTTTAAGCCTGCATTTTTCATTTATACACCTTGATTCCGTTTATGAGTGGAGTCCACTTCCCATAACGATTCCGTAACTACTAATGAGTGTCATGAGGTTTCAAAGGTGTTTTTGTTAGCCGCGATAATCACAAAAATCTAATCAAAATTTCGAGAAAAAATCGAGGCAAAAACAACTCATCAACATTCAATAACTTAGTAGTGATACTGCCAGTGTTCAAGGTTGACAAATGGCCATTTGGTGACAATAAATAAATCTGCGTTCAGGCTCCGGTTTCTGCTTGATGGCTGGAGGAACTGTTATTGCCGGAGCTCTTACTGATAGCTTTGTACTGTTGCTTACCGACGTTAGCTGTGCTCTTTTCGGTACTGTCTTGGCGTCATGTTCATCTGTCTTTTGAACGCTCGGGTAAAGTGGGAAGAATCGGAATAGCCCATTTTCGCGCCTACTTGCGTGATCGATAGATCTGACTGCTTAAGCAATTCCAAAACCTGCTCAAGAACCATCTCTTCAATCAAGGTTTTGTAGACCACCCCTTCACTTTCCAACCGACGCTGGATCGTTCTGACATGAATATTTAGAATCTCAGAAGCTAAGCTAATTGGGAGTTTCCCCATCGTGAGATAAGGTTTAATAACAAGCTTAAAAGCGCTCAGGAATGAGCTAGGTAAAGGCTTAGTGAGGTCTGATACTTGAGCAATTTTGGGTAAAACAATCGGTGCAAACATGATGTCTTCAGGGATCTCAAAGGCAGTGACCGGTCTATGCGTATAAAACTGAGCACAGCCCATTTGTGGTAGAGATTGAAAACATTGGAGATCACCATTCTGAATTCCGACCTCAGACGGCTTCCAACGACCTTGCGTTAATACTGAAAGTAGCTCGTTAATGAAAATAACAGAGAACAGTTCAGCGAACTTAAACCAAGGTGCGTTAGTAAATGGCTTCTCACGAACCAACCACCACTTGCCTCCGGATTGCTTGGTATAGACATTCGCACCATTGGATACGAGCTTCAGCTGCTCACCAAATTGGTCTAGCGCGTTTTTCAATGAACCCTGCTGGCTTAGCTTAGCCACAAACCTTGGCACATAGGTTTGCTTGCAAAAACTCCACATAAACAGCGAAAACTCTTCTCTCGACGCAGATTCCCCCATAATCTTGACCACGTTTTTAATAGTGGTCTCAGGGAGATAATCGTAATGGTCATTACTGGTGAGAATATCATTAGGGATTTGGGCACTGCGTAGTAAGGTGTAGATTTCACCATCAATATGTTTGAACAGTTCCGCGAACAATTCGACTTCTTTCTTATCAACAACCGTCATTGCCTGAGGGGTATTTGGCATCCTTTCCTCTTATCTATCCGTTCACGAACTCAAATTATCACCTTCTTTAAGATAGCAGAACAAACGCCGCGTTACCTAGAGTTACTAACCGAATATACCCGTCAAAATAACGAATAAACAAACGGTTAGTCGCTCAAATCACATTTACTGACTTGGTAGTTTACTGAACCGCTAAATCGGCTTTTCGTACCCAAAATGCTCGCACATGGTCGTAAATCAGATTAAACACAAACGCGTAAATGGTAATAAAAATGGTCACGCCGATGTCCATCAAAAATGCCTGCCATAACCCGACGTTGAGCAAGTATGCCATCACCGGGATCGTCGCCACCAGCAAGCCTGCCTCAAATAACACGACATGAAAAACACGTAACTTGAGCGAACGCTTTGATTTTTCACCCGTGAAATAACGGTCAAAAATGCAATTGAAACAGTAGTTCCAAATCATCGCGATAGTGGCAACAACTATCATGGTTCCTGATAAGGCATTCACATCGTGATCGGTAAATATCGCCAAGCCCATAATTGAAAGTGTTACGGCCAAAACTTCGAATAACACTGAGTGGAACACTCTTTCTAATGTACTCATACATTCCTCTAAATAATCTAGTCTATGTTGGATTAGCTCGGATTATGTCATCGAAAATAATAAGAGAAAGTTAACAGCCATCACGAACAGTGATAGCCTAGGAGTTATCCCCCCCCTTTGGTATTGAGCGAGAGATAGAATGTACAGTTTTGAGCAATTAAAAGTCTTCGTCACCGTGTGTGAAAGTGGCTCTTTTTCTGCTGCTGCACGCAAGCTGAAACGCGCTCAGTCTGGTGTAAGCCAATCGATCGCCAATCTCGAAATAGCTATCGACCAAGAGCTGTTTAACCGCGAAAAAAACATCCCCGTTTTGACCAACACAGGTAAAGCGTTATTGCCTGTCGCTAAGTCGATTCTCGACCAACAAAAATACTTCGACCAAAAAGTAGAATCGCTGACACAAGAAGATGAACACGAACTGATCATTGCCATTGATGAGAGCATCATAGATAAGAATTTCATTAAGATAATCAGCTCACTAGCCGATCAGTTTCCAATCACACACTTCGATATCATTACCACCTCAACCTTCGATGTTGAAGACTTAGTAAGGCGCGGAAAAGCACAGATTGGCATCATCTATGCGGATGGTGAACTGAAGGTGGATATGGACTTTTTCCTACTTGGCCAAGCGCGCTTTCTTACTGTCAGCTCTGCCACGCACGAGCTGAGCCAAATGCCCGTCGTTCAAGACTCTGACCTAAAGCGCTACCGCCAATGTGTGCATCGTAGTTCGAAGCAGCGCGAATTGTGGTTCACCTATGGCATTAGCTCCATGCTTTGGTATGCCAACAGCCACAAAACGATCATCGATCTCGTTGAACAGAACGTAGGATGGGCAAATGTGCCTGAAATGATGGTGATGGAAGGAATTCAGAAAGGCGATCTCGTTGCACTGCCAGTGGCACACGAGCATGGTGGTTGGATTACTCCAGTGGGTTGCTTAGTGTCTCGCAGCCATATCAATGGGCCAGTGTTAACAAGTTTACTTGAAAAACTAAAAGGCCACTCATTAGAGAACAATCAATGGCAATCCAACTAACCTTCCCCTATCCTTGAGTTCAGCCTATTTCAGCAACTGAATCCTAAATCAATGACGGTGGTGTTTTCTCCAGCACTACCTCATTTGCGCTTTTCGTGCCGATAATTTTCTTTGTCGTGTGGATAAAACACCCTAGTTGATATCCCAAAGTGACATAACTAGTATGCGATCCCAAAGGATTTGTCTTATCAAACTGATATCGACAAAACCAAATCGCTCTTTAACACCACTGACCCAACTTCAAATCTCCCACATAAGTACCCCTGCCCTGCAACCACTTGTGAAAGCTTCAAATAGATCACTTTTGAATATTGATTCGCACCCAGTTTATGAGCCCTCTTCGAGTGCTTTTTTATATCTAAATGAACCTTTTGGAAAATTTGTCGTGAACGTTTTAAGAAATATTTGCCCTGAGAAAATGGGCAAAGAGCGTAACAAACGAGAGTATGATTTACGCGTACTTAATTGTGTCAGTGAAAGCGAATATGAATCGCGTATGGCAGTTTGGAATAGCTTAACTTTGGTTGCTACTCCGTCTGTTTCAGAAACCAAAGGCTTCATCGATGAGGCTTTCAACAAACTTCAGCAAGACTTGAAAGAAGCGAGCCGCGAGTTATCGATTAACTACACGGACTTCATTGCAATGGCGCATGAAGAACTTAACTACATTAAGGTGTTTGTTGCTGATAAGACCGCACAATACGGCTGGTATGCCGCGATCGTTCTTATGATCATCGGTACTGTTGCTCTGTGTGCTCAGTAGATCAAACTGTGCATTCAATAGACGCTTTCAGGCTCAATAAAAACGTTATGCCTCACACGCAGCATAGCGTGCTTAATAGTTTGCCTTAAAAGCTCAAGCGATAAACATAAGCACATCTCTGTGCTTATGTTTTAGCTAAAAAAAACAAACAGTTAAAATCATTTGTTTTCTAGTCTAAAAGACTTCACTCTCCCATTAGAGACAACAAATCCTGCGTCGCTTGTTTTGGGTCTTGTGCGTGACATATCGCAGACACCAATGCCAATCCATGAATGCCTGTCTTAACCAACTTTGGAATGTTCGACTCGTTGATTCCACCGATACCAACAATCGGCAACTTCGTTGTCTCCAAAGCCATTTGAATGCCTTCATAACCCCAATATTTCTTTAGATTGGTCTTGGTCGGTGTGGCAAAAAGCGCACTGAGGCCAATGTAATCGATCGGCAAGCTATCAGCTGTTTGTAGCTGTTGTTCAGTTTCAATCGATAACCCAAGAATCTTATCAGGACCAATCAACTGACGAGCCAGCGCTGCAGGCATATCCGATTGCCCCAAATGCAAACCATCGGCGTCCACCGCCAATGCGACGTCTACTCGGTCGTTAATGATCAAAGGTACACCTGTTCCCGCCAAAATCGACTTAACAGCTTGTGCTCGTTCAATGAACGCTCTTACGTCCCCATGCTTTTCTCTCACTTGGACCATAGTGACACCACCAGCGACCGCTTGTTCAACCACGAACTTAAGCGTTTCTAAATCTTGTTGGTCATCCGTTACTAAGTAGAGCTTATAAGGGTTCATACCGTGCCTTTGGAGTCGGAGTCTAAATAGAGTTGCTACCATTTTACCGACAAATCGCATCATGTGCATGGAAGTTAATACTAAATTAGCTCAATTAAGCGCGTGCCATTGAATATACAACTCGTTGAAAGCATGCCGAAAATCCTGAGATTTTTAACTAAAGCGTTACTTATTACACAAACTATTCACTTAAGCCTGTCCAGAACGCTGTTTTATGGAATACTTCGCTATGAAGGAATCAGGTAAATATAGGGATAGTTATGCGCCACCTTTCTATAGCGTTTAAGATCAAGCTGGGTTATGCCATCTGCTTACTCTTTTTCGTCATTTCAGGCTTTGTGAGTTACAAAGGTATCCAAACCTTGTCGAACGGCTTTAGCCAGTACAGTGAGCTCAGCCAGAAAGCGACACTGTCAGGCAACATTCAAGTGCATTTTCTTCAGATGCGCTTAGCCTCTGAACGTTACTTAGAGTCATTGGATGAGCAATACGAAACGAATTATCAATCAAGCAAACTCGCGATTGATGAACTGCTGAACAACTTAATCCAAACCACCACCAAAACCGATAGCCTAGCTAGCCTGCAATTAGTGCAAGACAGCGTGGCGGCATTTGACACGGCTTATGGCTCAATGAAACAGAGCCAGCTACTCATCGACCAATTGGTGAATGTCGAGATGGTCAAACGAGAAACCAACGCCCTCAAAGCCGCTCAGAGCTTGTTGTATGAGTCGTACAACAACAACGATCCAAACGCGAGCTTATACGCGGGCATGTTGATGGAGAACTTCCTCGCAGCCAAAATCACCGTACTCAGTTATTCAAACAACAACGATCTAAAAACCTATGAAGCGGGTAAAGATATCTTTGAATACGTGCTGCCGGGTATTGAAGGCGACATTGAATCTCTCAAATCATCGCCTTATCAAAGTGAACTGATTGAAGACTTCTCGAATCAACGCGAAGCGTATGCAAAAGGCTTTGCGCAAGTTCATCAACAGATGATTGAGAACACTCAAAGAACCGCGACTCTTGCCTCGATTGGCGACAGCTTAGCGATTGCGGTCGCGGATGCTCAAAGCATTCTCGAGCGACAGAAACAAGCATTAACGCCAGAACTGCAAGCCAGTGAAAAACGTTCAGTTCAAATCATCTTCTTGCTAACGGGTGTGGCTTTAATCATTGGTATGACAAGCGCCGTTTTGGTTACTCGTTCAATTACTAAAGGACTTGCACAGGTTAAGCAGATCACCAATGAGCTTTCTCAAGGTAACTTAAATGTTGAAGTGAACATTGAGAGCAAGAACGAGATCGGCGAACTGCTGACCAACATGGAGATCACCATTGAATCTCTACGCGATATCGTTGGCGAAGTGAACCGATCTAGTGTGCGTATTGGTGAGATGTCGGAGTCGCTGAATCAAGTGACCAATAACAGCTCGACCAACGCAACACAGTTGAACAATGAGATGATCAATATCTCTTCTGCCGTTGATCAATTGGCTTCGAGTACATCGGAAATTGCTGCAAGTGCTAACCACGCCTCTCAAGTTGCAAACCAAGCAACCGAGAATGTAGCGATGGGACTTAAAGAAGTAGACAAAACACTGCACGAAATTGGCAGTGCCGATGAAAGCATGCAGGTCAGCAGCCAAAAAGTGACGGACCTACACAAAGAGTCGATGAACATTGGTGCCATTCTTGAAGTCATCAAAGGCGTTTCTGAGCAAACTAACCTACTGGCATTGAACGCAGCTATTGAAGCCGCTCGTGCGGGTGAACAAGGTCGTGGATTTGCAGTAGTAGCCGATGAAGTGAGAACGCTAGCTAAGCGTACTCAAGATTCTGCTAGCCAAATTGATGAACTCATCACATCGCTACAGCGTGGCGCTAAAGATGCGTTAGAGTCGATCAAAGAGAGCCACAGCACGGTTTCAGATGCTTCAACTCAGGCACAACAAGCTTCTCAGAATTTGCATGTGATTAACCAACACATCCAAGATCTGAATCAGGCCAACAGCCAAATTGCAGTATCGGTTGATGAACAGGATTGCTTGACCAAGTCACTGGGTGAAAACGCGCAAGGTGCCAATACCATCGCGCAGAGCAACCAAGAATCTGTCAGCAGCATTTCAGGTGCAGCGAGCGACTTAACCGAAGTTGCTCATCACTTAGAAAGCCAAGTGAATCGATTTAGAACCTAACGAAACCAATTGCTGATATAACGAGATAGCTAACACTACAACGAGTTAATACGGTTTTGAAGCAATAATAGAAAAGCCCTCAACACATATGTGCTGAGGGCTTTTTAATAAGCTACGAATGCAGATCTAGATTGAATCTACTGAATCTTCAAACGTTGAATCAGTGTCTCTTCGTCTAACTGGTACAACTCATCAAGCAAGTTCATTTGCAAGCTACCTGGGCCGCGTGAGTTCTCAGCTGCGATTTCACCAACCACACCTAATACCGACGCTGCCGCTAAACCACTTTCATCTCCAACAGCAGCGAAAGCTCCCGTTAATGCAGTAAGAGTACAACCCATGCCCGTCACATACGGCATCATTGGATGTCCGTTGTTTAACGTAACAACGCTGTCTTTAGTGACAACGTAATCCGTCTCACCAGAAATCACCACATTCGCACCGTATTCAGCGACTAAGCATTGCGCTGCGCCTAATGCGGCATCACTGCTATCTAGCGCATCAACGCCTTTACTCTGCGCTTGCTCGCCCGCTAACGCGATAATCTCAGACGCGTTACCACGAATGATCAACTTATCGGCTAAGCGTGCAATTTCACGAGAAGTCTCGGTACGCAGCGTACTTGCGCCACAACCCACAGGATCAAGAACCACAACCTTGCAGTTTGCATTCGCTTGTTCAACGGCGAAGCGCATTCTTGGCGTCCACACACTGTCGAGCGTACCGATGTTAATCACCAGCGCGCCAGAGAAAGACATCATCTCAGCCAATTCTTGCTGTGAGTGCGCCATGATAGGAGAAGCGCCAATCGCCAATAAAGCATTCGCCGTATTGTTCATCACGACGTAGTTGGTGATATTCACAACCAGCGGTTTTTGCTCTCGTACTGCGCGCAGCGATTGGATGATTTGTTCAGTTAGCATGGGTAAATCCTTATAAAAGAAAGTCGTTTTAAGCCGCTGCTGATTGGTTAGCGACAAGGTTTAGCCGTGGTTAATCATTAAGTGCATTCAGACCTTGCTGCCAAAAAGCCACTTCCATACGCGTTGCGGTTTTAAAGATATGAACGATGTTCTGGCCGCGCTCGCTGTTGATATCGATTTCAGCAAGCAGTTGATTGAAGTATTCCGCGCCCGTTGCCACGCCAGACTGGAACTCTTCTCCACCGTACAGTTGCAGCCAGCTTGCGTATGGGTTGCCTTCCAAAACGGTTTCACTGCTTTCTAACAGCGCTTTACCAATCACAGCGTAACCAATGGAACACGGAGCCAGTGCCGCATATAAGTCGACAAGATCACCTGTCATACCCGCATCTAGAACGTAGCGCGTGTAAGCGACTGTACCGAAATCTTCAGGCTCGTTTTCCAAATCAGATTCGGTTAACCCCCACTGACCACAGTAAGTCACATGGTGAGAGATTTCAGAATCGAGCAGGGCATGAACACTTGGCAGTGCACGACGCATATCAGCCAGTGTTTTCGCCTTGTAGATCGCCAATGCATAAGCGCGGGCATACTGTTTTAAGAACAGAAAATCTTGCTTCAAATAATGCAGAAAACAAGGCTGAGCGAGTGTGCCGTTCGCCAGCGTTTTAACAAAAGCGTGCTCGGTGTAGTCTTGCCAATCTTGCTGACAGGCTTGGATTAAGTCTTGGTATTTCATGAGATTCCTTAGTCAAAAGTCGGTACGTAGTCAGCGGCTTTTGGTAGTGATTTGATAATGCCTTTGTCGAACATGAACTGCGCGTAATCGTCGTAACGTTTTAGGTCGACTGCTGAAGGGCGAAGTGCAAAACGAGTCAGCGTGTCATTCCATGCGCGTTGGTTAAGTTCGTTGTTCAACGTATCCGGTGAATACGCAACAAACTCACTCCATGAATCTTGCGGGTGGTTCACAATGTAAGTTGTTGCTTGTTCCAATGCTTTGTTGAACGCTTTGATCGCTTCATCGTCGTGCTGCTTTGCGTTCGCAACAAAGATAAGCTCATCGTAAGCTGGCACACCGTGTTCTTCAGGGAAGAATGCCTTCGCTTTAAAGCCTTCAAGTGCTAACTGGTTGGTTTCGAAGTTACGTAAGCCACCCCAAATTGCGTCTACCTTGCCCGATGCTAATGAAGACGAAAGCGCCCAACCGACATTGATGGTTTGCACGTCTGTAAACGCAACATTTTCTTGCGCTAGCATGGTGCCGATAGTCGCTTCTTCGTTGCCAGCAATCGCAATACCGATCTTTTTACCTTTCAGATCTGCTAGTGAATCGTTCTTGCCGTTATCCAAAACCATCAGCGTGTTCAGTGGTGTTGCAATAAGGGTTGATGCACGAACTAGAGGCAAACCTGCCGCTACATCCATGGTTAAACTTGGTTGGTAAGTTACCGCTAAATCGACTTTACCTGCCGCGACCAGTTTTGCTGGCGTGCTTGGGTCTGCTGGCTCTTGGATTTCCACCTCTAAGCCTTGGTCAGCAAAGTAGCCACGCTCTTGAGCAATCACAATTGGGCCGTGGTTCGGGTTCACAAACCAATCCAACATCAATGTCAGTTTCTTTTGTTCAGAATCCGCCAATGCATGACCTGAAACCAATGAAGCAAGCAGTGCCACTGCACCTACCAATTTGGTATTTTTCATAGTTAACCTTTCCTTTTGAATATTATTATTGTGTTTATAGAGCTAATTTTTAACGAGGTTTGTTTAGATAAATAGCGTTGAGCGAAGCTTTATTAAACAAGTGTTATTGAGCGAACCATCACTGGTTCTCCCAAGGGATAGCTTTTTTAAGTAATTTGTCTGTGATGAAGTAGAGCGAGATAGACAGCACCGCCAAGATGAATAAGGCAGCAAACATCTC
Organism: Vibrio sp. QJM3NY_26; assembly: GCF_057786005.1. Taxonomy (NCBI): domain Bacteria; kingdom Pseudomonadati; phylum Pseudomonadota; class Gammaproteobacteria; order Vibrionales; family Vibrionaceae; genus Vibrio; species Vibrio sp. QJM3NY_26. The sequence continues at coordinate 1,259,088 of NZ_CM173516.1, read as the reverse complement.
ATCAATGATCATGCGTGCGTTGGCTTGCAGCATTAGGTAACCCAGCCCTTCACTCGAACCCACCCACTCGCCGACAACCGCACCAATTGGGGCAATAACCACAGCGACACGAATGCCAGACGCCAAAGTTGGCAGCGCAGCAGGCAGTTGGATATAACGCAACAATTGCCATTTCGATGCACCCATGGTCTTGGCAAGATCGAGATAACCCGTCGGTGTATTTCGCAGGCCGTCGTAACAACAAGTGGTTACAGGGAAGAAGATAATGATCGCCGCCATCACCACTTTTGACGCGATGCCATAGCCTAGCCACAACATCAATACTGGCGCGATCGCAAACACAGGGATAGCTTGGCTAGCAATTAAGATAGGCAACAACCAGCGTTTCAACGGTTCGAACATCAACATCTGTAGGGCGAAAAACAGCCCCATCGACAAACCGAGCAATAGACCAAGTAAGATCTCCTGCGCAGTCACCCAAGTGTGTTTGAGTAGCACATCGTAACGTTCAATTAGCTTGATGAAGACTTCTTCGGGAGCTGGCAGAATGAAGCTTGGCATCTCGAAGATAACCACCACCAGTTGCCATAAACCGAGAATCACGGCGCTGCTGATAAGCAAACGCATAACGGGATTCATCTGACGAGGACGTTCAGTGCTAGCCTGTATGTCGGTTGAACGAGCCCCAACTTCGCTTCGCGTTAGATCATTCATAATCACGCTCCAACTGATCTAAGATCGCTTGTTGTAACTCAGCACATTCACCATCTAACACTCTTGGTGTGGCTGTATTTGGCACAGACAGTGACTGTGCGCTTGCAGGTGTGCCTTGCAACACATACAAGTTATCCGCCAAGCGCACCGCTTCTTGTGGATCATGGGTGATCAACACAACAGTTTTATCTTTTAGCAGTTCACACGCTAAACTTTGCAGCTTGTGTCTCGTTACCGCATCCAGCGCAGAGAACGGTTCATCCATCAGTACGACTGGCTTGTCTTGCATTAAGGTGCGAGCCAAAGCAACACGCTGACGCATGCCACCAGACAACTGATCCGGCATAGTAGACGCGTGATCAGCTAAACCAACCGCAGCTAGCAACTCTAGAGCTTGATTGGTTTGCGGTGCTTTATCAGAAGCTGGATTTTGAAAGCGATGACTTAAGCAAACATTGTCGATAACCGACAACCATGGCAGTAACAAATCTTGCTGCGCCATGTAAGCGATGCGATCCGTTAAAGGCAATTCATCAGAGGTTGCCAATGTGCCCTGCCACTCCACCTTATCGTCCAGTAAGCCTGCCAGATAACGCAATACCGTGGTTTTTCCGCAGCCACTTCGACCGAGCAATACCGTCCACTTACCTGCGTTTAAGCTAAGCGACAACCCAGATAAGGTCGCGTGCTCACTGTCGTTATAACGTAAGGAGGCACTGCTGAGTTGAACACCAACCGTATTAACGGACATTACCGTGCCCAACGAAGAAGTGATTTACCGGGCCGTGACCTTGACCGACTTGCAACTCATCAGCATGAGCAATAGCACGTGAAATGTATTGTTTACCTAAGTCAACAGCTTGAGTAAGCGTGTTGCCTTGAGCTAAGAAAGAAGCAATCGCAGAAGAGAGCGTACAGCCAGTGCCATGGGTGTTTTTAGTAGGAAAACGCTTCGCACTAATCAAAGCAGAGGTCGTCGGGAGAATCAGTAAGTCGTTACTGTTCTCATCCTTCTCTAAGTGACCGCCTTTTAGCAGGACAGCTTTAGCACCTAGTGCGCGTAAGTCTTCAATCATGCCCTGCATTTCAGCTTCGCTTTCAGGGACAGCTTTGCCTGTCAGTGCAGCACCTTCTGGCAAGTTAGGTGTGATGATGTCTGCCAGCGGAATCAGCTCTTGCTTCAGCGTCGTGATGGCTGAGTTTTCTAGAAGAAGATCGCCACTCGTCGCAACCATTACAGGGTCAATCACAAGATGCTTAGGTTGATACTGCTTAATTTTATCTGCAACGACTTTGATGATTTGCGAATCAGCCAACATGCCGACTTTTACTGCCACGATATTGAGATCAGTAAACACTGCATCTAACTGACTAGCTACATGGTCGAGTGGAATAGGGAAAATGGCTGACACGCCTTGAGTGTTCTGAGATGTGATAGCGGTAATGACCGAACAAGCAAAACTACCGGTAGCAGACATCGCTTTAATATCAGCTTGGATCCCTGCACCGCCGCCGCTGTCTGAGCCTGCGATCGTCAATACAATCGGAGTGTTCGTTCGAATCGAACCATCAGCAGAGTGCTGTGAAACTGAGGCTTTGGGCGTTAAATCTTTTGAAATAGAACTGTGTGTCATTGTCGCTCCTACTATCTTACAAGACGTAGGAGAACGAACACTGATCGAAGGAGAAGTCGCATTAGGCTCATGAAAGTTTTCATGGGTGCAGACGTAGATCGAGTGCTTATAGTTCCCTACGCCAGTGTTAACTGAATCAGGTTCAACGGGTCTCGATTAACGATCTCAGCAAACACCAAATAAGGTATATGCCCCCCGACTATTGATAGCGATAGTAACAGCACTCTCACAACTGAGATACTGATTTTATTCAATTATAAGAATTACACATGAAAAAATTTCAATTAGGTCCAACAAAACAAATACTTATAACGTTCCTTTAGATGGCTTCGACTGTATCAACAAGCACAACACAATCAGAAACATACCTAGCCAGCCTGTAAAAGGAATCAGCTCACCGACAACACAGACGGCAAGCACCGCTGCGACTACCGGTTCAAACAAAGTAAGTAGATTGGCACTACTCGCGGTCACGTGGCGTAAACCAAAACTGAACGCGATATAGCCCAAGCATTGTGGGATTAGCGTCAGATAACTGATGACTAATACGTTAATCTGCGAGGAAAACAGGTTCTCACCAGTAAACCAGAGCGTTGGCAGCAACAGCATCGCACCCAGGCCAAAAATACTGCCCATCGCCGCTTGTGACTTAATCCCTTTATCGATCAGTGCTTTGGTCGCCCAAGAATAAATGGCGTAACACAACCCAGCGAGCAAACCTAAAGCTATGCCGAATAACTTCAAATCATCAGCGGATTCACTCACCGATTCAGACTCAGAAAACACCAACAACCCAATACCCACCACACCAATCGCAAAGCTAGTGAGCCAACGTTTGTTGATATTATTTTTTTTGCTAATCAGACACTCTAACAGTGCCGAAAAGAAAGGTGCGGTCGCAATCGAAACCACGGTTCCAATCGCCACACCTGATAATTTCATTGAAGAATAGAAAGCTAAAGGATAGACCGCCAAAGCCAAAGCGCTCACTGCCAACAGCTTCTTATTCTGCAAAAGTTTATCAAGGGCTAATAGGATTTTTCGATACGCTAAGCCCGCTTGCATTAGGCCGCCGACACCCATAGAGAAAGCACCAATCGCTAATGGGCTTAGATCAGGCGCAAAACTTGCGGCGGTGCCTGTCGTGCCCCATAAAATGGAAGCAAACAAAATGGCTAAAGTGCCCGTTTGGAATTCGTTAACGCGATTGATGGCAAGATTCATTTCTATTACCCAATTTTCAGTTCTGAAATAGATAATAGTGAAGATTGATAGAAGTTAGTTTGCCGAAAGGACGCTATTTTTGTTTCTAAAGACTGTCTTTCATTGAGCCTAGAAACGCCCTTGGAGACATTCCAAAGTGCTGAGAGAAACGACGACTGAAAGCAGAAACATCACTATAACCCACATTTTCGGCTATCAATTGAACAGGTAAATCTGTGTGGGTTAACAAGGCTTGAGCTTTCTCCATACGATATCGCGTGATGTATTTAAGCGCACTGATACCCAAGCACTCTTTGAAGCGTTTTTTGAATTGAGTAGGGCTCAAACAGGCCGTTTCTGCAAGTTGTGATATGGATAACGGTTGCGTGTAGTTATCCGCTATCAGCCTTTGTACGGCGCGGATTCTTGGGTCGATGCTCTTGCTCACTTGTTGTTGCTCTAACAGCAGTGAAAACACATCCAAGATGGATGACTCAATACCGCTATCGACCTGATATTCCAGCTGCTTCTCAACAAACAACAAGAAGCTCATCAAAGGTGGCGTTATCGTGAAAACCGAGAGCTCGTGCTCTAACAAATGCTGAGGCAACACAGCCATATCCGCGACAATAAACCGCGCTGCTTCGTCCGCTTTAAACGCATGTGCTGTGGTTACCGGAATCACCACACATTCGCCCACCGCCACTTTACCGACATACCCCACCATTTCGATATTGATACTGCCTTGGATCGGCAATACCAGTTGATGATGGTAATCATGAGCATGGGTATTAAATTGCTTGGTGTAAGATCGAATGCTTAAGCTAGATTTCATAATCAACGCCGGAGTACATTTCGCTAAGTTAGAGTAAGAGATACAACGTTACATTATCACTTCCCTAGAGTCACACTCAATGCGCATCAAATTCATGCTTGCTAGGTGACATGATCAAAAACGGCCTCCAAATAAGAGGCCGTATTTATTCGAATGCTTAATCACGTCAAAGATTTAAAACGATACTTGGTTATCCTGACCAACCACTACCTGAACACTATTTTGAACATCATAGATTTCAAAACCATCAGCAACCGGATCAGCATTGTCTTCATCACTGTCGTACTGCGCAGTACAGGTATAACCCAATGAGTAAGTACCTGGATCAATGAAGCCCAGAGAGAACTCATAGTTAGTCTGTGCTTCATTCATTGCCACTGACGCTGAAGTGATCGGTTTCACTTCATCACTGCCGCCAATCGGAGCCATGTTAGCTTTAGCGATGTCACCTTCATACAAATAAACCGATTGGACGAAGGTATTGTCATTTGTAGGGTTACAAGCTCCAAAAGTTGTTGTCGCTACAGTACCTTCAATGTTTCCTGTCTCAACCGTATTAATAAGGCTTACAGACGTTCTTTGAATGGTGTAATCAGGGAGAGTTGAACTGTTCTTTAGGCCACGTCGAAGATCGAACTCGACAACAAAATCGTTACTTTGTTGATTCACATTAAATGAGTTATTAAAGTAAAGTACGCCAGCATTATCTTCTTTACCCACGCCTTGCGGGCACGCGCCTTCACCTTTCACCGTTAACTCACGATTCGTATCATCATTTTCTACCACGTAAGATGGATCTGTTGGGTGATCGCCATCATTCGCAAACACACACAACTTATAGCTGCCTACCGGAACTACCTCATTTTCAATCAAAGGGAGCGCATCGCTGCCTTGGTAATCCAATAAATTAACACTTAACGGAATAGGATCTGCGCCATCAGGTAATGGATCGCCATTTTCATCAACGTAGTCGCCGTTTTCGTCCGTTTTATACACATCATAAATCAGTGGCGAACCTCCCCCTTGAGGAAGTAAAGCCACCTTGCTGAATGTCACGGTGACGTCTTTAACATCATCAATGGGCGCATCACTCACACTCAAGGTAATGGGTGTCGTACTGCTTGATGATCCTGAGTCTCCGCCACAACCAACAAGCCCTGCCAACACAAGGCTCGCTAAAGCCGTTTCCTTTAAATATTTCATAACTCATTTCCTATAAAATCACTGCTCAATAAAGGGCTTATTCGAGTGCCCTCTTATTCTTTTTCTTGTTGTGACCCATAAATAAACAGCGCTATTGTTTGATGTTTATATCCCTACTATTCAGGGCATTCCTCATCCAAAAAAAACTGTTCATCAAGGTGCACATATCAAGTCGCACATAGGTTAATTAAGTCTAGTAAGCAAATTGTCAGTAGCAACACATATTTGGCAAAGGTGCTGTCAATTGTGTTGAAATAGTCGTTGAGTAGAAAATGGGAGGCAGGGATTGAAAGCAACTTGATCAAAGTGAATAATCGCCACCAAGATCAAAAAAGGCCGTTAAGACAGCCTGTTGCTGAACTTAAACGACCTTTTCATTGAATTTTGATTAAGCTAAGACGATATCAGCTCATTCAAACTCACTTATTTTTGAAGTTGCTCTTTAGCGGCTTCAACCTTAGAAAAATCTAGGCCAAGCTCTTCAACTGCTTCTTTGATTAGCGCAGGGTTTTGCATTACCTGACCCATCAGCATTTGAAGCTTATCTTGTGGTAAACCAAGTTGGCTGATTGTCGCCATTGCTGCAAGAGGGTTCTCGGTCAACGTCTTGAATATCTCGCTGATCTGCTCGTCGCTGATATTGTTCTCTTTCAACATTGCTAAAATCGGGTTCATTTTTTTGCCTTTGAAACACTAAATTAAGTAGGAGCACAGCATACCATCTAGCTGTGCTCGATTGTACTAACAAGTGAAGCTTTGGTTGAACGCGATCTGTGCTTTTCCCAAACGCAAATAATGCTTGGGCTTAACGAGACTCTAATGGGTAAGAACGGTAGCTCCACATACCATACGTTCTCAGTGCGTCACGGTAGATGCCTAGAAGCTCACCACTGCTCGCTTTCTTAAGATCTTCTAGCGGCTTATCTGGGTAAGAAACCGTATCGAAGGTAATGCCCTGAGGGCCAGTTTGCCAGCTAGCAATTTCAAACAGAGTTTGACCACGACGAACATGGCTTGCCGAGCTAATAATGGTCGCGTGCTTAATATCATGACGAGCAAGCGCATAGCTACTGAATAAGGCATTGCCTACCGTGCTGGTCGCGTAGTTCTCTTCAATGATGCGGTCTTTGCTTACCCCTTTTGAGATAAGCCAATCCGCCATTAACTTGCCTTCTGTCTTATGGTTCTTAGGCACGCCGCCGGTTAACACAATCATCGCATCCGGGTTGGCTTTAGACATTGCCAATGTGGTTTCAAGACGTTCAATCAAGATCTCATGCATTGAACCATCTGGGTTCAGCGCGTAACCCAAAGTAACTATCGCGCCGTGATCGCTCAGTAGCCCTTTATCTGCTGATTCTTTCAACGGTGTTTCTAATACGCGATCGACCGTAGCAAAGATACGTTTGATGTCTTCGGCTTTGCCTTTGTTCAGGCTCTCAAGCTTCTGCATATGCTTGTTGGATTCACTATCATTACCATCGAATCTTTGCCAAACCGCAAGGTAAGCATGAAGATCGACATCGTCTGGCGCAACCGTCAGTGCTTGTTCAAACAACTCAATAGCGCGCTCTGCGTTCTTGTTGTAGATCTGAGCGTTCGCTGCCGAGATCAACAAATCAGTACGGTAAGGTTCTAGCTGGTAAGCTTCTAACAATCGGTTAGTCACAATCTCCATGTTGCTTGGCATTTTAGCCGTAAAGCCCGCGTGAGAAATTCTTGCCGGAGACTTAAACGCCTGCAACGCATCAAGAAGTAGTTGGTCGACAACTTGTCGCTTAGTCACCAACTGCGCATAATCCGCTGAAGCTTGTACTGCGCCATCGTTAGCAGCAAAAGAATAAGGTGTTGCGCCAAAAGCAAGCATGCCACCAAGAGCAAGGGCGATAATGTTCTTTTTCATGGAAAGATCCTGTGTCGTTAAGTGTTCACATCAGATTTGCTCCCCAATGTAAGCCCCCAAGATTAAAAAACCGTGAACCACACCAGAATCTCCAAGGTTAATATTCATTTGTTGCATAAGGTGTGGCAACAGATCACGATTTTGAACTTACCAGTAAGCCTGCGCATCGAGATAATTTTGGTTTCGAGGGGAATTTACGGGTAATTTTGGAATATCTAACTGCGGAATCCATACGCCCTATTCCACCGAAAACCACCCATCACAAATCCAAACTCCGCAGAAAACAACACGCCCAAACAGCAACTTTAAGCTCATTTTTTCAACAACTTAAAATCCAACACACTGAATCGCTCGATTCCCTTCTCGCTCTAATAACGAAGTTTTAAGCGCATAGATTTAAAACACGCATCAACCGATTTTCAAATAAATTAAAATCAATTATTGAACGACCGTTCAAGTGATGCTTTAATGAATTACCAATACAAGGAGTTACCCCATGCTTAAGTTCTATTTTCACCAAACACCCAACCCAATGAAGATCGCTCTGTTTCTAGAAGAGACCGGCCTAGATTTTGAACTTGTTCCTGTTGATACCTTAAAAGGCGAGCAACACACGCCGGAATATCGTTTGATTAATCCGAACGGTAAAACACCAGCCATTGAAGACGATGGACAACGTGTATTCGACTCTAACGCTATCCTTCTTTACCTATCAGAGAAAACTGGCAAGCTAGCGGGACAACCAGAAGACAGAGCAGAACTTCTATCTTGGATGATGTTTATCGCGAGCGGTCTTGGTCCTTATTCGGGTCAATCGGTACACTTCCGCCATGCTGCACCAGCAGGCTTAGATTACGCGGTAAATCGTTATCTACGCGAAGCACAACGTCATTACGAAGTGTTAGACAAGCACATGGAAGGTCGTGAATTTATCGTCGGAAATGAGTACACCATTGTCGATGTCGCGGCATGGGGTTGGATTGATAAAGCACCTTTCGTGCTTGGTGAAGAAGGCCTAGAACCTTACCCGAACTTGAAGCGTTGGTTCGATGCAATCAACGCCCGCCCTGCTGCACTGCGCGCTCGCGAAATCGGCAAAGGCATTGAATTTAAAACTGAACGTGATGAAGAAGCGAAACGAGCACTGTTTCCTTCGAATTATGCGAAGTAGAAAAATTGAGAGTTAATGCTCTACTGAGTGATAGCTAAAACTCAAACATAAAGAGCCGCTAAAAAGCGGCTCTTTATGTTCAAATCATATTGAAAAAGCACAAGTTGATATTTTTGTGAATTGATACAAAGAGTATAAAGTCCTACTCTATTTTTCTTACACAACAATAGTTTAAATACAGCCTATCTACAGTGCTGTCGTGGGAAACTAAGCCTTAATTTTCGCCATTTTATTGTAATGGGAATTATAACCTGTTACATCAAACACCAATCTTAAACCTTCTTTAAAATCGTTATAGTCAAATTCTTTAAAATCAAAGATGTTCTGCCCTAATGAGTGAGACTCTCTGTTGATGTACCTTACAAATGCTTGGAACCTTAATTCCTTCAATTCTGGCTTTTGAATTACATTACTTAAATCTTCTTTTTGGACAAAGTTAAAGAAATACTCAATGATATTCCTCATACAATTAGCAATCAAAGCTGGTGGCTGTTTATCATCGTTAATCACAGACCAGTATGACTGATAATCGTTTTGAACTTCTTCATACTTCATAACGTTAATTGAACTACCAATGGTATTCTTAGATAGACGGAAAAGATTCTGATTTTCCTTACGTCTTGTATGATTAGCATCCGTTAACTCATAGAAAAAATACAAGCTATGGGTCAAAACAAAAACTTGCTCTACCGATGTTGAGTTAAAGAAATCATTTTTTAATAATTGTCCTATGTTGTATACAAAGATGTGTGAAAGGCTTGATACAGGATCATCTATAATAGCAATTTTCTTAACCTGCCCTTCCGTTGCACTTTGTTTACCTCTGAACAATTCCCTAAAATAAAGAAAGCTGATAATCATTTTTTCGCCTTCACTTAAAGAAGAGAAAATTTTGTCGTTAGCATCTTCACGCACAAGACGATATAAGTCATCTTCATACCTTTCTATATGAAAATCCATAATGCCAATCTCAGTTAAGCCTTGGTTTATGTTATAAATTGCATCTTCGATATTAACCGTAGATTTTTGGTGCTTAACTCGTTCTGTATCTTTTTCTCTTTGTAAGTTTGTTTTCTCTTTCAGCTCTTTTTGCTTTTCATCGATCACCTTATCGGCACTACTTTTTACATCATAGAAAGCACTGATCGTCTGATCATATTCATATCTCAATATGATCCAGAATTGTTCGTTAATTTTAGCCAACTCAGCAGAAGAGTTATCTATACGTGCGTTATGCTCGCCAATCTCTTTGTTAATTTTATCTATCAATAAATTAAAATTATCAGCAGGTTCAGATACATCGGTCAAAACTACTTTTAAACTTGGGTTCGATACCTTCTTTTGAATTGAAGTTAGGTTTGATTTGAGTCCATTGAGAACTTGACCGTGATACTTTACCAAATCTATAAGATTAGACGCTGAAAAAGGGTTTTGTTTATATTCATCTAAACTAGCAAATTGAGTTATTTTTGTTTCATACTGAGACTTAATACCTTTAATTTCATTGACACTATCTTGATAAGACTCATCGAAATAGTCTTTAATTTGTTTAGTAAATGCTTCTGTTATTGTCTTTGACTGACAGAAAGGACACTGATCATCTTCAATATTTTCAATGTATTTTAAACCATCGCTTACCCAATCTGAGTTTTGCAATTTCAAAATTAATGTTGAAACTGGACTGTCATCACTTCCCACAATGATATTTTTTAGCGAAGTAACATCTTCATCGCGCAATTTGTATGAACTTAGCTTACTAAGGACTGAATATTTCGTTGCAGTATCACCACCAATTGCATTGGCTTCGTCTTTTAAAATAGCAACCGTTTTTGTTGGTTTGGATTGCGGTAAAGGAATTGAAACAAGATGATTAAATAGAGGCTCTTTACCTCCCATTCTCCCTTTCAGACAAAACTCTAGAACTCGATCACCACCAGAGTAACTTGTTTTTATTTCCCACGCTTTAGCTTGAGCCTTAAGCTTCGCTGTCGTTATAAGCAGTTCTTGAGCATCAATTTCTTTTTGTAAGGCTTCCTTGTCTTTTGCTAACTTTCCTATCTCTACAGTTACAGCTTCGACTTTTTCTTTTGCATCTTTATTTTCTTTGGATAGGCTAAAGATGCCATTCAGCGAATCTTTGTCATAAAAGTTTTCTTTAATGAAGCTTTGGTTATACACAAGGATAGAAGCATCACCAACACGATGGCTACATTGGTTGTAATTGGGATTATCTAGATCATAAAAATAATTTGAGAAAGTACTTTTACCGGACCCATTGAGGCCATAAACAATATTGACTTTTTTATCAGTGGTGAGAATCGCTTTCTTCTTATAACTCGCCACGCCATCAAGTGTAATTTCAGTTATCACGCATAAGCTCCATAGCATCAAACATTATGAAACAACGCTATCATAAATTAAACTAGCTTTACGTGACTTAGACTAAGGTTGATGTAAGTACCTGACCAACAAAACATTATGTTGGTAATAAAGGATTGCTCTAAAGATATCAAGAGTAATAATCCCGTCGTTCCAATAGTTTCATGTGCTACCTACCACGTCGCTAACATTGAGGGAGGACTCAGCCTCGCCGCCCCATCCCACTCGTCAATATCTTGCCAGCGTGACCAGAGTACACGTTAAGCCGAACCTTAAGACTCCTCACTAGCACCGTTATAGTTGAAGGCGTTCTAACAAAGTTTGGGGCAATAATGTTCTGCGTGAACGTCTAACATTGAAATAACTCATACACTTTATTTTGCCCAACTTGATCAAGGGATTTGATTGGATGGCGTAGGCTGCCCATCAAATAACGTTTTTATAAGTCCCAAAACAAAAAGAGCCGCTAAAAAGCGACTCTTGATTTTCAAACTATTCAAACTCGTTCAGATTACTCTTTACCGAATACGTTGTTCTCTTGCTCTTGTACACGGATGAAAGTCGTACGCTTAGTTAGCTCTTTAAGCTTTGCTGCGCCTACGTATGTACAAGTTGAGCGTACACCACCAAGGATGTCAGAAATTGTGTTGTGAACTGAACCACGGTATGGAAGTAAAACAGTTTTACCTTCCGCAGCACGGTACTTAGCAACACCACCTGAGTGCTTGTCCATAGCCGACTGTGAAGACATGCCGTAGAACTTAACAAAAAGCACAACAATCAAAATAAAATCAATTAGTTAACTTGACACCTATGTATATAAAAACAGTAAAAACGACGATTTACACCCATAAATAACGCTGTTTTACAATGAATGCCGCCATTTTTGCCGCCACTTCTCAGTGACTGAGTAACAAAAAGGCGGTATACCTAGGTAATACCGCCATCGTTTCACTTTCCAGAATTAATAACTTAAATTCAGTCGGTTAATAATTGCTTCCGTACTCTCTATACGACTATCAATTCTTGGCTCTAAAGTACCAATGATAAACTCATGACGTTCATCTGCATTGACCCCAAAAAGATCTAGCTTATCCAGTAAGTACACAACAAACAGGGAACCTAAACCAGATAACAGTCCTCCTATAACCATAGCGATGGTATCAGCAAAAGGAATACCATTTATAAAAGTAGCGATAGACTCAGTCGCAAGTATCCCGCCAGTAACCACTAAACCAGTAGCAAAGACTTTACTAGCCTCATGAGCAGCTTGGTTCATTGTCATACCTTCAGGAGGAAATATCAGGGTTTTAATCGCTTTCATTAGAGACATAAAACCTTCTCTAATCAATCTAACTGCATTCTTGCTCGTTCTCACGAACATGTTTATAACAGCAGTAGAAATCGCAGAAAGTAACCCGGAAATCGCTCCTGTAGAAAAAGCTGAGGCAACATTTTTCCATTGACCTAATACCTTAGTAACAACTCTTCCCAGCCTGACTTTTAGGACACCTAACCATGAGTCACTGTATTCACCATTTTTCCAACCATTAGAAATAACATCTTTAACCTCTTCAAAAATAGACGATATAAAACCTGAAAGCAAAGCTCCTAACGCTTGTTGAAGACCTTGGTTAGCTCCAGTTTTGATACCATCTTTTGCTCCTTCTCTTGCTATCCAAATCGTTTTTTCAAGCGGGTCAGAAGGAACGTATTTTTCCGCAGCTTGTTCACCTCTAGCATGGACTGCGTTAGTACGTCTTTTATCAAGGTCGCCATTGTTCGAGCCTTCAACAAACTCTTTATGGTCTTTATCACCTTTAGAGCGATTTATACTTTGATGTGTAAAACTATGATTGTCAGAGTCTGCGCCAAATTCCGCTTTTTTCGCATCAGATAACATAAAACCACCGTCATCATGCATGCTCTTTAATGGCTTATTATGATCGAAATCCATAACTGACGAATCATGATAGTCCCCCGTGTTGATATCTTTAATTTGCCCTTCGGGGGTCGTGGCATCTAACTTACTTCGTTTTTTTTGAGTATCAAATGAAACTCCCTGCCCGCCTACACTTTTAGGTGATTTGGTATAATCAACTCGGTTGTATTCAAAATTCCTATCTACACCTTCTAGGTCTGCACGACTCAATTTCAGTGGCGACAAAAGCTGATCAATTAAAACCTCTTTGCTAGATTCAAAAAGAACATCGTACTTATCTTTAGTAAATGAACGGTCTAACATGTTTAGCGAATCATTTACTTCTTGCTCTGTCACTTCCAAATCATAAGTTGGACTAACAAAAAACATTTTGTCAGAAAAACTGCTATCCGACTCTTCTGACAAAAACTGGGAGACCAACTCCTGAGAAGCAACTTCATTGATATGGGCTGTTTCACGAAACGTTTTACGATTGGCCTTTCTTTGCTGATATCGTTTTGCTCTAGTTGTCATAAAAACTCCTTATCAAGCAACAAGCTTTCTCCAAGCTTCCAAAAATGCTTTTTCGTTTTCATGCACATAATCATCAGCATGCATTACCACATCAATAATCTCTTCGAATAGCCCCATAGACTCTGGAGACACTTTGCTGGCATATTCATAAGCAGTAGTAATATTTGGTGGGTTATTCGCAATACTATCTATTTTGGTTTTAATATGTGGTGGTAAAGAGCTACTCATCACGCCAGAAATAAATTCATCAATTTCAACTCGTTCTTCCTGAGATACCTCGCCATCACAAGCGGCACATGCTAGTCCCACAGCTTCCATTGCGATTAGAAGATTAAAGTAATCATCCGTATCGTTAAGCCTTTTCTCTGCGTCTTTGAAAGCAGATTCAATTTTGTTATATTTAGCTTCATATTTAGCGGCTGCTTTTTCTTCTCCTCGTTTTTCGGCATCATCATCACCATCAAAGCTGGCACCTACTGCGGCACCAGCTACGCCAGCCCCAACAGCTGCAGCAACTGTCGCGGTTCCCGCCAAAGAGCCTGCCAATGTGGCAGCTCCAAGTAATGAACCACCGCCAGTAAAAGGGGCTGCTGCAATTGCACCAACTCCAATAGCGGCTCCACCTAGCACCTTCCAAAAACTCATATTATTATCCTTTTGTATTGTTCAATAAACAGCCTAAGCCAACTGATAACTAAGATAAAAATACCATACCGATACACACGCTGAATGTGAGCTAGGTATATAATTTGATTGGAAAATAATTTCTAAAACTACCTCACTTGGTAATTACCTTTCGAGCTCCCCTCGATAACCTCTACCTGTGCATTCTGAGTGATCTCATCTACTACAGCATTCGCAATGGCTTCCACCACCATGCCTGCCATGGCGAACTCGCCATCAAGCACAAAGCCTTTGGCTTTCAGTTCGGTTTCTAGCTTCTGTTTCAATGATGTTTACTTAATGCCATTAGTCTTTCCCTGCATAAACGGTGGATGATACATCGACATGCGGTTTTCCCATGAAAGGGCAAATGCTCGCGCCGGTACAAACGCCTTCCCCCGCCATTAAACTTTATGGTGTCAGCGTCTTCAGTGATGTTCTTAACTTTGATGATTCTATCGCCTTTGACGGTTTCAGTGTGGTTACCACCAATTTCAGAGCCTCGATCTTCTAGCACTTTGATTTGTTGAGCGAGGCATTCAAGCTTGTCGGCTTGGTCTGCCTTACGTTCAAAGTTACCTTTCTGGTCAAAACGCCTTTGCGCTGCAGGTATCGTCTTTCGCCTTCTTTGATGCCAGGCAGTTTGAAACCAAGTGGCAGCACGCATCGAATAAAGGGCTTATCCGGTTGGCCGAGCATGAAACCAAGTTCAACAATACTTCCGATTTCCAGCAACTCTAGTAGCACAACAATCGTAGCTTTTGTCCCCAGACAAAAAAAAAGAGCCGCAAAAAAGCGGCTCTTGATTTTCAAACTATTCGAACTCGTTCAGATTACTCTTTACCGAATACGTTGTTCTCTTGCTCTTGTACACGGATGAAAGTCGTACGCTTAGTTAGCTCTTTAAGCTTTGCTGCGCCTACGTATGTACAAGTTGAACGTACACCACCAAGGATGTCAGAAATTGTGTTGTGAACTGAACCACGGTATGGAAGTAAAACAGTTTTACCTTCCGCAGCACGGTACTTAGCAACACCACCTGAGTGCTTGTCCATAGCTGACTGAGACGACATTCCATAGAACTTCATGTATTGCTTACCGTCTTGCTCTACAACTTCACCACCTGACTCAGAGTGACCCGCTAGCATGCCGCCTAGCATTACGAAGTCAGCACCGCCGCCGAACGCTTTAGATACGTCACCCGCACACGAACAGCCACCGTCACCGATGATCATGCCGCCAAGGCCGTGTGCTGCGTCGCCACACTCGATGATTGCAGAAAGTTGAGGGTAACCTACGCCTGTTTTAACACGTGTAGTACAAACAGAACCAGGGCCGATACCAACCTTAACAATGTCTGCGCCAGCTAAGATTAGCTCTTCAACCATGTCACCTGTTACAACGTTACCAGCAGAGATAACTTTAGTCGGGAATTCTGCACGTACTTTCTGTACGAACTCAACAAGGTGCTCTGAGTAACCGTTAGCGATATCGATACAGATGAATACGAACTCTTCGCTAAGCGCCATAATCTTCTTAACTTTCTCGAACTCAGCTTCAGACGTACCCGTTGATACAAATACGTTGTTCAGAGTTTTCTTGTCTGCTGTTTTAGCGAACTCAGCCCACTGCTCTACTGTGTAGTGCTTGTGTACTGCAGTCATAACACCGTGCTCTGCTAGAGCGGCTGCCATTTCAAAGCTTGCTACCGAATCCATGTTCGCTGCAATTACTGGAGTACCAGACCATTGACGACCGCTATGCTTGAATGTAAAATCGCGGGTTAATTCAACTTGAGAACGGCTTTTAAGGGTAGAACGCTTCGGACGGAAGAGTACATCTTTGAAACCTAACTTAAGTTCTTGTTCGATACGCATGGTGTTTTCCTTGATTCATAAAATTATGTGTCTCTCGCGAAATGCGTAGTAAAACCGTTGGCAGACGAGTTTACTTTTCTTCGGACACAAAAAAACCGGAGCGTTGGCAGACGCTCCGGTTTTCAGCATTATAGGTCGTGATTTAGTAACAGCAAGTCTGATATTTCACTTTTTTTTGTGCTATCCTCTCAAAGATTCCATACCTGCTTCAAACCCCTCAGCTTTACTTTCCCACTAAATTCTTATTAATTAATAACTTAGCGAACTATTCACGCAAACGCTGTCGGTTTATTGCGCAATCGTTTTCCTCCCTATCTCACTCAATATCACCCTCATTAAGCAATAATGTGAAGAAAATGCCTCGAAATCACATAAAAATCACACTTTTCTCCAACAAAAAAATGTCTTTTTTCTTAAATAAATTCGATTTTTTCCCAAATTTTCTTTGTTTTCGACCAAATCCGGCAATCTCATCACCTTGTCAGTTCGCCTCAATTTGGAAAAGCACTGTGCCATGGGGCCGATTTATAGGTCGAGATTCACTTGGGTTTGAGAATCCAGCCCTTGCACTCCATTAAATAATGCTTTGAAGCTCAAACTTTATAAATCTAATTTCTATTAACCCGTAGCATTACCGTTCCAAAAGCACATTTCGTGGCTGCCCTTTCGTTCATTTAACCAGGAACATTCAGCAAAGCGCTTAGTAAAAGAGGATTGGTTGACGTGAAAAACTAGGGGAAAGATTAGATTTGAAGAATAGAAAGCAAAAAAATGGCTAAAGTGGTAAACCTTAGCCATTTTTATTCGCTGATCAGACTGATACTAATACGCACATAGAAAAGTGCTGTTTAGTGAATAGAGCAGTGCTAGTTCTTTTGAGAAACTAACGCTTCAGCGGTCGCATCTTGAATAGATAAGAACAATGAGCTGACTTGCCCTGTTGGTGAGCGCATTGGGTTCAGCGTCACGTTCTGGTACATGAAATCGGCTTGTTGAGTTACAGGGCGAACATTGCGGCACTTAAACAGATAAGGCCTTTGTTGCCATGTAATGAAGCTGCGGCAACCTAGGTCATAGACTGGCTTGGTTTTCAGTCTAAACCACTCTTCTGGGATCTCAGGAAATAACTCAAAGATCGACTTACCGATCGCATCATGCGATTGCTTACCGCTATGGTGCGTCATAAAGCCATTCCAAACTTGTACCTGAAAGTCACGATTAATGACCACCAGCCCCATATCGACGTTTTGAACCATGTCCACCATCCAGTGGAACTGTTCAAATTCAGCAGGAAGATTCAGCATATTAAAACTCCTCCATTAGGTAGGCCAATTTGTTGTCTAGAAGAGGCAGAGACTCATCGACAAACATAAACAGAAGGTCACAACGGATAGAAGTGCCATCAATGTTATAGCTGACTTCGAAAGTCATGGTCTTCTTAAATGAACCACTGGTGTTTTCAATCACAGAATCAATCGAGATGTGTTGACCTAGCAGTACAGGAGAGCTCTGGAAGAAACGAACTTCTGACTGCTCCCCTAACCCATTCAAGAATGAGCCGACTAAGATGTTCGACACATCCATCAGTAGCTCTAACTCTTCTAGCTGCTCGCTTTCAGTTGGCACCTTCATGAGCTTTTTAAGGTCGCTCACGCTGGAGTCACTCAACAAAACTAATGCTTCGCCTGCAATGCCTTCTCCGCTAAAACCTTGGCAAACACCCGACACTTGGTCGTTGTCGGCTAGGTCACGAAGCGCCATGTGCAATTCACTCACTTCGAAGATGTTGACGTTCGGCAGTGGTAAGTGGACAAATACATTAAAGTGACGAGCCAGTGCATCAGCTGCACGGCCTATCGCTACGTTCGCCACTTCCATATAGATATCGCGTCTGCGAAGTATTGGCAGTTCTAAAGCGGTTGGAGTAATGATCTGAGGCTGTTTTGGCGGCTCAACATGCTCACGTAAAATAGCTTTTAGCGCTTCTTTATCGATCGGCTTTTGTAAAAACGCTTTGGCGCCGAGATCCAACACCTTCTGTTGTGCTTTTGGTTGTATGTCACCCGAAACAACGACAACAGGTGTGGTATCACCCAAACGTTGCATCTCTTCCAATGTGCCATAGCCGTCTAATTCCGGCATGGTGAGGTCGAGGAACATCAATTTAAATTGGTTTTGAGCGAGCTCTTCAAGTGCATTGAGCCCATGAACAGCAAAAGTTATATCTGCATTTAGAGAACTAGGCAGTGATCGAGCCATCTGCTTCCTTGCTAACGCAGAATCATCACATATAAGAACTGGGAACGACATAAATGCACCACCGACAAATTAAAGCTAATTCGGACGAGTGTAACAGAACATTATAGTATCAGGTACGGGGTGAATGAATTTATGTGTAGATTATTAGTAAGAATGATGGAACAAGCAGGTGAGCTATTATCTGGCATTATTCTTCATGAAAAACAATATGCTACAAAGGTAATAACCGTTCATCATAATAGAGTAATAGCACTTTTTGATAGAACAATAGAGCTAGTTTATGAAATGGTAGCCTTAATAAGTGAGTTTATTAAGGCTCGGTTTACTCATTCATTTATCGGCTTTATGTAGCCATGATAAGAGACGTAGTGTGAAGAACTAGAACTGGTATGAAGGCCATAAGATCAGTAATGCGAAACGTATAACCACAGCAAACACCAATAAAGCGATACCCAAACGATACCATTTGTATTCCGCGATACTCATTGGGATACGCTTATAAAACATCGTAATCACGCCCTTCCAATCGCTACTGCGTCTTCCGTACTGCATCATGCTCGTCAAAACAAACAGTGCGCCAAGCACTAACATTCCTTTTTCAGCCCAGAACAATCCAACTTCCATTTGTGTATTCCTTGATAAAACGGTGAGCAACTCAAATCATTCTAGTCACCTTTGCGCTCGGTTTCTGTAAGACCAAGGTCTAACCCGCCCTATACTATCTGAACATACCAATCTGGACGCTCTTAGTTGAACGTAGTTAGCTGCGTGTACTTAACTGAACAGCGTGTTCATATCGAGTTCAGCTTCGCAATCTATACTCATGTTTCCACTAACAGGAGAAATTCAATGAAATCACTGAAAAAGTCGCTTTATGTATTAACTGCTTCAGCTCTACTCGTTACCGCTCCGTTTGTGAGTGCTTCATCACCACAACAACCGCCACAACCCGCAGTGAGCCCACTGCAAATGGTTATTGCTTCTTTAAACCTAAGCGAAGAGCAACACGCGGAAGTCATCTCCCTTGTTGAAGGCTATCAATCTGATAGAACACAGATTGACATGGATAGCGCGATAGAACTCAAGAAGAAACAGATCAGCCTTGTGACTCAACCTGATTTCAATGAAGCCGAGATGGAAAAGATCATCGACACCGTTCAAGCAACCGAGAAGTCGATGGTGATGCAAGAGATGCGTCTAAAGAACAACATTTATAATGTGTTAACTGAAGAGCAGAAAGAGCAATTCAAAACCATGATGAAGTCTGCGCTCTCTGGTGAAAAATAGTTTGGTAGAAAGCAGTTTGGTAGAAAGTAGCCTGGCAATAAATCGTCTAGTAGAAAATAGCTGCACCTAATCCTGATATTGATTCTTCCCCCTCCCCCAAAAGGCAGAATCTGAATAGATAACAAAAAGCCGCAGTCACTTTAATGACTGCGGCTTTTTGCTGTTCAGTGCACCATTAGCAAATCACGTATAAGCATGATTCGACAAATCTGGAGATTGGTTGTTCTTTTGAATGACACGCATCAATTGGATAAGCAATAGAATACCCGTTACACCTAAACCAACGCCGATTCCGCCCCAAATCCCTGCCAATTCAAATTTTGGCATCAAATACCAAGCAGCAGGTAGGCCAAATACCCAGTAACCAATGGCTGTCATCACGGTTGGCATTGAAACAATCTTCATCCCTCTCAATAGGTTAATTGCCAGTAACTGCCAAGCATCAACGATGAAGCACAACGCGACTACCCAGATAACAGAAGCCAATAACGAAGTCATCGCGCCCGTGCCGTCGTCTAGCTTAAAGAGAGAAGCGATCATTTCAGGCCATATGATGAACACGGCAGACAACGCCACGCTCAACACCGACACCAAGATAAAGCTGAGAATCGAGGTTCTTTTGATCCCTTCGTAGTTACCCGCACCAAAATCACGCCCCACCAAAATCGCCGCAGCTTGTGAGAAACCGAAATTGAAGTTCCAAGTAAAGCTTAAGCATTGCAGCAGGATTTGGTGTAAGGCTAAAGAAGCAATACTGATCGTTCCCGCCATCAAAGTGCCACCGTAAATGAGACCATGTTCAAGTAATGCTGCTAATCCGATAGGTAAACCCATCATTAAAAGCGGACTCATCAACTTAATTGAATACTCTTCTGTGTTTAACCAAGGGGCGAACTGCCTGAATTCATCACGTTTGAATACCCAAACCGTGTATCCAACCATCACGATAAATGCCGCGATAGCCGTACCTAGCCCTAAACCCGTTAAGCCCATGTCTAATTGGAAGGTTAAGAAGTAGCTGACTGGCACATTCAGAATTACGGTGATAATCGACATCACAAGAATGGAGCGCACATTACCAAACGCACTGGTTAAGCCACGAAGCACCAATAAGATAAGCGAAGGCAACATCACCCATTTCAAGGCGTGTACATATTCCATGGCTAAGGTGATCACTTCTGGCGGCTGTTTTGCTGCTTCCAATACCAACGGAGCAAACCAGAAGCTGGCCATTAAGGTCACACTGAGCACGAATGCCAGCATGCTTGCGCCTTTCACAGCCAATCTAATTTGCGTGTTACCAAACTCTGGACGAGCTACGCGCTGACCATAAGCGATCGCGATCAGGTTCGCGACACAACCCACGGTGCTGCTCGCAATAATGAAGATGAAAAAGTAGATAGAGGCGCCTAAGCCACCAGCCGCAAGGGCTGACACACTGATACGCGACATCATCCAAACATCAGTAAGGACTAACGCCATAGAGATCAGCTGTGAAATGATCAAAGGGAATGCGAGAGTGAGTATTTTTTTCATGAGCGCCTCAGGTAATTTCGCCCAAAATACGATCGATGAGGCTAGCGTTCAATTGATAAATTTGCGACTCTAACATTCCATAAACTCATGCGAACGAATTATGACCCCATATCCTAGCTTGCCATCCTCACATAATGGTTTCAAAGCCTTTGAAGCTGTAGCAAGGCTGATGAGCTTTACTCTGGCTGCCGAAGAGCTGCATGTGACACAAAGTGCGATCAGCCGACAGATCAAACAGCTTGAAGATGAGTTAAACGCATCATTGGTTATTCGTAAGCATCGAGCGATTGAATTAACAGAACAAGGTCATGATTTGTATGTGGCTTTGCGTGATAGCTACGCCAATATCGAAGCTGTCATTTCCTCTTGGAGTGAGCCCAAGCAGAAACGTATTGTGATCAAAGCGACCCTGAGTTTCGCGACGCGAGTATTGATCTCTAAAGTGCGGGAATTAAACGAGCGTTATCAAGATCATGAGATCGTCATTGTTCCTGTGATTGAGGAAGACGAATCGATTAATAGTAGTGAGTATGATCTACTGATCTTCCACACGCGTTTCAAAAAACGCTATGACAAGGCACCTGACATCACCTTCTTGCGTGAAGAGTTCATGGCGCCGGTCTGCTCGACTAGCTTAACTAATTCTGCCAATTTAACTAATTCGACCAACTTAACGAATAAAGACACCGACCTCGATTCGATCTTAACCTTGCCAAGGCTCCATCCAACCTTAGATCATCATGACTGGAAAGTGTGGTTGGCCGATGTTGAATTCCCACCAAAGAAACCCGTCAGAAATACCAGTTTCTTGTCTTTAGATATGGCGCTCAGTGCCTGTTTATCCGGTGAAGGCGTTACGGTCACAGATCTATTGCTAGTACAACAAGAGCTCCAACGAGGCTTCTTATACTGCCCTAAGAATGCAAAGATCCAACACAGTGCTTGGACTTACTTTATGCACCAGCGTACTCACACACCTATCATCAATGACCTTATTGAATGGCTTAGGGAAGAGACAACAAAAGAGATCGAGTTGCTGAAATCATTAGCTCACCAGAATCATTGGTTTGGTGTTATTAGCGATCATCAGTAACGGTAAGCCGTAAGCCCAGATACAACTAAGCCGCAGAACTTGCTGCGGCTTATGCTTTCTACCAGTCGTTTATCGCTTTTATTTAGTGAGCATTAAAGCTTAAACATACGCGCACTGCGTGGTGGTAGATTGAAGGTATGGTAGCGAGAAGAAATGGTTTCTGTCGCGCTGCTTAATACGTCTTTGTATTGAACATTCCAATTGAATTCATGTTGGTAGGTATCAACCGTCACGCCACGGGTTTCACCACACTTGTTAATACCAACAACGCCTTCTTTGCCACGCTTAAACAGCAAAGTACATTGGTCGCTGGAAATCATCGTCATCGATTTACCTTGCATCGCGTTATGGAAGCTCAACATATTCTTCATATTTGAGCTATTCCAAACATTGCCCCAACGACCGTTATCCTTATCTTCAGAATCAGGAAGGTCATCACTGTAGATCAACGGCGTACCGCCATCTTTGCCAAGGATGTAAGCGTAAGCAAGCTGCTCGTCTTGTGGATCCATAATTTGGTAACGGAAACCGTCATTGGTTGGAATATCATGTGTGATCGCAAAAGTAATTGAGCGATTATCATCCAATGCTTGGCCGTAGGCTTTAGGATCATGCAGCTGATTCAAGCCACCGCCCATTGAGAATGCCGAGCGAATCGACGCAAACAGTGGGAAATCGTACGCGGAGTGATTAGTATTATTCAGGTACGGCGCTAAGAATGACTCATAGCCGCTGTTTCCTGCTCCACCGCTGGTAATGACTTCACCGAACACATGCATGTTCGCAGTAATTTCAGACGTGAATACCTGATCGATTTGGTACTGGCTCATGTGTTTTACCGCATCAATACGGAAACCTTTGATCCCCATATCTTTTAGCGCTTTCAGATATAAACGTTGCTGTGAAACCACCCAGTTATTCGGATCAAGGTCAGGTAAACCTACATCGCCATCGGCACCACACAAACGCCAGTACTGAACGTGACCTGGATCGTTCCAATCTGAAATACAACCTGCGGCATGGAAATCGTTAGCCGAGACAAAACCTTGCGCTAAGTTGCCAAACAGAGTCTGGTCAGCAAAGTAGCTTGAACGGCTCGCATAATCGTTTAGCACTTCTGTGCCAGGGTAATCCAAGTCACTTCGCTTCCAGCTTTCATTCGCCATATGGTTCAACACCACATCGGCATACACATCAACACCCACACCTTTAAGTGCGGCAATCATTGCGGCTAAATCTTGTGTGTTGCCGAGAGGTGAATCAATGGCACGAAGGTCTTGAGGTTGGTAACGCGCCCACCATTGGCTGCCGCTCGATTTCATTGCCGGAGCAACGAGTACTTTCTTGTAACCAGCTTGTGCAATTTGATTAGCGTTGGCC
The DNA here is from genome assembly GCF_057786005.1 of Vibrio sp. QJM3NY_26. Lineage (NCBI taxonomy): Bacteria > Pseudomonadati > Pseudomonadota > Gammaproteobacteria > Vibrionales > Vibrionaceae > Vibrio > Vibrio sp. QJM3NY_26. The sequence continues at coordinate 1,235,496 of NZ_CM173516.1, read as the reverse complement.
GTTACGTCCGAATACTTCCAATTGAAAGCATGCAAAATAGTGTCAGCATAAGTGGCTGAGCTAAAAGAACAAACGGCAAGTGCGGATATGAGTAGGGTATTGATTGGTTTCATAGAACATATCTCTCATTATAAATTCACAAGAATGATATGAATAAGAACGACAATTAAAACGACGGATAAATCAGAGTTGAATTAGCGTCACCTTCTGTTGATGGTGATTTTATAAAACTGAGCTATCGCCGATGTTATGCGGGATGAGTTTTGAACAGAACTGAAATGAGAATTAATTGAATCAAGTTGACCAGAACAGGACAAAGGCTTTGGTCGGCTCTTCTAAACTACGTTATGATTCCTTTTCCCCTCAACCAATTGATATTTTTATGCCTTCTTTCTCTTTTTCACTGATCCCTGTCGGGGTTCGGTTCATGATCCTTTCCGCTTTTGGATTCGCACTGATGTCAGCTTGTGTGAAATACGTTAGCAATTACGGCATACCTGTATTTGAAATTGTTGCAGCAAGGGCTTTGGTGTCTTTGATCATCAGCTACATCGACGTTAAACGAAAAGGCATTTCTATCTGGGGCAATAACAAGCCTCTGTTGTTTGTTCGTGGCGCTGTTGGTACCGCAGCCTTGATGTGCGTTTACTACGCTGTAACCACTCTTCCGTTAGCAGAAGCCACCATTCTACAATACGTGCATCCCGTATTTACTGCGTTACTTGGCGTACTGTTCCTGAAAGAACGCGTCCAAAAGTCGACCATGATATGCATTGTATTCTGCCTAGCGGGATTATCGGTAATGGTACAGCCAAGCATGAACAGCAGCGCGAGCAGCGAGTTGCCGCTATTCAGTATTATGCTGGCGTTATGTGGCGCGTTTGGTAGCTCAATTGCTTATGTGATTGTAAGAAAGCTTAGCCAAACTGAAGACAGCTCAGTCATCATCTTCTACTTCCCACTGGTCGCTCTGCCAATATCGACCGCCCTGATCTGGAACGACTTTGTGTGGCCTAGCCTTTTCTTAACCATGATGCTGGTTCTGGTGGGGATTTTCACACAAATAGGCCAATACGGTTTGACCAAAGCAATGCAAACTCAAGCGGCTGGTAAAGCTTCAGCTTACTCATACGTTCAGATCGTATTCTCAGCACTATTAGGTGTTTGGGTGTTCAATGAGATTCCATCGGTTTGGACATATCTAGGTGGTGGGCTGATCGTGACAGGCGCACTAATCAATGTGTTTGGTAAACAGTTATTGGTCCCATTTAAAGCTAAGTAGATAGCCAAATAACAGAGCTGAATACCAGTTAGCCAATCAGCGATTAAATAGATCTAAAAAGGGCATTGCGGATTATTCCACAACGCCCTTTTCTGTAAGTCTTTCCTAGCACCTTTTCTCAGACGTTTTATTTCGAACAAACTCGCTCTAACACACCAACTCGATTAATGAGTTTTATTACGTAGCATTGCGCAGTTTAGGATCATCACTTAGGTATTCTACGAACTCGATTTCAAAACCTGCCGGATCCACAAAGTAGACGTTTTTACGATAAGGTTCTTCGGCTCCGGGTTTGGCTATTGGGAAGCCCGCATCAATAAGGCGTTCAATCACACTCTCAATATTATGGGTCACATAAGCGAAGTGAGCGAGACCAACGGAGTGTCCGGCTAAGTCTCTATTTTCACCCTCTCCATGATCACTCATTGCGATATATTGATACTCATCGCCAAAGTGCAGCCAGTTACGTGGCTTACCTGACCACTCCCCTTTCCCCTCATCACGGACATACCAATGAGGGAACGCCGCTTTGTAGAAAGTCAGCATTTCAGGGATGTCTTTGACGACTAAATTTACATGTTCAAGTTGGATCATTCTTCTCTCCTTAAAGTATTCTCATAAGCAACGTTGTACATGCTAATACCTCAAGTTAAGTTGAGGTAAAGGGTTAATTTACGTTTATTTTCGAGAACGTTTTTAGAGTCCAAATTGTTCTATTTTTTGATGCTATACAAACTTTAAGCATGAGAACTTTAATCACCTAAGTTTTAAACAACAGACGTTAAGTTTAGACGACCTACCCCAAACTGACTTCCTAATCATGCGGCTTGTTAAGCTCGTTTCTTAAGTCTTTAATGATTCAAAAACAAAAAGCGAACCACTTAGGTTCGCTTTTCTTTCATCTAGCACGTTTCGTCTTTGCAATACGCGGCGGTTAAGCCGCAGATATTATGACTTGGGCTGATTCACCTCTACATCGAGAGATGCTCTGTTCCCTAGACTAAAGAACTTCTTCCATTTAATCGGCATCATTGGAATAACGATGAGGCTGATACCAACCAGTGTCAGAATGTCGGGGATCTCGTCAAACCACATCACGCCAAACAAGGTTACAAACACTAACCCCGAGTATTCTGCGAGCGCGATTTGGTTTGCTGGAGCCTTTTTATACGCGACCACCACCAATGCATGATAACCAAGAACAAATAGATTGATTGCCATGATCCACCCCACATGACGCCATTCAATCTCGGCCCATGCCGGCAATGCAAACGCCAGTGCAAGTGGCAGAGTCATAACACTAGTCCAAAATAAGGTCGAGATAATGTGTTGTTCGGCGTTCAGACGCTTGATCAAAATATTACCAACACCCATTGCAAGCGCACTGCCTAGCCCTGCAATCGCCGCCCAGTGAAATTGCTCTGGACGCAACACAATTAATACACCCACGAAGCCTATCAGTGTCGCTATCACTTTTGATGATGTCGGCCTTTCTTTCAACAACACAATAGACAGAGGAAGCATCAGGATTGGCCCAACATAGAACATCGCGTTCGCTGTCGCCAAGGTAAGGTGTGTAATGGCAATCATCGCACAACCACTGCCCACTAATATAAATTGAGCCCGTAAAAAATTGATGCGGCAACCGCCTTGCATGCGAGTTTCTTTAGGGAGCTTTAGCCAAAAAGGAAGCAGTAAGATCACGCTCAATAGCTGGCGGATAAACACATACTGAAATGTGGGAACTTCACCATTAAGTATTTTTAGTGAGACATCGGAAAAAGACGCCAATAGGTTTGCAAATACCAAAAGCAAGATGGCGTGGTTGGTGACTTTATTCATACGGAAACAGAGCTACACATTTGTCATACAATTATGGGCAGGCATAATACATGAGAATGGAAAATAAGTAAGAACAAAGTTTCCGGATACTTATTACCAAAAACCAAAGGTATTAAGGAATAAGTATCCATCCTTTCCAGCTGCCTGATAGTCTCCTAAATAGCAACACACATTGGCGTATTTGAAATAGGGTCACGAAACACGCTCGCTTTGAGATCAAACACGTTACTGAGCATAGTTTCGGTCATCACCTCATCAGGCGAGCCTTCTGCTATTACGCATCCCTTTTCCAAAACCACTAAATGGTCGCAGTAACGACTGGCTTGGTTAAGATCATGCAGCACAACAACCACCGTTTTTCCTTTGGCATTCATCTGTTGCATCAGGTTCATTAATTCCACTTGGTGAGACATATCAAGGTATGTGGTCGGTTCATCCAACATCACTACGTCCGTATCTTGTGCAATTACCATCGCGATCCATGCTCTTTGACGCTGCCCACCAGACAGTGACTCAACCGGCTTATCAGCAAACTCAAGCACACCTGTATCTCGCATTGCTTGCTCAACAATCCTTTGATCGTCCTGCCCTAACCTTCCCCAATGCGAGACATAAGGCGAACGGCCATATTCGACCAACTTTCTTACCGTGATCCCCTCAGGACTGACCAAGATTTGCGGAAGAAGTGACAACGAACGAGCGAGCGCTTTATCGCCATAGCTTGATAGCGGTTTGTCTTCAAACAACACCTCTCCATCCACTGGCTTGTTAATTCTGACTAACGTCTTTAACAAGGTAGATTTACCGCACCCGTTAGGTCCTATCAATGCGGTAATTTTTCCCTTAGGGATAGAAACCGACAGGTTCGGTATGATCGTTTGTTTGCCGTACGCGACGGAAAGATTCTGCGTTTTAAGCATGGTTACCAACCTCGATAACGATAGAGAAGAAAGATGAAATATGGCGCGCCAATCACAGACGTGAGAACGCCTGCTGGCAATTCAATAGGTGGTTGTAGACCTCTGGCTAACCCATCAGCGCTGGTAACCAGAATTGCCCCCACCAGTGCAGAAGCTGGGATTAACAACTTATGATTATGCCCAAACAACAAGCGGGCTAAATGAGGTGCTAATAAACCCACAAAACTGATCGTTCCAGCAACAGAAACGCTAACACTGGCAAGCAAAACCGCGGCCAATAGCGCAAGAGCCTGAATCTGTTTTGGCTTAGTACCCAATATGGTCGCACTTTCCTCGCCAAGCCCCATCACATCTAATCGCCAAGCAAGCCACAATGCCATGGGTAACAACAAGAGCAGTACGCTCCAAATAAAGGGAACTTGCTGCCAGTTTCGTCCCCAAAGGCTGCCAGTTAACCACACCATGGCCGTGTTGATCTCGATCGGATTGGTAACCAGCAAGAAGTCGATACAACTGGCCAGAAACGCACTCACCGCAATACCAATCAGCGCCAACTTGGCGGGTGTTGGCCTTGACCACCATGCCAATACAGCAATCAGCCCTGCAGCCAATACCCCACCGAACATAGCTACAACAGGAAGCTCACTGACTGGTGCATTGGGAAACCAAACTAAACTCGCTGTCGCAGCAAGGCCTGCCCCAGCGCTAATACCCATAAGGTCAGGCGATGCTAACGGATTACGTATCACGCCTTGCACTAATACCCCAGAAAGCCCTAACCCTGCGCCCACGCTTATCGCGAGCAACATACGTGGTAACCGATACTGATGGATAACAAAGTCGTCACTGGAAAACGCGACCAAATGTTCGATGACTTGAGAAACAGAAAGCGAAGCTGCGCCGACAAACAAACCCGCAGATGCCACTAATATGAGAATCCCAGATAACAAAACTATCTTGGTGTGATGGTGCATTAAGATCTCCTCGCCGCAATCAAAATAAAACAAGGTGTCCCGAGCAAAGCAGTAATAACACCAACGGGTGTTTCAGTCGGGAAAGCAATCGCTCGCGACAGCGCATCCGACCAAGACACCAATGCTGCGCCTGCCAATGCTGAAATAGGAATCAGTAAATGGTAATTGTGCCCGACCATAGGTCGAACCAAATGAGGCACTAACAGTCCTACAAAGCCAATTGGCCCTGCGATAGCGACGCTTGCTCCGGCAAGCAACACGATCGTCAGTCCACTCACGAGGCGGGTAAACCTGATGTTACTGCCCAACCCCACGGCTACCTCTTCGCCAAGTGCCAGTAAGTTGAGATTGCGAGCAAGACTCATTGCCAACACCAAACCAATCACTACAGGCGGCCAAAGCTGTTGCCATTGCCCATCATCCACACTAGACAGTGAACCAGTAAGCCACTGCAAGACGCTATAAGCCATGTCGTCAGCAAGAATCAGCGCCGCTCGTGTCAGTCCGAGCAATAACGCAGTAATGGCGATACCTGCTAGAACCAAACGTAACGGATGAGAACGTGCGGAGAAAAAGCCGCCCAGAAGCATCACAGCACCGCCGCTTAGCAACGCACCAAGAACCGCATTAAGGATAGGGTTTAGCTCGCTAACCACAGGTATACCTATTGCAGCTAACGCCATAAAACAGGCTGCGCCAGCGTTAATGCCAAGAATCGACGGAGACGCCAGTGGATTGCGCGTCAAACCTTGCATCAATAACCCAGCGACGGCCAAACTCGCACCAATCAATAGCCCTGCATAAGCTCTTGGCGCTCTTAGCGTCGCCAATATTTGATGAGTCATGTTGCTTTCATCAAACGCGAACCAGTAGTGAATCAAATCACTCAATGTTAAAGAGAAATTAGACCACCCGGTCATAGAGGCCGCGTAACCAGACAGTGCCAAACACGACACGAATGCCGTAAATAACGTGACTCGCCACGACAGTATTGGCCAGAATTTCTTACTTTTAGAGAACAACATCGTACTCATGATGGGTCCAAGATCTGCTCAAGATTTTTCGCCATTTGTTCTGCCGCTAACATGCCTCGATTCAGTGACCAAAGTGCTGGTGACACTTCTACAACTTGCTGACTTTTTGCAGAGGTTAGTACATTGAATAACGGGTTTTTCTGCCAATCATCAACAATATTAGGATGAGAGTAAGCGCCAAGGAGCAACCAATCCGGGTTGGTTTTCAACAACAACTCAAAGCTGGTTGGTAAATATGCCTTCTCTGTTGGTTTCACAATAGGGCTCGCAATGCCTAATGTGGTCAGCACGCCCCCTGCGTAAGATGCAGGGCTATGTAACCACATACCTTTATCCGACACGACAGCGAATTGGACGGTTTGTTTGAGCGAGAAATGACTTTTGAATTCAGCCATGGCGTGTTGATGCTGTTGAATTCGTTGGTCCATTGACGATTGCTTGTCGAGAGCGATGCCAATCTTGAGCGCAGACTCCAAATTCTCTTGATACGTCTCGCCGCGGCTTTTAAGCAGCAGCGTTGGTGCGATGCGTTGTAGATCTTGATAGACCGTACGATGACGCTCTGCATCTGCAATGATCAGGTCAGGCTTTAATACCGCAATGGCTTCTAGGCTAGGCTGAGAACGCATGCCAACCGATTCCCATGGTTGAACCAATTCGCGTACCGCCGGAATCACTCGCGAAGAATCATTGTCATCCGCAACACCAACAGGAGATACACCCACCGCAGCGAGTGCATCTACAAATGAAAACTCCAACACCACAATACGTTGCGGGGTAGTCGCTATCTCAAACTGACCCTGCTCGTCTTGTATGACCCTTGTTTGTGCTGAACTGGAGAATGAGAACAAGTTTAAGATCAGCAAAGCTAAGGTTATTGCTATCCTGCTGAATAAAAACGGCCGATTAAATGACAGCAGTCCGTTCGACAGCTGCAATGGATTCGAAAACAAGAGTCGGGAGCTGTTTTCCATATTTAATTTTCCTTAAACGCTAGAACCGTGAAAGCCGCCAAGAGTATTGGCGACTTTTATTCGTTATTACTTTCAATAAATTACGTATTAGAACTGATAATTCAGATCCAAAGTGTAAGAACGTCCTGGTGCTGGATAACGACCAACTGGGCTGGTATCAATACCACGGAAGTAATAGTCCTCATCAAACAAGTTGTTCACCGCAAAGTTCATGCGCAGCTTACTGTTTTCATCCTTGTACAAATCCGAACCTAGGTTGAAGTTCCAGACCATGTAGGCAGGCACTTTACCTGTCGCGCCCGTTGCATCTTCGGCACTTGTATTCGCATTGTCAGAATAAGATTCGCTAAAGTAGTAACCAGATAAAGTCGTATCTACCTTGCTAAAGGCGTAAGTCGCATCCCAACTAAATTGATGTTTAGACGTATAAGGAAGTTGATTACCTTTGTTTGCGCCCTCTTCCTCGATCGTTGCATCTAAGTAGTTATAGCCAGCGCCCAAACTCAACGCTTGCATCGCTTGAGGCACGTAACGACCTGAAAGTTCAACACCTTGGTGAAGTGTTTTGCCAATGTTGTGAAAAGTTTGAGTAGCACTTTGCCATTGTAGCTGATCTTCAAAATCGATTCGGTAAAGCGCCACATTGAAGCTGGTTGAATCTTGGTTATAACGTGCACCTAACTCGTAGTTCCATGCGAGCTCACTGCCCTCTTTACCATTAACCTTAATGTTAGATATCTGTGGTGCACGTAAAGATTTCTGTGCATTAGTGTATCCAACCCATTGTTCAGTCAGATGGTATGCCACAGTCAAGCCCGGCAACCACTCAGTCACCTTATTGTTTCTATTCTTTCCTTGGCCTAAATCACTATATGCCATATCTATTGATTCATAGCGAATACCCGGCGTCACTTTCAGTACATCATTAAACAAGCCAATTTCATTGCTGATATAGCCTGCAAAAGCATCAGTATCCAAATGCCAATCGCGTGGCGTTGTGGTTACTCCACTAGAAATTGATGTTTGAATGAGCTTGTAATCGATATCTTCGTTGACGTAGCGTGCCCCAACAATCACGTTTTGGGTCACAGTATTACCGTCAAAATACATTGCGATTTTAGGCTCTACGCCGTAAACGGAAAACTCACGTGGTGACGTGCGAATATCGGTTGATGGTAATGCCGGATCGGCCCAGTGACCGCCCGCACTATTAAAGCCCCATTGGAAGAAGCGCTCAGAACGGTGACCAAATGTCAGTATCTCTAGCTCTGCACTATCGGCAATGTTCAAATCATGTAAATACTTTAGGCTCCAACGCGTCGATTTACCTTGGTATTCATCATATGGTCGCTTCGATTGAGTACGATCGTTCTTGTAATCTTCTGGCGATAAAGCACCCGGCATTTGGGTGTCGGCATCATAACGCTGAACGAAAGCTTGTAACTCTTGAGTATCACTCAGTAACCATTGCAACTTCGCTTGGAAGTTTTTGACATCGGTGTCGGAGTGTTCACGGAAGCTTTCACCTTTTAAGAAATTCCCCTCGACTTGAAGTGCCAGCGTATCGGTTAACCAACCACCCGTGCGCAGGTAAAAGTCGTTGAGCGGCGTATCGCCATCCTCGAATACAGTAAAGCGATTACTGATTTCCGTTTGCCACTCATGTGGAATAGGCTTGGTCACCAAGTTGATCACACCACCGACGTTGTTTGGTCCGTACTGAACCGCAGCGCCGCCTCGCACAATATCAATACGATCAAGCATCGACAGCGTTGCAGGGAAAATTGATTGTCCTGTGTGACCATACGGCGCCAGTGTCAGAGGAACACCATCCATTAGGAATTGAGCGTGCCCACTGCGACTCGCTTTCAAACCACGCACCGAGATGTTAGGCAATACACCCGTGCCCGTTTCGTCTTGAACCTTAATGCCCGGTACACTTTGGAAGGCCGAATCAATCGAAAGTGCGCCAGTCTTTTTAATTTGTTCGTTAGTTAGAACGGTACGCGCTCCCGGATACTCTTTCACATCCTCTAGCTCCGAGTTACCGATTAAGCTACCTGTCACGACAACCGTTTCCATGGTCGTTGTTTGAGGATCAGGTGCAGCAAATGCGCCCATGGAAGTCACTGAAGCGATGGCGACCGCAAGTGTACTTAGACGCAACGTTTGATGTGATTGAGTACAGGGTTTACCATCCAAATTCTGGTAAGGCATGAAAATCTCCTAAGTAGGCAGGTTAGGATCAAAGGCCGTGTTTTCGGTTATATCGGCGCTTTGACCCTATGGGCTAAATGGCCTCAAAATAAGACCAACTGTTCACTCATTCGTAGCGAACAAAACAATCGTTTTTAGAGTAGAAAGAGCTCTTAGAAATGAACTCATTCTTAGAACATAATTAGCTTTTAAAACTGATAGCCGTAGCTGAGCATGAATTCGGCTGGCGCTCCGTAACCAATCTGGTTAGTACCAGACGTGCCGTTGGTTGCACCCAGAATGTATTTCTCATTAAGCACGTTGTAAGCGTTCGCTTGAACTTTGTGACGACCCGTGGTGTACGCTGCCATCAAGTCAACCGTGGTGTAGTCACCCAGAGCTACCGCTTCATCATTACCCGCGTAACGGTCACCTACGTATTTCACGCCACCACCTAAACGCCAGTTATCATCTAACTGATAAGTGCTCCAAAGAGAGAACAAATGATCAGACACATCGTTTGGCTTTTTGCCTGTCTCTTTGTTCTCCGCGTCTAAATAGCTGTAGCCCACAGAAATGTCCCATTGCTCTGTAAACTGACCGCGAGCTTCTAGCTCAATACCTTGGTGACGAGCTTCGATCTTGTTAACAACGTCTCCGTCTATATTCGTTTCTGGTTGCTCTTGATCAATTTGGAAGACCGCGGCATTAAGCATCAAGGCGTTATCGAGTAAGTAAGCTTTTGCACCCACTTCTTTTAGATCGGTATGGAAAAATTCAGCCAATTTAGGATTGATATAGATACCCGAGTAAGGCAGTTGCCATGAACGAGCTAAACTCGCATACACTGACATATCATTGTTGAGACGGTAGACCAAACCACCACGGTAGCTCACTTTGTCATCGTCTAGATTCTCATTTGCTGAGCCCGCTTTTTGCTGTTCAAGCTCCATCGAGTCGTAACGCACGTTACCGATCACTGAAAGATCACCAAAGGTGTAAACGTCTTGAATGTAAACACCTGTCGTCGTTGTGGTGTTATCACGGGAAGGTTTAAACCCCGGATCAGGCGTTGGGCCTGCTACAGGGTTATAGATATCTTTCGGAGGTAAGGTTTCATCTCTTGCGAGCATTAGGTCGATATTGATCTGATTATAATCCGCACCGATCATCATTTGGTTCGAATCCGTTTCCCAAACTAGCTCAGATTGAAGAGTCGTCGTGGTACGAGGGTCGTAACCGAGGTTATTTACACTCTGAGATACTCCATTCCCAGTTACCGTCCCTTGGCGTGTACCCTTTTGCTCAAGTTCGATATGGTTGTATGCTGCGCGGTTTGTCCATGCCCATTCGCTATTCAAAAGCCATTCATAATTAACGCCAACACGAATGCTGTCCGACTCTTGATAATCGTTCGTGCCACCGTAAAACGTGCTTTCAGAGACGTCGACAGGCTTACCATTCTTTGATGGAACACCACGATATGGCACTAACTCTTGGTGCGCATATTCGACATCGAGATCAATAATGTGTCCATCAGAAGGCATCACTCGAATTGTTGGCGCAATAAAGAAATCATTAGAGTCGACATGGTCTACATAGGAATCAGACTGTCGACTTTCCACGTTGATACGACCACTGACCTTGTCACTAAGCGCCATCGAACTATCAACTTGACCAACAAACAAATTGTTGCTGCCAACACTGCCATTTACGTTGGTGAAGTTATCACCGTTAGCTCGCTTGGTGACCAAGTTAATGATACCGCCCGCGGAGCCTCGGCCATAAAGTGCGCCCGCAGGGCCTTTTACCACTTCGACACGTTCGATATTCGCTAGGCTTCGGTACGATTGCAGAGTCCCGTCATCACGCATACCATCACGGTAGATATCGTTGAGTGCATCAAAACCACGAATCACAAATTGGTCTCGGCTTCCCTCACCCAGAGTATTGTTAACCCCTGCAACACCATCAAGTGCATCCACTAAACGTACCGCGCCACGGTCTTCCATTTCTGTCTTTGTAACAACCGATACCGCTTGTGGCACATCTAACCACTCGACATCCGTTTTGGTTCCTGACTGAGGCATATGCTCTGCATAACCTTCGTATTGATGGCCAATAATTTGCACTGTTTCATCTACAGTGGCTTGTTCTTCCGCCACTGCAGTTGACACACCAGCCACCGCCGCCAAGGCTCCGCCAATTGCCAAAGCAAGAGGGGACAAGGTCAATCTCATGTTCATTTTCTAATTCCGTTTTAGTTTATAAAATAACAATATTGCGAATAAGAACAAATATCATTTATATTTGCAATATATATTTTTTGATCTATATTTGCTTTGCAATATGCAACACTACTAATGACATAAGAATCAATAAAAACAATAAGATAGAAAAATTCTCTTTCTTTTAACCCCGAAAGAGAGCACTTGAAAGCGAGTTGTGAGCAGGCGACAACAACGTTTTAAAATTAGGAAAGCCCCATGAAATCTACGATTATTATCGTAAGTCACGTCGTGAATGATGCAGTCACTCACGGCTTCGTACCTACCGCAAAGGCGATGGGTCTTCACGTCGTTTTGATCACAGATCACAAGCTCAATCACCTGAAATTGAGCAGTGATGATGAACGCTTTAATCCCGATGAAATTTTAGAATGCGATGTCTTCAACCCTCTTGAACTCATCGAAATCATCACCGAGAAAAATCTAGCACCTCATGCTGTTTTCAGTAATAGCGACCACCTACAAACTTCCACTGCAATCTGTGCACAGTTCTTTGGTTTACCCGCTAAAGATTGGAACGTGACGATTAAGGCGAAAAACAAATACTTAACTCGTCAGGTTCTCAACGAAAAATCGTTACCTAATACTCGAAGTGTTTTGTTAAGTCGAGAGAGCGCTCCTGTATTCGATTTCGATTTTCCTGTCGTTGCGAAGCCCAAGGAAGGCGTGGCTAGTTTAGACGTGCAGCGCTGCGATTCTGCGGCTGAGCTGGATAACTATTGCGATACCTTTTGGCAAAGGCACCCTACTACTCCCATCTTGGTTGAGGCGTTTTTGCAAGGCCCATTGATTACTGTCGAAACCATTGGCGACGGGGATCATTTGGTCGCGCTTGGTGGGTTTGATGTAGAGCTCTCAGCACCACCCTACTTCATCGAAACAGCGGCGAGTTGGAATGGTGTTAACAGCGTTCACTACCGTGATGAATGTATACGTCAGCTTCAAGAATTCGGGGTGGGGTTTGGTGTCTGTCATAGCGAGTTCATCATCACAGATTCAGGGCCTGTACTGGTCGAAATCAACTATCGAAGTATTGGTGATGGCCGGGAGTTTTTGCTTAATAACCTCAGTGGCGGGAATTGGTTCAATACCATCTTAAATCTTCACTTGGGTCACAAGCTTGATCCTACATTTCGTATTGATGGCAGCGCCCATGTGCACTATTTAGTGGCCAAACAAAGCGGTTTGATTGAAGGATCATCAACCTCTTTCATTCACCAAGAGGGCGATATTGTCACTCAGCAGCAAGTCCTTAAAAAGGTTGGTGATACGTTCCAACAAAGTTTCTCCAACAAGGATTACTTAGCGCGAATTTCGGTCGTTTCTCCTTCTGGTCAAAATCTAGAACCCGCACTACAACAGGCAATCTCTCGCTTCAATCTAACAGCAACAAACGAGGTAACAGCATGAATAAAAACGCGTTATACCTCACTCAACGACTAGTCGATACTTGCTTGCGTGAAGATTTGTTTGGATTAGTTTCTCAAAGCCAATTTGAGTCTCAGCTCCCGAGTGCACTCAAGTTATCTTCTTATCCTCGTAATCAAATTTGGGCTATTTTTACAGGTTTAGACTTTACACTCTACCTGCCCGTTACTCCCAGCTATTACATGCAGCGTTGGGTATACGGCCAACCAGATGGCTCGGAAGGTGATGGTTGGTTCATCGAGAGAAATGGTGTCGTTGAAAGCCAGCAGTACTATCAAGATTGGATTGAATTATTGAAAGCAAGTGCTCACGAAAGCTCGCATTCGTTATTAGATGGTTATTTGCAAGAACTCGAATGCGCAGAAAAACACAAAGGATTGTGTGACAGCGCCTTCAGTCAGCAATCCGAATCACTCATGCAGCCGATTTCTCAACTAGAACGTTGGGAGAAAAAGCTATTACGTGCCGATCAAATCGCATCCTATCTTGACCACCCTTACTACCCGACAGCACGTGCTAAGTTCGGTTTAAGCGATCACGACCTAGAGCAATTCGCGCCAGAATTTGCACAAAGCTTTGAACTTCGTTGGCTCGCAATCGAGAAGTCACTCGTTACATTGACCAGTCCACAACCAGAATGTTGGCCAACGATGGAGCAAGTGGGTCTGCCCGCCGATTTTGCTCTTAGCCATGAGCTATTCCCCGCACACCCATTAACACTAAGAAGTCTTGACGGCATTCCTGACGGTGTCATTGAAGCACCGGTTGCGTATCTTGAGGTAACTCCAACCCTGTCAGTGCGCACTGTGGTCGTGAACACAACACCACAGGTCCATATCAAGGTGCCGCTGATCATGCGATCTTTGGGTACTAAAAACATTCGCCTAATCAAACCATCTACGCTCTATGATGGGCATTGGTTTGAACGTTTGTTGACGCACTTAGAGCAAACAGATAAAGACTTACACGGCACGTTTTTCCATTGTTATGAGAAACATGGCGGCCATGTTGGAGACGATAAAACCTTTGCTTACATTGTGCGCGAATACCCGCAGAGTTACTTCCAAGACAAAGCACTAGTACCTGTTGCTGCCCTTGCCAGCCCAATGCCTGATGGACGCTTGTTCTTGGAACACCTCGCCGAACAGTATTATCAACAAGATACACTGACTTGGTTTAAAGATTACGTTGATCTACTTTGCAAAGTGCACCTTACATTGTGGATTCGTTACGGTATCGCTTTGGAGTCCAACCAACAAAACGCCATCATTGCATTCGATGAGCAAGGTAAGATGACCTTAGCAATGAAAGACAACGATGCAGCGCGTATTTGGCCAGAACGTTTCCAAACCTTTGAACAACAATCGCCTGTAAAATGTGCGCAGCTTTTAGATCAACGTATCACTGTAGATAACGAGCTTGCTCTTGGTCAGATGTTTACCACGATTACTTTGCAGTTAGACATTGCCGCGATTGTCGAAGCAATGGCGACGAAAGGAATCGCCACGTCAGCTTATCTGTATGAAGTGGTCGCCAATAGCCTCTCCCAACAACTTAACCAGTTGGATGAACAAGGACACAACACCAAGCTCGCAAACGAGATGTTGTTTGAATCACCTAACCTATACGCTAAGTATCTATTGAGCTCGGGTAGCTTATTGTCTAAAGAGGCGTCTGGCGCAAGCGATATCAATAAGTTCTATGGCTTGTCGGCACCGAACTTTTTATTGCTAACCAGCGAAGAAGCACAACACGCTTACCTTGAAAACATCAAGCAGAGCGTGAGTTAACCCATCATGACCAAACTCATCTATTGTGTACTTTTAAGCCACTTTATCGCCGCGTTTGCAGCCTTAGGCATGCCGCTGTTTTTACCAATGGTATTGCCAACACTGGATGCAAACATTACTTCGGATTGGGCGGGGGTACTGTTCATTTTGCCGACCTTTTGCACTGCCGTTGCGGCGCGCTTTTGGGGGCAGTTTGCTGATAAATATGGCAGACGTCGCTCTCTATTACGTGCTCAACTCGGGCTTGCAGCAGGCTTCGCGCTGTGTGGCTTAGCCGATAATCTCTCAATGTTTGTGTTTGGTCTTATCGTTCAAGGAACCTTTGGTGGCACCATGGCCGCCTCAAACAGCTACTTATCCAGCCAAATCAAGGATGCAAAATCACTCGGTAAGTCACTCAATAAAACTCAGCTTTCTGCTCGTCTGGCGCTAATTATTGCTCCGATAGGGCTTGGCTGGAGCTTATCAGAAACAAACCCGCTGAACGCGTATCTGTGGCTGTCCGCTTTACCGCTATTCGCGCTATTGATCACCTTAACATTACCCATCGATGACTTAGCGAAATCTAAGGGGATTGTAAAAGATCAGGCGTCGAATAAAGCTCAAAGCAGCCAAACCAATTCGTTAAATACGCTTTATTGGGTGTTTGGCGCGCAGTTCAGCTTTGCTTTCGCCATGGTCGTCACGCTCCCCTATTTCTCGCCTTATGTGCAGCAATATGGAGTGACAAGCCAAGCGTGGATTGGATTTTTATATGCCCTCCCACATGGTGTTTATCTGATCTTTGCAGGAAAAGTTCATCTGTTCTCAGAATGGGTTGATCGCCACCAGCTTGAACGCAATCAAACGCAGCGTACTTTATGGCTAGGCTTTGGTTTGCTTTCACTCAGTGCAGCAATGCATCTCACTCCTTATCAAGAAGTGTTGATTATTGCTCGTATTGTTTTCGGACTTGGCATGGTTTGCTGTTATCACGGCTTGCATCAAGCGTTAGCAAACCAAATTGATCGACGACAAAGCGGCAAAGTATTTTCGCGCTTTGATGCTATGTCTAAATGGGGTGGCGTTGCGGCTGGATTGAGCGCTTCTTTTATATCAAGCCTGGGCTGGCTTGAGGTTCCTTTCATACTTTCTATGTTGGTCAGTAGCATTGCTGCTATCGCGCTGATCATCCATTCAAAATTTGGACATCAACATGTTACAGACTCAATTATCTCCAAGTGAATATTCCGCTGAAGACCAAGTTCTTCAAAATCGTAAAAAAGCACTGCTAAACCGAGAAAAAGCCCAACTCAATACCATCATGGGCGTGGTGAACTGTTACTTACGTGAATACGCGATACCAAAGAAACAGGTTAATTGGTGCTACAGTTCGGCCTCTCTTCCTCAAACTTTGAAAAGAAACTACAACGCTCACCAACGCGTGGCCATTCACCTACCTCACCAAGATCAACCTCAGAAAAATGGTCTGATGGTTTTACCCGTTGAGTACACCAGTAAACTGGGGAAAGTGAAGCTCAGTGATACACCTTGGGCTAAAATGCCCGGTGCAGCTTGGTGCAAATTGGACGCAACTCAAACCCTGACGCTTCTACTCAGTTACCTAAAAGAAATGCTGACGATTCCATTCAATCACGAGTTGGTCGAGCAAATGGAAAACAGTTTGTTGATTACCGAGCAGTTCCTAAACTCAGACAACTCACCTCAGCATCACAACGCGTTTATCGCATCAGAGCAATCGTTACTTTGGGGACATACTTTTCATCCAACGCCAAAGAGTCGTTCAGGTGTCAGTATCGATGATCTGCTCGCGTGTTCCCCTGAGGTTGGCGCTAAGGTTCCCCTGTATTGGTTTAAGGTCAACACTACGTTGCTCGACGTCTTGAGTTCAGATAACCGTACCTCACCAACGACCATGCTTGAACAACTTGCACCTGATGAAAACAATTCAGCAGGTACCATGCTTTACCCTTGTCACCCTTGGGAAGTTTACACACTTTTGCAAAACCCAGTGGTCAAAACGGCCATTGAACAAGGCAAAATCATCCCGCTTGGATTAGGTGGTGAAAAACTCTTACCCACTTCATCCGTGCGCACTCTGTACCACCCAGATATGGATTGGTTTGCTAAGTTCTCTATCAATGTACGTTTAACTAACTGCGTACGTAAAAACGCATGGTATGAGCTCGATAGTGCCGTTCAATTAACCTCGATTCTGCATCCCATCAAAGAGAGTGAACAGTTACGTAATCCAGTATTCAAAGTAATGACAGAACCTTACGCAACCACATTGAATCTAGAATCTATGGCTGAACAAGAACATGCGGATGTTATTAAGGCTCGAGAGTCGTTTGGTATTTTGTATAGAGAGAATTTCACCTTAAGCGAAACCGATATTTTGCAACCAACGTTAGCGGGTGCCCTCTTTGCTTACGATACAGACGGGAACAGTTGCATCGCCACTCAACTCAAACAAAAAGCGCAAACAACACAATCCCAATATGAAAATATCGCCACGCTGTGGTTTGAGCGCTATCTGCATTGTTTGATTCCGGGCGTCTTTAACTACTACTTCAAACATGGGGTTGCGTTTGAACCTCATTTACAAAATACGTTGATTGGATTTGAAAAAGGCATGCCTTGCTGTGTATGGATTCGAGACTTAGAAGGTACCAAGCTACTACAAGAGTTTTGGCCATCAGAAACACTTCAGCAACTTTCAGAACGTGCTCGTCAATCGGTGTACTACAGTCGTGAGCAAGGTTGGAACCGTATTGGCTATTGCACCTTCATAAACAATATCAGTGAGGCCATTTTCTTTATCGCTGAGGGTAATTCGGCACTTGAGAGCTCGTTATGGGGAACTTTAAAAGACGCTATCGTCCGCTGGCAGTCGATCAATGGCCAGCAACCCGAACTAATGGCATTGCTTAACGATGGTCATTTCCCAAGCAAAAATAACTTCACAACACGTTTGATGCAAAATGCCGATAAAGAGTCCGGTTACACCCAAGTTGCAGCACCGTGGCCAACTCATTCAAAAGGAGTTCACCATGCTTAATTCTCCTCAACTTTCTGCCTCTATCCATCAAGAAATACAGCAATTGGCCAAGCAACAAACTCAACCATTATGTGCTTATCTTTATGACCTCGATGCGTTGGAGCTGCACATTAAGCAGATGCGCCATGTATTGCCAAAAAACGTAGAGCTATTTTACGCGGCGAAAGCGAATCCTTCAGCGCCGATACTGCGGACTTTAGCTCCTTATGTTGATGGCTTCGAAGCTGCATCAGGCGGAGAGCTTACACACCTCCACCAGCAACAACTCAATAAACCACTGATCTTTGGTGGCCCGGGGAAAATGCCCAGTGAACTGGAGCAAGCAATTGAACTCGATGTTGATGCGATTCATGTAGAGAGCCTCACTGAGTTACAACGCATTGGTCTTTTAACACAAAAATTGAATAGGCCTGCTTCGATCTTCCTGCGTATGAACATCGACATTGGAGACATCACACTTAGCAAATTAGCCATGGGCGGAAAGCCCACCCCATTTGGTTTAGATGAAAGTGAGTTAAACAACGCGCTGATGTACCTACGCGATTTCCCCTTAATAAAGTTGAAAGGCTTTCACTTCCATTTGATGTCACATCAACTCGACGTTGATCGCCACCTCGCCTTGATGCAACGCTATTTCCAAGTGGTCAAAGAGTGGAAAAAAACGTTCTCACTCGATGAGTTAATCATCAACCTCGGTGGTGGCATGGGGATCAATTACCAAAACCCGCAGCAACACTTTCCTTGGATGGAGTTCTGCGACAGATTGGAGTTCTTGATTGCTAAAGAACAACTACAAGACTGGAAGCTACGTTTTGAATGTGGCCGCTATATCTCGGCACCGTGCGGCTATTACGTGATGGAGGTACTGGATATTAAGCAAAACCTTGGTGAGAACTTTGTGATTGCTCGTGGTGGAACACATCATTTCCGTACACCGGCTGCACAAAACCATGACCACCCTTTTGCTATCGTGAAAAGTAATCAACAACCCACCATTTCACATCCAATAAACCATGCTAAAGCCACGTTGGTTGGCCAGCTTTGCACTCCAAAAGATGTTATGGCACGAAATCAACATATCGAACAGCTCGATATCGGTGACTATGTAGTGTTCACTCTAGCAGGCGCTTACGCATGGAATATCTCGCATCAAAACTTTTTAATGCATGAACCTCCGGTGTTTCATTACTTCTAAAGCTCTCCAGTGCTCTATGATTTCTAACTTACGGGTTGAGTCAAAACGCCATAGAGTTAACTAAAGGCGCTAAATTAAAAAGGCGTTAGCAAACTCAGGTCTGCTCACGCCTTTCTTATGTTTATCGTAACCCTTTTGCCAAACAGCTAAGGTGAGTGAACACTCGACTCCCTACAGTGATCGCAATGTAGAACCAAACCGTAGTTAATTCAAATACAAGCACTTAGCATTTTTCATCGACTGCGCAACGGGAGTGGTACATGGACAACAGAATCACCATTATTGATTTTCTTAGAGTGTTCGATTGCATTCGTTCATCTGGCGAGCAATTGGATAACAAATATCAATTTGGCGAGATGGTAGCGTGGCACGATTACGACGGCTACACCTGTTGGTTAAGCTACCGAGACGTTACCGTGACCCTAATGTTCCACGGCTCATTGAAGATCGAATACGACAAAGCATCGAACTATGAAGACTTCATCAAGCGTTGTTTAGCTATGCTTGAAACTGAACCTTCTTCATAAGTTACCCATCGCTATCGAGTAAATAACGCATAGTCTACAGGGAAAGAGTGGAGAAATTCATGAACGGAACCAATTGTAAAACGCGGTTACACCTTAGGTTAACGACACCTTTACTCCTTCTACTCAGCCTACATTCGTTAAGTCTTAAGGCAGATGCAACAGGGACAAACATGATCGACTTTACACAAGCTAGTGAGCATCAAAACTGGACAGTGACCAACGACGATGTAATGGGCGGCATCTCAACAGGCGAGCTCATTTATCTTAATAACATGAGTCGATTTAGGGGAGAGCTCTCGTTAGAAAATAATGGTGGTTTCAGTTCTGTAAAGCGCTCCATTGAATCACCTGCCCATGAAATAGATAGTGCAGAGCTGATATTCGTTGGTGATGGTCGCACCTACCAACTGAGGTTCACCACTTGTAAGGAGGGTAATAGAGTTCAATACAAACACGATTTCGATACCATAAAGGGAGAGCAGCTAAACAAGGTCTTCCACTTCAATGATTTTCAATCGGTGTTCAGAGGTCGGCTACTGAGCGATGCCCCGGAACTTAAGGCACAAGACATCAAGCAAATTGGCTTTTTGATTGCAGACAAACAGCCCCTGCCCTTCGAGCTAAACCTAATCCAGATTCAATTCAAAGTATCCCAAAAACCTGAGCAAGACTCTAAGTAAACCACAGACGAACAAAAGCCCCTGATATCTTACCGATTCGCGAGTAATATAAGGGGCTTGCTGTTCAAGAGATCATTACTTCAAACCGTCAAAGATCTAAATCATTAACTATTAATATTTAATGGCTGTTTTACCAATCGAAGCGCTGCTTTCAATACGTTGATGCGCATCTTTCAGTGTCTCAACACTAAAGCCATTCAATGTGGTGGTCAGCGTCGATTTAATACGACCCGCATCAATCAGATTCGCGGCTTGGAATAGGATGTCTTGCTGCTTCTGGATATCGTCGGTGTTGAACAGTGAACGTGTAAACATCAGTTCCCAAATAAAGCCTGCTGATTTGCCTTGCAGCGCTGATAAGTCAATCCCGCCATCGAACTCTACAATCGAACTGATCAGGCCTTGTGGTGCAATCAGCTCAACCATCGCATCCCAGTGCCCTTTGGTATCAGCAACATTGAAGATGTAGTCGACATGTTGAATGCCTTGCTCTCGCACAGACTCGACAAGGTTACGGTGGTTCACCACATAGTCCGCCCCCATATCTCTTACCCACTGTTCAGTTTCAGGTCTTGAAGCTGTTGCGATAACATTTAGGTTGGTCAGTTGCTTAGCCAGTTGAATCGTAATTGAACCTACACCGCCTGCTCCACCAATGATCAGGATAGACTTTTTCTCTTCAGGACGAACACGAAGGCGGTCAAACAACGCTTCCCATGCCGTAAGCGTTGCTAGTGGCATAACGGCCGCAGCTTCATCAGAAAGGCTCTTCGGCGCTTTAGCGGTAATACGGTAGTCCACAGCTTGGTATTCGGCATTAGCGCCCATACGAGTTACGTCACCTGCATAGTAGACACGGTCACCGACTTCGAAGCCTTCAACGTCAGCACCTTTGCCAACAACTTCACCGACTGCGTCATAACCCAAGACTTTTGATTGTTCGAGTGTTTTGTCTTTGGCACTACGAATACGAATTTTTGCGTCAGCAGGGTTAATAGAAGTCGCGCTCACTTTTACCAGCAAGTCATTATTTTTTAGTTCTGGCAGACTCGTTTCAAACTCAAATAAACTGTCTTGCTCTGTAATCGCAAGTGATTGAGTAAATCCGATAGCTTTCATTTTTGATGGTACTGACATTGTGCTTTCTCCTTGAATTAGACGGGTTAATCTTAGTCAATTCTCACTCTAGATAAACCGCCTAATATTTGAATAATTCTCAAATAATTTTTGATAATGGTGTTACCGCTATCTGGGTAATGCAGACATCTAACTGCATTGCCGAAGACTGAGAGGTTAAATCAGGCCTTTCTCAATCAACCAATCATGTGTGACTTGATCTTGTGGTTTACCTTCACGGCAAACTTTGTAATCCAGCTCTGCGATAATGTCATTCGAGAAGCGTAGGGAATCCAACTTCTGAATCTGCTCTTCGTTAAACAAGTGCTTCTTGTCATCTCTTAAAAGCAGTACCGCTCTGTCAACGATTCCGAGTAAGCCTTTAGGCTCTTTAAGTTCTCGAATATCGTAACGATGGTGCAAAAACTGAGGTTTCCACAGTGGCACTACCACCCACTCTTTGTTTGCGACCGCACTTTCAAAGGCACTGAAACAATCGTCTTCACTGCCAGGAAAGAACTGGTAACCAGCATCGCTCAGGCCATAGTCTTTCATCATCTGGATAGAGAAGCGTGTGATACCAGCACCGGGGTTGATACCCTGGATGGTCGAGTTCATTTTCTCGATCACTTCGGCTTTTAATAAATCAGAGACTTCACAAACCACCTCTTCAGGCACATAGTCTGGTACGCCCCACAAGGCATAAGGTTCATAATGAAGCCCAAGCTCGATAAGCGGCTCAACTTCTTCAACGCCCGCTTTGTAGATGCCGTGACTTGATGGCAGCCACGCAGAAGAAAGCATATCCACTTGGCCTGTTTTCAGCTTTTCAAAGTTCTCCTGATGTGGAGAGAAAATGCGCTCTACCTCAAAACCCATGGTCTTCAATACATTGGCAACCAATGAAGCGGTCGTACGGTGGAACGACAAATCCGTTACACCCATTGTGATTGTCTTAGTCATCTTATCCCCCTAGATCGTAGGCTTCGTCCATACGGTGTGTACTGCGCTACGTTGTCGATAGGGGAAATGATAGTGAGAAAATTACTAATGAAAAACAGCTTCACATTTGAATTATTATCAAATTAATTTTGACAATTAAGTGTTTGAAGCTAACTTAGAAGCGATAAGTAGAGATAACCCATTTGCAGAGTGTGATCGGGAAATATCCCAACCCCATGTTTAGAACATAATTCAATACAGGTAGATAACATGCTTCTTGAAGACTTACAGGTCATTTTGAAAGTGGCGGAGTTTCGCAGTATCACCGCTGCAGCCACCAACCTTGATATGCGCACTGCCACCGCAAGCGCTGCCGTCAAACGTGTTGAAGCTGCACTGGGGGCAGAATTGTTTGTAAGAACCACACGCCACCTAAGGCTCTCTTCAGCAGGCGAACGCTATTTACCTGAGTGTGAACAAGCCTTAAAAATGTTGGAGCAAGCGAAACTCAACATGCGCGAGGAGCTCGGTATTGTTGACGGTGAAATTCGCATCGCGCTTTCATCGGATCTAGGGCGAAACTTAATCACACCTTGGCTTGATGAATTTTTACTGGAATACCCTAACGTCGCACTACGTACTAGCATCAGCGATAGCAATATCGATTTTTACCGTGATTCTGTTGATATGGCGTTGCGTTATGGCTCCCCGACAGATGCCAACATGTATGGCTTTAAAATCTGCGATGTACCCAGAATATTGTGTGCGGCCCCTGAATACTTGGCTGAAATGGGAACACCAAAACGCCCGAGTGACTTAACTCAACATAATGGTTTGCTCTACCAACTTCATGACATATTACAAGACGAGTGGATATTCAACGATGGCACTCAAGATCATAAAGTGAAACTAAAAGGGAACCGCGCTTCGAACGACGCTGACCTTGTAAGACGTTGGTGTATCGCGGGTAAAGGAGTGGCAATAAAATCTTGTCTAGACATGTCCCCTCATCTGCTTTCAGGCGAAGTAGTTAAAGTCATGCCTGAATTTAAACCAACATCTACAGAGTTGTGGTTAGTGTGTCCAAGTCGTCAATCCATCACCCCTACTGTGCGTCTACTGAGAGATTTGTTCAGAGAGAAGACCGCAGAGATCCTTTCGCAACTTAGTGAGCAAGGCATTATAGAAAGCAAAATATCATAGGATCTAATACAGCTTAGAGATAAAAAGTAGAGATACAAAAAAGGCGTTAGCGAACTTCAATTCGCTAACGCCTTTAATCATTTGAACATCATATGGGTATGATGAACATACTGACTTTATTACAAGTACTTGGTTTAATAACCTTAATACAAGAGTTTAGTTTGACTCGTCTTCAACAACGTCACAACCTGCACAGCACTGAAGAGCAATTTCATGTTCGAAGGTGATGGTGTCTTCGCCTTCTTCCAGTAGCTCTGCGATTTCATCCGCGACTTCTTTCTCATCATCCGCTTCAATTTCGCTTGCTAGCTCTTCTTCTGAATAACCGAAGAAGTTAAGCAATAGGTACTCACGAGCTTCCTCTTTAGTACAGACCACGTTTGCTGAAAGATCAGGTGTAATCTCACCTTGCGCAAGAGTCGCTGTCAGTTGAGCGAGAGCATCCTCTTTCATCGCAGGCGTTAACCAACCAAGATCAGTACTTACTGTTGTTTTTTTACAGTCGAAGCAAGGCAGTTGGTGGAAGTAGTATTGAAAGGTAGTCATAGGTAATTTCTTCGTTAAGTGTTGTATAGCAAGATTATGCGCGTTTTGTAGCAAAATACTATCTCAATCAACAACGAAGACGGATTGGTCGTTGATAATTTATACTAAACACATAACAAGGTAATGAGTGAAGTAACTCAGTTGTTTTTTAGACGACCAATACATTTCGTAAACTTACTGTAAGACGATAAACGAAGCCTCGTAACTGCCACGATATAATGTGTCATATGTAGATGCTCTAGCGATAAAGAAAACTAGAGCAATTTGTTTATGGTCTTGAAATTCAGTGAGGAAAACGGAACAACAAGAATGAAGTCTTGCGATCTCACATTATTTAAATAAACCTAGAAACAGCACTAGATGAAGTAAATAGCTCACTAAGACTTACCTTATACCCAGTTAAAAGTAATAGCTGTAGGTAAACTTTAATTCTGTTCCCTGTCTATTGTGACCAAAGCTTTGCTCCGTATCATCGAAGAATTCCGTATACGTCACTTTACCCCAGTGCTTGCGGTTGTCCGATAGTGGGCCTTGAAATGCGAGGTCAAGTTGCAACTGATTTATCGTCCCAACACTGCCACCGAAATCAAGCGAGCTAAACTGCGGATTTATTTGTACATGAGTGCCGTTTTCATGCAAATAAATCGAGTTCAAGAAATTAAATTGAACGCCATAGGTATAGTCATCGGTAAGGCCTAATCGACTAAAATCGCTGTTGTTTTGCCCTACTGCACCGGCCAAAATTGGGAAAGATAACCAGTTATCAAACGGAGTATTTACACGAATCAACCCACCGACTGCGAACAAACGATCTGAAATAGCATCGGTGAAACTGGTTTCTATATAATCAAGCGATACACCAACCATTGGCGCATGCTGCCAATCGGTTCGGCTTACTTCGAAATAACGAGCGCGAACTTGAGATAGGTTAAAGTCTTCACTCCCCACTTTTCCGTTATCTTGACCTTGTATTGTTAACTGCCCAAGAAACAAGTTCTCATTGCTCTTTTGTCCGGAAATCTGAGCCTGGATTTGCGCGAGGTCGTTATCTTCTTCTCTGAAACTTTGCTTCCCGTAAGTCACGTTGATAACAGATGAAACTTTGGTGTGGTCGCCGGGGTCTGGGGCATCATCTGGTGTGATGTGGTCATCTGACAATGCATGAGATGAGAAAAGAATAAGGGCACTACTGAGTGTTATTTTTTTATAATTAGTCATGATCAAAAACCTATTATACGTTATTGGGCTCTTAGCCTAGTTAAGCCAAGTTCCAAAACACTTTAGAGAAATTCGATCCCGCTAGATAACAAAATAAAGAGACAAAAAATAAAAAAAAGTAGGGCTAAAAGTATCAAATGACAAAACCTTAAATAACGTTAACTTTGTCACTCTTTCCCATACATGAAACTCGTCCTCCTCTAATTTAATATTCAATAAATTTATATTTAGGCAAAACACATTCACTAGATATAGTTTCATTAATATTTAAATACACATGGTTATTTTTATTTCTGCTTAAATTCTCATTTTTTAATATTCGCATTTCGATGTGAAACATTTATTGCTGTGGATCAAAATGAAAAACCACATATACCAGTTAGCATATTTAAAGACGTTACGTAAGTGAGAAGACTAAATGCTCAAACTATGCCTAGAGCCACCAGTATATAAAGTTGGTGAACTCTATTATTCACCAACTTCTGCTGTGATAGATAGCCAGGGAGAGCGAAGTCGCCTAAGAGCACGAGAATCCAACCTCTTTCACGAACTCATCAAGACATTCCCTGAAGTCCTTTCACGTTCGTCGATCGAAGAAACACTTTGGAAAGACTCTTACGCGACAAACGCAACAATTAATCAAACAGTTAAAGCGTTGAGGTTTTCTTTAGAAGACACTGATAGAACTTTGATTAGAACCATCCCCAAGCAAGGCTATGTTCTGGCAGTTGCACCAAAGATTGACAACAACACAGTACCAAAACTCAACGAGTCAAACGCTAACGAGTTGACCGTAGACGTATCAATAACTGCCCAGACAATATCAAGTACCGAGGTAGAGACAGTTGACACCACCAGCGAACAGATCAACTCAGTAACTACTAATAATACCAATACAGAGGCCACACCACGGAGTATCGTTAATTCAATCACTCTATTACTGGCTATCTCTATCGCTACTTTCGCCCTCTGCGCATCTGGCCTTTTTACTGATCAACCTGAGCGTATTAGCCACCAATATGGCAATCACTGGATACTCTTCAATGCTACAGAGCAGGAGCTCAGCTCGTTACCTATACAACCCGGAGACTCGACAAAATATGTGTCTAAGAATAAGTCGTTCTATCGAATTTGTTCAGAGATAAGAGGAGTTTTGGAATGCCAGCAAGTCGAACTTTAACCCTTTTATCCATAGTCATTGCCATTGTCGTTTCTGGCGTACTTGGCACACAAGCTTATCAATATTTAAATAATCCTCTCCGATTAAATGAAGGGGCATGGGAAGGGAAAGGGGCTGTCTATATTGATGACTCAAGGATTGACAGTAATGCAATGATGTTAGTCGCAAACGATGGGATTCGACTTTCAATAAGCAATCGGTACAACGAATTTAACTACACCTACGATGTCACATTAGAATTGAAACGTGTTGATCACGTCAGTACCGATTTCGAGATAAAGAAGAGAGAAGTGCGAGGTTTAGAAGCGTTTATCGAAAATACCAATATTGACATACCACTGGGTAGTAATTTGATCCGTCTGAATGCTTGGAACCTCAATGAAGGTCGAATTTTTATTGAGGTCGAGCAAAGTGCAGGCTTAGATGTATCTTATATTTTAGACAAGAAATCAGGTAGTTAGTACTAATTTACTTTTTTTTATCTCTCAATTTACAAATACAATTTTTTTTCTTCTAAAGATACTTTTTTTGGTTGGAGAGTAAGTGAGCTCACAGGTTTAAATGGTGATGAAGATTATTTCATAACTATAACGACTTGAGCTTTCGCTCTTCAACATAAAGGTATCTACAATGACGGTATCCGCAACCACACTCCCTACTCCGGAAGAAAAATCAGGGTTAGCCAAATGGTTCCCTCTAATTGTTCTCCTCGCAGCCCAATTTTCAACCATGGCCGATAACTCTGGATTGGCTATTTCTACTGAGGCACTTATAGCCCTTCACGGTGCAAGCATGCCGCAAATTCAAATGGCTAATGCAATGTACCCGCTTATTGCAGGCGCCGGCATGATCGCTGGTGGCCTGATCGGTCTGATTATTGGATGGAAGCGTCAAATGATCATCGGAGCAGGCATGCTTGCTGTGGGGTCATTTGCAGCCGCATTAGCTCCAAATATGGAAGTCTTAAATTATGGAGCTCGTGTGGGTTCTGGTTTAGGTGCTTGTTTGCTGATCCCTGCAGTGCTGGCAAACGTGGCAGGTATTTACAAAGGTAAAGACCAAGCGATCGCGTTCTCTGCGATTGCAGCTCTGGTTGGCCTCGCAAGTGCAGTTACGCCATTGTTGTTTGGCTTTATTTTGGATGTCGCGAGCTTCCAAGTCGCTTTCAGCGGCTTAGGCATTTACTGCTTATTTGTGATGTTCGGTAGCATGAAACTACCAACGCTTGAGTCTAGCCCTTTCAAAGGTAAACTCGACACTATCGGTATCGCCTTAGCAGGTGTTGGCCTTCTTTGTTTCGTGACTGGTTTGCTTAAAATCTCTGATTGGGGATTGATCAAGCCCCTAACTGACTTCAACCTTTTTGGCATGTCTCCAGCGATTCCAACAGTACTATTAGGCGCTACACTACTTAAAGTGCTGATGGTGTGGGAGCGCCGTTTTGAAGAGCAAGGTGGCACACCTCTTCTTCCTTCTTCTTATGTTAAAAATCCACAAGTTGTGGTCGGCTTAGTCTTGTGTGCCACGATCTTCTTACTGTTTGGCGCTACGGGTTTCATCAACGTTTCTTACATGCAGCTTGTCGCGGGTATGAGTGCATTCTCATCTGGCATGGCATTATGTGCGTTCGCTCTTGGCATGATGATTGGTTCCCTTGGTGCTCCAGTTAAATTGGCTCACTTAACGTGTCAGCGTATTTGCCAATTGGGCTTCAGTATTGCTGCGACAGGTACTGCGCTGATGTTCTTAGGCTTTACCACTGAAGGTATCACCTTCTGGCAATACATTTCTCTAACCATCTTTGGCACAGGTGCTGGCTTACTGGCTTCTCAAGCTTCAATTGTTGTAACGTCTGCACTAAGTGAGCGTGAGGCTCAACAATCAGGTGGCATTCAAGCGACGTCTCGTAACGTAGGACAAGCGTTTGGTGTGGCTATCCTAGGTTCAGTGATGCTGTTCTCTTTAACTGGTGCGATTAAGTCAAACGTAGCTGAACATGAGGCGCTATCAGCAGAAACGAAGCAAATCATTATTGAGCAACCTTCGCTACCATTCGTATCAAACGCTATGGCAGTTGACCTTATGGAGAATCTGATTGCAGATAAAGAAGAGCAACGCATTGTCATCGAAGTCATGGCGGAGTCTCGCTTACAGTCGGTTCACTATGCGCTATTTACTTTGATTGGATTAATGCTTGGTGGGTTAGCCTTGTGCTCTAAACTTCCCCAACGTTCATTAATGAAGAGCGAAGAGTAACATTTCAAGCCTCGGCAATGCCGGGGCTTTATTCGTTTCACCCGACGTAATTTCAATCACCTAATGAGATTTTATGGATAAGAAAAACGATAGCAAAACAACTTGGTTACTCATCGCGCTCTGCTTAGCACAATTCACACTCTCGGCAGATGTCGCCAACCTGTCTATCTCCACCTCCGCACTGGTTAATGTTTTTCAAACAGACATTTCGAACATCCAGTTTCTAAGCAGTGTTCAACCACTTGTTGGCGCGGCTTTGATGCTTTCTGCAAGCATTTTCGGTTTGATTATTGGTTGGCGACGATTATTGATCCTTGGCACAAGCATCGGCTTTATTTCCACACTTGGTTTTATCGCAATCGATGATATAACCACCCTATCCCTTTTAGTCCGCCCTCTCGCTGGCATTGCCTCTGCGCTCATACTTCCCGCTGTTCTGGCGCTTGTGGTTGCGCATTTCCCGGGGAAAAATCGCGCTGTTGGATTCGGCTTTATGGCCGCTGCCACCGGATTAGCAGCAGCCATCATCCCCTTGTTGAGCGGCTGGCTGCACGACAACACCGATTGGTATTGGTCTTTCGTTATTATTGCAATGTGCTATTTCTCAAGCTTAATGGCGGCCATCTTTGCTATTCGTCCTATTCATACTAACAGCCCGACTAAGTTCGATGTTGTTGGTGCAATACTCGGTGCAGTAAGCACGGTCGCTGTTTTTCTAGGGCTAATTAAGATGCCTTATTGGGGCGTATTCACAGTCTTAAATGGCGCAAAGGTTCCTTACTGGCTGAACGTGATTTACCCATTAAGCCCTGCCCTGTTTTTGCTCGGCCTAGGCGTTTTGCTATTTACGCTGTTTGTTATTCAGCAAATTAGGTTTGAAAGGAAGCACGGCTTTGCGCTTTTACCGTTTAGCTGGTTCAAAAATAGTGCGTCAAGAACGGGATTTATCGTACTTTCACTGATGTACATTGCACTAGGCGGAAGTAGCTTTGTCACCGTCACTTACTTGCAAGTCGCCATCTCGCTCTCTTCTGCTCACTCTGGTAGCATTATTCTTCTGTTCTCTGCCTGTATGATTGTTCTATCAGTGGCGACTCCAATCATATTTAAACAGCAATCACAGAAAAAACTCTGCCAAATTGCTTTCATTACAATGTTTTTCGCCGGGTTAACATTGATATTATCGAGCCAAAGCCAGCAAATATTAGCCCCTTTCTATTTGGGCATGGCGTTGCTAGGGGCTGCGATGGGTATTTTGGCTTCCCAATGTCCCGTCATCATTACAAGCACCTTAGGTGAAAGAGATGCGGAGCAATCTGGTGGCCTACAAGCAACGGTAAGAAACATTGGTTTGGTGTTAGGTATCAGTCTATTTGGCGGATTAAACCAAGGTGCAATGGACCACAACATTCGCTCTAACCATGAGATCGCGACCTACTACCCTCAAGATTTCGTTTCGGATTTGAACCAACTTTCTCATGTACCCTATGTTGATGATAGCCGTGTTAACACATTGATTAAAAATTATCAGTTAGATAACCATCAAGCTGAATATCTATTAAATGAAAATGCAAACGCTCGCGTTTTTGGTTTCAACTTAGCGATGATGGTTCTGGTGTTGATTTCACTCCTCGGTGGATATGTCAGCTCTCGAATCGATCCACCGAAGCTTCAGCCTCGTCCCCCCACTCTCAAACACTCTCTAAAAATCTAGTGAAAGGTCAACCTTAACGGGTTGGCTTTTTAAGTTTTGCTCAGGTCATCAGGTCATCAGGTCATCAGGTCATCAGGCAAAGCTATCAAGCCTTTAGAGACAACTCCACTCATCGATTAAAGCGCCTTAAACACTGTGAAAACGATAGTCCAGTATCAACGCCCTAATATTGTTTCTCTCGACCTTCCCCTCTCCATTGGCAACTCATCCAACTTTAGAAAATACATTTGTGAATAATGGCGTTCTATCACCCTCAGCTCGTTAATCGAAAATTTAGATTTAGGGGCGCTAGTATCAGGCATTTACAGACATTGGTTATATTGCTTGCCACCAATGCTTGGCTCTGAGGCGGCTTCTTGCAGCAAATTTTAAAAGATACAGTCAAACCCTCACTTTATAGTTAATACTTTTAAGGGCTTTCTATAGACACAAAAAAAGAGCACTTACGTGCTCTTTGAGTTAATGTGAAAGTTGTATTTATATGATTAAGCCATTTCTGGTTCTTTCACTGACGTTGTTGCATTTTTGTGTACTGAAACATCGCCACCTAACACTGTGGCATGTACTCGAATATCTTTTATCTCTAGCTTTGGCGTCTCTAATGGGTTTGCGTCTAGTACAGCAAAATCAGCCAGTTTCCCAGCACAAATCGAGCCTTTGCTGTCTTCGTGTCCCATTAGATAAGCCGCACCTAGTGTAACAGCGTGCAGTGCTTGCTCAGCGGTTAGGCACTCTTCTTCTCCATACACGTTACCTGAGAAAATGCACTTACGATTCATTGCACCCCACATCATAAACAACGGGTTAACCTGCGTTACGCCATCATCACAGTGAATAGAGAACGGGATGCCTTTTTTCGCCGAAGTTTGGAACGGGTTTAATCGATTGACATACTCAGGCCCAACGGTTTGTGTTGCGTGTACGTCACCCCAAACCGGAATATGAGTACCAAACAAGTTGTGACACACACCTAACTTGACCATTCTGTCCATTTGCTCATCAGTCACCATTTGGTTATGTTCTAAGCAGTGACGAGCTTCTGGCATTGGTGTGTCTTTCTGCATGCGTTCGATAATATTTAGCAGTTTTTCTGTGGTGCCATTACCGTTACAGTGGAACGAGATGTTGTAGCCCGCTTTATGGAACGGCAAAGCAGACTCGTAGATCTCTTCTACGTCGCGAGTCAGCGAGGTACTCGGCTTGCCATTATAATAAGTTTGGCCGTCTAACAGATTCGCAGTGAAACCTTGAATTGAGCCATCGGTATTCACATACTTCACGCTACCGATACAAAGCCTGTCTGTATCGTTCTGCTTCATGGTGTTTACGTCTTCCAAATTGAAAGGCCCTACCAAAGGGTAAGCCGTAATACGAAGCTTAAACGCTGGGTTGGTACTCAATGCTTGGTAAAGCGGATATGGATTCGACGGCAAGCCCATGCCACAATCCGAGACTGTAGTCACACCCAATGAGTGGGCAATATTCGCGTAATCGATCAAGGTCTTTCCGATCACGGCCGGGTCAGTTCCGTAGTTAAATGCTCCAACATTGAGTGCACGGTAGATGTCTTTCATTTCGGCAATATCGCCTGTCAATCGACCATTTTCACGTAATACAAATTCAGCATTGTCGTCCAAGCTGAACCCTGACATTTCAAGCGCTAATGTATTGAGTCCTGCTAAGTGGCAGCTTGCGTGCATAAAAAACACCGGAGAGTCATCAATAACAGAATCCAAGAAATCACGATTCACAATGGTCCCATCAGTCATCAACAGTGGG
The DNA here is from genome assembly GCF_057786005.1 of Vibrio sp. QJM3NY_26. Lineage (NCBI taxonomy): Bacteria > Pseudomonadati > Pseudomonadota > Gammaproteobacteria > Vibrionales > Vibrionaceae > Vibrio > Vibrio sp. QJM3NY_26. The sequence continues at coordinate 1,203,351 of NZ_CM173516.1, read as the reverse complement.
TCTAAACCCCAAAGATTGATCCATTCTCCTGTTTTACCTGCCTTGTCGTGCTCTTTTTTAAGATCTTGTAAGTGCGCTTTTAATGTTTCAGCAGTTGCACACCCCTTTAGTAACTTACCTTCTACACCTAGACGGTCGTATTGTCCGCCATATTCAAACATACCTGTAAACAATGCTGCAATCAGTGGATGCATATGCGCTTCAATAAAACCTGGCACAATTGTTTTGCCTTCGAACTGAGCATCTAAGCGATATTCTAAGCTTTTATCGGTTAAAAATGTTTCAGCCTGATCTTTAGTACCTGCGAATAGTATTTTCCCATCTTGTACAATGGTCGCTGCTGCCTTTGGAAGCTCTTCATTCATAGTAATAAAGTTGCCTGTGTAAAGGACGGTTTCGGCGTTGTATTGAATACCAGGCTTAAGAGCTGTTTTAGTTGTCATAGTTAAACTCCAGATGTGTAGGGTTCATTGTAATTTTTGTTCCTCTTCAACTTGCCTTAACCTGTATTTCGTTTCGAGAATTTTAAAATGAAATAAAATGATGAAATAAAATTGCGATATAAAAAAAGATAAAGACGATGATTTATATGAATTTTTTAACTATAAGGAATGCCAGTGCTGTTCAAAAAAAGCATGAACTTCAAAACTGCCTATTGGATAGTGATGTTCAACATCAGGCGTAAAAGAAAAGGAAGAGAGCTCAGGGAAAATCAACAAACTCAATAGTGTCCCCAATATAATGACAACGAACAATTTAAAATAAACACTCATCACTGCATTCCTTATTTATTAGTAATGCAGACTTTATAAGGCTTATTTAGCCGTCTTTTATTGACAATCCACGCTGTAAAACAATTTCTTATCTATTATCATTTTTATTTGTTAACCTAGATATCGTTGAATAAAACCATTTAGTAGTTCGCCAACACCAATCATTCACCAAGCTTAACAATAGCGATGAAATATTGATCAAAAACTTAGAACAACAAGCAATGAACCCATTAATTTATCCTAAATACGTTCATTCACTCGGCCACGAAGCGCTTTATCGCATACCTCAGATAACAATCGAATAAACTCATATTATTTCTCCCACTACACAATAGGAGTAAGATAATGAACGCTCAGTTAGTAAGACAAATTTTAAGGTGAGCACATGTTGTTTGCACATTATTAGCTACTAAAACATTTCAACGTCCAAAAAAAAGCGAGCCACTTAGGCTCGCTTTTGATTGTCTTTTTCTTGCTTAGACTTCAGTTCAGATTACAAAAGTTCTACCGACTGTTGAGCAATCACGAACTCTTCGTTGGTTGGGATAACCATTGCTACTGCGTCTAACATTTCAGACTTACCGATGATGCCTTCTGCACCAAAGCGAGCCGATTCGTTACCCGCTACATCTTCAACGAACCCAAGAATCTTAAGGTTGTCTAGGATTTCACGACGAATTGGTAGAGAGTTCTCACCGATACCACCAGTGAAGATGATGCCGTCTAAAGAATCTAACGTTGCAAGGTAAGAAGCAATGTACTTTGATACGCGGTAAGTAAACACCTCAAATGCAAGCTTAGCGCCTTCATGGCCCTCTTCCATTGCTTCTAAGATGCCACGAGCATCGCTCGTAAGACCAGACACGCCAAGGAAGCCAGACTCCTTGTTTAGAGAGTTAAATACTTGCTCTTGTGACCAGCCTTTCTTAAGTAGGTATTCGATAATACCTGGGTCTAAGTCACCACAACGTGTGCCCATCATAAGACCAGAAAGCGGTGTGAAGCCCATTGAAGTATCAACACTGTTACCGTCTTTGATAGCACATACAGATGCGCCGTTACCTAGGTGAACAGAGATGAAGCTCGATTCTTCTACTGGCTTGTTGACCATTTTCGCAGCTTCACGGCTAACGAAGTAGTGGCTAGTACCGTGGAAACCGTAGCGACGAACACCGAAGTCTGTGTATAGCTCTTTTGCAATTGCACCTGTAAATGCACGTTGTGGCATTGTTTGGTGGAAAGCAGTATCAAACACGGCGAACTGAGGTAAAGAAGGGAAAGCTTCAATTGCAGCACGGATACCGATAGCACCTGCTGGGTTATGAAGTGGAGCTAAGTCAGATAGGCTTTCAATCTCACTCGTTACTTCTTCAGTAATACGAACAGTTTGAGTGAACTTCTCACCGCCGTGAACGATACGGTGACCGATCGCCACGATATCAGCTGTGAAGCCTAAGTCTTCCATCAGGCCAACCAATTTGCCAATGGCAATTTTGTGGTGGTTACCCTCGCCTTGAATAGCAATTTCTGTTTTCTGACCTTGATGCTTCCAGCTCATACGAGCATCTTCAAGACCAAAACACTCCCCTAAGCCACTTAATACTGCGTCACCAGAAACAGAATCGATGACAGCAAATTTAAGGGAAGAACTACCCGAGTTAATAACCAGAACAAACGAATTAGACATTGGATATGGATCCTGTTTCAGTACGAATTTAGTGAAGTTTGCGCTTCAATTTTAGTTAAGTCTATTATTCAATAATTTTTGAATCTTTCAACTTTTGTTTTGCAAAAACCACCAAATGAACACAATTAAGTTGATCTTAGTCATCAATTCATTTCTTTCGAGAACGAAAATTAAAAAATAGTTGAATTAGATGAAGTAAATGCAGTTATGAAACTGATAGGTTCATACAAACCACATTGAGAGCAAAGTCATCTAGGATTGAAATCTTATCCAAGAGTCCAATTCATAAATTAAGCCCATAAAGCAAAAAAACAAGCTGGCGTTCTACGCTGCGACTTAAAAAATACAGCACGACACTTAAATATAGAGCTGTTGGTTGCCAATACCCGCTAATAGACTTTAAGGCGTTTAACTTCGCCTCAGCACTATAAAGAGATCACTTATTTGGATCGAAAGGTTGAATAGATCTTACTTCAAAATCCATTTTCATTTTTCATTATAGCTGTGCATTTCTTTTGCTAGACATCGCTCGACTCCCATACCTCTAGGCTAGACACGCTAAACGGCGCTTTACGCACATGTCACTGTGGCAGCCTTATGATGCGAGGCACTATCTTAATCAGGGCTTAGGACGTGCTACAGGCGTAAAGAATAAAATAGCAGGCACAAAAAAGCCGAGCATAATACTCGGCTTCTAATTTCACTGTTTAAGCTATTCGTCTATAAGCACTTGGCTTGTAAATTTCAACTTAAACTAAAGGTTGATTAACCTTCGCTGCGCTCTGGACGACGACCGCGGTTGCCGCCATTGCCAGCTGCTGCGTTGCCATGGCCACGTTCGCCACGGTGGTTACCACGGTGATCACCACCACGGTTACGGTCAAAACGACGTTCGCCATCACGACCACCTGCAGAGTTACCATCACGTGCGCCGTCACGGTTGCCACGGTAGCCACCACGACCGCCATTGCCACCTTCACGGTTACCACCTTCGCGATTACCGCCTTCACGGTTACCACGGTAGCCGCCGCCATCACGACCGCCACGACCGCCATCACGACCGCCACGGTTGCCATCACGACCGCCGCCGCCACGACGAGGCTCACGGAAGTCGTTGAAATCAACAACTACAGCGCCAGCTTCTTTTTGACGAATGCGAAGTTTGCTTAGCTTACCAGCAGTTTCAGAGTTCATTGCTTTTGGCAGTTGAACGTAAGTAGAACCTTGGTCTAGCTTGATAGCACCGATAGAACCTTTAGTTAGGCCTAGTTCGTTTGCTAGTGCGCCAACGATGTCTTTAACCTGAACGCCTTGCTCACGGCCAACTTGTAGTTGGTACGTATCCCAATCTTGAGTATTGAAGTTACGACCACCACCGTCACGGCCATTGTCACGATCTTCACGACGCTCTTTGCGACGGTTCTTATCACGCTCAATAGCAGCGATCATTGGGTCTTCGCCAACGTAGAATAGTGGGCTCTTACCTTGCTGACGCTTAAGAAGCATTGCAGCTAGAGTAGCAGCATCAACTTCTAGAGACTCTTGTAGTGTAGAGATTAAACCTGCGAAGTTTTCTAGAGCTTTGCTCTCTTTCTCAGTTTCAAGCTCAGCACCAAGCTTAGCAACACGTGCAGCAGCAACTTCGTCACGTTGTGGAAGTTGGATTTCTTCCATTTGAGACTTAGTTACACGCTCGATTGTGCGAAGCATACGGATTTGGTTAGTGCGAACTAGTAGGATCGCTTTACCTTTACGTCCAGCACGACCAGTACGGCCAATACGGTGGATGTAAGATTCAACATCGAATGGGATGTCGTAGTTAAATACGTGAGTGATACGTGGAACATCAAGACCACGTGCTACAACGTCAGTTGCAACTAGGATATCGATAACACCTTGTTTGATGTGATCAACAGTGCGCTCACGTAGAGACTGAGGAATATCACCGTGCAATGCAGCAGCTTTGAAGCCACGTGCAGATAGCCAATCAGCTAGACGCTCAGTGTCTTGACGAGTACGTACGAATACGATTGACGCGTCAGTTTCTTCAGTTTCTAGAAGACGAGACATTGCTTCGTCTTTTTCTACGCCTTTAACAACCCAGTAATTCTGCGCTACTTTGTCAACTGTGTGGTTAGTACCAGCAACGTCAACTCGTGCAGGGTTACGTAGGTAACGGTCAACAATAGTCTTAACCATTGGAGGCATAGTTGCAGAGAAAAGTACGCGTTGTGCAGTTTCTGGAGCTTGCTCAAGAATCCAAGTAACGTCATCTACGAAACCCATTTTTAGCATTTCATCTGCTTCATCAAGAACAAATGTATGTGCTTCATCTAGGTGTAGACGGTCACGAGTTAGTAAGTCTTTAACACGACCTGGAGTACCAACAACAATGTGAGCACCGCGGCTTAGAGCACGCATTTGGTCAACAATTGAAGCACCACCGTAGATTTCAAGAACTTTAAGACCGTTGATGTCACGACCTAAGTTTTTGATTTCCGCAGCAACTTGAATCGCTAGCTCACGAGTAGGAGCCATGATGATTGCTTGTGGTTTGTGTTGGTTCAGGTTGATTTTGTTAAGTAAAGGCAGAGAGAATGCTGCTGTTTTACCAGTACCAGTCTGTGCTTTACCTAGTGCGTCACGGCCTTCAAGAAGAAGAGGAATAGCTGCTGCTTGGATTGGAGTCGGAGAAACGAAACCCATGCTATCAAGAGCTGAAAGAATGTTATCGTTAAGGGCTAATTCATTAAATTGAATTACAGATTCGGACATTGGGATCCCACTATATATAAGTAAACAAAAGGTCCCGGGAGCTCTATCAATTCCAATACTGATCCAATCAGATACTGATTCCATTCAGAGTTACGAAGCAGTAATAAAACACTTCAAGCCATTAGGGACGTCTAAGGGAGGCGGATTATTCCCTAAATGCATAAAAAAATCCAGAAAAAATTGAAATACATCACATATTTTTCGCTTTTACATCAATACTGGTTATCATATCGTCAAAACTTGATGAATATCTCGTCACAGCACCCATCTTCTAGCAAATTGACCTAGTTAAATAAGAGGGCAATTAATTAACGCTCACTTCGCCTTTAAGTAGTAATCAAGCCTCGCAATGATTATAGTGTGCTCAATTGTCCTCGATAGATAAAAGTCAAAATGTTTCAAGATAATCCTCTACTCGCTCAACTCAAACAGCAAATCCAAGAAACCCTCCCTAAAAAGGAAGGTACAATCAAAGCCACTGAAAAAGGGTTTGGTTTTCTCGAAGTCGATAACAAGACCAGCTTCTTCATTCCACCTCCATACATGAAGAAATGTGTACACGGTGACAAGGTAATTGCCATCATTCGCACCGAGAAAGATCGCGAAGTAGCAGAGCCTGAGGAATTGATTGAACAAGGTCTTACTCGTTTTATTGCACGAGTGAAGTTGTTTAAAGGTCGTTTGAACGTTGTTCCAGATCACCCACAACTGAAAAAGCTGCAACTTAAAGCGAAAGCAAAAAAGGGGCTAAACCCTGAAACGCTAAAAGAAGGCGACTGGGTTGTTGCTCATATCATTCAACACCCGTTAAAAGGTGACAACGGATTCTTGGCTCAAATCTCTGAAAAAATCACAGATGCTGACGACAAGATCGCACCTTGGTGGGTAACGCTTGCACAAAACGACCTACCAAACAGCGAACCTGAAGGCATCGACGACTGGCAGATCAAAGACGACGCTGATCTTGAACGTATCGACATGACTCACGTCCCTTTTGTGACTATCGATGGCGAAAGCACAAAAGATATGGACGATGCGCTTTACGCTAAGAAGAAAGAGAACGGTGATTTTGAGCTAACTATTGCGATTGCTGATCCTACCGCTTACATCTCTCCAGATGATGCGATGGATAAAGTGGCTCGTGAGCGCGGTTTCACTATTTACCTTCCAGGTCGTAACATCCCAATGTTACCGCGTGATCTAGCTGACAACTTATGTTCACTAATAGAGAACGAAGTTCGCCCGGCACTTTGCTGCACAGTAACAGTATCTAAAGAGGGTGTTATCGGCGATGACATTAACTTCTTCGCTGCGAACATCAAATCTCATGCTCGTCTTGCTTACGACCACGTATCTGACTGGCTAGAAACCGGTGCATCAGACAAATGGCAACCATCAGAAGAGATCGCTGCTATTGTTTCTGACCTTCACCAATTTGCACAAGCACGTTCAGCATGGCGCTCAACAAACGCTGTTGTATTCCCAGACCGCCCTGACTACCGCTTTGAACTTAGCGAAGATAACGATGTTGTCGCTATCCACGCAGACATGCGTCGCACTGCAAACAAGTTGGTTGAAGAATCTATGATCAGCGCGAACATCTGTGCAGGTCGAGTATTAAAAGAAAGCTTTAACCAAGGTGTCTTTAACTGTCACTCTGGATTTAAAGCAGAGAAAGTAGCAGACGTTCTAGAACTGGTTAATCCAGAAGCCGAAACACCATTTACAGAAGAGCAGATCGTTTCTCTGGAAGGTTTTGCTACTCTGCGTCGTTGGTTAGGCTCTCTAGACAACAGCTACTACGACAACCGTATTCGTAAATTCCAAGCGTACAGCGAGATCAGCAATGAACCTGCGCCACACTACGCGATGGGTTTAGACATTTACGCGACGTGGACTTCTCCAATTCGTAAATACGGCGACATGATTAACCACCGTATGCTTAAGGCTCACATCCTAGGTAAAGCGCCAATTCAAACACCAGACGAAACTATTGGTGATGAACTTGCCCTGCACCGCCGTCACCACGGTATGGCTGAGCGCAATGTTGGCGATTGGTTGTACGCTCGTACTCTAGCAAACGCTCCTGTAGAAGAGACTCGCTTCCAAGCAGAGATCTTCGACATTAACCGTGCTGGTATGCGTGTGCGTCTGCTTGAGAATGGTGCAGCTGCATTTATCCCTGGTTCTCTCATTATTGATAATAAAGAGAGAATAGAGTGCAACGGTGATATGGGTACTGTATCTATCGATAAAGAAATGGTATACAAACTGGGAGACGTTTTAGAAGTAGTTCTCTTCGAAGTTAATCAGGAAAACCGTAACTTAGTAGCAAAACCTACTCAAGTATTTGCGGACTTGCCTAGCGAGCCTGAAACGACAAACGAAACCGAAGCTTAAGAACTTTAAAGGTTACGGCTTTCAAGGTTACGGCTTTCAAGGTCAAAGCTTGCAAGGTTAAGGCTTTCAAGGTTATAGCTTTCAAGGTTATAGCTTTCAAGGTCAAAAGCTTCAAAGGTTCACTTCTAAAGGCGCTAATTATTAGCGCCTTTTTTGTAAATGTCTCATGCTTAAACAATACTTAAAAAAAACAATCAATAAGCAATCAGTTTACAACGTCAAAGAAGCGCACTATGTCATCAATCACAGTTACTCAATTCAGAAACTTCATTCCCAGGAAACGGGAACGTTACCCCGCCTCTAAAAACGGTATTTTCATCGTTTCTAAAGGCAGTATTTCTTTCGTGCTACCTGATGGGACTGAAGCCTCATTGCAAGCCGGAGATTTTACTCTTTACAATTCTGGTCAGATTAAAGACATCACCGTTGACACTGAAAATGGCGAATTCAGCGCAACCTGTGTAGATTTTGATTTAGCTATTTTTCAGAAATTCATTAATCAGTTCAGCGATTTAGAACCCACACGAGTCCCAGATAAATACATTAAGTTTAATCAAACTGATACCGAAATATGCCAATTGAAAGAGCTCATCATGTCGCTCGTTCATTCATCGACTCAGAATGACTACGCACTCACTCAATTAGGTTTAGGTTTGCTCTCTCTAATGGTCGAGCAGCACCCTGCTCTGTTAGTTATTATTGCCCGAGCGTCAAGGTTAACCGTGACGCAAAAGGTCATTCATTACATTGAACAGAACATTGAAAATAATATCTCACTCGATACCCTAGCCAGCTATATGGGGATGTCACCAGCCACACTTAAGCGCCGTTTGTCGGCTGAAGACCTTTCCTTTTCAAATCTATTAAAGATAAAGCGAATCGCCCATGCAGCGACACAGCTCAGAACATCGAATAAATCTATTACTCAAATCGCTTATGAATCTGGATTTAAAAGCGCGGCACACTTCAGTACAGCCTTTAAAACCTATCATGGCAAGACTCCAAAAGACTTCCGCTCTTTGGTTGCACAGTCTTATTAGTTGCACAATCTTATTGGCTGTACTGTCTTATTGGTTGAACAGTCTTAGAAAGTACGAGTGCAGATGCAGATGCAGATAAAAGTATAAATCTGAAATGTGTTGGTGGGAATTTACGAAGGTCGTTCGTTTTTGGTATCAAACCACCAGCGAACGCCTAAGTAAAATGGTCACGACCAGAAGTAGGATTTAGGGTCTTTTTCTATTTCAGCCAAAATAGCATCAAGATCCTTGGATTGAGGAAGGTAAGGGTAAGGTCCCCAATTTACAGAGTCGGTTTCCGCATTATCTTCAAGTGGCACCATCACCACCCAGCAAGATAACGACTCATCAAAGGTAACGCAGGCGATCTCGTTGGTATAATCACTATGAGATGAGTCGAGTAGATAATGCGCCTGAGAAAACAGCACACCACCCTCACACTCTTCATAAAGGGATTTGCCTAGCTCTACAGGTAAACTACGATTTCGTGAAATACAGAGCCTCTCAGCTCCAATTAAAAGACGATTCAGTTCTATATGAATAACGGACATAACACCCCTTGTAACTTCATAGAAACTTCTAAGTAGTGAATTCCTCTACTTAGCTTAGGACTCAACGATCATTTTAGCGAACAAGTGCAAACAAAATACCCGCCCTGCTCCCAGAAACGAATCCTTCTTCAGTAAACACATTCTAAAAGGGCAAAGCCGTCTAAATTCCATTAACCAGTGCCATTTTGGCAGCCACACTGTCTTTCACTAACCAGACTAACTGCTATAACGTATCCGTATAGAATTTCACAAAAGTGTCATATAACCGACCTATCATAGCCAGCAAATGTTATTAACTAGGAGTTGTTTATGTTACGAGTCGCGCTTGCCTCTCTTTTATCCTTAGCCCTGTCTTCTCAAGCTGCTTTAGCACAAGAAACCACTATTTCGGGCTCCACTTCAGTATCACGAGTGATGGATGTATTAGCTGAGGAGTACAACAAGACTCACCCTGATAACTATATTGCGGTTCAGGGCATCGGTTCTACAGCGGGTATTACCATGGTTAACAAAGGTGTCTCTGATATCGGTATGAGCTCGCGTTATTTAACCGACCGCGAACAGGACGAGAAGTTGAAGGTGTTTCCAATTGCCTTTGACGGCCTAGCTGTCGTAACTAACCGCTCAAACGCTGTAAGCAACGTTACACGTGAGCAGCTATTCGATATCTACAAAGGCAAGATTACGAACTGGAAAGCCGTGGGTGGTGCGGATCAGCCTATCGCAGTTGTAACTCGCGAAGCGTCTTCTGGTTCACGCTATAGCTTCGAAAGCTTGCTTGGTTTAACGAAAATCATTAATGATCGTCTAGTTTCTGACATCAACCCAAATAACTTGGTTGTAAACAGCAACAGCATGGTTAAAACGATTGTTAACCATAACCCACACGCGATTGGATTTATCTCTGTAGGTTCGATCGACCGTTCGATTAAGGCAATTACATTTGAAGGTGTAGAGCCAACATCTAAGAACATTGCTAACCACAGCTATGAATTGGCTCGCCCGTTCTTGTTGCTGCACAAAACTGAATCAGTTTCTGACGAGAGCAAAGATTTCATCAAGTTCGTGAAGTCAAAGCAAGGGCAAGATCTTATCGAAGAGTACGGCTACACACGTATTAAGTAGCTATTCACGAATGAAGTAAGATAAGTACTTTTAGTGATGTTATTAGGATGCTGATGATATCGCCTTGATAGACACAAACAAAAAGAGAGAGCCTTAAGCTCTCTCTTTTTTTGAATCTATAATCTTCGCTTAAAGCAGTTCCTCTTACAAAAAAACTCTAGAAGTGAAGTTGGATTACCGAAACAATCACAGCGCCAGGACGACGAATACCTTCGATTTCTACGCGAATTTCGCGTTCAATCTCTAGGCCTTTCTTAATTGGCGTTACTTTTGTTAGCGTACTTTTAGCACGAACGTTACTGCCCGATTTTACAGGATATGGGAAACGTACTTGGTTGAGACCAATGTTTACAACCATCTTCGCTGTTGGGAATTGAGACTTATCAGGATCAACACTGTCAGTCAGTCTAGGAAGCAGAGACAAAGTCAAAAAACCATGTGCGATGGTTGTTTTGAACGGAGAATCTGTTTCAGCCTTAGAAGGTTCAGTATGGATCCATTGCATATCTTCAGTAACAAGGCCGAACTGGTTGATACGGTCTTGACTAACATTGATCCAGTCGCCAGTATGAATAACTTCACCGATCTGCTGATTAAGCTCATCAAACACAAGCTGTGCTTCTCGCGTTAATACGAGCGGCTGTTCTATTGGCATCTCTGGTGCATCTTCATTTACAGCAGGTTTGTGGTGATCACGAACCCAAGCAAAGAAATGGCTATTTTGCGTACGATTCAGAAAGTCACCCCAGTAATCTCTAAGAGCTGGAGACATCCATTGCATAAACTCTGAGTGTTGCGAAGACACGCTGTCGCCTCGGTGTTTAAATAAATCAATGACTTTCATAAGAACCTCAATGCACAAAAAATTTCAATATAACTAGTTAATTTTGAAACACTTCACACTATTGTGCAAATGTTTTCGAGCATACACTCGTTAGCTGAACACTGTTATTTCCATATTAAACAGACACTTAATAATAAAACATCATTTTATTACAAAACCTAAATTAGAGTGTTAGCTCCATCACAAAACGAACATTTGATTATATAAATGGCGTTTTTATTCACAAGCAGAATAAAAAAGGCTTAGCGCAATGCTAAGCCTCAGTTTTTATAAGGATTTAATCCTGCAAGGGATTAGCCTTGAAAGGCGTTAATCTTACCGGTGTTAAGTCTCCTATTCGTCATCAAGTGGAATCAACTTAGTCGTACCACCGTGTGCCTTCTCACGCTTACGTTGCACGAATGCATAGAAGCCTGGGATTAGGAACGTACCCGCTAACAACACACATAACAGACCGCCGATCAATGAAATACCCAACGAGTTCTGGCTCACGTGACCTGCGCCCGCTGCGAAGATAAGCGGGAAGATACCTAAAATGAACGACCAAGAGGTCATATTCACAGCACGGAAACGCAGCGTACCGCCCTTCACTGCCGCATCTTCAATTGATGCGTCTTTCTCTTCACGCTCCACTTTTGCGAACTCTACAATCAAGATTGCGTTCTTCGCGGCCAAGGCTATCAAGAGAACCAAACCAATTTGCGCATAGAGGTTCAACGGTGTGCCTGTTAGATTCAACGCTAAGAAGGAGCCTAAGGTTGCAACCGGTACCACCAAGATAATCGCTATCGGTATTGTCCAACTCTCGTATTGAGCCACCATAAACAGGTAGATGAAGATCAGAGCCAGTGCAAAAGCAAAGATCGCTTGATTGCCTGCCAAGACTTCTTGGTAAGCCATGCCTGTCCATTCATACTGATAACCCTGAGGTAAGACTTCAGCGGCTACACGTTCCATTGCAGCAATCGCATCACCGCTTGAGTAACCCGGTGCTGGTTGGCCTTGAATCACGGCACTGCGGTACATGTTGTAACGCCATGCGACATCTGGTTCGAAGATCTGGTCGTAAGTCACCAATGTACTGAGCGGGATCATCTCGCCATTAGACGAGCGCACGTGGAATCGTTGGAGATCATCCATGCTGCTACGGTGTTCACTATCAGCTTGCATGGTCACGCGGAAGTTCTTACCAAACATGGTGAAATCGTTCACGTACAGTGAACCAAGATTACCTTGCAGAGTTTGGAAGATTTCCGATAGTGGGATACCTAACTGTTGCGCTTTCTCACGGTCGATATCGACATAGTAGTGAGGAACGTTGGCACGGAAAGTACTGAACGTATGTGAAATCTCAGGCTGTTTGTTCGCCTCAGCAATCACGTCATTCATTACCATCGCCAGATCAGTACGACTACGACCTAATGTATCTTCTAGAACAAATTCGAAACCAGAAGCAGCACCCATACCCGGAACTGCTGGAGGTCCCATTGCAAACACGATAGCTTGAGGCAGTTCAGTGGCCGCTCGACCATTAATACGTTGTGAGATAGCTTGTGCGGAATGTTGACCATCCAGTGCGTTACGCATATCCCAATCATGCAGTTTGATAAATAGCGACGCGCCATTCGAAGCAGAAGCGCCTGTCATGAATGCGTAGCCGTTTACCAGTGTCACACCATCAACACCCGGCTCTTGCTCAACCATCTCTAGCAACTGCTCAGTCACATCTTCTGTACGAGACAGTGATGCCGCGTCAGGAAGCTGCACGTTAACCAGCAAAATACCTTTATCTTCTTGAGGTACAAACGCGGTTGACGTCGTTTTCGCGAAGTAAGTAACCGCTGCTAGCGCCACAACAAAGAAGGTGAACAGCAGAACACCTTTTTTCACAAGGAAGCCGGCGATTTGGCCGTATTTGTTAGTAACAGACTCTAAGCCACGGTTGAACGCTTGGTACCAACGAGCTGTGTTGCCACCGCCCTGCTTGAGAACCAGTGAACACAATGCTGGTGACAGCGTTAGAGCATTAATAGAAGAGATAACAACAGCGATACAAATAGTCAGAGCAAACTGACGATACATGATGCCAGTAATACCCGGCAACATCGCTACAGGGATGAACACCGCTAACAGAACCAAGGTTGAGGTAACGATAGGTCCCGTTACTTCTTTCATCGCAATCAGCGTTGCTTTACGCGGTGAAATCGTTGGGTCTTTAGCCATCGTGGTATCGACATTCTCGATAACCAATATCGCATCATCTACTACGATACCAATCGCCAATATCAAACCAAACAGGGTTACCGTGTTGATGGTAAAGCCGGTCATCTGCATGACGGCAAATGTACCAATCAACGACACCGGAATCGCAACCACAGGAATCAAGGTTGCACGCGCACTGCCCAAGAACAGATAAGTCACCGCGATAACCAGCAAGATAGCTTCGATCAGCGTTTTCACTACGCCTTTAATCGACTCAGCAACGAAGACCGTGGTGTCATAACTCGCCTCGTAAGCCACACCTTCAGGGAAGTTCGTACTTAGATTGTCCAGCATCGCCATGACCGCTTTGCCACTTTCCAACGCGTTTGCGTCTGACTGAAGTGACAGCGTTACGATTGAAGCATCTTGTCCTCGATATTTACCATTGCCATCGTAGAATTTTTTACCTAACTCAACGCGTGCAATGTCTTTTAAGTAAACGGTTGAACCATCTTGATTTGCGCGAAGTACAACATTTTCAAACTCATCAGCCGTTTCTAAGCGGCCTTTTGTCACCAAGTTGAACTGTACTTCTTGTGGATTGGCGTATGGTGCGGCACCAATACGACCGGCAGCGACTTGAACATTTTGTTCAGCCAATGCGCCATACACATCGGATGTTGTTAAGTTCAGGTTAGCCATTTTCTCAGGGTCTAACCAAACACGCATCGAATACTCACCGCCGCCCAACACGTTTACTTCACTAATACCAGACACACGTGCCAGTTGGTCTTTAATGTTTAAGTTTACGTAGTTGATTAGGAACTGATCGTCATACTCACCGTTTGGAGAGTAGAAGTTCAATACCATCAAAAGGTCAGGTGAACGTTTCTTAACCGTTACGCCGACCATTCTAACTTCTTGTGGAAGCTTCGATTCGATTTGGGCTACTCGGTTCTGAACGTTGACCTGAGCCATATCAGCATCAGTACCGACATCAAAGGTCACATTAAGATTGTATGAACCGTCGTTAGCACTTTTAGAAGACATGTAGATCATATCTTCTACGCCATTCACCGACGTCTCTATGGGGTCGGCTATCGCCTGTTCCACAACTTCAGCACTGGCACCCGTGTAGAATGCCGATACACTGACCGATGGTGGGCTAATTTTTGGATATTCGGCCACTGGTAAGATAGCGAGAGAGATCGCACCCGCCAGCGTTAATATTATGGATATGACAAGGGCAAACTTAGGCCTTTGAATAAAGAAACGACTTAACATAAATAGCCCTCTTACTCAGCTTGTTCAGCAGAAGCTTGAATACGAACGGACATACCATTACGTACACGCTGTAGGCCTTGAGTGATCACCGCGTCGTCTTTCTCTAATCCAGATTGAACAATCACGCCACCTTCAACTTGTCGCCCCATCTCAATATTTCTACGCTCAGCGACTGGTGCAGCTTCGCCTTCAACCAGTACCATTACAAAGTCACCTTCTAGGTCGGTTTGAACTGCACGTCGCGGGATAGTCACAACATCAATCGATTGTTTTTCACGTAGATCAACGCGAACGTGTTGGCCTGGAAGTAGTTGCTGATTCGGGTTATCAGCAATGGCGCGCATCGCGATTGTACCTGTATTAAGGTTGATACGGTTGCCCAAGAAATCAAGCTGACCTAGATGTTCAAACGCTTCACCATTCTCAAGTATGATCTGAACTTCAACCCCTGCAGAGTCACTGCTGCCGTCGCCTTCAATGCGATCCATCCCTAACTCAATACGCTCACGTTCACTGATGCTGAACGACGCATGGATTGGGTCTAGGCTAACCAACGTAGTTAATACACCTGAAGACGGCGAAACCAGGTCACCCGTGCTCACTTTGGTGTCGCTGATTCTTCCAGAAAAAGGCGCGGTAATTTGGGTATGGGAAAGCTGAACATTGGCTGCGTTTAGCTGAGCATGGCTAGCTTCAAGTTGCGCTTGAGAACCTAATAAGTTTGCCGTCAATGCATCAAATTCCGATTGAGAAATACTGCCTTTAGGAAGCAGATTCTTACCGCGGTTGAAATCAAGTTCGGCTTTTTTAAGGTTTGCATTCGCTTGAGCAACAGACGCTTTTGCGCTTGCGACTTCAGCTTCAAAAGAAGATGGCTCGATCGAGTAAAGCAATTGGCCCTTTTCGACCATTTGACCTTCATTGAAATGACGGCTTTGTAGATAGCCTGAAACCTGCGCGGTGATAGCCGTGTCTTCAACGGCTTCAATACGACCGATGTACGACTTACTTTGCTGGTGAGAAACAACGCTAACATCCTGTACAGCTACGAGAGGTAGAGGCGCTTGCTTGGCATTTTGAGCATCTTGCCCACACCCAGCAAGAATAAGAGAGCTTGCAAGAGCCGTAAGGATCAACTTTTTACGCATGGTTATACCGTCACTTATTAGTATTTGAACAGCATAAAATTTACGTAACACACTCGTCACCATTGTCCGAGGAATATCAATTATAACTAGCCAAAGTGTATCAATATGTTAATTGAAACCAAGTGCTTATAAAGTGATTACAAACGCGTTACAATTTCTAAGTAAATCAACCTCTCAGCTTTTGTTCTCTATGGATATTGTCTAACATCATGTATGGTCAGACAGATAAGCATTCACATTTAATTGTTAAGGAATTCTCATGATTTCAAAATGGGCTAAACGTTTCTATCAAATGGCGGAATTGGTCGGTTCTTGGAGTAAAGATCCTTCAACTCAAGTCGGCGCCGTAATCACTAAGCACAACCGTATTGTTTCCGTTGGTTTTAATGGCTACCCACATGGCGTGTCTGATAGTGCGGATACTGATGACAGGGAAATGAAGTACCTTAAGACGCTTCACGCTGAAGAAAATGCAATCTTGTTTGCTAAACGTGATTTAGACAGTTGTGAAGTTTGGGTGACTCACTTCCCTTGTCCGAACTGTGCAGCAAAAATCATCCAAACTGGGATTTCAGCGGTACATTGCCCAGAGCAAAGTGAAGACTTCCTTTCTCGTTGGGGCGATAAAATCAAGATAAGCCAAGATATGTTTGAGCAAGCTGGTGTGGAAATAGACTGGTTACCACTCGCTGATCTGGACTAATATCGAAGCTGAATTTCAGATACAAAAAAGCCGAGAGTCGATATATCGCTCTCGGCTTTCTTTTTTTCGGGCGCTATAGTTTGGACACTATAGTTTAGACGCTGTAGGTTAGTCGCAATAGACTGACGAGTAAATTAATCGTTGCTTGGGAATGCAAGAGCGTAAGCTTCCATGAAATCCTTACGGATATCTTGCTCAAGATGAATCGCTTTTTCGGTCGGACAGAAGATCATAAAGTGCACTTCTTGCTCACCCGTCGAACTGCTCGTGATATGGATATGAGGCTCAGATCCCGGAAGGTCAACGCCAGCGTGTTTTTCGATCACACCGTTATAACGACGGGCAACATCGATAAACTCTTCACAATGCTCTTCAATTTTCACGATAAGACCCGGCACCATAGGGTATAGGTTTACAAAGTCTTTCACCGTCACAAAAAAGTTATGATAGACATAGCGCTTCATGAAGTTGAGGTTCTTTACCGGATAAGTGAAGAACATGCTATTAGGCAGCGTAGCGGTCTTGCCAGTAAAGTGGTATTGCCCGTGATACAAATCGATTTCTTGAATCACAGTCGCCATCAAGTTGTGCTCAATCACCTCGCCGCTGATTTTACCTACTTCAATCCAGTCACCAATTCTAAATGAACGAGAGCTTGCGCGCTGGATCGACCCCGTAAAACATAAGATGATCTCTTTTGAAGCCACGACTATCGCAACCGCAATAGCGGTAACAGACAGCGCAAATTCGCTGATTTCAGATTTCCACAGCACAAATAAAGTGACCATAATAATGGCAAACGTACCGTTCTTGGTGCGTGACATCCAATTACGTTGGTCTTCACTTAGAAAAGCGACATCACCACGGATTCGAGACAAAGTGATTCGTCGGATTATTAATATAATGCAGATGATCAGCATACTAAAAATAAACTTATTAGCGAGTAAGAAATCGATCACTTGCCACAACTTTTCCATTACGTATTCCTTTGTATTACAACAATTAAGCTTTATAACAACGAGCATTAAAACAATTGAGCTCTATAACGATGAGCTTTACAGCGACTGACTCAACCCAAAAAACGCATTATAAAAAAGCGCTCAAAAATAGAGCGCCCCTTTTCATGATTAATTCAGCTTAGGTAAGGCTATCATTTTATCTTGGCAGAAGTAATAAATTGGCCAAAAGTTTCACACCAAATCACAACCGTATTAAATCGATTGAGATCAACACCTTCAGGCAACTCAACCATAAATCGGTCGAATGTTTTCACATCTCCGACTCTCAGTAGCTCGCTCTTACTGTCATTGAAAGCTTGTTCGGTTTCAATAAACTTAGGTGATAGGTAAACTTTGTAATCAGGCCCCGGTGCCAATTCACCTTCAAAAGCTATCGCATTTTCAGAAACCGAGACGATGCCTTCTCCCCAATGCAAAAAGTCACTGTCTTGTCGGTCTTTTGTGAACTCGCCTGTGTAGATAGCCTGCTGGCTGATCGCTTCAACAGAACTTGAGGAAGGAGAATCAGGCTCAATTAAGATAGGTAGTGCATAAACACCAAGCCCAAAACCAAAAGCACCCACGGCTAAGTGGGTGCAAAGTAAAACTAACTTTTTCATCGCGTACTCCCTTATGCTTAAAGAGAGTATTATTGAATACTCTTAAAAATACAAAGAGATATAACGCTTTGATATCCTATTTTTGGTAATGAGTCGCCGTACGCTGAGACAATTCGACAATCACTTTTACCGCTTGCTCCATGCCTTGAATGGTAATGAACTCATGAATACCGTGGAAGTTATAGCCGCCAGTGAAGATATTCGGACATGGTAGCCCCATGAAAGATAAGCGAGCGCCGTCTGTACCGCCTCGGATCGGTTTGATCATTGGCTCAACATCGCACTCAATCATCGCTTGCTTCGCTAATTCAATAATATGTTGATGCGGTTCAACCATCTCTTTCATGTTGAAGTAGCTATCGGTTAGCACCAGCTCAACACGGCCTTTCTCAAGACGCTCATTCAGCTCATCCACTTTCTGTTGCATGAATGCCTTACGCGCTTCTACACCCTCACGTTCAAAATCACGGATGATGTAACCTAGTTCAGAGCGAGCCACACCCATTTCAGCTGATTTCAGGTGGTAGAAACCTTCATAACCTTCTGTGCACTCTGGTGTTTCTTGCGTTGGCATCATCAATTGGAATTGCGCCGCGATGTTCATCGAGTTCACCATTTTACCTTTTGCGGTACCCGGATGAACGTTCACGCCATGACAGACAACATCGGCGCTCGTGGCATTAAAGTTCTCAAATTCCAACTCCCCTACCGGGCCACCATCAATGGTATACGCCCATTCGGCACCAAACTTCTTAACATCAAACAAGTTAGCACCACGACCGATCTCTTCGTCTGGCGTGAAGCCAATACAAATATCGCCATGTTTAACGTCTGGGTTTGCTTTAAGGTAAGCAATCGCGCTGATGATTTCAGCGATACCCGCCTTATTATCAGCCCCAAGCAGAGTCGTACCATCGGTAGTGATGAGGTCATGGCCATGCAAGGCATCAAGATCTGGGTATTGGCTTGGATTCAGGCATTCACCGCTTGCACCTAATTCTATCGTTCCACCTTGATAATCTTTAATCACCTGTGGTTTCACGTTCGCGCCGGAAGCATCAGGAGCGGTATCCATATGTGCGACAAAGCCAATAGCAGGCACATCGTAATCGACATTCGACGGCAGTTTCGCCATCAAATAGCCATTTTCGTCTAAAGAGACATCAGTTAACTCTAATGCGATCAATTCTGATTTTAAGGCTTCAGCAAATGTTATTTGACCCGGTGAACTTGGGCACTGCTGATTAGAAGGATCGGATTTAGTATCAAAAGTAACGTAATTCAGAAAACGTTCTACAAGCTTTTCCATAATTCATCTCACCATGGATTAAGTAATTGATTTACTGACTTAATTATTATGTCGATAAGCGATACATCGTTAAATTAAGACGAACATAGAGTCAGTAGCGAGGTTTTTCATCTTACGCCCCTGACCATGTATGTAATTGCTCTACATCATTATTGTGCGAAATTAGACGAGCTTCCTATACTTGAAATAAGAGGGTTTCGTCAGTTCAACATTGCATACGGATGATAAGAGATCGCTTTGTACGCATTCTACGCCCTCCGCTCTCAGCCTAAAAAAAGTACAAAGTGGATGATGATCACAATTTATCCTTGATGCAGAATCTGTCATACGTTACACGGAGACACAGTTATGACGATTAATAAATATTTCATTTTATCTCCTCAAGCCTCTGAGGAAACGCTTCAACCAGCATTAACTGAGAAAGAAGTTCAAAGGCAGGAAGCTCTAAGACAGGCGCAATCTCAAGGTGGGTTTGACACCAACGCGACCTCGTAACTTAATCAATACTCAGAACATATTTAAGAACCCCTAATAAAAGAGCTCTACTTCTCTATGATGTAGAGCTCTTTTGTCTTTGACTCTTCTTCTCTCTTTCTATGATGTCCTATTCAGGCGTCGAACCCATTCACGTTTTGTGACTCCCCTGCTTTATATCTATAGCTCCACGACTATGCAGCTAGCTCATTCGCTACGTTGAGAAATGACTCATTAAACTTCCCTCAGCCATACCTTGTCGTGTCATTTTGTGCTAATAATTTATATTCGTTTTCATTCCTCACTCGCTCTCTTTTCAAAAACTCTAATGCGAGTACCAGAGAACTTAACCACAGGAATCCCGAATTCAATGGAATATTCAAAACTAGGAAGTAGTCAAATTCCCGTTTCCCGCATCTGTCTTGGCAGCATGACTTGGGGGCTGCAAAATACGCAACAGCAAGCCGACCAACAAATCGAATACGCACTAAGCCAAGGTATTAACTTCATCGATACTGCAGAAATGTATGCGGTTCCCCCGTCTCCAGAGACCTACGGCAAAACAGAAGCGATTATTGGTAACTGGCTATCGCGCCACCCGCAGCGCCGCCAAGAACTGATCATAGCGAGTAAGATTGCAGGCCCAGGTCTTCCTTGGGTTCGAGATGGTGGTCCTATAACGGGTGAAGCCGTAATCGAAGCGGTTGATGCGTCATTAAAGCGTCTACAGACTGATTATATCGACCTATATCAACTGCATTGGCCAAATCGAAATACACCTCACTTTGGAAAACAGTTCCCAAATCAAATTCGCTTCAGTGATATCGACCGAAAGCAGCATGAAGGGGAAATGTTGGAGATCCTTCAAGCCCTAGCGAGCTGCATTAAAGCAGGAAAAATCCGTCATGTTGGTTTGTCTGATGACACCACTTGGGGCATCAACACTTATCTCAAGCTGAGCGAAAAACACGATTTGCCACGCATGGTCTCGATTCAGAATGAATTCAGCCTACTTCACGCAAAAGACTGGCCGTATCTGATTGAGAACTGTGTGCATGAAGATGTCGCTTACCTGCCTTGGTCACCGTTATCTGGAGGAATGCTCAGTGGCAAATACATTGATGGTGCGAGACCAGAAGGAAGCCGTTGGACTTACATGCAGCGTAAAGGCATTTTCCGCGACACTGAGTCTGCCAATGAAGCCGTAAAAGGATATGTCGAAGTTGCGAACTCTCATGGATTTACGCCGAGCCAGCTTGCATTAGCATGGTGTAATCAAGTCGATGGTGTTACCTCATCCATCATTGGGGCGACCACGATGGAGCAGCTAAAAGAGAACGTGGCTGCTTTCAGTAAGCCATTATCAGAAGAGATTCTTACCGATATCAACACAGTGTTTAAGCGCTATCCTGTTCCATATTAAGCTGTAGTACACCCAGCCTTCTCAGTTTGTCTAGCCTGTTCAGCTTAATCTTTGGTAAGTAAATCAGATAAGAGCGTACTATTTAGTACGCTTTTCTTTTTGTAAGTGGGTCGCTTTGCTTTTTATGTGGATCGCATTGAGCTATCACGCTTTTGGTTCTCCAACCTTTGCTCTATAATGCGCGGGCTTATATCTAGGATAAAAACATGATTTCAAAAAACCAATTAAAACTCCTTCGTGCTTTGGGCCAAAAGAAACAACGTAAAGCCCACGGCTTGTTTCTAGTTCAAGGTGAAAAGAACGTTCTTGAGCTTTTCAATAGTGACTTAGTCGTGAAGAACGTCTTTGCTACCGCTGATTTCTTATCTGAAAATCACGCTTCACTTATTGAGTTTGATTGTGTTGAAGCCTCGCTGGATGACCTAACCAAAGCGAGTACTTTGGTGAGTAACAATGCCGCGATTGCTGTCGTTGAGATCCCAACATTTGAACTGCCAAAAGCAACTGGGTTGATGATTGCACTGGATGGTGTATCTGATCCGGGCAACCTAGGTACCATTATTCGCGTAGCAGACTGGTATGGTATTAAGCATATCGTTGCGAGCAGCGATTGTGCAGACCCATACAACCCTAAGACCATCAGTGCAACTATGGGTAGCTTTGGCCGAGTACACGTAAGCCAAACAGACTTACCGGCTTATTTAGAACAAGCGAACCTACCGGTTTACGGCGCGTTCTTAGAAGGCGAAAGTGTTCATCAGACAGAATTTACTGCCAATGGCATTTTGCTGATGGGCAGCGAGTCTCACGGCATTCGTGAACATGCGGCTAAATACGTAACTGATAAGATTACGATTCCTGCATTCGGTGGCGCGGAGTCTTTGAACGTAGCAATGGCGACAGGCATCATTCTCGACAATATGCGTCGTCAGCATAGCTAGATTTCATAAACTAACGAGCCAATCGACAGTGTTCAGGTATTAAAAAAGGCGTATTGATTAAATCAGTACGCCTTTTTATTTGAGTTCTTTTCAACAACTACTTTTCTAGCATTGCCAACTTATCAGACACACCATTCCACTTTTCAGCTTCATCCATCGGTGCTTTTACTTCCGTTTGTACCGGCCAAATCTCGGCAAGCTCGGCATTCACTTCAATAAAGATCTTTTGATCTTCTGGCAGTTCATCTTCTTGGAAGATTGCTTGAGCATCACATTCAGGTACACATAAACCACAATCAATGCATTCGATTGGGTTGATTACCATGAAATTCGGGCCTTCATGGAACGCATCTGCGGGGCATACCGCCACACAGTCTGTGTATTTACATTGAATACAGTTATCGCCTACGACAAATGCCATGATGCTCTGCTCTATAAGTTAGTCAAAATTGAAGAATGGGGGATAATACTCATCCCAAGGCAAAATTCAACATCATACGACTCTAATATCGTGTCTATTTGCTCCATGTTTCCAAATTAGTATGACAGATAAATCAATTTCTCGTAAAATGCGCGCCATTGTGAGCTTATCGCATCTTTCAACATCAGCGTTGTCATCAAACTCTGTATTAAGAAACGATCTAGCTAAGACACCTATAAAAACGAGACATCAAAATGATACGTTTAACCGAAATTAAACTCCCACTAGACCATGAAGAGTCAGCCATTCAAGACGCTATTGAAGCAAAGCTTGGCATTAACGCTGATCAGGTACTTTCTTTTAATATCTTTAAACGTGGCTACGATGCTCGTAAGAAATCAAAAATCTTACTTATCTACACGCTTGATGTTCTCGTTGAAAACGAAGCTGAGTTGTTAGAACAATTCATCAGCGACCCACACGTAAAAGTGACTCCTGACATGGAGTACAAATTCGTGGCTAAAGCGGTTGAGAACCAAACTGAGCGCCCTGTGGTTATCGGTTTTGGCCCTTGTGGTTTGTTCGCAGGCCTAGTGCTTGCTCAAATGGGCTTCAATCCAATCATCGTTGAGCGTGGTAAAGAAGTTCGTGAACGTACCAAAGATACCTTTGGTTTCTGGCGTAAGCGTACTCTAAACACAGAATCAAACGTACAGTTTGGTGAAGGTGGCGCAGGTACATTCTCTGACGGTAAGCTATACAGCCAAGTTAAAGATCCAAAGCACTACGGCCGTAAAGTAATCGAAGAATTCGTTGCAGCTGGCGCACCAGAAGAAATTCTATACGTAAGTAAGCCGCACATCGGTACCTTTAAACTGGTTACCATGATCGAAAAAATGCGTGCTTCTATCATTGAACTCGGCGGTGAAATCCGTTTCAGTACTCGCGTAGACGACGTTCATATGGAAGACGGTCAAATCACTGGCCTAACGCTTTCTAACGGTGAAGAGATTAAAACTCGTCACGTAGTACTGGCTGTTGGCCACAGTGCTCGTGATACGTTTGAAATGCTGCACGAACGTGGCGTTTACATGGAAGCGAAGCCTTTCTCTGTTGGTTTCCGTATCGAACACAAGCAAGCGATGATCGATGAAGCTCGCTTCGGTAAGAACGCAGGCAACCCTATCCTAGGTGCTGCGGACTACAAACTCGTTCACCACTGTAAAAATGGCCGTACTGTATACAGCTTCTGTATGTGCCCGGGTGGTACTGTGGTTGCAGCGACTTCTGAAGAAGGCCGCGTAGTAACTAACGGCATGAGCCAATACTCTCGTGCAGAGCGCAACGCAAACAGCGCCATCGTTGTGGGTATCGACCCTGAACGCGATTACCCAGGTGACGCACTAGCCGGTATCCGTTTACAGCGTGAGTTAGAAAGTGCCGCTTATGTTCTAGGTGGCGAGAACTACGACGCCCCTGCACAGAAAATCGGTGACTTCCTGAAAGGTCGTGATCCAAGTGAAATCGGTGAAGTAAAACCATCATTCACGCCGGGTATCCACCTTACGGACATTTCAAAAGCACTACCTGATTTTGCTATCGAAGCAATTCGTGAAGCAATTCCAGCGTTCGAGAAGAAGATCAAAGGCTTCTCTACGCCAGACGGTCTATTAACAGGCGTTGAGACGCGTACGTCTTCTCCTGTATGTATCAAACGTGGCAAAGACTTCCAAAGCATCAACTTAAAGGGCTTCTTCCCTGCAGGTGAAGGCGCAGGCTACGCTGGTGGTATCCTATCTGCCGGTATCGATGGTATTAAGGCTGCAGAAGCACTAGCGATATCAATGGCAGAACAGAACCAAGCTGAGAAGATTGAGATCGCTTAGGCTCTCGGTTTGTATATCTAAATCAGATAACAGCAAGCAAATATCAAAAAGGGCTCAATGAGCCCTTTTTTAGATCTTGATACTAGCCATCGAGATTAATGTCGGTAGATGCAATTACTCTTCGTCTGACTTGATTTGGTCTGAGTTCCACTTCCCTTCATGAATCGCTGAATTGACGTCCCTTCTTGGTAGCCAGCCCATGGTTTCAAGTTCGGGTTTATCTTTGAAGTGTTCAACGTAGCCGATACATAAGTACGCCACGATATCAATGTCTTCCGGGATATCTAATGCGTCTCGCAGTGTTGAGTCATGCAGGATGCTCACCCAACCTAACCCTAGGTTTTCAGCTCTTGCCGCCAGCCATAAATTTTGAACCGCACACACGGTGCTGTACAGATCCATCTCTTGTTTGATGGTTCTACCTAAAACGACTTTTCCGGTTCGATTACGGTCACAAGTGACGCAGATACCGATAGGTGATTCGACGATACCTTCGAGCTTTAGACGCTTATACATCGCCTGTTTTTCATCGGTGAACATTTCCGCGGATTCTGCATGTGCTTGATTGAAGCCGGCTTTGATTTGTTGCTTGGTTTCGATATCACGGACAACGACAAAATCCCAAGGCTGCATAAATCCAACACTAGGAGCATGGTGCGCTGCGGTTAACACACGCATCAAAACGTCTTCTGGGATCTCATTAGGAAGAAACTGACCACGAACATCTCGGCGAGAAAAAATCGTTTTATATACTGCATCGCGTTCATTCGGCGTAATTTCCATACATCCCTATCTTATCGTCGTCTTATTGAGCCAGTATTATCCAACTAAAGTGTCTATGTTACTAGCGGTACACAAGCAACATGGTAGAATGCCGCCATTAATCTTATCCTTGTATAAGATTGTTGAACCTTTCCATCGCTATTTAGCCAAATCATACCGAGAAACTTATGCCATTTTCCAAGCTTGGATTAAGCTCACCTATTGTTAAAGCCGTTGCAAAACAAGGCTATGAAAAGCCAACCTCTATTCAAGAAAAAGCAATTCCAATTGTACTTTCTGGTAAGAACCTTATTGCTGCTGCACAAACAGGTACAGGTAAAACTGCGAGCTTTGTTCTCCCTATCTTAGAAATGCTAAGTAAAGGTGAAACACAACGTAAAAAGCGTATTCGTGCTGTTATTCTGACACCAACTCGTGAACTTGCGATTCAGGTTGAGCAGAACATTACTAAGTACGCGAAGTTCCTAAACCTAACATCATTAGCGATGTACGGTGGCGTCTCTTACCAACACCAGAAAGATCGTCTTATTGAAGGCGTCGATATTCTTGTGGCAACACCAGGTCGTTTGATCGATATGTACGGACAACGTGCCGTTCACTTTGATGAAGTCGAAGTACTGGTTCTTGATGAAGCTGACCGCATGCTAGACATGGGTTTCATCGAAGACATCAACAAGATCATCGCACGTTTGCCACAAAACATTCAAAACCTGTTGTTCTCAGCAACGCTATCAACGCCAGTTCGTGCGCTAGCGAAAAGCGCAATCAGTGAAGCGGAAGAGATTTCAATTGCCAAAACTGACGCTTCTAAAGCAAACATCGAACAATGGCTTGTTACTGTAGATAAAGACCGTAAGTCTGCGCTATTAAGCCACATGATCACTGACGGTGAGTGGGACCAAGCGCTTATCTTTATCGAGACTAAGCACGGCGCGGCTAAGTTGGTTGCTCAACTTGAAAAGCGTGGTATCGAAGCGGAAGCTTTCCACAGTGGACGTAGCCAAGCGATTCGTGAAAAGATTCTGGCTGATTTCAAAAAAGGTCGTCTAAAATATCTAGTTGCAACAGGGGTTGCTGCTCGTGGTATCGATATCGATAACCTAAGCCGCGTAGTGAACTACGACATCCCATTCCCAGCAGACGACTATGTTCACCGTATTGGTCGTACAGGCCGTGCTGATGCGTCTGGTGAAGCGATCTCTTTCCTATCGAAAGACAACTTCAAGAACCTGTGCATTATCGAAAAACGTCTTGGTCACTTGATTGAGCGTCGCGTTGTTGAAGGTTTCGAACCACGCAAAGAAGTACCAATTTCAGTATTGAACTTCGTTCCTAAGAAGAAAAGAGAACAGCAACAAGACTAGTAATTTCAGCGACAGAAAATGCTACAGTCGCGTTAGCCAAAATGAAAATAAAACGAAGCCCTATGTGGCTTCGTTTTGTTCTTTGAAATACAAATAAAACTGAGGCAATAAGATGATCACTCCTATCGCAACGAGATTAACCCGTGGGCAAGACCTAAAGCTTGGACTCCAAAAGCTTGTGACAGCGCACAATATCTCAGCGGGCTCTGTCGCGTCTTGTGTCGGATGTGTTTCTCAACTCAATATTCGTCTGGCTAATGCAAACAACACCAAGCTAATCAAAGCTCCGTTCGAAATTGTGTCTGTGATGGCGACGCTAACCCCAAACCACCAGCATGTTCATATATCCGTTGCTGATGAAAATGGCGATGTGATTGGTGGGCACTTGCTTGAAGGGACGATTATCGCGACCACGGTTGAATTGATTGTTCACCGCTACGATACCTTGACCTTTAACAGAGAGCATGACGATTCGACGGGTTACACTGAGCTCACTATCAGCAACAACACGCAATAGATTGCCCCGTAGCAGCACTAGCGCCCCATATAAAGCGATACAACTAAATAAATAGTATTAGGAAACACGATGGCTCCAAACTCCGCAGACTCCGTTATCGTTCTCGATTTCGAAACCACAGGCTTATCACCAAACATGGGTGACCGGGCGATTGAAATCGGTGCGGTTAAATTAGTTAACGGCGAAGTCGTCGACACCTTCCAGCAACTCATGAACCCGGGATTTCGCGTTAGTGGGTTCATTGAAAGCTATACCGGGATCAGTAACCGTATGTTAAGCACAGCGGCCAGTTGCAGTGAAGTGATGGATGAGTTTGCAGACTTTATCCAAGGCAGCCAACTTGTTGCTCACAATGCATCGTTTGATAAGCGCTTTCTCGATGCGGAATTAGACTTTATTGGCCGAGACTACACAGGCAAGTTCGCTTGCTCAATGTTGATTGCTCGTCGTCTAATCCAAGACGCACCGACTCATAAGCTAGGCGACCTTGTGCGTTTCAAAAATATCGACAACGACGGTACTTTCCACAGAGCGTTAGCCGATTCAGAAATGACAGCACGGTTATGGTTATTGATGATTGATGAACTGCAAAGTGATCACGGTATTCAACAGCCGAGCTTTCAATTGATGCAAAAAATATCTAAGACAGCTAAAGGCTCGATTCCAAAGCTGCTGATGAGTAACAGAGGCTAACTCTCTGCATTCGGTTTAGGGTTTGTCAGAAGGCTAGTAGCAAACAGTCACTATAGCCTAATATAGCTACCCTACTCCTGCAGTGACACTAACGTCGTCTTGAGGCTTTCTAGCTCACTCATAAAATAAGCCCATTGTTTATCACTGCTCACTGCCGCGATATCCACCAAGAATTTCGCTGATGTCTGCATATTCTTATCAAGCTTAGACTCCAGCTCTTGCGGATAATAATCTTCATTGTTCAAAAGTAGCTTCATAATAATTGGCTGTGCAATATGTAAATCGGTCTTCTTCTGCATAAGTGTCGTTAGGTCTTGATACGTATTATTTTGATATTGTCGCCAGCTGTCGTTAGTATTTACCCACTCTTGAGACCACGTCAAAATAATCGTTTTTTGCTCTTTCGATACCGACCCGAGCCATCGCTCTAACCGATCTTCAATTCGACTTCGATAACGTTCTCTCGAATCTTCATCATTCAATGATAATCTTTCTTCGTAATATTCTTGCTGCTTTTCCCTAAAGTTCTTTAAGAATTCGTTATCTTGCTCTGGGGTAAGCTGCATACTTAACGCGTAAATATCGGGAGCGAACTTGTTAACGATCGAGCGAATATGATTTTTAGTTTGTTCACTTTGATCAATGATAAAAGCAGAATTCATATCAGAACGGTCTAAGTTTTGAATCGCTTGCAGTTGCGACATATACAGCGGAAGTTGGGTTTCTTTGTGCCATTGCTGTAATAAGTCGAGGCGCTCTTCGAGCTCTGATTCTTGACTGTTGGATAGAGAAACAAAGTCTTCAATATAGCTAACCGCAAACCAGCTTATATTGTTGTAGGCAAATTTAGTCCCGCAACCAGCGAATACAAAACAGACTAATAAGACTAACCATCGACACTTTCTCATTTAACCCTCTCACGATATTCAGCAAATCCACAAATCCACAAATCCATTAACTCACCCTTTTAAGGTTAGCTCTAGTTCTTATAACGCTATATTCTAGCTCTTATAAAAGTAGCCTTAATAAGCAGTGGCTGTAAAAACTTTGAGATAAATTGAGACTCAGACTTGCTAATCTAGCTATTTCGGCAAATGATTAAACTAAAAATAATTAATGGCAGTGATGTAACTTGATTTTTATTGCTCATTTGATGTAAACGAATCCTATAAACGAATGGTTTATTTATTTTCAAATGATTAATATTTGGGAGGTAAGCTATGGCCGCTACTCCTCATTATACAAGCGAGTTAGAGTACGAGCTTTGTTATTTTGACGATGGAAGACTAACCACAATTACGATATCCGCTAATAATCGACAGGAAGCGATGACTTGGTATCTTAGCGAAGGAAGACATATCAACGATTTCTATTCGATCAGACCTGATGAATAAACGTTTGATACGTTACTGACTGTGGAACACCCTTTACTGCATTATCACTAGCATGACTTAGCAGTAAAGGGATACAATCTCGAATTACTTCAGAATTCGGGCGCGGAATTGACGACCCTTCATTTTACCTGATTCGATTTTACCTAATGCTTTCTTAGCCATTGATCTTTCTACAGCAACGTAAGCACGCATCGCGAACAAGTTGATCTTACCTACTGACTTACCATCAATACCGCCTTGGCCTGTCAACGCACCAAGGATATCGCCTGCGCGAAGTTTCGCTTTCTTACCACCATCAATCTGGATGGTTACCATGTTTGAGTAGTACGGCTTAGCTATTGGTTTAGCTGGCAACTGAGACGGTTCGATTGGCATATCCATGTACTCATCAATTTGAGCAACACGGTGCATCTCTTTTTCGCTAAAGAAGCTAATTGCGACACCTTTGCTTCCTGCACGACCAGTACGACCGATGCGGTGCACGTGTACTTCAGGATCGCGAGACAACTCAAAGTTGAACACAGCATCTAGGTTATCAACATCAAGACCTCGAGCAGCAACATCTGTTGCAACCAAGATAGAGATGGTTTTGTTCGAGAACTGAACCAAAGCTTGGTCACGTTCACGCTGTTCCATGTCGCCATGAAGCTCGATAACACTGAAACCACGGTGGCTTAGCTCATCATTTACGTTCTGTACTTCTTTCTTAGTATTACAGAACACAACCGCTGACTCTGGTTGATGATGAAGAAGCATTAGCTCTAGTGCGTCATCACGAGCTTCAGTACCTTCAACCTTATAAAAGTGTTGTTGGATGCTTGAGTGATCGTGCGTTGATTCAACCTTCACCATTTCAGGGTTATTCATGATGCGGTCTGCAACAGATTTAATCTGTTTAGGGAAAGTTGCACTGAACAATAACGTTTGACGATCTTTTGGTGCTGCTTCAATAACAGCATCTAGTGCATCTTGGAAACCCATTTCCAGCATGCGATCGGCTTCATCTAACACAAGTGTGTTCAACTCAGACAGGTCAATACGCTCTCTCTCTAGGTGGTCCAGGATACGACCAGGAGTGCCCACAAGAATGTGTGCGCCATGCTCTAATGAACCAATTTGTGGCCCCATTGGCATACCGCCACATAGTGTCAGCACTTTAATATTGTGAATGCCACGAGCAAGAGTACGGATCTCTTTTGCTACTTGGTCTGCAAGCTCACGAGTCGGACATAACACTAAAGATTGAACACGAAAACGCTTAACGCGTAGGTTTTGCAGCACGCCTAAACCAAAGGCAGCTGTTTTACCTGAACCCGTTTTACCCTGACCGATAACATCCTTGCCATCCAGAATAATAGGAAGACTTAACGCTTGAATAGGCGTCATTTCAGTATAACCAAGAGAATCTAACGTATTTAGAAGCTCTGGCTTAAGGGCGATTGAAGAGAATTTTGAAGTGCTCAATGGAAATATCCAACTGGTGAAAAACAGAGTGCATTATGAGTGTTTTTGAAAATTATTCCACCTTAATCACAGTTTTGGAGCAACATGTTAGGCGAATACAAAAAAACCAGCTGGGGTGCTGGTTTTTTACGTTGAAACATCTAAGTCTGTGGATAAATGCCAGACCCCAAAGGTCTCTATGGCACACCGTGGCCTTTAGATGCAACCCATACGCGGTACCACTGCTCACGAGTCAGTTCGATTTTCAGTGCATCAACGGCAGTTTTCACACGTTCAATCTTTCCTGAGCCAATAATCGCGATCGGGTTAGATGGTAAACGGCGAACCCAAGCGTAAATCACTTGGTCAATGCTGTCCGCACTCACTTCTTGGCGAATCGCTTCTAGCTCATCACGAACGCGAATTGCTTGTGCTGAATCGCCACTGAAGATGCTACCACCACCGAGACAAGACCACGCCATTGGACGAATACGGTTCATCTGCAGTTGATCCAGCGTACCATCGTGGGCTACTTCGAAGTTCAATGGATTGATTTCAACTTGGTTAGTCACCAGTGGCTTACCTAGTCGAGATTGCAGTAAGTCGAACTGACGTGGTGAAAAGTTAGAGACACCGAAGTGCTTAACTTTACCGACCTTATGTAGTTCAGCGAACGCTTCTGCTACTTCATCTGCATTCATCAGTACATCTGGGCGGTGAATCAGTAATACATCCAGTTCGGTTACACCCAAGCGCTCTAGAGAATTATTTACTGATTGGTAAATATGGTGCGCGCTGGTGTCATAGTGATTGATCTTGCGATCTGGAGTGTGGTCACCACACAAGTTGATGTCGCACTTGGTGACGATTTGAATATCATCACGAAGGCTTGGCTCAAGCGCCAATGCTTCACCAAACAACTTTTCACATTGGTAGTTACCGTAAATATCCGCGTGATCAACAGTTGTGATACCAAGATCAATGTGCTGCTTCAGGAAAGTCAGGCGTTGTTGCGGGGTCATGCCCCACTCTGCTGTACGCCAGTATCCTTGCACCAACTCAGAAAGTTCTGGGCCTTGTGGCGCTGTCGTTACTTTTGCAACCATGGGTTGTCTCCTTTATCAATACTGAACGTATCGTAAGCTCGTTTTACCGAGGGCTCAACGTATAACAAATGGCAAAGGTAAACGCTTACTAAAAATGTGAGAGCCACAGAAAAACGAACACTTAAATCAATAATAGCTTGCTGTCTGCCCGTCAGCCGTTCTCCCAAAAGGCTTGTTTACCCTAATGAATTACGAAACTATCTATAAATTTGAGCAATTAAAGACGATTTAGTTCAACCGTTAAGTTGTCACCATCACTATGTAATTGAATCCAAGGAGTTGAAGAAGATGAGGAAGAACTAGGCACATTCCATAAACTCATTTGCTCAGAGGAATGATGTGGAGTATTGATGAATTTGACGAGTTGTTTATCTACCATGTCGTAACCAACTCCCTCACGCTTCGCTTGTTCGAGTTGAGCGACCACATCAAACTCATCCTCTCCAATACGAATTGAGCTGAGAGCAAAGCCATCTTGGCGAAGGTAGGCTTGAAGCTTTGTGTAACTTAGGTTCGAATATGGCAGGTTTAAGCGAACCACCTCGACGCTTGAGTCGCCCAACTCCAATTCAACATAAACATTCAGATCGTAATACCGCGTCAAATCACTGCACAGAAGAGCACCTTCGATCTCACCACAATCCATTAGGTCATTATCGTTAACATAATTTTGAGAACTAGGTTGAGCTGAACTGCTATTGAATACCGTTCGCAACCACCAGCTTTCACTCGCTTGCACAGAAAATGAAAGGGTACTCAGAGCCAATAACAAAGGTAGGATTAAGACAGGAAGAGTTCTCATTAATTGTGCTTATTTCGCGCGGTATGAAGCGTTCATTATACGTGACCAGCCGACAAACAACTTATCGACTGACCTCTTTTTAGCTAAAAAATTATTGGTAATGGCTAATATTAACAAGCTTGATACTAAGCAGACTTGCATTCTGTTATATCTATCGTCACAAAATACATTCAATGAATGTGTCATAATGTTGAAATTACTGGTTAAATTTCAAGGAATGTCATGACTGCAACGAACTATCTCAACCAATTGAATCAAAAGTACCTTGCGACTCATAAAGCGAAAGAAGACTTCTTTTGGGATACATATATGGGCATCAGTGACGACCACGATGGCTCGACACTCGCGCAGACTCAGTGGACTGAATTTCTAAGCTCTGCCGAACAGATTGCTGCTATCGAAACTCAACTCGCTGCTATCGATAAAATTCAAGATCCCCTAGAAAAAGAGAGTACGCTAACAGGCTTGAATGGTTGGTTAGCGACCTTTAGATCTCACGCTATTGAGTCTGAGCAGTCACAGAAGCTTAAAGCCGATCTCATAAAGTTTGAGGCTGAACTGTTTGAGAAAAAACAGAATCATGTGATGACTTACGTAAATGAAACAGGCGACGAAACAGAAGGATCACTGCCAGTTTTAGGTTCAGCCGTTAGAAGTAATGGTAATGAACAAGTCAGGCTTTCTGCACACCAAGCACTATTAGATTTAGAACAGTGGCTGCTGGCTAACGGCTTCATTGAACTGATCAAAAAACGTAACCAATTTGCTCAATCACTGGGTTTTAAAACCTTCTTTGATTACTCGGTGGTTAAAACCGAACAGATGACGACAGAGCAGCTGTTTACGATTCTTGACGACTTCGAAGCACGTACACGCGATAGCCATCAGCAAAGTCTAGCCAATTTAGCAGAACAGAAAGGCGAGAATGCACTTCAAGCCCATAACTTTACCTACTCTTTTGCAGGTGACGTTATGAATGATCTTGATCCTTATGTTCCGTTCTCAAAGTCACTTCGACGATGGATTGAATCTTTTGGTCGCCTAAACATCGAATACTCTCAAGCGACATTAAAATTGGATCTGCTTGATCGTAAAGGTAAGTACCCTAATGGTTTCTGCCATGGCCCTATCCCATCTTTCTACGATCAAGACACTTGGGTAGCGGCTCAAGTTAACTTCACGAGCAACGCCAAGCCCGACCAAATCGGCAGCGGTTATGATGGTATCAACACGCTATTTCACGAGGGCGGCCACGCAGCGCATTTCGCCAATGTTAAGATGAACGCGCCTTGTTTCTCTCAGGAATTTGCACCAACTTCGATGGCTTATGCGGAAACTCAATCCATGTTCTGTGACAGCTTATTGAATGACGCCGATTGGCTCAAACAATACGCGCTTAATGCAGATGGCCAAGCAGTACCTGATGAGTTAATCAAAGCAATCATCGATAACAAACAACCTTTCAGAGCTTATCAAGAACGCAGCATTTTAGTGGTTCCATATTTCGAGCGAGCACTTTACGAATTGGCGGATGAAGATCTGACACCTGAAAAGATCACCGCGCTTGCTCGTGGCAGTGAGAAAACGATTCTTGGATTGGCTTGTAGCCCTCGTCCATTAATGGCGATCCCGCATCTCTTATCGGATGAAGCCTCTTGCGCGTATCAAGGTTACCTGCTGGCTCATATGGCGGTGTATCAGACTCGTGCGTATTTCACCGATAAGTTTGGCTACTTAACGGATAACCCAGAGATCGGCCCTTTATTAGCTAAGCACTATTGGCACCAAGGAAATAGCATCAATCATAATGGGACAATCGAAAGCCTGACAGGGGAAGGTTTTAATGCCAAATACCTCGCTGACGAGTGCAACTTATCGCCAGAGCAAGCTTGGGCTATTGAGGAGCAAAAAATCAAACAGCTGTCGACAAGAGAACGTGCACCAGTCGCTGATTTGAATGCGAAGATATCGATCGTTGATGGGGCAACCGAGTTGGCGAATAATAATAAGTCAAACCATCACATGTGTGATGAGTTTGAACACTTTATCGTTGGGCAATACGGCCGATAGCGGGTGCTGAGCATCTATAACCAAGGTTGAACCAAAAGACCAAACGAAAAAAGGACGATAATTTATCGTCCTTTTTATATTCAGCGTTGGATCTATGCCGTGACACATATCGAGCGAGTTTCACAATTAAACTCAACATCAACAGAATCAACACTTCGCAATGATTTTCGATGAATGCCAAACACTTGCCCCGTCAAAACAATATAAAACTTCTCTGTTTTGAGTAGATTCCAAGCTTCATCAAGAGATTCAGCATAAACCTTGTTCTTGAGATCTTGCGGGCGAGTACCTGCTACTCTTCCATGTTTGCGCGCCAATTCAAATAATCCATTACGATTCGGTTTACACGTAAACAGGGTATCATTTCCGTAAATACTACCCTTAGCAGTAATGTTTTTAACCATTACATTTCTCCAAATAATAATTCCACTCGTAACACCTGAGTGGCATACCACATGTCGAACTGTGGATATTTAAACTGCGTAAAGAAGAGAATATGGTGTAAAGACCGGGCAAGCTATTACACCATTATCATCAAATTTCTTAGAAGTTCTTAAGTTCTTAGAAATAGTAGTAAGCTGCTGCGAATACGTGTGTTTCTTCGTCGTATTGCGCGCTAGTTTTACCCACACGGTAACCGTCTAAGTCTTGCTTGATATCAATACCCATGTCAGCGTTGTCAGCAATACGGTACATTGCAGCGATATTGATGTAAGAAGAATCTACGTCAGATTGACCATCTAATTCATTGCTGCTAGACGCGTAACCTGCTGCGATTGTTAGGTCTTCAGAAACTGTGTAGCCACCTGAAACGTAGTAACCCGTATTCTTAGCAGAATCACTCTCTTCAATCCAAGAGTTCATGCCTAGTTTAAGAGCACCAACCTTAACGTTACCTGTCACTGTGTAAACTTCGTAATCAGCATCGTCATCACGAGCTTCATAACCTGCGTATAGGTTGAATACCTCTTGCTCTAAACCGATGTAACCGTTAATGCCTTTATCCGCATCATTATGATCGTCACCTGTTTCAAAGTAAGAAATACCATAAGCGATACCGTTTGTTGCGCCTTGGAATTTAACAACATTGAAGCCGTCAGATGCATCACCAGCAGAAGCGCCAAACTCGTAAGTGTTATCGCCAGCGCCATCCACTTTGTCTAGTGCTGTGTCGTTTTCCCAACCGAATGAAGCAATACCGTAGCCAGTATCGAAACCTAACCATGCTTTGTCTACGTCTGTTGCTGGACCAGTATCGATACCGTTTGTCCAACCAGCTGTTGCTGCGTCGTTCGCAGATACGTTGTTGTCTGTCGTGTAGTTCACCATCAAATCAGTTTCGAAATAACCAACAATACGGTTGTTACGGTAGTTTACGGCAAGAGTAAGACCCGTTGCCCAGTCATCGTAGAACGCTTTAGAGCCAGTGTCGTAGTAACCACCAACACCGAAAGAGCCTGATACTGAGAATTGATCTTTGTGCATTGAATCGAATGCAAACATGTCTTCGTTTTGGCTGTTTTGGCTGCTTGTGCTTACTGCGAAAGCTGTACTTGAAATGCTCGCAATCGCAAGTGCTACTAATGTCTTTTTCATGATAACCACTACCTATATATTGATTCGGCCTTGTTAGTCCGGCCTTTTGGAGTGGCGCTATTGTTCAAAAAAATACGTTATTGATATACCGTAAATTTACTGAAAATTTTATAGCTTTGGTCAATTAAATTACATAATGATATGTTGATATGGCTTTTATATTGAGAATCGCAGCCGAGCGTAAACCCTATATCCGTGCTGTTATCCATATTCCGGATGTTCTCAATCATCACGGGGTTTGTTAGGCAGAATTAAAATCCTGAGCCTATAAAAAACACCGTTCAATTAATGCAGTAAATGTACTGCTTATCATTCGACAATCTAGAACTAAGAGTTATAAAAAACTTAAAAATAGAACCTATGATATATATAAGAATCTTATCTTGCACTGAGCCACTCGAACGAATATCTTCTGAGTATTGACCTAATGAATGTATCGAGAAAGGAAAAACGTGTCTGCTTTAAGCCTAAGTTTTGAACAGCTATTAATGAAACAATCAACCTCTCTTATTAATAGCGATCCTAAAAACTTTCAAACAACGTGGTCAGAAGCAAGCTTTGACGTACTCGATTGGTTCGGGATTGATCGTTTAACGCTTTACCCGAATTCAATGGTCTTACTTGAAGACGGGAAAACTTGTTCAGTATCCAAAGCAAACATACCTCCTGTCGATAAGAAAAGTTTGGTTGGCGGTAACTACCTTGATTACCTAAAGCTATTGAAAACCAATGAAACATATCTCACCTTTACCAGTGACGAACTCGTTTCAACCAAAAACTATGTGTTAAAGAAGATCTATAAAGAAGGGGGAAGATGGCACTGCATCATTCCTTTGCAGCTGTTTAACCAACGCTGGGGAGCATTGTCTTTTACTAACTTTCACGACAACGAAACCACCTTCGACCTCGAAGACATCCAGCGCTTAAAGTTAGTCTGTGAACTTTGGCTCTGTTATTGGCAGCACTCAACGCTAGCGAGGACACTAAAACAAAATGAGAATCGGCTAGCAGATGATAGTGAAAAGCTATTATTACTCACCAAAAAACAAACCAAGGTTTTGGCTCTTATTGCTCAAGGATTTAGTGCAAAAGAGTGTGCAGAACAGCTCCATCTTAGCTCTCGAACGATAGAATCGCATAAATACAGAATGCTTGGATTGCTCGATTTAAACAGCCACAATGACCTGATTCAATTCGCCTTACGCAATGGCCTAGGTCTTACAGAAAACCTACACACGACACGTTAAAGCAAGGCTATGCACACTTCTTTACGCATAATATTGATTGTTATTCGTTGCCTTCACTCAGAGCAAATTTGATTTCATCCGACGAAAAGCCTTTTCGACTTAACATTGCGTACGCCTTTGAACGCTCTTTGTGATCGTTGAGGTCATATGATTTCTTCTGCAGCTGTTCCAAACAAGATGAATAGAAATCCAGTTGCTCCTCATTAGTTAATCGGTCGACCAACGATGACAACTCGCTGGTGTCGATTTGTCGCTGTCTGAGCTCTTGCTGAATAGCAGTCAAGCCTTTGCCTTTACGAGCATATTTAAGCACCTCTTTTTCCAAATCAGCTTTCTCTGCCTTAATTTGAATATTACTTTTCAGTTCATGCGACTGCGTGTGCTGGTCAATCGCTACCTTCACCTGCTGGTAGCTAAAACCACGCTTTTGCAGGGTCGCGACAAGCTTTTCACGGCTCATGGTAAAACTTGTATAGTAATGGTTGATGCGGTCTATCAAGATGGTTTGTTCATCAATAGACTTTTCGAAGGACACTTTATGGATTGCATCAGAAATCACTGAATCGGTCAGGCCCTTCTTTTTCAATTTTTCGACAATGTATCGAGAACCAAATTCACCAGAGAAAGCTTGTTCCACGAATTGTTCAGCAAACACTTGGTCAGACTTTAGATACCCAAAGCCTTTCAAAGTATTCAACGTTTCATCGATCCATTCTTGATTGTCGGTTTTCACTTTTAGCTTAGCAATCAGCTCGCTTTCCGTCATATCTCTCTGGGTTAAATGCCACATCGCAGAGTTCATAACACTTTCAATTCGTGTTGCTTTTCTTACCGTTGTATTTCTACTATTCGTTTTTTGCTGTGAATCATCCATTCGATTTCAACTGTCCAAACTG
Organism: Vibrio sp. QJM3NY_26; assembly: GCF_057786005.1. Classification (NCBI taxonomy): domain Bacteria; kingdom Pseudomonadati; phylum Pseudomonadota; class Gammaproteobacteria; order Vibrionales; family Vibrionaceae; genus Vibrio; species Vibrio sp. QJM3NY_26. The sequence goes on along the minus strand of NZ_CM173516.1, from coordinate 1,164,857 downwards.
AGCCTACCCCATCATAACTTAATTCTAAGGTGGTTGAGTTACATAAAAGAATGAAGCTCAATATAAACTGACAGCCAATAAAAATGGACGCTTATTCAGCGTCCATTTGATATCACATTAAGAATGTCGACTCTAAGCCATGCTTATCTTTGTCGTATTAGCTTTTTTCGTAATCGCTCTTTTCTAAATTGCTTTTCGTATTAGCTTTTTCGTTTAGTTCTCTTCGTGATTGTAAATATGCACATCTCGTTGAGGGAATGGGATAGTGATGCCTTCTTCATCGAAGCGTTTCTTCACGGTTTCCGTCACATCCCAATACACATCCCAATAGTCATCGGTCTTAACCCAAGGTCTGACGACAAAATCAACAGAAGACGTATTCAAGGTATGAAGCTTGATCATATGCTCCGGTTTTTTCAGTACTAGAGGGTGCGCAAGAATGATGTCGTTCAATACCGCTTTCGCTTTATCGATATCATCTGAGTAACCAATGCCGAAGACCATATCAACACGTCTCACACGTTCTGCAGTGATGTTGTTGATCACGTCACCCCAAATCTTGTTGTTCGGGATCACCAAGCGTTGGTTATCGATGGTTTGAATGGTCGTCGACACTAAGCTCATGTCTTTTACTGTGCCTTGAACGCCGGCCACTTTAACCATGTCGCCCACATCATAAGGGCGATAGATCAAGATCATCAAACCTGACGCAAAGTTAGATAGTGTGTCTTGCAATGCGAAACCAATAATGACACCCGCCACACCGAAACCGGTTAATAGTGGCGCTAGCTCAATCCCAATTTGAGACAGAGCGATAAGCAAACCAATAAACACGACCGCTTTAGATGCGATGGATACGAAGAACTCCTGCATCAATACGCTAAAGTCCATTTTAGAGTGCGAGACACTCTTACGAACGGTCTTACGAGCCACGTTAGCAATAAGGCGAGTTACGTATAAAATACCGAGAAACAGAGCGAGTTTAACGATAAATGAAGGCGTGTTGTCAAACGCCCATGAACTGAACGATCGAAGCCAGCTATCCAATAGATCCAGTGCAACATCGACATCCAACACATCGGCGTTAATATCCCCAGTCGTCGCTAATAGAATGCGCTTGTACGAAGTGACATCCACACCAAACGGGGCCATCATAGAGATACTTGTCTCTAAGCTGGCAACCATTACACTGGTTCGTTCGCTGAAACGTATTAACTCAGTTTTTATTGTCGCCTTTTCGTCTTCACTAACAAAAGACAAGCGACGCTCTAGATCTTGACGCTGCGTGTCTGTATACAGGATCGCATTGGTCAGATATTGAGAACGAGAAACCAATGCGGTTTTTAACTGACTTTCCGCAGCCGATACATCAACGCCTCGATCTTTTGACCAACTTAAGGTTTTAGAGAGTTGCTGATAGTAATCATCCATCATTCCGATACGTTTTTGAATCAACAATTCAAGACGCTTTTTTGAATCCCCCTCAGCCGAACGGTTGTCTTTGCTCATAGAGACAATTTTGACTTCGTTCAATGACAGTAAATGTTGTAAAAGATCTACCTGTTGGGCAAGAACAGCGTCTAAGCCTTCCTTCTTATCGGATGATAATTGCGAGGAAATCTCTTTACGTAGTGCTTGGTTCTTTCGTCTTAATATATCTTCTAGAAACGGCTTCTCAGCATCGTGCGCTGTTTCTAATGTTGTTAGGTCCAGCATTAGCTGGTCTTGTACTTCTGCTATTTTATCGACACTTTGTGCAAAACTCCCTGATGCAACAAACGCCAACATTAAAAATAGACAACGCCAAACCTTTATCATGTTAATTCCTATGAATGTCTAAATTGACCCCTTAAATAGTAGTAAAAAGAATATGGATAACAAGCATTTAAACGTATGTTGTGTTAAAAATTAGCAAAATATCAGTACGTATCTAATATTTGAGAGTTCCAATCCCCTCTTATGATCTGTAGAGTACGCAACCAACAAAGAACAACAGCCAATATCGTCACTTAAGCACATGCACAAAAACGCCTTAAATCCGATGTTAGCTAACAGCAAGAGAGCATAGAAATGAACAACGAACTTGATATTATCGAATCCTTAGAAGAACTAGAAAAGTTCCTAATCTCAGTGGAAGCTGGCGGTTTGGGTCTTGAAGGCGTTGAAGGTGTAGGCATGGCAACCAATAATTCAGATGGTCGTCACTTCGTTGCTGTATTCAACAGCAGCCACAAAGTTCTGCTCGCTCGCTGGATCACCAAAGAAGTTTTCGAAAATGGTAAAGACTTGGTACGTAATGGCCCTCGCCGTACTCACTAAGCCTTTCCAATAGAACCAACGATTAAGCCCAATAAGTTCCTCTAAGATCTGTTGGGCTTTTTGCACCTCCTCATCGTGAATAAACAAATCGATACAGAATAAATTAGTTCTAATTGCCGGTTGTTGTGAACTTTAACCAGAGCCCAATGTCGTACTCGCGTGAGTTGATGTTTATACGTCTTTTATCGTGTATATGCCGTTTCCCGCGTTTATATAGTTTCTCTAGTTTATACATGGTTTCACTTTAACAATTTTATGACTTGTGGCGCGAAGAGAACTTATCTAAGCTAGCCACAATTCAATGAGCTCGCTTTAGCTATTAACTATTAACTGATTTGATTACTGACTAATTTGCTGAACACATCGCTACTTTTCTTACCCACACAGAATCGCCAACAAAAGCAATCGCTTTGGGCTCTTCTCCTTACCGGACTGGTTATTGTAACTTGTCTGGCGAGTACGCTGTCGGCAAATAAAGTAACGGCTTCAGCTTCCTTAGTTGGACAATCAATATTTGTCGGCGCAGAAACCAGCAACCCACATGCTGTCATCGCATCTTTAGATAAAATGTCTGAGCTTTATGCCAGCGTTTTTGGTTCAGAAGCATCTAAAGCTCTGACAACACCAAATTCAAGTTCATGCAGCCTGAGTTCGAAAATGCTGACCTTTGCCGCCCCGAAAACCGGCTGGCTGATCCCATTCGTACTTATTATTGCTGTTGCATTTAACTTACCTCCTCACATCTCGAGATTATCTAGAGACAATCATCGCTCTGCTCGACCTACAAAACACCGCTTACACCTAAAGCACTGTATATTTAGAGAGTAAATAACCGGGCTATTCCACCCTTTTATTTATTTTTTGGAGATACATTTGTGTACAACACACTACTAACTAAGTTTGTCGATTTGTTGGCATTCTGCATGCGCACATGCGCAAAAGCTTTCGTCACTGCAATCTTAGTCATGACGTCATTTACCGCCCTTGCTCAAACCACGGGCTGGATAAGCGTGCCTGAGCATCCGCCAGTTAAGATGCGAATGATGTCGACGGGGGAACAGTCGGATAACGGCGGTACCGTTCAAACTGTATTGGACGTTACACTCGACGGTGACTGGAAAACCTATTGGCGCAGTCCAGGTGAAGGTGGCATTCCGCCAAGCTGGAATTGGTCTGATTCAACTAATATAGAGTCTGTAGATTGGCATTGGCCGATCCCTAAATACTACGAACAACTTGACGTAATGACGCTGGGATACAAAAAGCACGTAAGCTTTCCTGTCACCCTAACGTTGAAAGACAAAACGCAACCCGCTGTATTTAGGGCTTCTCTCTCGTTCCCGTCGTGCACCAATATTTGTGTTTTGACTGACTATGACATCGAACTCCCTATCGACACACAGCAATTGAAGTTCGATGAAGAAGCGATGTTCTTGTTCAACCAAGGCATGAGCCAATCTCCAAGAGAAGCGAACCGGACTTCAGTGAACGGTCTATTTTGGGACAAAAGCAAGCAACAACTGGTCACTCAACTAACCAGTAACGAAGGCTGGGATAAGCCGATGGTGTTGATCGATGGCCAAGAAGTCATCGATGACTTCTTTGCTCAACCAACCGTCCATATCACCGGCAATACGATGACCGCGGTATTTGACGTCAGCAACTGGATAGGCGAAGTCGACTTAACGGATCGCACCGTTAGTGTCACAGTTTCAGACACTAATTTTGCCGAAGAGATGACGGCTCAAGTCGGCTCAGAACCTATTGCTTATCAAGCAAGTAACAACGGTTTTCTTGCAATGATCGGCTTTGCTTTGATTGGCGGTTTGATCCTCAATATTATGCCATGTGTGTTGCCTGTATTAGGAATGAAGTTAAACAGCATCATTCAAAATCAAGGTGCATCCAATCGACATATCCGACTCTCCTTCTTAGCTTCTGCGTCAGGTGTCATTACGTCATTTGCACTCCTAGCCCTTGGCATGACCGCTCTAAAAATGGGTGGCAATGCGATTGGTTGGGGAATCCAGTTCCAAAATGTTTGGTTCATCGGGTTCATGCTGATCATCACTTTGCTGTTCTCGATTAACCTACTTGGGTTATTCGAATTCAGACTACCATCAGGTTTAAACACTTGGATGGCGACTAAAGGCGACGACTCACATTCAGGCCACTTTATTCAAGGCATGTTTGCTACGCTGTTGGCAACACCGTGTAGCGCTCCATTCCTAGGAACCGCAGTCGCTTATGCACTTGGGGCAAGCTACCAAGAGTTGTGGGCTATCTTTATCGCACTCGGCATCGGTATGAGTGCACCTTGGTTGATTTTCGCGCTGTTCCCAAGTCTTACAAAACTGCTTCCAAAACCTGGGGCATGGATGTTCAGAGTTAAGCTGGTATTTGGCTTAATGATGTTCATTACCAGTCTATGGTTAGCAAGCCTAATGAGCCCATTCATTGGTAAATTTCCGACGATCCTGTTGTCACTGTTTATCGTGATTACAGTATTGATTTGGATTGGCCGTAAGTTGGGTCGCAAGGTACTTATTCCTATCGTCGCAACCACAACCTTGGTGTTTGGTGCTGCATTAATCGTAGGCAGTGTGACCGCAGACAATTGGGCGACACCGATTGTTGACGATCTCGCTTGGCAAAAGCTAGATGCTCAACAAATCCCTCAATTGGTTGAGCAAGGCAAAACGGTATTTGTCGATGTGACCGCTGATTGGTGTATTACCTGTAAGGCCAACAAAATCGGCGTCGTTCTCCAAGACCCTGTCTACAGCCACCTACAGCAAGAAAACATTGTTTTGATGAAAGGCGATTGGACAACACCAAGTGAAAGTGTCACTCAATACCTACAAAGTAATGGTCGATTTGGTGTGCCATTTAATATCGTCTACGGCCCAAGCTATAAAAGCGGTATTCCACTGCCTGTCATTCTCAACAGTGACACGGTCGTTCAAGCCATCGATGCTGCGAGATAACTAATGAAGACTCCCAACAATGAAGATAAATCTAGCACGACTGAAGACAGCGCTGTAAAGGGTGAAACCAAAAAGCCAAGTCGTCTTAAGAAGTGGGGAAAGGAACTGGTTTCAATGATATTGATCGTTGGCGTGGTTTCATTTGCGATGGACTTTTATCACAGCAGAAGCATGCCTCAGGGCGACGCGATTCCAATTGTGGGTCAATCACTCAAAGGCAAAGATATTGATGTTATCGAGCTAAGCAAAAATGGTAAGCCAGTCATTGTCTATTTTTGGGCAACTTGGTGTGGCGCCTGCAAATTTGTGAGCCCAACGGTCAATAGCTTCAACGACTCCCATCAAGTGGTTTCGGTCGCTCTGTCATCGGGCCCAGACGAACGTGTTCAGCGCTACTTAGAGGCCAAAGAGTATGACTTCCCTGTTATCAATGATCTCTCTGGATCGATCAGCAGAAGTTGGGGAGTCAATGTCACGCCAAGCATCGTCATCATCAAAGATGGAAAGATTAGCAGTATCGCAACAGGCGTTACTTCCCCGATAGGGCTCTGGTTAAGAACCTACTTTGCATAACTCGCTTACAAAGAAAAACTGAGCAAAGCAAGGCGAATAACTCGATTTAGCCCGTTTAACGAACAGCATTACCGTGAGCGCGACCCAATGAGCGCTCACGATTATCAAGAATTAGAGAATATATAGCATGAAAAAACATCTGATTAGTACACTGATTTTAGGCTCACTAATGAGTACCGCTGCCTTCGCTGAGTTGAGTACAGAGCAAACCCAGCAACTTGAAGAGATTAACCAATTTCTGAAAGAGAACCCTTCTACGATCTCTGGCTTACATACCAGCTTAGAGCAGTACGTAGCAGGGCAAGAACAGTCGAAGAAAGCTCAAGCAGGAAGCCATGATTGGTTATACAACAATGACGCTCACCCAATCACGGGCAACCCGGATGGCAAATCAGTCATCATTAACTTTACCGACTATAACTGTCCTTACTGTAAGCGCTTGGAAAAAGGCTTAGTTCAATTAGCCACTGAAAATAGCGACATCAAAGTGATCAACGTGTACTTATCGTTTAAACAACAACAAGTTGCAGGGCTAGACACCAACGCGGCGCTATACGCGATGAAAGTATGGAAAGATAACCCAGAAGCATTCCCTGAAGTTAATAGATTGCTGATGGCCAAAAGCGGTATTCACTCGAAAAGCTCACTAGAAGCCGTTGCCAAGAAGACGGGAACAGAGGCGGAACTAAAAACAACTAAAGAACAAAACCAGGTTCTAACCACTAACCACCAAACGTTCAGTGCACTCGGCTTAACGGGCACTCCAACCATGATGATGAACGGAAATGTTTTACCAGGATATGTGCCTTACGACCGACTTAAAGATATCGTGGATGACGCTTTTTAATCGAGTGTAGATAGAGATAAAGACTCGAAAGAGAAGTGAATAAAAGCCGACTCGCGTCACTCGCCGTCGGCTTTTTAATGAGCTTAAGATAATGTTTTCAATATTATTTTTGAAACAGAAAAGCAATCGAAATGTCACTATCTTGCAATGGATTCTTAATTTACCCTCGCTACGCTAAAAGCTGTTCTGTCGATGAGTCAAAGACGTGTTAACTCAAGACAACTGTCCTTTGACCGAGCCTTGCTTGGTCTTTTTTTTTGCTTAACTCAGCAAGCGACAAACAAGCGCGCCCGGTTCCCTTAATGCATCCACGTTATAGCTGAGTACACGCCCAGAAGATGGTGCGTGGTAGCGGCGACATTCATTACCGAACGCATCATATTGGATGGCGAGCAGATCATCTTGTTCGACACTTTGCAAAAGCTCGACCTGAGGCAGCACAAAGCCACCAATATCAGCGCGGATAGACACGACGTTGTTGCCTTCTATCCAGTCCATACTTGGCAGCTGCTTTGCCTCTAACGGGTCTTCACCATTAAGCATTTCATAGTAAGACAGCATATTAAAAACACCGTCCACGGCTCGTTGAATCATGTCAGGCTGAGTAAACTTACCCATCCCCACTTCCACCGTAATGCTCGGAATTCCACTTCGATTCCAAACCGTTTCAAGAATACCTGGATCGCCAGGATCATTGAGAACACAATCTGGCGTCATCAACCTTGCCATTTCAAGGCATTGTTCAATTCGGTAGTCAGCAAAAACATAAAGTGGGTAGACAGCGCCACGAGTTTGGGTATGCAGGTCAACGGCGAATGTCGCATTGTGTTTGAGTAAGCGATCCCACAAAGACGCAACAAAGCGCTCTGCCGCTAAGCCATTCGCATCCCCTGGAAAGAGTCGATTAAGGTTGGCAGGGCAAGAGCCCGGATCCGAAGAGATAAAATCGCGGCTATGGTTAAGCAAACCCGACAAATTCACAGTAGGCACTATCGTTACCGTGCCTTTGAGAGTTTTACCGACTAAGTCTCTGATAATTTGCTGAGCAGCCAACACACCGTTGAGCTCATCACCGTGAATACCAGCGGTGATCATCAACTTAGGACCTGCTTGACTGCCTTTAAAAACAGAAACCGGCATGTTTTTAGGTTGCCCTAAACCGTCACTGGTTACTTGAAACCAAAACTGGTGCTCTCCAACGGGTAGGTCTTCAACATTCAAGGAGCCAATAACCTGCCTACCTTGTAAAACATCGCCTAAGTACTCTGTTTTCATCCAACGTCTCCATCTTGTTGAGCAAAATCTATTCTCTTCTAAGTTTTTGCATCATAGAGGATATCTTAATCAGTACAAACAGTTAATAAGATGAACAAGCTCTGACTTCCCCATAATACTCACTCATATCATCATCACTTCCCCTAAATAAAAGCTTGTGAAAGTCAGCACTCAAGAACAGATAAGTTATATAACCATTCACAAACCACTCAGTCTATTGAAATAAAAGTGCAATAAAATCAACACTTAAAAAGTTCCCTATTCACGAAAATGTAATTTTATAGAAATGAAAGCTTAATTTAGCTGCTCTAAATTAGCTTCATATCGAAACGGAGAGCACATTGCTCACGGATTTTAAAATACAAGGTAAGTGATTATGAAAAAGGCAGTTCTAGCTTCTGCAGTGGTAGCGGCACTAGTTTCAGGTTCATCTCTAGCAGCAACAGTTTACAGCTCTGATGGTACAGAACTTAAAATTGGCGGCCGTGCGGAATTCCGTGGTGATTTCATTGGTAATTCTGACGGTGCAGAGGTAGAGGGCTCAATGAGCGATGAAACTCGTTTCCGTCTTAACGTTGGCGGTGAAACTCAACTGACTGATTCTGTATCTGCATTTGGCTTCTACGAAGCTGAACAAGGTACTGGCGACAGCACCTTCAAAAACCGTTACATGTACGCTGGTGTTGACTTTGATGGCCAAGCAGTTTCTTTTGGTCGTCAAGACATGGCTTCAGTCATCGTTTCTGATTTTACGGATATCACTGAGTTCTCTGGTGTTCAGCAAGTAATCGGTGCTGCAAAAGATAAACAAGATGGCGTTATCGCATACCGTGGCGGCTTTGATGCTCTGCAACTAGAAGCGACATACAAAACCAATAGCGTGAAAGACTCTGATGGTTACGGCATTTCTGGCGTTTACTCTCTACCATTCGGTCTAGACCTTGGTCTTGCTTACTCTGGTGAAGACCTAGGTGCTAGTGCAGGTAGTGCAAACCAAATCCTAGCAGGTCTAGCGTACTCTCTAGATAACCTATACCTTGCAGCAACCTACTCTACAGGTGATTCAGACGATAAAGCAGTTGGCGCAGATGTTGAGTCATTCACTGCAATGGAATTCGCAGCACAGTATAAATTCACTAAGCAGTTTTCTGCTGCTGTAGTGTACACGTACCAAGAAGACGAAGCGGCAAACGGTTCAAAAGCAGATGCTGTTGACGGTATTGAACTAGCGGGTTACTACAAGCTGAACAGCAATTTCCGTACATACCTTGCATACTACATCAATGGCTTAGATGAAGAGAAAACCGCAGGTATCGTAACTGCTGGCGAAGACACTCTTCGCCTAGGTGTACGCTACGACTTCTAATCTAAATCGGCTTTAGATACAGACTAAAAGGTTGGGCAATAGCTCAACCTTTTTCATATTCAAATATTCTGACTAACTTCATCAATGCTTTTTCTGGTTAAGTGGTGCTAAATCCGTATCATAGGTGAACCACATCAAATAATTAGAAGCATCATGTCACAACACCATCCGATCCAAGGCGCTAGCTGGATGCTAACCGCAGGCCTAGCCTTTGCCGTCATTAACAGCCTAACTCAAATCGCTAGCATTCATTTCGGACTTACTTCTACTACCGTTGCCGTCATTCAATACGCCATTGCGTTGTTCGCTATTCTTCCTTATCTGAAAACGCTGGGCATTCGCCGCGCGCTAAAAACCGACAACCTCAAATTACATGTATTCCGTGTGTTTTTATCGGTGATTGGTATTCAACTTTGGATATGGGCGCTGGCTTACCCTGTTCCTATTTGGCAAGGCATTGCCCTTCTCATGACGTCGCCATTGTTTGCAACCATAGGTTCAGGGCTTTTTCTCAAAGAGAAAGTGGGAGCTGCTCGCTGGGGCGCGACCTTAGCAGGCTTCGTGGGTGCGATGGTGATTCTAGAGCCATGGGCTGAAGACTTTAACTGGGCAACGCTACTACCGATTGGCGCCGCTTTCTTTTGGGCATGCTACTCACTAATGGTGAAAAAGCTCTCTTCACAAGACAGTCCTTCAACTATGGTGGTCTACCTTTTACTATTGATTACGCCATTTAACATCCTACTTGCTGCGCCAGATTGGCAGACTCCAAGCGGCGGTACGATTTGGGCTATCTTAATTGTCATCGGTGTTATGACGGCACTTGCTCAATGGGCAATTGTAAAAGCCTACTCAGTCGCTGATGCTTCATTCGTACAACCATTTGACCACGCAAAATTACCGCTAAATGTCCTAGCAGGTTGGATTGTATTTAGCTGGGTTCCACCGGGTCGTTTATGGCTCGGGGCTGCTATTATTATTGCGTCAGTCGCATTTATAACGCACTGGGAAACGAAAAAGCCGTCAAAACTGAAGAAAGTTTAGGGTTAGTGAAATAAATAGTTCAACTGTCCGTTCTATATGGATAAGAGAATTCAAACGAGGCCGTAACCATGAAGAAACCAGTCAAGATTACACTATACCGTTGGGCAGGCAGCTGGGGTCCATTTAAAGTTAATATCCCATGTGGGGAATGTACCCTTACCAAAGACATTCTTAAGGATACTTTTGAGAATGAATTATCAGATGTCGATGTCGAACTGGAAGTGAAAGATTGGTTGTCTCACTGGTGGGAGCCTCTAAAACTGGGCTCTTGGCATGCTCCAATCCTTGTTGTTGAAGGCAAGGTTGTAAGCCAAGGCGAAGCGCTTAACCGCGGTGTGTTAGTTCAATCCGTGATCAAAGAGTGGACCAAACGCGACAGCCTAAAAGGCAACATCGTTTATGGTAAAGCGACCTGCCCATTCTGTGTTAAAGCAAAGAAAATGCTTGATGAAGCGGGTGTTGAATACCAATACCACGATGTTGTAAAAGACAGCGCAGCTTTGTATCGCATGATTCCAGAGGTCAAAGCGCACATTGGTGAGAAAACACCAGTAACCGTTCCTCAGATCTGGCTCGATGGGAAATACATCGGTGGAGCAGACAACTTAGAAGCGTGGATGAAAGAAAATGGTTTAGATACCATTCCAAATAACGTTGTCGACCTGTCCAACCAATCGGCAGGCTAAACTCACACAGAGTACAAATCCTATCGTGAATTAATCAGTGTTTTTTTGTGTCCATCCACAACAAAACGAGCGATGACCTTCATTAATCGCTAAAACGAAAAAGGCCTTAAACTTCATCGAGTTTAAGGCCTTTTTAAATTCCGTTTCTGAAAATGCTTATTTCGCCATTTTCTTCATCATTCGCTTAAAGAATGATGCTTTTTTTGGCTTTGGCTTGCCATACAATGCTTCGTGCATCATGTTTTTTGCTACCATTTGACCAAGGTATGCGTGGCCTAGTTCGTAATTCATGCTTATCTCCGCACATAATCGATTTTCTTATGCGCGGATTCTACACTTAAATCGGCCAAAAACAAGATCTAAATCACACTTTTATGCAAGTAAACCATCCTATTGCAACATCCGTATTCTTGTCTCTGCGTAAATCAGCATTGTATCGTTATATCAATGAGTTAATGTTAAGCCCGTCTAACCTTGATTCACCATGCCCATTTGCAATCCAAGACATTGGTTTAGACATTCATAAAAAAAGCAGCTCAAGAGAGCTGCTTTTTAAATACTTAGCTTAGAAACACTGACCTTAAAAAGGGCACTATTCGCTAATGCCTAATAGTTAGTGACTAAAACACTAGCTACGCTTTGGCTGTCTGTAAGTTTTACCCGCAATTTGGTATGTGTCTTTTTGTTTTAATTCGAACATAGTTTCAAAGAACCAAGCTGCAAATTTGATTAAGTCATCGCCTTCATTCATGACATGTTCGATGTACTCTTGCTCTTCGCCTTGTTCATTTTCTTGAAGCGTCACGTGGTAAATACGCTTTTCGCCTTCTACTTCAGCTAGCGCAAATTGACCTGTTAGTGATCCAGCAGCCTCAGCGACTTCTGTATCCTCATTGGATTTCAATAGCTCAAGCGCTTGAGGCAGGCCATCTAGTGCGCAGATAGCTTTTACCAGTACTTCAAATTCATTTTGCTGCATGTTTATTACCTATTAAATGGACGCAGGTATTGTAGAAAACCATCCATACAAATACAACGTATTAACGACTGTACGCAGAACTATAGCGAGTTAGCTGTTTAACTGTACTCTACTTCGGTAGCTGCGGCTTTCTTATTCATTTTGGTTGAAGACCAAAGGACTGTACCCATGCAAGCACCAATAATCAGATAAAACCCGCCGAGTTGTAAGTGAGTTGTCACCCAGCTTTCTACTAGATACCCACCCAATAAACCCGCTAAACACATCTGAATTGAGCCAGACAATGCAGACACTGCACCCGCTTGTTTCTTATGGGGTTCTAATAACATGCTGATTGATAGTGGGAACGAGATGCCTTGTGCTATCGCCAACCAAGTAAACGCCCAAACTAAGTTAAAGATGGATAACTCATGAGTAAGAAGCCAAGTTCCCGAAGACAAAATGATCAAAATCGCAAGGCTCATCAATTGCGGAGTGCTAAACCTACGATTGAGCAAGTTCAAAGCCACGCTACCTATCAGTAAACCTGCCGAAGGGACAATCATCAATGAGCCATATTCAGCGGCGGTCAGCCCCAATTGCTCTTGCATTAAGAATGGAAACAGCGATAAAGATACCAAACTTGCCATGTAGCTCATCCAGTTATAACTGGCACTGGTCAACACTTGGCGGTTAGTCAACAAGCGTCCGTAGTTCTTCACTACTTGGCAGGCATCAAAGCGACTCTTTCCATATGGCAAAGTCTCAGGCAACACAAAGTAACCCAGCGTAAATATTGCCAGTAGATAAAGAAGAACAAACAGGAACACCGCCTGCCAACCGAGGTGAAATGAAATCCAACCACCAAATACGGGGGCAATGATCGGCATGATCGAAGCGGTGATCGAAATATAAGACAACGCTTTGGTCAGTTGAGGGCCATCATAGCTGTCGCGAAGCACACTTCGTCCGAGAACCGAGGCGCTGCCCGCCCCTAAACCTTGCAATAAGCGACCAACCTCTAGCGCCGTCATGTTGTCAGAAAAAACAACACAAACGACAGTACCAATCAAATAAACACCCTGACCTAACAAGAAGATAGGTCTTCTTCCCACTGCATCGGACATCGGCCCGTAAAATAGCTGTGACAGGCCAAAACCCACAAGAAACAGCGTGACGAGCAGCTGTACATCTACCTGAGTCACACTTAAATCAGAAGCAATTAACGGCAATGATGGCAAGTAGATGCTCACACCCACCTGCCCCGTAGCAATAATCATCATTGCTAAAAGTAACGGCGTTTTTTTAAAGGTCGATTGGCTCAAAAAATTCCCTATTCGTTTGATATTTGTTCATGATATAAGTTTATATTCAAAACCAGTAATTGATAATTAACCAAATTGGAATTTAATTAAGTCCTAGCAGGAAATAATATGGATTGGATTCTCAACGTAAAAAGCTACGTTAGAGTAGTGGAAGAAGGCAGTTTCAATGGCGCCGCTCGCAAACTTAATACCACCAGCTCAGCGATCAGCAAAAGAGTAAACTGGCTCGAAGAGCGTATCGGTACTCAACTTTTAAAACGCACCACTCGCTCGATTAACCAAACCGAAGCGGGAGCACTCTTTTACTTGCGGGCCAAGGATCAACTCGACAATTGGCAATCAATTATTGATGAGACTCGCTCGGTTAACCAAACCCCGGCAGGCCTCTTAAAGATAGGCGCGACGATTGCTGTTGGCTCTAAATTTCTGGTGCAATACATGGACGACTTCTTAGAAAAATACCCAGACATTAAGGTACAGCTGATCACCACGACTCCTGGTCAATTACCTGAACTTGGCTTGGATCTGGTGATCAGTCGTGAACTGGAACAGCTCAACTCATTAAGCTTCAAGAAAACACCGCTGTTTGAACACAAGGCCAGTTTCTATGCTGCGCCGAGTTATCTTGCCAAACATGGTTATCCCACCAACGAGCAAGACTTAGAACAACACAACTCCTTAATATGGGGAGAGCGCCCTACCCGTGAAGTCACACTCACCAAAGGGCAGCGCATCACTTTGAACGGCAACTTTGCGACCACCAACCCTGAGGCTTTGTTTCACGCGGCGAAACGAGGAATGGGTGTGCTGTTAACCATCAAAGCAATGATCAAAGAGGATCTTAAACAAGGGACATTAGTTCCAGTATTGCCAAATATTACCGCCGACGAAGTGATGGTTTACGCGTACTACCCTAAGCTTGATTACTCACATACGCGAACCAAGTTATTTTTGGACCATTTGAAAGATAGGCTAGATAAAGAGCGAAATAACCAAATTTTGTGAAATAAGTCTCAACTTAATTTGAAAAATGATACAACGCGGCCAATAATAAACTAAGCGCATATAAGAATAGATGCGTACAAACTAAACACACAGGCTTACACGCTGGATCTGGTTAACTAGGGATGGTAGCTATGACTCAACAAACGTACAACAATATGATAGACACTGAGCGTATAGGGCGCTTGCTCAAGTTGGAAGGTATCGACCTTTTGGAATCAGCAGTGCTTACTCTACACCAAATGTTCGATACTAAGTACACCACTATCATTGAGAAAAAGTACTTTCCAGACCAAATTGTTCCTTTAGTTATTGCTCATTCTGATCACGTCTTGCATGACAGAATCAACCCTCGTCATGGGCAAATCTATCAGCAAGCCGTCAATCAAAACCACCCTGATTGCTCATTTGCTCAATACGTTGTCAAATCACTACCTACATCTGCCTTTCGGCAAGAGATTACCTCACAGAATTCCATTGCGATTCCTACACGGACTCAAAGCGGTGAAGTCATGGGGGTACTTTTTTCTACGTTTACTTCCCCACTGAGTAATGCTCAGCAACAAGAAGCGATTAAACATCATCAACTTTTTTCGGATATCATCATCCACACCCTGCGTGAGATGTGGTTCAACGATCGCTCCGAGCAACTGGTCAATCAACTCAGCTATGAAGTCTCACACGATAGCTTAACAGGTCTACTTAACCGCAGTTGCTTATCTGATACGCTAGAATCAATCACTCAGCAAAACTCAACACCGTTTACGTTAGCAATACTGGACATTAATAGTTTTAAAGCGATTAACGATCTTCACGGCAACTATATCGGAGACAAAGTACTGCAACATCTGGCTGAGATTTTGAGACGAACACTCCCAGAAAATAACCTCACCTTTAGAACGGCAGGAAATGAGTTCGCCTTCATCACCTATTACGCCGACCCAACCGCAATTTGTGAACAAATCGTCGCCAAAGTAAAACAGGGGTATAACAGTATTGATCTTAGGATCGATTTTGATATCAGCATAGGCATCGCAGGATCAACCGGAGATAGCAAAGACGTAGAGCAAATCATCTTCAACACCAGCTTGGCGTTGAAAGAATGTAAGCAATATTCGGGTACCCATATCAAGTGCTATGACACCCACTTAAGATCTCGATATCAGAGGAAGACCGAGTTAATTGCGGCCTTGAGAAATGAACTTGACAACTCTATCTCGCTGAACAGCGGAATGTATGTTGTGGCTCAGCCGATTGTTGGTCAACAAGACAAACGTTGGAAGTATTTCGAAGTACTCACTCGTTGGAAAACAGAAAAGCACGGCGACATATCCCCAGTTGAGTTTATACAGGTAGCAGAAGAATCCGGACTAATTGTCGAGCTGGGTGAACGCATTATCGAACTGGTATGCCGAGCTAAAACGACATTAGAACAAGGCTTAGGATACAAGGTTAAGCTCGGAATAAACTGTTCCGCCCATGAGCTTACCGACTCTAAGCGTTACATTTCCTACCTCACTCGGACCATTGAACAGCATCACTTTAAGGCTGATGAGTTTGTTATTGAGCTGACCGAAACAGTATTGCTATCTCCAACTCAAGACACCAAAGACGCACTCAACTTTTTGCGAGAACAAGGCTTTACGATTGCGCTAGACGATTTCGGCACCGGTTACTCTAGCTTGAATTACATTCACAGCTATCCGATTGACTGCATTAAAATTGATGCCATTTTCATTCAAAATTTACTCACCAATTCAACATCAGAGAGCGTTGTTTGGTTGATCATTCAGCTTGCTCATCGACTCAACGTATCACTTGTCGCAGAGGGCGTGGAAAAGCGTGAACAGCTAGAGAAACTTCACGATATGGGGTGCGACAAGATCCAAGGATACCTATACTCGCCTCCTATGCGACCTGAAGCTATCGTGAGTTTAGTGACTCATTCAGAAGCGCTCATTCAAAGCCCATAAAAATTAAAAATATAAAGCAGTAGCCAGACCAAAATCTAAAAAGCCGCGAAGCATGACTAAATACTTAAATATTTAGAAAAGCTCTCGCGGCTTGATTAATCGGCCTAATTTAGAGAAATCTATTAACTGTTATTAGATTGGGCTTCTAAAGCTACCTTTAACAGCTTATCTGCTTCATCTCTTGACGCTACAAACGTCGCTTTTTCCTTTTTAGGCACTGAATCAGCCATCGGAATATTCGCTGTCATCGCGTTCACAGGACGACCACGTTCGATTAACTCATAATGCAAGTGTGCACCCGTCACTCGGCCAGTTTTACCTGACAAGCCAATACGCTGACCACGAGATACCGTTTGTCCTTTACGAACTAGGATCTTACTCAAATGGAGATAACGCGTTTTGTAAGTGCTACCGTGCTGAATAACGACGTAGTTACCGGCGTATGGGTGCTTACGGGTCATGATCACTTTACCATCACCCGTCGCTTGAACTGGCGTACCAATTGGCGTAGCGAAATCTGTACCGTTGTGAGGTGAGACTCGGCCTGTCACAGGGTGTAAGCGCTTGGGGTTAAACTGAGAACTCTGACGCCATCCACTGCTTACAGGGTAACGCTGGAAAGCACGTTGTAAGCTATCGCCATTGGCATCGTAATATTGCCCATCAGTGTGTAAGTACGCAGAAACAACACGATTACGATTCATGATCTTAATCGCTTCGATTTCACGCTTTCCGGTTGCGACACCATCAACAAATTGCGCTTTCTGAAGCACTTCAAACTGATCGCCAGCGCGCAGGTCGCGGCTAAAGTTCAGCTTATCTTTAAGAAGCGTCACAATATGGTCAATCTCAAGACTATTCAGGCCAACCTTGTTCGCCGACATAGAGAAACTGCCGTGAATATCACCCACTAAAGGTTTTTGCTTCCATTCACCAGGAATAGAAATGTCTTCAAATTCATAGCTGCCATCTTCAAGTCGTCGGTAAACCGCTTTATCCGCAACACTAAATTGAATTTCCATTTTGGAAAGATTGCCCGTCGCCTCATCACGCCAAAAACGTAATGTGTTACCAGGACGAAGTGTGTCTAGGGCAAGGAAGTTTAAATCGGTTTCCATCACGCTCATCATCGATTTATAAGAAAATCCAAGTTGAGTAAAGATGCTACTCAAGTTATCGCCCGTTTGAATTTGATACTCAAACGTCGGCGGTTCGATAATCGCGACAGAAGAAGGTGATAGGATTGACTCAATAACGGTTGAGTCAGGTAAATCAAGATCGATCGTTTTCGTCAGATCCGATTCTGAAGATTGCAAAGCAATACCAAACGCTGCAATAAGTGGCAGTCCTAAAATAGCTACTTTTTTTACAGGTGAAAGCTCAGCAAACGGAGAGGAAAATATTTTTGAATACACGGTAAACAGGTCTTTCTACGATATAAAGGCATAGGATATGCTTTTCAAACGCATAAATCATCATTGCATTGTCATAATATGATGTGAATCTGCCCAATTTAGACTAAGTCATTGAGTTACCGTAAGTGGAAACCCACTTCACGATTAATAATATTAACCGCCAAATAAAAAAGCAGAAACGGCTAGTTTCTGCTTTCTATTGATTCACGCTACTTCATCTCGATTAAGCGTTAACCGTCGATACCAAGCAATTGTCTTCACCAAACTCATTCGGGATATAACGATCAGCATTCGCATCGTTCACCCATTGTTGGTCATCAACTAGATAGCGGAATTGAAACTCGCCATCTTTAGGTAGGCGAGTTTTAAATTTGTAAACCTTCCCTTTGGCCAGTTTTTTCATTGGGGTGGCTTTCCAATCAAGAAAGTCAGCAACGATGGATACAGAGTTCGCTTCTTGAGCTTCTAGCTCGAAGGTCACTTCAACTTCATCTTTCGTCTTAAAAAAACGTTTATTAATCATTCGCAAGCTCCATTTGTAAAAATAGGCAGACACCAAGCATAAGGAGTGTCTAAATTTCATTCATCTAATTAAGATAATATGTAATTTAGCTCACATAAACAACAGATCCTTGCATTAACGAAAACGTTATTGCTTACCAATTGATTGCGTATCAAAAGAAAAGCTCATTAACACCTTTTCAGAAGGGGATTCTGCAAATGATTGTTCCGCAGAATGCTGAGTAAAGCCGATAAAACCTTCCCCTGTTTGTTTGCTATCGGATTGTAAATCTTGCTGATGAGCGACCTCTAAAGTCTGAATTTGCACTCTATCGCCTAGAAAAAGCTGGTCGACTAGCACGACACGGCTTCGCTGCTGGTCATGTTTAAACAAGCCAAGATAATAGAACACGCCACTGCCTTGATTAGATACCCACATCGGTGCGACAAAGAAACTCGCCTTGCCCAACGTGACGGCTGAAAGGTTGTTGGTGTCTACCGTTACCACACCACGCTCAACACCCGAGTCATAGCGTCCAAAGGCTATAGCTCTAGGTTCATCGACTTCATTAATAAAAGCGTACGCGTTGGTTTCGGGTACTTTAATTGTCCATGGGTTGGTCGTCTTCAAATCAAAAACGGTTTCAACAACAGGGTCATAACTGACTTGAGAAGAAGGAAACTTCGCCAAGATCTCTTCGTCACTTAAGCTAAAGCGATAAATACCCGCCAGTATCACCACAACCAGCATGACAATTGGAATCAGTAAAATCAGAGGTATAGGTAAGATTTTCTTTTTCATAAGCAATTATATTCTTTTGTTTTCATCCAGTTGTGCAGACCATAAAGGGCTTTAGTATAATTATCAATACAGGGTTAACCAGAAGTGGAGCATGGATGGATATCAATCATATTAAAGATAGAAATATCAGAAGTTGCGAATGCCGCTGTGGAGCAGTCAACCTAGTATGCAGAGGCGAACCCCAACGAACCTCTGTATGCCATTGCTATGAATGTCAGAAACGCACCGGAAGTGTGTTTGGTGTTCAGGCTCGATTCCCAATAGAACAAGTCACATTAAACGGAGAAGTCACTTCTTTCTCACGCATCAGTGATACGGGCAGTGAAGTGACCTATCAGTTTTGCCCTAAGTGTGGCACCACCATGCTCTTACAATCTGTTGCTGCTGCCGATTTTTATATCGTCCCGCTCGGATTATTTAAAGAGCAAGACTTTCCGCTACCGAGCTTTTCAGTCTACGAAGAACGTAAACACGGCTGGGTCAAATTTGACCATCAAATGAGTCACTACAACTAGCCTGTTACTGACCTTTATCTCGATAAAGCAACGGCATTAGAACAAACTGCAATACTGTTGCCTAAGATCAAATATCAACGCACCACAGCGCTAGCGTATCTTTTCGCTAGCGTTATAATCTGCTCCTCTTTTTAACCCAGGGTGAACCACATGATTTCTAAGCTACCTCGCTGGGTTGAATACGGCGCTTTGCTGCTCGCAGGCCTTGCTGGCAGCGTTAATGCGATTGGCTTACTCGGCTTTCAGCATCAAGCAATCTCCCACATTTCAGGCACCATGTCTTTATTAGGCAGTAGCCTGCTCACACCAACTTCGGCTTCTTTACATCTTTTACTGATTATCATGAGCTTTATGTTAGGTGCAGCCTTCAGCGGATTCTTTATTGAGAACCAAGCACTGAAGTTAGGGCGTCGTTACGGCGTTGCTCTGTGCATTGAAGGGGGGTTGCTATTTTTAGCACTTTGGGCACTGTTACAGGGCTACACTTCAGGCCAATACTTCGCTTCAGCAGCCTGTGGTTTGCAGAACGCGATGATAACGACTTATAGCGGTGCGATCATTCGAACAACGCACATGAGCGGGATCATCACGGATCTTGGGATCATGATTGGTGCTCGCTTAAAGGGGATGCCTTTTGACCGTCGTAAAGCCAAACTACTGATGTTCATTGTGGTTGGCTTTCTGTTTGGTGGTTTAAGCGGAGCTTGTCTGTTCCAGCGCTTTGAAATTTTGGCGCTGGCTTTCCCTGCCTCTTTTGCTTTCATTATCGCATTTAGCTACTGGCTCTACCTGACCTATCGAACTGAAACGCCAGTCAATTTATAAATATCTGGCAATATATCCTCAAATTACGTAACATCCGCAACACTTTATCCTAAACTCTTAATGAGTTGCAGAATAACCAGTGTGAATAGTTAGCGATATTTGATGAATAGTATTGCAAGCACTATCAATACTGGGTAATCTTGCATCCAGTGAGAAAATACGGATGTTTAGAGAATAAAAACGCCAAGGATGTGGCTTTTTTACATGTAGAAATACGAGAACAATTAACATGTCTAACAACACGAATACTGCTCAACCAGAGAAATCTAAAGGCAGTTTCTGGGTTTTCTTAATCCCATCTCTGATTGGTTTATTCCTTTTCATGGCACCAATCAGCTACCAAGGTGATCTAACGATCCCTGTCGCTATTCTAGCAAAATCAATTCAAGCGGTTTTCGGTGAGTCTCTAGTTGCTATTATCACTGCAATCGTTGCCTTCATGTCTGTAGCTTCCGTTTTAAGCACCATTTTCAAACCTGCATTCATTACATCGAACTCATTTTTAAACGGCCTTTTCAACCCATCGCCACTGTGGTTGTTGGTTCGTCTTATCGGTGGTGCTGCAGCATTCATGGCTTTCTTCCAAGTCGGCCCTGAATTTATTTGGGAAGAAAACACCGGAGGTCTCGTACTAGAAGGCCTATTGCCGACTCTATTTTCAGTGTTTATCTTTGCTGGTTTGTTACTGCCACTACTACTTAACTTTGGTTTGCTAGAATTGTTTGGCACCTTACTAAGTAAAGTAATGCGCCCAATCTTCAACCTACCAGGTCGTAGTGCTATCGATTGTATGGCTTCTTGGTTAGGTGACGGCAGTGTCGGTATCCTACTTACAAGTAAACAGTACGAGAAGAAATTCTACACCCAGCGTGAAGCCGCTGTAGTTGGTACGACTTTCTCTGCAGTCTCTATCACGTTCAGCCTTGTGGTTATTGCTCAAGTAGAGCTAGAGCACCTATTCCTACCTTTCTACGCAGCAATCTGTCTAGCGGGTATTGTGGCTGCGGTCATCATTCCTCGCCTTCCGCCACTAAGCATGAAGAAAGACACCTTCATTGATGGCAGCAAGCCTCACAAAGACGCTGACGCGATTCCTGCAGGTCACTCAACATTCTCTTGGGGTCTTGAGCTAGCAGTAAACAAAGCATCACAAGTTAAGTCAGCTAAGTCAGTATTTGCTGAAGGCATCCGTAACGCCGTAGATATGGTATTTGGTGTACTGCCTGTTGTTATGGGCCTTGGTACGATGGCACTGGTTATTGCGGAATACACATCGGTATTCTCATTCCTAGGTCAACCTTTCATTCCATTCCTAGAGCTACTTGGTGTTCCTGAAGCGGTTGCAGCATCTGAAACCATCGTGGTTGGCTTTGCAGACATGTTCATCCCAGCAATCCTTGCGGCTTCTATCGACAACGAGATGACTCGCTTTGTTATTGCAGCAATGTCGGTAACTCAGCTGATCTACATGTCTGAAGTAGGCGCTCTGCTTCTAGGCAGTAAGATTCCAGTGAACATCCTCGAGCTGTTTATTATCTTTATTCTGCGTACGTTAATTACACTTCCGGTTATCGCTGGTGTAGCACATCTAATATTCTAAATTAGACCCTACTGATATAGCGTAATTAAGAACTATTTTATAAAGCCTCACTTTTGTGGGGCTTTTTATTGCCAGTAAAGACATTCCCTACCCGCTCAAAATACATTCACCTACCCACCAAAAATACATCCAAGATATAAAATTGGCAGTTCATTTAATTTCATATCTGTTTACCTTCCTTCTCGTCTTAGAATAGAAAACCACACACATAAACGTCTAATTAATAAATTATCAATACCCGTAGGCTCTAGGCTCGCGTGTATCTTCAACTCATTGAACCAAATGCTAAAAGTAACAAATATATGATTTAGTGAATTTTGTATTGTTTAGGTTGTTGTATTTTTGTAGTCTATTTTGTGAAATTACATTCAAGTAAATTTCAATCTCGTCGATATATATAATTAGAAAAACACGATTAACTTTAGACTTCGCAAAGCCTGTGAGAAGGGGAACACTCAATGAAATTTAGCCATAAGGTGGTTGCTGCATCATCAGCCTTGCTGCTAGTGACAGTATCATTGCTTTCAATACAACAACTTTACACCGTAAGAAGTGCTGTAGAAAACCACGTCAATGCGAGCCTAAAAGAGATGGTCTCTGGCGTAAAAAATACAGTCGTATCAGAAATGAACGCCAAGAAAGCGTTGGCTCAATCGACGACTGAAGTCATCGAGATTAACCCTCAAGACCGTACTTACGTAAAAGAAATCCTAGAAAAACCAAAGCTTAAAAACAGCTTCCTAGCGGTTGGCTTTGGTTATGAAGCAAACGGTTTCGTCATTGAGAATGATGACGGTTGGGAAGCCGGTCCAGATTACGACCCACGAATCCGCCCTTGGTACATTGATGCTAAATCCAAAAACAGTTTAGTGGTTACCGCTCCTTATGTGGATGCATCAAGTAAGAAAGTCATCATCTCTGTGGGTACGCCAGTTAAAGACAGCGGCCGCTTCACGGCAGGTATGTTCTACGACCTAGAACTGACCAACCTTGCGACATTGGTAAACCAAGTGAACTTGTTTGATGCCGGCTACCTATTCCTAGTCACTGCTGACGGCACAACGATTGCTCACCCGAATGCGAAAAACAACGGTGAAACGCTTTCAAGCTACATGCCACAAGCAAGCATTCGTGAAGGCTCTCAAGAAATTGAAGTCGACGGAAAAATGTTCCTAGTTAACTTCACCCACATCCCAAGTGAAGATTGGTACATTGGCGCAATCCTTGATGAAGAGATCGCGTTCCAAACCGTGGAAGATCTGAAGAACAGCTCGATGATCTACTCATTGATTGCGGTAATTCTCAGCATCATTGCACTGACTGTTCTGATCCGTGTGTTAATGCGTCCACTTGATGTGCTTAACCAAGCAATTCAAGATGTGGCGAGCGGTCAAGGTGACTTAACCAAACGACTAGACACCAACACAGACAAAGAGTTCTCTGACCTAGCAAAAGGTTTCAATACCTTTACTGAAAACCTGCAAAACCAAATCATTCAATCAAAAGCGATTGGTGTTGAGATTAAGCGTGGTACTGAAATCACGGTTAAAGGTGCAGGCGAATCAGCAAACGCGATGAATACCCAACTGCAAGAGCTTGAGCAATTAGCGACTGCAATGAACGAGATGGCAGTGACTGCAACAGAAGTCGCGAACAACGCTCAAGGCGCAGCAGCAGCGGCTCGTGAAGCTGACGAAGCAACGCTAGACGGTACATCTGTAGTCAGTGATACCACTCAAGCCATTGATAACCTTTCAGCACGTATCGACCAAGCGGTTGCAGAAGTACAAGTACTGGAATCAGCGACAGCCAACATCGAAACGATTCTTAAAGTAATCAACGATATTGCAGACCAAACTAACCTACTCGCATTGAACGCAGCGATTGAAGCGGCACGTGCTGGTGAATCTGGTCGTGGTTTCGCAGTCGTAGCCGACGAAGTTCGAACTCTGGCGCAACGTACTCAAGAATCGACCACTGAAATCCGCAACATGATTGAGCAACTCCAAGCGGGTGCAAGCTCAGTATCGAACGCGATGAACCAAAGTAAAGACACAGCCACTGACGCCGTTGAACGCGCTCAGCAAGCAAACTCTTCACTTGACCGCATCCGTGACGCGATTCAGCGTATCTCTGATATGAATATTCAAATTGCTTCAGCAGCAGAAGAGCAGAGCTTAGTAGCGGAAGAGATCAACAACAACACAGTTAAGATCAAAGACCTTTCAACACAAGTATCCAACGCGGCTCAAGAAGCAAACACGGCAATGCAGGTACAAACTGACAATGTTCGCCAACAAGACGAGCTATTGAACAAGTTTACGGTTTAACAGAAGTTTGTGTTAATCAGCGCTTAGCTTAACCAA
This sequence comes from Vibrio sp. QJM3NY_26, assembly GCF_057786005.1. Lineage (NCBI taxonomy): Bacteria > Pseudomonadati > Pseudomonadota > Gammaproteobacteria > Vibrionales > Vibrionaceae > Vibrio > Vibrio sp. QJM3NY_26. Next base: position 1,140,478 of record NZ_CM173516.1, on the reverse strand, counting down.
TACATAGGCTTAACCAACGTTCCGCCAAGAACCTAAAAAACAAAAGACCCGTTTACTAGATGCTAGTAAACGGGTCTTTCTTTTTTCGACTTCTCTTTCTAACCGATCAGACTTAACTCATCACAGGTTCGAACTCATTGGTCGTCAGCATCATGCACTGATTAGATTCAACCTGAATGGTTAGCGTCTTATCGACACAATCAAACACTGCACCAGACAATAAGTCAGTTACTGTACCAGTCCAAGCCAGTGATGCCGTTTTACTTCGCTTCGACTTGTTGATCACCACAATGCCTTTGTCTCCACGGACAAACACCAGCAAATCATCATTTGCCTCAACCACACGCATCGCTTCGCCATGAACATGGTTATGAAACTGAATCATGTTTTTCATGTAAGGCGCTTGCCAATCGTTAAGCCAACGAGGCTGACCGTTCTGATCCAGAATGCCGCTGGTACTTAGCTCACTGTAAACAAGCGGCACACCGCCGTCTCGACCAAGAATAAAGGCGTGAGCTAATCGCTCGTCAACTTCACCCATTACGTGATCCAAAAATACTTCATTATTTGGAATATCATGAGTGACGGCAAAAGTGATTGCTCGCATATTCGATAACGCCTGACCAAAACAGTAAGGGTTGATCAGAGATTTAAAGCTGCCCTGCTCTTCAAAGGATTTGAAGATAGTATTGAACAGAGGGAAATCGTAAGCACCTAAGCGAGTGTGTTTGAGGTAAGGCTCAAGGAACAACTCATACTCTTCTTTGGTCGCACCACCATCAGTAATGATCTCGCCAAAGATGTGCATTTCTTCGCAAATATCATCAGTCCACACCTTACGTAGATGTGACAGTGTCATGTGTTTTGCTGCGTCTATGCGAAACCCTTTCACGCCAATCTCTTTTAAGGCTTTTAGGTAAGCTCTCTGCTGCGCGACCACATTGTCGTTGTCTAACAGCGTTGGCAAGCCAGGGTCACTAACTCCACCGGTAATACGTCCGTTCTGCACTTCCCAAGTGTCTTTCCAGTTTTTGATACCAAACGCTTCAACAAAGTCGTTTTCATCAAATAAAGGCTTAGAAAGATCGCCAAACAAACGTATGGATTCGTAATAGTCAGCATCTTCTTGATAAGACGCCATATCTTGCTGATTTGGATACGTTAAATCGCCACGGATACCCGACTCATTGGCCATGTGGTTAAACACGACGTCCACATAGGTACGAAGCCCGTATTGCTTTAACGTGTTCACCATCGCAGTGAAATCTTGCGTGTCACCAAGCTGATTATCAATCACACGATAATCTTGTGGTTGATAGCGCTGCCACCATTGGGTGCCAGAATCACGGTCGCAACCTTTAGGTCCGCGTAACGACTTCATTGCCGGTGATACTAAAACAGATTTATAACCCAACTCTTGGATCAGTGGGGCGTTCTTCATTACGTCAGCGTAGCACCAGTCAAAGGCATGCAATATCACATCTGTCGCTGGGTTGCTTAACATAGCTGAACTATCCATGTTGTTCTCCTACCAAACTTGTTTACAGCTTTCTAGATAAATACAAAGGCTAAAAGGCAAAGCTGCATAAATTTCCTTAAGAATGGTATTTATTATATGAGTTACTCATTAAAAACCCTCCTCCTCCCACCGATTAGTCACGGCGGATAGTCAAGGGCGTAGTGCCAATTATCGCATAACGTCTGGGATGAACACTCAACCGTAGTGCTTTAAACTGCACAAAAAAGTGACAAAAAAGGAGCGTACATACGCTCCTTTTATTCAATCTAACACATATTTATGACTAAGTTCTGTAAAGAACCTTCACTACGTGCCAGCCAAATTTTGTTTTAACAAGGTGTGGTACTAGCGTCTCACCAGAGAAACAAACCTTATCAAACTGAGGCACCATTTGACCTTTTTTGAACTCGCCTAGGTCTCCGCCCTTTTTACCAGATGGACACGTTGAATGCTTCTTCGCTAGCGTTTGAAACTTAGCACCTTTTTTAAGCTGCTTGATGATGTCTTCTGCTACTTCTTTGTGCTTCACCAAAATATGAAGCGCTGCTGCTGTTCTTGCCATGATAATTCTCAGTGCGTTGCGGTCAGTTTACTTACGATGGTTGCTTAGAGCATCGTTAATGAACTGACTATTGTAATTCTGTTTATCGCTAACGACTTGTCGACATAAAACCATCGACAGCGCGCGTTTAGCGTGATTTTAACCCAAGAACTGCCAATCTTCACTCTATAACCGAAAACAACTGCCTTAAAACCCCTAAAAACCGTATAGTGACTTGCCGACATCTCTGTTTCCCTTTAAATTAATCCTTATAAATTAAGCGCGTATTAAGTAGGAGCCACTATGGCCAAACCGATCAGTAAAGCGAGTCAGTCACAGGGAATGTTGATGTTCAAATTATCCCTTACTCAAAGTTTTGCGATTGGCACGCTTAAGGTAAGAGAAATAGTGCCTTTTCAGCCGATGACTCAAATCCCATACTCCCATCATCACGTGATTGGTACGGTGACCATCCGCGATCTTACCGTTCCAGTCATTGATATGTCTGCAGCGATTGGCTTTCGACCGATAACACCCTCTGAATACCAAGATTGTGTGCTCATCGTCACCGATTGTTTAAGAACAGTAGTGGCATTTTTGGTTCGTTCGATTGATAAAATCATTGAATGTGATTGGAAAAGCATTGAATCGCCACCCGCCAGTGTGGGTCGCAATGTATTTGTGACTGGTATTACGCGTTTTGAAGATCGTATCGTTCAAATGCTCGACGTGGAGTTATTACTTTCTAAAATCTACCCGGCTTATGAAAACGCGCATATTCCAATGCTGACCGATGTAGAAAGGGAGCGTCTCAAAGCGCTGAATATCTTATTGGTTGATGACTCTTTAATCGCGAGGAAACAGCTATCTGATGCCTTGGACAGTATCAACATCCCTTACAGCATTTGTAATAACGGCTTAGATGCTATTGACCTGATGCGAGGCGAGGCCGCAAAAGGTACAGCAATTGATCTACTCGTGAGTGATATTGAGATGCCTGGACTCGATGGCTATGAGCTTGCGTTTGAAGTACAAAATGACAGCGCACTGAGTCATGCCTACTGTATTTTGCATACCTCACTGTCCAGTGAAATCTGTGTCGACCGAGCCAATCAGGTAGGTGCACATGAAGCACTTGAGAAGTTCAATGCGGGCGAATTAATCGAAGCCATGCTACGCGGCGCAAAAGTCTTAAACGAAGCATCTACGGCTGCTTAGACGCTATTTTGGAAGCTAAACCTAGCATCATGCTTAATGGTTTAGCTTTTTTAGGATTAGAGATGAATCAATGTAGAACTCTTCCTTAAGATTTCTTTGGCATAGAATAGCTCTTACTCACAAATTCCACTTCCTCTACCTCATTGACATGATTGGTAAAAGACGCCAATGCATAGAGTGTGTTCGCGACTAAGTTAGCGTATTTAAAAAGAATCGGGTCCGGCGATTTTTTGCTTTCATGATGCTCAATACTCACCAATGCTCGCACGACTTTTTTAGCCTGACAGCGACACAAGTGAAGCTCGCTGGACACTCGGTGCCCACCGGGCAAAACAAACCCTTTGAAACCGCCTTCTAGCTGCTCACGGATACAGTGATAATCTTGCTTGAGCTCGACCAATTCAGATTCGGTGATGGCAAGCTTACCGCGCACAGAGCCATTCAAATGGTAGATGTTTGGCTGCAAGCGTTGCAGGATCTCACGAACCCGAGGCTCTAGGTCTAAAGACAATACTAATCCAACTCGGCAACAAAGTTCATCCGATAAAATCTCAAAATCACAGATAGGACTGTCTTCATAAATAAACGGGTAGCAGAACTCGTCCCAATCTCGACTTACTGGTTTCACGTACCGATCCTTACACATAAATATAATCAGACGCCAATATACCAAACTCTTTGATTTAGACATAAAAAAGCCCTCACATTGGAGGGCTCCTAAAGAAATCGGTTAAACGAGCTTATTCGTTAGACACTTTTTTATGGCCTTCTTGCAGGTGAACGAAATCCACCAAATCGTCGCCAGACACTTGGTATGCCTGACCAAAGCCTTTCACAAACAGACCGTTCTCTGCTTTAAGGTTGAACAGAGAGAAGTCTTGAAGTTGGCTAAGACCATCAATGATTTCACCAAAGCGTTCTTGCATCTGGCCGATCACTTGAGTCCAAAGTTCCGTTTCACGCTCAACAACACTAGCTTGAGCATCAAACGTTAGACGCTTGCGTGCGTAAAGCTGCTTCGAGCTCTCTTCATCTTCAATCATCATCAAAGACACTTGAGGATTAGCCTTCAAGTTACGAGCGTGACGAGCAATATCAGAAATGAGAACAAAGTAACCTTCTTGGTTCTGAACGAAAGGTGCGTAACTTACGTTCGGGCGACCTTCTTCATCAACCGTTGCAAGTTGAAGGGTACGGCGCTCTTGGCGAAACTCTTTGATTTCTGGACCTAGGCGACCTTGTAGACGTTCTTGTTTTACTTGCTGTTCCATGGGTAATTCCTTTCTTCACTTTCTCTGATTTATTATTTTTGCCCGAGGTTGAGCGATCATTAGCGAACTAAACGATCCTCGAGCATTGATGTACTGTTTAAGCGAGTAGGCAACCTTATTTAAGCTTGCCGTTAATTATTCTTAAGCTTGTTCTTTTAGTGCTTTGAAGCGTTCTACTTGGTCGGCAATAAGCTCACGCTTTTCATTGCGGCCTAGGTAGATCTTAAAAATGTTCTCGCCCGTTTCACTGAAGAAACCGAAGTAATGACTTTCACGGCCCATGAACGCCTTGCTCACCAAACCGATATGTTTAACGTTATCGAGTTTTAGGTGACCATGAAGCTCGCCCTCTTTGCCCATTAGGTTGTAGTAACCACGTGCTACTTTACCTTTCGGGAATGGTGCTTTTACTTCGAAGATTGAGCCAAATGAATGCATAATTGTGGTCACTGGACCCCAACCAACTAAACCTTCTAGAATCTCTTGAGCACGGCTGCCATCTAGCATTACCGCCATGTCGTTTGGAAAAGCAGCCACTACTTCAACTTCTGAAACGCCTAACTTCTCAGCAATCGCTGTCGGCAGTAGTTTTGGCTCTTCTTCCAAAATTCGAGCGACACGTTGCTCTAGAGTTTCTGTCATTTCTAATGTTGTATCTGTCATTGAATAGGTTTCCGTATAAACGAGCAATTAACGTAAGTTATAAACTAAAAATTCGATATCAAGCGTGTTTCAAACTTGCGTGCGGGTGAGCCCCCGAACCAAACGGTTTCGGTGCTGGGTGCATCGCTTGATATTCAGCGTTAAGCACTTGAATTACGCTCTGTGCAAGGCTCACTGCCCAGAAGCTGCCAGCAATAGTCAGGCTCAGATAATCTTCTGAAAGCTCAACCAGACCATTCTTTTCCCAATGTGAGAACAGAGGCTTCAGATAATCGAACGTGTCTTGTCCCATAAAGGTCGGTAACGTGCTTCTTCTAACAACACCAGAATCAAAACCTGCCTTCAATGAAGAGAAGCTTGGCTCTAATGAGCTTTGCTTGGTCATCATGGCGATAGGTAATTGACCTTGCTTTATAGACTCCATGTAGCTGTCTAAAGTTCGATGCTGCATCACACCATGGCCACCGATGTTGCCACCAGCGCCACAACCAATGGGTAGAACTTCGGCATAAGTTTTCGCTAAGCTGTTGTAAATGCTGCGTTCGCGGTTATCACGCGTCCAGTGATTCACGCTGAGTTGCTTGACCTTATTTTTTGCCATGAACTCGACACCCGTCAAGTACATACTCGCTTTATCTGGCGTGTTCGCTGGTGGTGGAATTTTTCCTTTCTCAACGAGATTAAGCATAGGTGCATTACCCCCAACAATCAGTTGATAGAGGTCAATACCGTGTGCACCAGTAGACATGTAGTCTTCTAAATCTTGTTGGAACACTTCCATTGACTGGTATGGTAATCCGTATAACAGATCAAGAACTATTGGCGCTTGCTCGGTTCGACTCAAAGCACTGATACGTTCTAGCACAACCTCTCGGTCATCTAGGCGCTTAGCACTGCGTCGAACCTGAGTATTGAAACTTTGAATACCGAATGAGAAACGATTGAAGCCACCTTCAAGCGCACGATCAAACATCTCGTCGCCAAAGCGATTGATGCGCCCTTCCAAGGTCATTTCCACATCGTTTGCTAGCGGGAAATATTGGCGAATAGCCTTGCCTAACTGCTCTACTTGTTGAGGAGATAAATCGGTAGGTGTTCCACCACCAATGTAGACGGCGTGAAATAATCCAGACTGAGCCCAAGGGGTTTTGGCTTTTTGCTTCAACTCAACCATCAGCGCATCGAAATACTCATCCACTAATTTACGGCTTGCGGCATTTTGGAAGAAATTGCAGAACGTACAGCGCACGCGACAAAAAGGAATGTGGATATACAAGCAACGCTTATCCTGTTTTTTCCCTTCACTCAGCATCAGTTCGTCAAAGAGTTCTAACTTCTTACTCGGATCGACCGGAATTGAACTTCCTCCGGCATGGGCAGAATGCTTTTTAGCAAACGCAAAACGAAGCGGATCAGGGCTAGAAACACCCAAGATTGATTCGTCATACTTATAGATATTAAGACTCATATAATCTCTCTAAACACTTACATAGCAAAGTCTGGAAGACTATTCGCTAAAACTGAAATAATCATAAATAGACGCAAATGATAATGCAATTGATAATTGATCTTATTTAGATTCTAAGCAATAATCCGATACAGATTTTGGATTTGGTAAAGGATTGAGTGTGAACGTTCCTAGATATGTTATTGCAGGCGGTGCATCGTTAGTGATTCATGCGGCGCTATTATTTGTTGCTCAAGAATCCAAAGTATTCGCGATGCCTGCAGGTAGCCAATCGAACACGGTATCGATCAACTTCACTCCCAAGAGCACGCCTTCTCCAGCTCAACAAAAAACCATCACAGAGCCGGTTGAACCAGAACCAATCAAAGAAACGGTCTCACAAGCTGAACCTAAACCTGTCGAACCCAAGGCAGTCGAACCAAAGCAAGCCAAACCGACACCAAAGAAAAAAGCGATCACCAATAAACCTCAACCCAAGAAAGTAGAGAAAAAGGTTGTTGAAAAGAGAGTCGAGAAGAAGCCGATTCAAAAGAAACCAGTGACTCAGAAAAAGGTCGTTAAGAAAGAACGCCCAGAACCAAAGTCCAAACCAACGCCTCAACCAGAAAAGTTGGCCGACAAGAAAGTCGATAAGAATATGGACGAATCAGCCAATCAACCTCAGGAAGTAAGCCAAGGCGTATCAAACCAAGAGCCCGTATTAGTCACTAAGCCCTCTTTTTCTTCACGCCCCACACCACCAAATTACCCACGCCAAGCTAGACGTCGTGGCGTTGAAGGTGTCGCTACTTATGAGGTCTGGTTAGACGCTGAGGGCAAACAAATTAAACAAGCATTAGTAAATTCATCAGGCGCACTAATGCTCGACAACGCCGCTTTAGACGCCATTAAACAATGGAAATTCTCACCTCACACTGTCAATGGTCGAGCGATTGCTCACCGTGTACAAATACCTGTTCGTTTTAGGTTGGATTAATCATGCAACAAATCAGTTACTTACAATATCAACTTGGCTTAATGACTTGGCCTCTTCTCATCTGCTCAGCATTAACAGCAATGATCATCGCTGAACGTGTCTTCCAAGTGATGTTAAGCATTGGTGTTGGCAAACGCGCCATTCGTCGCGAGCTCAATCAGATCTCGCCAACCAACAGCAAAGAGATTGAGGATCTCGCTCAGTCTATTTCAGGGAAAAGACCGCTGCTGTACAAGGGCGTCTCGATGTTGCTTGCTCACCACTCTTTTTCGAAAGGACTACGTGAAGATGCAGCAGGCATCTGGCTACAAGAAAAACGCCACCAGCTGCACGCAGGTTTAAGGCTGCTTGGTTTGATTGGCGTGATCAGTCCACTAATTGGCTTGCTTGGTACGGTGCTTGGTCTTATTGAGATGTTTAAAGGTGTAGCTGCTACCACCGGAAGTATTACACCAAATGATCTAGCTGACGGCCTTGGCTTAGCAATGAGAACCACAGCTGCAGGTTTGATGATTGCACTGCCTGCGATCTCAGGGTCTCAACTGCTTGGGCTTTGGGCCGATCGGGTTTTGGCGCAGCTAGAACATACTTTGAATTATGTAAATGTGTGGTTAGAAGGCATGTCGATTCAAACTAATCAGTCTGACGAAACTAAAGATTCATCATTAAACAAAGTCGCTGTCGGTGATGCGAGACAAGCATGATTAAAACGCCCCACTCATCTCAAACACAAAGTTTAGCTCCGGACTTAACACCGCTGCTCGACATCATTTTTATCGTGATGGTTTTCCTGCTGCTGACAGCATCGGTGAAGTTGGAGTCATTAGAAGTCGAACTGCCGAGCTCTGATATTAAGAACGTTTCTGAAGTTCATAAAGATTCGATTAGCGTCAATATCTTAGACCACGAACCCTACTGGGCGATTAACGGCCAAGAGTACATCGACTGGGAAAACTTCAAGATTGCATTGCTAGAAGAAACAGGCACATCAGACAAGAAGCCGATCATCATTGGTGCAGATAAAGCCGCCAACGTTGAGAACCTAGTGAAGTTGCTGTCTTTCCTTCAAGAGAACGGAATACCAGCGACTCAATTGCTCACTGAAGATGGCTAGAACAACTCTCAATTTTCATGAGACCTAACACCTTTTATAAGGTTTGGCTATGTACTGGTTGAGTACTCAAACCAAACTTCTATCGATTCGAACTCAACATGCGAACGGACTGCTCACTGAGTATCTTCGCGATTACTCTCCATCAGAAGAAAGTATAAAGAAATTATTATGAAAGACTTAAAAATGCTCAACAAATTAAATAATAACAAAAACTTACTCGCAATCGCTGCAATGAGTTTGGTACTAACAACACCTATCGCCAATGCTAACGACGCTGAGCAACCTCGAATCATCAGTGCGGGCAGTGCTGTGACTGAATTGGTTTTAGCTCTAGGTGCTGAAGAGCAGTTAGTGGCGATTGATGTGACCAGCCATTTCCCTCAAGCAGGGAACCTGCCGAAGATTGGCTACCACCGAAACCTTTCAGCAGAAGGCTTGATTGCCTTAGAGCCAACGACACTGATTGGCTCGGATGAAATGGGGCCAGACAACGCGATTTCTCAATTGAAATCTGCCGGTGTCGATGTCGAGATCGTTAACACCGAAGCAAACGTTGAGGGGTTATTAAAGCGTATCGACCAGATCGCAAAAATTACCCACACCGAAGCTCACTCACAGCAAGTCAAAGCTGAAGTAAATAAGAAGATTGCGGCACTAAAAGCAAACCAAGTACCCAACAACGAAGCGAAGAAAGTTCTGTTCTTATTATTGCATGAAGGTCGCCCGGCGAACGTTGCTGGCGGTGAAACGTCACCAAACGCGATCATTGAATTGGCTGGCGGTGTAAACCCTGCGGCTAAAAACCTGACGTCTTACAAACCACTATCGATGGAATCACTCGTTGAAATGCAGCCTGATGTCATCTTGGTGAGTGGCCGCAGCTACAAAAAAATGGGCGGCGCTGACGCCATTCTTAAATCGCTGCCTATGTTAGCAGCGACTCCTGCTGGCATGAACAAGCAAATCATTACCGTAAAAGGCAGTGCATTAGTCGGCGGACTTGGCCTCGAAAGCCTTTCAGAAGCCAAGCGATTAAACGCTCTTATCTATCCGTTATAACTTATCTACCCGCTATAACTCGACCACCCTATTCTTACTGTTGCTAGCTCAGTTTCCATTACCTACCCGCTTTTCCGCAATGTTGGTGATGGATATTGAAGCTAGCGATGGACATTGAGGCCCTTTATGTTGCTACGATCCGTCCCACTGAAAACATCGATGTTAGGCCTAGGGGCTACCCTAGTCTTCGTCGCACTGTTCTCAATTACCGTTGGGCCAATGAACATTAGCTTAGCTGACAGTGCAGCGAGCTTACTCCAACCAAACAATGATTTAGCCCCACACATCAATTTGGTGATTCAAGAAATCCGTTTACCAAGAACCATCTTATGTATGCTAATCGGCGCGATTCTCGCATTATGTGGTGCCGTCATGCAGGGGCTATTTAGAAACCCGCTTGCTGAGCCAGGGATCATTGGTGTGTCTGCTGGTGCGGCGCTAGGCGCAGCACTGGCCATCGTACTTTTCTCTCAGCTATCGCTTCAATACCCTGCTTTCATGAACTTTGCTGCGGTTCCTGTGTTCGCTTTTCTTGGTGGCGCTTTAACCACACTCTTGGTCTATAAACTAGGCACGGGTAAGTTCGGCACTTCTGTCACCATCATGTTGTTGGCGGGTGTGGCGATCAGTGCGCTCTCTGGCGCTGGTATTGGGTTCTTGAACTTCATCGCTGATGACCAAATGCTGCGTGATCTTTCATTATGGTCGATGGGTTCACTAGCAGGAGCGAAGTGGTCAGGCATTTTGCTTGCTGCAGTTACGCTCGTAGCACTCTTTATTGTTTTTTACCGTCAAGCGATGTCACTGAATGCCCTGCTCTTAGGTGAGTCAGAAGCGCAACACCTTGGCATTCCAGTACAAAAACTCAAACGAAAGCTCATTCTACTGACAGCCGCAGGCGTTGGTATCACAGTGAGCCTGTCTGGCATGATCGGATTCATCGGGCTCGTTATCCCTCATTTAGGTCGTATGTTGGCAGGCCCAGATCACCGAGTTCTTTTGCCATTGTCAGCAGTACTAGGCGCACTACTGCTAACAGCCGCAGACATGTTCTCTCGTGTGGTACTGGCACCAGCAGAATTACCTGTGGGCATTGTTACCGCGATTATCGGCGCTCCATTCTTCTTGTACCTTCTATTTCAACAGAAAGGGAGAATCCTTTAATGTTTCCTTCAGCGTTAAAAGCGACCGATATCGAAGTGAAGTTCGGCAGCAAAGTGATATTAGATGGCGTTTCTATTGAGATTGAGGCAGGAAAGGTAACCACACTGCTTGGGCCAAATGGCGCAGGGAAAAGCACGTTACTTAAAGCCTTGTGCCAAGAGATATCAAGCAACGGCGATATCCAATATTTTGGACACACCAAAGACAAGTGGCCTTCTCAAAAATTGGCGAAGCATCTGGCTATGCTACCTCAGCACAGTACGTTGACCTTCCCATTTTTGGCACATGAAGTTGTCGAGCTTGGTGGAATCCCTCTGCAAGAGTCCAACAAGAAGCTCACCAACATCGCCAGTCAAAAAATGGATGTTGCCGATGTGACTCACCTGAGTGAAAGGCTCTACCCTTCGCTATCCGGCGGTGAAAAACAGCGTGTTCACTTGGCTCGAGTGCTAACCCAGCTTCACTATTCTGGTGACCAATGTATCTTGATGCTTGATGAACCCACATCAGCACTGGATCTTGCCCACCAGCACAACACCTTAAAGATCGCGAGAGATCTCGCCGACAACCACAATGCCGCGGTTATCGTGGTGTTGCATGACCTAAATTTAGCCGCTCAATATTCCGACCGATTAGTGGTATTGAAGGATGGACACTTAGTTTGCGATGGAAGTCCTTGGGAAGCGCTAAAGCCGTCAATGATTGAAGACGTATACGGATACAAAAGTATCGTCGAAAAACACCCAACCATGAGCTTCCCTCAGGTTCATCCCGCACAATAAACGCAACCAAAAACTGGCGCACTTAAAGTATTCGTTCCTTCTAACGCCGACACCATTCAAAGCCTCGATTTAGTCGAGGCTTTTTTATTGGCTCACAGCCTCTCTCTCGCCTTAAACTCAATTTTGTTAGTAACCATAGCAATAAGCTCTCAAACGGCTCACCCAGAGCGTTTGAGGCTCTAGAAATAAACATAATCAGTTAGTGTTGCTAAACTTTTCGCAATTGAGGTTGAATGTAAGACTCGAGCGTAAGCATATAAAAAGAAAAGAAATAACTTCATTTGGCACAAAGCAAGATAGCAGAAGCGATATGAGTTCGAGAGAGAAAGAGAAAGAGAAAGAGAAAGAGAAAGAAAAAGAAAAAGAAAAAGAAAAAGAAAAAGAGAAATTGCAGACACAAAAAAAGCCCCCGTAGGAGCTTCTTTTATCGTGTGTTGATTACTGACTCATGCGAATCAATGACTTACCAATCAACCACTCTAGTTCTTTACCGCTAGTATCACCAAACTGAGTTTCAGTCAGCTTGTATAGACGGTCAATACCGTTTGCAGCGAACTCATGAGCGCTCTCAGCAGTAACGATATGATGGAAAAGTAAACGTAAAATTGCTAGGAACTCAGCGTCTTCAAGTGCTGCAACCCAGCTAGCTGAAAATGCGTCAAGGCCATTTTCAAAGTCAATGTGTTCCATAAACATCTTGAAAATACGACCGTCTAAAGCAGCAGTAAAATCCGTTTTCTTAGGAAAGTGATGACTAATACCTGTACGAGAAACGCCTGTTTGTTGACTCAATGTCGTGTATGACATCTTGTCGTAACCCAATCTCAATAGCTGGTCCACAACGGCATCCATGATCTTCTGGATCGTGATTTCTGTATCTTCTTTACTACGCTTTGGCATATTCAGGCTCTTCTCTTTGTAAATCCATCTAACTCAATCAAATGAAGTCAGAATGAAAATCGTTATCAGCATTATGTGAGCAAGATGTTTTTTCGCAAGTATTTAGAACTAAATGCACACAAATACTATGTACGAACAATTTTACAGTGATGTCTCTTTGGACACTTTGTCTAATTATTCTTCGAAAATCACCTTACAATCCTAAGTCGATAATTTTAAATAACGACTTAGAATATGAAATACCCAACGAAAAATTCATTGTATAAATACCTATCAAGCGATAGATAGTCTTATAAAATCATTCCTGACGCAACTAAGTGAATGATATTCTGACAAATTAATAACATTCCTTTTCAACAAAACGTGAGGTAAATCACATACATATTTATCGGCGCGAATGTAGATATTCATTAAACACCTTAACAAACAACATAGCATACCAGTATAAATTAGTTCAAAGGTTTTAATTTTTGTAGATACAGTTCTAATTGCTCGTTAGAATAACCTCAGACTTTGTAAGAGGATTATTTATGAGCCAAGATATTGGTAACAACGATGTATGTGAGGCTTGCGGTTGCGCAGGTGAAATTGGCTTCATCATTAAAGAAGGCGACGAGGTTGCTGAGGTAACGGTTTACGGCAACTCTAAAGCCCTTATTGAAACTGAATTAGCTAAGTACGTTGAGTTAGCAAAGCAAGTGTCTAGCAATGTTGAATTTGAAGCATCAGAGATGACTGAAGACAGCACAGAATTGCACGCACGCTTTAAATTTGAAGTAAGCGCTGAGAAAATTATTTTCGAACTTAAGACTCGCTCTCTAGCGCGTTAATATAAGCACTTACACTCATAAAATTAAAAGACGAGTTTATTACTCGTCTTTTTTTATTATTTCAACCCAACCTAGAGCACCATTGGTCTCAAAGTCATTTTCAGCCGCACATTTAATCACAACACCGGAGACCTCAACGATAGCACCAACACTATATGCCTTATCATTGTAATAACAAACTCGTTGCTGTGAAGTACTCTGAGTGACAACCACTGCCGTTTTTGCAGGCGTTGATATTATTTTATTAGCACTTACTGATATTGAACAAAACGCAGAGGTCAGAATCACAACGCATTTTAGAATTTGATGCTTTATTCGAACCGAAAATTTACCTTTCATTGTCTCTTATTCCTTTCTACCTACCAACAAATGAGTAAAACACTATGCGAGAATAATTTTTTCTTTATAGTGTTAACGTCTATCGTAATAAGAAGCTTGTTATGCTCCGAATAATTGCACTTATTATTGGTTCCTTAACCATAACAAATGTGACTGCTGAACCACTCGATCAGTATCAAATATTGAACCATCTGGATAATTACGGAAACTTATATTTACGAAATAAGCCATACACATCACTGCCAACAGGGTTAATCGTTGATGGCAACCTCAATATTGAGAACACTGCGATTACCCGCCTACCCAAAGGGTTGGAAGTAAACGGGAGTCTTAAAGGCGGTAACAGCCAACTCACGCGGGTTCCCTCGGGAGTAAAGATAAAAGGCTATGCCGACTTGATTGGTAGTCAGATTACCAGTTGGCCACGAGGTGTGAGAGTGGGCGGATTTATTAACCTCACGGATACTCCCCTCCAGAGGCTACCCAATGGCTTTAGAGTGAAAGGCGACCTGAGCGTGATTCGTACGCCTTTGACAGAGCTACCAAACGGGATAGTGATTGATGGCGATTTATATATAGGCGGTTCTGGGATTACAACATTTCCTGACACCATGACAGTCAAAGGTAATATCTACCTCGGTGGTAACACGATTACCACGTGGCCGACCAGCCTAGAGCTCGGTGGCGCTGTCGCTCGCTAATTTAGCCTAAAGCTCTAATGCTCTAATGCTCTAATGCTCTAATGCTCTAATGCTCTATTGCTCTAAAACTCTAATGCAGCAGCAAGTAGTAATTCAGAAACAAAAAAGGAGCCCAAGGCTCCTTTTTCAATTCAATCAAGTTACTACTCAACTCACAAGCTAACTAACGCTCGTTAACCAATGTTCTTCACTGGATTCGCATAGCTGTCGATCAAGTACTGACGAGCACCTTGTGGCAAGCCAGATAGTTTATCTTCAAACTCCTGCTTAACCGCTGCTGTAATCGACTCGTCTTCTTTTTCCGCTGCCAGCAAGTTTACTGGAAACAGTTTGTAGTTGTCGTGGATCTGGCGGTCGATCTCTTGAGCAAGCGCTTCAGGCGTATCAAAATCTTGGTCGATAACCTGACCGAAACCAACATGAACACGTCCTTTATTGCCGATGATACCTTGAATGATACTTTCGATATCTTCAAATTCACCCTTTTCGTAACTGCCGTTTACGTCTTTTTCAAAAAGCTCGATCGCTTTCGCGATGTCACATGGATCGTTTTCATAAGAAATAGACACAGGAACGATCTTCAACGACTTCACGTATTCAGGGAAGGCGATTTTTTGCTTACGACCTTCAACGTGGAACATCTTCAAGATTGCTGGCTCAGTAAAATCATTGCCGTCTTTTGCACGGCCTTCTTTTTGAGCGATCCAGATAGAATTGCCCGTTTCCAAAGAATGCTTGATGTACGAAGACAACTGCCCTAGTGCTTTCATCATCTCACGCGGCCCTTTCAAAGAACGCTTTACAATAAAGCTCTTATTAAGGCGCATCAGTTCAGTCGCACATGGTTTCTTCAACAAGTTGTCACCAATTGCAATTCGGCAAGTTTGATGATTGTTGTGATGCAATGCGTAATTAACTAATGCTGGATCCATAGCAATATCACGGTGATTTGAAATAAACAGGTAAGCTTGACTAGCGTCCAGTGACTCTACACCTGTGTATGTCACACCATTCGTGGTTTTCGCTAATGTATCTCGCAAGTATTTCTTAACTTCAATCTGAATGGATTCAACGCTGGTCAACTTGCTCCACTTCATTTTTAAGTAAACGCGTAGAATTGGACTCATTAACGTTTTGAACCAAGACGCATGGTTTGAAAAACGGTAGTGCAGAATCGCACTGATAAATTCTTCATCATTAATAAGACGGTTTAGTGCCGCAGGAATTTCATCATCGCCGTAAGGACGAATATCAACATATGGATCGCTTGGAGAGGTCATTTTTTAATTCATATAATAAAAAGCTGGCTCATTCTACGCGTTGTTTTGACTTCTCGCAGCTACAGAGCCCATACTTTTGACAAGGTCAGACCAGAAACATTGAAAATCCCCTGTTATTGTTGGCATTCTTTAAGATTAACGGTAATCTTGACGCCCCAAAATTAAGGTACTATCTATGAACTTCGCTATTGAATATACATCGGCTTACTTTTCACACTTGGTAATTACACCAAGAAAGAAAGTACTTAAACATAGCCTTGTATCGGTTCAAAGTGGCTTGGTTTTGATAAAGCTGGGTAAACAAGAATATGCCGTCGAGCCAGGGCAAAGTATCTGGATTCCCTATGATTGCTTAACATCACTGACCTACTTTCCCAATACCCAAGTGAATCGTGTCGACTTTTCTGTACGTTTGACGGATTCTTTCCCAAGACAGGCGGGTTACATCACTCAAACAAACCTATCTTCAGCGCTACTAGAAAAGTTAGAACTCACCAAAGCTCGTGCTTTAAAAGCAAATAATACCGAACAAGCATTCAAAGATATGCTTTCTGTGCTTAAACAAGAAGTGTTGGCGTTCAAACCGTTGCTTTGCGAGAGCGCCCTGTCTCAGCGATTCAATCAGTGGAACATCGATGATTCGAATCTGCCACAAGAGCACACCTTGGTGATGGTAATGCGCGAAGCGAAGAAACGCATGCAGTCAGGTCAGAAACGTACGCTTGTGATTGATGATTTGTTCTCTGGAAAAGAAGAAGAGTTCGAACAGCTGTGTATGCTCGTGTTTGGTGAAGATCTCTAGCCAAAAGGATCGAGCATCGTTATTCACTCGCTAGAGCCCAACTTCAAGTCACTCTCTAAGCCGAGTTTTTAAACCAAACCAAAGACGCCAAACACTAAAAAGCCGCAAAAACTCAGTTTTTGCGGCTTTTTTAATTCTTAGCATTTCAACTTTTAACTCTCAACATCTCAACATCTCAACATCTCAACATCTCAACATAGATTAATAATCTACCAATCTAGAACGGCAATTCAACCTGCATCATAAGGTCTGCGTCTCGTGAATCATGCCAGCGGTAATCAAAGCGCATGCGAGGTTGCCCGTCGACTTTCTCGCCAAAACCTATGCTCAGCTGAAGGCCATGATTCATCAACCACTCTTCAGTCGACATATCATACTGCTCATCTTCAAGATCTTCTGGGAACCACATACCCAAACCAACATAGTTGGATTCAAGGCTCTGAGTTAACAGTGGCGTGTCTTTGCTTTGAAGAACCCAATCAGACCAATAGTCTGGAGCTTCAGGCTCTTCATCACTTAGCCCGCTGATTTCCATCATGCGTTGGCCAAAAGACTCAATACTCGAAGAGAAGTCTAAGCAGCTGTTGTCATCATCAGAAGTCAGCATGATCGAATCTAAACTAAAGAAATCACAATCAGCTTGAGCAGGCATACTGCATGCTGCAATGATCATCGTCGCTGGTATCGCGCGCTTTAGCATAGTCATCAGACCTCTTAAATTAGTGAATCTACATTATTGTATACAGTCCACTATCTTGCAATATCTTTGTAACTGACTTTGTGCTCAATTTCGCCACATTGCTCCCATTTTGCAAAGCAAGACGGATATCGGTGCTACGAATCTTCACTTTTTCAGGGCAAGCCATCACAGACCACTGCTTGGTAATCTCATCTGATTTATAGAAAGATGAGAATTTAAAGAAGTTATCTGGGCCAATAACAAACGTCAGTTCAGCGTCACGATGTAACTTTTGGAGTTCACTGAGCACTGCATAAGTCGTCACGCTTTCACCTGGAGTAAATAGGCTCTTTTCGATCAAAGAAAGCTCAACTTGATCCAGTGAAAGATCGCTAATAAATGCGTTAACTAACTGACATCTCGTATCAAAGTCTAGCATCTCTTT
Organism: Vibrio sp. QJM3NY_26; assembly: GCF_057786005.1. Taxonomy (NCBI): domain Bacteria; kingdom Pseudomonadati; phylum Pseudomonadota; class Gammaproteobacteria; order Vibrionales; family Vibrionaceae; genus Vibrio; species Vibrio sp. QJM3NY_26. The sequence goes on along the minus strand of NZ_CM173516.1, from coordinate 1,122,727 downwards.
TCCCCAAGCATGGGCAATACTTGGAACAAGTAAAATTTTGTCAAAGTGAGCCAACGAATCAATCACACTTTTGTGCCCTAAGCTCGGCGGATTAAACGCACTACCGAAAATGGCTATTTTTTCCATTATTTATTACTGCCTTCTCTTTCTAAGCTTGTGCAAAGAGGTTTTTAAATCGGATGATTTAGGTATGATAACACTAGATTTTTAATTTGCTTGCAGGAAAGGAATACGAATGGAACAGTTAATTCGTGACGAAATGCGCGTACTACCTTCAATTGACCCTCACTTCGAAGTGACTCGCCGTGTGGACTTTATCAAAACTAAACTTCAGCAGTCAGGCTGCAAGTCTCTGATCCTTGGTATCAGTGGCGGTGTAGACTCAACGACCTGTGGCCGTTTAGCACAAATGGCAATTAATAGCCTGAATGAAAGCGCTGGTAGCGACAACTACCAATTCATCGCCGTTCGCCTGCCTTATGGTGAGCAAAAAGATGAAGATGAAGCACAGCTTGCTCTGTCTTTCATTCAGCCTTCTCAATCCGTTTCTGTAAACATTAAAGCCGGTGTTGATGGGCTCCACGCAGCATCTCACGTAGCTCTAGAAGGCACGGGATTACTACCAACAGATTCTGCAAAAATCGACTTTGTGAAAGGGAATGTAAAAGCACGTGCTCGTATGATCGCGCAATACGAGATCGCAGGTTACGTTGGCGGCCTTGTCATCGGTACTGACCACTCAGCGGAAAACATTACAGGCTTCTACACCAAGCACGGTGACGGCGCATGTGATTTAGCACCTTTGTTTGGTTTGAACAAACGCCAAGTTCGTGAGCTTGCAGCAACGCTAGGGGCTCCAGAGCAACTTGTTAAGAAAGTACCAACCGCTGATCTAGAAGAGCTTGACCCTCAGAAAGCCGATGAAGCAGCATTGAACCTTTCTTACGATCAAATCGATGATTTCCTTGAAGGCAAAGAAGTCTCTCAAGACGTATCCGATCGTTTAGTTGGTATCTACAAAGCAACACAGCACAAGCGTCAACCAATCCCAACGATCTACGATTAATTTTTTGAATTAATCTCAGAATTAAAAAGGCCGGAAGTTCATTTCAATGATCTTCCGGCCTTTTCTATTTAATGCGTTTTTCTTTATGATCTAGCGAGCTATTAATCCACAACTTCGATATCAGTTTGCGGAACACTGCAACACGCCAGTATCTGCCCCATGTTACGCTCATGCTCTTGCAACGCAGGTACATCTGGTTGGTGAACTTGCCCAGACTCAAGGGTCACTTTACACGCTCCGCAAAAACCAGCACGGCAGCTAGAAGCAATAGACACACCCGCCGATTCCGCCTGTTCTAGTAGCGTTGATTGGTTATTACCTTCAAACAAGTAACCATTAACACTCAACTGCAGTTGCTTCACTGTTTCTTCAGTTGATTGAGCCACGCCAAATGCTTCTTGGTGGTAATGCTGAGGATTAAGCCCCATTTGAATCAGTAGTTTCTTTGCATTGTCCATAAAGCCGTCAGGGCCACACACAAACGCTTGGCGTTTGTGTAACTCTTCAATTTTAGCGACATGAGACACGCTCAAACGGCCAGATAGACCATCCCACTTTTTGGTTGGTTGGCTTAATGAATAAATCACACGAAGACCCGTGTGCTCACTGGCGATCTTATCAATTTCAGCTTGATAAGGGATGTCTTCTTCGCTGCTGCATTGATGATAGAAAACCACGTCATCAATTTGACCATGGTCGGCTAGGTAACGCAGCATCGACAACATTGGCGTAATACCGCTTCCTGCAGACAAAAGCAGTAACGGGTGTTTTGGGTTTGCTTCTAAGTAGAATGCACCATCTGGGTTTTGAGCAACTAGAGTGTCGCCCACTTGGAAATGATCATTGAGCCAGTTTGAGATTTGACCATCGTCCACTCGCTTCACTGAAATCGCCAAACGACCTGCGCGTGTTGGGCTCGAAGATAACGTGTAACGACGAGACACTTTTTCACCATTAATCACCATCTCAATCGGTAGATGTTGCCCTGGCTGATAGCTTGGTAATGCGTGATTCTCTTTCGCTGGCTCTAGCCAGAACGTCGTAAAGTCACGAGCGATCTCTTCTCGCTCAACACACGTTAAATGTAACGACTCAACCCAAGTGTCTTCATAGTGCTCTTTCTCTTTGGTTTCGAGTACTTCAACGACATCACCGGCTTTGACTAAACCTTCATTTTTGGCCACAAGATTCTGACCAAAGAAAACACCACCGCGCTCATTGGCTCGGAATGTAGAGAAGGTATTAAGCGGCTCTTTTGTTGATCTAAATTCGCCACGCTCAACATCAACCGTAGTTAGGATACAACGCTCACAAGGCTTCACCGATTCGAACTCAACCTCGCCGATACGGATACGCTTCCAGCCATCTTCGGCAAAGGCTTCTGTATTTGAAACAACAAAGTTGGTGCGGAACTGATCCATTGAATGTGTTTCTGGGCTGCGGCGATTAAGTTCATCAAGAGAGGCTTGGCTGATCACTAACATTGGGTAACCGTCGGCAAAGCTTACATTATGACCAAGCTTTTCTCGAACACGATTCGATTGCTCACCAGAGAACAGTAGCTCAACACGAACACCAAGCACATCGCTGAACCAATCATCGGCTTCATCACATGTCGTATATGCCGTGAAGCTGTCTTTCCACACCGTTGCTGGCGCTTCTTGCATCTTGAAGCTCGCATACTTTAAGCGCAGCGGTTCTTTAGCTTCATAAGTGAAGATCAAACCATCTGGTTGCAAGCTAGAAGATACCTTGACCATTTTAGGGTACTTACGCGCCGTCACCATTGAGCCATCAGCCAACGCCAACATAAAGCGTCTGTCGAAAGTAAGACCTTGTTTTTCGACCCAAGCAGAAGAGAGCGCGATCCCGCCCACTGACTTAACCGGAAATACATTGATTTGAGATAGAGAAGGCACTTGCTGTGAAGCCTTTTGATCTGACGGTAGCTGCGACATAACGATTCCAATGTTTGTTGTTTGTCCCAATGCTAACAAATGGTTATAAATAGATAAACTGGCAGGCATTAAACACTTGATACTAAGCTATTATCTTGAGATGTTTAGCTTTCTGTTTTGATACATTAAGGCAGCAATGCAGTAACACTCTCCATACGTTCTATACTTTGAACACGATTAATGCATTGAACTTTCATTGAATAAAAAGGATTTATCATGAACAAACTCGTCATTATCATCTTATGTGTACTACTTCCGCCTGTTGGCGTGTTCTTCGCTCGTGGTGCAGGTAAAGACCTATTGATTAACATCATCCTGACTTTCTTCTTCTGGGTGCCAGGAATGATTCACGGACTCTGGGTGGCGACTCGTTAACACGTCTCCTACCATCTCCGAGAATCAATACCGAATAAAATACGCAGAAAAACAAGCTCCTAGCCCTGAAGAGTTAAAAATAGGATGAAATGAAAGTGCTTTTCCACTATCATCCTGTCGCCTAAACGTAAGCGATTGCTTTCACAGATTTCGCCGAGTTTAGGCTCCAACTACATAACACTTCAAATGGTGGGAGCCTTCAATGACACAACTTACGATTACTCGTCCTGACGACTGGCACGTTCATCTACGCGATGGCGAAGTATTAAAAGATACAGTGCGCGATATCAGCCGCTACAATGGTCGAGCGTTAATCATGCCAAACACCATCCCACCGGTAACCGATACGGAAATGGCTTTAGCTTACCGTGAACGCATCATGGCAGAGCAGCCAAGCGAGCAATTCCAGCCTCTAATGGCACTCTACCTGACAGACAACACCACTCCTGATGAAATTCGCAAAGCGAAAGAGTCTGGTGCCGTAGTCGCTGCAAAGCTTTACCCTGCAGGCGCAACGACTAACTCAGATTCAGGTGTAACGTCAGCGCAAAAGATTTACCACGTGTTAGAAGCCATGCAAGAAGTGGATATGTTGTTACTGGTTCACGGTGAAGTAACGGCTCACGATGTTGATATCTTTGACCGTGAAAAAGAGTTCCTAGACACAGTGCTAGCACCAATTGTGAACGATTTCCCTAACCTGAAAATCGTTCTAGAGCACATCACTACTGCAGACGCAGCGACTTTCGTTAAGAATGCTAACGACAACGTAGCGGCAACCATCACAGCTCACCACCTGCTTTACAACCGCAACCACATGTTGGTTGGCGGCATTAAGCCTCATTTCTACTGTCTTCCTATTCTGAAGCGTAACACGCACCAATTAGCGCTTATCGAAGCTGCAACAAGCGGCAGCAAGAAGTTCTTCTTGGGTACAGACTCTGCGCCACACGCTAAAGGCGCAAAAGAGTCAGCATGTGGTTGTGCGGGTTCATACACTGCGCACGCAGCAGTAGAGCTTTACACTGAAGTGTTTGAACTAGAGGGTAAGCTTGAAAACCTAGAAGCGTTCGCGAGCCACAACGGCCCAGACTTCTACGGCATGCCACGTAACTTAGACACCATCACTCTCGTTAAAGAAGACTGGAACGTTGCTGAAACCATGCCTTTCGGTTCAGACATCGTTGTGCCAATCCGTGGCGGCGAGACGATTGCTTGGTCTGTTAAATAGATTCTACGCAGTCAAATAAAACACTTATTAAAAAGCCCTTCACATAAGTGAAAGGCTTTTTTTCTTTCTAATCTAATTCGCTTGATTCTCTGCCATTAGCATCTAACCTTATCTCATGACCTCATATTTAATGAGGTTAATGATAAAAAGAATAATGGTTAAGTATGAATCTAGGCTTAGATATACGCACTCTGTGTTTAATTATGGTGTTCTTGTCTGGTACATATTGTATTGGTCTGATAATTAAACAACAAAATCAAACACGTGTTCTGGGAATGCGCAGCTTTATTTGTTCCATACTTTTATTCATGGCGGGCTTCTCTTTGCTGAGTTTTGGTCCTCATATCTCACCATGGCTTTCAAAAATCACTGCCAATATAACAATCGCTACAGGTTTCGCATTGATGGTATTTAGTCTTACTCAATTAAGGCAGTCCCCTACCATTTACACAAAAATCGTGTTGGCTGTATTACCCATCGTTATGGTTGCCTTGATTTACTTCACCTTTTTTGAAACTTCAACCAATGCGCGTGTCGTGACAATGAGCCTCTACATCACTCTATGTACGATAGCTAGCATGTTAGTCATCAACACAGGGACTATGGCCGATGTCAAAGCGGCACTGTATCTATTACTCGCCGTATTTGCCGTCCACTCACTTTTCATGGTGTTTAGAGTTTGGGTGACACTCAAAGAGCAGACTATTGAGGATTTCTTACAAGCCAGTGACATTCACCAACTGGCTATTATCATAAACGCAATCTTACTGAGCACACTAGGCTTTACGTACAACTGGCTTCTCAATGCGAGGATCATGCAGTCTCTCTATAGTTCTTCAATGAAAGACAGTTTGACAAACCTTTATAATCGTCGAGCAATGAATGACATGCTGAAACGAGAATGGATGCGCAGCGCAAGGCATCAACACCCTCTATCAGTGATAATTCTCGACCTCGACCATTTCAAGCAAGTAAATGATCAATATGGTCACCAAATTGGTGATTGTGTATTGAAAAGAATGGGACGCGTTCTGCTCGATAATCTACGAGCAGCCGACGTCCCTTTCCGATTTGGAGGTGAAGAGTTTTTAATTATGCTACCTGACACCAATATTAATGATGCATACAAAGTAGCTGAGAAACTAAGATTGATTGTTGAAGAAAGCAAATTTTGGCGACAGCAAAGTAATCATTTAACGGCAAGTTTTGGGATTTCTCAACTTCGTTCAGAAGATAAAATGACAGATATGATTAAGCGTGCGGATGAAGCCTTATACTATGCGAAGGAGCATGGTCGGAATACGGTTTGTCATTCAGAAAACGTTCAAGGCGCAACCAAAACCGGTTGCCTGTCTTCCTTCGTTTCGTAAATACAAAACTAACTTTGAGTCAAAAACACCATAGACGAACACTTCTACGGAACATTATTTAAAATACCAATCGTTTGTAACATAAGCCTACTCAATAAGAGTTGCACGATACTGTTCTGCTGATTATTCTCATTTAATCGCAACGTACCCCAAAGAGATATAAATAATGGAAAGTACTTACACCTACCCGATTGGTAAACCTGGAAAAAAATGGCAACAAGCAGAACGTCAAGCATGGTTAGCTCAACGAACGGTTAAGCGTGAATACCAGCAAGAAGTTGTACCAAAGGTTAAAGCACTCGCAGACCGCTTCGACATCGAACAATATGGCGCGCTGAGCTACGACGAAGCTCGCTTCCCGCTCTTCGCTATCAAGAGCAAAAACTGGGACGCATCAAAACCAACGCTCCTTGTAACGGGTGGTGTTCACGGTTACGAAACCAGTGGTGTGCATGGCGCGATCAAGTTCGCCGCAACTCAAGCAGAACAATACGCAGCGCACTTCAACATTGTAGTAGCACCTTGTGTGAGCCCTTGGGGTTACGAAGTGATCAACCGCTGGAATCCAAATGCTGTTGATCCAAACCGCTCTTTCTATGACGGTACGCCAGCAGAAGAATCAGCAAACCTACGAGCTTTAGTGGCCTCTTTGCCAGAAGTATTGGTTCACGTTGATCTGCATGAAACGACAGACTCTGATGAAACTGAATTCCGGCCGGCACTTGCTGCTCGTGATGGTATTGAGTACATCGAAGGCATGATCCCAGACGGTTTCTACACAGTTGGTGATACTGAAAACCCGCAACCAGAATTCCAAGCAGCGGTTATTGCTTCGGTCGAAAAAGTGACCCATATTGCACCAGCAGATGCAGACGGCAAGATCATTGGTTCTGAAGTCACACAACATGGCGTGATCAACTACCCTATGAAGAAGCTAGGCTTGTGTGGTGGTGTGACTGATTGTAAGTACGGCACAACCACTGAGGTTTACCCAGACAGCGATAAAGTAACAGATGAAGAGTGTAATGACGCTCAAGTTGCTGCGGTAGTCGGAGCTTTGGATTACGTAATCCAACACGAATTAAACGCTTAAGCGACTACTTAAGACCTCGCACCACGCACTTAATAGCGAGTTCCCTAATAGCTAGTCTCCTAAAGCGAATCCCTAAAACTAAAAAAGAGCCATAAGTGACGATTCACTTGTGGCTCCTTTTTGTCTTATCTGCTTGTCTTTGATTTCTTCTTGGGCATAAAAAAGCTCCCTTGCACACAGTACAAGAGAGCTTTGAAATAATACTTAATAAGGAGTAACTAGCGAACTATCTACTCCCCATACTTGATTACTTTATTTAGCGGTTTCGCTAACGTTTTCTTGTCCTTTATCTACTTCAGTCAGTAGACCTTTCAACAAGCTGAAACAACCAATCAGAAGAATGATCGTAAACGGCAGTGCAGCAATGATCGTGATCGATTGCAGAGCTTGGATAGATTGAGTACCACCAATCCACAACATCACCATTGCAATAGCGCCTGAGATAACCGCCCAAACCACTTTCTGTTTCACTGGCACTTCTAATTTACCACCCGCTGTCATGCCATCGATAACGATAGAGCCTGAGTCTAGCGTTGTAACGAAGAACACAATGATCAGTGCAACTGCGAGAACTGACAAAATGCTACCGAACGAGTAAGCATCTAGCATGTAGAACAAGCTTAGAGATACGTCTGTAATGCCTTGGTCAAGGCCAAGTTGCCCTACATGATTAATCACCTGCTCGATAGCCACGCCACCGAAGATAGCCATCCAAGCCGACGTTACCAATGTTGGGATAATCAGTACACAAAGTAAAAACTCACGAACCGTACGGCCTTTAGAAATACGCGCTACAAACATACCGAAGAAAGGTGCATACGCAACCCACCATGCCCAGTAGAACACGGTCCAGCCATGCAGCCATGTTGTGTCTTCACGACCAGAGCTTTGGCTCAACGCTACGATGTTATTCACATAACCCGTCACCGCCGTTGCCACAGAATCAAGCACGGTTGTGAAGTTCAGAATAGCGATAAGACCAAGGAATACGAACGCAATAACCATGTTCAAATTACTTAGGAACTTAACACCACCGTCCATACCACGTAGAACAGAGATGATCGCCAAGCCCATGATCAGAACGATAATAGATTGCTGAAGGAAGATGTTGTTTTCCAAGCCAAATACATGGCTGATACCACTTGCTGCTTGTGTACCACCTAAGCCTAATGAAGTCGCTAGACCAAACAATGTAACCAGTACCGTCAGTACATCGATCACATCACCGGTTTTGCCCCATACTCGTTCACCCAGAATCGGGTAAAACACAGAACGCATAGATAGCGGCAAGCCTTTGTTATAAACAAAATACGCTAGACAAAGTGCCGTCATGCCATAGATAGCCCATGCATGAAAACCCCAGTGGAACAGTGTCGCACCGAGAGCGAGTTCACGGCCAGCTTCTGTAAAAGGTTCTGCACCTAGTGGCGTTCCGAACCAGTTCGTGAAGAACGCGGTTGGCTCTGCAACACCCCAAAAAATAAGTCCTATACCCATACCCGCTGCGAATAGCATTGCTATCCAAGATGACATGGAGTAATCCGCCGTCGCGTCTTCGCCACCTAGACGAATTTTACCCAACGGTGAAAACGCGAGAACAACGGCAAACGCTAGCATGATGTTGGCTCCCCACATAAAGAGGAAGTCAAACTTTGATAAAACAGCACCCTTAATAGAATCAATAGCAGCTTTAGCATCTGCAGGAGGAAGAGCAAGAAGAGTGATGATGAAGAGAAGAGATAAGCCTACTGAGGCTACGAAGACTGTGTTATGGACATCCATGCCCCATTTACTGACGTTGTCTTGACCAACTTGATAGTCAGTAGAATCAATACTGTATTTTTTTGATTTAAAACTCATAAATTATGATGTTCGCATATCCGAATCAACGAATATAAGGACGCTCTCCATATCCAATTACTACTTGATTGGCTCGCCGCACCACCTAAATAAAAAGGCGATAAAAATCACAATGATTGGTGACAAATGGACTTATTGGCTCAATCCCAAGGCGCGGATTATAGCACAGCTCAAAGCATTTTGACTGAGTTTTAGCTCAATAGTCACCCAAACCACCGTCAATAGTGATAGTTAAGCCAATAAAAACAGAATAAAATAAACAAATAAAAATCTTTAAATACAGTGCTTTAAATTAAAATAACGCACCGTAAAATCTCATTCAAACTTTCTAAAGATAAAATCAACAACAGCCTAATTTATTTATAGCTCTAACAAAAAAGCCCCGCTATAGGGGCGGGGAAATTACCAAAGGTAAAAGAGAAATCAGTATTCAAATGTCAGTGCTACGTCTAGCAGAGCAGCACTTCACATTTCAAGGACAGCACATTAGATCGCGAAGCAAAAACCTAGGTTATAGTCTTCGCCATTTTTTGCCGTGAACTCTTTATCTTCACTTGAAGCGTTCGGTCGACCGCTTTCATCGCCTTTCACTAAGCTCACCCAGTGACGGATGCCAGAAGAACGGCTCGCCTCAGTTTGGCCAAACGTGGTGCATGTCTCTAACTGGATATCTTGAATATCAACCAATTCTAAGTAGCCAGTGCCTTTACGAGCACCGATTGTCACTTCAACATGTGTACCGCTTTCATCACGAAATAGGATTGCTGAAGGCTTAGACTTATCGCCGGTGAAAGCAACAAAGTGCTTCGCTCGTTTTAGGCCTGTATGTTCGCCATTTTTGAAGTAAACCTGAACATGTCGGTAGTCAATCTCATAGCTCACTGCGTCTTCGTGTGAACCAGCCTCAAGAGGAAATAGAGTATCAAGCAACTGTTTCGCCATTTTTTGTTTTTCGAGCTGCTTGTCTGCTTTCACCATTTCTACGGCAAAGACAGCTTCAGCAATAAATGTTGAATGGTTTCTGTGAAGTTCTGTTCTGTCTAGTGTCAGCATATTCATAGTCTTTCCCTCTTACGGCTTTGAATTTCATGTAGGTCAAAAATCCTGATTGACCCTTTTCAAAATTGTTCTTTACTGTGTTGCTTCCATGTATTTCATACTACTTGTATTTTAGAAACAATTTCACAACAAAAATTTCACAGTGTTAATTTTACTAAATTGCTTTTTTACACAAACCGGTATTTTGAGCCCCTAGCCCTTTATCTAACTGGGTTGAGGGCTCAGTAGAAACACTTTTACGTGTTGTTTGAATTTGTGTAATAACCAACACCAACCAGCTTATTGTCGATCACTCGATAGTAAGTGTGCTTGGTTTCCACTTTGCTCGACAGCGGGTTTAACCATTGATAGGTATAAACGCCTCGGCCATTTTCTTTCGCTAGGTTTAACATCTCAGTGAGAATTGGCTTATCGTCAGGGCTTAGGATTTCGTTGTGTGAACGCCCAACAAGCTCAGGGGATACACCGTGCGCGAGCAGCTTTCCAGAGCTCATATCCATCACGAACACATACAAGTCTCCCTCAACAAAGCTGCCTTCGGTATCATTGAACTCGGCGAGACTGTCCTGCTCTGACTCCACTATCGCGGCCATCGCTCTCGCCAATAATCGCTTAGCTTCTGTTGCACTAGAGCGTTCTGGGTAATACCCCACGGCAACAATCACATCACCCACACGTTCAAAGAAAGTGGTTTTAGGCTCGCCCATGCGGTCAGTCGGATTAGTCCAATGGTACTGAACTTCGCCAAACCCGTTGTGCACAGCCTTAGTGATCATTTCACGGAAAAAGGGATTACCGTAAACGTCTTGAGTATCCAAAACACTGTCGCCCACCAACACCATTGAAGAGCCTCCACTGGCAAGGAATTGGCCATCAATACCAAGAGCAAACACATAGAGCTCACCATCTATATATTCGGCATCACTCATGAAGTCTTTGACACTCTCATCGCCATCCTTTTGTACATGGACAACCGCTTTAGCAAGCAGGGTTTTGGCTCTTCTTTCAGCATCGCTGACGACATGTGGCTCTGAAATATCGAGCACATTAACTGGCTCGTTTTCTTTTGCTGTTTCTGAATGTTCGGCACGTAGTCCAATGCCACTGATCACTGCAAATACGGCACAACCAATAAGGATAATTCTTGATATATTCATAGTGACTTCTCCTAATAGCCCACTAAGGACGGTAGCCAGAGCGTAATTTGCGGGAAGAAAGCGATAACGAAAACGCCAATGACGGATGCAAGCACAAAGGGATGGATCTTCGCGGTAATCTGCTCGACCGTGGCTCCGCCTATCCCTGAGGCGACAAAGATATTTTCACCGAGTGGCGGCGTAGCAAATCCTATCGAGAGCGTACATACCACCACAATACCAACGTGAGTAGGATCCGCGCCGAGCATGTACATAATTGGCAGCAAGACCGGTACGATAATCATGATCGCGGCTAACGTTTCCATGAACATGCCAACGAAAAGCAGCAACACAATAGTCAGTGCCCACACCATGTACATGTTGTCAGTGAACCCTAACAGTGACTCCGCCACCACAACCGGGATTTTTTGTTCTATTAACAAGCGACCAAATACCGTTGCCGCGAATAGAATCAGCAACACACGTCCGGTGATCCATGTCGTTGTCGACAATGATTTAATCGTGCTTTTGAATGATAACTCTCGGTGAATAAACACCCCGACAAACAGTGAATAGAAGATAGCCACAACCGCCGACTCTGTTGGTGTGAACATGCCGCTGTAGATGCCTCCGAGAATCAAAAACGGAGCCAGTATCGACCAGATACCACGACGCAAAGAGTGTCTTACTTCGCCAAATGACCAGTTTTCAGTCAGCCCTTTGTAGCCTTCACGTTTAGCAATAAAGTAGTTAGTGACGACGAGTGTCGACGCCATAATGAAGCCAGGCACAACCCCAGCAACAAACAGTTTAGGGATAGATAAAGAGGCAAACTGTCCGTGTTGAGCAATGGCCTCTGGCGGTGCCATTAATCCCATTGCGGAGATACCGAAAATAACCAAGGGAATTGAGGGTGGGATAATAATACCCAGTCCACCCGATGCGGCAGTCACCGCAGAGGCGTAGCTCTTATCATAATCACGCTTAACCATCGCAGGTACCATCAACATACCCACCGCAGCAGTCGTAGCTGGCCCTGAACCCGATATAGCACCAAAAAACAGACACGCCATTACCGTTGCGGCGCCAAGACCACCCGTCACGGGGCCGGCTAAGCTCTCGGCTATATCCACCAACCGTTTGGAGATACCCGCCGCCTCCATCAAGGCACCGGCAAGAACAAAGGCCGGCAGCGCCATTAACGGGAAGTTACCCACCGAGGTAAACGCGATTTGTACTAAAGCGATGGGATTTTTGTCGAGCAACATATAGGCCGCCATTGAAGCGCCGGCCAGTGATACGGTGATTGGTGCACCCAGAATTAACAGGGTTAAGAAGCCACCAAATAAAATTAGAGTTAAATAGGATTCCATTATTACATCTCTCTATTACGACTATTCTCTATGACGACTACTGTGATGATTTTTGTGCCGTCATTTTGCGCAGTTCTTTAACTTCAGGATCTTCGTTTTTAGCGCCTTTGAACAAACGCTCGTAGTTGTTCCAGATAATTCGAATCATCATCAACGAAAACGCGATAGGTAAAATCATATAGAAGTATTTCATTGGGATGCCTGTTGTCTGAGACTTCCAAAACAGGTTCATTTTGTTGAACACGAAATCGTAGCTGAGGTAAACAAAGTAACCGTTGAACAGCAACCATAAGAAGTCAGCGATGGTTTCACAGACGGTCTGAACAATCGGTGGGAAGAACTTGAAGTGAAAACTGACTCGGTTATGCGCTGACATTTTTGCCGCCACAACGGCTCCTAAATAAGCAAACCAAACAAACATGTAAGTAGCCACTTCATCACCCCAAGGTATGGAGTAATCAAAAAACTGACGAGTAAGGATTTGTGTGAACAGCAATAAGACAAAGCTTGCTAGCAACAGACAACAGGTATATTCCTCGATGTTGTTAAGGTGCTTTTTTATCGTTTTAGCGACTGACATATAACCTCCAATGTTGATTTCCACATGACAACCAATCGCTCGCGGTACTAAAAAGATCAGGTACTGAACAGATCAACGAGTAAAGCCATGTAAAGGCCCTATCTCACTGTTCTATCGCTAGGTGATTAAGTAGCGGAGAACAGCAGATAGGGCGTATCTAATCGTTACTTTCTACCTAGTAACTCAAGAACGTCGTCTAGCTTGTCTTTGCCACCAATGCTTGAATAGAACTTAGGCCAAACTGATTTCGTTACCTTGCTAATCCACTCTTGCTCATTGTCTGCTGGGTCTGTGAATACCATGCCTTTTGCTTGTAGCTCTTCACGGATCTTGTTTTCAGTATTCTCTAGATAAGCAAAGCTGTGTTCTGTTGCTTCCTGACCCGCTTCAAGAATGATCTTTTGCATTTCCGGCGTCTGTTGCTGGAAGACCGTTTCACTGACGATTAACGGCTCAAGTGAGAAGATGTAACGGAGGTTTGTGACGTACTTTTGTACTTCATTGAACTTCATCGCATGAACAGTGATATATGGGTTGTCTTGACCATCAACCACGCCTTGTTGTAGGCCAGTAAAGGTTTCTGACCAAGCCATAGGTGTTGGGTTTACACCCCATGCTTGGTACGAAGCAATCATGATTTCGTTACGAGGAACACGAATCACTAGTCCTTTTAGATCCGCTGGTGAAGCCACTGATTTTTTAGAGTTAGTCAGAACCCTAAAACCAGAATAAGCCCAACCAACGATACGAACGCCTGCATCACGAATGGTGTTATCGACAAGGTCTTGACCCACTTGGCCTTGAGTTAATAGCACCGCTTCTTCTGCACTTTGAATGACATAAGGCATGGTCAATAGACCAACCGTTGGAGAGAAAGGCGTCACGTTGTTGATCGCCAATACAGAGAAGTCGAGAAGGCCGATTGCCGCGTCGTTGACGGTATCTTGCTCATTACCCAATTGACCATTCGGGAACAGGTCGATTTTGACTTTACCGTCTGTTTTTTGCTCCATCAATTCAGAAAATGAGGTCGCTAGTTCCCACTGCGTACCACCAGCAGCATCGCCGATAGCCATTTTAAAGTTTGCTGCTGCCGCGGTATGAGATAGCATCGCTGTTGCTACAATTGTGACGCCAGCAATAATTTTATTTTTAATAAATTTCATAGTCTTAACCTTTCATATCATACAGACTTCCTGCCTGTACTTTGCTCACAAGGTGACCTGGTACAACTTTCCTGGTCGTAGTTCTATTTCCCTATTTTGGAAACAATGTTCGAGTAGCTAAAGCACTTCATCCTTTAACGAATACCACTGATAAAGGAACTGTTGCCCTACTCTTCGAAATGGTGCAAACATCTCAGATTCCACCACTTCCCTTACGTTGGGGAACGGAAGTTTTGATTCAAATATTGGCAAGTCAAGCTTATGACCTTCACCTGCGATCCACTGAGCGAGGCGCTTGCCTGCTTGAGCGGAGTACATCACACCATTGCCGCCATACCCTAGTGCGTAGAATATGGATTGCTTTGGATTCGGCTGATAGATTCTTGGCATCATGTCGTGGCTAACATCAACCCAACCCCACCATGAATAATCGATTTTGATCTGATCGAGAGAAGGGAACTTTCGGGTTAAATCCGCTCTCAACATATCTTCGTATTTCTTTTCAGGTGCATTCTTGCCACTGATGGCACTGCGTGTACCAATCTGCACTCGGTTATCGGGTAACAAACGGTAGTAATGACGCAAGATTCTAGTATCAGTAATCACCTGATTGGTTTTGAAGTTACACGCGGCAATTTCGTCTTGAGTTAACGGACGCGTCACCATCGAGTTAGAAAGTACAGGTAATAGGCGATTCTTAAGTTCTGAATGCAAACCTTGACTGGTATACCCACCGGTACAAACACCGACAGAACGAGCCTTAACCACACCACCTGGTGTTTTTAGGTAGTGCACACCGTTGCGTGTTTCCCAACCCATCACAGGGCTTGCTGGGTGAACTTTTACGCCGAGTGCTCGCGCCTTTCTTAGATAACCAAACGCCAGTTTCCCTGCATGGATGCCAATACCTTCTGGCTCATGCATTGCGCCTGCTGCTTCTTGGTCACCAACGTAATCACGCTTTACGGTTTCCGCATCTAAGATCTGCGCATCGTAATCAAACGTGTCACGCAGCAACTTGGCTTCTTTCTCGAGTGTTGCCATCACTTTTGGACGGTGAGCAACGTATAAGTGGCCACCCGGCTGCGGGTCACAATCAATGTCTTTGATTAGAGACTTAAACGTGTTCATGCCATCGATGCATTCGCGGTGCATTTTTAGCGCGGTTTCGAGTCCCCAGCGTTCAATCCACTGAGAACGCTTCAAACGTCCTGACGCACACTGAGCCTGACCACCATTTCGGGTACTGCAGCCCCAACTCAAACGGTTAGCTTCAATCACAGTCGCTTTAATGCCGTACATTTCAGCAAGGTGTATCGCGGTACTTAGGCCTGTGTAGCCTGAACCGATTATCGCCACATCGACATCCATATCCGATGTAATTGGGCCATCATCTTCAGGTGGTGCACCTGCGGTATCTACCCAATAAGTCGGGGCGTATTCCTTACCGTGACCTGGGCTCTTGTCTTTAAGTGGATCGTATTTTGGATCGTATCTTTCTTTTGCTTGGGTACTTTCTTGTGCTTGGGTGCTTGTCACCTTTGGCGGCACATCGGCTGCCGGTTGTTCCATTACTAAACTCATAATTCGACTCTCCTAGTCATAACACGTGAACGGGTTGTGGTTTCGTGTCTAGCTCTTGGGAGTGTTGTTAGGAGTCAAAAGAGGTCGTGTTTTACGGAAGGCATTTTTTACGCTGATTTTTCCATCTTTCAGGGTAAACACATCAACCATACGAGCTTCGATGACGGTGCCATCAGGGTTAGTCGCAGAGAACGTTGACTCACTCACCGCGCGGTCGCCACACACAAAGTGGACAGGGTCGCTCCAGGCTGCATCTGGAAAGTTCTGCCAAACCAATTCAAAGCTATTGCGAACGGCTTCGTACCCTTCGATAGTGTTTCCAAGTTCGCCTTCTCCTGCCACGGTGTGGAAGACACAGTCTTCGGTCATAAACGACATTAGCGCTTCAATATCATGGTTATTCCATGCATCACTAAAAGACTGTAAAAAGGCGGTGTCGACTTGGTTTTCCAGCACGAATGTCGCTGCATTGGCTTGCATATTCATATTCCAGAATCCTTTATGTTTTCGTTATTGGTTTAAATTTCAGTAGCTTTGCGCCACTTTTTTATTAGAGTGTTTAAACTAGATCTGTGAGAATTTAACAACTTGATAACAAGATTCGCCACTCTAACTTCGAGTCACTTTATAAACAATCTTTAAGCTCACAGATTTCATCTTTTTATAAATTAATTGGTGTTCTAATTTTATTTTTCTCGTAATCACTAGATTTATATGAGGTCTAAATAAAATCAGTAGAAATATTAGACTTTAGTCGAAATCAAAATCTTGATGATACTTTCGTCCATACTGCTCAAGCTGGCGATCATGAGTATTAACTTGTAATTCGATATTACTCTCACCTTTATTCATTGCTTGATTGCTATCTACATGGGCTTCATTTTTCAAATCAGCCAGTGTCTCTTCAATATATTCTGTCGGTTCATTTAAAACATTCATGGAGATTAATTCCTTTATCAGGTTTACTTTCGCTGATGGAAGAATATGAACGGAGACTAGACCGTTTGAATATTCTTTCTCATCGTACAAAGGCTGAATGGCATCATTGCCACCTTCCTTAAATGGGTGAATGGAATACCACTTATCTTTTCGTGGCTCTTGCTGATCACAATCAGCCACATTGAATATCTGAGTTCTATTGAGGTCACATGGTGAGTTAAAAACACTAACCTTATGATAATCAATAGCTTTGATAATATTGATACAGTCTTTATTTTGGCTGTGACATACAGACCACAGCGCATTAATCAGGTTATCTGTCCATTCAAGTAAACGGGTTGGAAACCCCTGTTTCTTGGCTAAACACATCAATAACCAATCGTTTATCTCGTGTGCACTCAACGAATGCCCGCCATAAACTCTCACGGTCGATAAAAGCTCTTGTTCGACACGGCGAATGTTCTTTCGATTTGATCGACCTAAGCTTGGCATCAGGTTATTATTTTCATAATCACACACGTTATAAATCAAACCACGATGCCCACTACACTCAGCAATTAGCGAATCGATTATTTTATACAGCTCTTCGAGTGAGCTTATATAACGTTTATTTTTCACAACATGCATACTACGATTCACTTAATTTAAATCCGGTAAAATCCAAATATCAACAACCCTATCAATCGATGATAAAAACCAACCAATAATAACGATTAACCAATAGTCAACGAGTGTCGTTATTGTATTTTTCTAAAATGATAATAAGTATATATCTTCATAAACAAGTATCAGTAATAGAACCATTCACTAAGGAGCTATGAGTTAATGGTCGATTAATAATAACGAGTAACAAAGTTTATATAGCTATAACCACTTATGTTCCTAATAAACATTTAATTAGTGTTCTAATGTTTAACTGGAAATTATTGAACTAAGCGTTTACGTTCTTCACCTAAGTACTTTGCCAATGCCCGCTCGTATTGCCCGACCACATTCTCGATAGCACTTTCTCTAACACTCTCGAGATTTCTGTGGCCGGACAAACTTCCTATGACTTATACGTAATCTTTGTATTTATCTAGGAAACGAACTGGTGTTGATAGTGCATCTCGGCGGAACGGGTCGCCCAATTCCTGAGTACACATGATTTCAATGATGGTTGTTTTGCCTTCGTTCATCTGCATATCGATGGCTTTTTGCAAGGTTGGACCTACATCTTCTAGCTTATCAACCGTGATACCTTCAGCGCCCATTGCTCGTGCAATCTCTGCAAAGCTTTGGTTTTCAAGTTCACCGGCAACAAAGCGTCGGTTGTAGAAGTCGACTTGGTTCTTCTTCTCTGCACCCCATTGACGGTTGTGGAATACCACGGCTGTCACTGGAATGTTATGGCGAACACATGTCATGGTTTCCATCAGGCTCATGCCCCACGCACCGTCGCCTGCGTATGAGATAGCTGGACGATGAGGTGCCGCTGCTTTCGCACCAATGATGGTCGGGAATGCGTAACCACAGTTACCGAAACTCATTGCAGCAAAAAAGCTACGTGGTTTTTCAAAGCGTAAGTAGCTGTTTGCCACTGAGTTGATGTTACCGATATCCGTCGAGACCATAACGTCTTCTGGCATCGCTTTTTCTAGCTCACGCAATACTTGGCGTGGGTGTAGATATTCACCACCAGAGAACGGAGTCTCGTGTGAGTTTTCCTCAATCATATCCAAGCTAAAAGAGTCACGTTCGTGTGTCCACTCATCAAGCTCTTTTTCCCAAAGTGCTTTTTCTGTAGCGACTGTATCTTGGCGAGCGCCTTTGTTGTCATCACACAACAGTGCACGGCCTTCCAATCTTTCAGATAGAGCAACCGCAGCTGCCTTCGCATCACCACAGATACCAACCGAAATCTTCTTAACCAGACCCAGCATCTTGTTGTCTGCATCAATCTGAATGATTTTCGCATTCTTCGGCCAGTAGTCCATGCCATGTTGAGGCAAAGTACCAAATGGACCAAGACGTGTACCCAAAGCGATAACCACATCCGCTTGAGCCATCAATTTCATTGCTGCTTTCGAACCTTGGTAGCCTAAAGGACCACACCATAATGGGTGACTCGCAGGGAAAGAGTCATTGTGTAGGTAGCTGTTCACTACGGGTGCGCCTAATCTTTCTGCCAGTGCCGCACACTCTTGAACAGCATCTGCCATTACCACACCGCCACCAGAAATGATGACTGGGAATTTCGCTTCAGCTATCAGGTCTGCTGCTTCATTCAGAGATTTCTCACCACCTGGACCACGGTCTAAACGCGCAGGTTTAGGGATCTCGGTTTGAGTTTCGCCGTAGAAGTAATCACGTGGAATATTCAGTTGAGTCGGACCCATTTCGCTCATCGCGCGGTCAAAGCATCGACCCGTGTATTCCGCCATACGGTCTGGGTGCGTTACGTGTCCTTGATACTTAGTGAACTCTTGGAACATTGGAAGCTGGTTACACTCTTGGAAACCACCTAAGCCCATTGTTTTAGTGCCTGTCTCTGGCGTCACAATTACGACCGGGCTATGTGCCCAGAACGCCGCTGCAATCGCAGTCACACAGTTACTAATACCTGGGCCATTTTGCCCGATAACTACGCCGTGACGACCAGATACACGAGAGTAACCATCTGCCATGTGAGCAGCACCTTGCTCGTGTACCACTGGGACCAATCGAATGCCAGCAGGAGCAAAGATATCCATTGCGTCCATAAATGCCGACCCCATGATGCCGAACATATCGGTAACATCATTAGCAACCATAGTTTCAACGAACGCTTCTGATGGTGTCATTGTTACTGTGCCGGAAACAACCGTACGTTTTTCTTGCTCGCTCATTCTTCCATTCTCCTTGAGTTAACCAAAATTTCATTTTTCGGAATGAATTGTCTCTTTTTTGAATTCATTTTCACCTTAGTAGTAGAATTTTTGCGCGTCAACTTTTTATATTAAATTGGAACAATTCATTCTAATTAATAAAACTAGATCACATTATTGGTAGTTTTCCGTACAAAAAGTGCTGTTAACTTAAGCGGAGCTGTTAATAATCGATGACATATCGCGATAGCGGCGACAAGTGATGAGTTATATAGAGGGAAATATGATGAAAGAGGCGGAATTGGTACCAACGCAGCCGGTAAGCGTGAGAGAACGCTTTGGCATCGACAGTAACCTAACGGTGATGGCATTTGAACATCCGGGTGAATATGTGCCGAGAGTCGATCCTAATTACTGTTTTGACCTCGAAGTGACGCTGGCTATATTGGCGGGGTTCACCTCCAATCGTCGCACATTGATACAAGGCACGCACGGAACGGGCAAGTCTTCTCACATTGAGCAAATTGCCGCGAGATTGAACTGGCCGTGTTTGAGGATTAACCTAGACGGACACTTAAGTCGATTGGATTTCATAGGTAAAGACAGCATCGTCATTAAAGACGGGATGCAAGTAACAGAGTTTAAAGAAGGCATTCTTCCTCAGAGCATTCAACAACCCATCGCACTGGTATTAGATGAATACGACGCTGGTCGCCCTGACGTGATGTTTGTGATTCAACAACTATTAGAGCAAGACGGCAAATACACCTCTTTAGAACAAAACCGAGTGATCACTCCTCACCCTTCTTTCCGCCTGTTTGCTACCTGCAACACGCTTGGCTTGGGTAATTTTTCAGGTTTGTATTCGGGTACTCAAGTACTTAACCACAGTCAGTTAGATAGATGGAACATCATCGCTACACTCAACTATTTAGATCCACAACATGAAACTAAGATCGTGTTATCCAAGCTTCCAGATCTAAATAATGAAAGTGGCCGACAATTGGTTGAGAAAATGATCGCGACCGCCGGATTAACGCGTAACGGGTTTCGAGCTGGTGACCTTTCGACGGTGATGTCTCCACGAACGGTACTCACTTGGGCCGAAAACATCCAAATATTCGACGATGTAGCGACCGCATTTAGATTGTCATTCTTAAATCGCTGCGAAGACGAAGAGAAAGAGCTAGTCAGTGAATACTATTTCCGCTGCTTTGGTGAAGATTTAGAAACACCTACTCAAAACTATTCGCACTCGGAGTCGTAAACCATGGCCAATGTTTCTTCTCAGCAGAAAAAAATCCTTGATCTTGGCGTGTCTGTCGCCAGAGCGATCAGTGGTGAGTTGAATCTGAATTATCGGGGGGAGCGTCTCTATAAAGGCAATATCCCCTGTTATTACCAGTCTGCACACACTAACGATCTCACCTTTGTGTCTCGCCATGAGCTGAAAAACAGCAAACTATCGATGCAAGGTAAGATCGATTCATCAGCATTGCGACTATTGCTTTCAGACGCTGACCTCCATTATTCATTGCGCCCTCAAAACGAAATAGAACGTCTGCTTTACGACTTCTGCGAACAGGTCCGAATTGAATCTCAAGTCCCGCCTTATCTAAAAGGCGTGACCACTAGCATCCAATTCAACTTTGCGTATTGGAGCGACCAATATCATCAAAATGGCTTTACCGAATCACGAATAGGCATGTTGCTGTTTACACTGATGCAGGTCATCCACACCCGCTTAACTGGCGTCCCAGTTTCGGAGCCTATCGCTGAAACCATTGAATCGACTCGCGCCGGCATCGTGCCTACTTTGGGTCACTGCCTGAAGCGCTTAAAGCAACATCGAGCCGACCAGCAACAGTTTGCAGACTGCGCTAATAAGCTTGCCGCCCTTGCACAAGAGTTAGTCACCCAAGAACAAGAAAGTGATAACTCGCCCACTCCAACGGTCGAAGAAGACATTAAGATCCTTGCGCAGCTAGCCTTGATTGTTGATGGTGACATTCAAGATGAAGACGTCGATAGCGACATAACGGGCAGTAGTAAGGTATTCGAACTGTCAGGCGCCAATTATCAGGTCTTTAATTCAGAATTTGATCAAGTCATCACGGCAGACAAACTCGTCAGGCGCGCCCTATTACTCGAACTGAGACAAAAGCTGACTGATGACATCATGGCGAGACAAGTAAACACTCGCCGTTTAGCCGCTATGCTCACTCGCTTTGTTGCCGCGCCACAAAGGAACCGACGTCAGGATCATTTAGAAGAAGGCATTGTTAACGCCACTACCATCACCAAGCTCATCACTTCGCCATTGGATCGCACTGTCTTTTATCAACCTGACATCGGCGCATCTCATCAATGTGCGATCACGTTTTTAATGGATTGCTCAGGTTCAATGCAAAAGCACAGTCACAAGTTAATTTTGTTGATGGATACGATTCTCAAATCCGTTGGGCTGGCCAACATTCCATTTGAGATTATTGGCTTCACCACCAATAACTGGAACGGTGGCAAAGTTTATCGACAGTGGCTCAAGCAAGGTCAACCAAAACACCCAGGCCGCTTAAACGAAGTTCGACATATCGTGTTTAAGGATTTTGATACACATTGGAGACGCTCTCGCCTTGGCATTGCGAGTCTTCGTAAAGCAGATCTCTTTAAAGAAGGGATTGATGGCGAAGCGGTGCAGTTCGCTAGCCAGCGTTTAAAGCAGCACACCGCACAACGAAAGGTTTTGATCGTGTTCTCAGACGGCTGTCCGATGGATACCGCCACCAGCACCGCCAACGATCAGTTCTATTTGGATAACCATCTCAAACAAGTCATTGAACGCGAGTCGACCAAAAACGGTATTGAGATTCATGGCGTAGGGATGGGCGTCGATTTAAGCCCGTACTACCGCAGTAACATCACTTTAGATGTGCAAGAGAGCTGCCTATTTGGGCTATGTAAGAACGTATTTGAAATGCTAAAGCGTTAATGCTTTTTGTTTGTAGGTGTACTTAGCTTAGTGAGCAGTGACGTTGCGAGGAGCAGTGAAGTATTGGCTAGCAGGCCGCTAGCCTTTTATCTGAATGTTCTTAAGAGGCAGCGAGCAACGACCATGCAGAGACCGCCATCAAGTACCCACCAATCAACATCAACACAATAAACACTAACTTTCTGAGTTGATCATTAGACAGCGGCGGTGGAAAGCGCCGAGCAAACATCGTGACAAGCGCCACCAAGGGGACAGCAATAGCGGATAGCCACAGTATGCTCGGTTCCATGTCGCCTGCAACGTAGACATTGACAGTACGCGACATCGACGTACAAGCGAACACCATCAGCAGTGTGCTTCGCACCAGATCGAGTGTAAAAGGTTGTCGATAGAGATGATAAACAATCGGAGGGCCCGCCATCCCAAATAACCCGCCCGCTAAACCAGAGCTAAATCCTGATATAAGGAATGATACCGTTGCCGAACGATCCTTTCTGGTTTTAGGTTTGAACATAAAACTCAAACCTGCGAATAGCACCATCGCACCCAATAGCCCTCGCAAGATATTGGTCGCAGAGTCACTCAACTCGTCCAGCAAAAACACACCCATCGATACACCGGGAATAATACCGATGACTAACACCACCAGGATTTTGAGCTCCCCAAGCAGTGGCTTACCCATCAAAGCGACAAAGCAATTAAACAAAGTCACAATACTGACCACAGCAGCAATAACGGGTAAGGAAACCAGATTAAGACTGACCGTTAAACCAATTACAATGATCCCAAGACCAAACCCCGTGACGGTTTGGAAATAGGTACCCACCGCGATGGTGGCAAGAATAGCAAGTAAAACAGGTAACTCCATCAGCAATCCTAATTAGGTTGTTTAGGGTTTTATTTTGGGTGCAAGATTCAGTATTAGCTTCGGGCGCTAAATGTTAATACCTAAAATCAAACGTCGACTCTTCTCTTTCTTCAACATCAGCTTCAATATCAATATCAATATCAGCTTTAGAATCAGACACTTTCCCTTGCTGCGCTTGTACCGCGGTCACCGCGATCACATTAAAGATATCTTGCGCGCTACACCCTCTTGATAAGTCATTGGCAGGTTGATTCAGGCCTTGTAATAACGGTCCAATCGCAACTGCCCCACCTAACCTTTCCGCAAGCTTATAACCAATATTGCCTGCTTCTAAATTGGGGAATATCAACACGTTCGATTGACCTTTCACCTCTGAATCTGGCAACTTTTTCGCGGCAATCTCAGTCACAATCGCGGCATCGAGTTGAACATCCTGATCGACAGCTATTCCGGGGCAACGTTGTTTAACTAACTGAGCCGCGTTACGAACCTTATCGACCGATTCGTGCTTGGCACTGCCGTTGGTCGAAAACGACAGCATTGCGACTTTAGGTTCTTCCATCAGTAGCGTTTGAGCGCTGTTTGATGCGGCTACGGCAATCGATGCTAGCTCGGTTTCATTGGGGTTAATCACCAAACCACAGTCACTGAAAATCATGCCGCCTTTAAGATTATGGAAAGGCTCACACAACATCATCAGAAAGAAACTGGACACCAATTCACTGTCTGGCGCAGGGCCGATAATCTGAAGCGCAGCTCGCACCACATCAGACGTGGTATAAACTGCACCATTAACTGTGCCATCCACCAGCCCCTCTCTGACCATCAAATTGGCAAAAACGAGTGGGTCTAGAACCAGCTCTAGCGCATCATCGTAAGTCATACCTTTCGCTTTTCTTAATGTATACAACCGCTCAGCGAGGACTTCTTTGAGTGATGACGCTTGTGGGGAGACAATGTGAATGCCTACAAGATCAATGTGATGTAATTCTGCAGCAGCGATGATCGCTGGTTCATCCCCTACTAGGGTGATGTGAGCGAGCTGTTTGTCTATCGCCATTCTTGCGGCTGCTAGTACTCGCGGGTCCTCAGCTTCACTCAAAACCACTCGCTTACGATCTAAGTGAGCCTTGTCAATAATCCGTTCAATCGCCTTCATCTTAAATTCCATTTATTGAGATTAATTGTTCCATAATTTATATTTATATTATTGAAATAATAAAAAAGGTCAAATTTTATTCAGATAATTGAAGAATAATGATTTGGTATGTACACTCTTAAGCATAGACATATCGCAAGGATGGATCATTATATGCAAACAGAAACACCACCAGTTCAAGGGGATACACCGACTCTCCGACTTTTTGCACTATTAGAGGTGATAGCGCAAAAAGACGAGTTTATTTCTCTTCAAGGATTAGTCGAAGAAACTGGACTGCCAAAACCTACGCTGCACCGAATGCTTCAGCAGTTAGAAGCGGCAGGCATCATTCAAAGAGACGGCGATGAGAAGCACTACAGCTCAGGTATTCGACTCAGAAAGCTTGCCGAAAACCTATTGTTGAATAGCACCATGCACAGTGCCCGACGCACTATTCTTGAAAACCTGAGAGCAGAAGTTGGTGAAAGCTGTAACCTAACGGCGCTATCAAGTGGCGAGATCATCTATCTTGATCGCGCAGAAACTGAAGCACCCCTTCGTTTTCATCTACACCCAGGTTCTCGCGTCCCAGTGCATTGCTCAGCAAGCGGAAAACTGTTTTTGGCGCACATGTCTAAGTCACAGCGCAGACGATTAATTGAAAATGTGCCACTGACTCAATACACCGTGAACACCATTACAGACTATTCGATGTTAGAGAAAGACATCGAAGAAGCGAAAATCCAAGGCTTTGCGATTGATGACGAAGAATTTTTGCCGGGCTTAGTCTGTATCGCCGTGCTGATCCCGTCATCTACGGGTCAATCAAACCTCGGCCTAGCAATACAAGCGCCTGTAATTCGATTAAGACCAGATGAAGCGATTAAATTCTTACCGGCGCTTCAAAAAGCGGCAAAAGCGCTCGCAAAAATAGAATCTGATAATTGGGGTTAGTTTTGATAATTTCAGCTTAACAGTAGGTTCTGGCTTTAAGTACATATTGAAGCCTGTTGCCCCGTTGTCACTGTATTCGGCCAAACGGTATTCGGCCAAACGATGTTTGGTCGAAATCATTTTAACGCCCGCATTTATCATAAACAGCAACATACTTAAGTAATCACGACAAAGGAAACACGATGCTAAACATTAACAACAAGCACTTACTCTCTTTTATGGTGACAGAACCAACAAACGCTGTTTCGGTAACAAACCCGGCAACTGGGGAACTCGTAGGGCACGCACCTATTTTATCTGCGTCTGAATTAACAAGTGCTATCGAACGCGCTCACATAGCACAAAAAGAGTGGGCTCAAGTACCTGCTAAATCTCGCGCCGCATTACTTCATCGCTGGCATCAGCTGATCCTCGAAAACAAAGATGATCTTGCTCGGCTAATGACGATTGAACAAGGCAAACCGTTAGCCGAAGCAAAGGGCGAGATCGTTTATGGTGCGAGTTTTATAGAGTGGTTCGCCGAAGAAGCGAAGCGAACCTATGGCGATTCAATCCCGAGTACAGTCGCGGGCAAACGCTTAGTTACGATCAAGCAACCTATTGGAGTGTCTTGTGCCATTACCCCATGGAACTTTCCAACGGCGATGATCACGCGTAAAGCCGCACCTGCCTTAGCCGCGGGTTGTAGCTTTGTCGTGAAGCCGTCAGATGAAACACCGCTTTCTGCGTTTGCCGTGGTTGAGCTCGCTTATCAAGCCGGCATCCCCAAGGACCTACTTCAAGTCGTACTCGGTGAAAGCCCAGAGCAAGTGGGTGGTCTTTTCACCTCACACCCACTGATTAAAAAAATCTCTTTTACTGGTTCTACCCGAGTCGGCAGTATCTTGATGGCTCAAGCGGCGAAAGGCATCAAGCGCACCTCAATGGAGCTCGGTGGCAACGCTCCTTTTATTGTGTTTGACGATGCCGATATCGACGCGGCCGTTCAAGGCGCAATGGCGTCAAAATTCCGTAATGCGGGACAAACATGTGTCTGTGCAAACCGTTTCTATGTTCACAGTAAAGTATACGATGAGTTCGTGGCTAAATTCGATCAAGCGGTTCAACAGCTTAAGATTGGTAACGGTTTGGACGAAGGCGTAACGGTTGGCCCTGTTATCAATGAAGGTGCTAAGCAAAACATCCAAGGATTGATAAATCGAGCTATTGAACAAGGTGCTAAACCTGTGACGCCACTTCAACAACTTGATGGACTCTTCCTTCAGCCCGTTGTTCTTAAAGATGTAAAACACAGCATGGACATTGTTCAGCAAGAGATCTTTGGTCCTGTCGCTCCTGTGATGCGATTCGAGACAGACGAAGAGCTTATTGAGATGGCAAATGACACCATTTATGGATTAGCGTCGTACTTCTATAGCCAGAATATCCACCGTGTATGGAAAATCGCAGAAGCGCTTGAGTACGGAATGGTCGGCATCAATGATGGATTGATCTCTACCGAAGTCGCCCCTTTCGGTGGTGTTAAGCAATCAGGTATTGGCCGTGAAGGTGCCAAAGAAGGCATCGATGAGTACATGGACATTAAATATCTGTGTTTTGGTAGTAACTAGGTTTTAGAAGTAGTTAAATTTCGTATTCACTCGTTTTAATGGTAACGAGCACTAAAATAAGAGTCGTATTTGACTCTTATTGCTCCAGAAAATAGAAAAGGCTACTTACTAACCAAGTAAGCAGCCTTTAGATAACAGATCATGTGGGTAACAAGCTTTACAACTTTTGCTTGAACGTTACTTG
Organism: Vibrio sp. QJM3NY_26; assembly: GCF_057786005.1. NCBI lineage: Bacteria > Pseudomonadati > Pseudomonadota > Gammaproteobacteria > Vibrionales > Vibrionaceae > Vibrio > Vibrio sp. QJM3NY_26. The sequence continues at coordinate 1,095,345 of NZ_CM173516.1, read as the reverse complement.
GTATTCACCAATGCCTTGGTAGTGGAAGGTCGTTGGCTTATCGAAGCCCATCTCCACTATACCGCAGTAAGAGCCTGTGATAATTGCTTCACCCGCTTGGAAATCCACACCACGACGCGTCATGTAGTTAATCAGCCAGTAAATTGGGCTTGGTGGCAGTGTATTCGGATGCTTACCGTCGAATGCTTGAACTTGCTCGCCTTGAGTTACTTCAATACTGATCTCAGCAGAAGTGAACGCTTTTTCGCGATCAATCTCAGGGCCTATGAACAAGCCTTGATTTACTAGGCCGTCAGCAAGTCTTTCATAGAACTCGGCACCGCTGTCATCAGCAAAGCGAGATTGCATTAACTCAAGAGCCATATGGCAAGAACCAATCGCTTCATTGATTTGCTCTTCGCTGTAACCTTCTTGGCTTGCAGGCAGGCTCTTAGCAAGCGTAAATGCAATTTCAGGCTCAACGCGCACTGCGTCGTTGTCTGCAAACAGTTCGCAAACTTCGCCTTGTTGAACGCTACCCGAAAAGATAGGTGCAACAACAAACTTGTCTTCAGCCAGAGGAAGTAAACACTTCCAACCACCGACTTTATCGCTCTTGAGATCGATCATTGATGATTGGATCTTCAGGGCATCTTCCAAGTTGTTCGGACGGTACTGTTCGTCTAATCTTGGTGCTTTAGTTCCCGCAACGCGGCGACTTAGCAATTCTTCAGCTGCTTGCTTAAATACATTTGTCATATAATACCACCTTTAGTTTTATGACCAGTATAATATCGGATTTATTGAAGCTTGAATAGACAATTCAACAACGAAGCAACGCCGAAAATTAAGCCATCAATTTTCGCATATTCTAGACGCAAACAACTGAAATCATTTTGATTTAAATACCATAAAAGCCAGTAAGTTGGTTACTGGCTTTCTAGATGTACGATTGATGATTAGGCTTTACTGCCCTTTCAACGTCTTCTTTAGATTCTGCATGAAGTTTCTGAAATGAGGCATGAAATCAACAAACAGAGGGTGCTTTCTATCTTGCATCATCATTGGGCCGAGTAATCGAATGCTCACCCCTAGTCGCGTTGCTGATTGCTCGTCTAAGCCGCTGTCTTGTTTGATCTTCTCAACAATCGCGAACATGTTTTCTCTGTCTTCAATTTCAAACTGCATGGTTTGCAGTTCATGATCTTCTTTGATGTTCACTTCTTCGATAGTGATACGGTAGTTATTGTATTTGCCTGTGAATGCTGTCATGTGGATCTCCTACAATGCTTAAAAAGTATTTTGGCTAGCTCTTCATGAATCGTTCGAGCTTAGGTTTAACCGTCATCGACATCACGACCATGATCGTAAGGCCAATAGGAAGCGCAGCAATAAATCCATTAAACCATCCACTGGTAAACGCCGATGTATCCGAAAATCCAATATTATTTGCCGCTGTTACAAATGCCATGATGGACTCCATGATAAAAGCCATAATCAATCCCACGATTAGGTTGCGAGCTTTCTCGCCGTAATTGGGCAACGCCTTAGCAGTGACTTTAGTCACCAAAATCATCATCACCATGCCGATTGGCATCATAATCACGACAGCAAGCGCTAACGATGATAGCCAATTGCTGATGAAGTCCTCACCAAACCCGACATTCATGTAAGTCATAACCGCTGTTAAACTGCCGCCAATCGTCAGCATTAAACTCATCATTACCAAAGCTTTGTGCAATACAGGCGTGGCTTTTTGCTCAGGAAGAGTTGGCGTTAATGTTGCTTGAATCGTCATATCTATATTCCTGTCTTGAATTTACGAACAATTAAGTTGATAATGTCAACTATAAATAAAGTGGTTGATATTGTCAACTATATTTCTAAGGATCGTTTATGTCTGATAACACATCGCTAGAATCCATCTTTCGTTTGGTACACTCTTTGAAACGTCAAATGAGTGAACAGATTGAGAGTTTGGACTCTGACATCGCGCCAATGAATATTCGTGTAATGAAGATCATTACCAAGAAGTCTCCATGTACTTCTATTGATATTGCACACTTCCTAAACCGCGATAAGGCGCAAGTCACTAGGCTCGTTAACGCGTTGATCAGTCAGGAACTTGTGAAGAAATCGCCTAATCCCGAAGACAAGCGCAGCCAGTTATTGGTTCTGACCGATAAGGGTCAAGAGATCATGAATAAGGTCGCGAATATTGATCGTGAAATGCTGAAGAGAATGACCAAAGGCATGGCCGACGATGAGTTAGAACAGTTTCGAAAAATCGCGAGCAAGATGGCTCACAATCTAGAAAACGGATCTAGAGAATGAGTGATTAGAAATAGATCGGCTCTTTGAAACAAAGCCGATCTTAGAAAGATGAAAAAAACGCCACCGAATCGTACGATCGGTGGCGTTTTTTGTATGAGCTGATTTGATATAGATTAGCGGTATGGCTACCTCTAACTTAGATGACCGTTTTAATTAGATGCCAGTTCTAATTAGGTAACAGCTCTAATTCGATGCTAGTTTCCACCACGCTTGAACGGGGACTGGCTCTGCGATCACTAGGCGTTCACCCATCACAGGGCTCGCCATTTGCACGTCTCGCTTTTTGCTTATCGTCAGTGCTTGCTCCATTGGGTCTTGCCAATCGTGCATAGAAAGGTCAAACGTGCTGTTGTGGATTGGCATCATCACCTTACCCTGAAGGTCAATGTGCGCTTGAACGCTTTGCTCTGGGAACATATGAATATCCGCCCAAAGTGAGTTATACGCGCCCGTTTCAACCATGGTTAAATCAAACGGCCCGTAGCGCTCACCAATCTCTTTAAAGCCGTTGAAGTAACCAGAGTCACCGCTAAAGAAGACTTTCTTATCTGAAGCGTTAATGACCCAGCTCCCCCACAGTGTTTGGTCACGATCAAGTAACCCACGTCCAGAGAAGTGCTGTGTTGGAGTCAAAGTAAATTCGATGTCGGCAGCTGTCGCTGATTCCCACCAGTTCAGCTCAATGATCTTTGCTTTATCCACGCCCCACTTTTCCAGTAGCGCACCGACTCTGAGTGGCACCAAAAATGTCCCTACTTTGTCTGCTAATACCTTTACGGCACCTTTGTCTAAATGGTCGTAGTGATCGTGGCTGATCACTACCACATCAATATCAGGCAGTTCTTGCAGTGAGATTGGTGTGGGATGGAAGCGCTTTGGCCCCATCCATTGCACTGGCGATGCACGATCACTGAACACAGGATCAGTCATCACTAGCTTGCCATCCAGCTTCATCATCACGCTAGAGTGACCCAAGCGGTAAGCGACATCGTCTTGTTCTTCGATCAGTTGCTCGGCTGTCATTGGTATTAGAGGTAATGCAGCACGCGGCACTGGCTCATTCCTTTCCACTGTCACGTAAGCTTTCAGGATTGAAAAAATATCAGACATACCCGATTTGTATTCCAGTTCACTGTTAACAAACTTCTTCGGAAGCTTATCTAGATTGTCATTTGATTGTGAACCTGTGCTTACGATAACGACCACGGCAAGTACTCCTAAAATCGGTAATAGATATTTTTTCATTGGTATCTCTTTAATCATTGGGATAAACCCAACACAAAAACTACACTGAATAGTTTACATATCAAAATAAAAAAGTAAACCAATGAGTGTAAGTTTTAATTTATCTAAACGTGATCGTGCCAAAATCGATTTTGGAAAAACCGACTTTGAAAAGGAGTTACCCTATTTGGTAGGTAAGGTTAATCAGCAGACCATACATTCTTGAAATCTGGCCATCCCCAGTTAGTGATGGCTACGTTTTTCAAAATGCCTTGGAAACGCACGGTTTGTAGGTGATGGAACATAGGCACTAACCAATAGTCCGAGATCAGCGTCGATGCAACGGGCTCCAACTCTGCCAAGTAATTCGGCAGTTCAACCGATGCCTTATGATGATCTAAGCGCTGCTTCAGCCAATCGCTGTTCATCTCTCCTAGTGCAGAGTGCAAAACAGGATCATTCATCAACCACGAGAACAGTGAAGAAGGGGCATTGTCATCAAGATTGAGGTTACACAACACCAAGTCTTCTTTAAGGTCACCACTCTGAGATAGCTGAGCCAGTTCTCGAAAACTGTAGGTATTTACCTCAACTTCGACACCATATCGTTTCAATATGTCAGATACACAAATAGCACATCTATATAGGGCGTAGTAATTGTAAACGGCTATGGTCATCTTTTTAGGTAATTGAACTTCTTTCGAGGGCGTTCGATACAACTTTTGCCAGCTTGGCAATATATTCTGAGCTAAGGACACGCTGAACAACCCTTGATTTTGTTCCAATTGAGACAAAATAGCTTGCGGATTGGCGAGCCCGGAGAGGTATTTACGCTGCTCATCGCTTAACGAGTTTGCCGTTGAATTCTGATTGAACAGGATAAACAAGCAGCCATCTTCGACCCTACTACGAAGGCCATCAGTCTCTGCAGACACCAGCTCCGCATCGCTTTTCCCGAGTTGATGAAAACAAGACGAGTCTTCATAAGGTGACACTTGCATTTGGCTGTCATCAAAACGAGCACTGCCCGACATTGATTCTTCAAATTGCCAAATGGTGACCTCATCCGTTAAAGAACGACAGCCATAATAATGTTCAAATGCCGCGAGTTTGATACGTTCATTATTGGTCTCAACCACTTTGAAGGGCCCTGTTCCAATAACAGCATGAGATACCGAATTTAATGGCGATGGCTCACGGGTCACTTGGGCAGCAGGTTGAATTGAATACTTAACGCCAGCAAGCAAACCAGCAAAACCAGTATCGGCCTTGGTCAGTTGGAAGCTGATCCTTAACGGCTGCTCACTGTAAACCGAAGCAACATGAGCTAGCTCTGTCTGATAGAAAGGTAGCGGTTGTAAAGCGGTAAACAACGATACTAGCTGTTTGGCGTCGACGGGTTGACCATCGTGAAAAGTGAGACCGGGGCGCAAATAGAAAGTCCAAACCAACTTCTCAGAATCATATTCCCAATGGTGCGCCAGTTCAGGCTTCAACTTGCCCTTGCCATTACAAGTGACTAGGCAACTGAACACTTGCCTGATCAAAAACCGTTCACTACTGCGGTGAATATGATGCGGGAACAAGTCCTCAAACTTACGTTTGTAAGTTAATTGAACGTGCAGTAACCCTTCTCGAATCGTCGCACCGGAAGTTTCTTGGAGAAGAGCGCCAAATACAGCCCGGTCATCTTCCAAAATAGAAAGTGCTTTTTCGTATTTGCCCTGCTCTATCAGTTTACTGGCAACATGTTGAGTCATTTCTTGATTGCTAAAACGCAATGTCAGGTTAGAACGCTGATTCCGTCCCACTTTAGGCTCCCACACTACCCACTCAGCCTGATGCATCTTGCCTAACAAGGTTCGTGCATGGCGCAAACTAGTAAACAGCTTGTCTGCAACCTCAGTTAGGGTAACCGAATGTGAGATGTTAGGCTCGAACGAATCCAGCCTTGTGTAGTAACGCATCATGTTTAGATCAGACAAATAATGAACCTTTTAGAAATAATCTTTCCTCATAAAGCCAATTATAAAACACATTTGTCTTAAAGTGACGATAAAAGACAAAAACAGGAACGCTTTAATAAAAACCCATCTGTTTATTACTTCCTATTAAATAACCATAATTAGTAGGTCAGCAAGGAACTCAAAGTTCCTACCAAAGCCTAATACAAGAGAAGTAATCATCATGAGAAAATACTATCTTAATAAGCTTAAAAGCACCTGTAGCAAGCTCGAAAGAGAAGCACTACGAACACTTATAGAGCTATGTAACTGGCGTTATTAGTACACTTTTAAACACCGAGTTAACGCGAGTTGAGTACAACCTAATATGCTCCTACCCCCAATATGAGTTAGGCCTCAACTCGCTTTTCCATTCAAAACTCCCTCTAAACCCTGTTGTACCAATAGCTCACACACTTAATAAATTTCCGTTATCGACTCGACAAATTTAATTCGTTTTCTTAGTTAAACGAAAAGCCTTAAGGTTCGCCCCGAAGCAAGCAAAGAGCCTCAGAAAAACTGAAAGCTCAGCTAACAACTCATTTATTTGCAGTTACCAATCAGGTATTAACTAAGGAAACGCCATGCGTATCGCAATTCTTTCTCGCAACGAAAATCTATACTCTACTTCTCGCTTAAAAGCAGCAGGTGAAGCTCGTGGTCACCAGGTCGATGTTATCGACACGCTGCACTGTGATATAGATATCGCGAGTAACAATCCGAAGATTCGCTACATGGGTGAAGAGCTACCTCAATACGATGCTGTTATTCCACGTATTGGCGCTTCCATTACCTTTTACGGCACTGCGGTTGTTCGCCAATTCGAAATGATGGGTACTTTTTGTATCAATGAGTCAGTGGCTATTAGTCGTTCTCGCGACAAACTGCGCTCACTACAACTGTTATCTCGTAAAGGTATTGGCTTACCAAAAACAGGTTTCGCTAGCCGCCCAGACAAGATTCAAGACTTGATCAAAAACGTAGGTGGCGCGCCACTGGTTATCAAGCTTCTTGAAGGCACTCAAGGTATCGGTGTTGTTCTAGCAGAAACAAACAAAGCAGCTGAAAGCGTTATCGAAGCATTCATGGGCCTAAAAGCGAACATCTTGGTTCAAGAGTTCATTGAAGAAGCTAATGGCGCAGACATCCGTTGTTTTGTTGTGGGTAACAAGGTTATTGCAGCAATGAAACGTCAAGCTGGTGAGGGTGAATTCCGCTCTAACCTGCACCGTGGCGGTACAGCTCAACTGGTTAAACTAACCAAAGAAGAGCGCGCTACAGCGATCAATGCAGCTAAAATCATGGGATTAAACCTATGTGGTGTCGATATTCTACAATCTAAGAATGGCCCTGTTGTAATGGAAGTGAACTCTTCTCCAGGCCTAGAAGGTATCGAGAAAGCGACAGGTAAAGATGTAGCAGACATGATTTTCGGATTTATCGAGAAAAATGCAAAACCAAACGCTAACCGTACTCGTGGCAAAGGCTGATTAAACGCCGTTTACTCATGATTGGAAAAAACATGAACAATAAAATGATCATAGGGAATACAGAAGCACTTTGCTTACCAGAGTTAGGGATAACTGGACTACATACGCGTGTTGATACAGGGGCTCAAACCTCTTCTCTGCACGTAGACAATCTACTATGTGTAAAAACAGACGGTGAAAACTTCGTTGAGTTCGATCTTCACCCAGACGTTTACCACCTAGAAGAGACTGTGCGCTGCAAGGCGAAGCTGAAAACGAGTAAAAGAATCAAATCATCGAACGGCGAAGTTGAACACCGTTGTGTGATTGAAACCATGCTAAAAATTGGTGGTCAGGAATGGCCTATCGATATCACACTGAGCAACCGTCAGGATATGACTTATATGATGCTGCTTGGTCGTCAAGGCATGAGTGACAAAGTGATTGTTGACCCAGCGGGCGAATTTCTAATTTCTCACTAATTGAACTGCTCCACAGCTCAAATAGTGAGTCAACAACACACTAATAAAGGCCAGTCTTTGAGACTGGCCTTTATTATTTATGGCGATGTCCCGTCCTGAAATGTGTTTACACATTGAGGATTAATGATGACCATTCCAAATAAACACTACGTTAAGCGCACTCAGCGTGATTACACACTAGGCTTTAAATTACAGGTTGTAGACGCTATCGAAAAAGGCGACATGACCTATAAACAAGCCCAATCAATTTACGGCATACAAGGTCGTTCGACCGTTCTTACTTGGTTAAGAAAGCATGGGAAATTGGATTGGACAAACAATCCAAGGAAGAGCGCGATGCCTAAATTACCGAGAGCGAATGAAACGCCTGTCCAAAAAATAAAACGACTTGAACAAGAGCTTGAAGATGAACGCCTCAGATGCCTTCTTCTCAATAGGGTTGTTGATATTCTTGATGCTGAGCACGGGATGTCGCTAAGAAAAAAGTATATAGCGAAGGAGCAAGAAGCCTTCAAAAAGAGAAGAAAGTAAGCTTAAGTAAAGCTTGCTCATTGCTCAATATATCTCGTCAGTGTGTCTATCAGAGAGAAAAGCGTGAGACCACTCGTCAGGCTGAGCTTGCTCCTGTGAAAGGAATGGTGCTTGAACTAAGGCGGTTTATGCCTCGGTTGGGAGCTCGTAAGCTCTATTTCTTACTGAAGCCTAAGTTGATAGCTAAGGGAATAAAACTTGGCCGTGATGCTTTGTTTAATTACCTCAGGGAAGAGCGCCTACTAGTTAAGCCGAAACGAAGTTATACCAAAACAACGAACAGCAGGCACTGGATGAAAAAACATCCGAACTTGCTAAAAGAAGTCGTTCCGTCAAAACCAGAAGAAGTTCTGGTGAGCGACATTACTTATGTTCAGTCAAATGAGGGCGTTCACTACTTGTCATTGGTTACCGATGCCTTCAGCCGTAAAATCATGGGGTATGAAGTCAGCAATGAAATGAAAGCGAGCGATGTTGTGAAGGCTTTAGATATGACGATAAAAACTCGATGTTATTGTCATGCGACAATCCATCACTCAGATAGAGGGCTTCAGTATTGCTCAAACCTCTATCAAGAGAAACTTAAAAAGTATGGAATAACACCATCAATGACAGATGGTTATGACTGTTACCAAAACGCTTTAGCTGAGCGGGTCAATGGTATCCTCAAGCAAGAGTTCTTGCTTACTCAATGCAAAGATCTTCGCGAGTTGAAAACACTTGTTGAAGAGTCGATATATACGTACAACGAAATGAGGCCACATCTCAGCCTAGGTATGAATACGCCAAATAAGATGCATGAAAAAAGCCAGCAACTTGCGTTACTGGCTTACTAAAATCGTCAACGTATTTTAGGACGAGACACGATTCTTTTTATCTTTAAACCCAAATCGCCAAACAGATTTTAGCAATCCTTTGAGTTTGATTTTAGTCACTCGCCAATGTGTCACTGGCCTTCTTGGCGCACTCATCAACAGATGTTCAAAGGCTTGTTCACTCAAATTCACTTGTCCCCCATGCGCCACCAGCAAGGTATCAAGCTGCATGTCATAGATACGAGATACCGACGCTCGATACTTGTTGGGGTGAAAAATAGGAAACGGCGGAATCAGTTTCTTCTTAACCTCGACCATCAAGTCAGCCACATAAGCAACGCTGTGTGATGGGCAATAGACAGAGAGATCTCTGTCGGTATGGCCTGGCGTTTCCAGAACCAACCAATCATCAAAACCCGGAATGCTGTCACCATCCGACAGCTTGTAGTCCGGCTTCAACTTTCTTGAATACCACAGGTTTGCTTTGGGCCTGCCCAATCGATTCGCCATCCACCGTGCTAATGCCAAATCGGTCAAATGCATCAAGATACCATCAATGCCGTGATACCAATCCTTATCTCGGTTTGCTGCCACCAAATGACAATTCGTCAGCTTTCTGAGCTTGTGTGCTGCCCCTGCATGATCTGGATGCATGTGCGTAACCACAACCGTATGTAGATCAGCAAAATCACGCATAAGCTCTGTTTCGATGAAAGCCTTCAAATGCGGGATGTCAGCTCGACATGCACCATCAAGCAACAGCAACCTATCAGGGTACTCTACGAGATACATGTCTTGGATATAGCCTTTAATGGTATGCAGCTGCAAACCCACTCCTTGTGATAAAACAACTGGTCAGACCTATACAATAGCAAACCCACCTTCAATTGTGATCATTTTGTTAAAATTAACAATCTAAAACCGGATAAAAAGCTCGAATCTAGATTTCCATTGGTATTCACTAAATTATTCAAATTCAACGTTACTCAAAACCAATGTTACTCAAGTCCAATTTAACTCAGAATAATGAAGACACATTCCAAAGGTGATCATCAATTTCATCCGATATTTTTCAGCACTATTGAATACTCACATTATCGAAAACCTTGCTCAACAAGCCTTACGCTTTAAGCGCTCAGCACCATTTATCGTGACGACAAAACATGTGATTTGTTGACCTGAGTTATTCGGACTATATATGCGCCTCTAATTTATTGTCTGAGTGCTTTACATGAACCAATTAATCGATGCTCTTTCTACCCAAGGTTACTTTGTTTGGGATGACTTCTTAACTCACGAAGAAGTAGTGGCATTGAGGGATTGCATTCCAGAGAACTGGAAAAAGGCTAGGATCGGCCGTAACGATGATGTAGCACGAGAAGCAACGATTCGTAGTGACAAAATTCAGTGGGTACGCCGTGATATGGGCGAACCCGCATCTCTGTTCCTAGACAAAATGGAGCAAATTCGTTTAGAAGCAAACAGAGCGTTCTTTTTAGGTCTGTTCGAATACGAAGCGCACTTTGCTAAATACGAAGAAGGTGACTTTTATCAGAAGCACTTAGACTGCTTTAAAGGCAATGAAAACCGCCGCCTAACCACCGTTTTCTACATGAATGACGAATGGTCTGAGGAAGACGCAGGGGAGCTCGTGGTTTACGATCTGAAAGACAATTACATCGCGACCATTCCACCAAAGGGTGGTCGACTGTTGGTATTCTTGTCTGAACAGTTCCCACACGAGGTACTGCCAACCAACACAGAGCGATTCAGTATCGCTGGTTGGTTCCGTATTAACGGTGTGAAAGACAACCAATTGGATATCGCGCACTAAAACTGTATCCACATCGAACCTTCTTCTAAGCCTCTCCATCGAGAGGCTTTTTTATTGAACAACAGTTGTCCAATAAAACGTCTTAAAAACCGAACATGTTCAACATCAAAACCATCAATAACTTTTCTCTTAAATAAAATCGAAACGAATCTTTCATATCAGTGAAACGGTTTAGCCACGTAAGTGAAATATGGCCTGTTCAAGATAGCTTCAAACGACACCCCTACCGTCTCGTTAATACTCTAATTCAATACCTCTACATCGATTTTATCCAAAAGGAAAAGAAGATGAATAAGCTAATTTTGGCAGGCGTTCTTTCGGCGACAGCGGCAATGCCAGCGTTCGCAACGACTCAAGTCACTTGGTGGCACGCAATGGGCGGCCAGCTTGGAGAAACAGTAAACAAAATTGCGACTGACTTTAATGCGTCACAAGATGATTACAAGATCACGCCAATCTATAAAGGTTCATACACAGAGACCTTAACTGCGGGTATCGCAGCGTACCGAGCAGGTGAAGCACCCAATATTCTACAAGTCTTCGATGCCGGCGCTGCAACCATCATGAACGCGAAAGGCGTGGCGAAACCAGTACAGGATATTCTGGTTGAGTCGGGCTACAACTTTAATTCGAATGATTACCTGGCGGGCGTTCGTAACTTCTATGCCGACAACCAAGGCAAAATGGTTGGTATGCCTTTCAACAGTTCGACACCGGTTCTTTACTACAACAAAGACCTTCTCTCAGAAGTGGGTGCCAAAGCGCCTAAAACTTATGAAGAGTTAGAAGTGGTAGCCAAGAAGTTGAAAGCAGAAGGGCACATCGCGTTTTCTCAATCTCTAACGCCGTGGATCATGTTTGAGAACTTTAAGTCTCGCCACAATCTACCAGTCTCTGACCAGAACAACGGCTACGACGGCCTGTCCACCAAAATCATGTTCAACACCAAAGATATGATGATGCACGTTAGCAAGATGAAAGAGTGGTCAGATCTAGGTTACTACAAGTATTACGGCAGCGATTGGGATGCAAACCAAACGCCTTTCGAGCGTCAAGAAGTGGCAATGTGGATGGGTTCTTCAGGTTCATTCGGTGGCTTACGTAACCGCGTACCTTTCGAGCTAGGCACAACTTACCTTCCATACTGGAAATCGGTTAACCCAGATGCCGGCTTAACCTTCATTGGTGGTGCCGCTCTGTTTGCATTAAATGGCCATGACCAGAAACAGGACAAAGGTGTTGCCGCGTTCTTTGATTACCTGACTAAGCCTGAAACTCAGGTTTACTGGCACAAAACCACTGGCTATGTGCCTGTAACGACCGCTGCATATGAACTAGCGAAAGAGTCTGGTTACTACAAAGAACAGCCAGACGCAGAAGTGGGCGTAAAGCAGCTAAGCCTGAAATCGGGCGAGTGGACTAAGGGCTACCGCTTAGGTTATTACCCGCAGATCCGTGAAGTGATGCACCGTGAGTTCGATAACATCTTTGCTGACCGCTCTAGCGTCGAGAACAGCCTAGACAAGGTCGAAGATGAGAGCAGCAAACTGCTGAAACGCTTCGCTCGTACGATGAACTAATTCTGCTTTTTAACCAAAGCAGATTAATGAGCTAAAGGCTTAACAACCGAGAGCCGTTCATCGCTCCTCACGACTTGTCACTGCATCATTAAAAAACGCAATGGCAAGGTGTGAGGAGATTCTTCCCTAGCGCCATTTCTTGCTCCAACAACGATAACTCAACGGGATGCACGCCTTGATATCGCGCTAGTGGTAACGGTCGCAAATAGTGGCCACTGTAACTATTTTTAGGGATTACCCTGTGGAACGACGTCAGCAATTCTTTCACTCTCCGCTGCCTTACCTATTTTTGGCGCCTCAAATCCTCATCATTGCCGTTTTCTTTATCTACCCAGCAGCAAAGGCGGTTTACCTTTCATTTATGCTGGAAGACCCTTGGGGCACCTCATCTATATTCGTCTGGTTTGAGAATTACCAAATGCTATTCGAATCGAGCGAGTACCTGAACTCGATTGGATTTACTTTGATGTTCGCGATTGTGGTCTCTTTCTTATCACTTGCCTTGGCTCTGCTGCTTGCCGTGAAAGCCGACAACATCATTAACGGACAAGGCGTATACAAAGTCACCCTCACTTGGGTTTATGCAGTTGCGCCCGCGATAGCAGGCGTTATCGGTGCTTTCTTGTTTAACCCACACATTGGCGTGTTTACCGAAATATTTGCGGTTATAGGTTGGGACTTTAGCTTTCAGACCGATCCTGTTGATGCCACGTTTGCTCTGATTTTGGTGTCCGTGTGGAAACAAGTTTCGGTGAATTTCATCTACTTTCTGGCTGGGCTTCAATCGATCTCTTACGCCGTAAAAGAAGCAGCGATGTTGGATTGTATCAGTGACTCGAAACGTTTCTGGACCATCACTTTCCCACTACTGGCCCCTACTGGCTTCTTTCTGTTGGTCATCAACCTCACCTACTCCTTCTTTGAAACCTTTGGCGTGATAGACACCATGACCAATGGCGGTCCGGGCGGAGGCACAACGTCGTTAGTCTACAAGGTGTATCGAGATGGCTTTGTTGGCGCAGATTTAGGCGGCAGCTCTGCACAGTCTGTTGTGTTGTTACTACTGGTCCTCACTCTTACATTTATCCAGTTTCGCGTTGTAGAAAAGCGTGTTCATTACTAGCCCACGACAGCTAGGTTTTAACGCGACAGGAATTATTTATGAAAAGTAATAAGGTCTCTGACCACCTAATTTTAATTGCTGGGATGCTGTTTATGTTAGTCCCTATCTGGCTAATCTTTGCCAGTTCAACCCACAATCCAAACACCATTGTCAGCGAAGGTCTGCAATGGCTACCGGGCGATAACTTTACGGCTATTTATAGCGAAGCTTGGAACAAAAGTATGGGCTTCAGTGGCGAAGTCACCGCCAGTAAAATGATCGCCAACTCAATGATCATGGGGCTAGGTTTTGCGATCGGTAAGATCATCATTTCGATGATGGCGGCGTATGCTTTGGTCTACTTTCGACTGCCTTACGCCACGGCGTGGTTTTGGTTGATCTTCGTAACGCTGCTACTGCCATTAGAAGTTCGTATTATCCCTTCCTATGAAGTTGTCGCAGGGCTTGGGCTTCTTAATAGCTACACAGGGTTGATTCTACCTTTGATCGCATCAGCCACCGCGACCTTCTTTTTTAGACAGTTCTTCAAAACCATCCCCGATGAATTGTTAGAAGCCGCACAGTTAGATAACGCAGGTCCATTTCGATTCTTTGTCGATATCTTGCTGCCTCTATCTAAAACCATGATCGCCGCGATCTTCATCATCATGTTTGTTGTGGGTTGGAACCAATACTTATGGCCGATCATGATGACTACCGATGAAGGCTACAACACCATCGTGATGGGCATAAAACAAGTACTCAACAACATCAATGAAACCAGTTTACCGCGCTATGACTATGCTTTCGCCATGGTGATTTTAGCCATGTTGCCACCCGTTTTAGTGGTGGTTGTATTTCAGCGTTGGTTTGTAAAAGGGCTAGTAGAAAGTGAAAAATAATAACGACACAACTCAAATGAACAATAACCGCATTCAATCACTTGATGAGTACAAGACGTCTCAGCTGCCTTCTCACCAAACTATCCACAAAAATACAGAGGACACCTCGATGCCAAACTTAAAGCAGACGCTAGCGCACAACCAAGCCACTCACGATCATACGCGTAAAGCTGCCACCATGTTAGGTATCAAAAACTTGGTCAAGACGTATGAAAACGGCCATCAAGCCGTCAAAGGAGTCTCGCTTGATATCGATGAAGGTGAGTTCCTTGTTTTGGTGGGGCCTTCTGGTTGTGGCAAGTCTTCTATTTTGCGATCCATTGCGGGTTTGGAAAGCATCTCTGGTGGCGAGATTCACTTAGGTGGCCGTCGGGTTGATACAGAGAAACCTGCCCTGCGTGATATCGCGATGGTCTTTCAAAATTATGCGCTCTACCCTCACATGACGGTGTACAAAAACCTAGCTTATGGCTTAAAGAATCGAGGAGTCAGTCAGCACCTTATTGAAGAGAAAATTGAGAGAGTTGCCAAAACGCTGAAAATCGAAGAATACCTAGACCGCAAGCCAGCCAAGCTTTCTGGTGGTCAACGTCAACGTGTTGCTATGGGGCGAGCAATCGTTCGCGATCCGCAACTGTTCCTGTTTGACGAACCTTTGTCTAATCTAGATGCCTCACTGCGTGCTCACATGAGATTAGAAATCAAAAAGCTGCAACGCGAGCTTGACGTGACCAGTGTTTACGTCACTCATGATCAAGTTGAAGCCATGACACTGGCTGACAGAATCGTGGTACTCAACAACGGTCAAATAGAGCAAGTAGGAACACCAAGAGAGGTCTACCACCAGCCAGCCAGTACCTTTGTGGCAAGCTTCATTGGCAGCCCAGCGATGAATTTCTTGCCAGCAACACTCGACGACGGCTACCTTGAGATTGGCGACCAGCAAATGTACTTGCCCGAATACGCCCACGTAAAAAATACAGCCATCACACTTGGTATTCGCCCAGAACACTCTGAGGTTTGTGCCGATTTAGTCATGAACGCGCTGCCGCTTGAATTACGCATCAGCGTGGTTGAGCCTTTAGGGCCAAATCAATTGGTTCATGGCCTTGTGAACGAACAACCCTTTATTGCAGTGACACCCGAAACGACGCTGTGCCAAGCCGTCCCCCTCGGGCTAAGCATCGATAAATCCAACCTGCATATTTTTGACAATCTTGGCAAACGCATTCACCCAAATAACTTCACATCACAGGAGTCACACGAAGATGCGACAAGCTTAACGACGGCTCTAGCTTAATCGAGTACACTGATATTTAATGCGTTTTTACGGTGCGTCTTTAAGAAGGATTAATTATGTCGTCTATCATCGTAGGTCATCGGGGTGTGGCAGGTACTCACCCAGAAAATACCAAAGCAAGCATTGAACAAGCGGCTAAACTCGGCTTGAAATGGATTGAAGTTGATATTCAGCCCACTCAGGATGACCAACTGGTCGTTTGTCACGATCACACGCTTGAGCGCTGCAGCGATGGCAAGGGTCGAGTTGATGAACACACCCTTGCTGAGCTACGTCAGCTCGATTTTGGCAGTTGGAAGTCTGAGCAGTTCGCTGGAGAAAAAATACTGACGTTGGAAGAGTTACTCACACTTGTTGAGCAGCATGATCTTAGCGTCAACCTCGAAATCAAAGTCGACAGCCGACATCAAGCCCCTTATGTCGTTGATTTGCTGCACGACGAGTTGATTCGCTCAAATCTAGACACCGATAAGGTCTTACTTTCGAGCTTCAGCCATAAGGTGGTTGCTGAAATGGCTCGTCATTTACCGAGATATCGAGTGGGAGTAATCACAGAGCAACTGACTCAAGATGATCTTATGCTCATCAATGAGGTCAAAGCGTTCAGCTGTCACATGAACTATGAACACGTTGATCAGAGCGATCTTGACACTCTCAACGAAGCGAACATTCAAGCATGGTGCTACACCGTCAATGATCCGTCTCGCTTCAAATTTCTCTCAAAAGTAGACGCTGTATTTACTGATTTTCCGAATCAATTCAACCCTATAAATTGACCTCGTAAATACCGAAAAAGTACCCCCCGAGAGACTTTAAAATTAACCCTGAAAAACCTGAAAATTAGGTAGCAAACACAAGTGAGTAGGAGTACATTCCGCTACTCACTTGGTTTCACTAGCTCGCCTTATTAGACAGCTTCATTGGTTACTTAATTTATGGATCTTATTTTTAGTCCAACCTTCCCAATTTTGGGTGCAATCTTCATTTTCGCCGCTATTGTTCGTGGCTTCTCAGGTTTTGGTTTCACCTTAGTGGCATTGCCATTGAGTGCGTTATTCGTGCCTGTTATCGAACTGGTTCCTGTTTTCATGCTGATCGACCTGTTAGGTAATATCCAATTGCTGCCGAAGGTTAAACATCACGTAAATTGGCGCTGGGTTTCAAAGGTATTTATCCCTTGTTTGGCCTTCACGCCCGTCGGCTTGCTGTTGCTCAAATCCGTTAGCCAAGACACAATCATCTTGATCATCAGTGCCTTCATTTTTGCGTCAGCAATCATGATCTACAAAGGGTTCCAATACAAAAGCGAACCTAGATTTGCTCCCTATATTCTAGGCAGCCTTGCGGGGGTAATGAATGGCGCAGCTTCAATGTCTGGCCCTCCGGTTGGCACGCATGCATTGGCAAGTCCTGTCGCACCACACATTGCCAGAGCCGGCCTGATTGCGTTCTTTGTACTAGCTGATTCTAGCGCCTTTGTTACGGCCTCTATCGCAGGGTTAGTCGATCGTGATGTGGTCTGGCTTACTCTAGCACTCTTACCAAGCAGCATGTTTGGCGGCTATGTCGGTTCAAAATTGTTTGAGAGGTTTGGTGGGGCGAAGTTCAAGCCAGTCACGATTGCACTGCTGATTGTGATTGCTATCTTCAGTTCAGGTCGAGTCTTACTGTAACTGGCTCTAGCGCTGATTTCGGCAATTGTTTTTGAGAGTTTTTTTCGAGAATTGTTCAGGAAAATGGGTACCGATAACTACCATTCAATATGGATAGGGGTACCCATTTTTACGAGTTGGATGAACTCATCCATATCTTGATTGGTTAATGCAATACAACCATCCGTCCAATCGAAGCTTTGTATAAAACTAGGTGAACGACGCTCACCATTCTTGATTCCGTGAATCTTGATATTCCCCCCAGGATCAACATCATTTTTTTGTGCCCACTGCATATCTGATGATCGCGGGTAGTTGATATGCACCGAGCGGTAGAAGTCTGATTCTTCCATAACATAGTCGAGCTGGTATTGCCCTTCTGGCGTTCGGTTGTCCCCTTCAAAACGCTTATGCCCTTTCGGTTGTTTACCTAGCGCAATACGAAATTCCTGAACCACTTCCTCCCCTTTGAGCAGATACATTCTACGTTTAGATTTGTCGACTTTGACTAAGGTGACCACTTGCAATAACGGGTCTATGCCAGAAGACGCGTCAGGTAGAGTGTAAAACTCTTGAGAGGAACTTTGAGGTAGACCTGAGCTTTGAGGTGGACCTAGTGAAGAGCGTTGAGAAAGCTGGGCGACCTTTTGGCGAGAGTCCCCTTCAAGAACATCGTCCATAACAATGACATGCTTCGAATTCGAGGTGACCGATGACGTAGGTGTGCGATTAGAATGGGAAGGTGCTGACTCAAATACAATGGTTTCGATAGCGGTCGCATCAGACACAATTTTCTCAACGACGAGCTTCTCCGCATAAGCGAGCGAAGTAGAAAAGAGTAAGCATAACGATAAAGGCCAAATCAAACGCACCCTTAAATCTCCTCAAAACGCATGGACATGGTTCGAGATTGAGTTTCCATCCCTAACGACTCATAAAAACCCTGAGCTTGCTGGTTGAACTCCATCACTTCTAACCTAAGCTCGATAGCACCGCTCGCTTGAGCCCACTGATTGAATGACTTCATTAAAGCTCGACCGACACCTTGGCTTTGAACTTGATCGTTAACCACAATCGTATTCACTCTTGCCACCTTATGCGGCTGAATAAAGCTCACCCCTTTGTTCTGTGTCACCTTGCCGGCTAAGAAGCCAACCACTTGTTGCTCATCAACGGCAACGAAGAAAGCCCCTACAGGATCGATCATCAACCCTAACCAGTATTCTTCACTGTCAGTAAAAACCAATGAAGGTGGCGCAAATACCATCGGAGCACCAAGATGATGTTGACGATTTATCTGCTCTGAGAGCTCTAAGATCGAGCTTATATCAGTGACCTTGGCAGTCCGAATTTGCATATCATTACCTTATTTGAATTCACTAATACCTTAGCAAAAATGACTTCGTTGTGCACCGTTGTACTGGTCAACCCAGACGTTCTGTGAAGGCTGATTATTAATATTAGGCACTATGTTTAGGGAAATTGTTCCGTAAATCTCAGGCACATTGCCAGCCGTTGAGTGCTACTATCTCTGCAGAATCAATACACTAACTATTGGACACCTATATGATTAAGTTTGCTGTAATTGGAACGAATTGGATTTCACAAAAGTTTGTTCAAGCTGCTCACGAATCTCAATCGATGCAACTTGCAGCGGTTTACTCTCGAAATCTAGACAGTGCGGCACAGTTCGCCCAAGAGTTTGACGTTGAAACGACGTATAACTCACTCGACGCATTGGCCAATGACAAAACGGTTGAAGCCGTATACATCGCTTCACCGAACTCACTCCATTGCGAACAGTCCATCTTCATGATGGAGCACGGCAAACATGTCATCTGTGAAAAGCCTGTCGCATCGAATATTAATGAAGCAACCCGAATGTTTGAGGTTGCTCAGAAGAACGGTGTGGTGATGTTTGAGGCGTACAAATCTCAGTTTCTGCCGAACTTTAAGCAAATTCAACTTGGTTTAGAAAAGATTGGCAAGGTACATAAGGCACACATCAACTACTGCCAGTATTCATCGCGCTACCAAAAATACCTAAACGGCGAGAACCCAAACACCTTCAACCCAGCTTTTTCTAACGGCTCATTGGTCGATATTGGCTTCTACTGCGTCGCAGCAACAGTTGCTCTGTTTGGCAAACCTGAAAATGTACAGGCTTCTGCAAAGCTACTGGATTCAGGTGTTGATGCTCATGGCTGCGCGATCTTCCAGTATCCTGAGTTTGACGTAACGCTCGCTCACTCCAAAGTCAGCGACTCTTATGCGCCAAGCGAGATCCAAGGTGAACTAGGAGCGATCATCATCGATCACATCGCTGAATGTACTGACGTTAAGATCCGCTACCGCGATGGTAGTGTTGAGAGCCTCACCCAAACGCAAAGCGAAAATTCAATGTGTTACGAGACGCAAGCCTTTGCAGACTGCATTGGTGGCGATCAAGCAACTCAAACGCAAGCCCAACAGCGCGCTTTAACTGTTGCTAAGTTAATTACAGAGATGCGCCAACAAGTTGGTGTCGTTTATCCAGCGGATAAATAACGTCACAGCATAAGTTAACAAACTGATTTTTAAGAAATACTGTTTTATGCACAACTAAATTTAATCTTTACGACAAATAACCGGATTAGTCGATTGGGGTGCCATCTGTTTAAATCCGCGTTCGATATCTATCGTATTTATTTAATTTATTGAAGGTGTGTAAAGTGTTTTCAGTTGACGATCGCGTTGTAGCAACAAAAGGTGTTGAGCTTGGTGAAATGGTAGTGACTGGCCTAAGTGCTGGTGGTGGCTACGTTCACGTTACAACGGTAGAAGGCGCAATGACGCTTACTTACCCAGCACAAGACCTTAAAAAAGCATAGTTTAACTACTCTGCTCTTTTAGTAGTCACTCTGCTAAAGGTAACAACATTGAGGCTTTGGCTGACTTCACTCTTCTGCATTAGAGTGAGCCGCCAGAGCCTTTTTTGTGCCCGTTATTTCTCACTAGCCTTCCCATTAGTCTACTCATTACAGTAAAGCCGAATCCAACAGACAATAGAATTAATGAAAGAGCATTTATGCCAAGCACTTATTGTGTATTGTTGATGCTTGCTGTTTATCAGTACTTAGCGTTTATTGACGCTTAATGTTCGTAATACTTTCTGATACATTAGCATTAACTTATATTTATTCTATCCTGAACCAAGGGAAGCTATGAAGCTTTACATTTACGACCACTGCCCTTTCTGTGCAAGAGTTGCCTACATCGCTCAATCTTTAGGCTTGAACATCGAACTTGTTTCTGTGGATTATGATGATGCCCAAACCCTTATCGATCTGATCGGTAAGAAGATGGTGCCAGTCCTACAGAAAAACGACGGTTCTATTATGGCTGAAAGCCTAGACATCATTGTTTACTTCATGGATTTGAAATCAAGTGACGAGCAACGTGAGCCGTCTGAGCAGGCTGCGCTTTTTCAAAGCCGCGCTTTCCCTCTGACTCAACAGATCGGACGCCCACGTTGGTGGAACCTCGACTTGGCTGAATATCGCTCTGCTGGAGCCAAAGAAGCTTGGCGTACAAGTAAAGAGACCGAAGGTTTTAACTTTGAAGAGCTCTTAGAAAAGACCCCACAATACGTTCAACTGATTAACCCATTACTGAAAGATGCAGAGCTTCTATTGGATCTAGAGAATGGTGAATCATCGCTACCTTTAGTTGATCAAGCACTCTATTTCTCAATGCTTCGTGGCTTCTGTGTCGAACCAAGTATCACATGGCCACCAGCACTTGAGCGTTGGTTAGAAAAACAGAGTCAAACGTTAGGCATTAAGCTTCTTCGCTAATTTTCTACTTTTCTACTTTGCTAAAACATTAGTCGTTAGCAACTAGCCTAAACGAAAAATCGAAGCTCCCCGAACCATTGTTCGTATGAGCTTCGATTTTTATGACTCAATTGTCTTTTTCTACAACAAGCGCCTTCTCAACCCTGTTCGCTCCAAGATTCGTGTTGAAATTTCTTCAACCGATAGCGAAGACGTATTGATGTAAGGTATCGCTTCTCGGCGAAACATCGACTCTACCGTTTGCAATTCATACAAGCATTGCGAGTCACTCGCATACTCACTGCCGGCTAAACGGTTCTCTCGAATTTCAGTCAGCCTTTCCGCATCAATGGTTAAACCAAATAGCTTGTGTCGGTAAATCTCAAACTCTGGCAAAAGCTTCAAGCGAGCCAAGTCATCATGAATGAACGGATAGTTCGCTACGCGTAAGCCAAACTGCATCGCCATATACAAGCTTGTCGGTGTCTTACCGCTGCGAGAAACACCCAATAGGATGATATCCGCCTCTTCAAGCCCTTTCAGCGTGATGCCATCATCATGAGCCAACGTGTATTCAATCGCAGCAATACGGTCGAAGTACTTCACTGAATCTTTATTAACACTACGTGAGCGCTGCAGCTTAGGCACAGGGGCCATTTGGGTATCGTCTTGCACTTTCTGCACAATACTCTCTAGCACGTCATAACAATGCGCTGGTGCCTCCAAGAGCTTCTGCTTGATGTCTGGAATCACAATCGAAAAAAAGACCAACGGGTGGTTGCCCGTATCACGATACGAAATTTCGATCTCTTTTAATAAATCAGAAAGTTTGTCCTCACTTTCGACAAACGGGAAGGTTTTTTCATTGGCTTCGAATGGGAATTGACCTAGAACAACATGCCCTAAAGTCTCACATGTTATGGCCGTTCCATCAGAAACATAGAATACATCACGACTTTGGATATCAATTTGCATTTTTTATTTAATGTTTAAAATTATTTTGAGTAGGATGGGAACCATAATATATATAACGAAACCCTGCTGACTATTACGTCCCCCACAGCTTTAGAAAATAATTTACATTTTTTTAAACTGATACGTAATCGTTTGCCTTTAAATCCCTACAATGCTTGCTATGTTTCTGGAGAAATAAATGCAAAATAACACCCTATGGTTCAATGGCCTTTCCATGGAAGATGTCGACAAAGTCGGCGGTAAGAATGCTTCACTTGGCGAGATGGTTTCTAACCTAGCCAACGCTGGCGTATCAGTACCTAATGGTTTTGCTACCACATCTTATGCGTTTAATAACTTTCTTGACTACAAAGGTCTTGATGAGCGCATTCACCAACTCCTTGATGAACTTGATGTTGAAGACGTTGACGCACTGCGTAAGACAGGTGCAACGATTCGACAATGGGTTCTAGACGCACCCTTCCCAGAATCACTAGAGCAAGACATCCGTGATAACTACCGCGAACTGATTGAAGGCAACGAAGAATTGTCTGTAGCGGTTCGTTCATCGGCAACAGCTGAAGACCTTCCAGATGCTTCTTTTGCAGGCCAACAAGAAACCTTCCTTAACGTGAAAGGGATCGATGCGGTTATCGAAGCGACTAAACACGTGTTCGCTTCACTGTTTAACGACCGTGCTATCTCTTACCGAGTACACCAAGGCTTTGATCACCGTGGCATTTCATTGTCTGCGGGCATCCAGCGTATGGTTCGCTCAGACAAAGCCTCTTCAGGTGTGATGTTCACGCTTGATACTGAGTCAGGCTTCGACCAAGTGGTATTCATCACCTCTTCTTGGGGTCTAGGTGAAATGGTTGTACAAGGCGCTGTGAACCCAGACGAATTCTACGTTCACAAGCCAATGCTAGAAGCGGGTCACTACCCAGTTGTTAAAAAGACATTTGGTTCTAAGTTGATCAAGATGATCTACTCAACCAACCAAGAGATCGGCAAGCAAGTTGATATCATCGACACCGATACTCAAGAGCGTAACGAGTTTTCATTGAACGATGAAGAGATCAAAGAGCTAGCAAAACAAGCGATGATCATCGAGAAGCACTACCAACGTCCGATGGACATTGAGTGGGCAAAAGATGGCATCGACGGCAAGCTTTACATCGTTCAAGCTCGTCCTGAAACCGTATGTTCTCAAAGCGACCAAAACGTTATCGAGCGTTACGAACTAAACAACAAGGCAGATGTACTAGTTGAAGGCCGTGCTATCGGTCAACGCATCGGTTCAGGCCCTGTTCGCTTAGTTGATTCTCTAGACCAAATGTCACTGGTTCAAGAAGGCGACGTGCTGGTAACTGACATGACAGACCCGGACTGGGAACCTGTGATGAAGAAAGCCTCTGCGATTGTGACTAACCGTGGTGGCCGTACTTGTCACGCAGCAATCATTGCTCGTGAGCTAGGCATTCCTGCAATTGTTGGTTGTGGTACCGCAACAAGCAGCCTAAATGATGGCGACATCGTGACAGTGTCATGTTCAGAAGGTGAAACGGGCTACGTTTACAACGGCGAACTCGACTTTGAAATCAAACGTTCTGAGGTTGATGAGCTACCAATGCTGCCAACCAAAGTCATGATGAACGTAGGCAACCCAGATCGTGCCTTCGACTTCGCTCAGATCCCGAACGAAGGTGTTGGCCTTGCTCGTCTTGAATTCATCATCAACAAGATGATTGGTATTCACCCTAAAGCTCTGCTGAACTTCGATGAGCAAACGGATGAGATCAAAGCAGAAATCAACCAACGCATTCGTGGTTATAAAGATCCTATCGATTTCTACGTAAGCAAGCTAACGGAAGGTATCGCGACTATCGCTTCTGCATTCTGGCCTAAGCGTGTGATCGTACGTATGTCTGACTTCAAGTCGAACGAGTACAGTAACCTTGTTGGCGGTAAAACGTTTGAACCACATGAAGAGAATCCAATGCTGGGCTTCCGTGGTGCATCTCGTTACATCTCTCCAGTCTTTGAAGACTGTTTCGAGCTTGAAACTCAAGCGCTGAAACGCGTTCGTAACGAGATGGGACTGAAGAACGTTGAAATCATGATTCCATTCGTTCGTACTCCAAGCGAAGCGGCATCGGTTATCGACATTCTGGCTAAATTTAACCTGCGTCGTGGCGACCAAGGTCTGAAAGTCATCATGATGTGTGAGCTACCATCGAATGCGATATTGGCTGATGAGTTCTTGAAGTACTTCGATGGCTTCTCGATCGGTTCGAACGACATGACGCAGCTGACACTTGGCCTAGACCGAGATTCAGGTGACGTTGCACACTTATTCGATGAGCGTAACCCAGCGGTGAAAGCGATGCTGAAAATGGCAATCGATGCAGCAGCTAAAGCGGGTAAGTACGTGGGTATTTGTGGCCAAGGCCCATCTGACCATGATGACCTAGCTGAATGGTTAATGGAGCAAGGCATCAGCTCTGTTTCACTAAACCCAGATACGGTTATCGACACGTGGTTGAAGCTTGGTAACGTAGCAAATAAATAACGCTTCGTGCGAGACCTAAACGACAAAAGCCAGTCACGATGACTGGCTTTTTTAGGTTCTTTGCTAATTAGCTGGCTAGATCGCTAGAAGTAGTATCTCACACCAATCCAAGCCTCGGTTTGCCAATCATTCGACATTGACACACCTTTCACATCAACATCTGCTTTGGTAATGTCATAACGCGTATTCAACCACCAAGTTCTTGCACTGTTCATCGGTACATTTAACGATGTTTTGAAAGAGAAGTTCTGCATATCGATGTCATCGCCAGAAAGATCCTGCCACTCTGGTACTAAAGACACATAGGCGCCAGAGTCACCGAGATGCTTCGCGGTAATCAAACCAAGCGAGTATCCCGTTAAATCATCTTTAGATGAAGTAACACCAGGGATCTCCATGCTACCTGTCATCAACCCTGCTCTTGGAAATACAAGAAATCCACCGGTATAAACTGGATTAATCGCAACAACACCGCCAACCGACAATAAGTCATTTTTAATGCTGTTGCGCGTATTAATATAATCTAATGAAAGACCCACTTTAGGCGTAGCTTTAGTCCCCGTTTCAAAGACGTGGAAGTACTGGATTCTAGAGTTGCTATACTCTGTACCGAATTTGTCTGGATCGCGAAGCGCTGTGTTGCTTTCATCGACAAACGTCCCTTCAGCCAGTAGGGCAAACTGTTGACCGTTTTCTAAACCGCCAGAAACTTGTCCCTGAAATTGGATATCTGAGCTACCGTTCAACATCAATGCAGCTTGAGTATAAACTTTGGTGACATCAGCAGGGTCGATAACACGTTCGGACTCTGAACCTGCATGTGCAGGCAGCGCTAAACCTAAACTCAAAGGGATCAATAGAGCAAACTTTTTCATTATATATCTCGAAAGTCGTTTGCTTCCTCCTTGAAGCATGGAACATCCTGTTGGGTTATAAGTAGATTACTTGTCGGCAAGTAGTTTCGCTGCAGAGCGCATCAGTGCTGGACCTTTATTCTCACCAAAACCTGAGTGGTATGGGTTGGTTGAAAACATCACGCCTACAAAATCACGCTCTGGATCGATATAGATAAACTGCCCAAGGTTGCCACTTTTCGACATCGCACCGTCATTGAAGATATAGTCGAATTGATAAGCGTTGTAGTCAGCCTTTTCGTTAAAAGCGTGCACTGAACTGCTCTCTTTACTAGTACCTGCGAAGCCTTTCGAGTTGCCACCAGTATGAATGCGGTCAATCACTGCTTGTGAAATCACAGGCTCATCAGCAACGGCTTTCCAGCTCGGTGTAAATAACGTTCCCCAACGTGCCATATCTTCTAAGGTCGTCGAAACCAAACCTACCGCGATGCCCATTCCATCAGGTGTTAGGTTGATCTGCATAGGCTGACGAGCATGTACCTTAGACCAAACACGGTCTTCAAATACCTCAGTCCAAGTCTTGTTTTCAATGTTTTCGACTAGTTTGGTCAAAACCATGGTATTGATTGAGGCATAGCGGAAATGATCACCTGCTTTCTCGCCCTCTAGCTTTTGTGCGCCCTTAGCCACGTCCATCCATGTTTCCATCTCACCGGTTTTTGCTCTTGGTGAATTGAATGACGCAGCAAAGAAACGTACTACGTCAGAGTCCGGATTCAATATCGATTCAAGCGTTTCTTCGTTGTCTAACGCAGTCGACATGTTGAGCACTTGATGGACAGTGATGCTCTCCCAGTTAGTCTCTTTGAGTTCAGGAACGTAGTGAGCAATGTCCTGTTCAGGATCGACTTTACCTTCTTCAACCAGCATAGCGACTACTGCGCCTACCGTCGTTTTCGCTGTTGAGGCCCAAACGTGGGTGTCTGTTGGGCTCATGCCTGGATAAGCCTGATAAACGATCTCACCCTTGTGAATTAACATGAAGCCTTGAGTTCTGAACTGCTCATCCGCTAGGTATTGCTCCATTGTCAGCTCACCTTTGGTTTCGGTGTTTACGGTTAATTTAGCAAGGCGTGAATCGATATTTTTAACCAGTGGCTTATATTCAGCATTAGGAGCGGCAAGAGCGGTCGGCATAAATTCACTCATGTGCATGTTGTAATAGACACTATGATCACCACCCATTTGCCAATGGAAATTATTGAAATTTTCACGAGCTGAATCAACGAAACCAGGAGTAAAAGATTGGTGAGCATCTTTTACAGGTAGAGTAACCTGCGCGCCTTCAATCTTAAGCGCGGCTTCTACTGGGTTTTCTGCAAATACAGTCGATGACACAGCAAGCGATGAAATCGTGAGTGATGAAATAATTAAGGCAATGGGTGTAAGTTTCATGTTCTTCTCCTCTTTGGGTTAGAAGAAGTATATGGAGTTACGCTACACTTAATTAGGTCATTTGGTGACATTTATAGGTAATACTAACAACAATGAAAGCATCATCGAACATAACTAACATACTATTGAGCTCTACCAGTAATATTGCCCCGTACATTGCGTATTGTGATAAGAGATCGCTTGACTGGCGCAGTGTCGCTATCGAGTGCGGTTTACCAATTGAGCTAACACAATCTAACCAATGGCTTCCTACCCAAGATTTAATTCTCTTTATTCATCGACTTGAGCGTAAGTTTGGTTATTCGATTGGTATTGAAGTTGGGCGAAAAACCTCTCTGGAACAACTTTCACCACAGCTACACCATGAGATAGAGAAATGTAGTTCGTTAGAGCAAGCCATTCGTTGTTTGATCGCTGAAATGCCTAGTTTGAACAACCACGTCACGATATGGACCGAGAAAAAAGATGGCTTGTGGTGGCTATGTCATCGCAGTTGCTATCATCCATCAACCTCTGGATTTGAACAATCCGAATGGTTTAGATCCCTTACAGTGATTACCCTATGCCGTAAGTTTATAGACGACCAGTGGCAGCCATCACACGCTAAGCTTGTCTCTACCAACAACGGTGCGCGTCAGTTACCTAACCACTTTTTTAATTCTGATATTCAGTTTGAGCAACAATATGGAGCGCTTGCGATCCCACTGCCCGACGACTATCGCGCTATCTCAGAACAAAATAGTACCCAAGATTGGGAGCAAGCCGTAAAGACACTGATAAACACTTATTCGACTTTACCTTGGTTCAATATTGAATGGTTTGCGACCATGCTCGGCATGACAAAACGAACGCTACAGAGAAACCTAAAGAGTAAAGGCATTCTTTTTAAAGAAGCCAAAGAACAAGTTCGGGAAACCAAAGCAAAACAGCTACTCGAAGAGACCGATCTTTCAGTGCAAGAGATCAGTTGGCAAGTTGGTTACAGTGATTTGAGCAACTTTAACCGTGCTTTCAAAGGTTGGGTTGGTATCACAGCACCAAATTATCGGCATAAAGCGAAACCTTAGAAATAATCGATTTGAAAACCTTTAGACCCATCCGCCAATATAAAACTCAGGAACAAGAGACGACACCTTAAATTTCAATAAGCGAACGCATAAAGTTACATCGCACAATGCTCACATACCGATGAAACTGTGCAAAGGTAATATCGATAGATCTAATAACAATTATTGGTATCGAGCTGACCTTACGTTATCCTTTACGCAATTCTTCATTGAGAGGTTTGTCACCAACACAAGCCTAACTTCAAGACCGATAAGAGTGTTATGAATTCTACTACCGCAACTCCCTCGCCTTCTCTTGGCCGACAACTCTATACAATGACATGGCCAATGCTATTTGGGGTGCTTTCCCTAATGAGCTTCCAGCTTGTAGACAGTGCTTTTATTGGCCAACTGGGCGTGCTGCCGCTCGCTGTCCAAGGCTTCACGCTTCCAATACAGATGATCATCATCGGTATTCAGGTCGGGTTAGGTATCGCGACAACCGCGGTAATCGCTAGAGCCATTGGCGCGAATGAAACGCGCTACGCTAAGCAACTAGGTGGATTAGTGATTGCGATGGGCAGCGTGAGTGTTGCGCTTTTCTCTGTCATCATCTATCTGCTTCGTGGGCCAATTTTACAGTTGTTGGATGCGCCACCGACGGTATTACCGATCATTGATTCTTATTGGATCTATTGGCTAATCAGCTCTTGGACAGGAGCCCTACTCTACTTCTTCTACAGTGTTTGTCGTGCCAATGGTAATACCATGCTGCCCGGATCAATGATGATCGCGACCAGTATCATCAACTTGATATTGGACCCGATTTTCATCTTCACTTTCGACATGGGCATCAATGGAGCAGCCATTGCGACCATTTTGGCATTCGGTGCGGGTATCTTTATCGTTGCTCCAAAAGTTACGAAAAAGCATTGGATGACATTCGACTGGCACGATCTCGACATCGGCAAAAGTGTTCGTTCAATCGGTAACATCATGGGACCTGCCATGATCAGTCAATTGCTACCACCCGTTTCATCAATGTTCGCAACCAAGCTACTTGCTAGCTATGGGACTGCAGCCGTTGCAGCTTGGGCTTTGGGTTCTCGTTTTGAGTTTTTCTCCATTGTTGCCGTGTTAGCACTTACTATGTCGATGCCTCCAATGATTGGCCGCATGTTAGGAGAGAACAACCTCGAAAACATACGCAAGCTCGTTAAAATTGCTGTGATGTTCGTATTGGGTTTTCAATTGGTGATAGCGCTAGTAACTTGGTTGTTCTCTGGTGGGCTAGCAAACCTTATGACTAGTGAAAGCGAAGTATCGACGATTTTGAACTATCACCTACTGATCGTGCCTATTAGCTTAGGGCCACTGGGAATCTGTATGCTGATGGTTTCTGTCTCTAACGCATTGGGCAAGTCTTACACCGCATTAACGATTTCAGCGCTACGCCTGTTCGCCTTCTTCTTGCCTTGCTTGTGGGTTGGCTCTCAACTTGCTGGTATTGAAGGCCTGTTCTGGGGCGCAATGGTAGGGAATGTGCTTGCCGGAACATGTGCATGGTTTATGTACCAACGCGCACTTGGGCAAGTCGAGGCTAAGCTTGCTAATTAACCAGTTAGCGAACTAAACGGCTTACCAGCTAAACCACCAGAAAATTATTGAACGAAAAAGCAGCCACTTAGGCTGCTTTTTTAGTTTTCAGATTTAAAGAACATCGAGTTTAAGCTTGCTCAAAGTGACTCAAAAACTCACCGCAATCTTTTTGGAAAAGTGGCAATGCTTCTGCTAGGATTTCTAATCGCTCACGATATTATTACAATAGGCAGACCAAACAGTCATATCAGCTACATGAGTACACAAAACCATGAGTTTATGCTCGACCCCATGCGCTAACTGTAAAGTGGTATAACGTATGTTACTCATATCCAAAAGCCCCGTTGAGCAAAGATTTACTATTCTCAGTTTCACTGAAATACCATGAAGATCTCAAATATAGACAAAGACACTTACCGTAGAAAAACTAACTTGGTCATGGTAGGTTTTGCCGGCAGCCTTGTAATGTAAACCTTTGTATTCATCTCCGTTCTTATTTCTCTATTTGGTTTAAAGGGTTACAAATTCAGGTTCTACTAGCAATTCCCGCCTCAATGTTCTGGCGTTATCTTACCAGTCATAGCGGGCCGCGAGCATACTTCAATGGGTTTACAACCCGAACAAGATTCGCGCCAGATAATCGTTGCTCCATCCCGCTTTCTTCAACTTCACTTTCTGGCTTGCCGCTCCGTAATCTTATTGCTTTACATGTTGATAACGAAACGTCTAAGCACCGCTATATTTTCTAGCGCACCGTCTAACATAATACTGGCTGTTTTCTAGTGGTTGATACGCAAATACACGGAGCAGCGGGTTCATGGCGAGTAGAAAACCGCGCAAGTGCCATCACAAAAAAGATAAATTCGATTTTGACTTTGTCATTGATCTAATGAGAAGAGACCTTTGCATTTGTCTAGATGAAGCAAAATCTGATGGTATTAAACTGCCACTAACAGAATAAGTCGATCACGAATACAGCAATATTCAAGAACAAGATTTGGGCCGAATGGATATGTCCTATGTTAATCAAAGTGATTAAACAAAAGTGTAACCCCACAAGAAATCATATTAGCGTAAAAGGTGAAGATAATAATGCCCCTTTTTATTGCAAGCACACCACTCAGTCTCTTCTCTTATTTATCTCGTCCTACAGACTGTTATTGTCTTCACGTTTTTAACTTATCAAAGACCATGAATACCTTAGATATCGTTGCGTTAGATAACATTTATCTATGTGATATGCATTTTTTCTATGGCCACCAAATATAAATAGCATTTCACCACCTACCACCAAAGACCTATGATGATTTGAATGACGTTAGTCTTATAAACCAACAAACATGTGTCACCGGAGTGACTCTAGAGAGATCGCTTAACAAAAAGAATAAGCTGTTGATATTATTTAATTTATGCCTTATTTATTTTGTCAACCTAGTACCCTACCCTATTCAGGAGCAATAAAATGATTAAGAAATTGTCACTTGCTGTTTCAGCAGCCCTATTACTAAGTAACACTGCAATGGCTGCAGAAAACATCGTTATTGGCGTTGAAAAAAGCTATGTCCCTTACTTCACCGAACTTGCAGAGCAGTTCAATAAAGGGAAAGACTTTAAGGTAGAAGTAGCAGCAACAAGCATGTTTGATTTACTGGCAGCGCTACCAACTCAAAAAGGTAATATTGCTGATATTTTCATGATCCCAAACGACCGAATCGGTGAGTTAGCGGATCAACATTTAATTGCTCCAACCAATTTTACCGTTAATGGTTATACAGATGCCGCTACCAATGCATCAATCTACAATGGTCAAACTTATATGTTACCAATGTCTACAGATACAACGTTATTTCTATATAACAAAGACATGATAAATGAAGCACCAAAAACACTTAAAGAAATTCCACCTTCTGAGTGGGCTGCAAAATTTACTGATTTTTACTTCACTGGCGGCTTATTTATGTCTAATGGCGGCTATATCTTCAAAGACAATAATCCACAAGATATCGGCTTAAATACACCTGATGCAATCAAAGCAGGTTTAGCTGCCCAAGAGTTATATAAAAGTGGTGTGAGCCATTGGACCCTAATGCAAGATGATACCGTTGCTTATGACATCATGATGAAATACTTCATGGAAGGAAAAGTAAAAGCCATTATCAATGGTCCATGGGCAATTGCTGATATCGAAAAAGCCGGCATTAATGTTGGTGCAGCACCTATCCCAAGTTGGGATGGCAGTCATCCATATAAAGCTCTAACAGGCACAAAAGGGATGACCGTTAACGGCTACAGTGACAACAAAGAAGGCGCTCGTGCCTTTATTGAATTCCTAGCGACTCCTGAGAATGCAAACAAGTGGTATTCAGACACACGTGAAGTCTCACCTAGCCTGTCTGTTAATTACAAAGAAGGCTCTCTACACAAAGCCATATTTGATGCGACAAACATCGGCCAACCTATGCCAAGCATCCCAGAGTTCATGAAAGTGTGGGGACCAATGAAAACGGGTCTTGCTCAAATCGCACAAGGTCAAGATGTCAAAGCGGTATTAGACGCCGCCGTTGATACGATTGAAGTTGATATTGAAGACATGTAATCCGCTAGCTTAGTTTGCAGATCACTTAGTTTTCAAATCAACTAGGTTTCAAATCAACTACACGATGTCGAGTACATCCGGCATCGTGTAATACAAAGGCATGACATATCTACACAACACTAATAAATAAGTAGGTTATTTACATGAGTCAACAGTTTGTATTCTGGTTCTCTATGCTGATTCCAGGTAGTGGACACCTTGCACTACGTCGAATGCGAGAGGCTTTATTTGGGTTCTCGATATTGGCTTTGGAGATATTGGTTTTTATACAATTCACTCTTCCTAACTTCCGTCTTTTAGCTGTCGAACAACCTAATGGAAAAATCACTATTGGCGCAGAACGCTTTGTGGATGATTCTTTTCTTATCATGGTGGGTTCAACCGTTGGCGCAATGATGATTTTAGTCTTTTTCGCATTGCATTACGCTTTTGCTCGCGATGCAAAAGACGTAAAACGACAAATAGATGAGTCTGGTTTTGCGATTACCTTTACTGAAAAAGTACATGGATTATCACACGAAATTGTACCTAATCTAATTACAGCACCTAAGTTCATATTACTGTTTGTTTTTGCTTTATTACCAGCGATTGTTTCTATCGTTGTTGCCTTTACTAACTTCAAACGCCCTGTTTTACCACCAGCATTTCTTATTGAATGGAAAGGCTTTACCAACTTTGAGCGTTTGTTTACGAACGAACGAACAGCTGCCGCATTCCAAGAAACCTTATCTTGGACTCTAACATGGACTTTCTGCGCCTCTGCACTCACCATCGTTCTAGGTACCGTTCTTGCGGTTGTTGCAAACAATAAACATATCAGAGGGAAGAAGTTCTTCCGTACTGTCTACATTCTACCTTGGGCAGTTCCTGCTTTCTTAACCATTCTTGTTTTCCAACTTTTCTTCTCAAAGATTGGCGGCATGAACACCATGGTTATCCCATTTTTCACCGGTAACGAATATGATGTAAGCACAGCAATTGGCTTCTTCCTAAACGCAGATTACGCCAAAATCACCATCATATTAATTCAAGCATGGTTAGGTTTCCCTTACGTATTTATCTTGGTGACAGGCGTATTACAAACTATCCCTGATGACTTGTATGAAGCCAGTGCGATTGATGGCGGTAACGCATGGACCAACTTCTTCGACATCACTCTACCCTTGATATTAATAAGTGTTGCTCCGGTATTCATTACTCAATTTACCTTCAATTTTAATAACGTCACCATCGTTTACATGTTAGGTGAAGCAACAGTTCAAACGGTGGGCTCAATCTACAAACCACTCGATACGATTTCATCTCTTGGTTTCCGCTTAATGATGGATGCTAAATACAACGAAGCGGCGGTATATACCTTAATCACCAGTACTGTTGTTGGTGCCGTGGTCTTGTATTCATGGTTGAAAGCGGGTGCCTTTAAAAATGAGGAAGTGATGTAATGGACAAAGCAATCCCTTTAGCACGCCAGATCAAAGCGAAGCGTTTTAATCGTCATGTCATCACTAAGAACATGGGTGTGGCTTTTTGTTATGCGTTTTTGATCTCGATGGCAGTGATCATTCTATACCCGATATTAGTGACATTAATGAGTGCGTTTAACGTCAGTAACTCACTGTACTCTACGTCATTCTTCCCTGAAAATTTCAGTTTAACCAAAAACTTTGTTCGACTTTTTAATGATACGCCTTATTTAAGCTGGTACCGAAATACGTTCTTAGTATCGATAATCACCATGATCCTCTCTACATTCATCGTGACAATTTCGGGGTTTGTTTACTCTCGTTATCGTTACCAATCTCGTAAGAGTGCATTAATGTCATTGCTGATCATTCAAATCATCCCATCAGGCAGTGGCTTAATTGCTCTGTATGCGATTGCAAACTCTATCGGCATTTACAGCTCTGCCAACGCCACACTTTATACGTATATCTTTATGATCCTCATCTACACGACAGGTGGCATCACAATGAATACGATTCTAATGAAAGGCTATTACGATTCGATTCCTCGTGCATTAGATGAATCAGCAAAAATTGATGGTGCAACTCAAATGCAGATCTTCAAAGAAATACTGCTGCCTTTAGTTAAACCGATGATCATGGTTATCGCTATATTCTGTTTCTTAGGTCCAATTGGCGACATCATCATGCCTAAGTTCCTGATTGCAAGTATGGATTCAGAAGCGAAAACACTGGCGGTTGGCCTTATGGGTCTTATCAATAATATTAAAGAATCAAGCTACAACGTATTCGCAGCAGGCGCGGTCTTAGCAGCAATTCCGCCTGTTATCGTTTTCTATAAATTTCAAGATTATATCGTGGGCGGCTTAACGTCTGGTGGAGTAAAAGGCTAATGAGTAAAATTTCATTAAGAAACATCAATAAAAAATACCCCAATTCCGATACCTGCTCGGTACGTGATTTCAATCTCGATATTGAAGAAGGGGAATTCATTGTTCTTGTAGGCCCATCGGGTTGTGGTAAATCCACCACGCTACGCATGATTGCAGGCTTAGAAGACATTACTGATGGCGAATTTATCATCAATGGTGAAGTAGTAAACGATGTTAGCTCAAAAGATCGTGATATTGCGATGGTATTCCAAAGCTATGCACTTTACCCACACATGTCAGTACGTGACAACATTGGTTACGGCTTAAAATTACGCAATTACCCATGTGATGACATCAAAAACTCGGTTGATAGTATCTCTGACGATTTATTTCTAAAAGAGTACCTAGAGCGTAAGCCAAAAGAGTTGTCAGGTGGACAGCGTCAACGTGTGGCTTTAGGCCGTGCCATGGTTCGTACGCCTAAATTGTACCTAATGGATGAGCCGTTAAGTAACTTAGATGCGAAATTACGTACCACAACACGTACTGAAATCTCTCGCATGCACAGAGCTAAGGGCGCAATCACAATTTACGTAACCCATGACCAAGTTGAAGCAATGACCATGGCTGATCGCATCGTATTAATGTCGATGGGTGAAGTTCAGCAAATTGGTTCACCAAAAGAGTTATTTACTAACCCTAAAAACTGTTTTGTAGCGACTTTCATGGGTATGCCATCAATGAACCTTATTGAAGGAATGTACGAAGGGGGCCAGTTCATGTGTCACTCTTTCACTATTACCTTGAATGAAAGTGACCAGCAGATCCTAAACGATGCAGGCTACAACGGAAAACCCGTCACATTGGGCGCACGCTCTAGTGCCATTCGTTCTGGCAAAAAATACCGCGATGCGTTCCCTGATTGTTGTTTTGAAGTTACCGCACTTAACAGCGAATACTTAGGCGATGCGATTAACGTGTTCTTTAATGCCGCACCAATGAACATGTTTGTAGGCACATTGGGTACCGGCGAACCAGACGTTGATATCGACGAAAAAATCACCTTGGTTATCGACAATACCAAGCTGCATTTCTTTGATACTGAGACGGAAGAGTCCATCAAGTACTCAATCAAATCTGCTGAATTTAAGAAATAGTACACAACCACCATTATTGCCTTCATCTCATTGAGGGTAATAAACCATGCCTTATAGAGCATATTTACACCGTAAAGAAAGGAGTGACATTTTGAATTTTCGCGGCCAACTTCAACGCATTCACGACTATATGCTTCATATTGCAGTCGCTGTCGTTATTTTCATTACCGGCTTTATCATTGCTTACAGCAGCCTGCCTAAGCCATCATTTGACTACTCAACCTTTATTGAGCAGCAGCAAATTTTTAAACAATGTGTGAATAATGATGAGCTATTTGCTTCTGCACAACAGTTTGAAAATGACTATTTAACGCTGCCATTAGAAATCATAAATACGCAATACAAAGCACTGCGTAATCAGATCCCAAGTGATTGCGGATCGTTTCATGTAGAAAGCAGTTACGAACAACTGCAAGAAATGGCATTACCTGTATTAGCAGAAGCCCAGCGCTTTTATGGCACTCAAAACGTCAAAGCCGTGAATGCAGTGTATACCACGCCTTCTCAATACAACGCACTGCTTACACAGCCTCAGCCTTATCTGTTTTTCATTTCTGATAATGAGCAAGAACGCATTGCGGCATTCAAAGTAACACCGACTAAAGATGACGTCCAAATTACGTCGCTGTGGGGATACGAAGAGAGCCAAGATCTCGCGTATACCCAAGGTGAAGTGCAAAAACTATTACTCATTTATAACGAAATTAAAAGCTAACTATAAACTCCCTCGTTTATTTAATACCTACAGCGTGAATAAAATAAACACGAGATAACATTTGATATTTAATTGTAAGGTTCACATGAAAATCTCTCTTTCTAAAGCAAATTTTCGCGATATGGATCGCCTTGAAGAATCGAACTACCTGCTAACGAATGGATTAGGTGGTTATTCTTCTCTTACCCTTGCAGGCTCTTGCAGTCGAAGTGATCACGCGTTGTTTATGGCAAGTCTTGTTGCACCAAACAATCGCTTTAATTTTGTTCGTCACTTAGATGACCGTATTACCTTACCAAGCGGAGACTCCCATCCACTTTCTTCACAAGCGAATGTAAATCCTTATGACACTGTAGATTCAACCCTACTGTTTGATAATTTTACTCAAACTCATCTTCCAGAGTTCACGTATCGTATCCGTGGTATTGAGATCACCAAAACGATTGTAATGGCTCAAGGTGTAAATCGCCTTGCTGTAAAATATCAAATATTCAATCCGTTAAAACAAGCATTCACATTAAATGTAACGCCAAAATACCACTTCTGTGCAAAAGGACAGAACCTATCAAAACAGCAAGAATTTGCACACCAAGATGGGAAAATCACCAGTAACGGTCAAGCACTTACTTATCGTCACAATGGTGCTGATTCAGCATTGGATGCCCCTCGCTATGAGTCGGGTCTGTACTTTTCTTATGATGCTCGCGATGGCCGTCCTGCAACAGATGCTCAAATAGCGCTTCATACCATTGCTTTTGTTGGGACTGAAACGCACGAACAATTCTCGATAGTGTTTGAAGCTGAAGAAGATCGCGCAGTTTCTCTAGAAACACAGACTGCCGATAAAATGATTAACGCAGAAATTAAGCGCCAACAGGAGTACATCAAGCGCGCTAATCTAAAGAGCCTATTTGGAAAGCAATTGGTTCGTGCCAGTGAGCAGTTTGTCGTTGACCGTGACTCAACAGAATCCAAATCAATCATTGCAGGCTACCCATTCTTTGCCGATTGGGGTCGCGACACCATGATTGCATTATGGGGCTGCAATTTATCAACCAATCAATTTGAAGACGCAAGACAGATCTTCCGTACATTTATCCGTTACGAACGTCGTGGGGTACTGCCTAACCTTTTCCCTGAAGCTGGGGTTGAGCCAATGTATAACACCATTGATGCATCGCTACTCTTCATTGTTAGCTTATATGAATATTACCAAGCAAGCGGTGATCTAGAGTTTATTCGTGATGAAGCGTATCAATGCATGACTAACATTTATCAGCATTACCGTAACGGTACTGACTTTGAGATTAAGATGCTTGATAACGGCTTGATCAGCGGCGGCAGCGGTTTTGATCAGCTTACTTGGATGGACATTCGTTACGGAGATATCGTACCGACACCAAGACATGGTTGCGCTGTAGAAATCAATGCACTTTGGTTTAATGCGTTGTCTATTCTTGATTTCTTTAATCAAAAACTGAACAAACCAATGCCAGAATTACCTGCACTGGTAGAGCAAGTAAAAACCACCTTTAACGATGAGTTTTACAACAAAACTGGTTATTTAAATGATTGGATTAAAGAAGGTGAAGTAAACCAACAAATTCGCCCAAATCAAGCTTATGCCGTTGGCCTTCCTTTCCCAATATTAAGTCAAGAAAGAGCACGTTCGGTCATTCTTACCATTTATAAAGAGCTATATTCACCCTTGGGTTTACGCTCGCTTGCAATGAGTGATCCTGAATTTAAAGCCGTGTGTACAGGCTCGCATTTTGACCGAGACATGGCCTATCACCAAGGCACAGTTTGGGGCTTTATGATTGGTCAATTCTTAATGGGGATCTTACGCCAATTCCCACAAGATAAAGATTTATTTCGTATTGTGGAGCAGTTTATTGAGCATAACCAAGATGGCCTATACGAAGGCTGTATTGGTCAATTGGCTGAAATCTATGATGGTTACGCACCAAGTCAATCTCGTGGTTGTTTCGCCCAAGCGTGGAGCGTGAGTGAGGTATTACGCGTCGTGAAATATTACGAACAAATACACCAAAAATAGAATTGCATATTTAAACAATTATACTAACCTGGGTGGCTATTACGTCAGATAGTTATTCTGGTTGGTACTTTCATTAAACGGTATTAATCATGATTACAAAAGCAGCGATCTATCATAGATCTCACTCAAGTTATTCTTATACTTATGATAAAGAAACACTTCATTTGCGTATTCGCACAGCAAAAGGCGAAGTCAATAACGCTACGTTAAGAATTGGTGATCCATACGATTGGACGTCAGGTGGCGGTGGCGGCAACCTAAATGCAGAAGATGCAATGGGTTGGAGTGGCGGCGAAAACTTTGTGATGGAAAAAGAGTGTGAAACAGAACTGTTTGATTACTGGTTCTGCGAAGCACAACCACGATTTTTCCGTGCTCGTTATGCTTTTATTCTTGAAGGTGAAGAGAGCGAAAAACTGCTCGTTACTGAAAAACAAATTTTTACCATCACCGATGATGCAGATCCTGTATTAAGCCAATTACTCAACTTTTACTGCTTCCCATACATGAACCCCATCGATGTATTTAGCCCACCACATTGGGTAAAAGAGACAGTTTGGTATCAAATATTCCCTGAGCGCTTTGCCAATGGTGATCCCTCAATCTCACCTAAAAATGTACTATCTTGGGGTTCTGAAGACCCGAAAACTAAAAGCTTCTTTGGTGGTGATTTACAAGGTGTCATTGACCATCTTGACTACCTACAAGATCTCGGTATTACAGGCTTATATTTCACACCAATTACTCAAGGTAAAACGAATCACAAATACGACACCGTTGATTATCTAAAAGTTGACCCTGCTTTTGGTGATGACGACACAGTAAGAACCCTAATAGCAGAAACCCACAAGCGTGGCATGAAAGTCATGTTAGATGCCGTATTCAATCATATTGGTGCCGATTCTCTTCAATGGCAAGATGTCATCAAAAACGGTAAAGACTCTAAATACATTGATTGGTTCTATGTTGAGAAGTTCCCACTTTTAGACGAGTCTAAAAAGGATCAGCACAGTAAAGAGTATCTCAACTATCGCACCTTTGCCTTTGCGCAGAACATGCCAAAGTTAAATACCGAAAATCCAGAAGTGATGGCGTATTTACTTGAAGTTGGTCGCTATTGGGTACGTAATTTCAATATCGATGCGTGGCGTTTAGATGTCGCAAACGAAGTTGATCAACGCTTTTGGCGACGCTTCCGTGATGAATTAAAAGCGATTAAACCTGAGATCTACATCTTAGGTGAAGCGTGGCATGATTCAATGAATTGGCTTGCTGGTGATCAATTTGATGCCGTAATGAATTACCCATTATCCGATGCCATGATAGGATTTTTTGCTCATGGTAACCTCAATGCGAATCAGTTTAAATATGCGGTAAATGATGTCAACACAAGCTACCCGATTGCGGTTAATGAAGTGGCATTTTCCTTGTTAGATAGCCATGATACGGCTCGTATTCTTCATCGTTGTGATGGCAATAAAGAGAAAGTGAAACTGGCCTACTTATTCCAATTTACTCACAGTGGTACACCGTGTATTTATTATGGTAGTGAAATTGGCTTAGATGGCGGAGCCGATCCATTAAATCGTAAATGCATGATTTGGGATGAGGGCAAACATGATATGGACATGAGACGACATATTATGCAGATCATCAAATTACGCAAACAGCACCCAGCTCTGCGTGCTCATCACATTAATTGGTTAATGAGCGACAATGAAAAGCAATGTCTTATCTACCAAAAAACCTTAAAAGACGAGTGCATTACTATTGTTATAAATAACAGTGTAAACACGATTAATATTACTCTTCCTGATTCATTGTCAAATCATTATGTCACTGATATTTATAACGATACTGCTTGCAAATTAAAAGAGACCTTAACATTGGAACCCTTTAGCTTCTCCATGTATCAAAATAAGAAGTAATCGCTAGATATCATGTAATAAGCCACATAAAATAGCTCTTTATTATTCAAGTAAAGAGCTATTATGTTTAAATTAATGATCCAATTCATTCAAGTAGCTAAGACTCAAAACGTCACCCAAGCCGCTAATAATCTCTGCTTAAGTCAACCGACATTAAGTCATAACATGCAGAAGTTAGAGGAGAAACTAGGCAGCAAGTTGTTTAATCGTAACTCAAAAGGGATCACCCTAACCTCTAGTGGCGAGTTACTTTACGAACAAGCAAAAATGATGCAAAACCTCTATGAAAACACCCTTAATAAATTAGAGAAGAATAAGCTCCGACATCAAACCGAACTTAAAATTGGTTGTGGAGATGCATGGTGGCATTTGTTTATTCGAGACTGCGTACAAGGTTTTAGAGATTCTTATCCTCACAGCAATATCTCTGTTGACGTAGGGAATCACCTACAATTAATGAACTTATTGCTCAGCGACGAAATCAGTATCTTTGTTGGCCATGAAATACTCGGCCTAGCACAATATGAAGACATACTGTTCCATCCCCTTTTTCAATGCAGTGAAGAAGTCTATGTAAGAAAAGGTCATCCTTTGCTTGAAATAACCTGTAGCAACGAAGATATTGCTCGCTTTCCATCGGTTGATTTAGGCGCGGCAAAAAAACGATTTTCACATTTAGTTCAACAACAGAGTGAAGAATTAACAACCTTTCAAAAACGTCACTATTTACAAGAAAAGGTTATCTACAATACGAACTCACTGTTAACAGCAATTGATTTACTGCAAAACAGTGATGCTATTTTGCCTTACCCAATGAACATGAGATCTTATTTCAATACCCTTGATATTGTCCCACTTAAAATGAAAGAGTGCTTTAGTAACGCGACGATTGGCGCGTATCTGCACAAAGATAAATTGCAAAATAAACAAAGTATTGATCTATTGGAACAATTCAAGGCATTAATTAAAAATAACCCTCAAATCAATGGTGGAGTTTAAATTTGCTCTTCATCCTTAAGACATTGTTGATCAAATCAGCCTAGAGACAAAGCCACACAGTATATAGCTAGCTTCTAACTAGCATATCTAGATCTATAACTTTGTTTATAGGGTTGACACTCGCTATGATTTAACTCACTTGAGCGTTCGTTATAACAAAACTGGACTTTCCACTCTGCTATTTTACCATTATTAAGGTATTTCACAGCTTAGTTTCTTAGATGACTATCTCCCCAAAATACTGCATTTACGAGGCACAACCTTTTTCAGAGTATCTGTCGATA
Source organism: Vibrio sp. QJM3NY_26 (assembly GCF_057786005.1). NCBI lineage: Bacteria > Pseudomonadati > Pseudomonadota > Gammaproteobacteria > Vibrionales > Vibrionaceae > Vibrio > Vibrio sp. QJM3NY_26. The sequence goes on along the minus strand of NZ_CM173516.1, from coordinate 1,053,767 downwards.
TCGTATACACCAACAACTCAATACCTTCATAAAGAAAGATGCTGATTCTCCTTCTGGCGAGCGACGCCTTGTCGAGAGCCGATGTATATAACTACATCGTTAAGCATTTTGATAAACACTATCATCCTAACCCTACCTTTTAACTACTTGAGCACATGGAATTGTCGTGAATAAGTTCTCGTTCAATACATCCAAACAATCACAGTAAATCCACGACGATTTAAAAATTCCAAATAGAAACGCTCCTTAAGATCCCTGCGCATATCCACTTAAAAAAGTACTTGTTTGGTTTCAAGAGGAAGCTAGATTGGGTCAACGTAATACCACAACCAAGATTTGGGCTGAATGAGGAACTCGACCTAAAGCTGTTCAAAAGTAACATGGGAGCAATGACGAAGCACGTTGATTTGCTCTCAACGGCAACACCTACTGGTAAACATTCCTTAGTTATCATGGATCAAGCGAACTGGCATCAAACACACTTAGCCAATCACTTTAAGAACATCACGATAATCCATATCCCGCCATATTCACCAGAATTAAACCCGATAGGGCAAGTTTGGCAATGGCTTCGTCAGTACAAGCAGCGAATAGGTGTTTTGAAAACTATAACGATATAGTTAGCTCAGTATGTAGTACTTGGAAAAGCTTTTGTGAAGATAAACGCTGAGTTCAATCTCTCAGCTTTAGATATTGGGCTCGATTGATAGGTTAATTATTGGAATTACAACAACCCTACTAACGAACCAAAATTTCATTGATTATAATGACATTATTTCCAAGGTTTGTTGCGCTTGGAATAGATTTATTGATTACCAAGATCGCGTAACAAAACGTGCTAAAGAGATTGGATAGACCTGAGCAGTTAATTTTCCGGATTGGTATAAGACATATTTAGGACAATGAATACTTGTTTTGTACACTTTTTAGACGAAAAAAAGCCCGCTGATTTCTCAGCGGGCTTTTCAATGGTGGTGGAGGGATAGGGATTTGAACCCTAGAACCGCTATTAACGGTTGCCGGTTTTCAAGACCGGTGCTTTCGACCACTCAGCCATCCCTCCAACAAATTGTCACTAAAATCAGTCTTACTTGTGCGCTGCTTTTAGTTTTGCTTTCAGTTTTTGAAAACTGAAAGCATAAAGAAAGCCTGGCGATGTCCTACTCTCACATGGGGAAACCCCACACTACCATCGGCGCTATTGTGTTTCACTTCTGAGTTCGGCATGGAATCAGGTGGGTCCACAATGCTATGGTCGCCAAGCAAATTTTAAAATTCGGAAAGCTGCTTCTCTATTTAATAGAGCTATAAAAGTTATTTCTCTTCAAACGCATTCCAGGTCTGGTACATCTGAGTCCACAAAACCCCTTGGGTGTTGTATGGTTAAGCCTCACGGGCAATTAGTACAGGTTAGCTCAATGCCTCGCAGCACTTACACACCCTGCCTATCAACGTCGTAGTCTACGACAACCCTTTAGGACACTTATAGTGCCAGGGAAAACTCATCTCAAGGCTCGCTTCCCGCTTAGATGCTTTCAGCGGTTATCGATTCCGAACTTAGCTACCGGGCAATGCCATTGGCATGACAACCCGAACACCAGAGGTTCGTCCACTCCGGTCCTCTCGTACTAGGAGCAGCCCCTTTCAATTTTCCAACGCCCACGGCAGATAGGGACCGAACTGTCTCACGACGTTCTAAACCCAGCTCGCGTACCACTTTAAATGGCGAACAGCCATACCCTTGGGACCGACTTCAGCCCCAGGATGTGATGAGCCGACATCGAGGTGCCAAACACCGCCGTCGATATGAACTCTTGGGCGGTATCAGCCTGTTATCCCCGGAGTACCTTTTATCCGTTGAGCGATGGCCCTTCCATTCAGAACCACCGGATCACTATGACCTGCTTTCGCACCTGCTCGAATTGTCATTCTCGCAGTCAAGCGGGCTTATGCCATTGCACTAACCACACGATGTCCAACCGTGTTTAGCCCACCTTCGTGCTCCTCCGTTACTCTTTGGGAGGAGACCGCCCCAGTCAAACTACCCACCAGGCACTGTCCGTAATCCCGATTCAGGGACCAACGTTAGAACATCAAAACTACAAGGGTGGTATTTCAAGGACGACTCCATCACATCTAGCGACGCAATTTCATAGTCTCCCACCTATCCTACACATGTAGGTTCAATGTTCAGTGCCAAGCTGTAGTAAAGGTTCACGGGGTCTTTCCGTCTAGCCGCGGGTACACTGCATCTTCACAGCGATTTCAATTTCACTGAGTCTCGGGTGGAGACAGCGTGGCCATCATTACGCCATTCGTGCAGGTCGGAACTTACCCGACAAGGAATTTCGCTACCTTAGGACCGTTATAGTTACGGCCGCCGTTTACCGGGGCTTCGATCAAGAGCTTCGACCGAAGTCTAACCCCATCAATTAACCTTCCGGCACCGGGCAGGCGTCACACCGTATACGTCATCTTACGATTTTGCACAGTGCTGTGTTTTTAATAAACAGTTGCAGCCACCTGGTATCTGCGACTCTCGTCTGCTCCATCCGCAAAGGACTTCACTGATAAGAGCGTACCTTCTCCCGAAGTTACGGTACCATTTTGCCTAGTTCCTTCACCCGAGTTCTCTCAAGCGCCTTGGTATTCTCTACCCGACCACCTGTGTCGGTTTGGGGTACGATTCCTTACAATCTGAAGCTTAGAGGCTTTTCCTGGAAGCATGGCATCAATGACTTCACTACCGTAGTAGCTCGACATCGTATCTCAGCGTTAAGAAAGTCCGGATTTACCTAAACTTTCCGCCTACGTACTTGAACCTGGACAACCGTCGCCAGGCCCACCTAGCCTTCTCCGTCCCCCCATCGCAATTGTAAGAAGTACGGGAATATTAACCCGTTTCCCATCGACTACGCCTTTCGGCCTCGCCTTAGGAGTCGACTTACCCTGCCCCGATTAACGTTGGACAGGAACCCTTGGTCTTCCGGCGAGGGAGTTTTTCACTCCCTTTATCGTTACTCATGTCAGCATTCGCACTTCTGATACCTCCAGCATGCCTTACAGCACACCTTCAACGGCTTACAGAACGCTCCCCTACCCCACATACCCTAAGGTACGTAGCCGCAGCTTCGGTGTATAGCTTAGCCCCGTTACATCTTCCGCGCAGGCCGACTCGACCAGTGAGCTATTACGCTTTCTTTAAATGATGGCTGCTTCTAAGCCAACATCCTGGCTGTCTGAGCCTTCCCACATCGTTTCCCACTTAGCTATACTTTGGGACCTTAGCTGGCGGTCTGGGTTGTTTCCCTCTCCACGACGGACGTTAGCACCCGCCGTGTGTCTCCCGGATAGTACTTACTGGTATTCGGAGTTTGCAAAGGGTTGGTAAGTCGGGATGACCCCCTAGCCTTAACAGTGCTCTACCCCCAGTAGTATTCGTCCGAGGCGCTACCTAAATAGCTTTCGGGGAGAACCAGCTATCTCCAGGTTTGATTGGCCTTTCACCCCTAGCCACAAGTCATCCGCTAATTTTTCAACATTAGTCGGTTCGGTCCTCCAGTTGATGTTACTCAACCTTCAACCTGCCCATGGCTAGATCACCTGGTTTCGGGTCTAATCCTAGCAACTGTACGCCCAGTTAAGACTCGGTTTCCCTACGGCTCCCCTAAACGGTTAACCTTGCTACTAAAATTAAGTCGCTGACCCATTATACAAAAGGTACGCAGTCACACCACGAAGGTGCTCCTACTGCTTGTACGTACACGGTTTCAGGTTCTATTTCACTCCCCTCACAGGGGTTCTTTTCGCCTTTCCCTCACGGTACTGGTTCACTATCGGTCAGTCAGTAGTATTTAGCCTTGGAGGATGGTCCCCCCATATTCAGACAGGATATCACGTGTCCCGCCCTACTCGTTTTCACTGATTATGATGTGTCGGTTACGGGGCTATCACCCTTTATTGCGAGACTTTCCAGACTCTTCACCTGCATCATTAAAAGCTTAAGGGCTAATCCAATTTCGCTCGCCGCTACTTTCGGAATCTCGGTTGATTTCTCTTCCTCGGGGTACTTAGATGTTTCAGTTCCCCCGGTTTGCCTCCTGTTGCTATGTATTCACAACAGGATACTTGCTTATGCAAGTGGGTTTCCCCATTCAGGAATCCCAGACTCAAAAGGTTATTACTACCTAATCTGGGCTTATCGCAAGTTATTACGCCTTTCATCGCCTCTGACTGCCAAGGCATCCACCGTGTACGCTTAGTCACTTAACCATACAACCCGAAAGGGTCTTAGCGTATGGCAACTAACCAAGGTTTTTGGTTGTCATCAAGAAGGGTTAATTCTTGATAACTGTTTGCCGGACTCAATTTACTTTTTGTTTCCACTTTTTAATAAAAATTAGAATCAAAAAATGAACAATCATTTCTGATCATTCGAATACAAGACACTTGAATGTGTTTGTTTTGTTTATGCCGTTCTTATTAAATAAGAGCAGATAAACATTGAGAACTTTTAAATTTGATTTAAATAACTTCGTTATTCAAATCAGTCAGCTTTCCAAATTGTTAAAGAGCAAGAGTTTTTCGAGTTTTAAACTTTCAAAACCATTTTTAAAAACTCTCATTAGACTGTTGTCATCAAAGAATGTTTAAAGATGGTGGGCGATACCGGGCTCGAACCAGTGACCCCCTGCTTGTAAGGCAGGTGCTCTCCCAACTGAGCTAATCGCCCATGATAGTTCTTTTGTCTTCACTTTCAAAAAGTGAAAATAAAAGCCATTCTTCATGGAGAAAGAATGGTGGAGCTATGCGGGATCGAACCGCAGACCTCCTGCGTGCAAGGCAGGCGCTCTCCCAGCTGAGCTATAGCCCCATATTTTTATTTCCTTGGGAGGAAATGGTGGGCGATACCGGGCTCGAACCAGTGACCCCCTGCTTGTAAGGCAGGTGCTCTCCCAACTGAGCTAATCGCCCCAAATTTTTATTTCCTTGGGAGGAAATGGTGGGTCGTGCAGGATTCGAACCTGCGACCAATTGATTAAAAGTCAACTGCTCTACCAACTGAGCTAACGACCCTTTTTACTTCTTGAAGGAAGTGGTATCCCGTAGGGGAGTCGAACCCCTGTTACCGCCGTGAAAGGGCGGTGTCCTAGGCCTCTAGACGAACGGGACACTGCAATTTATCTCTACTTTAAAAAGTAGAAACAAACTTTGAAGAACCTTGGGAGTTCTTCTTCTCTTTGCTTTTCTAAACCTAATCAATCTGTGTGGACACTCATCGTGACTATCTTCGTATAAGGAGGTGATCCAGCCCCAGGTTCCCCTAGGGCTACCTTGTTACGACTTCACCCCAGTCATGAACCACAAAGTGGTGAGCGTCCTCCCCGAAAGGTTAAACTACCCACTTCTTTTGCAGCCCACTCCCATGGTGTGACGGGCGGTGTGTACAAGGCCCGGGAACGTATTCACCGTGACATTCTGATTCACGATTACTAGCGATTCCGACTTCATGGAGTCGAGTTGCAGACTCCAATCCGGACTACGACGCACTTTTTGGGATTCGCTCACTATCGCTAGCTTGCTGCCCTCTGTATGCGCCATTGTAGCACGTGTGTAGCCCTACTCGTAAGGGCCATGATGACTTGACGTCGTCCCCACCTTCCTCCGGTTTATCACCGGCAGTCTCCCTGGAGTTCCCGACATTACTCGCTGGCAAACAAGGATAAGGGTTGCGCTCGTTGCGGGACTTAACCCAACATTTCACAACACGAGCTGACGACAGCCATGCAGCACCTGTCTCAGAGTTCCCGAAGGCACACCTGCGTCTCCGCTGGCTTCTCTGGATGTCAAGAGTAGGTAAGGTTCTTCGCGTTGCATCGAATTAAACCACATGCTCCACCGCTTGTGCGGGCCCCCGTCAATTCATTTGAGTTTTAATCTTGCGACCGTACTCCCCAGGCGGTCTACTTAACGCGTTAGCTCCGAAAGCCACGGCTCAAGGCCACAACCTCCAAGTAGACATCGTTTACGGCGTGGACTACCAGGGTATCTAATCCTGTTTGCTCCCCACGCTTTCGCATCTGAGTGTCAGTGTCTGTCCAGGGGGCCGCCTTCGCCACTGGTATTCCTTCAGATCTCTACGCATTTCACCGCTACACCTGAAATTCTACCCCCCTCTACAGCACTCTAGTTCACCAGTTTCAAATGCAGTTCCGAGGTTGAGCCCCGGGCTTTCACATCTGACTTAATGAACCACCTGCATGCGCTTTACGCCCAGTAATTCCGATTAACGCTCGCACCCTCCGTATTACCGCGGCTGCTGGCACGGAGTTAGCCGGTGCTTCTTCTGTTGCTAACGTCAAGATGCGCAGCTATTAACTACACACCCTTCCTCACAACTGAAAGTACTTTACAACCCGAAGGCCTTCTTCATACACGCGGCATGGCTGCATCAGGCTTTCGCCCATTGTGCAATATTCCCCACTGCTGCCTCCCGTAGGAGTCTGGACCGTGTCTCAGTTCCAGTGTGGCTGATCATCCTCTCAGACCAGCTAGGGATCGTCGCCTTGGTGAGCCATTACCTCACCAACTAGCTAATCCCACCTAGGCATATCTTGACGCGAGAGGTCCGAAGATCCCCCTCTTTGGCCCGTAGGCATTATGCGGTATTAGCCATCGTTTCCAATGGTTATCCCCCACATCAAGGCAATTTCCTAGGCATTACTCACCCGTCCGCCGCTCGACGCCCATTAACGCACCCGAAGGATTGTTAGTGTCGTTTCCGCTCGACTTGCATGTGTTAGGCCTGCCGCCAGCGTTCAATCTGAGCCATGATCAAACTCTTCAATTTAAGATCTTGTCGGCTCAATGAATACTGACTTCAAAACTACAAAAAGTAATTCTAAAGCTATTATCTTTCCAACAGAAAGATAATGAATTGACTGTGCCAAATACCTTCTTTCTACAAGAGAAAGTAGTTATTCGTATTGGTCACTCAGTTCATTGAAACCAAAGTTGATTCCGAGGAATCTGTTTTACTTCTCTTAATAAAAGGGAAGATAAAACGTTTTGATATTCATCAACGAGTGCCCACACAGATTGATAGGTTTAAATTGTTAAAGAGCTTTGCTTGTCGAAACTTTCTTTTTACAAAGAAACCCTTGAAAGCGGACGTGAATTCTAGCGATTTAATCTTAAGTGTCAAACACTTTTTAAAATTAATTTCTTTCGAACTTTCCGTCTTACTGATTACCGCTGAAGCCTTGTGGCGTCTGCCGTGTCAGTGAGGCGGCATTATAGAGAACATCGAAAACATGGCAACCCCTATTTTAATGAAAATTCAAAAAAGTTGCTTAAGCGGCTACTTTTACGTCAAAACCCTCTTTCACAGGTTAAAGCTCATACAATCAAGAGCATATAACTTAGAATTTTGCGACTAGATCTTTCGAGAATGCCTCTATATCCAGTTCGATACTCCACTTTTCACTTAGCTCCGCTATGTTATCTAGCGATTGCTGAACCGTTTTAATCGTCAATGTATTGTTATCTAGGTCGTATACCTGTTTTTGCGTAGTGTAATAGAAGTAAAGGATAGTTAAGGCTTCTCGGTCGCCTTGCTCAGCTTTTGGTTGAATACGCTTAAGCTTACGGTAGATTTGATTGTGAATTTGTTTAAGGTTCCACACATAAAGCGCTTCTTTAAAGTAATCATGCCCTTTCAAACGACTCGCAATAAACCCATTCAAGGCAACTGATAAAATCACCCCGAGTACATTCAAATGGAAATTGCCTGTCGCTTCTCCAGTAGCGGATCCAGCTGAACCAAAAAGTTCAATCAGAATGCTACCAAATACGATAGCAAACAAGGCGAGTGACCCAACCAATGAAACCAACAGCAGGTTCATCTTCTTTCTATATTCTTCTTTATTAATCTTCTGTAACTTCATCGACTACTTCCTTATATGTAATACCAATCGTAGTAAATAACTGTTCATCCTAGCTGGTTAAAACGCTCAATAACTGCGTTAGAAATTTTGATTGTAGAATAACTACTTATCGAAACTCTTTGTCGAATAGAGCCGCCTTGTTTTCAAGCCTTTTTCCTGCACTGTTTATGATCACTTACTTACTGTGATTGGTATAAGTCGCCTAATAATTTGCGCATACTATCTATGTAAACCTTGGTTCACTTCAACCTTTACCGTCTTGTAATGTGGTCACTCTCTATTTAATACGTAAAGCTCTTCTGATCAGTACTATACATAACTCCATTTGACTTCATTAATAGAAAAGAGTTACATACCGCCATAATTTTGGTTATTCATCAATTCATGCTGATAAAGCCTGTTTCGCTTTATCACATACTGACAAGGTACATCCCATGCGTTCATTTGTATTACGCGCTCGCGCAGCCCCTACAGAGAGTAAACTTATCTTAGAGGGTGTTGGACAAGACGCTCATACCGAGATTCTGGCTCATACTCTGATGAACACGATCTTCGTTGCTCAATCTCACCGTGAGAATGTCACCGTGCACCTTGTGCTAGAGAGTACTAAAGACTTTTCACGTACCATTACATTCGATTCCAATGAAATCACCAACATTGGTGGCTTTCATGAGTCTGCATTGTTGTCAGCGGTAGTGCGTGCGGTTGATGCTTCTCAAGGTATGACAAAAGAGCAAACTCGTCAGGTTGAACCCGGTATCACTGTTCGTACGATGAGCTTTGAAAAGTTGGTTAAAGAGTTAGCTGAAGACCACCAGCTGTACATGATGGATAAGAAAGGCGACTTTATCCGTGATGCAGAGATTGCGGAAAACCCATGTTTCCTTCTAACTGACCATATCCCTATGCCGAAGAAAAGCTACAATAGCTTGAAGCGTTTAGGGACAGAGAAAATCAGCTTGGGTCCAAACATGCTGTTTGCTTCTCAGTGCGTTGTGTTGATCAACAATGAGCTTGATATTCGCGGTTTCTAATCTCCGAACTAATAGTCTCAACGCAAAAAGAGCTCAACTATGTGAGCTCTTTTTTATTATCGATGTCTTGTTATCAATGGTGTTATCTCGTAATCAGAACTGATTAACCAAAGATAAAGCTGTATAAGAAACCTGCACCCATCGCCATGCTTAGGATAACGAATAGGAATGCTGCAATCATTTGATTCTTAAAGATTGATTTAAGCAGGATAACTTCCGTTAAACTTGCGCCTGCACTACCAATGATCAATGCCATTACTGAACCAAACGCCATACCTTTTTGTACTAAAGCTGCACTTAGTGGGATTACCGCTTCAGCACGAATGTACAGTGGAATACCAATCACGGCTGCTACTGGAATCGCATACCACATACCTTCACCAGCGTACTGTGCAATGAGGTCTGTAGGAATGAAGCCGTAGATGAATGAACCAATCGCGATACCCATCATTAGATAAGGGAATACTTGTTTGAAGTCTTTCCAAGTTGAGAACCAAATTCTCATCCAACGGCTAGGTTCTTTCTTCTCTACGATTTCAGCCGTCGCGCTTCCATCCGTTGAGCAACATGACACAGTCACTTGTGGTTCTTCTTTTTTCGAATCGCAGCAAGATGTCTCTTTTGCCATTACAGGTGCAGGCTCACCACATGCACTTGTACCACATGAAGATTCCGCTTTAGCAGGTACTGCTTTCTTAGGGGCAGAGTCATCACAGCTAGTCCCACAGCTTGAAGAAGAACCTGTCGATTCATACGCTTCAGGTTTTACGTAACGCTCAAAGCCAAGCTTCTCAAGTGCGTAACCTGCGACTACCGATACCGTCATTGCGACTAAGAAGTAGAACACAGCCACTTGCCAGCCGAACGTAATCACGAACAAGCCAATGATCACCGGGTTCAAGAGTGGGCTACCGAATAGGAACACCATCATTGGACCAAAACCTGCTCTTGCACGCAGCAATCCTTTTAGGAAAGGAATCGTCGAACATGAACAGAAAGGCGTAATCGCACCCAATAGTGCTGCAACCACATAGCCCTTACCGTTACGTGAGCTCAAGATAGATTGAATCTTTTCTGGCGTAAGAAACTCTTGCAGAATCCCAACAATGTAGCTGATCGCCAAGAAAAGGATGATTAGCTCTGCTGCTAAGAAAGCGAACATATCAAGTGCGTCTTTTAGCATTGTTAACATTTCATTGCTCATAATAACTCCAAACTGGATTTAAGGCGGGACTCTATGAGGAAAGTAACCAACCCTTAATTTCGAATATTCTCGAATTATAGAAATATTTCGTAACAGATCAAGATTTATTTCGATAAAAATCGAATTAATTTTTAAAAGGAATAATTTTCAATAAGTTATAGAATCACTATTTTTACATTTGTATTCGGACTACATTTCGACTAACATCGAAATTAAATCTTGAGGAGTTAATATGAACTTAGAAGTCGTTGCGAAAGCACTTAAAGAGTTGGGTCACCCTATTCGCCTAACTATTTATAAGAGTGTCGTTAAAGCTGGCTACCAAGGCATTGCGGTTGGCGGCCTACAAGAAGAGCTCGGAATTCCGGGGTCTACCCTTTCTCACCACATATCAAGCTTGGCATCGGCAGGACTAATCAGCCAAAGACGAGAAGGAAGAACGTTATTCTGCGTGGCGGAATATGAATGTCTAGAAGGCGTGATTGATTTCTTACAAGACGAGTGTTGCGTAAATGAACAGTGCAACTAATGCACCTTTGAATAGGGCATCTTTGGACTTAGAACAGGTTTGGGCTGAGTATCAGCAAGCGTTAAAGTCATTCTTGCATTCTAAGGTCAGCAACACCGCCGATGTAGACGACTTGCTTCAAGAGATTTTGATTAAGACTTATCAAAACCTAGACAAAGTCCAAGATACAAGCAGCGTAAAATCGTGGCTATTCCAATTAGCCAATCACACGATCATCGACTTTTACCGTAAGCATGCTAGACAACAACGTGACAGCCAAATTGATGCTGAAGATCTATGGTTCACCGATTTAGACCATAACTCCGAGTTCAAACAGAAGCTTTCATTATGTATTGAACCCTTTATTCAGGCGCTACCTGAACAAAGTTCATCATTACTGCTTGCTGTCGACATAAAAGGCCAAAGCCAAAAAGAGATCGCAGAGACTCAAAACATCAGCTACTCGACCGTTAAGTCTCGTGTTCAGAAAAGTCGCGGGGATCTTAAAAACCTGTTTGAAGAGTGTTGTAACCTGTCACTTGATCAACAAGGCAATGTGATTGACTGCGAGCTCAAGCCAGACAACGATTGCAGCAACTGCTAATGGCTACATCGAAATAGTTATTGAAATGAACAAAGCCAGCAATTGATGCTGGCTTTGTTGTTTTTATAATCTGCAAATCACTTTGCTTAAGCTAACCTAGTGCTTGAGCGAACCTAACTACTCTGCTTCCACTTACTACGCTGCTTCCGCTTTGACGACCGGTTGATAGCGCCCCGGTTTATGGTTCATCGCTAGAATCAAGTTGGTGACTATCGCACCAAGCACAGACAATAGAACCAGTGACACGTCAACAATAAACAGTGAAAGCACTACAATCGTACAGTCTAACGCCATCTGAACTTTGCCCGCTCGAATACCAAAACGTTCTTGTAAGAATAACGCCAAAATGTTGAAGCCACCCAAACTCATCTTATGACGGAAGATCACCAGCATGCCGGTACCAATCAAGCCACCACCGATTAAAGCTGCATACAGTGCATGAATTTCGGCAATCTGAATCACGTGATACAAATGGTCCACAGCGAACGAAACAATCGAAACCGCGATAAAGGTATTGATGGTAAAACGCCAGCCCATACGAGCAACCGACAAAATATAGAAAGGTAAGTTGAGCGCGAAGAACACTTGACCAAAACTTAGGTCTGTTACTTTGGTAATGAAGATCGCTAGACCAGCCGTGCCTCCGGTGAGCAAACCGACTTGATTGAAAAAGATAACGCCAAGTGAAACCAGTGCGCTACCTAAGAGCAGTGCCAATAAGTTTTCGCGAAGATTATGATCTTTATCCATGTGAATGACTCTCCCTGAATCTTTGAACATCGCGTTTCAGTAGTTTTGAAACGATTTACGCCCAAATTTACGATGTTTGACAGATAAGTCGAGTGAACGGCCAATGTTGCTTAGTGATTAGTTTGTATATTAGTTTTTACAGTTTTGTGAAATCTTCAATTAAACAGGTAGTTAAAAACCTGCAGCTAGGCTCTCATTATTAATTGCATGCTTCTATCGTTGAATGAGTGAGCTTCGAGTTTTCCTATTTATTGGTCACGTTTCGCCCTGATTCTAACGATGCTTAAATATATGCATAAAACGCATAGACTAAATCACAAAAGGTCATTTGATACATACACTACTCGTCATTATGATGCGCGACTTCTTACAACATTGAGCGCATGTAAACACCTTATGTTTTCACAATCTCTTTTTGCCCAACTGGCCAGAATGACGCTATTCCTCGTCATTAGTTTGGTTATTGTGCATCACAGTCAGCCATTGATTAATCTCTTGGCTCAGCATGCCGTTAGCAGTGGATGCCACCAGCAGTCAGCGCATGAGCATTCTGGACACGAACATCACCATGAGATGACTGACCAACACATGTCAGCGCAAGACCACTCACATCACCACCATTAATTTAAGAGTATTAGAATGAGCATTTTCCGTTTTCCTTTACTGGTATGGCTTGGGATCGGCACACTTATTATCAGTCTAGGGATCAGACAATCATTCGGCATTTTCATGATGCCAATTTCAGAGCATTTCGGCACGGGGCGAGAGTTTTTCAGCTTCGCTATTGCTCTACAAAACCTGCTGTTCGGTGTGTTCCAACCTTTTGTGGGTATGGCCGCAGACAAATGGGGAGCAAGACGCATCATTATTGCTGGCGCATGTGCTTACGGTTTGGGTTTACTTCTTACCTCAATTTCTACCGAATCAAGCATGCTTTACGTTTCATTGGGCGCACTCGTTGGCCTTGGATTGAGTGCGACAAGCTATGTGATCGTGTTAGGTGCAGTAGCAAAAGTAGTACCTGCAGAGCACGCGGCTAAGGCATTTGGTTTAACCACAGCAGCAGGTTCGTTTGGCATGTTCGCTGTGATTCCAGGCGCACAATACATGTTGAACGAATTCGACTGGCAAAGTGCGATGCAAGTATTTGGCGTGCTTTGTTGTTTCATGATCTCTTTTGCCCTGTTTATGCGAGCGCCGAAGTCGGCAACCAATAAACAAGTAGAAGACACTCAGACACTAAAAGAAGCGCTGTCTGAAGCATTTGCGAACAAAAGTTATTGGTTAATTCACGCAGGCTTCTTCGTGTGTGGTTTCCACGTGATGTTCATTGCGACGCACTTACCGAGTTACTTAGCCGACAAAAACCTACCCGCGAGCAGTGCAGCAATGGCACTGGCTTATGTGGGTATTTTCAACATCTTCGGGTCTTATTTCTGGGGTGTGATGGGCGATAAGTTCAGCAAGCGTCATGTAATGTCGGCACTGTACTTAGTTCGTACTGTAGTTATTGGTGCGTTTGTGACTCTTCCTGTAACTGAATCAACGGCTGCTATCTTTGGTGCGGCGATTGGTTTCTGTTGGTTAGGAACGGTACCACTCACCTCTGGACTAGTTCGTCAGATCTTCGGTGCGCGTTACCTATCTACTCTGTACGGTTTGGTGTTCTTTACTCACCAAGTGGGTAGTTTCTTAGGCGCTTGGGTTGGTGGTCGTATTTACGATTACTACGGATCTTACGAGCCAATCTGGTGGTCAACAGTGATACTGGCATTTGCGGCTGCGCTTATCCATTTACCCATTAATGACAAGCCTATTGAACGCCTGAAATTGGCAATGGCTTAACGTTTAACGCTGACTCCCCCATCAGCTAAAAACCAACAGTCATTCCAATAAAGAGAGTGAGTATTGAAGGATAACATCCTGAGGTATTCGCTCTCTTTTTCGTTGCCCGTTATATCGACAATAATAAAGGTCGATATTTGCATAAACCTCACTGAATAATAAGACTATTCTTTTCGTTTTAATTTATAGTATTCGTTAGCTCCTTTAAAATTAATCCGCAGGCTTATGGAATACATAGATCAGACAGTACTTATCGCGATGGCACTCATTTTTGTCGGCTCGTTTGTGCAAACCGCAATCGGCTTTGGCTTGGCTATTGTGGCAGCCCCACTGCTGTTTTTAGTCTCACCTGACTACGTACCCGCGCCTATTTGTCTCGTTGGCCTGTTCATTTCTATATTCAATGCATTTAAACACCGAGCAAACATTTCTATCGGCGGATTAAAAATTGCACTGCTTGGACGCATTCCGGGGTCGATTGCAGGTGGTGCTTTGTTAGTGATGGTTTCAACGAGCGTGTTGTCTCTGTGGTTAGGCTTATTAGTGGTATTTGCGGTGATTGTCAGCTTGCTGCCGTTTAGGTTAGAGCCAACACCGACCAAGATGGGCATTGCTGGATTCTTCTCAGGATTCTTTGGCACCAGTTCAGGTATTGGTGGTCCACCAATGGCGTTACTACTTCAGCACCAAGATGCCAATCAACTTCGTGGTAACCTTTCTGCGTTTTTCGTGTTTAGTTCTATCATTTCATTACTGGTACAGATCCCAATTGGCTTCTTCACGATGCACCATTTGATTATCACAATCCCGTTGCTTCCTGCGGCTTGGTTGGGTTACAAAGTGGCGTTAATGACCACGCAAAGCATTCCAAAAGAGAAGATACGTATCGGTTCTTTATTGTTATGTTCTATCAGTGGCTTTACTGCTATCTGGCAGGGCTTAGCTGGCTAGTTCATAACGAAAACGCTGATAAAGAAATAAGCACAGTTCCAACACACCCATCTATTGAAAGGACACTCCTATGACATACGACGAGTTCAATGCATTCTGCGAGTCACTACCTGCCACCAGCTATGTGATGCAGTGGAATAACTCTCACGTTTGGAAAGTAGGTGGGAAGGTGTTTGCGATTGGTGGTTGGGGGCCTAACGACGAGCCTGCGTTTATCTTTAAGGCATCCGATCAGAACTTCGACTTTCTGAAAGAAGAACTGGGCTATAAACCTGCTCCCTACTTTGCTTCGCGCGGAATGAAGTGGATTCAGCTTTTTGAAAGCACATCAGAAAGGGATGAGGAGCTGAGATACTACCTCACTGAATCACACCGAATTGTTTCATTAGGGCTAACCAAAAAGAAACAAGCAGAACTAGGGCTCAATCAATAACGTTTATCACGTATTGCTAATCTGAGCCCTCTTTCGGAGTGAGGAAGAATCCCTAAGAAGTCTGTTTCAAAAATGCAGGTAAATAGCGTTCTATTTTTTGCTCTGAGATAAGCGGCACCAATAGATAGATAAGACCTGCAAAAGCGATAGATCCGGCTAAGTCTTCTGGGCGATGCATGCCAAGCCAAACTCGGCTGTAAGCGACACCACCAGCCCAAACCAGTAAACCACCTACCAAATAAAAACGCTTCGCTTCTAAAAACAATCCACCGAAGAACGCCAAACACACACCGACGAAAATCATGTGTCCAGATGGGAAAGAATAGTCAGTCTCACCCAACCAGTGGCGCGTTCGCCACTCACTCACCTTATCTTGCACAGATGCAATCGCTGCGTTCTTTTCTACCAGTGGCAGTTCATAAAACACTTCTGGCATTTCGACAACTTCTTGCGTCACCAAATACTCAGAATAAGGTCGAGGGCTTTCTGTTGAATGCTTTAAGAAGGTTTTCGCTGCAAAGCTAAGAACCAACAACAGGCCAAGCTGCAGACACAGGCTGACTAGCTTAGCTTTGGAAAACTTCATCGTGAGCAATGCCAGAGACAAAACAGCTAGCGTTACCAAGAATCCTTGATTGCCTGCTGAGTACGTCACGAACGTCATGAAGGCACCATAGAAAGGCAAAACCGCACTTCCAAGGTCAAAGTTCGATCCAAAGATCAAAAAAGGTACGAGAGAATACAAACTTAGAACGAGAAGTAATAAGCCTTTGGATTTGTTAGAGAACAGAGAAGTCATGGCTAAGATCTTTTAGGTAAAGTGTCCGGATGCTATCGCAGCTTAGCAGCGCTAATATCAATTTTATGTCAAAACGGTCAGTAAGACGTCATGGTGTAACAATATTGAATTATTAAGCCACGTTAGCATTCATTTGATAAACATTTGCTTTATCAACGATATGAATTGGACACACACTCATGTTCATAGACACATGAAAACCCTTTCAAACATCAAAAATCTACGCACAACTATGTATGCAAACCAAGTGATGCCTGTTTCGTTGATAAAATGAGCACTTACCGCCTTCAAAAGGCAGAATCTAAAAAACTTTGCTGTCAGTCCTTTAAATCCACTATTGAAAGGATTACCATCTGGTCTGCTTTCAAAGCAAAACAAATTATTAATTTTTATTCTCAGGGCGGGGCGAAATTCCCCACCGGCGGTATGTCCTTAGCAAAATCTAAAGATAAGCCCGCGAGCGCTCGATTCGTCGAGGTCAGCAGATCTGGTGAGATGCCAGAGCCGACGGTCATAGTCCGGATGAGAGAGAATGAAAACACACTCGTTTAAGTTGGAAAGGCATGCCCATTTATTGGGTTCATGCCTCCAACTTAGGCGGGTGCATTTCGTTTTGGATAAAACCATAATGAGCTAAAGCCAATCATAGTACGATTGGTACAAGCCGACTTATAATGAGTTGGCTTTGTTGTGCTCGGTTGAGATCCCTCATACAGCCCTGATTCTGGTGATATTTTAGGAGTTTAACCATGAATCAGTCTTCACTACTTGCCGAATTTGGCGAACCAATCACTCGCGTTGAAAACGCACTGCAAGCTCTACGCGAAGGTCGTGGCGTACTTTTACTTGACGATGAAGATCGCGAGAACGAAGGCGACATCATCTACTCAGTAGAACACCTAACCAATGCTCAAATGGCACTAATGATCCGTGAATGCAGCGGCATCGTGTGTCTGTGTCTAACCGACGAGCAAGCAAACCAACTTGAACTTCCACCTATGGTTGTAGATAACAACAGCGCAAACCAAACTGCGTTTACGGTGACTATCGAAGCAAAAGTAGGCGTAACAACAGGTGTTTCTGCCGCTGACCGTGTCACGACGATCAAGACAGCTGCAAACCCAACAGCTAAGCCTACTGACCTTGCTCGCCCTGGCCACGTATTCCCACTGCGTGCTCGCAAAGGTGGTGTACTTGCTCGCCGCGGTCACACAGAAGGCACTGTGGATCTTATGCAAATGGCAGGTCTTCAATCGGCAGGCGTACTGTGTGAAGTAACCAATCCAGACGGCACGATGGCAAAAGCGCCAGAGATCGTTGCTTTCGGTAAAATGCACAACATGCCAGTACTGACCATTGAAGATATGGTGATGTACCGCACTGAGTTCGACCTTAAGCTTGCGTAACGTTTAATCGTCAGTGTCCCGCGCTGGCGATAATTGGATCGCTAGTAAATATTGAAAGGCCTCACTTTTTAATGCTGTTTCTAGTTAATAGCATTAAAGAATGAGGCCTTTTTAATTTCCGTACTTTGAGACGAACTAGAGATTGATCGCCGAAGTGTCCCTACCTATCGAAACCTCCCCAGCCTAATCACAAGAAAAGCGTAACCTCTCAAAAAATCCTGCAAAATATGAGAAACATTCACTCGAATGGTGAAGTCATGCACCATCATTGATCATCCATAAATAAAGAAAAAACATAAACCACTGAAATATAACACTTATTGATTTTGGCACGGCGTCTGCACTACCACTAAGTAGGTATGCACATATTAGGAGTTAAATATGTTTGTAATTATTTCAGTTGGTTTATCCATAGCAGTACTTGCTGCCCTATTTCATTTTTCCAAAAAGAGACAAACGGCGCTATCACATAGGTTTGAAACCTTAGTTCTACTCAGAGAACTATTACTGCTATCACGCAAACATCGCGCCGCAACGCATTATGCTCTTGGTTATAAGCTGTCTAGCGACTCGATTCGCAAAGTGAATGAGATTTACGACAACATACTTGAGGTGTCTGAACTGCTTCAATCTCATGTGTCGTTTGATAGCCGTCCTATGTATCGCATCTACCATCTAAAACTCATCGCAATGCACAGCGATTGGCAAAACCGTAGCTTGGTGCGTAACCAATCTATTCACGGTAAAACCATTCGCCACAGCATGTTCTTGATGGATGAAGTCATGATCATCTGGCTGATCCAATCTGAACGAGAAGACATGAGTAGCGAATACCATATGAATTGGCAACAGATCTTAGACTGCATGGAGATCTTGACCAAGTTACGAATGTGTATCCCTGATATGGAGAAGCCAGAAGAGTATGCGAGATTCAAATTCTACGCCTCTCAGACACACAGAAAACTTAACCAATTATCGATTATCTGTCCTATAAGCAGTGGGTCACCCATTTGCACACGTGCGATGCATGCACTCACCGAGATCGCATCAAGTACCGAAGCAACTCAACCGGCAGATAGCATGTACGAATTAACAAGCGATATATCAACCGTCGTTTCAAAAGTATACGACCAAGTATTGACGGACATTACCAGAAGCTTGTATCGACCTTTACCTGACATTAACGAAAAGGCGATAGATACCCGATTATCCGTACATCATTACATGTAAAGACTTCGTGAGAGGAGAGCGTGCTGGAACTCTGAATTATTGAGTTCAAATCCGATATCACCTTTGATATCGGATTTTTGTATTTATATGTTTATGCCTTGTGTACTTAGGATATATAACCTCAAACACCCTCAGATTTAATATCGTTAGACCAAGCTTCTGCTGCAAAATCAATAAACTGACGTACAGCAGGGAGTTGATAGCTGCGTGATAGATACACCGCCCAAAGCACACTGCTCGGTGAAACAAAGTCTTCCAAAATCCGCTTCAACTTACCATTGGCAATCAATGGATTCGCTAAGTCACACGGTAATCGCACGATCCCTTTGCCATGCTGTGCGGCGCGGGTTAACACCCCAACATCGTTGGCTTTAATGGTGCCAGACACCTCAACCGAATAATGTTGGTTATCCTTAACAAAATCCCACTTAGAGACACTCAAATGGCGAAAGCAATTATGTTGTCTAAGCGCTTCAACCGTTTCAGGTTCACCGTGTTTGTCTAGGTAGTCTTGTGAGGCGCACACCACCGAATCGATTTCCATTAGCTTCCTAGCAATTAGGCTATCGTCAGGTTGATCGGTATAGCGAAGGGCAATATCGATTCTTTCATCCACCAACTGAGCAAAACGATCCGATGCAAACAACTCGACCGTGACATTAGGATGACACTCAGTGAATTGTTCGACCACATCCAGCAGCATGTTTTGAGTTAAACCAATGGGTGCAGCAATTCGAATTACCCCCGAAAGATCATCGGTTTGATTGAGCGAAGTGACTTCTAGCTCTGCGGTCTCGTGGAGAATTTTTTCGCAACGTTGTAACGCAACCTCCCCTGCCGCCGTCAAACTCACCTTTCGAGTGGTCCTGTGCAATAGCCTCTGCTTTAACCACCCTTCTATCTCTTGAACATGGCGTGAAACCTGTAATCGGCTCATGTCCAAATGCTCAGCTGCCTGAGTGAAACTGGCACAATTCGCAACTTCGATAAAACTGCGCATCGCCGTCAACCTATCCATCACACTCTCCTTGAACTGTTTAGCAGCTAATCGAATCTTATTAGATCACTATCTAGATACAATCTACATCATTTTGCGATATTTATCGCAACCTAGTGAGCTATTAGACTGCAATGGCTGTCGAGAAAACGACTTAATAAATTAGATAATTGGAGAGACATGATGAAAATTGCAGTATTAGGCGCATCAGGTTGGATTGGTAGTCACATCGCTCAAGAAGCTCAATCTCGTGGTCATGATGTGGTAGCTGTTGTAAGAGATGCAAACCGCGTGGAAACCAAAGGCATTGAAGTTCGTTCATTTGATTTACAAGACGAAGCCGCAAGTCTAGCAAACGCACTAGCCGGCGTTGATGCAGTAATTACTTCGATTGGCGGACGTGCTCTGGGTAATCACGACATCGTAAAAAACACTGCGACTAAATTGCTGGCAACATTACCAAGCATCGGTATCGAGCGCCTACTTTGGGTTGGCGGTGCAGGCTCATTAGAAGTAGCACCAAATGTACCGCTAGTGACCGTTCCTGATTTTCCAGCGGATTACAAAAACGAAGCGCTAGCACAAGGCGAAGCTCTTGAAGTGTTCAAGCAATCGAACAGCGAAGTTAACTGGACGTTTGTTAGCCCTGCAGCAGAAATCTTCCCGGGTGAGAAACTGTCAACCTACCGCACAGGCGGCGACCAATTACTCACCGACGAAGCTGGCAACAGCAAAATATCCGTCAGCGATTACGCTATCGCGATGATTGATGAACTAGAATCTGGCAAGTTCCCACGCCAACGTATTGGTGTCGCTTACTAGTCAGCTCATATGTAAAAACTAAAAAAAGCCGCTTGTTCAAAACAATGCGGCTTTCTCATCTTTGTATTGGGCACTCCTTTAATCCAATGGCAGGTGACCTGTTTTCACTAGGATGACGGTCTCTTCTTCCACATAAGGGAAATGCTCACTCATGTGAGGGCTACGCATCCATGTGTGTTTTGGATACTCGCCATGTTCATCTTTAAAGGTACCGGACAACACAAAGATCTCTTCACCGCCAAAGTGACGATGCGGCTGAAAACGTTCGCCAACTGGCCACTTAACTAAAGCGACATGCTCGTGTTCGAATTCATGCAGTGGCATCACTTGTAAACCGCCGATACCTGCAAGCCATTCCGTTTCTAGCGTATTGATACGAACTTGAGTTAAGTCTCTCTCATCAAACTGATTAAGCTTAACCAAAATCGTGCAGCCATTTTTGCTTGATGGAGAGTGCGCGCTACCCGGCGGATTACGGATATAAGTGCCAGCAGGGAAGTCTCCTGTTTCATCTGAGAACACACCCTCTAATACGAAGATCTCTTCGCCTTGTGGATGTGGGTGCTCAGAAAACGAAGATTCAGGATCGTACTTCACCACACTGGTCGTGTGGCCCGATTCTTTCTCTTCTCTTTCTAGAGGCTTACGCCATACCCCTTTGGCAGGGCTTGCAATCCAATCTAATGATTCGGTTTCAATAACCAGTTTCTTTGAAAAATCCATGTTGAACATAATGGCGACCTTACTCTTGTTATCGTTTTAATTATTCTTATTATCTTTCTAGCTTTTATTCTACGCGAATACTCATCAAGGAGGCCATCTCGCTGCTATTTTGCCTGCGCGACAGCCACCTAAAAAGAACCCTAATTAATTACGACCAGCAATCACACCGCCATCAACATCCCAGATTGCACCCGTTACCCAATCTGCACTGTCTGACAGTAAGAAAGAGATGCTATTGGCGATGTCTTTCGGTAAACCGACTCGACCAATCGGGTGGAACGCGTTGAAGCCTTCTAACGCTTGATCCACTTCTTCAGGTTTAATGAAAGATTCGTAAATTGGCGTTTTAACCACAGCCGGGGACACCGCATTCACACGAATGTTATGCTCAGCCAGTTCCATTGCCATGTGCTGTGTTAATGCGTGCAGGCCTGCTTTAGCCATTGAATAGGCAGAAGATGGCGTCGCTTTGATTGCTTGCTTACCCCACATAGAACCAACGTTAACCACATTGCCACCGCCGTTCTTGATCATCAATTTGCTTATCGCTTGAGTGATGAAGAAGGTTGCTTTATTCAGCTGCATATATTGCTCGTAATCAGATTCTTGGTGCTCAATAAACGCTTTAGGGTTGAAATAACCTGCAGCATTAACAAGGTAACCAATACCTTCATCTAACGACTCAAGGTGTTCGATAAGGCGAGACACACTCGCACCATCATAAAGGTTAGCTTGCCAACCAGAAGCGTGGCCTAGTGATTGAAGTTCTGACACCGCTTTATCTAACTTAGTTGGGTTATTGCCGACAACCAACACATGGATGTTCTGAGCGACTAACTGCTTCGCTGTTTCAAATCCCATACCACTTGTGCCACCGATTACTACTGCAATACCATTTTTAGTGAAGTTCATTTTGTTATCTCCTAAGTCATGTGAACGTGGTAATCTTAGGCTTTGAACTAACACTATGAATAGTAAGTACAAATCGGTTAGGTAGGTACTTATTGGTACATCTTTATGAAAAATCAGGAAAACTTTTTTTCAAGAAAATCAGCACCAGAGCGCTCAGCTCGCATGGTAGAAACCATCTACGGCTGTAAATGGTCGCTAACGGTTTACCAATTATTGGCAAATGGCATTAATCGCCCCGGTGAAATGGTGCGGTCAGTAGAAGGATTATCGACCAAGGTATTGAATGAATGTTTGAAGCGAAATGTAGAGTTCGGGATTTTAGATAAACAAATGTTCAACGAACTGCCACCAAGAGTTGAGTATCAAGTGACACCCTTTGGTGAGAAGTTCTTATTGATACTAGACCAGCTGGAAAACCTGCAAAACGAAATCGACGAGATGTAAGCCCACGCTAATCCGTTCTATTGCAAATAATGGACAGCACGCACTATTTAGCTCACTGGTATTTGCTCAAAACGGCCTTTTACAAAATCAATGAAGGTTCGGATTCGGCTTGGTTGATAGCGGTCTCGATGGTAGATCGCTGAAAAGTCCACTTTCGGCACCACCCACTCATCAAACACTTGCACTAGTTGTCCGTCATTGAGTTCTTGTAAACAATAGATGGTTGGCACACGAATAATTCCGTTGCCTGATTTCGCGCCCTGTACCAACACTCGGCCATTTTTGCATTGCAACCTGCCCGTCACATGCACATCAACCGTTTTCTTGGTGTCGTCCAAAGCTTGAAAGCTCCACTTGCGCACTGACCCCGTTAAGCAATCATGATGGATCAGATCTTTGGGGTGATTTGGCTTCCCTTTGCGAGCAAAATACTCAGGGCTCGCGAGTGTTCCCATCTCAATGTCTAAAAGCTTTCTTGCGATAAAGCCCGCGTCTTCTAAGCTTCCCATGCGAAAAGCGATATCAAACGCGTCTTCAATCAAGTCGACTCGGTTGCTACTGAAATCAAGGCTAATACTGATGTCTGGGTAGAGCTGCATAAACTCATTCACCAAATCCGCGATGATCACTTCACCCAAATAACCGCCAACACAGTTTACTTTTATGTCGCCACGTACTTCTTCGACATCATCCACAGCAGCAATCAGAGCTTGGTCTATATTATCTAAAGCTTGTTCACATCTCGCGTACAGATCTTGCCCTGCATGCGTCAGTCTTAAGGTTCGAGTAGTACGAATAAACAGAGTCACACCCATCTGTTTTTCTAAGCTACTCACTTGACGTGACACGTGGGAACGCGACACATCAAGCTCCTCTGCCGCTTTAGTGAAGTTACCTAAACGCGCGATAAGTACGAAGGAGCGAATATCAGACAGGTTAATTTGATTGAGCATGGTCGCCAGCTTAGTTGTGAGATTTTAAGATGATGAAGTAATAAAGTGTGCACCTTTATTGTTGCACCACCGCAACAGTGTTTCAAGTAAAGCGCTATATATCAACAATGCTATTTTCCTTAATATACCTCCATCGCAACGAAGCAAGGCAACAAGCACTTGATTCAAATGCACTTAAACAATACGTCGTAACCACCCGACGCAATAAAAGTACAGAGGAAATAAAATGAAAAAACTAATCGTAATTACAGGTGCAAGCTCTGGTATTGGTGAAGCAATCGCTCGTCGTCTAAGCGATGAAGGTCACCCTCTGCTACTTTTAGCTCGTCGTGTTGACCGCCTTGAAGCGCTTAACCTACCAAACTCTCTATCAGTAAAAGTAGACGTGACAGACAAAGCGTCTTTTGATGCAGCAATCGCACAAGGTGAAGCTAAATTTGGCCCTGTAGACGCGCTTATCAACAACGCTGGTGCAATGCTTCTTGGTCAAATCGATACTCAAGACGCTCAAGAGTGGAAGACAATGTTCGATGTGAACGTGATTGGCCTTCTAAACGGCATGCAATCTGTACTTGCTCCGATGATGGAACGCAACACAGGTACTATCATCAACATCAGCTCAATCGCGGGTAAGAAAACTTTCCCAAGCCACGCGGCTTACTGTGGTACTAAGTTCGCGGTACACGCTATTTCTGAGAACGTTCGTGAAGAAGTTGCCGCTTCAAACGTTCGTGTTACGACTATCGCACCGGGCGCTGTAGAAACTGAGCTTCTGTCGCACACTACCTCTCAAGAGATCAAAGACGGTTACGATTCTTGGAAAGAAGACATGGGCGGCGTACTGGCAGCTGACGATATTGCTCGCGCGGTATCATTCGCTTACCAGCAACCACAGAACGTTTGTATCCGTGAAATTGCTCTAGCACCAACTAAGCAACAACCATAGAAGTTAATTATCACGCATATATTTGTGATGCATAAATAGAAAGCGCCACGACTTAACAAGTCGTGGCGCTTTTGTTTTTGTTGAGTCTAGTTACACGCAGTAACCGTGATTAAAACTCAACGCGATAAACTGATGTGCTACCACTTACTTCGTTCCCAACCGCAATAAAGTGGTTACCAGAACGGGCGAAATACTTGATTGACTCTGGGCCTAAATCACCCGCTTTAGCGTTGTACGTATCGTTGTCGCAATCACCGTCTTCATCAACCTTAGTGCACACTGGTTGTGTAAAGTCTCGGTTGTTCAAGTAGCTGATGAAACTTGCAGTTTTAGGCTGTGTTACGTCGTAAACCATGATGCCACCTTGGCGTTCAAGACCAATAAAGGCATAGTGCTTACCGTTAATCTCAGCCACTTCGATAGCTTCAAGCTCAACCCCTTTATCATCACTGCGATCGTCACCACTTTGGTTGTTATCATTGGTGCTGTTGAAGTTTGCAGGATCTTGCTCAAGAACGATTCGAGCGAAATCATCACCGCTATCAAACACTAACTCGCCTGCCTCATCCCAGATAGAGAAAGAACGGCTACCGAATGCTTGAACCTTTTGGTCAGCAGCAAGTGTCTCTTGTGGCTTAATCACTTTAAGACGAGCAAGTTGCTTATTGTCTTTGAGTGCCCCAGCCAATGGGTGGTTCGCGTCAACGTCTAGCTTCTTGCCACGCACTTCATCGACATAAGCAATACAAAAATCTTTTTCTGTGGTGTAGTTTTCGGTGCCTTGATAGTCATCACCATCCCACTCAAAGCCTTTGTCGTCACACAATTGTTGCGTCGTCTTGATGCCATATTCACGGCCGTCGCCTTCGTTTGCAGTCACAATGTAGGTGTTACCATCAACACTGTAGCTGGTGATGCTGTCTGGCATGTAAAGGCCTTCTAGCATTGCGTAGCTTTGTAGGTTACCTATGTTTTTGTCTTTATTTGACGCATCCAACTGAGCAGTATCCCAAGGCTTTCCACCTAATCCCAGAATCGCATCCACTTCTGCACTCGCCACGTCAATTGCTGCCAATGCATTGTTCTCTTGCAGGGCTACGTAAAGCTTTCCGTTATCAGCAAACGTTAGGTATTCCGGTTCAAGGTCTTGAGCAACGGTTGCATTAGGCGCCGAGATTCGAACCTTGTCGGTTAGTTCTGCATACCGTGGCTGACCTTGGTTAAATGCCTTAAAATCAATCTGCGTGACTTTCGCTTGCAAAGGACCATTGGTTAAATCAACCAGTGTCACTGAGCCTTCAGGATCAATGCTGTAATCCGAATTCGGCTCTCCTTCATTTGCAGAGGCAATATAGTGACCATCTTTCGAGAAGCTCACCATATCCGGTAATGCACCAGCCGTATAAGTAGTGATCAGCTCTAGCGTGTCTGAGCGATACAGAGCAATGATGCCATTTTGTTGCTTGTCGGCGTTTTCAATCACGACAGCAACTAAACCCTGATGAGTAGATACACTGTTCGCAGCACCGATATTAATACCAGAAGCCGCAGCGGCTGATTGAAGGTCGATAGAGCCCTCAGAAGTTGGTGCGCTGTCAGCGTCCATCGATAGCACATCAACTTTTTGTGCTTGAGCGTTAACCACATAAAGCTTGTCGGTACATGAATCGTAGCTGACGATTTCGGCTGCAGAAGTATCAAACGGGGCGTCAGCAATAGCACGACCAACCAAACTAATTCCAGAAAGAGTGGCATCTGTCATGTTCGGTTGTTGAATGGATTGGCATTGGAGGCTAAAAGTATCAAGTGACGTTTGAGATGATGTTGCAGTCGTTGATGGTGTTACCAACGTTGAAGTTGACTGAGAACACCCAACCAGAGCAGAACTTACCGCGATAGGCAGTAATAGAGCCAGCTTATTAAATTTACGATTCATATATCCTCCATAATTAGAATCGAGATCATAGGAGCCGAATATGACAGTTGGCTTTCTGTTTTATTAACAATCTATTACGAATGAGGAATATTCTTCATTAATAAAGTTAGCTAGCGAATAAACAAAAAAAACGCTCAAGCGGCTGGTGCTTGAGCGCCTTTAGTAAACTAATAGGGAGGGTTAGAAGTTGTAACCACCACCGATCATGAATACCCATGGGTCGATATCAACGTCTGTTGAGTACTGTTTTCCACCCGCTTTGTATTTCGCTGTAGTGCTAATGTCTGCATACCAAACTGACGCATTCAAGAACCAATCTTCATTGATCATGTAGTCCATACCGATGTTTGCAGCAAGACCCCAAGAGTCATCAAGAGACAGGTCACTCAAGCCTGCATCTTTACCAGTGCCATTAAGTTCTTCATCAAAGAAGACAGTGTAGTTAATGCCCGCACCCACGTAAGGGCGGAAGTCGCTGTTCGCTTGGCCGAAGTAGTACTGAACCATAAACGTTGGCGGAAGGTGTTTAGTGTCAGCAACTTTACCTAAACCATTAACAGAAATACTGTGAGAAAATGGGCTCGCGGCTAATACTTCAAAACTGATGTTATCAGTAAACATGTAGCCGAAAGTAAGGCCAAGCTGAGTATCAGAATCAACCGAGAACTCTAGGTCTGGATTGTTAAGTACAGCGCCGCTGCTTTCGTTTGGAGATACCGTTGCTGCACCTGCACGGATGATGAAATCACCTTCTTTATGAGCAAGAACATTGGTTGACATAAGAGCCGCAATAACCGCAATACCACATACTGTTTTTTTCATTATAATTTCCTTTTGAGGGCTTAATTCTTTATTGGTGAATGAGTAATCATTTCTTATTTTGCGTGCAAGGTAGCACAGAATAACCCTACTTTATTGATGGAAATCAATTTGTGAAAAGTTGTGATTATTTATGTAAATTTATATCGACCCGATCACTTTATTCCTTCATTTTATTGACAGTTTTGTAATGCAACTTTCACGTGCGTCATCTTGTTAATTCACCCCCTCACTTTGCCCAGAACTCTTCGGATCAAAATAGAGCAAGCCAATATCTCGTACGCATCAATTTGGTGCAGATCTACAAAAATCACTCCCACCTCGCTTAATATTCAATGAGTTACATTTGGCTTAGTGCTTGCAAGTCTATGTTCATAATCATAAATACATTGAGGTTCTGACCATGCAAGACACTCTAACAATCGTTCTGGCCGGCGGTGTTGGCTCTCGGCTTTCTCCCCTCACCGATAACCGTGCAAAACCTGCGGTGCCCTTTGGTGGCAAATATCGAATCATCGATTTCACACTCGCGAACTGCCTGCATTCTGGACTTCGCCAAATTCTGGTACTGACTCAGTACAAGTCTCACTCTTTGCAAAAACATTTACGTGATGGTTGGTCGGTGCTTAACCCCGAGCTCGGCGAATACATCACCAATGTTCCTCCACAAATGCGAACGGGTGATAGCTGGTATAGCGGAACAGCCGATGCGATTTATCAGAACCTGTATTTGCTTTCTCGCAGCGAAGCGAAACATGTGGTGGTGTTATCAGGCGACCATATTTATCGTATGGACTACGCGCCAATGCTCAAACAACATAAACAGAGCGAAGCCGACTTAACGGTGGCTTGTATGGAAGTTTCGATTGATGAAGCCAAAGAGTTTGGCGTTATGGAAATCAACGAATCGCATCAGATAAACAACTTCACAGAAAAGCCCCGTTATCCTGCCTGCGTACCCGGAAGGCCAACACGAAGCATGGCTTCAATGGGGATTTATATTTTCGATAAAGAAGTGCTTACACAAGCACTATTGGCGGATGCAGAAGATCCAAATTCCAGCCACGATTTCGGTAAAGATGTGATACCTAAATTGGTAGGGGATAAAAGCGTTTATGCCTACAAATTTGGAGACACCGAAGGCAGAGTTACACAAGATACTTATTGGAGAGACGTTGGTACCCTCGACTCTTATTATCAAGCCAATATGGATTTACTAAAGCCAGTTTCCCCTATCGATTTATACCAACCCGATTGGGCAATCCGCACTTACGAACCTCAATTACCACCCGCTCGAACCATCGCTTCAGTTGAAGGGAATCAAGGGATCTTCATCAACTCGATGATCGCAAATGGTGTGGTGATAGAAGGTGGTTCAGCGCAGAACTCCATCTTTTTCCCAAAAGTTAAAGTCAACAACGCGGCCATTGTTATTGACAGTATTCTGTTTGAAGATGTTGAAATTGGGAAAAATTGTCATATACAAAACTGCATCATCGACAAGCATGTGAAAGTGCCTGTTGGTACCCAAATAGGTATTGATAGTAGAGCGGATTCAGAACGATTTCATATATCAAAGAAAGGCGTGATTGTGGTGCCCTCTTCTTACCAATTTGAAGAGTAATCTTGGTCATTGTAATAGCTTTTCTTTAAACGAAAAAAGGCAGCGAATTCGCTGCCTTCTTAGTAATTCACACGGCCTCAGTTAAACCCTAACTGTCCATGCATTCGATTAAACAGAAACCCTTAGAAAGGCCCTAGCTCAATCATTTGAGCAATCACAACTGAAATCAAAGCACCCACCGACCAGAACAAGAACAGCGGTAAGAAGAAGCGAACCCACTTAGTGTAAGGCACTTTTGCAATAGCCAATACCGCTAACAAGCCACCATTGGTTGGGTAAATATAGTTAGAAATACCATCACCCAGTTGAGAAGCCAGTGCTGCTACTTGACGAGTCACTTGACCAATATCTGCCAATGGAATGATGATTGGCATAGTGATCACAGCTTGGCCACTGCCAGACGGAATGAATAAGTTGATCGCAGCCTGCGAGAAGTAGATCCCTGCCGCTGCCACGAGTTTAGAGCTACCAGAAATGATCTGTGCGAGATAGAAGATAATAGAATCGACGATCTTCGCGTCTTCCATAATGGTTAACACTGATCGAGCGAAGAAGATGATCAGCACTGCCACCAATACATCGCTAACACCTTTGGTCCAATATTCACAAATCTTATTCGGAGACAAGCCCGCAACCAAACCTGGAATGATCGCCATTGCCACGAATGCACCCGCAATCTCAGTGAAACCGAAACCCATCGTCAGCGTGCCGAAGATCATGTATGCGAATACGCCCAAGAACGCGATGCCCGCAAGCTTTTCACGAGTAGTCAGTGTTTTCGCTTCAACGCTAGATTCGTAGTGGTAACCCGTACCATGCAACAAACTTTTGGTTGGATCTTGCTTAACTTTACGCGCGTAGTTAAGTACATACCAAGCACCCGTTAGCAACATGAACATGCCAACAATAAAGCGGTACCACATGCCTGAATACATAGGCAGTTCAGCAATAGTGTGTGCGATACCCGTAAAGAATGGGTTAGCCAAAGCTGCAGCGAAACCGGCACAACTTGCCAGTAAAACAACGCCAAGTGCCGTGATCGCGTCATAGCCAAGCTTAATACAGATCGGGATCATCAAAGAGATAAAAATGACATCAAGCTCACGCATACCCGTGAAGGTGACGTTGAAGAAAATCGCCGTCATGATCACAGGTGCAATCACGTACAAGCCTTGCTTCTTTAGCTTCGTCGTCAGCGCAACAACGGATGCGTCTAACAAACCCATGTGTTTGATAATGCCGAAAGCACCACCAACGAATACCACAACACCCATCACGCCAGAAGCGGATTTGAAGCCTTTAAAAAATGATTCGAAAAAAGAGGCTAATGTCGTTGGGTTACTAGCTAATAATGTGTAACTGTCTGGGTCAATCACCGTGCGACCATTCATGACCACTCGTTCAAACTCACCAGCAGGGATGAAGTAAGTTGCGATTGCAGCAACAATAACCATGATAACCAAAGAGAGA
The DNA here is from genome assembly GCF_057786005.1 of Vibrio sp. QJM3NY_26. Classification (NCBI taxonomy): domain Bacteria; kingdom Pseudomonadati; phylum Pseudomonadota; class Gammaproteobacteria; order Vibrionales; family Vibrionaceae; genus Vibrio; species Vibrio sp. QJM3NY_26. The sequence continues at coordinate 1,023,411 of NZ_CM173516.1, read as the reverse complement.
AACGGGTGGTTTACTTCTTTCTCTATCGGAGCTGTGTTACCAGCTTGAGATGTAGGTACGGACGTAGATACCGTAGTCGTCATATAGACTCCTTACTTGTCAGCAACTAAGGAGTACTTAGCCGCCGAGAGGGATTTTTGGAAAAACGAAACCCTTCACGCAGAACTAAGTTCGCGCTAATTTAGGCTGTTTCAAAAAGGCCTTTGATAGATGGTGCTCTCAAATGTACATAGTGAAGTAGTGAGTACTACTCTCTTTGCGTCCGAGCAAAATGCAGATGTTCAGCCAAATCAGGCCAAACTGAATGAGGTCATTACGGGCAGATAAACAAAGAAATCCGCTGAGTAATATGTTTTTTATCAATTACAAAGACAAGCCGCGCATGCTAACACAACGAACGGTAAATTGTCAGAAAAGTGTGAGTTTCGTCATGTTTTGGTGGGCTTTAAAAAAGCGCCCCATAAAAACAGGGCGCTTTTCTAAAATTGAATCAAATTACTTAGGTGCTAATTCATAGTTTTCTTGCATCTCATGAGGGGCAATCCCGTACTCATAATCCGCTAAGTAACCATCCTTATAGACCTTCATTCCCTTCTCATCCCAGCTCACTTTGATCATCGCCGTGTTGCCATCTTCACTGCCTAACAGCTCAAGCATTTCAGCATCGATCTTAATCGCTTTAATGGTTTTAATACGCTTAAAGGGCTTAAATTCAGTGATCGAGGTTGGCAAAGATCCGTAGCTGCTGATCCATGTCTCTTTAGGTACTAGCCATTGGTTGAAAACATCATCCACAATCGCTTTCGGCATGCTTGCGATAACAACAGAATCTGTCATTACGTTGTTTGTCTCTAAGCTGTAGCCACCCTTCCCGTCTGAAACATAAGTAGGAAAATCAATGCCAATTTCAGACTCGGCTGGTAAACGACCTAAGGTGACCGACTTCTTAACGTACAGTTCTGCCGTTTCAAACTGCTGCATGATCTCTGGAATTTTCTGAAACTCAACAGGGGCAGCAAAGGCATTAAAAGCGAAAGAAAGGGAAGCTGCGATTACAGCGAATTTAACAGGCATTTTCATGTTAACGGATCCAAATAGAAGATGGCAGTTAGAGTATCCCGCACTAAAATTCATCTCAATATCTCATTGTTCTTTATATCAGTAATTGTGATATCGACAGAGCAGATATGTTTTGTTCACTAAAATGGATGTGGATTTATAAAAGCAGACTAGAATAAGTATTTGGAGTGATGCGTGATTAGGGCGATAAAAACTAAGTTGAAAGAGTGAATTGGAGTAATACTTCAAAGGTGAGGGATTTTTAAACACGTTTGAAATTCACGAAACATAATATGCGACCAGTTCATCGGACTTTCAAGGGAGTAATGGGAGATTATTTGATAACACTGAAGTGAATCACACATGTGCTATTTCGCAGTTGGTTAAACTCACCGATGTTTGCTACGTTTAAATGACACAGTCATTGGAAAGGTATGATTTATGAAAATAAATGTTCAAACACATCACGTATCAATTAACGACGAGTCACGCAAAGACATCGAAAGTAAATTCGAGAAGATATCGAACCATTTCCCATCACTGATCAGTTGCGACATCATCATTACTAAAGAACACGGTCAACATCAGGTAGAAGTATTCACCAACTACGAAGGTGTACGAGTAACAGCAAAATCTACAGACGATGTTATGTACCCAGCTATCGCTGCAGCACTCAAGAAACTTGAAGCAGGCTTAAGTAACCGTAAGGGACAATTGAAAGCAGACCTACACGAGAAACCAACGAGCACGAAGCCAGAAATCGCTTCGGACATCATCCAAGAGATGAAACTGGTATAACTCGACAAGTAGTTAAAGCTCACTAACGAATAGAAGCGCACAAGAATTTCAAAGCCAGCACATGTTGCTGGCTTTTTCGATCTACCCCTCAATTTCTTTATCAATCTATCACTTTGATTTTTCCTATCGCGACGGCCTAACCCCTTCACTTCCCATCTTAGAGCCAAGCCCAACTCTATATCGTTTTTAGCAAACTTATGTCACTGGCTGCTATAACAATCGCTAGTCGTATTTGGTACAGTTATAAGCAGAAATTTAGAGAATAAAGGAATCTTTATTATGAAAAAAATCGCGCTAATTCTATTTCTAGCGACTCAACTGATGGCTTGTACAGAAGTGGGCAGTGAAGCTTGGTGTACAGATATGAAAGAAAAGCCGAAAGGCGACTGGACTGCCAATGAAGCCGGTGATTTTGCTAAACATTGTATTTTCTAAACACGGTTAAGCGTTAATTAACGACACTGAGTGAAAGACGTTTAACGACGAACTGAGCACTCCACGCAACACAATAAACCCGAATAAGTGAGTTTGAGGATGGAACACCAACTAGGTAATGACTGGCAACACATCAACTGGGTATTAACCGACGTCGATGACACGCTCACTTGGCAAGGTTCACTCCCTCCAGAAACCCTGATTGCGTTACAAAAGCTGAGAGACAATGGAATCAAAGTGGTCGCAGTAACGGGAGCCTGTGCTGGTTGGTGTGACCATATTGCGCAGCTTTGGCCTGTCGATGCCGTGCTTGGAGAGAACGGCGCCTTCTTACTAGAGAAGCAAGATAGTGCATTACAACTCTCATCTGAAACACCGCTAGAACAAGTGCGTCAGAACCAAGCTAAGCTAAAACAAGAAGTTGAAGCGATCTTGTTGAGTTATCCCGACCTATCACTAACTTTGGATCAATCTTACCGCTTGTGTGAGGTCGCGATTGATATCGGCCAAAACCGTAAGCCTGTTGATCCTGAAACTGTTCAAGCGGTACTCGAAAGAATACACGCTTTAGGCGCACACGCGACGGCAAGTTCGATTCATATCAATGCTTGGTATGGCGAACACTCAAAGAAAAACGCAGTACACCGCTTCCTTGCTGATAAAGGCTTATCGCTTGAGCAAATCCACAATGAGGCTTGCTATGTCGGCGATTCAATGAACGATCAACAGATGTTCGAATCACTACCACTCACCGTTGGCGTGGCAAACATTAAGCATTATTGGGATAAGTTAGATCATCATCCAAGTAAGGTGATGTCGCAGCCGGGTGGCTATGGGTTTGCAGAATTTGTGGATGCGCTGCTGGCAGTTAAAAGCTAGACACTTAAAAACGAGTCACGCCCTTCTAACAAGGTCTCAGGTCACTCAATAGACATAAAAAAACGACCGCTAGGTAGACCGAAGTACCTAGGGTCGTTTGAGCTTCAAAATGCTAGATAAGCTCTTAACTTTGACACATCACACAAAACACGCTGCATTGCACCATATGTTTATATGAGTTTGTTACGGATGTGGATCACTACGGCTTCTGCAACGATAACCACTGCGAAGATACTCACTAATACCATCGAAACTTTTTGCCACTCAAAAAGGTTCTGCGCATCGTTTAGCACCACGCCAATACCACCAGCGCCCACTAACCCCAATACCGCAGATTCACGCACATTGATGTCCCAACGGAACAACACGATGGAGTAGAATGCGGGCATCACTTGTGGCCAATACCCTTTAAGCAAGATGCTCATCCAAGAAGCGCCTGTTGCGCGCAGAGCTTCGATAGGCCCCATGTTCACTTCGGCAATCGCTTCCGCTAACAGCTTCCCTACAAAGCCGATACTGCGAATGGCAATTGCCATAATGCCTGCGAGAACACCGGGGCCAAATAGTGCGATAAACAACAAAGCCCAAACCAATGAGTTCACAGAACGTGAAGACACCAAAAAGAATTGTGCCACCCAGTTCAGCGCTTTATTAGGTGTGATATTTGGCGCGTTCAACAACGCCAACGGAATCGCAAATATCAAGGTAAACAAGGTACCTAACGTCGCAATGTGCAGTGTTTCAATCATCGCTGCGTGGATTGATTCAGGATAGAAAGCGTAGTCCACTGGCACCATACGCTCGAACATGTCAGCAAACTGCGCTGGCGCGTCGTATAGGAACTCTGGAATCACTTCAACCGTCTGCCAAGACCAAACAATCGCACACACTAAGCTCAGGTAAACGGCAAATCGAGCTACTCGTTCATTTGGTGTAAAACGCTGCCACTCTTTATCGATAGATGCTGTTGTCATTAGAAGATTCTCCTAACAATGTTGGAAAGAAATTCACCCACAAGAATCAATGCGATAATGGTGATCAAAATAGCGGCAACGAAGTCGTAGTCAAAGCGTTGGAATGCCGAAAATAACGTGCCGCCAAGGCCGCCCGCACCCACAATGCCAACCATGGTTGAGTTACGTAGATTTGAATCCAACTGGTAACTAGCAAAGCCAATAAAACGAGTAAATACTTGAGGCATTACCGCATACAAAATGACGCTGATAAAACTGGCACCGGTTGCTTTAATCGCTTCAACCGGTTTAAAAGATATCTCTTCAATCGCTTCTGCAAAAAGCTTGGCAATAAAACCAATCGATGCGAAGACCAAAGTCAGGATCCCAGCTAGGGCACCGAAGCCCACCGCTTTCACAAATAGGATTGCGATGATCACCGGGTGAAAAGAGCGACATAGTGCAATGAAACAACGTATTGGCGTCGATACGATTGAAGGCATCATATTTCTCGCAGCTAACAAGCCCAGAAACAATGAAATAACGATGCCAAAGAAGCTTGAGATAATCGCAATCTGTAAGCTTTCCGCTAATCCACTCAGCAGTAAGCTAGTACGCGAAAAATCAGGCGGAAACATTCTTGATAGTAACCGCTCACTTTCACCAAAACCGATGACCAAACGATCAAAGGTTAGCCCTAACGTCGAGAAACTGTAAAACAGATAAGCAACTATCGCAGCGATGATTGCTCGGTTAGTCCATGAGGTTTTGAATGGGTTTTCATGCTTCGCTGGCGACTGGTTTGACGGTACGCTTGGCGATGAACTTGGGGTTAATCCAGCCATGACTCACCCCCGTAAATGATTTTTAGATCTTCTTCTGAGATCCCTTCAGGGCTACCGTCATAATGCACTTTACCGTTACACATGCCGATGATGCGCTTGGCATAACGCTTGGCTAAGTTCACATCGTGGATGTTAACCAACACGGGAATGTTTTTCTGTTCTGCGAATGTCTCCATCAACTCCATGATCTCAACCGCGGTTTTCGGGTCGAGTGATGAAGTCGGTTCATCCGCCAATAAGATATATGGGTCTTGCATAACGGCGCGAGCGATACCGACACGCTGTCTTTGGCCGCCCGATAAACTGTCGGCACGTTGGTTAGCAAAGTCTTGCAGGCCAACAAATTCAAGTAACTCGAACGCTTTTGCTAGGTCTTGCGCAGAGTAGTTGCGACGCCATGCATTCCAAGCGGTCATGTAACCCAAACGGCCACTCAACACGTTCTCGATAACCGTTAAACGTTCGACAAGGTTATATTCTTGAAACACCATGCCGATGTGTCGACGCTGTTTACGTAGCGCTTGGCCTTTTAATTGAGTCAGATCTGCGCCATCAAATATGATCTCACCTTGGCTTGGATCGTTGAGTCGGTTGATACAGCGTAGAAGTGTACTTTTACCTGTACCAGATGGACCAATGATCGCGATGATGCCTGGTTCATCGATATCAATATTAATGCCTTTAAGGATTGGCTTGCCTGCCACATATTCGTGGAAAAGGTTGTTTATCTTTATTCCTTCATAGCTTGCTACGGCCATACTGCATTTCCTTGTGCGAATTTTCGAATGATCTATGCCCTACCCGCGAGGGCATAGATATTTAGTTGAAGTAGGTATTTTAAAAGGGCTAAGTCTTTCTAAAACTTAGCCTTCTAATAGAAAAAGAGTTAGCCGTTGTTTGCTTGTTTTGCTAGCTCAGCTGCTTTTTTCTTTGCGCGTTTAGCCGCATCTTTTTCAGCCAATTTCTTCAGGCCTGTTTTGGTGTAAGCCGTACCTGTCGCATGAGCGATATCACGAATCACATCCCACTCTTCTTTGTAGCTGATTGGCGAGAAACGATCTGCACCTTTAAATGATGCGCTCATCTCTGGTGTAAAGCGGTAGCTAAAGAAAGCTTCGTTGATCTTCTCAACTAGCTCTGGTTTTAAGTTGTACGCGTAACCAAAAGCAGACGTTGGGAAACGTGGGCTACGGTAGATGATCTTCAGTTCAGAATCGTCAACACGACCTGCTGCTACCATACGATCGTACACGTCCGATGCCACAGGTGCTGCGTCATAATCTCCATTGAAGACACCTAGAATCGATTGGTCATGCTTGCCTGAGTAAAGCACTTTATAATCTTCATCTGGCACTAGGCCTTTCGCTGGGAATAACGCACGTGGAGCTAGGTTGCCAGAGTTGGAAGATGCAGAAGTGTGTGCAACCTTTTTGCCTTTCAGATCAGACATTTTGTTAATGCCGCTATCTTTACGCACAATCGTGATTAGGTTGTAGCCTTGGAAACCAGACTCATCGCCCTTCACCGCAATTGGAACGTAACCTGCCAAGTTAACTGCGTAGCCTGTTGGGCCCGTAGAGAAACCAGCAACGTGCAGTCGACCAGAACGCATCGCTTCTACTTGCGCAGAGTTCGAGTGAACTGTGTAGTAAATCACTCGCTTACCTGTAATTTTACTTAGGTGAGCTTGGAAATCCGCAAACGCATCTTTGTACAACGCAGGGTCTTCTACTGGCGTGTAGGTAAACACAAGCGTACTTGGGTCATTCCACTCATCTGGGTTCTTTGGTGAATCGGCCACCAAATCTTGGTTTTCATCACAGTATCGATCGTCTAACACACCACGACTAGAGCAGTCGCTTGCCATAGCCATTGAAGGAAGTAGTAATGAGCTAGCGATTAACAGTCCTTTAACACTGATTTTCATATTCAAACCTTACTTTTACTTATTGTTGAAAGTCACCTTAGCTACTGCAGCCTTCGTGCCATATTTTTATTTATTAAATTTCAATAACTTACAACAAAACTCAAACTAGCCAAGATCTTTTGAGTCATTCGTGTCCAACTAAAAATCCATCATTTGGGTCATTTCTGTCCCACCAATTTCAGTGGTAAAAAAAGAGCCCGAAGGCTCTTTGGTTCACTGCTTTTTCTCTTATTATTCTTTGGCTAAGCGCTCTCTATACAAACGCTATAATTAGCGACGTAACAGCGCTCTCAGAATCGCCTATGCGTCGCTGTCCATGCAGTTAGCGTAATAAGTTACCGTTGCAGGCCAGTCGCTGAATACGCCCATCACACCCACATCTTGTGCCAGCACATCAAGCATTTTCATCATATCGCCATCATTGTTGATGCCGTCCTTCACGCTCTTGTAGTACCAACCACCGCCTTGCGCTAGCGGGCCAGAACGTTCCAGTGTCCATGCGATAATGTCGAGGTCTGCATCCTTAGCCAGTTTCGCGTAATTAGACGCCACTAATTCGTTGTTCTTATCAAGTTCAACCAAAGCAAACAGAGGTGGTGCGATGATATTCACACCCGCATCGTGCAGTTCTTTCATGTTCTCAACAGACGCGACAAAGTCCGTTTGCTCATAAACACGGTCATCAAGGTAAACCGCTTGTTTGCCGAACTTCGGCGTTTCATTGATCCAATACTTCACATCATCCAAGTTAAATGACTGTAGGTAAGTCTCAGAAGGCTTGAAACCCGCCTCTTTCAGTTCATCCACCAACTTCTGCGCGTACATCTCTTGGCTAAATCCATTGAAAGGCATGTCTACTGCTGCCGATTTCAATTCAGGTGTGACCTTAACGCCGTGCTCTTTAAAGAGTGCTGCACTTTCTGCGTGTGTCATCAGTGTGCCACTTTGACTGTAAAGATCGGTTCTCCAACCTGGAGTTCCGTTCATGTACTCTTCAACCGTGGTGGCTTTTGGGTTCGCACCATCCATTTTTCCTTTTAACGTCTTAAACTCAGCCAACGTGAAATCAGAAGTACGGCACTCCACCTGAGCATCTTCACCTGTCGTTGGATTAGCTGGTGTAAACGGGGTTGAGCACTTCTTAGCAAGATCTGGGTGCGCTAATACATCGGTTGTGGTGTGCAGATCACTTTGCGAGTGACGACATACCAACGCCTTATCTTTGGTAAAGGTCACATCACACTCTACAACACCTGCGCCCATTTGAATCGCCGCTAAATAGGATTCCTTAGTGTGCTCAGGAAACTGCATCGCAGCTCCGCGATGCCCAATAGAAAAATCACTACGATGAAAAGGTCCTTCGCTGCAACTCAACAGCTTAGTTTTCAAAGGGCTCTCATCCATATTGTTGACTAAAAAGAAGGGACGAGGTCCTAAGTTTGCTGGTTCTGCAGCGGCCCATGCCGTTATTGAACTCATGCCTAATATCAGAGCAATCGAACCTTTCAGTATTTGCTTCATGTTTGTATCTCCTTGCAACAAGCAATTATTTTTCTAATGTCCTTTATTCGATCATTCAATGTTGGATAGCTGTCATATATAGATAGCTGTCATATGTTTTTTGACTCAACACCGAATAACCTCGTGTGGGCTGACGCCACAATGTAGGGGTTGCACGCTTTGTGCCAGATGTTAAAGCTCTTTTATTACAATCACTTGAAACCGTTAGCCATTCGACTAAAAACCAAATGGGTCATTGTTGTCTTGTGCTTTTATTTTGGTTTTGGTTTTGGTTTTGGTTTTCCATTTAACAAACACCTGAACGAATTAAGCTTTGAAACTCTCTTTATCCAATTGGTGTTTCTTCATTTTTCGATAAAGGGTTTTACGCGGTAAATTCAGCTTACTTGATACCTCGTTAATGTTACCTGCGCTTTCTATTAGCGCTTCCGTCAGTACATTCCTTTCGTACTGCTCCATCTGCTTTTCAAAGGCGAAATCTTCTCCGGACGCTTCACAAATTGGCGATTGAAGATCGAAGCCATCACCGACGATACCCAACACAAATCGATCAGCGACATTACGTAGTTCACGTACGTTACCCGGCCATTCATGTCGACATAGCTGCTGTATCTGCTCGGGGTAAATCGTCGATGGGCGCGTCTTATATTTGTGGCTCGCTTGAATCACAAAGTGGCGAAACAGCACCTGAATGTCTTCTTTTCGTTGGCGCAGTGCCGGAAGGTTTAAGCTTGCAATGTTCAAGCGATAAAAGAGATCGGCTCTGAATTCCCCAGACTCACTCAAGCTCACAAGATCGGCTTTACTGGCTGCGACCACGACGATGTCGACAGGTATCAACTCATTACCACCAACACGCTCAATCATTCGCTCTTGAATCACACGCAGTAGTTTTATTTGTACCGCAATCGGCATGCTCTCAATTTCATCGAGAAACAGAGTACCGCCATTGGCTTGTTCTATTTTGCCAATGCGCTTCTTGTTCGCGCTAGTAAACGAACCCGCTTCATGGCCAAACAACTCACTCTCAATAATGCTCTCTGTCATACCACCACAGTTAATCGCGACAAATGGCTTAGTCTTACGACGACTGAATTGATGCAGAGCTTGAGCTATCACCTCTTTGCCCGTTCCCGTTTCGCCGTTGATGATGGTATCAACACCGGTATGAGACAGTGCGAGCACTTGCTTGCGTATCGTATCCATCGCTTTTGATTGGCCAATAACCACCGTTTCAATCGGTAACTCAGTTTCCGCATCACCGTCTGTAGTCGCTGGGTAATTGTGCTGAGATTGTGTCAGTGCCAGTGCCAAATCGAGCTTCTCTACCAGCTCACTCGCATTCAGTGGCTTTTCTAAGAAGTCGAAAGCTCCTAGCTTCATTGCCTCTATCGCCATGGGAATATCGCCATGGCCACTCATCAACAATACAGGGACGTTAGCGGCTCTATGTTGAATTGAACTCAACAGCGTAAGCCCATCCACCTGTGGCATTCGTACATCACACAATACAACCGCCTGGCTGTTCGCTTTGAGCGATTTAAGGCCAAGGTTAGGGTTGGTAAAAGTGGTGACGCTAAACCCTTCTAGCTCCAACATTTCACTCACGGCTTCAACGACATCGATTTCATCATCGATAAGAACTATGTGTTTTTCTGCAGTCATGAGGCTATGCCTTTTGGTAGAGTGACGATAAAAGTAGTGCCTTGGTGTTCAACTGATTCCACGTGAATCGAGCCGCCAAAGTCTTTTATGATGTTGTATGCGATAGACAAACCGAGCCCAAGCCCCTTACCTGTTGTTTTGCTGGAATAAAATGGGTCAAACAAATACGGGATATCTTCTTCAGGTATGCCCAGTCCATTGTCCTTAACCAAAATCTGTATGGTGTTCGAAAACTCTTGCGTAGCAATACTAAGTTGAGGCTGCTCTTTATGCTCAATAGCATCCAGAGCATTGCTGATGAGGTTCACCAGCACTTGTTCCAAGCGTATGTTGTTGGCTCGAACCATCTGGTCGCTTTGGGGCGAATACTGAATCGATACTGAGCTCTGTCTGGTTTCAAACAGATCAATCGCATCACCAATCACCTTCTCTAGTTCCACATTATCAGTCTTGCCGTCGCTCTTACGTGAGAAGGCTTTTAAGTGACGAGTAATCGCAGCCACCTTTTCTAGCAGGACTTCGATCTTTTTAAGATTTTCTTGTGCTCTGTCTGGTCTATTTTTACCGAGCCAAAGCTGTGCACTTCGAACGTGGCTATTCACAGCCGTCAGAGGTTGATTGATTTCGTGAGTGATCCCAACACTGAGTTGCCCCAATGCAGCCAGTTTTCCGGCTTGGATCAACTCATCTTGAGTCACTCGAAGTTTAGCTTCGGCTAGGGTTCGCTCTTCCACTTCAGCTTCTAATTTTCGGTTAGTTTGCTTAACGATTTTGGCCGTGGTTTGGAATACCTTTAGGTACTTGGCCATTTGCGTCACTTCGTCTTTGCCACGAATGGACACTTCGGTATCTAAATGGCCGGTAGAAATCGCAAACATGTTGTCTTTAAGCTGTAAAAGTCTTTCCAAAATGCTCTTACGCACGTAGAACCATGAAATAGCAGCGGCAGCCAACACGCTAAATAGAGAAAGGAAAAGAGAGAGACGCTGGTTAGATTGCAAAGATTGCTGCGCCTGCTGAATCGATTGGTCAATATTGCTATTCACCTTGCTGGTGTTGCTTTCGATCTGCACGGTTAATTGGTTCAAATGCTCGCGGCTGTTTTGCAGGAAGTATTGCTCTTGATAAAGATGATCGAGCGCTTTATTTTTCATCCCATACAAGCTGCTATCACTTGAGGCAAGGTTATAAATCACCGTGAGTTGATGATCTAATTGAGGAAAATCACTTCTTAAATCACCACTGACCCAGAGCTTCCACCACTCTTCCCCTACCTGCTCTAAACGGTAACTGGTGTAATCGAGCTCATTAAAGCTTGAGTCGTTATACAGCTTCTCTACCAAGCCTAATTGGTAATAAAGCAGAGATTTCAACTGGGTATATTGGATTTGATCTTTGGCTGGGTCAGATAAACTATCGAGTGAATCACTGGCTTGTTGCAATAGAGGATAAAAGCCCTCAAGCAAGTTACGAAGTTCTTGATTGAGTTGTTCTGACTCAATCTCACTTTGATACAACAAACTCAGACTATTGTTAACTTGGGCGATAAGGTCTTTAAAATAGGCATGATAATCAGGGAACTGAACCATAACGCTATTCATCACGGAAATAGCATCTTCGATTTTTAGCATCGCCTGTTTGCGCTCTAAATTCGATTCAGCGTCACCAAGCTGAGAAGACGTTGTGATAATCACTCGCACCATATCATTAAGGCGTGCGGCATTATCTAAGGCCGGGATTTCACTCTCCTTTAGCTCAACAAGACGTTGGTTTAAATCATCGAATGTAAAGCTGGAGACAACCGAGAGGAAGATAGTGGTCATCGATAGCATGGCTAACGCAAGTACTAAGCGCAGCTCAATACCTTTCCAACCAAACCACTTACGACGTGGGATTTTGATCGAGAACGGGCGCTCAAAACTATCCTTATTTTCTACAACCTCGGAGACATGACTACTCACTCGCCCCACCTTCTTCTCATCAAATAATCAACAGGAACTGTCAATGATTCAATTAGTTAGGGTATGAGCCTTACTTAGGTTTGCATCGAATAGCTTTAGTGAAGCTATTAAATGAAGAGTAATCATTAACATTTCACATAAGATATCATAACAATTGTTTTATAAAGCTTGAGCTGTCTGTTTTGCGATAATAGAAAGTGACCGCACCGACAGAAACGTGATTACTTTATCAATACGCCCGTAAATCATACGAATAGCGCGCTCAATCAAGCAGTAAAAACCTTTGATTATTTAATAAGTTAAGGACTAGAGATCTAAAAAATCGCACAAGCTTTCACTCGTGCGATTTCATTTATGCCATGTCCATCGACTAACCCGAGGCTCAACGAACTTAGAGAATAATCATCCCATCGCGATAAGTCAGAGCAGGAGAAACGTCTTGGCCAAGTAAGACTGGGCCATCAAGGTCGACGATTTCAGATTGAACGGCGATAGGCAGAGCTGCACGCATCGCCAAAGAAGTACCAAGCATACAACCAGACATCAGAGTAAAACCGAGCCTTTGTGCTTCTTCTGCGAGAACTAATGCCTCAGTCAAGCCACCCGTTTTATCGAGCTTGATGTTGACCATTTCATACTTACCCAACAGCGATGAGAGCTGTGAAGTGGTATGACAGCTTTCATCAGCACACAGTGGGATCGGGTGCTTGATGTGTGCCAATGATGCATCATGCTGTTGTGGCAGAGGCTGTTCGATCATAGCAATATCAAATTCAGTCAGTTGGTTAAACAATTCTTCGAGATTCAACCCTGTCCACGCTTCATTGGCATCCAATACAATCGTTACACCTTCCGCAACTTCTCGAACTGCGCGAACACGCTCCACCACTTGCTCACCATCAAGTTTCACTTTCAGCAGTTTTGCGCCGTTGGCGACATAATCTCGCGCTTGGGTCGCCATCGCTTCTGGCGTACCAATTGAGACAGTCATCGCGGTGATGATTTGCGTTGGCAGCTCAAACAGGCTTTTCGGGAAGACCTGATCAGCTTGCTTAGCTTCAAGTTCCCAAAGCGCACAATCGACCGCATTTCGCGCTGCCCCTCCAGTCAATAAAGACTGAAGATGATCTCTTAGCTCTGCGGGATCGGTAATGCCTCGCTCAAACATCGCTTCAAGCGCACTAGACGCTTGTTGAATTTGCGCTAACACAGACTCCGACGACTCACCATATCTTGGGTAGGGGGTACATTCCCCTTGAGCTTGTTTGCCGTCGTGTTCGATGTGAACACGAACAACATGACACTCAGTTCGGCTGCCGCGAGAGATGCGAAACGGCGTTTGCATCGCGATAGTAATGGGTTCTGCTGTAATCTTCATAATTTCACTCGGTTGATGTTCGCTTTAACAAATGGAAACGTAGAAATGATGAAGTCGCTAAAGTGAATGTCGCAAATGATTCGTAATGTGTTGTACACCAAAACGCACAGGGTCCGTCACGGGTACTTGATATAGTGTGGTCCATTCTTGGCACAATGTCGCAGCATCTTCAACGCTAATCGACGAGGTGTTCAAACAGATACCAAATAGTTTCGCATCTGGGTTAGTCAATCGCGCCGCTTGCAAGTTAGCTTCAATCGTCTGTTCAATACTTGGTAGTTGCGCGTGTGGCAGATTGCGAATATGTGGCCTTCCAACTTCATGGCACAATACCAAGGCATCGGCTTGCGCGCCATGTAAAAGCCCCAAACTTACACCAGCAAAAGACGGATTGAACAATGAACCTTGCCCTTCAATGATGTCCCAATCATGGTCGGTAAATTCTGGGCTAATCGCTTCAACCGCGCCGGAAATAAAATCCGCAACCACAGCATCAATCGAAATTCCGCTGCCTTCAATCAAAATACCGGTCTGCTCTGTCGCTTTAAACTGAGCAGATGTTCCCGCTTGTTTAAGCGATTTTTCAATCGCTAATGCCGAGAACATTTTGCCTACTGAGCAATCTGTTCCGACAGTAAGCAGGCGCTTGCCCTGACGAGGCTTACCGTTACCAACCTTTAGAGAACCATCAAAATGGCGTATATCATGAAGCTTAGTCAATCCTTGTTGCTGCATGTCAGCAAGCGGTGAAAATTCACTCAGTCGTTGGTGCATGCCAGATGCAATCTCATATCCCATTTCTGCTGCTGCCATAATGGTTGACTGCCAAGAATCAGGGATAACGCCCCCCGGATTTGCGGTGCCAATCACTAGCGTTTTCGCCCCCTGCGCTTGAGCAGCTTGCAAGGTCATGTCCGTTAACCCCAGTGAAACGGTATCGTCAGTTAAACGCAGTTGGCCTAGACAGATTTCTGGTCGCCATTGGTGAATACCGCGAGCTGTCTTTGCGGCAAGTGGATCTGTAACATCCCCAAGAAAAAGAAGGTAAGGTTGAGCGATAGACATGAGCATTCCTAATTAATAAATCCTTGTATGGATTTACTTTAATTAAGAATTTGAAGGCTGCCGAATACCTATTTATGGCGAGCCTATAACCTTAAGTTATAGGGTGAGTATGGCTCTTCAATGAAGCGATAAATTGCTTAACGGAAATCGACTGAGGGGTGTGCTCTGCGCAAAGCATCGAGACCGAGAATTGGATATCTGGTTGAAGTGGCAACACACAAACCGCATCGTCATTTTGGTACTGCTCTGCCGTCCACGGGTCAACGATCGCAAACCCAGCTTGGTGCTTCACCAGTTCCGCCGCCGCGCTATATTCACGTACCGATATCGGATGGTGATAATGCTCATCGCGTGCAATAAGGCTTTGATGTAACAGGAGGCCTAATGGATCGCGGCCATCAAGCCCGATGATTGGCAGCGGAAAATTGATAAGATCATTTAGCGTTAATTCTGCCGGTAACTGCTCAACCGTATTGGATGGAACCAAAACCTTGAGTGATTCGGTTAATAGCGTTTCACTTAATATGGCAGGCGGTGCTTCATCGCCGAACGCGATAGCAATATCAAGCTCATGCTTTAATAGCCCAGCACACAGTTCGTCACGGTTGGCTGTCAGTAATTCAAAAGAGAGTTCTTGCTCGCGAGACATTTGGGCGATCACTGGCGTCAGCAATTTAGTCGCCAGAATCGGTGGCGCACCAATGCGTAAATGCTGGTGTCCTTGTTTTACTTTATTGGTCAAAGCGCGAAATTGACCCAGTTGCTGGTATACCCTCTCCGCTTCTGGCAGCAAGGTTTTCGCTTCAACCGTTGGTACTAAGCGTCCTTTAACTCGTTCGAATAAACCAAACTCGAGTTGTTGCTCAGTGTGCGCCAGAATACGAGTCACATTAGGTTGTGACACATGCAGATTACGTGCAGCTCCAGATACGGTGCCGGTTTGCATGATGGCGTAAAAGACTTCCAACTGTCTTAGGTTCACATTGATGTCCCTTATTGTTCACGAAACCAGTTAAGGCTTAGCTTTCTGATATTGGCTAAGCTGCTTATCTGTATATCTGTTTAACTCGCTGCCTATTTATCTATTTATTTGCGTGAGTCTATTTTAGTAGCTCAGCTACCGTAGGTTGAAGAACCTCAGTCCAAGCTTGGTAAGCCTTCGCATTCAAATGCAAATCATCACATGAGTACTCATTCGACAAAAGCTGATTAGGTGACAATACAGAATTCACATCTAAGAACGCAATACCTTGCTGGAAACAGTACTCGCTTAACTTGCTATTGAGCAATTCAACCGACGGATTCAAACCTTGCAGTTTAGAGCCAACATAAAGCGTTGATTGCACCAAGATTCGAATATCGTTTTCTTGCCACACCTTAAGCATATCAATGTAGTTCTGGTAGATATGCTCGACATCATAACCCTGAGCTAAATCGTTTATCCCTGCCATAAAACACAACAACTTTGGCTTCACATTCAACGTGGTATCAATACGGCGCAACATACCGGTTGTGGTATCGCCTGCTAGGCCACGATTGACCATTGAGACATCGCGGAAAATATCTGCCCATGGAGCCCACTCGGTGATCGAATCACCAAACATCACTAAGTCTGCATTCGGAGAGAAATGGCGATGATTGTCTGATGTCATGATGTAACGGCTCATGCTGTGGCCTCGTTGCTGAATCTCAGACTGAAGAGCGACCGCTTTGAGGATCTCGCTATCCGGCGTAGTGCTATCAAATTGAGCCAACAACCCTTCAATGTGAGGCTTAAAAGGGCTAAGACGAGTACTCAGTTGATGGTGTTCTTTAAGGGAAGATAGCTTTTCTAGTAATGCATACAAAGAGCGGTTTTGACCAACTTCTTGGAATAACTGATACAGATCGAGGACAGGATTTTGTTGTAGCGCGGCAAGTAATTGCTTGTCTTCCATAGTGTTATCTAACCCTTCAATTATCTAGTGATGAACCAAAGATAATATCCGATTGCTTACGGGATAGATAACACTAGAAGCAGAGAGTTACTTAATCTGAACAAAACACATACATACTGAATAAAATTTATGGCCGTACAAATCTCAACTGGGACTCAAAAACCAGCACTTCATCATAATATGCATAAGAAGTTAGCTACATATTGTGACCCCAGTCTCTCAGCCTACCGTCTACTCCTATTGCCACTATTTAACGGAGGATTTATAGAATATCAGGATGGTGAATAATAAGTTAAATCATAATAATAAGGACCTTAACGTGAAACTTTCTCTATCCAATACCGCGTTGGCCGTTACCGCCATCCTACTTGCAGGTTGCCAATCTGCACCTGAATCAGTTCAAGAACCAACGACATACCAATGCCAAACGAATACGAATGCCGACGTGAATGACTTGAGGATCTATCAAGTGATGGTCGAAAGCTTTGTCAGTGGCGATGACTCAATTGGTCATGGGACAGGCTACGGAACCAGTCACCATAACGGAGATATCCAAGGTATTATCGACTCACTTGATTACATTGAATCTCTTGGCATGAACGGGATTTGGCTAACCCCAATCTTTAATTCAGAGCCTATCGAAAACCAAGACCATTGGGCTGATAGATTGGATGCAACCGGTTATTTTGCCACTGATTATTTCAATATCGACCCTAGATTCGGAACGATGGAAGAAGCTAAAACCTTAGTTGAAGAAGCGCATGCTCGAGGGCTTTATGTCTTCTTTGATGGCGTATTTGGCCACCACAAAAAAAACGTAGTGCCGTCACCTACAGGTAAGGTGCCCCAAGGAGAAGATAATCCAGTCTCATACCCTGAGAGCCTAGCCTTCTATCAAGAAGTTGCCGAGTATTGGATCAAAGAACTCAAAATCGATGGTTGGCGCTTAGATCAGGCTTATCAAGTGCCAAAAGAAGCTTGGAGTCAAATCAGAGAGACGGTAGACACTGCTTCTTCTCAAGTCGAATACGTAAACAGCGAAGGTAAAACCGTGAACCCTCTGGGTTATATAGTCGCGGAAATTTGGGCCGGTGAGAACCGTATTATAGAAACAGGTTACGGTTCAAATGAAGCACCGGCCTTATGTTCTGCGTTTGATTTCCCGATGCGCTACCGCCTAACAGAAACCTTTGCCGTAAACGAAGCAGGCGTGGGGAACAAAGGTGGAGAATGGCTTGCAGAAGGCATGTCTTTACATTCGTTATACCCAGACCACGCAAAGCCCAACTTGATGATTGGTAACCATGACCTTGTTCGCTTTGGTGACTTATTACAGCGCGGTGATATCGCTTCTCCACAAGACAAAGAGTATTGGCAGCGTTATAAAGCGGCATTTTCATTCCAAGCAGCTTATACAGGCCCAATAACCACCTACTATGGGGACGAAATTGGCGATCAACTAGAAGGTTTTTCAGATAAAGTTTGGACTGATGACTGTGCCATTAATGGCTTGTGCGATGACCATGTAGCACGTACTAGCGGTAAAGTAGAAGGTGTCACAACTCAACTCAATACCAACGAAAAAGACTTAAAGCAGTACGTTACAAACTTAATGAAATTAAGGGAAACGCACCCCGCTCTATCACAGGGTAAACGTACAAACCTAATCGCCAACGATATCGCATATGTCGATCACAAAGCCTATGAAGGCGATGCAGTTATCTACGCAGTGAACGTTACCAACAAAGAGCAGACCATAAAACTAACCAAAGAAAAAGCAGGCTCCAAAGCTGATCTGACGGATATTGAATCTGAGCAATCTATATCAGCAATTGATGGTCATTACTCTATAGTTCTAAACCCTTTTGAAGCTCGTTTCTTGTCGATAACACAACCAAATAAAAAAGGCCCTATAGCGGCCATAATGGCGACAGGGAATGAAGTTGGACAAGGTTTCATGGCTAAATGTAATAATCCAACGATTAACGCTGAAGGGCCAATTTCAAGCCCACTTTATGTGGTTGGCAACTTTACTGATTCAGGTTGGAAACACGTAGCTAAACGAGAGTTTGCGTATAAAGGTGGAAACACTTACCAAGTCGTTACCACTGAAAAGCCTGGTAGCTATCGCATGCAATACGCGTCTAAAGCTTGGTCACCACAATTTACAGCGGATGGGCTCAACCTAAAACTGGGACAACTAAACTCATTAACTAAAGGTGGTTACGGGCAAGATACTGCTATTACCATCCGTAATCCAGGGCAGTATGTATGGAGCTTACAGTTCGATGAGACGGGACAACCATTAAAAATTATGGCTTCCAAATGTGCTGAATAGCCAAACCTAAGACCTAAGATCCAAGTTCAACCAAGTAAAAACCCCTTATTCCTACGAATAAGGGGTTTTCTTTAATCGGCATTGGATATTAAGAGAGCACATACGATTAGAACGATATCTAGCCCTGCTTCACTTGCAAGTGATTGCGATTATCACGGCTCTTTTTAATAAGCTCGTTGCTCTCGTCCATTTCATCCGATTTAGCAAGGCGATCATAAAGTAGCACGTTGACCGTCGCAGCTAGATTCATACAGCCTACCGTTGGCACATACACAACGTGATCAGCTCTATCCGCAACATCTTGAGAAATTGAGCCATCTTCAGGGCCAAAGATATAGATAGCGTTTTCAGGGTGTTTAAAACGAGGCAGTGGTGTCGCACCTTCTGCTAGTTCTACACACACAATCTGAGTTTCCGCGTCAAGATTATCTAAAAATGACTCAGCGGCAGTAAGCGGGATCGTGCGCGCTGCGCTCTTCGTATCAGTGTGGAATTTAGCGGCTTTTTCGTAGCGTTGCCCTGTGTATTTAACTTCGTCGACTTGGTAACAACCAGCCGCACGCATAACAGCGCCAACATTCGTCGGGCTCTTTGGGTTAGTTAAACCAATAATCACATGGCTTTTGTTCATGAATATATCTCACTTAACGAATAAACATAGCAAGGTGCTACAAAGGGCCGCATTCTACCAAAGCAGCGTCGAATTCTAAAGCATGGATACAAACTCGCTTTTTCGCTCTTAAGCCTCTAATTGCAAGGCTTCTCACTTGAAAAACTTAACCATCATCATATTTATCAAACAAAAACACTCTAGAGTAACAATTAGACAACAAGCCCATTTACATTTTGAAACCACATTAATAATGTGTTGAAAATTGCATGAGAAAATCACACAGGAAGCGTGACATGACCCTAACCATCAAAAACCGCCTTTATATTCTCTCTTTCATTCCTTTGCTACTAATGGCAATTGGCATGATGAGCGTGACGTATATGAAGAGCACCGAGCTAACCGCACAGCAAGTAGAATCGACGCGTAGCAATATGATGGCGATGAAAGAAAAGGAACTCAAAGCGTACCTGCAAATGGCCTACTCTTCGATCAGCCCATTTTTAGATAAAGGGGCAACGCTAGAAGAGGCTTTACCAACATTGAGAACCCTAGAATATGGCGAATCAGGCTATATTTTTGGCTATGACTCTAAAGGTGTCCGAGTTGTGGTTGGGCAAAGTAACGATGGTATTGGTAAAAACTACTATGACCTTCAAGACAAACAAGGTAATTACCTAATCCGAGACCTGATCAAGAACTCAAAATTGGGTGAATTTACGACTTACTATTTCCCGAAACCGGGCCAATCTGTCGCTTTACCAAAACTCAGCTACTCAGTATTTGTTCCGCAATGGGACTTAATGCTTGGTACTGGCTTCTACACCGATGACATCGACGCTGTTATTGCCGAGATGAAAGAGAGTTCAAATGTCGCGCTACAAAGTTCCCTGACTGCTATCGCGATTTTCTGCGGATTGATTGCCCTAGTGGTAGCCGTTTTCGCCGTCGCAGTGAACCGCACCATCATGCAACCTCTTGAGCAGTTCGACCGATCAATTAGTGCCTTTGCAAGTGGCGAGGCCGATTTAACCGCTCGAATGGAAAAATTCAAAGCCCCTGAGTTCACTAAGCTCAGCGAGAACTTCAACGCCTTCGTTGCTAGCCTACAAACCATCATCCGCAGCGTGAGTGATGTTGGCCAGCAAGTTGTCGCTGAAACCAGCAGTATGTCTTCTCGCGCCGCTCAGGTTGATGAAATTGCCACTGGTCAGCGTGAAGAGACTGAACAAGTTGCAACAGCAATGACCGAAATGACAACAACAGCACAAGAGATCTCCAGTAACGCAAGTCAGGCGGCTGACTCAGCGAAGCTTGCAGAGGGTAATGCCAAAGAAGCTCAACAAATAGTGAACGCTGCTGCCAACTCTGTTGCTGGTCTTGCTAGCGAAGTGTCCGAAGCCAACACAGTGGTATCTAGATTAGAGGGTGATGTACAAAACATTTCGTCGTCACTGACGGTCATTCAAGATATTGCCGAACAAACAAACTTATTAGCACTGAATGCAGCAATTGAAGCCGCTCGTGCAGGTGAGCAAGGGCGAGGATTTGCAGTGGTTGCGGACGAGGTTCGTAAACTGGCAAGCCGAACTCAAGAAAGCACTGGCGACATCCATAAAATGATTCAGCAGCTAAAAGCCGCCTCAGATGCTGCCGTAAAAGCAATGGATTCGAGCCAAAATAAAAGTGCTCAAACGGTGGAAGAAGCGAATGCCGCAGCTGCAGCACTGGCGAAAATCCAAGAGTCGATTGATACGATCATGGACATGAACTCATTGATTGCTACCGCGACAGAGCAGCAAAACATTGTTGGCCAAGAGATATCTCAACGCATTGTGGTGATTTCCGATCAAAGCTCACAATCAGCATCATTAGCGAATCAAAACCGTGCGGGGAGCCAGAACCTCAACAGCCGCGCAAATGAGCTGTACCACTTGGTTGATCGCTTCACGGTTTAACGTTTAACGTTTAACAAGTAAAGCTATAGAGCATTAATAGAAAGGTGCCTCAGAATTTCTATTCTGAAGCACCTTTTTATCTGAAGTGATTTGGTAAAATAGAACTAGTCCAATTGCTCAGACAGGAAGTCCACCAGCAAGCGAACCTTTGAAGACAGGTTACGGTTCTGCGGATAAAGCGCCCAGATCCCTTCTTTATCGTCTCGGTAATCGGATAGCACCTCAACCAACTCTCCCGACTCTAGATCTTCACTCACGTAATATTCTGGCAGTTGAACCAAGCCAATGCTCTGTTTAGCGGCGTCCAATAAGGCTAAGCCACTGTTACACCTAATTCGTCCATTAACACGAACCGAACGCGGACGACCATTTTCCTTGAAGCGCCAATGCTCAAAACCACCCACTAAGCATTGGTGATGACTCAATTCAGAGAGCGTATGCGGCTCACCATAGCGTTCAATGTATTCAGGGCTTGCACATACATAAAGCTGTCGCTGCGATAACTTCTTTGCGACCAAGCTTGAATCTTCTAAGCGGCCAAGGCGAATCGCCACATCAACACCAGAATCGATGAGATCGAGCTTTTGATTGGTCAGCATCAGCTCAAGTTCTACTTGTGGGTGAAGCTTTAAAAATTGATGAAGTATTGGAGCGAGTTGGCGCTCACCATAGGTCACAGGCGCAGTGACTTTCAGTAAGCCTTTTGGCGTGGATTGCATCTGCGTGACCGCAAGCTCAGCAATTTCTAAGCCTTCAACCAGCAACTTACACTGCTGATAATAGAGTTGCCCAGCCTCTGTAAGAGAAACCTTACGCGTCGTTCGATTGAGCAGTTTCACCGCGAGTCGTTCTTCGAGATTTGCTACTCTACGACTGATTTGAGCCACCGACGTAGCGAGCTTCTGCGCCGCACCGGTAAAGCTTTCACGCTCTGCCACTGCAACAAACTCACTTACCCCTTCCCAATTGGCCATGTTTTTACCTTATGCTGAACGATGGTTACCCAGACAGTGTATTGAAGATAGATATCAGTGTCACCTTGCTTGATATGCGCTGTTCATAAATGGTCTTCATCTACAATCGTTCAAAATCAATACAACCAACACCTGACATTTCTCCATATTCCTTACTTAATACTAACAAAATCGGCTTTTATCCTGACACTCATCTTACCACTTCATTGGTATGTTGGTTCTGTACCGGAACACAGGTATTCCAACAAAGTAAGGTAATCCTATGAAAAAATTAATCATACTTGCATCAACTCTTGTTCTCAGCACCACAGCGTTTGCAGCAACTAAAACAACGATTCAAGAAACAACGCTAAAGTCTGATACATTTGTTACTGAAGCGGAAGCATACGATGCAGGCACGAACCTTATGGATGAGTTAGGCACAAAAACTTCTTTTGAGCTTTCAAGAGAACTGCCACAGTTCCAACAAACAACAAAGTACGATTCGTTCAAGATTGATGACGCGAATATGGAAGTGAAGAAAATCACGAATATGAACGGCGACATTCATTACCAAGCGAACGTAAAAGTTGACTACCGTTACACATACAAAGACGGTCGTAGCAGCTAACACCGAATGATTGATTAGGTCTAAAAACTGATCACCTAGTCAAAAAAAGCCCGCACTCATAGAATGCGGGCTTTTTTGTCGTTCAGCTATGATCAATGGGAGCCAGAGCGAGCAACCATTATCAGATCATGCTTATCTGCTTATCTGCTTATTTTTGAAGATTAAACCTCAAACTGAGATACAAGGCTATCAAGCGCTTCACACTGTTCGGCCAATGCCATGCAAGCATTCTCAGCGCTGCTCGCCATTTCAACCATTTGCATAGTGCTTTCTGCGATGCGTTGAACATTCTTGTTCACTTCTTCAGACACTTGAGACTGCTGAGAAGCTGCGGTTGCGATTTGTGTGTTCATGTCATTCATCTTGCCGATTGAGTTACGAATCTCACTCAGTGAAGACGCCGCAGTTCCTGCCTGAACAATGGTTTTCTCGCCACTCACTTTGCTTTCGGTCATCACGCCAACCGCGTGTTTAGCACCCACTTCTAAGCGTTCAATCATTGATTGGATTTCGCCAGTGCTGTCTTGAGTTTTACTCGCCAGCGCTCTTACTTCATCTGCGACTACGGCAAAACCACGGCCTTGCTCACCGGCACGAGCTGCTTCAATCGCCGCATTTAATGCAAGCAGGTTGGTTTGCTCTGCAATGCCTTTGATCACGCCAAGAATTGAAGCTATGTTCTTCACATCGGTATCCAGCTCTTGAACCACGCCACCCGCGTTCTCGATATCTTGCGCAAGGCGTTCAATAGAAGTCACGGTTAAACCCAACGTCGTATCTGCCGATTCCACTTCATGATTGGCAACGTTACTTGCAGTTGCGGCATCCAGTGCATTACCACTGACCACTTCGCTAGTTGCTTGCATTTCATGAACCGCTGCCGCGACGACTTCACTTTCTCTCTGTTGGTTCGATGAAAATTCAGCAACACTTTGCGTGAGCGATTTGATGTTTTCCATCTCGCCACGTACTGCGTTCGATGTGAGAATAACTTGTTCCACGGTTACATGGATCTTGCCAACAAACTGGTTAAATGCCGAGCTTAAGCGAGCAATTTCGTCGTTGCCTTCAACCTTCATGCGTTGAGACAAGTTACCGTCGCCCGATGCGATCTCATTCATCGCTTTCTCTACGTTCTGGATTGGTTGGACGATAAAACGGTTAGATAACCACATCGCAAAAAGCGCAGCGAAAACAGCGACCGCCATACCCACTTCAATGATCAACTTACTTGATTCGATAGAGTCAGCAGCTTGCTGGCGAAGCTCTCTCTGCTTCTGTTCAATCAGGGTTCTGATATCACGAAGCTGAACACGAATGATTGCAAACTCAGCGTCTAATGCTGGTGAGTAATTGATGTTGTATTGGTATGCGTTGGCAGGATCTGCAAACATTGGCTCATGCAGCGCCACCCACTTGCTCATCGCGTTCACAAGCTTTGACAACTCACCGCGAGAAGAAGGATCCAGCACACCCGCTGTATATAAAGTTTCCACACTTTCAAAACGAGGAACCGCTTTGTAAGCGTTGTCTTTAAATTCAAATTTTTGGTACTCAATCGCCGCTTGGTCTTTCGCGAGTAGCAGACCTTGAGCAGAAGCAATAACTTGGTAAATGTCACGATAACCATCTTCCAAATTGTCTAGCACGGGCTGAACCACATTATTCAACTCATAGTTGATCGCAGCCTGAGCATTAGATCTAATGACATTAAGCACAGTAACAGTCGAGAAAACAATCACGATCACCATTAGTGGAATCGCAATTTTACTCTTAATAGATAGGTTGTTGATACTCATAAGGGGGTTAATAACCACACAGTAAATAGGGACGCGCGCATAATATACAGTATCAATATAAAAGCTAGCTAAAAGTTTGTGAACCTAGTCGCATAGCAAACGTTACCCTTGAGTTAACTGTCGAATACTTAACCAAACGTCAACTTTAAAAAGATCTGAAGAAAGCAAATATCGCACTTATTTACCCTAGACATGCTCAAACACTGGAGAAGTATTGGAAATAGCACCATAATGTACGGCTCAAAAGTAAATAGGTATGAACATGAAAATTTGTGGTGTTGAAATCAAAGGCAACGATGCAGTCATCTGTCTTCTTTCTCTGTCAGATGGTGTATTTAATATCCCTGATTGCCGAGTTTCTAAGGTTGCGATTAGCGACGCAAACGACACGCAGAATATGAAAGACTTTCAATTCTCTTTTGCAAAGTTGATGGAAGATTACCAAGTAGACAAAGTTGTGATTCGTCAACGCCAAACAAAAGGCAAATTTGCTGGCGGTGGCTTTGGCTTCAAACTAGAAGCAGCAATTCAACTGATCGACGGCCTAGACGTAACCGTTGTGTCACCTGCTGACATCAAGGAGAGCCTTAAGCGCAACCCTCTTATGATGAAGTTCAAAGAAACTGGCCTTAAGCAATACCAAGAAGCACCGTTTACAACGGCTTACGCTTGTTTAATGCAGCGCTAATCAATAGTCGCTAGCCAATATTTGATACAGAAAGAGCCTGAATATTCAGGCTCTTTTTTGTTTCTATCACTCGGCTTTAAACCCAGTTAGTTTTGATGAAATACGCTTACCGCTCTAACGCTGTTCGCCTGCGAGCCTTGATCCATTCTGGCTTCTTCACCACCAGATAAACAGCAGCCGCAGACAAAGCGAAGCCCGTCGCACCGTAGATATCGAACGACTCACCAAAGATAAGCCACGCTTGAATAGCTGTCGTCGGTGGAACCAAGTAAAACACAGATGCCACACTTGAAGATGCTCCATGCTCTACCATGTAAAGCAGCAAAAGGATGGCCACACAAGACAGAACAACCACCAGCCAGGTTAGAGTCAACGTGAATTCTACAGTCCAGTTCACTTGCATAGTTTCGTAACGCATCGCGAAAGGTAAAAACAACGAAGCTGCAGCCAAGTATTGCACCATCGCGCCACCGACCATATCCGTCCCTTTGCAGAAACGCTTTTGGTACAGAGTACCGACCGTGATACCCACCAGCGAAACCAAACACAACAGCGTCGCCATGCCCTTTTGATCATCTGATTGCCATTCAATATTTCCCATCAACACTAGGCTAATGCCCGCAAAGCCGAGGGCTAAACCCAGCCATTGTGCGAAGTTAAACCGCTGTGAAGTACAGCTAATCATAATCAAGGCAGTCAAAATCGGTTGTAAGCCAACAAGTAGAGAACTCAACCCTGCAGGCATACCCATATCAATCGCCAGATAAGTGCCACCAAGGTAGAAACCATGAATCAAGATGCCGACAACACAAGCATGGAAGAATGCGCGACCACGAGGGATACGACGCTTAAGGATTGCAATCAAAACCAAGAACAGCGCTACGTTGGCCACCATCCTCAGTGAGAGTAATGTTGCGGGTTCCGCGTATTCCACACCAAGACGTGCGCCGACAAAACCTGACGACCACAATATTACAAACACGAACGGAATCATTTTAATCAGCATTACAAACCTCTGGTCAACTCTTCATCAATGCTGTTACCTTAGTTGGGTACAGATAACTAATAAAGATACAGATATAACACTTTAAATGGTTACAGATTGAGAGTGAGCAACGAGGGAGAATAACGTGGAAGTAGAAGTCAGCGGCAATAAATACCTTGCTACCGAACACCATATTAAGGCTCAAATCGATAAAGGGCTCTTTCACCCAGATGATCGTCTACCCTCGATCCGCCAGTTAAGCGAACAGCTTGGCGTAAGCAAAAATACCGTAATTCGAGCCTATCAAGAACTCGAAGCAACGGGTTGGGTTTACTCGGTACCTAAATCTGGCTATCGCGTGAAAGCGCCCAATACCACCAGCTGGGATTCATCGAGCCAACCTCAAAAAGTCGATCTACTATCTGTCACTAAATCGGTGCTCTCTCGTCCAAAGGGTCGCTTGAAGCTTTTAGCAGGTTCTGCACATCCCAACATCAACAACCCCGCGATTCGTAGTTTATACGCCGAGATCGGTCGCCACAGTCGATTGCAAACTCAGTTACCCGGTTACTACCAACTACCTCCTGGCGACGAGCAATTAGTAAAGCAATTGTTAAAGATCACCCATGATCTAGGCGTGCCCGCGGGATCGAAAGAGATTGCGATTACTCACGGTGCTCAACAGGCGATCAGTTTGGCTCTGCGAGCATTAACCAAACCGGGTGACATCGTCGCTGTTGAGTCGCCGTGTTATTTCGGTAACTTACTACTACTTGAATCACTTGGGTTACAGGCTCTTGAAATACCAAGCAGTATTAGCCACGGAATCGACATCCCTTCGCTACAAAGTGCATTGGATAAATGGGAAGTAAAAACGCTACTGCTAACACCAAACTTTACCAACCCAACGGGCTCTCGTATGCCTTTGGCAAATCGAAAAGCGCTGTTGGAGATAACCGGATCTTTGCCGATTATCGAAGATGATGTGTTCGGCAGTCTGGCGTTTGATACACCAATTGCTAGCCTAAAAGAACTTGATGACCAAGATAGAGTTATCTACGTGAACTCTCTATCCAAAACCTTAGACTCTCGCCTACGCATTGGTTGGTTACTCTCGGGACGTTACCAAGCTCAAGTCGAAAAATATCTACTTTGCGACAACATGGGCAGTTCCAATCTCATGCAATCGGCGGTCGGACAGTTTCTCACCACAGGCAAATACCGCAGTCACCTTTCCAAAATGAAACGACTCTATCAAACCAATCAAAAGCAGTTTCAAAGCTTGTTAATACAAGCATTGGACAGCTATCCTCATATGGAAGGGCGTTATCATTTATCGAAGCCAGAAGGCTCTTTTTTAAACTGGATAACACTGCCGGAATCGGTCGACAGTTATGCCGTTTATCAAGATTGCTTGAAACATAAACTAGGGATCTTACCCGGCACCGTTTTTGGTACCCACGATCAATTCAAGCACTGTTTGCGCTTTACTGTGGCTAACATTGAAGAGAGTAAAGATTGGAAAGAAGGGGTTGTGACATTAGCGAAGATAATCGCTAAGCACGTAAGTTAGGTTACCTTTCTAATTCCCCATTCACACCAAACAACAAAGCCCCACTCAACCGAGTGGGGCTTTGATTATTCTTACTCTTTACTTAGTTCAATGGGAATTAACCTTGCCAAGCAAACTGTTCGAACACCTTGTCTACTGGCGTTTCAGCAACACGGTTTACGTAGTTACTGATCACTTTCTGAGACAAACCTAGAATGACTTCTAGCACTTGTTGTTGACCGTAACCCGCCGCAAAGAAGGCTTCCATTTCGTCCGCTGGCACATTGCCACGATTACGTACCATACTTAGCGTGAAGTCGTGCAATGCTTGCAGTTTTTCAGTTGGCAGTGCAGTACGGTTACGAAGTGCTTCGGTAATCGCTGGGTCCACATTCATTGAATGTGCGATACCCGTATGTGCAGGCACACAGTAGTGGCACTCGTGCTCAACGTTGATAGTTTGCCATACCACGGTTAACTCATCAGCATCAAAAGACGAATCACTAAATGCTTGATGAAGCTGCGTGTAAGCTTTGAGAGTATTAGGTGATTCAGCCATCACCCCAAAAAGACCAGGAACTCGACCCATCTGTTTTACAGCCCCTTCAAGAATGGGTTTGCTTTGCTCAGGTGCTGATTCTACTGAGTGAATTTTAAAGTTGCTCATGTTCTATTCCTTTCGATTCTTTATACTAATTTGATTCACAATCGGAGTGATATATGACTGTTCTCCGTTGGCGTGAAAACAATATAGATCAAATCTGAACGATCGTTCAAGTATTAATTTGAACAATCGTTCAGATTTACACTGTTTATCGAATCAACAATTAAGAAATAACCGTATTCATTTGAGAAGTTCTGACCCTATCCGTATGATTTAAAATAAAAAGCCCATCAGATAACATCTGATGGGCTCGCTTCTGACTCTGAATTCTTATTTCAATCAACGATCAATATCAACGGTACAAGCCTTCAGGTCATCTAATCACATTTAATCTCATCACAAGGTTAGACACTTTTCCCTTCAAACTGATAAAGCTCTCTAAGCGTGTCTTTTAGCCATAGAACGATTGGGTTGTAAGCATTGCGTTTATGCCAAATCATGGTGAACGGGATCAGCAGCTTTGTGGCGTTCTCTTCATCTAGAGGAATAGGCAGACAAGTAAGATTAGGGTAAAGTTGTTCAACGTAACGTCGGCAGTAATTCGGTGCCACGGTAGTCATGGTGTGGTTTGACTGAGCCGCCATAAACAAAGACTGCTCAAAACCCGCTAGCGTAAGTGCGATATGTCGGTCGAGTTGCAAATCTGTGAGAATTTCATCCAACGCCCATGTTTCACTTTTCTCCCACACAATATTGATGTGAGGGTATTTGAGGAAAGCCTCAAGGTTCCACTCTTCTTGCAAGGCTGGGTGGTCTTTTCTCAGATACACCACGGGCAAATCGTGGAACAATACCTCGAAATCAATGAAGTATGGCAGTGCATCTAGAGACTCTTTCGAACGTGGGTGGCTTTCTCGCCCTGAAAATCCAATATCAGATTCGCCACGTACGATGGAATCTATCGAATCGTAGTCCCAATTGCGCATTTTGATCTCCGCATTGGGATAACGTTGATACACGCTTTGCGTCAATTCGTTCAGCATGATCAACGATAACGGAGATTCGGCTTCTAAATTTAAACGTAAGTCCTTTGGAGCATCGTCGCCACGAGTAGTGAGTATTTGACTACCAATCTGCAACCAGTCTTGAAGATCTTTCACCATGCTCAGCGCAAGTGGTGTTGGCGTTAAGCCCCTCGGCGTTTTCACAAATAGAGGATCATCGAACCAGTCTCGAAGTTTAGTCAGTGATTTGCTTACCGTTGAAGGCGTGACGTTCAGCTTTTTGGCAGCTTTTGAAACACTCTGTTCTTGCAACAGCAATTGCAGAGTGAATAACAAATTCAGATCAAGACGGGCTAGTGGCTTCTTCATAATCACTTTTAACTTGGGAAGGACCTACCCATAGTATTAGAGCAATACTGATAACTCCACCAGCAGCCAATATAAATGCCAACATATTCAATGCACTTAGCCCGATAACGCCCATAAACCAGATAAACAGTGCTGAAGTACATACTTGGGAAACTCCGAGTATTGAACTTGCCACACCTGCGCGCTGTGAATAACAGCTCAATGCTTGGCTCATCGCGACACCAAAACCCAATGAGAAGCCGCCGCACACGAAAGCAAAGCCCAACAACGTCACGTAATGCCCTAAACCACCATCAATCGATGCGAGCAACAAGATAGCCGCAACGACAAAGCAAACTTGTGAAGTCAGCATTAAGTACTTTTGATTAAACACATTCAAAGCAAATGGTGCAGAGAATGACACCAACATACTCACCAAAGCCGTGAGTGCCATAGTGTAAGAATACTGACCTCGGTCGAAGCCAAGCTCTGTCATGATCAACAGTGGAGAGACATTCACATAAGTAAGAATTGCGGTCACTCCTAGGCTGGTCATGATCACTCGGCTGATAAACAACGGGTCTTTGAACGTTTCAGTTGAAGTTGGTTGAAATGTCTCAGATAAAGAAGCTTTCGCTAACACCGACCCTATAACTTTAGGTTTAGTCTCTTTTAGCACGAGCACCGACAACAAACACACCACTACACCCATGCCCGCCATGGTCGTGAACAAACTCGGCCATGGGTAAACAGTCATGATTAGATGACCAATCACAGGCGCGAGTACTGGTACGATGCAGGTAATGCCATTCATCATCGACAGCACCTTAGCGCGTTTTTGGTCGTCCAATACATCTCGCAAGATAGCGAACGCCACCACATAACAAGAGCCAGCACCCACACCTTGAAAGAAACGCACGAGAAGAAATGGTTCTGCATTGGTCACAACACCGCCGAACATCGAAGAGGTAGCAAAGACAATCGCACCGAAAATAGCGACAGGTTTTCTTCCTACACTGTCGGCAAATTTACCGGCAAACAACATGGTGGTTGCCATTCCTGCGAGATAAATAGAGAACGCAGCATGAAGCTGAGCCTCAGACGCATTTAGGTCCGCGGCAATTTGAGGCAACCCAACTAAATACAAATCAATAGCCGTTGGATACAAGAGAACAAGCGTAAAACTACAAAATAGAAAACGGTACATAACACCCCCACATAATTGGTGTGAGGATAATAAGAGCGAAACGCCAAACTACCGAGTGGTATCTACGACAACGGATCTTTCCATTTACGACAAACCCTCATGCTACAACTGGATAGTCTCTTCATTGAGGAGATCCAATTAGTACTCATAAAATAAGGGAATCCGGCAGGAAATCATCAAATTAGCAAGGTTTTGACTTGGTTTCACTGAAATTAAGGCATCCGTTAATCAGCCGTATAGAACGAATGATTAAACGGCTGTTAATGAACATAAGTTATCAAAAAGATAAAACAACTCACAAGATGAATACCAAAAACAACCGGCCATATGTAGCGCAAATCTCTTCGTGATTTTTTTAGAAAAATTCAAAATTTATTAGAAATTAACCCCTAACTTTACTGAGTAATTTGTTAGTCTTGGCAACAAATATTTACAATCCAACTAAAAATTATTTGGATACTTCGAGGTTGTTTTCTTGAATATGAAATTATTCGGCAGTTCCCTAATCCTTTCAGGGACTGCATTAGGTGCAGGCATGCTGGCCATTCCGATGGTATTGGCTCAATTTGGTTTCATGATCAGCTCAGTACTGATGCTGCTTATCTTTATTGGCACCACCTACTCAGCACTCCTCTTGGCAGAAGCGTGCACCAAAACCAAAGACAACAGTGGAATGAGCAGTGTTGCTTACCTAACGTTAGGCAGCAAAGGCAAACACTTTATCAATGCACTCTTTTACCTGCTGTTGGTGTGCATGCTCATCGCTTATATCTTGGGTGTCGGCGACATCATTCATAAGTTACTGCTCGATGTCGGTATAGACATCTCTGCATCCGCTGCTTATACCGTTTTCAGCCTATTAATGGGTGTGATTGTGGTGGCGGGTAAGTCGTATATCGACAAGTTAAATCGCGGTTTATTCATCACGATGGTGGTGATGCTGCTTATCGTTATCGCCTCTTTGTTTAGTAATATTCGTCTTGATTACCTGACTCAAACCAGTAAATACACCGCTAATGACGTGGTGCAGTACAGCGCAGTTATCTTTACCAGCTTTGCCTCTATGGTGGTGATTCCGTCACTGGTTATATACAACCGAGAAGCGACTCAAAAGCAGATCCGCAATATGATTCTGCTAGGCTCTGTGATTCCACTAATCTGCTACCTCACTTGGTTATTCGCGATTATCGGTAACCTTGGTACAGACGCTATCAGCCAATTCCATAACATTTCAGAACTGATCTCGGCGTTTAGCGGACAGTCTTCTTGGCTGAAAGTAGTGATTGCGCTGTTCTCAGTATTGGCATTGGTGACATCTTTCCTTGGTGTGTCTATGGCGCTGTATGACCAAAATAAAGATGCAGTCACCAGCAACAAAGCATTGGCTTATGCCCTAACCTTCGTTCTACCTTTGGTATTAGCTGAGTTATTCGCTAGCCAATTCGTGAGCATGTTGGATTACGCGGGGATGGTGTTGGTGTTCTTAGCTATCTGGGGACCACTTGCAATGGTGGTTAAAGTTCGTAGGCCAGACTTTCCTCACCTACAGACTCAAGGCAGCTATACCGCAGCCGGTGGCGACACAGCACTTATCGCAACATTTGGTTTTGGTGCGTTGATTTTTATCTCTTGGTTTATGGGTTAATTCTCAAACTAATACAATATCAAGTGACCATTTCAACGGTAGTCGATACCAAAAAGCCCGTGAGCATTACTCTGGATTAGCAATGACCGCTAATTAGTAGTAAAGGCTTACGGGCTTTTTCATTTTCTGATTATCATTGCCGAGAACTAAAAGCCCTCTCTCATTTGGTCAAGTTACCAAGCAATTGCTCACACTGTGCTTTTAATGATTTAAGCTCATCTTCGTTCATCTTGGAGAGACACAGCATTTCAACTGGCACGGTTTGCGCTTGTTCTTTGAGAACGACCCCTGCAGGTGTCAACGTGATAACTCGAACTCGTTCATCTTCAGCACTGCGAGTTCTAAGCACATAACCTTTCGCTTCCAAACGCTTGAGTAGTGGCGTCAAGGTGCCAGAATCTAAATGCGTTTTTGCGCCTAGCGCTTTGACATTTATCTCTTTTTCTTCCCAAAGCACCATCATCACAATGTACTGCAAGTAAGTAAGATCAAGCGCTTTCAGTAAAGGTTGATACGCCCTACTCATTGCATTCGACGCACTATACAACGCAAAACACACCTGATTATCCAGCTTTAGATAGTCATCTTTGTCGCTCATGATCACCTCACCAATAAATTAAATTGCGCACAATATACTTGCGCGCTCAAATTTTATCAATTAAGCTAGCTTTAAAATTAAGTTGCGCGCAATTTAATCTTACACAATTCAAATAAGGACTAAAACAATGACAACACTCTACACAACTTCTGCAACAGCAACGGCAGGTCGTAATGGCCAAGTATCAACTGATGACAATCTACTCTCAGTGGCATTGAGCTACCCTAAAGAGATGGGCGGTTCAGGTGAAGCGACCAACCCAGAGCAGCTATTTGCTGCGGGTTACTCTGCGTGTTTCTCAAACGCTCTACTTCACGTTGCGAAAGAGATGAAGATTAAGATCGCATCAGCGCCAACCACTGCAACGGTAGGCATTGGTCCAAATGAGAATGGTGGCTTTGCTTTAACCGTTTCACTAGCCGTTGAACTCGATTTAGATCAGGAACAAGCTGTTACGCTTGTGAAAACGGCTCACCAAGTTTGCCCTTACTCAAACGCGGTTCGTGGCAACATTGATGTGAAATTGTCGGTTAACGGACAAGCGCTTTAGTCTCAAAGTTAAACCAGAAAGATACGCCAATAGAGATGTCTGTAGACGCCTAAAATTGAGCCTCATCCCTAAGTTACTTTGCTTTGAGCGAGTAACTTGGGGATTGTTCATTCGTTAATAGCGAATAAGCTTTACCAAAACAAATCGATACTCAGATCCCGTAACGCCGGATTGGCAGACACCGAAAATAGACATCGACATATTGCGATATCCTAGTTTCGAGGGTATATTTCACTTAAATCAGAAATAGCAGTTAAACACCATGTCAGACGTGAACGAAATTTTAAAATCCATCAACAACCCTGTACGCCGAGATATTCTTCATTGGCTTAAGTCGCCTCAAGAGCACTTTAACCTAGAGAAGCAACTCGTTGATACCGATGTTGAGGGGGTATGCGTTAGCATTATTCAGGAGAAGAGTGGCCTATCTCAATCTACCGTTTCTTCTTACCTCTCGAACCTGCAGCGTGCAAAGTTAGTGACATCAAAACGCATTGGCTCGTGGACTTACTACAAGCGTAATGACGAATACATCGAGAAATTCCTGAAAGCGCTGTCTGATTCCCTATAGTTGAAAAGAACAAAAATCAACAGAACAACAGTTAGATAGCACGATGAAAACTGGATGGATTCACGCCATCCTTTATGACGAATATCATTTATTAAAAACCAACATATCGAGATTTTTAGATATCTAGTTATCGAATTATTTAATAATAATGCAGATACTAAAAATGCAGCGGAGCCGACAAACATGAACAAGTCCATTCAATCCTTTGACCCAAGTAACGGTGAACTCCTTGGCGAGGTAAACCAAACTTCAGCTGAAGAAGTCACTCAAACCATTCACAAAGCAAAAGCTGCACAAAAAGCATGGCGTCAACTCTCGATGAACGAGCGAGTGCTGACCATTATCAAAGCCTATCAACAACTTGATAAGTACGAAGAGTCCTTCTCACAGTTACTTGCTCGTGAAATGGGTAAAGACATTCGTCGTGCGACCGGAGAAGCAACCGGTGCGATCTACATGGGTCAGCACTATGCAGAGGATGCTCAACGCGCACTCAACACACGGAAATTGTCCGGTTCAACAGAACTTCAATACCGTCCACTAGGTGTTGTCGGAGTTGTATCTCCTTGGAACTACCCTGTGATGATGGCAAACAACCTCATTGTGCCAGCACTGGTCGCGGGCAATAGCGTGATTCTAAAACCTTCAGAAGAGACACCTCTCATCGCAGAAGCATTCTTTGGTGAACTGCAAAAGCACTTACCAGAGAATGTCTTGACCGTGATGCAAGGCGATGGTGAAACAGGCAAAGCATTAGTCGAAGGCGACATCCAAATGATCGCGTTCACTGGCTCAAAAGCAACAGGCCAAGACATCATGAGACGTGCCGCGAGCAAAGTGAAACGCCTTGTAATGGAGCTGGGCGGCAAAGACCCAATGATCGTGATGCGCGACGCGAACCTAGAACAAGCCGCACGCTTTGCTGTTGCGGGTAGTTTTGAAAATTCAGGACAAATGTGTACTTCTATCGAACGTATTTATGTTGATGAGCGCATAGCAGATAAATTTGAACAACGTGTCACTGAGATCGCAAATATGTACCAGATTGGCCCGTGGGATATGCCTAACGTAAACATAGGACCAATCATCAATGCTACGCAACATGGAAAAATCGTTGAACAATTAAAAGACGCACAACAAAAAGGGGCAACTTTCCTTCTAGGTGATATTGAACAACCAGAGCGTTATATCCGCCCTACTGTTATCACCGGAATGACTCCTGAAATGAAGTTAGAAACAGAAGAGACTTTTGGGCCAGTGGTCGCGATCAGTCGCTATTCCGACATTGAAGATGCGATTGAGCGCGCTAACAACAGCGAGTATGGGTTGGGTGCTGTGGTGTTCGGAAACCAAGGCGCCAACGAGGTTGCTGATGAACTTGATGCTGGCATGGTTGGCATCAATCAAGGTCAGGGCGGCAGTGGCGATGCCCCATGGGTTGGCGCGAAACAGAGTGGCCTTGGTTACCACGGCTCGGTTGACGGACACCGTCAGTTTGCACAAGTAAAAGTGGTTTCAAAATAAGGATTCATGATGAATAACGAACAGAACTTCTACGTTGTTAGACGAGAATCAGGCACTCAGCGCAGTGACCTTCCCGTTTGGGCACCAAAGTCTGCAAACCCATTTGCACTTGATAAGAACGTTAACGCGGTATCACGCGCTGAAGTAAGCAATGTACCGGGTGCTTTTCAGTTACTCGATGTGCTGCTCCCTGAAGAAGTTCAGCGCATACTCGATGAAGCCAACCAACTTGGTTTTACAGAAGATGCAGCTGTGTCTCTACCAAGAGAAGTTCGCCACAATCAGAATCTCAACTTGATCGCGGATACTGAAACCCTCGACATTATTTGGAAGCGTTGCAAAGATCATTTCGTTGATAAGTACGGCCATTTTGCTGGTGTGAAACCACTTGGAATCAACGGTCGTTTTCGATTTTATCGCTACGATGAAGGGGATTTCTTTAAAATGCACACCGATGGCTCTTGGCCCGGTAGTCAAGTTGTCGATGGAGAACTGATCGATGACTCTTTTGGCGACCGTTGGAGCATGTATACCTTTTTGCTTCTCTTGAGTGATGATTTCGTCGGTGGCGAAACTCAATTCATGGTTAGCCATGATGACCCGAGTAAGCCTGCTCGTCGTCAAGGGCATCATCATGAAAATGCGGATATAGAATCGGTTAGAACACCGAGCGGCAGCGTGCTTTGTTTTCCTCACGGTACGCACCCCGCCCATTGTATTCACGGCTCAGCACCGATACTTTCTGGGACTAAATACATTATTCGTACTGACGTATTGTTTGAGCTTTAACTTGTTGTTTCTATAAAGCGCAGTCTTAGTCGCTTCAAATCCTAAAAAAATGTCCCGCACTAAGCGGGACATTTCGTTATATAAGAGAGATAGCTCTTAACTTTAAACTCTTAGCTATTAGCCATGAGCTCGGAAAGATTAACTCTTAAACGTATTCGAGAGCTCTTTCAGCGATGTTGCCAATTCAGCTTGTTCTTTCGCTGTCGCCGCAATTTGCGTTGCGCCCGTCGTCGATTCGGTCGACTTCTGCTCAACCGCCACCACGTTCTGAGCAATGTCTTGTGTCACGACTGCTTGCTCTTCTGTTGCCGTTGCAATCTGCTCTGTCATGCTGAATATCTCGCTCACAGCACTAGAAATATCTTGTAGCGTTTGTTCTACTTCTCGCGAATCTTCAACCGCTCTTGATGACATTTTCTTACTGTTCTCAATCACATTGAACGCCGTTTGTACATCAGACTGTAGCGAACTGATGAAGCCCTCTATCTCTAACGTCGACTCTTGCGTACGCTGAGCCAATGTACGAACTTCATCAGCTACAACGGCGAAACCACGACCTTGTTCACCTGCACGTGCCGCTTCGATCGCTGCGTTTAGTGCTAACAAGTTTGTTTGATCAGCAACCGACTTAATCACATCGATAACGCTGTTAATGTTATTGCTGCTTTCGTGTAGGTGGGTAATTTTCTCAGCTAAGCCGTTAATCTCAGATGCCAAGATTTCAATCGATTCATAAGAGTGTTGAACTGTGCTCAAGCCCTCTTGTGACTGTTGATCCACCATTTTCGCCGAAGTTGCCGTTTGCTGCGTTTTAGCCGCGACTTCATTCACGGTTGCCGAAAGCTCTTCAGTTGCCGTTGCAATCAGCCCAATTTGGTCTTGTTGCTCAACTAATGTATTGGAGTTGTATTGGCAAGTTTGCG
This sequence comes from Vibrio sp. QJM3NY_26, assembly GCF_057786005.1. Taxonomy (NCBI): domain Bacteria; kingdom Pseudomonadati; phylum Pseudomonadota; class Gammaproteobacteria; order Vibrionales; family Vibrionaceae; genus Vibrio; species Vibrio sp. QJM3NY_26. Next base: position 985,711 of record NZ_CM173516.1, on the reverse strand, counting down.
CCGTCTCTTCTGCTGCCGAAGCGAGTGTTAAGCTTGATTGAGACAAGTTATCGATCACCTGAGAGAACTTCTCTAACGTTTCGTTAAGCGATGAAGATATCTGACCAAGCTCGCTCTCACCCAAGTAAGTTGCGCGAACCGTTAGGTCATTGTCATCACGAACCTTTGAAAGCACCAAATTCAGGTCTTTGACTCGGGTAGTTAGGTCTGTAATGGCTTTGAAACTAACAAAGGTTGCAAACAAAGTAATCACAACAAACATCGCGATACTGCCCATCATTGCTGATTGAGCTTGCTGAGTTTTCTGATCAGTCAATGCAATAAGAGAGTCTGACAGTTGGTTCTCTGTCTTTTTCAGCTGAACAATGCGCGCTGTTGATTGCGCGAACCAGTACACAGGGTCGACATCAAATCCGCTCATTTTCGATTCAGCCACATCACGAAGCTTCTCGACTTCCGCGACCGAGCGGTCATTCAATTGTTGTTCAAAAAAGCTAACATTGTCTGGGTTACCCAGAACTTCAAAGTTCGAGAAATAGGTATTTTGCTCAGTCACCAAAGAGATGAATTTAACCAACATACCTGGGCCAAATTCATTTTTAGAAAAGGTGTTGTTGAGGACAGCACGCTCGATACCAGCTCGCTCTTTACCTTGCAAGAAATTGTAGTAAGCGATGGTTTCAGTAGTAATCGTCGAGTCTGAGCTCAGTTCCGCAATCAAAGCCGATACACTAAGCAGTTTTGCATTCAGTTTTGTGTAGTAACCTAACGCCTCAGAGAGTGGAATTGATTGAGAATCCACTCGGTTTCGAATCGTGGTTATTTGATTAAGGCTTTGGCTTATTTCACTGTTCAAGCGATTGATCTGTGGCAGATCGATATCAGCCGACTGCCAGTATTCGTTTCTCTGATCACGTCGACTATCCGCACTAGTACGTTGTGAACGTAATTCACTCACAAATTGAGTGCCTTGAGAGCCGATAAAGCCAGCCGTCATGCCTCGCTCTTTTTGCAACTCATGTACCAATTCACTGTAAACAACCGACAAGCGTGTCAGTTGATTCAATGATGACATTTCACTCGTCGTTTCTACGCCTTTTGAAATCGCAGAAACACTGAGCCATAGAAACCCTAAGATCGGCAAAATAAGCAAAGCAATAATTTTTTGCTTAAAAGACATATCGGATAATTTCATTTTTATTCCCTAGCAGCTAACAAATCTCTATCTGTCATGTAATTAGACACACTTCTAAACCGGCATGCCCTTGTTGAGATCATATAATTATTCAGTTTTAACAATTACCGTTCTATATCGACGGCAATCGATAAATCTAACACTTAACCTTACAAAACTCATTGATTTATTTATAAAACTGCAAGCTATGCAACCTTAGTAGCCATACAAATGCGTGCAACAACATTTTATTGGCGGAGTGACTAAAAATTGACAGCTTTTGCATAACCATAAAGAGGTAGATCGGCACTCGCAGTATAATCTTTACCAAACAATGCACTCGCGATCATCTATAAATTCAACATCAAATATGTATAATGCCGAGCTCTTAAAATTAACGTAGATGCATAATTAGAGGTTTTATGAATTGTCCTGCTTGCGAAGAAAACATTGGATGGGAGTGGGTAGAAGAGGCAGCAATTGAACCCAACGAAGAATTCAACTGCCCAGAATGCGATGAAACTCTAATGTATACCATTGATGAAGGCACCTATTACGGCGCGCAACATAAAACCGTAGAAGTAGTCGACGCGTAAATTACAGCCTTATAGCGACAAGCTGACCACTTTATTTCAAATACTTAGCAAATAACTAAACTAAGCGGCTTACTTTCTTGCTGGCTCTTCTTTACTAGAACGGGCGTTCAGCATAAAATATTGAACATATGTTCAGATTAATGAAGTAGATGTTATGGCCAAGACAGCGAAGTTCGATAGACAAGATGTAGTAGATAAAGCAACTAACCTGTATTGGGAAAAGGGCTTTCACGCAACGTCTATGCGTAACCTACAGGACGTGATTGATATGCGTCCGGGAAGTATCTACGCGACTTTTGGCAGCAAAGAAGGCCTATTTAAGGAAACTCTTGCTCGTTATACCGAGCTTGGCATCCTTAATCTGAACCGCTTCCGCAGTGAAACGGACTCGCCGATTAAAGCACTCGAAAATTTTGTAAAGCGCGCAGTCGTCGAATCTAAACAGAGCTCTCCTAACGGCATGTGCATGTTAGCTAAAACGGTTGCTGAACTGACTGACGAGCACGCAGAATTATTAGCAGAAGCGAAGAAATCATTAAAGATCATGGAAGGTGAATTCGCCAAGTTGATAGCTGAATCACAAGATCTAGGTGAGATAAGCAAAGAGCGAGAACCCGCTCAGCTTGCTCGTCATGTTCAAGTTCAAATCGCTGGCCTGCGTACCTATGCGAAAACATGCGACGACATCGAATTACTCAACTCGATGGTTGAGGACGTATTTAAGTACCACCCTTTTTAGCGTCTGACCTTATAGATTGGGCACAATACTAAAAGACTCCACTTTCGCCTTAATAGGTCTGAGCGGAGTCTTTTTAGTTTGGAGTCGATAAACTTTGTGGTTTAAGGATTACACCTTTCTCATGATCAACGCTTGCGCATTAAGCATCGCTTCCTTAGTACTAACATCTAAGGTTTTAACGTTCGCAAAGCGCTCGACTTCTTTGATTGCCACATCGTGAGCAAAAATCACTAGCCTAGCTTTTTCAATATCTTTTTGTGTAATGCGATTGCCTATCCCGTTTGCACCTTGTGTTTCGACTTTTATCCGAACCCCAAGATGATGCGCCGCCTTTTCCAAAGACTTAGCCGCCAGAAAAGTGTGCGCGACACCTGACGGGCAAGAAGTAATAGCAAGTACATCAGCTTGCCCTTCTTCCGTGACCGAACCACCCGCAAATTGATTAGAGCGAGACTCATCTTCAACCACATTCTTTTTAAGCAGTATCACGATCGCAGCCGTCGTCAGTGCACCCGCTAACGTCCCAACAATGTAGCCAATCTTGCCATCAACCACAGGCAAAACAATCCAGCCCCCCCAAGGAGCATGGTTTACTACATGGAACATAAAGCCAACCACGTTACCGACAATGCCACCAGCCACAACCGCAGGCAGAACACGCGCAGGATCGGCCGCTGCAAATGGGATTGCACCTTCACTGATGCCAATCATTCCCATAATACCTGCTGCTTTACCTGCTTCGCGTTCGTCTCGTTTAAACTTCTTCGGCGATAAGAAAGTCGCCAGCGCCATACCTAATGGGGGTGTACAAATGGCAATGCCAACCCCCCCCATTAACCATGGCTGAGTATTCACCTGAGTTTGTGCAAACAGCGTGGCTACTTTGTTGATTGGGCCGCCCATATCAAACGCGGTCATTGCACCTAGAATGCTACCCAGTACCACTTTTCCTGAGCCAGCCATGCCAGTCAGCATTTGATTCATCTCAAGCATCACCTGCGCAATGGGGGCACCAATCACCCACATCACAGCCCCACAGGTAACAAAAGTGCCGACAAGCGGATAGATGAAGATAGAGCTCAGCGAGATCATGCTGTCTGGCAGCTTGATTTTCTTAAGTAGATTAACCACAAAGCCTGCGAAAAAGCCGACCACAATCGCACCAAGGAAACCAGTGTTGTATTGATTAACCGCCACCCAAGAACCAATCATACCCGGTGCTAAACCCGGCTTGTCGGCCATTGAATACGCGATGTAACCGCCGAGCACGGCGGTAAAAAGCGTTAAGCCCGCAATACCCATTTGTGCAATGTCAGCCAGAACGCCGCTCTCTGGAACGGCACCGTGACCAGATATCATGACCGATAAAGACAACAGAACACCGCCCGCGACCACGAATGGAATCATGTGTGAAGTGCCGTACAACAAGTGTTCTTTAAGGCGATTGAGATATTGAGCCCAAGGGCTGAGCGGCTCGACGTAAACTTCATTATAGTTTGAGGCGTAACTATCGAACGATTCAGAATTGGCTTCGAGGAACAGCTCTTGAGCTTCCTCGACCGACTCAACCGCCTTTAATTTTGTAACAAAGTCATCTTCAATCAGTTTGGTCGAGATCTGAGCCAGTACCTCGATATGATGGTCATCGTTGTTGTCAGGCGAAGCGAGCATAAAGAACACATCGGACAGCTCACCGCCATCGGCACCATAATCAATACCCGTTCGGCTAATCCCAACCGCAACGGCAGGCTTAGCAACTGCGGTGCTTTTCGCGTGTGGAATGGCGATACCATCATCAAAGCCCGTGTTACCTATGGCTTCACGCTTCCAAATGTCATCAAGGAATTCACTTTTATTGGAAAGCTTACCAGCACGGTCGAGCAGTTCGACAAGCTCTTCAAATACCGCCTGTTTTGAGTCTGCCTGTAGTTCCAAGCAGATAATCTCGGGCTCGATAATGTCAGTGATATCCATGTGCCGCCTCGTCCGAGTAACAATTTGAGTGAATGAGATAAAGAGGTTAATAAGAAGAAAAGATTAACGGTGTGGGGGCACTCAATATATAGGACGAAAGGTGCATTAACTGGATTATTGTAACCAAGAACTCAGAGTGTGACTTTCACCTTGGAATAAAAAACGCCAATCCATAAAATCCACAGAACCCATAACAATATCGCCCCTCCCCAATGCGAGCTTTCCATACTGGATTTCCCACGCAAGATAGCTTCTGAAAGGTAGCTTATGTAAAGTAACAGGGACGAGATTAAGCCGAGAATAATAATGAGAATTGTAGCGGTAACTGCGTGCCCTACAGGTATTGCACACACCTATATGGCAGCTGATGCATTAAATAAGACAGCCCCTAAATTCAACGTTTCAATCAAGGTTGAAACACAAGGCGCTATGGGTATTGAAAACTTACTCTCTGCACAGGACATTAGCCTCGCAGACAAGGTGTTGATCGTTTCTGATATCGACATTGAACAGCCAAGTCGCTTCGACCCAGCTAAAACCTTATTCATTCCCATGGAAGAGGTATTGTTGAGTGTCGATAAAGTCTTTATCAAGCACTGTCGAACCTAAACCTTTCATGAACGAATATCAGATCACCTTCTTCGTTGACGATCCTGCAGCTAACTCACACGTCGCGCAGCCACTTAGCCGTTTGGCAAAGAAATTCAAAAGTAACATCCGTATTATCAACATCACTCAAAATCGAACGGCCGATCTATCCAAATCTGTCGCGATGTTACAAGTCGGTCTACTTCGTGGTGATTTGTGTCAGATAACCGCTGTTGGTATCGATGCGGAACTGGCGTGCTTTGTTCTTAAAGACATAATCGCCGAGCATTACGCCATGGTTGGGTCGCAAGTAAACCATGAATTCTCTAACGATTTGATTCAGCGTATGCCGCAGATATGCCCACCTTGCGAGATCAAATGGCATCATGCCAAAGCACAAACCCAATTAACCAAATTCGAATGCTTAAAAGGACTCGCTCACTTAGTTCACCCAAACGATCCTGATGAGCTTATTCTGGCTTTCATTAAGCGAGAAGAACGCTCTTCAACGTGTGTATCGCCGGGCATCGCATTACCTCATGTGATGTTTGAATCGACCAAAGATCTCTCGATTGCGGTCATCGTCAGTGACGAAGCGATTGATTGGGCGTCTCAAATTGGCCAAGTACACGTTGCCATCGCACTTGTACTGCCAACCAAACCACAAAGAGAACATATTGTAGCGGCCACCAATCTAACCAGAAACCTGCTTCATGATCAGGTCAATGAGCGTTTACAGAAGACCCGCAGCAGCGTCGACCTACAAGCCTTGCTGATGTATATCTCTTCACGTCTGATTTAGTTCTTCTCTCCCTTTTAAATTCAATCTATTAATCAACTAAGTTACTCACTCATTGGTTATAATCCCCATTGTTTACACAATAAAAAACGGCTGAGCAATTACGCTCAGCCGTTCTATTCTAAATGGCTTATCTTGTAGGTTTAGTTACCTAAGCCGTTTTGTTCTCTTGTTTCGCATCTTCCACCGAGTCGTCTACGGCTTTCACCAGCATTAGACCAACGATAAACACGATACCGCCACACAGTACGAACATCATTCTTCCCCAGAATGGGTTCGGTAGAGCAAACATCGCCATCACTGCCACACCAGACACTGCGATCAGTGAGCCCAGCATGTGTCGCTGTTTGTTATCCAATTTCTTCTGTGCTGTTGATTCAGAAACCAAAGGTGTCGCAAGGTTGTTGAAGAAGGTATCAACATCTTTCTGACGAGACGCTTCTAGTGGTTTGTAGAACAAAGTCGACAGAATGAAGAAGCCACCAGTAAACGTTAAGTGAGCAATCAGACCTACCGCTACTTTCAAATCAGACCATTCACGGCCTGTTAGCGGCTCTAGGTTGAACCAGTTTTGTAGCATTTCAGCGGTAATCACAAAGCCTACAATGTAAGACACAATCGCGCCAACCACTAGCGTGCCCCAACCTGCCCAGTCCGGAGTCTTTTTAATGAAGAAGCCACAGAATGCTGGAATCGTCATTGGGAAACCGATTAATGCACCGACGTACATCATGGTGTCGAACAGGCTCAAACCTTTCAGCGAGTTGATAAACAGTGCGATAAGGATGATAGCGACGCCGAAGACCGAAGACATCAACTTAGACACAACCATCAACTCTTTCTCTGTCGCGTTTGGACGAAGAATCGGTTGGTAGAAGTTGATAACAAAGATACCCGAGTTACGGTTTAAACCTGAATCCATTGAAGACATAGTTGCCGCAAACATCGCTGCAATTAGAAGCCCCACCATACCTGCTGGCATGTATTGCTCTACGAAGTATAGGTAAGCGAAGTCGCCCGCTTTAGAACCTGCATCTGGGTAATGCGCCGCAAGATCAATGCCTTGCCCAGCGACAAACCAAGGTGGCATGAACCAGATGATTGGACCGATTGTCATCAGAATACATGCCAACAGAGCCGCTTTCTTCGCGTTCTTTGAGTCTTTTGCCGCTAGGTAACGGTAAGAATTCAACATGTTGTTAGTAATACTGAACTGCTTGAAGAAGATGAAGAATGCCCAGATTCCGAAGATGCTTACGTAGTTCAGATTATTACCAGAAACGAATGATGCGCCTTCTGCTACAGGGAAGTCGTTGATGATCTCAGTGACACCGCCACCTTGCACAATAGCGACCGCAGCACACGTTACTGTTACCGCCATGATGATAACCATCTGCATGAAGTCAGACGCAATAACCGCCCATGAACCGCCAGTAACCGACATCACCAGTACAACAAGACCGGTTAGAACGATGGTTGTCGTCATATCGAAGCCAAAAATGCCCGATGCGATGATCGCCAAGCCATTTAGCCAGATACCTGCAGATACAATACTGTTCGGCATGCCAGACCAAGTAAACACTTGCTCGTTGAAGCTACCAAAGCGCATGCGTATCGCGTCAATTGGCGTGACTACACGCAGTTGACGGAATTTCGGAGCAAAGTACAGGTAGTTCATCAAGTAACCAAATGCGTTTGCTAGGAAGATAACCGCGACAGCCATACCATCAGCGTACGCTTTACCTGCTGCACCGGTGAAAGTCCAAGCACTGAACTGAGTCATAAACGCAGTTGCGCCAACCATCCACCAAAGCATGTTACCGCCCCCGCGGAAATAGTCACTGGTTGTACTGGTGAACGTTCTAAACATCCAACCTATTGCGATAAGGAAAAGGAAATAAATTCCTACGATCATAGTATTGAGTTCCATGAATTAAGTCTTCTTTATTATTAATATCTGAAGAGCATATTATCCATAGAAAATTTAATTTGTAGTATTATAAGTCAAGATTGTGATGGGACATATAAACCTGAATATTCAATTTCGAGGCATTAATTACGCGCTAGTAAACAAAGAATAAGCTATCATGATAGTAAACATTTAGAATCAATGACTTAAAATCACATCGATCAGTAACTCGGACAACAATAACAAGATTTTGTCGTTTCGATAAGTGGTTTTTAATTTACTTAACATTCATTAAATGCATCGCGTTAATACATCAACTCTCACACGTTTAATTCAATCAATAGAGAGCGGAAATAATAAGCAACTCGCAAAGCTAACCCTTAATGTTATTAATTAGGGTTATTTAGTGAAGTGGGATAAATAGAAAAATGAGCTTAGAGATGAAGCGTAGGAATAAACACTAGAGGAAAACACAAAGTAAGTGACCACCACAGCTCAGAACCAGCAGTGATGCTCTAGTCATACAAATTTCGGTCGTATAAGCTCAGGTCAGAAAAGGGAATTTTAGAGTATATTAGATTGACCCACGATATTGTGTCGGTGTTCTTCCTGTTCGATTTTTGAACACTCGACAAAAGTAATTCACGTCCTTGAAGCCACAACGCACCGCCACTTCATTGAGCTTGAAGTTGTACTTTTTGAGCATGAACTTGGCACGGTCGACTCGCACGCGTGTGATGTATTCTGCCAGCGTCATATGGCCCTGCTGGCGGAACATTCGTGATAAGTGATTGGATGAAATACTAAAGCGTGAGGCAATGCTGTCTCGGGTTATTTGGCGATGGAAGTTCTCTTGAATGTAGATACAAATTCCCTGATACACATCCTGCACTCGGCTGTGAGACTTCTCGACCGGCGCATCCAACATCGACTTACTGTATTGAAGAAGAGCCTGTAGCAATAACTCATCCATAGGCTGCTTGTTGCTCTCTCTTGCTAGTGAGCTGAGCGCCTCAAGAATGTTATCAATCGCAAACCCAGATCGAGTCTGAATACTGTGCTTTTGAATATCATAGAAACTCTCTTCCCCTTTGCGCTTACTCACCAAACTTAAACCAAGCTGACGACGCCCAAACAACATGCTCAACACAGAACAATCGGTATCCCAATTAGGCTTATTCCAGCAGTTAGGCGGAATGAAAATCGCATCTCCGGCTTTGGCAACAACGTTAGTGATTTTGCGATCATGACATTCCATTTCATTAATATACTCTCCGTCTAGAACCAACTCTAAACGCGGAAAGTTCACCTGATAACTAAAAGCTGAAGGCGTATGAAAATCTCCAGCAAACCAGATGTTATGAAACGGTTCTCTCTCATTTAGCACCGAGGAGATTAAGTCATGAAATATCATTATTCGTACTCTGATGGGCAGCAATAAGGCTACGAGAATAGATATACCCCTTAGTGAAACATAGCGCTATTGAGCAAAATCACAATTTGAGATCTAGGTTACAAAAATCCAGTCATAGAAATAAATATCCAGTCTAAAAACTGATATAGAACGTCATTTTCAAAATAGACCACTACGCCACAACCTTTATAAATAAAAGCCTCGTTGCATTATCAATGCTGTCAAGATAGGCCTAAAATCGACTGTTATACCGATCAAAATCACACTCTTTTTAGAACGCAACAATCATCCAGTAAATGCATTTTTTCTGCACTACAGAAGGTGAGTGATCAATTCCAGAATACCCATTACAAAATAAAAACGTATTAGGGGTTCATTATGATCACGACATTGATCAATCAAGATTTGATTAAGCTTTCGCTTAGCGCTAATTCAAAAGAAGACGTATTTAAAGAGCTAATAGACGTGCTTTATGCACAGGGTCGAATTTCAGATAAAACACAATTTCTTGCCGATATTAAGGCGCGTGAAGCACAAGGTAATACTGGCTTTGAAGAAGGTATCGCCCTTCCACACGCGAAAAGTAGCGCGGTAATCAAACCCGCGGTTGTGATCGGCGTCCACAAGCAGGGCATCGACTACGGCGCAGATGACGGTCAGCCATCCAAACTCTTTTTTATGATTGCCTCTCCTGATGGCGGCGATAATCACCATATCGAAGTACTAGCAGAGCTTTCTTCAAAACTGATTGAAGAAGGCTTTATCGAAAGCTTCATGAATGCTAAATCTGAACAAGCGGCATTGGAACTACTGCTTGCCAAACCTGAACCTTCAGCAACCGAAACCAATGTTGAGAAACAAGGCTTCATCATTGGTGTCACAGGTTGCCCTGCAGGCGTTGCACACACTTACTTAGCAGCAGAAGCACTTGAGAAAGGCGCGGCAGCACTTGGTTACGACATCAAGGTCGAAACCAACGGTTCTATTGGTGTTAAAAACAGCCCAACTCAAGAAGAGATCGAACGTGCTGACGCGATTGTCGTGGCTTGTGACAAGCAGGTCGACATGGCGCGCTTTGCGGGAAAACGCGTCATCAGCACCAACGTAAAAGCACCAATCAAAGACGCACAAGGTTTAATTAAGCAAGCGCTCAACGCACCTAGCTACCAAGCTGAACAAACGCCGACCAACCAATCCGTTGTAGAAAAAGCCTCACAAGCGCGTTCAGACCTTTATCGTTACTTGATGAATGGCGTATCACACATGATCCCATTCGTGGTGACTGGCGGCCTATTGATTGCCCTTGCACTGGCGATTGGCGGCGAGCCAAGTGAATCTGGCATGGCGATTCCTGCTGGCAGCATGTGGAACCAAATCCTAGAAGTGGGCGTGGTTGCTTTCACCCTAATGATCCCAATCTTGGCTGGCTACATTGCTTACGCGATTGCTGACCGCCCTGCCCTAACCCCTGGCCTTATCGGTGGTTGGATTGCGAACAACGGTTCTTTCTACGGCGCTGATGCGGGTACAGGCTTCATTGGCGCGATCATCGCAGGCTTGTTAGTCGGTTACTTCGTTAAATGGATTACCTCATTTAACTACCACAAGTTCGTTCAACCGCTTGTGCCTATCATGATTGCTCCGATCACTGGCTCTCTATTCATCGCAGGTCTGTTCATCTTCGTAATTGGCGCGCCTATCGCGGGGCTGATGGATGCTCTTACTGCACTACTAACGAGCATGAGCACAGGCAACGTGGTTCTACTAGGTATTGTCCTTGGTGGTATGGCCGGTTTCGATATGGGCGGTCCATTCAACAAGGTGGCGTTCCTATTCTCGGTCGGCATGATTGCGAGCGGTCAAACTCAATTCATGGGTGCAATGGCGTGTGCAATTCCTGTTGCTCCACTGGGTATGGCTATCGCAACCAGACTTGGCCGTAAGTTCGACCTATTCGAGTCTTCTGAAATTGAAGCGGGTAAGGCAGCAGGTGCGATGGGCTTGGTGGGCATCTCTGAAGGTGCGATTCCTTTCGCAGCTCAAGACCCGATGTCGGTTATCCCTGCCAATGTACTTGGCTCAATGACGGCAGCGGTTATGGCGTTCTCATTTGGTATCACCAACAGCGTTGCCCACGGTGGTCCAGTGGTCGCTTTACTAGGCGCAATGAACTATCCACTGCTGGCACTTCTGTGCATGGCATCAGGTGCGGGTGTGACTGCCATTACTTGTATCGCGCTTAAAAATCTACGCAAAGCCAAGCTAACGACAGCAGCGGCTTAAGCCATTTCAACTCCAATGGCTTGAGCCCTTTTACTCTCCTTTTTTTAGGAACTAATACAGCTCAAGCCATGTTTCCCTTCATGGTGATTTCGATGTCTGATTTTTCTTTAGCGAACGACTCGTTCGTGCAACGCTTTTTCTACCCTATGACCAACGTGATTCAGAATTACGCATGGGGTAGCCCTTCTTCGTTTAGCCAACTGTTTGGTATTGATAACCAATCTGGTGAGCCACAAGCGGAGATCTGGATGGGTGCTCACCCGAATGGTTGCTCAATGGTGACCGATAATGGTCAGCAAACCACATTGTCGAACCTGATTTCGAAGAACCTAAGCCTGTTTCTAAGCGAAAAAATAGCAAGTCGTTTTGGTGAGCTTCCATATCTGTTTAAGGTGTTAGCAGCAGAGAAAGCGCTCTCAGTTCAAGTACACCCGAATAAGCAACAAGCGGAATCTGGGTATGCACTCGAAGAGCAGCAAGGCATTCCAATGACGGCGGGCAACCGTAACTACAAAGATGCCAATCACAAGCCAGAACTGGTGTATGCCCTAACCGACTACACGGCGATGAATGGTTTTAGGTCGATCGACGAGATCCTTGAACATTTCCACTACCTCGATATTCCAGAGCTGCATTCGATGATCAACGATTTAGCGGGCGATCAAACACCGAATGGATTAGCGTGCTTTTTCGCAAGCCTGTTGTCTTTGGAAGGCGAACAAAAAGGAATGGCACTCACCATGTTGTTGATGAAGGCGAAGCTTTCTGATAACTGTGTGTTCCAGTTGATTTCAGAGTTGGAACAACAGTATCCGGGTGATATCGGCCTGTTTGCCCCGCTGCTATTGAATGTGATCACCCTAAAGCCAGGGCAAGCCATGTATTTGGATGCTGAAACGCCCCACGCTTACATCAAAGGGACTGGATTAGAGATCATGGCGAATTCCGATAATGTGCTTCGTGCCGGGTTGACACCTAAGTACATGGATATCAATGAACTAGTCTCTTGTACTCAATTCAATGAAAAGCCTGCGGATAGGTTACTGCTAAGCCCAGTTGAGCAAGGTGATGTAATGGAATACCAAATTCCCGTCGAGGATTTTAAGTTCTCTATCGTCCAGAATTCTCATAAGAGAGAGATCACTACTGAGGGTGCAGAGATCTTGCTGCCGCTCGATGAATCCATGGTGCTCACCCATCAATGCGGTGAAACCTGTGTGATAGAGAAAGGCCAATCGGTTTTCATTCCCGCTTATGCTGAGAGTTACAAACTGGATTGTGTTGGGCGTGTTGCACGCGCTTACAGTTAGTCAGCACTGAGCAAATCTAAATAAACTCACACTGATCATGCCCTGCTTTTGCGGGGCATTTTTGTTTTTACGAAGCCTATTGGCGTATCAAAACATAATCAAAACGCCATTAAGTATGACCCGTATCACACTGCATTAATGATGCAAATCACACTTAATTTTGCTTGGTACAAATATGCAGTGAAGGGCTTTTATTTGCTATTTCGCGAATCGGGTTAATCCATTAATTTTAATTCAAGAACTTCAATAGTGAATGAGTTAATAAATGATCACACAGCTAACTAACGTCAACTTAATTAATAACAACCTTCAAGCGAAAAATAAAAAAGAACTGTTTGAAGAATTGGCAGACATGTTATTTGAGAACAAGCGAATCAGCAGTAAAGAAGCCTTCTTGGCAGACATCGAAGTTCGTGAATCTCAAAGCATTACCTCAATGGACGGCATTGCTTACCCACACTCAAAAAGCAAGGCAGTCACTGAACCCGCAATTGCTGTCGGTGTTAAGCGTGAAGGTATCGAGTATGGCGATGACGACGGCATTAACCCAACCGTATTTTTTATGATTGCATCACCAGATAACGGTGCTGACCATCATATTTATGTACTACAAGAACTATTTGGAAAATTCAGCGATGAATTTATTCAAAATATCCATAACGCAAAAGACGAACAACAAATCCTTAATATTTTAATTAATTCATAAGGCGTAGAAAATTATGAGCACCCTAGCAAATCAAGCTACCAATACCAGTAGCAATTCTAATAATAAGAATAGTAGTAGCGACTATAAAAAAATCCTCAGTACTATGAAAGGTCACCTGCTTTTTGGTACATCACACATGCTACCTTTCATCGTAGCCGGTGGTGTTCTGTTGGCTTTAGCGGTAATGGCATCGGGTAAAGGCGCAGTACCTGCCGACGGCTTGCTGGCAGACATCTCTAATATCGGTATCAAAGGCCTTGTTCTTTTCCCAATCATTCTTGGCGGCTTTATTGGTTACTCAATTGCAGATAAACCAGCACTTGCTCCTGCGATGATCTCTTCTGGCATCATGGCTGACATGGGCGGCGGCTTCCTTGGCTGTATCGTGGCAGGCTTTATCGCCGGTGGCGTGGTGTTCCAACTTAAGAAGATCCCGCTTTCTGCGAACATGACAGCGCTAGGTGCTTACTTCATCTACCCGCTTCTAGGCACGTTAATCTCTGCAGGTATCGTATTGTGGGGCATCGGTGAGCCAATCAAACTGTTCATGTCTTCTATGAACGAGTTCTTAGCTTCAATGGCTGGCGCATCTAAGATGGTTCTAGGCACAATCCTTGGCGGTATGACTGCGTTTGATATGGGCGGCCCTATCAACAAAGTAGCGACCCTATTTGCTCAAACTCAAGTAGACACACAACCGTGGCTAATGGGCGGCGTAGGCATCGCGATTTGTACGCCACCTCTAGGTATGGCATTGGCGACTTTCCTATTCAAAAACAAGTTCTCTAAACAAGAGCAAGAAGCAGGTAAAGCTGCAGCAATCATGGGTTCTATCGGTATCTCTGAGGGTGCTATCCCATTCGCAGCAAATGACCCAATGCGCGTACTTCCTTCAATCGTTGCCGGCGGTATTGTTGGTTGTGTGTTTGGCTTCATGACAGACGTTCTACTGCACGCACCGTGGGGCGGCTTAATTACTGCACCAGTATCAAGCAACATTCCAATGTACGTCGTCGGTATTGCACTTGGCTCACTAACCACAGCCGTTATCGTTGGCTTCTGGAAACCAGTGGCTGTTGAAACCGATGAAGACATGGCTGAAGCGCCAGTACAAGCTCAAGCGGCTCCAGTAGCAGGCGAAGGCGAGTACGACATCGTAGCAGTAACATGTTGTCCTTCTGGTGTTGCACACACCTTCATGGCCGCAAAAGCACTAGAGAAAGCAGGTTTAGCAGCAGGCCTTAAGATTAAGGTAGAAACACAAGGTCAAAACGGTATTCAGAACCGCATCAGCGACCTAGATGTGGCTAACGCAAGGCTGGTTATCTTGGCTCACGATATTCAAGTGAAAGACGCACACCGCTTTGCTAACGCGAACGTGATTGAATGCTCGACTAAGGAAGCGATGAAGAAAGCCGCGACTATGGTCGCTATTTAAAGCCAAAGGTTATCTAAAGCCAAAAGCTATCTAAAAGAATCAATAAATTAGTGAATGCTCACTATTGATAAAGTAACTACCCCCTAGTAACTAAAATCCCCATTCGTTTATCAACGAATGGGGATTTTTTATAGTTAGGCTAACAGTATCCTTCTCGATACAAGTCATCTGTATCCCTGTCGCTTAGATGAAAAAATATTACGTTATGTTGTTGAACATGGTTATTTTTCAGGGGTAAGACTTACTTTTAACTGTTTGGAGGACATCGGGTAGCCTAGATAATAACCTTGGGCTTGTTCGCAATTTAACGTTTTCAAAATTGACAACTGTTGAGCATTTTCAACCCCTTCAGCCACGACATTAATGCCAAACCCTCGCGCGATATCAATGATACCAGACGTTATGGCTCTAGAACGATAATCATCTTCTAACCCATTGATGTAACTGCGGTCGACTTTGATTTCATCTACATCTAATTTGCTAAATATACCAAAAGAAGTGTAACCAACACCAAAGTCATCTATCGAAAAGGACACCCCTTGTTTTTTTAACGTCTGAACAGCGATTGCACACTGATCTATATCTTTCAAAATAGCGGTTTCAGTGATTTCAAGACAAAGTAAGCGAGCAAACTCGGGATCCTTTCGTAGATATTCATCCAGATGGTTCATGTCATCAACGCTATTTAGCTCTACCGCTGAAATATTGACCGAGACACTATTAAGCTCATTTCCTAGTAAACCGTTAGCCCTAAGTTGTGACGCAGTCTTCTCTAGAACTAACGTAGTCAAATCACGACAAAAATGATTCTCTTCTGCTAGCGCGACAAAGATATCTGGTGAAACGACACCATAGCGCTCATGCGTCCAACGAGACAACACTTCCACGCCAGCGACAAATTTACTTTCAATGTTGTATTTAGGCTGAAACACAATATCAATCGCTTTGTCATCAATCGCTTTACGTAATTCTTGCACCATCTCTTGACGTTGACGTTCAAGCTCAGTGAGCTTTGGGTCATGAAACTCAATCGTATTCTTGCTTTTCTTTGCTTCAGTTAAGGCGTGGATTGCTGATGCCATAAGTTGCTTGGCATTATTTCCATCAGAGGGGAATAGAGCAGCGCCAATACAACAAGTGGCGTTGATATCATAACGATAAGCACATTGGTTAAATCTACGATGTACGAGAGCAATGTAGGATTCAATATCTTCCTTATCATCGAGTTTGACTAAACATGCGAAACCATCGGAATGTACCCGTGACGAAAGTGGTTGATGCTCAATAGGAAGTTCAATCGATCGGGCGATGTCTTTTAAAAATAAATTCGTATTTTCGAACCCAATCTGATCAGCTACAGATTTGAAGTTATCAATGTCGAGTAAGAAGAGGACATAATGGTCACTGGCCTGGGATTTTTTTAGCCTTTTGTTTAAATATCGATAAAAAACTGATGGGCTATGAAGCCCAGTGACACTATCAAGATCGTTAGCGCTCTCTAAATCTCGATTATTTTTCCGAACCATTACCCATAACAAAGCAGACGTTAGAATGATAAATACCAGGCCTTTGACTGTCTGTGCTAAGGCGTGTTCTTGCAAGTCATTTGATAGTGATTCGACCGCGAGATCAGAAAATAAAACCCATAAAGATGACAGTATTAAGTAACTGAATACTATGTTGGCCGGATATCTTTTTGTCTTGTTCATCGTTAGCTGCTATCTCTCAGTCTAATGTGTCATGACTTATATGTTATAAATTGCTCATAACGTAGCACCAACATAAATCGCAATCTACCGCTCGCGTTTTTATTTTTAACTTTTGTTTACCGATTTTCGTCATCACTCTGCGCGACGAAAACCTTTAAAGGCTAAAACATGCCAAGAACAATTTGAGTGGATATTAGCTCTTAGCCAAACTAAGAGCTGCCAATCGCTTTTGTTGATGTCGAGTAACTGTCATATGACTCTTCAATTACAATTGTATTTCGTCCTTTAAGCTTTGCTTGATAAAGCGCCCTATCAGCGCGATCGACACAGTCTTTCCATTTTTCATTTTCTGATAGCAAGCTAATACCAAAACTAGACGTAATTGTTAAAGTTGGTTGTTGCTCAAGTTTGATCTTCTGAATTGCTGAGCGTAATTTCTCTGAAAGGGCTGCACACCAACTGCCAATGTTCTTGAAACAGTCGCTCGCAATGGGTGTCTTCGCTTTCGACCTTGCCGTTAGTCAGTTCGATATCAACATTCTGACAAGGGGTGGTTGATGGCCAGTCCACCAGCTGAATATCGAGCCTGATAAAAGAGTATTTTTTATAGAAGGGTGGCAGGCGAGGAAGGCTTCTAAACTTTTTAGCTGCTGACTCACCGCAGCTTGTGTAACGCAAAGCTCTCTCGCGGCAGCGCCAATGGAACCGAGACGAGCAACAGCTTCGAACGCAACAAGGGCGCGTAGAGGGGGTAACATGGCTTCATTGAGCGATAGATCCAAGCTCGCATCAGACTTATCTATTCTTTGATGTAGCGATCTTTGGAATAACGCAGCTCTAGAAAATGCAGATATTTGCGAAGCACGCACCGCTTAAAGACGTTGAAGAGAGTAAACCCATCACATCTAAAGTAAGAGTACTCGCTCTACTATTTTAATATGATGAGTTTCTAGAAATTAAGGCTAGACGTATTTAAATAGCGCTCTAGCCTAACTGAATAAAAGTCTGATAATTCCTCGTCTTCTTCATCGTGGCAATCTATACAGCTATCCTTAGGATCAAATTCTTCATGAGGAAGATGACACTCGACGCACTCCATCTCCTCGCTCTCTTTGTGCTTTAGATTATGCTGGTGCCCCTCTAGATGCCCAAAATCATCATGACACTCCACGCAGCTGTTATATTCAAACTCAAGATCGTCAGAAGGTTCCTCGTCTAGATGGCACTGCCCCGCACATGTTTCATCCTTCAGGTGAATATTCGCTAGATTATGCTCATCTGGATTAGGTAAATCTTCAGCGACTACCAGAACGCATACTCCAGCAAGTAATACACCAATTAAATATTTAGTCGTACTCATAAAACTGGCTCCTTCTTACCGATGCGACTTAAGCGCTTTCTCACGCAGAATAGCTTCATGGCAGGTTGCACATAGCCCAATACGGAACTTCTTACTGATACCGATAATCGGGTCTGAATCTCGATGTAAATTGTGGCAGTTGGAACATGTTAATTTGGTGGCGTGTACATCGTGGGTCCACTCACTGGCCCTCAAGCTTTCTGGAGAATGACAGGCGATACACTTTTGGTTTTGTTCGAAAATTGGTAAGTCGACATGATCATCGAATGGAATCACACTCACTAAATCAGAATCTTTGGGGTGAGAACCTTTTCTGCCATGACAAGCCGTGCAGTTGTTGTGAAACTCGGTACTGGCATGTGCGCCTACAGAAGCGATGGCATCAATATTTTTAAGCAGACGCTTTTTTTGATGGCACCGTATACAACGCTTATTTTCTTTTATTAAAATCTGCATTCCCGCTTCATTGGTAATTTGGCTAGAAAACGG
This sequence comes from Vibrio sp. QJM3NY_26, assembly GCF_057786005.1. Taxonomy (NCBI): domain Bacteria; kingdom Pseudomonadati; phylum Pseudomonadota; class Gammaproteobacteria; order Vibrionales; family Vibrionaceae; genus Vibrio; species Vibrio sp. QJM3NY_26. The sequence goes on along the minus strand of NZ_CM173516.1, from coordinate 967,223 downwards.
TTCTACATTATGGACAGCGGAATCCTGAACTGTTGGCTCAGAACAGAGCGATAACGGAATAAAGAACATACTCAACGTGGTCAACACAAATAAATAAGAAACATATTGAGTAACTGTTTTGACCATAATAGTATTCTTCTGTGAAGAAATGATTTGAGCCGATTATTTCGACACAAATCATTTCAGTTAGTGACGAGTGTTATACTTATTTAAACTCAAGATTTAACACACCACGATGGTATATGTGATTAATTTGAGAGTTATCAAAAACCGCAACACCAAATGGATATAATTGGCTCAAGTCGTTAAATTGCACATCTTGCGTTTCTGAATTTTCACCCGTAGTGACAAGCTTACGCTTCATTTCAAGAGTCCAAATACCCTCTTTCCAAACGGCACCGACTTCGATATCACCACGAGAACCGGTAAATGGCTTACCCGTTAAACCTGGGATTCGTTCCAACTGATTGTAGTCAGGTGTAAATGGTTTCTTCCCTGAGTCTAAAATCAGTAACGTTTCATTAGTCAAGTTATCTGATACATAGGCTGGCTGGCCGTCTTTTACGTTATTAACGTACCCACCACCTGTTTTGCTGTCACCTTTACGTCCCCAACCTTTGTTTTGTTCTGGATCAGTATTGCTATCGACGTATTGGTCATCGAGCTGGTTATGAACCGCAGTTCTCACACCTTTCCAGTGCCACATATCAATAAACTCACCTTCACGATTGGTGTATTTCCGTGCAGGGTTCTTGTCATCACGCCCTGCGTTTTTTCCCTTTTTAGCTCTGTGACACGCAGCATTACACCCCTTATCAGAAAAGCCTTCAGCATTGATATTCCAATAGACCGCAAATTTGTCTTCGTAGTAGGTATTGTCATGTCCGGTGTCATCTTTATTTTTTAACTGTTTCCATGAACCATCCTCTTGCTTAATCCAAGGAAAGCGGTCAATACTTTTGGTCGGATCGGCATAACTAAACAAGAAATAAATGTATTCATCGTCATACATTGATTTCATTTCCACGCTGGTTTTTTTAATACCCTCATAGCCATTATTTGGCTTATACGGTAATTTATTCACCTTCTGAGTCAGCGGTTTAGCTTGATCCCAAACGGCATCAACGCTGCCATCGATAACTATATTTGAGGCAAGCTTACTGCTCTCTAGTATCTTATCTTTTGCTTGAACAGCACTGGCTGGAATGATCATAAGTACAGCCACGGCTGATAGCGTCATCATTGAGTACTTCATTATTACCCTCCTAAATCCCATTGCTCTATTTATATAATTAAGCGTAGGAATGAATTAGGCTTTTTCAATTGATCGATATCAACTTAAATACAAATAGACTAAATAGAAAAATAGATATTTAGAACTCAACAAATAGAGGGTAATTTTTGCAGAAAACCTCAAATATTATAAATATCAATAGCTTTAGAGTGGCTCTCCGTAACGAATTCACAAATAATAATGGTTAGTATCGACTTCGAGCCTCAACGTTCATTTATAGGCAGCTAAAATTGCCTATAAATAGCCTTATCTAAAACAGAGATATAATAAAGGGACGTTAATCATATATTTATGTTCAACGTCCCTCTTCTTCTTTTTTTGATCTTTATGCGCTATTTCTTAGATCCGTCATGTCTTCAAACCGCCATATCAGATCTCACAGTTAATCTATCTATTCTTTGATATAAAGATCCTTAGAATAGATGCGCCCTTCAACATTGTTCTTAGCAAAACCACCGACACTTGGTCGCACTAGGCGAGCCTGCATGTAGTAATAGATTGGCGCGATAGGCATATCTGCAGCCAGTAACTGCTCCGCTTGATCATAGAAACCTTGGCGATCTTGCTCATTGGTTGCGGCTAATGCGCTGTCCATCGCTGAGTCGTACTTGTCGTTGTTGTAACGCGCAAAGTTACCCGAAGACTCAGAGCGCAGTAGGCTTAAGAAGGTCGACGCTTCATTGTAATCACCACACCAAGATGCTCGCATCACATCAAAATCACCTTGGCGACGTGATACTAGGTAAGACTTCCACTCTTGGTTTTCCAACTCAACTTGCGCGCCTAGATTACTTTTCAGCATGGATGCAATCGCCACCGCAATCGACTTATTCGATTCACTGGTGTTGTAGAGCAATTTGAAATCTAGTGGATTAGCGGCATCGTACCCCGCTTCTTTCAACAGCTCTTTCGCCTTTTGGTCCCGCTCTTTTTGTGTCCATGAGCTGTATTCAGGCTGAGTCGCATCAAAACCTGCTGTGTATTCATGGGCAAAGGTATAAGCCGGCAAGTTACCCACCTGAGTGACGCCATTGGTAATCACATCACGCATCATTGAGTAAGACACTGCTTGACGCACTCTCGCGTCATCAAACGGAGGTCGTGTGGTATTGAATGCGTAGTAATAAGTACACAGTAGAGGGACGGCGGTATAAGCGTCTTGATACTTTGTTTTCAGCTGCTGCGCCATGTGTGTCGGCACATCAGACGTGATATCAACCTCGCCCACCGCATAACGGTTAATCGAGGAATTTTGGTTCTCAAACGGAATGTATGTCACTTGAGTTAGGTTCGTATCTGAACTGTCCCAATAGTTAGGATTCTTCTTCAGTTCAATCCGTTCGTTAACCACCCACTCGTCTAAAACAAAAGCGCCATTCCCCACAAACTGCTTAGGATCGCTCCACGGCTTGTCGCTGTTTTCTAGCGTTGTCTTGTGAATGGGCATCATTGAAGTGTGACCTGTCATCGCCACAAAATATGGCACTTTACTATCAAGCTCGAACTTCACCGTATGCGTATCAACGGCCGAGATACCGAGCTCTTCAACAGGCTTCTTACCTTCTGCCACATCAGCGATATTTTTGATTTGAGTTAGCTTGAGATACCACACATTTGGCGAAGCGAGTTTCGGGTCGACCGCGCGTCTTATCGCATACACGAAATCATCGGCCGTCACCGGATCGCCATTCGACCATTGCGCGTCTTTACGCAAGTGGAATACAAACGTCTGGTTGTCTTCGGTTTCCCAAGATTCCGCAACACCTGGGGTGATATTGCCATCGCGATCTTGAATCACTAAACCTTCAAACAGGTCACGTAGAATGTGCATTTCAGGCAAGCCTTCTGCCTTTGCCGGATCGAGTGTCGCAGCTTCTGCATCATTGGCTCGCACCAAATGTTGCTCTTTCGCCAGAGAAGTTCCGGCAGGTAAGGTTTCAGCAACGGCAGTCACTGATATAAAAGGGGTCAATAAAGATGAAATGAGTAAAGCCGTTGAATGTTTCTTAAAATCCATGTTTTTTTGCTCTCCTAGCCTATCTTTGAAGCAAAGTAATAAAATTAACAATGCGACGGTTGACGAGTTTTGACGCTATGGTTTATTTAATAGAGGTCATCTAAATAGTAGTGACACTTTGATAGTACTTGATCAATCAGGAGATTAAGGTGAGTTTAATTCCAAGAACGGAAAGAGCTGCGTTTTCGATAAAGCCGCTGTCATATGGAAAATCGGGGTTGGGTGCGCCTTTGCTCTATTTCCCCGCGCAAATCGAAAGCGAATCTCGCGGGCTGATCTTAGCAGGCACACACGGCGATGAAACTGCTTCTATCGCGGGTTTATCTTGCGCGCTAAGAAGCTTGCCTGCCGCCAACTTACGACACGATGTGATTCTGTCGATGAACCCAGATGGCAATCAATTGGGTACTCGTGCCAACGCTAACCAAGTCGATCTCAACCGCGCCTTTCCGACACAAAACTGGACTAAAAACGGCACCGTCTATCGCTGGAGTTCTCACACCCCTGTCAGAGATGTAAAAGTAAAAACCGGACACGCCAACCAACTTGAACCTGAAGTGCAATCGCTCATCAACCTCATTGAGCAACGCAAACCCAAGTTCGTCATCTCTTTCCACGAGCCACTCGCCATGGTCGACGACCCAACCCAATCTGAACTCGCCATTTGGCTGGGCAAACAGTTCAACCTACCACTTGTCGAAGACGTCGATTACGAAACCCCAGGCTCATTCGGCACTTGGTGCCAAGAAAGAAACCTACCGTGCATCACCGTGGAGCTACCGCCCGTTTCAGCGGATCTGACTATCGAGCAGTATTTGGATGCGTTTGTGGCAGTGTTGAGGGGAGAGGGAGGGCAGGTTGACTTATTGTTGGACAAAAGTGTCTCAGGACTTACTCTAAATTAGCAACTCGTGGATAACTAAAGGTATGGAAAAGTGAGTATTGGAGAGCGAGCGCGATGCGTAAAATCGCACTAGTAAAAAGGTTGGTTTAAATGCCGACTAAATGCGGTTCCGCTCAAACCACTATTATTGAATAAAAAGCCTTTAGCGGTGGAGCTAGAAGAAATTCACCCTTCGAATTGACTTTGTAGTGTAAAAACGGCTCCCTATCGGGAGCCTGTCATATGTCTAAATCTCGGTGCGGATTAAGTGCAGTTAAGTTCAATCAACTATCGATGTTGCATGAAGGTTGTATTTAATCACATCGAATGTAATCAGATTCCAAACATATTTTAGCTCTTTTTTTCGCCTTATTGACATCGATTAATGTCATTCTTTTAGTCATTATATCGAAGTCGTTTTGCATCCCTTCCTTGCCATTATATTGAGCTAATTTTAACCACATGTAAGATGTTTTATCGTTTTTAGTCACACCTTTACCTTCTGCGTACATTGATCCAAGATTGTATTGAGCTGTCGCAAGTCCTTGCTCAGCTGCCTTTGTGTACAAAGACACCGCTTTTTTTTCATCTCGAGAAACACCGGTGCCCTTTGCGTACATAACACCTAGATTGTTTTGAGCATCTACATCACCCTGCTCCATGGCCTTTCTATACCAAGACACCGCCTCTTTATAGTCCTGAGAAACACCTCGACCTTCTGCGTACATAACGCCTAGATTGTTTTGAGCTGTCGCAAGTCCTTGCTTAGCGGCCTTTCTAAACCACAACACCGCCTCTTTATCATCTTGAGAAACACCGATGCCTTCATCGTACATCCACCCTAAATGGTTTTGAGATCTCGCATGCCCCTGCTCTGCAGCCTTTTCATACCAATACACCGCTTCTTTATCGTCTTGAGAAACACCCGCACCTTGCTCGTAAGACATTCCAAGGTTATGTTGAGCATCTACAACCCCCTGCTCAGCGGCCTTTTTATACCAAAACACCGCTTCTTTATCATCTCGGGAAACACCTCGGCCTTCTCCGTACATAACGCCTAGATTGTTTTGAGCTAGCGCATGTCCTTGCTCGACGGCCTTTTTATACCAAGACACCGCTTCTTTATAGTCCTGAGAAACACCTAGGCCTTTTTCGTGCATAACGCCTAGATTGTTTTGAGCTAGCGCAAGTCCTTGCTCAGTGGCTTTTCTATACCAAGATACTGCTTCTTCATAATTTTGAGAGATACCTCGACCTTCTACGTACATGCTGCCTAGATTGTTTTGAGCTAGCGCATGCCCTTGCTCAGCGGCCTTTCTAAACCACAACACCGCTTCTTCATAATCTTGAATTACACCCACACCTCGTTCGTAAGACAATCCAAGATTATATTGAGCATCCATAGCACCCTGCTCAATGGCTTTTCTATACCAAGACACCGCTTCTTCATAATTTTGAGAAACACCTCGGCCTTCTGCGTACATGGTGCCTAGATTGTTTTGAGCTAGCGCGTGTCCTCGCTCTGCGGCCTTTCTATACCAATACACCGCTTCTTCATAATTTTGAGAAACACCTCGGCCTTCTGCGTACATAGCACCTAGATTGTTTTGAGCTAGCGCATGCCCTTGCTCAGCGGCCTTTCTAAACCACAACACCGCCTCTTTATCATCTTGAGAAACACCTGTGCCCTCGACGTACATCCATCCTAACTTGGTTTGAGCTCTTGCATACCCCTGCTCTGCCGCCTTTTGATACCAAGACACCGCCTCTTTATAATCTTGAGAAACACCTGTGCCATCGGCGTACATCCATCCTAAATTGGTTTGAGCTCTCGCATACCCTTGCTCTGCGGCCTGTCTATACCAAGACACCGCCTCTTTATCACCTTGAGAAACGCCTGTGCCTTCGTCGTACATAATGCCTAGATTGTTTTGGGCGCTCGCATCACCCTGCTCAGCGGCCTTTCGATACCAAGACACCGCCTCTTTGTCATTTTGAGATACACCTCGGCCTTTTTCGTACATAACGCCAAGATTGTTTTGAGCTGTCGCGTTCCCCTGCTCAGCGGCCTTTCTATACCAAGACACCGCTTCTTTATAGTCCTGAGAAACACCTCGGCCTTCTTCGTACATAACGCCTAGATTGTTTTGAGCTCTCGCATGTCCTTGCTCAGCGGCCTTTCTATACCAAGACACCGCTTCTTTGTTATCTAAGGAAACACCGATGCCTTTTTCGTACATCCATCCTAAGTTAGTTTGAGCTCTTACATACCCCTGTTCAGCGGCCTTTCTATACCAAGACACCGCCTCTTTGTCATCTTGAGAGACACCTCGGCCATTTTCGTACATCCATCCTAAATTGTTTTGAGCTCTAGCGTACCCCTGCTCAGCGGCCTTTCTATACCAAGACACCGCCTCTTTATCATCTTGAGAGACACCTCGGCCTTCGTCGTACATCCATCCTAAATTGTTTTGAGCGCTCGCCTCCCCCTGCTCAGCTGCCTTTTTATACCAAGACACCGCCTCTTTATCATCTTGAGAAATACCTCGGCCTTCTTTATACATCCATCCTAAGTTAGTTTGAGCTCTCGCGTACCCCTGCTCAGCGGCCTTTCTATACCAAGACACTGATTCTTCATAATCTTGGGAAACACCTCGGCCTTCGTCGTACATCCATCCTAAATTGGTTTGAGCTCTTGCATACCCCTGCTCTGCGGCCTTTCTATACCAAGACACCGCCTCTTCATAATCTTGGGAAACACCTCTGCCTTTTTTGTACATCCGTCCTAAATTGGTTTGAGCTCTTGCATGCCCTTGCTCTGCGGCCTTTCTATACCAAGACACTGCTTGTGTATCGTCCTGAGATACACCTTTTCCGTCTTCATACATAACGCCTAGATTAAATTGACCATGAGCGTCCCCTTGCTCTGCCTGTTGAAAGTATGCAGCTTTTTTTGCTTCAATATCTTCTTGATGTCGATCTTGAGTGCACCCAGCCAAGCTAATAGAAACTATTAAGAAAATTAAAATTCGCATCTCTGACTCTGTTGTATAAGTAATAATTATTATTTATGTGTGTAACTTGTGATTTCCACAAAATCTATGACAAGTAGTAGCAAAGTCGCTATAGCGACCTTTAAATAGCAAGTAATAAGATAATGCGATCTTCTCTTTGTGACTTTTTATAAAATCAATAAGTTAGAAGAAAGTCAATCGAGTGAATTGCTTATTGTTGCATATGTTGAATATTTACTGCGTTTGAGTGAATTCTAGTCGGGAAAGGCTCGTCGTTAAATTGTGTAGAGTATTCAATCTGTCAAATAAACGGGCAGGGATGTGTAAGTCGAGAATCAACCAACTCGACTATTGAGAAGTTAACTAGGAATAAGTTCTTGAGGGTTAAATTAACAAGTTCAGTAGCTGAAACTCCTGTGTTGCGTACATAACGAGTCACGAAGCTGTGTCCCCCTCACGCATAACACAACTAGCTCCCCTAATGACTCACCGAAGTCGAAAACAGGTTGATAATCACGACGCCAGACAGAATCAAAGCGATGCCAATGATCGCGAAGATATCGAGTTTTTGCCCGTAGACCAGCCAAGACAAAGCTGCGACTAGCACTATCCCTGCCCCACACCAAATCGCATACGCCACACCCAAAGACATGGTTTGCACTGTGAGAGACAACAGATAAAAGGCACAACCGTAGCTAGCCAATACCGCAGCAGTGGCCGGTAGAGAAGTAAACTGCTGTGTTTTAGGTAATAGAGAAGTTGCGACAACTTCAAGCACAATGGCAAGTGACAGCATCACTGGAGGAGGGAGAGATAAAAGCATGTTTGAGTCCACAACAATAAAATACGGCGCTCAGAATATTGTAGTTTTATTTCCAATTCATGCGATTTTCAGTAAGCAATTATTATGACATACCCTAAAAAGCCTTGAGTGTAATCCTCGATTGAAGTTTCTCTACAGACAAACAAAAAGGACCCACGAATTCATCTTTAGTGGGTCCTGCTTTAATCCAATGATCTAGAAACCTAGTCAGCTATAACAAAGCAATGAAACTTAGTTTGCTGACGTAGAGCCTCTTAAAATATCGCGCTTAACTTCACCTTTCAGATCCGTCAAAGTTTGTTGGTCGATATCAATCAAGAAGTGATCACTCGCTTGACCTGTTGCGAATTTTTCAAGAATCACGAACAAGCTGCCGAAACGTGAACGGAACACTTCACCAACGGTATATTGGCCAAGGTCACCCAGTTCAGAATCCACCGTGCCATCAAACTCTGAAAGCTCTCGGCTTAGCAACTCGTATTGGCGCAGTTGTGTTTCACCGATATCACGGAACGCCAGTTCGTCTGCATTACGTAGTCGGTAGAAGTCGGTTGCAAGAGTTTCACCTTCCCATGTTACGAAGTCTTCAAGCACTAGACCTTCTTGAGATGCAATAGCGTCAGCTTCAACTTTCGCTGCTTGCCAGTCTTGTTTAAATTGCTCGTAGTCTTCTACACCATTTGCAACACAACCCTCGACTGGATAATTCATTTCATCAGCTAGCTGACAAACCGTAAAATTGGTTTCTAGCTGAGACATGATCATCATATCTTCACCGTTCATGCGCATGATCATTTCACGCATTTCGATTGGCCAATCACTAGGAAGGAAACGCAGACGCGTTAACTCACGGATATGCCAATCAGTCAGTTCGTAGTAGCTCTCTGAATCCAAAATATCTTTGTTCCAGATTTTCGCTTGTGCTTCCGGGTCTCCGATTGCAGCTTGAGTAAGATATTCATGCTCTTCTTCATAGTGACTGAATAGCTCGTTGTAACGTTTAACTTGATCGATAACGACGGTTTCAACTTCGATTTGGTTATCCGGGCGAATGTTCAGCAGCTTGTAAGCTGGGATGTAACCCGCTAGCGATGGCGCTTGGATGTTGAAGAGTGTGTGTTGAACACCATCAATATTGAAGCTCTTCTTACCCGTATCATTAAAGTGCATGTGACCGCCAACGTGAATGTTTAAACCAGTCGCTGCCAATGCTCGGCTGGTATTGTCATCTGGTTCACGAGCCAATTGATGGCTTCCTTCTCCAAACAAGTCTTCAATCTCTTCAGAGGCACCGTTGTAGAAATCGGTCATTGGGAAGTGTGAGAAAGAGACCAGAGTCTTATTCTGTTCTTTCGCTGCTTTTACTACATCAGAGATCCAATCGATCACGTGTTCTTTGTGAGTGAGCATCATGTTGTAGCCAGCACTGCTTGAGCCATCAAACGTATTTCCATCTAAAGAACTATCAGCCGAACCTTCTTGGGGGCGATAAACATTCGCGTCGATTGCCAACAACCAAAGTCCTTTCACAGGCTCTACTAAGTAGCTGGTATCAGGCACTTCAGAACAGCTTGAGTAACCGCTCTCTTTGTAACTGCCTCCAGTGCCTTCGTAACAGATCTCGTACATACGCTTGTCAAAGGCCGCTTCTTCTTTAGCTAAGTCATAGCTGTAGTTAGCACGAGCTTGGTCACTACTGTAAGGCGTTTCAAAGTAGAGATAATCTTGCTGAGGATAGAAACCGTGAGTACCAAGGATACTCATGATCTCTTCATAACCCCATTCACGCACTTCTTCAGTACAAATGGTATCGAGGTTGTCACCGGCTCCAGGAATGGTTGTCCACTCATCTTCATAGCCAACACACTCTTCTTTACCGCGACTATAAATACGTTGGTTCTTGCCCCCTTCACCTAAAAAGTCGGACTTACCCGCAGGGATAGTAAATGGCCTCACTGGATCGTGGTTGCCAGGTGCTGCAAAAAACTCAAGGCCGTACGTGTCGCGGTAGTGATCAAAAATGCTTACTAAACCACGCATATGAATGGGTTGGCCGTCATCACTGAAGTCACCCGGCAGGGCTACGTACTTCACGCCACGCTCAACCACATCATCTAGCGCCGCAATCATCGCGAAGTAGTTTTCGTTGAATAGACGAGTAGAGTTCATCTGAGACTCCATCGTTCTGATCGTTGCATTCTTACCACTGATTGCATTCGGCAACCCTGCGAACGAGCCGTCCTGAAAATCACCGTAAACATCATGGAAATGGATATCAGGCATGAACGCCACTTGCACTGCGCTATCCATATTGCCGCTGTCATCACTTGGCGAACTTGAATTGCAACCAACCAGAGCTGCTGCTATCAAGCCTGAAAGTACGGTCAATGTACTCTTTTTCATTTTCTCTTCCCAAAAAGTTAGAACTCAAAATTTGGCGAGGAGATTAGGTGAGTAAAATGACACTATTGTTTCTGATATCTTACAAAACGTCGTATGCAGAGTTCTTATGCGACATTGCTTCAATCATTAAAATTCAATTAGTTAGTAACTATTATAAGTATTGATAACTCTATCGTAGGAATCAGTTATTAATATATAAGCTGCCATAACACAACCACTCAAACATCAATGATAACTATGCATTCAGACTATTTGGATAAGTAGCCCTCCATCAAAACCCGACTCGATCTGAATAAAGTAATTACTGGGAACGCAGAGCAGATCTTTATACTAACTATTACAAATACGTAATAATCATTTTCAATTTAAGGGGATTATCAAAACTCATGCTCACACCTATACTAGCTCCAACAAAACGAGAGAGCGGAAACAATTAAGCTCAACTACTCTTAACGGGTTGAAGCTAATTGCACAGTTATCCGCTGTACTGACATATATAGGAAGCATCCAATGACAATCGAAATTAAACCTGGTCAAACTCATATCAAATCAAAAGCAATGGTTGCATGGGCAGCTGGCGAGCCACTAAAAATGGAAGAAGTAGATGTACAACTTCCTAAAGCGGGTGAGGTTCTAGTTCGCATCGTTGCTACTGGTGTTTGTCACACTGACGCATTCACATTATCAGGTGACGATCCAGAAGGTATCTTCCCTTCAATCCTTGGTCACGAAGGTGGCGGCATCGTTGAGATGATCGGCGAAGGCGTGACAAGTGTTGAGATTGGCGACCACGTTATCCCACTTTACACAGCTGAATGTGGCGAATGTAAGTTCTGTAAATCTGGTAAAACTAACCTATGCCAAGCGGTTCGTGAAACGCAAGGCAAAGGCCTAATGCCAGATGGTACAAGCCGCTTCTCTATCAATGGCGAAACAATTTTCCATTACATGGGTTGCTCTACTTTCTCTGAGTACACAGTACTTCCAGAAATCTCTCTAGCGAAAGTAAGCAAAGAAGCGCCACTTGAAGAAGTTTGTCTTCTAGGTTGTGGTGTAACAACAGGTATGGGCGCGGTATTGAACACTGCTAAAGTTGAAAAAGGCGACAACGTTGCTGTATTCGGCCTAGGTGGTATCGGTCTATCTGCAATCATTGGTGCTCGCATGGCTGGTGCTGACCGCATCATCGGTGTAGATATCAACGAGAGCAAATTCGAGCTAGCAAAACAACTTGGCGCGACTGACTGCATCAACCCAACTAAATTCGACAAACCAATCCAAGACGTTATCGTTGAGATGACAGACGGCGGTGTTGAGTACTCTTTCGAGTGTATCGGTAACGTAAACGTAATGCGTCAAGCACTTGAGTGCTGTCACAAAGGTTGGGGCGAATCTGTAATCATTGGTGTGGCGGGTGCAGGTCAAGAGATCGCAACTCGTCCATTCCAACTAGTGACTGGTCGTGTATGGCGTGGTTCTGCTTTCGGTGGTGTTAAAGGCCGCTCTGAGCTTCCAGAAATCGTTAACCGTTACATGGCGGGTGAATTTGGTCTTCAAGAGTTCATCACTCACACTATGGGTCTGCAAGACGTAAACGAAGCATTCGACCTAATGCACAAAGGTGAATCTATCCGTACTGTTCTACACATGGATAAGTAATTCTCCTTGGCCTCGGCACTTAGGTGTCGAGGCCAAAGTTATAAATGAAAAGCAACAAACTGTCTTCACCACCTCCTGCCCGGTGGGTGGTGAAACTTTAGATGATATAGACATGTTATTCCCCAAAACCATCAACCTAACGGAGCACAATAGATGACAATCGAAAACATTAGCCAAGCAAAGGTTGCTGGTGGTTGGCACAAACAATACACCCACTTTTCTGCAACGCTTGACTGCAACATGCGTTTTGCGATTTTCTTGCCGCCTAACGCAAGCAAAGAAAACCCAGTTCCTGTTTTGTATTGGTTATCAGGCTTAACCTGTACCGATGAAAACTTCATGCAAAAAGCCGGCGCGTTCAAAGCTGCGGCTGAGCAAGGCATCGCGATTGTTGCCCCAGATACAAGCCCGCGCGGCGAAGGCGTTGCCGACAATGAAAGTTACGATCTCGGCCAAGGTGCAGGCTTCTATGTGAATGCCACTCAAGCACCATGGGACAGCCATTACCACATGTACGATTACGTGGTAACAGAGCTCCCAGCTTTGATTGAATCTTTCTTCCCAGTAACGTCTGTGAAATCCATTTCAGGTCACAGCATGGGCGGACACGGTGCCCTAACGATTGGTATCAAAAACGAAGATAGCTACCGTTCTATCTCGGCATTCAGCCCAATCACCAACCCAATGCAATGCCCTTGGGGACAAAAAGCCTTCAACCAATACCTAGGCTTAGATATTGAAGAGTGGAAACACTACGATGCCTCTGAGCTTCTAAAAACCAAAGGCACTAAACTGCCAATGTTGGTTGACCAAGGCGAAGCCGATAACTTCCTGATTGAGCAACTTAAGCCTGAACAATTAGTCGAAGCAGCTAAGGTAACCAATGCCGATTTAGATCTACGTATGCAGCCAGGTTACGACCATAGCTACTTCTTCATCTCTAGCTTTATTGATGAGCACATTGAGTTCCACGCAGCTTATCTGAACAAGTAGTCACACCGATTTAGCCCACACCTTGCAAAAGCGTGAGGTGTGGGCTTTTTTGTGCCTGCTATTTAGGCGAGCCCACTGTAACTCAATAGCAGCAACAACGATTCACTCTTTCAAACACCTCGCTATACCAACAAAAAACAATACAACTAAAAGGTACGACTATGAGCTGGTTTTTCTTAATGATGGGCGTGATGGCGGAAGCACTTTCTCACGTAGCACTTAAAGCAACCGACGGTTTCAGTTTGTCTAAACCCATCCCTGCTCTATTGGTGATTTCAGGACACTTGGCGGCATTTCTATTTTTGAGCCAAGCCATGAAAGGGATGCCTGTGGGTGTGGTTCACTCTTTATGGGCGGGTTTGGCTATCGTAACCGTGAGCCTGATTTCTACGTTCGTTTACCGCCAACACCTCGATACCATGGTGTGGATCGGCATGTTATTTGTGGCGGCAGGTGTTGTGATGATCAATCTATCTCAAGGTCACTCGCACTAGTGTAGATAATGACTTATGAACAGTGTGTCAATTCATTCAAACTTCCTAACAGACAGGTGTCGCCTTCACTTATTCATACTCTTACAATCAACAAATCAAACCTGTTACCATAGCGTCTTCAACATCACCTATTTTGAAGGTTGCTATGAAAGCAATTAAGACTCTTTTCTTCCTGATGGTTTTATTGAGCGGTCTGTTTACCGCTTGGCTGTTTATCCCGATTCCAGCGACCATGGACAAGCAAACGCTCGACGTTCCATTAACGGAACCATTCAAGCTTGTGGCGTACCGCAGCAACCCGAATGATGCGAGCAAGCCGCTGACCTACCACTACTATGTGATTTCTGATGTGGTTGGCGTAGATGACATGGACCCGTTTTTGATTACCACAGACCAGTTCGTAAAACTTGGTGAGTTCGATGAGAACACGTTCAATTTAACGGTTAACGGTAAGATCGAGAGCTACACCAACGATTTGTGGATCAAAAAATCTGACGGCAAACTTCAGCACTGGTACGTAAGTGTTGATGCAAACTATATTCGTTAGAGTCGAATCCCAATAGACCCTATTTTAAAACTGCGCTTTGGCTTCCAAGCGCAGTTTTTGTTTCTAGCGCAATTTTTGTTTCAAGCCGCCCGCTTTACACTCTCCCTCACTTTTTACCCACCACTGCCGTACTCTTAAAATGCTACAAGCAGAGCAGGTTTTATAAGCTCTTAAGATAAGATAAGCTCCACCTATACTCGACTCCCAATAAATCAAAAATAATAAAGGATCACCCGTGGAATTTACGCTCGACAAATTTAACGGCATCATCATAGACCCAGCAACTGCCCCTCACGATGCTGATTCATTCAATGCCGAACTCAGCGAGATCACCGAATTTTCAAATCAGAATAACAAAGGCATCATTTGGATTAGCTTGCCTATTTCACTCTCGCACCTTATTCCGGTGGCGACTGAGCTTGGCTTCGTGTTTCACAACTGCTTAGAAGACGAGATTACGCTGATTCATAAATCCGAGATTGTAGAATTTGTGCCTTTCATTCCGACCCACACCTTGGGCGCTGGCGCGTTGATCACCAACGAACACAACCAAGTGCTGATGATCAAAGAGCATGGCATGACAGGCTACAAATTACCTGGCGGCCACATTGAACTTGGCGAGGGTATTGAAGAGTCTGTGGTTCGAGAAACATTAGAAGAGACAGGTATCGAAGCCACGTTCGTTTCAGTGGTTGGCATGGCGACAAGGCACCCGTATCAATTCGGCAAATCAAACCTCTACTTTATTTGCCACCTGATAGCTCAAACCCAAGAGATCGCAATTCAAGACACTGATGAAATTGCAGAAGCTAAATGGATTGATGTTGAAGAGTATATTAACAACCCCGACAGCTACCCGTTTAACCGCCAGTTAGTCGGCTCTTTGATAGGCAAACAAGGATTAGAGCTTACCCAACTAGAAGGCAACTATGGCCCTGTCCACAAGCCAGAGATCTTCTTTTCACAAAGCTAGAACGATTCAGACATAAAAACGCCCAACTCAAATGAGTTGGGCGTTTTGGTTTCTAGCTTTTGTTCTTGATTAAGCCGACTGCGTTGTTAGTTATTCTTTGTACCTATGATTCATTCTCATACTTTTAAAACGAATCTGTATTAAAAGAAGCCTAACGGATTAGTATCGTAGCTGATCAACAGGTTCTTAGTATTTTGGTAGTGATCGAGCATCATTTTATGTGTCTCACGACCAATGCCTGATTTCTTGTAACCACCGAACGCGGCATGTGCTGGATAAGCGTGGTAACAGTTCACCCAAATACGCCCCGCTTCGATGTTACGTCCCATGCGATACGCTAGGTTTGCATCACGCGTCCACACACCTGCACCCAAGCCATATTCGGTGTCATTGGCAATTTCTAGTGCTTCCGCTTCATCTTTAAACGTCGTTACTGCGATAACAGGGCCGAAGATCTCTTCTTGGAATACACGCATCTTGTTGTGCCCTTCCAGCATGGTTGGCTGAATGTAGTAACCGTTGCCGAGATCATCTGGTTGCTGCGCGATTTCACCACCTGTTAGCACTTTCGCACCTTCTTGACGACCGATTTCTAGGTAGCTAAGAATCTTATCGAACTGTTCTTTAGAGGCTTGTGCGCCAACCTGCGTATCAGTATCTAACGGGTTACCTTGTTTAATAGTTTGAGCACGCTCGACCACCTTGGCGATGAACTTGTCGTACACCGATTCATGGATCAACACACGTGATGGACAAGTACACACTTCACCTTGGTTGAAGAACGCAAGCAGCATGCCTTCGACACACTTATCGAGGTATTCGTCTTCATGGTTAAAGATATCTGGGAAATAGATGTTTGGAGACTTACCGCCAAGCTCAACCGTTGATGGAATCAAGCTTTCTGCGGCACATTTCAGAATATGATGTCCAACTTCAGTTGAGCCAGTAAACGCCAACTTAGCCAAACGATCGCTAGTTGCTAATGCTTGGCCTGCTTCGCTACCAAAACCATTCACGATGTTGACGACGCCTGCAGGTAGAAGATCGGCGATCTTCTCCATCATCACCAAAATCGATGTCGGTGTTTGTTCGGCGGGTTTCATCACCACACAACAGCCCGCTGCCAGCGCTGGTGCCAGTTTCCAAGCTGCCATTAAAATCGGGAAGTTCCAAGGAATGATCTGCCCCACCACACCAATAGGTTCTGGGAAGTGGTAGCTTGCGGTGTTTGAATCTAGCTCTGCTGCGCTGCCTTCTTGCGCTCGAATACAACCCGCAAAGTAACGGAAGTGATCGACAACCAAAGGAATGTCTGCTGCTAAGGTTTCACGCACAGGCTTGCCGTTTTCCCACGTCTCGGCGACTGCGATTTCTTCAAGGTTTGCTTCAATGCGGTCGGCAATTTTAAGCAGGATGTTGGAGCGCTCAGTCACACTGGTCGAAGCCCAACTAGCACGAGCAGCATGCGCGGCATCAAGTGCCAAGCTAATGTCCGCCTCGGTTGAACGCGCCACTTGGCAATACACCTGACCATTCACTGGGGAAGTGTTATCAAAATACTCGCCGCTGACAGGCTTCACCCACTCGCCACCGATAAAATTATCGTATTGCGCTTTAAAGTTAACCACTGCGTTATCACTACCCGGCTGTGCGTAAATCATAGTTAGATCCTTCTTAGATTTTTAGTCGTTGTTTATTCGTTATTGAGCTTATGTTGTCGAGCTAGCATGGTGGCTTCCCTTGAGAACAGATCTCGTGAGAAGAAAGCTCGTAAGAAGAGAGCCACCATGTTTATGCTTTCTGTTTAAAACACTGATACTTCGTGTTTTCTTCACAACAGTAACAACGCAAATCACACGCCAGAACTTCAAAACTTGTTGTTAATAAATTGTAAAACTATGATTACCAAACGTTTACAACCCAAAGTGAGTTGGCATTGAACGGACGTATGGAAACCACTCCAGTGTTCAACTGTTCCAAATTGGTACACCCTCACTGTTACGACATGGAACAGTCATGCACCTTCAACAAGCAAACACCTCAGATTGGCTTTCGTCTTCTTGGCACCGCAGCACAGAAGCGGGTCTAAAACAGAGACGACTTCCCGAAGACATTCGCCTGCCACAATCGATACTTAAACAGCGACGTCATCAATCGGCTGACTTGATCCACATCGTCGAACGCAATGCGCTACCTCTGTTTAATCAGATGTTTGCACGCACTGACAGTCGTTTGATTCTGACCGATATTGAGGGCGTCATTCTGGCAAGTTGGGGACAGGAGCGGTTTAAGGAGAAACTGACATCAATTGCACTCAGCTCAGGAGCGTGTTGGCAGGAGCAACTGAAAGGCACCAACGCGATTGGCACCGCCATTGTTGAAGCGAAAGCAGTATCCATCATTGGCGAACAACACTTCATCCACCAGCATCGATTTATCAGTTGTTCAGCAAGCCCAGTGTTTGATCATCAAGGGCAAATGGTTGGCATATTAGACATTACTAGCGAGCAGCAACAACACGACAGTTCCGTACAATTGCTGGTTCAAAATATGGTTCAGCTTGTTGAAAACCAGCTACTGAGTCATATCCCGCAAGGCACTACTCGAATCGACCTCGCATGTGAGAAATCGTTGCTGTACAGTGGTTGGCAAGGAATTGTGATAGCCAACGAAGCCGGAGAAGTGGTAGCGCACAATCAAGTCGCCTCTCAACTGTTGGATCAAACCTCGATCGTTGGCGAATGCATCGATACTCTCTTCAATCGAACCTCATTGGACACGCCCTTTGTATTTGAGAAGCAACACCTCAAGCAACCAACCACCAAATGCACGCGCTCCATTTCAGCATCGTGTGATCTGCACCATGGCGAACAACAAATTGAACACGCTTGGCAACAAGCCAATAAGGTTATCGATAAAGGGATCAGCCTATTAATTCTAGGAGAAACAGGGGTCGGCAAAGGAGAGTTTGTTAAAGCGTTACACAAGCAAAGCCAGCGTAAATCGTCGCCCTTAGTTGCGGTGAACTGCGGTGCACTACCGAAAGATCTTATTGAATCCGAACTGTTTGGTTACGCACCGGGCGCTTTTACGGGCGCAAGCCACAAAGGATTCCAAGGTAAGATCCGTCAAGCAGATAAAGGTATTCTATTTCTTGATGAGATTGCCGACATGCCATTAGAGGCTCAGTGCCGACTACTGCATGTTCTGCAAGACAAATCCGTGGTGCCGGTTGGTTCCAATCAAAGCTATCAAGTCGATTGCCAGATCATCGCTGCCACACATAAAAACTTAGAGCAGTTAGTCGCAACTGGAGAATTTCGACAAGATCTCTTTTATCGCCTAAATGGCTTAGCCTTCACTTTACCAAGCCTGCAACACCGACAAGATAAGCATGCCTTAATCGAGCACATTCACCGTAAATACGCTGAGGATGAGCAGACAATATGCCCGCACTTAATGAGCTTACTGTGCGCCTATTCATGGCCCGGTAATATCCGCGAATTAGACAACTTACTTAAAGTTGCTGCTCTATTGGCAAGTGATGAACCACAACTCACGCTAGAACATGTACCTAGCCATCTTGCTCAACACCTCACGTCATTAGCGCAAGATGATCATCATAAGTTCATCACAACCAATGCTATCGAAGGTAGGCCAAAGTCCGATTTAAAAAGCACCGTTGAAGATACCTTGCTGCAAACCTATCAAGCTAACCAAGGCAATATCAGCAAGACATCGCGAATACTCGGCATCAGCCGCAATACCATTTATCGAAAGCTGAAAAGCTTGGGGATTCTCCAGTAATCACCAATGACGATCCCAGCCTGCCCTTTCGTTATCAATAAATAAAATTCACTTCCAGTGAGACATTTTGCCCTCTAACTCGTAGTGCTTGAAAACGAAAGAGGGCTCAGATGCAAACAATCAACATAGTGTGGCTAAAGCGCGATTTAAGACTCACCGACCACGCACCTTTACTACACGCTTTATCAGATAAGCACCCAACGATATTGCTCTACATTTTCGAACCCATGCTGCTAAACAATGCCCACTATTCTGAGCGACATTGGAGATTTGTCTGGCAGTCACTGCAATGCATGAACCAGTCGTTGAAAGAGCATGGACATCAGATTTCAATACTTCATGGCAGTGCTATGGACTGCTTCGAAGCGATCCAATCTCGTTACCACATCAAAAACGTATTCTCTCATCAAGAGATAGGCCTCAATTGTACTTTCGAACGTGACAAGCAAACCTCTGACTGGTTTCAAGAGCACAACATTCATTGGCAAGAGTTCGCACAGGGCGCTGTCGTGAGAGGGTCAAAAGATCGAATCGGTTGGGACAAGCACTGGAACAGTGTCATGCGTAATCCCATACCAGAAATTCAATTGACCACGGAATCACTACATACCCTTGATGCTGAAGAGCTTGAGTTGGCAATGGAACCTCCACAAGCATGGTTAACCAAAGGTAACGGCATTCAAACGGGCGGAAGTGCATTGGCATGGGCAACGTTACACGACTTCTTTGAGCGCCGTGGTAGAGATTACTACCGCAGCATCTCAAGCCCAGAAGCTTCACGACATGCCTGTACACGTCTATCCCCATATTTGGCTTGGGGCAATATATCCCTGCGTGAAGTTTATCAACATCTATTGGGACACTGGCAAGTTGCAGGGTTTCGTCGCAGCTTGATCGCGCTCTCTTCAAGGCTTCATTGGCACTGTCATTTCATGCAGAAATTTGAATCGGAATGCGATATGGAATTTCGCTGCATCAATCACGCCTACGAAGCACTATTACAGAATGAAACGGTAAAAGAACCAGCAAGTTTGGAGGCATGGAAGATGGGACTAACGGGCGTGCCCTTAGTCGACGCCTGTATGCGCTGCCTACATCATACGGGTTATATTAATTTTCGTATGCGCTCTATGTTGGTGAGCTTTCTAACGCATCATATGAATATGGACTGGCGTGATGGTGTCACTCACTTAGCGCAGCTGTTTCTCGATTTTGAACCCGGTATTCATTACCCACAGTTTCAAATGCAAGCAGGGGTAACAGGGATAAACACTATCCGAATTTACAATCCGACCAAGCAAGCGCAAGAACACGACTCTGATGGAGACTTCATCCGAAAATGGGTGCCAGAGCTTTCAGACATTCCTACCCCACTTCTGTTTGAACCATGGAAGATGACACCCATGGAGGTGATGATGCAAGATTTCGAATCTAACTCACCCTACTTAGATCCAGTGGTAGATATAGAGGCGAGCGCAAAAGAAGCACGCGTACGTTTATGGTCGTGGCGAAAACTGGCTGAGGTAAAACAAGAACGAAGCCGTATTTTGGCTCGCCATGTCAGGCCGTCGAAGAAGCAAAGCAAATCGACACGGGCGCGCTAATACAACGCGTCCCCTCTTTAAATCACTTATAAAAAGATTAGTAATTCATTAGGTTAAATAAAATTAATTGTGACCGTTGTCATATAATGAGTAATCGATACACGGTCACAAACTAGAAAAGCTGAATCGCAGCCTTAGGAAAACATCAAGCTGTCCTAATTATCATGAACACTAATAAATACATAAGGTTAGCGA
Organism: Vibrio sp. QJM3NY_26; assembly: GCF_057786005.1. Taxonomy (NCBI): domain Bacteria; kingdom Pseudomonadati; phylum Pseudomonadota; class Gammaproteobacteria; order Vibrionales; family Vibrionaceae; genus Vibrio; species Vibrio sp. QJM3NY_26. The sequence continues at coordinate 946,517 of NZ_CM173516.1, read as the reverse complement.
TTGCTAAATGATGATTTTTATCTTCCTCTAAACGTTGCGACCAAACCCAAAACTACACGTTATGCAATCCTATTTATAATTTTGATCTCCCTATTCTTTTTGTGTTCATTATTCTGAATTTTCCATTCACTTATCTTGTTTAAAATCTCTGTAAAACTACCACTATTTGGTTACAGGGATCTTATGTTTAACAGTATACGTACGCGAATTGCGGTGAGTGCAGGCGGGGCAATGGCTTTCACTCTGTTGATCGCAATGGGCATGACCACCAGCGCCTTTACCGATGTGAACAAACAAGTCACTGAAAAAGTAAAGACGCAGCTGACAGACGCCACAACGACAGATTTGCAAAACACAGCCATTCAACAAGGTTTGAACATTGCTAACCAACTTGATCCTGTACTAGCAAACCTTAAGCAAGCACGTTCCATTATTGAGTTAAGTTCAGAAACCAACGCAAGCGCAGATCTTATCGTTAAACAGTTTACTGCCGCCTTGGAAGCACAAAACAAAGCTGTATTTGCTGGCTACATGGTGTGGGAGAACAAGACTTGGCCACAACAAACCGATCTGAATAACGAAATCAGCTTGGACACCGAATTAGGTTTTAACAGTCAGGGCTACCTTGCGCCTTTCTTCTCTCCAAATGATCAGAACAGCTTTGACGCCGTCGCAATGGAGAGCTTCAGCAATACCGAGCTAAACAGCAACGGTGAGCGCAAAGATGACTGGCACTTAATGCCATACCAAACCGGTAAGACATTTGTGATGGAACCCTATTTCTACCCAGTTCGCGGTAAGCAAGAGCTCATCACTACCATCAGCCAACCAATCAAACAAGACGGGAAAATCATTGGCTCAATTGGTTTTGATTTGTCTTTGTTTGAGCTTCAAAGCCAAAGCGAATTGCTTGCACGTAACTTGTTTGATGGCGAAGGAAAAATCCTTATTACATCATGGAAAGGCATAACTCTCGCCAATAGCCGAGCTGGAAACATGGTGGGTAAAAGAGTCTCTTCTGAATTGGAATCCGAATGGTCGACAATTCAATCTATCGCTAAGCGAGAAGGTGCAGGCCTTGTTAATTTCGGCGGCGATGAGTACGCAATAACAGCCATTGATACCAGTGATGCGCCATGGGTAGTCATGGTATCCGTTCCCAGTAGTCACCTTACAAAAAGCGTCGACGACTACACGCAATGGAGTGATGCACAGAATTCAAAAGCACTTGAAAAAGGTGTGTGGGCGGGGATCATCGCAGCTATTCTAGGTATTGCCTCAATGGCATTCATTGCCAATTCTCTGGGCAAGGTTCTAAACAATTTAGTAGAGCGCTTTAAAGATGCAGCACAAGGCGAAGGTGACTTAACTTACCGCATTGAAGTGAAAGGAAAAGATGAAACTGCTCAGCTTGCACACTGGTTCAATACCTTCCTATCTCGTATGCAAGAGATGCTACTTACCGTGATGGTAACGGCCGACCAAGTGGATAAAAACGCAACAGAAGGTCAAGCTCGTGCTGAAGTTTCACGTGACCAGTTGAACTCTCAGGTTAACGAGGTGAACTCACTTGCAACCGCGATCAATGAAATGAGTGCAACTGCGCAAGAAGTGGCAAGTTCAGCGGTTCAAGCAGCAGCGGCAGCAAGCCAAGTACAAAGTAATAGCCTCAATGGCATGACACGCATGGACAATGCCGCCAGCGCTGTAGACAGCTTGGCTGTTCAGGTCAATGACGCACAGCAACAAACGCAAAATTTGGTCGATTCGAGTACTGCTATTCAAGGCATCTTGAGCGAGATTGGTGGTATTGCAGAACAAACCAACCTACTTGCGCTCAATGCCGCTATTGAGGCAGCACGTGCGGGTGAAGCGGGACGAGGCTTTGCTGTCGTGGCAGATGAAGTACGTAACCTCGCAAATCGCACTCAAGGCTCGACAGAAGAGATTCGCTCGATGCTGGCTCGCCTAGAGCAAGAGACTCAATCTATCGTGATATTGATGGAGCAAAGCCAGAAGCAAGCGAATGACACCAAAGGCGAAACCCAAGCAGCACATCTCGCCTTGTCGGAAATCAACCAAGCGATTGAAGTGATCAACGACATGAACAATCAGATTGCTTCCGCGGCTGAAGAGCAAAGCTCAGTATCAGAAGAGATTAACCGCAATGTAGTGATCATCAATGACACCGCTGTGGAAGTGATGGGCACCATGACATCATCAGTAGCAATCAGTAATGAGCTGACAGTGAAAGCCGGAGATTTGCACGGTGAGTTAAGCAAGTTCAAGCTTTCTTAATTACCAACAACGTCTCACAATAACTAGGCCGAGAAACACTATGTTTTCGGAGAAACGCGATGTTCTCGGCCTCTTCATTTATTAATTCCCACTCAGCTCCAAACTCATCGATTGCAGTTCATCTATTAAATTTTACGGAACAAAGCTAATCAGACTCTATTTCCACAAGCTGATTGAGCACTTCTTTGTCTAACACCGGGTGATGTTTGCTCGCTAAGATCAGCACAATATCGACCGAGGGTAACGGCGGCATATCTCCAAGAATTTTCAAATCCGGAGTCACGCTAAGCTTACCCATAGCACCAATCGCTAAACTCGCTTTAACAATTGCTCGCTGCGCAGAAGCCGTGTTACTGCACGCCAACAACTGATAAGGCGTACCTTGCTTAGTTAAACCATTCACCGCCGCCGCATGATATTTACAGTCCGTTTGAAACAAGGCTAATGGAACAGGCTTGGAACCATCAAATACAAACTCAGGGCTGCTAATCCACACTCCGACATCATGAGTCAGCCAATACCCCTCTTCGCTGTCGGGCGCTCGAGTGACAATTGCGGCATCTAAACGGCCGTCATCCAACCACTCTCTCAGCGTAATGCTGGGCAGGCTGAATATTTGGATTGAGCACGTAGGCTCTGCTTGCTGTAACAGGCGAATCACTTTCGGAAGAATGGTGTCGTTGTAATCTTCAGGGCAACCTAATCTTAAGGGCTGTTTGTCTTCATAACGCTTTACTTGTTTAAGCGCGGTATTGTGAAGGGCGACCAACTGTTCAGCATGAGAACGCAGCGCTAAGCCCGCTTCAGTCAGTATTAAATTACGTCCTTCTTTTTGGAAAAGAGTGACGTTGAGTTCTTCTTCCAACTTACGCATCTGAGCACTGAATGCCGATTGGGTGCGGTTGATCTGCTTCGCGGCACGCGTGAAGCTGCTGGTTTCCACAAACGCGAGAAAGCCTCGCAACGCATCAATATCCATATCGAAATCACCACCCATCGTTTTTATTAATGTATTGCATCAAAATTATCCGTTAGTGCCTCGCAATACAATCCCCTAAGCTCAAAAGCATACCCACCAAACGCAAGGAAGCAACGATGCAGCTTTATATTGGAAACCAAAACTACTCAACTTGGTCACTGCGCGCATGGCTAATATTCGACAACTACAACCTCAATGCCGAAGTCATTAAGCTCAAGCTTTTCACCTCTGATTTCTACGACACTCTGGCTAAAGTGACACCAACGGCCAAGGTTCCAACCCTAGTTGATGGTGACGTTGCGGTGTGGGATTCATTGGCGATTCTCGAATACGTTAACGACGCCCACTTGAACAGTGCTGCGTGGCCTAGCTCAGTGAAAGAACGCGCCCATGCCCGAGCTATTTCCGCAGAAATGCACTCTGGATTTTTTGCCGTCAGAAATGAAATGCCAATGAATTGCCGCGCACAACGAAAGCTAAAACTCAGTGAAGATGCACTGAAAGACATCGCTCGTATCGATGCAATATGGTCAGCGCAAATGGATCTGTACCCAGAGGGATGGTTGTTTGGTGAATGGTCGATTGCCGATGCGATGTTTGCACCAGTGGCGCTACGCGTAGAAACCTATGGCATCAAACTTTCAAAGAAGGCATCACAGTATCAGCAACGCGTGCTTAACAGTCCATCAATACAAAAATGGCTAGCAGAAGCGAGCTTAGAAACCGATGTTGTTGAAGAGGACGAGGCAGGCAAGCCTGTATAAATAGTTAGCAATGAGTCTCGATAAGGGCATCGAGACTCATTCATTATTAGATAATTAGAAAGCGATTTCCTTACCGGCTACTCTTCAGCAACGCTGTCTTGATGATCATTCGGTTCAAACTCCAAAATATCACCAGGTTGGCACTCTAAAACTTCACACAGCTTATCGAGTGTCGATAGCCTTACCGCTTTAGCTTTACCATTTTTTAATACTGATAAGTTGGCTTCAGTAATCCCAACTTCTTTTGCCAATGTCTTCAATCGCATTTTTCGTTTGGCCATCATAATGTCTAAATTAATGCGGATAGTCATGACAAGTCCTTTAAATGGTTTGGCTATGTTCGTCAGCCAGAATATAACCTTCTTTCATCACCCATGAGATGATCAAAATAATTATACCCAATATCAGTGTTAAAAAGTCCATACCAACAAAACTAATCTCGAAGATACGTTCACCTGGTGGATTATTGAACGACAGAATCACTGACATCAATGAACCATAGATAACTGAACCTAATACCCAATAAAACAGGCTATATCCGAGCTTCTGGTAGGACATTGCGTTTTCTAAAGAGAAGATTTCACCTCGCTCATAGTTACGGAATAAACGTATCAGAACCATCAGTGCGTACATAAGGATGCTGGACATCAATAAGCCTGTGAACGCAGCAACGATTCTTGTTGTCATAGTAAGCGGCAACATCGTGAAATACCCGATGTCGTAGGTAAGATAAAAAATGCCCGTCGCACTAATAAAGTCATAGGGAGTCTCAACTGTTAGCCAGAAGTAGCACACCATTATAGGGGTAAGTACAAAAAGGGATTGCAATAGCATACGTACACGTCGGCTTTGTTTTTGGATGTTAGACATACTTATATTCCTGTTGAATTGACAGGAGGATACTAAGATCAAAACAAACGCTAATCAATGAAAAATTATCGTTTTTCGATAATTTTTTATTGATTAGCATTTAACAAAGAAGCTATTCGCTATTTTATTTTCAGAGTATATTTTCCAACAACCCACTAAATCGTGACGCTATCCACTGATGCGAAGCGGATGTAAATGTACGTTGATGCTGCAACAAATAGAGATCTACGTGATATTGTTTACTGTCTACGAAATCGTAAATGTCCACAAACCGACTATCGAAATCAGGTAGTGAACTCAACGCGTTCATACCAAAAATCACCGCATCTGAGCGAGATGCAATCTCCATTAACACATGAGTTTGAGTACTTCTAAGTTTTGGTCGTTTATTGCTTTCAAGCTCTAACAATATTTGCTGAAGAGGGGTGTTAAATGCTTGTTTGTGGTCTTCTTCTACATTCATCGCGAGCACCGGGTATCGCATGATTTCATCTAACGTAGCGTTTATTCCTACTAGAGGATGGTCTCTCCGAACAAACAGTTTGGGGTAAATGGTTCCTAACTTTGTCGCTTGGTATTTTTGATCTAGCGAACTCGAATAATGAATAGCAAAATCTAACTTCCCTTTATCGAGCAAATCATAAGGATTACTTTTCGCTGCCATTTCTATCAAGTTCACATCTGGAGCTTCATCAAATAGCTCTAAAGCCAAATTAGGAAGAATGGTACTGCCCAGAAAAGTAGGCAGGGAGATCGAAAACGTATCATTGCATTCTCGGGGATCAAATTGATTACGCTGAAATAACGCACTCAACTGCGGAAGAATGTGTTGCAGTTCTTTGCCTAACTCTAAGGATTTAGCTGTCGGTGTCAGCCCTGTCGATGTTCGAATGAAGAGAGGATCATCGAACGTTTCTCTCAAACGTTTTAAGCTCCGACTCATGGCTGACTGCGAAACAAACAACGCCTTAGCAGCATTGGTGACATTACGTTCTTTAAGCAACGTATCAAAAGCCACCAGTAGATTTAAGTCGACTCGATTCAACTGATATGAAATATCTTTTTGCATAAGCCCTCTAGCTAGATTGAACAATGACAGTGCTAAACGTTGAATAACCTTAACATGAAAAGATGCACCCATTTATAGGGTGCATTCAAACTTACTATGCCTTCTATTTTATCTTAACAAAATCACTTGGCTTCCATGAATTATCAAACCACTTTTCTGTCGGTGAATACATGCGGAAGATGATATTAAAACCCTTACCTTCCGTCGTTTGAACCCAGTTATTTTCCATTCCTTTGGGTGCATTGGGAGCAAAGTGTATGGTTATAGAACCATCGACATTTTTCTGAATACTGTCACTCAAACCATCAATACCCGCAGACTTTTGATCCGTTTCTAACATAGAACGCGTCTGGTTATCGTAGATCATAAATGACCAAAACTTCTCTACAGGTGCATTTGGCGGCAGTGTCACCGTGTAATGTTGACTACCATCCAGTACTTCCTTGTTTGCATCACGTGTCGCCAATAAGTAATCCGACCCTTTGCCTACAGTTTTTGTCACCATATCAGGGGTAATCCCCGTCGCCATGAAGTGGAAAGTTGCTCGCATATCCGAGTCAATCACGCCATTCGCATCTTTAAATTCATGGCCTGAGACTAGCGGAGTAAACCATTGTCTATCATCGTAGCGGAACATTTCTTCTTTAGGATGGAAGTAGGTTGAACGTGCTTCAGCCGTTGCTATTTTTGCCGCTTCCGACAGTATTTTCTGCATGCGTTTATTAGGAGCAAACTCCTGGCCTTTTTCTATCCCAATATCTTTGGCTAGCGACAACCATTCAGCATCAAAAATAGCAGTAGGTTCGTACTGAATTAGAGCATTTACCTCATCGTAAAACGTCGCATCCATAGCGTGAATGGTGTTGTAGTCAACACCTGAAATGTTCATGAACTCTGTCTTATCTTCTTCTCCATACGGGTAAAGCTTGGTGGTCGCTTTTAGTGTTTCAATGCTTTCTTGCATCTCTTCTGGAGAGCTCACAAGGCGCAGTAACAACCAATGTTGATAACCTTCACTAACAATCTCAATGTATCCCTCTGGCACTTCTCCTTTCCACGAAGAATGGCGAACGAAGTACTTACCTGATTTAGCGACGTTGTCTGGGTGAGTCACGCCAATTCTGTCTACATATTTGAACGCAGCATTGTCGAGTAAGCCAAGCACTGGAGTGGGAATATCCAGAATGACTGGGCCATTTCTTACATCAATCTCTGATGTGATATACGGTGTGGTCGTGTTCGCTGTTAACCAAAGGCTATTCGCGTCTAGATTATCTTCAGAAATTGCGATGGTTTGATTAGGTTTCATGCCGATGCTTTCATGTCCCAACAATAGTCCTTGTATTGAAGCAACGGGGATGCCAGATAGAAAAACACGAACGGCGTTGGATACTTGAACGAAATTTTGAACCTTGGTGTGTGTTTCGGCTGTCGGTGCGCCATCGGTATAATTCAGTTCACCTAGATAGGTAGACTCAACCTTATTTGGCGTGATGATGCTCTCTGGCACTTGTGCGCTGAATTTAGGCTCAGCTAGCGCCACAGATGAACAACCTAAAGTAATCAGCAACGTAGCAATAATCGATTTTTTCATAATAATTTCTCTTGTTAAATTTGATTCACATAGCCTAGGCCGCACCAATTGATATTCTTCGCTTAGGTGTCACGCTCTAGGCTATTTATTTCCAGAAACGGGTTAGCGTTTATTGCTGGTTAGCCACTGATTTTTTCCATGTCTTCTAGCATCCAGTTTTTAAAGAACGTCTTCGATGTTGGACGGTAAAGTCGGAACAATAAGAAGTAATCTTCACCACCGGTAGGAACCCAGTTTTCCTCTTGTCCTTTTGGCGCTTCCGGGCCGAAGTACAAATCATAAGAACCATCTGGATTCTTTTTCATCGTGTCTGCATTTCTAGACGATAGTCCTACTCGGTCGACTCCTTTAACAAAGTTTTTGGTTTCCATGTTGTAAACAATGGCTGACCAAAAATCCTCAACAGGCGTGTCGGCTGGCACATTAAGCTTGTATGTCGCTTTGCCATCTAGCATCTCACCTTTTGAATCACGTAAGCCCGTTAAATAAAAGGTTGAACCGCCCAATTGCTTCGGCAAGTAAGTGACGTAGAAGTAAGATGCTGCACGCTTATCGACTAACACCTCATTTTCATCCACAAAGGGGAAACCAAGCTGAGCTTGAGGGCCAAAATTCCAGAAGGACCATTGCGACAAAGGCTCGCCATTTTCATCTTTCCATAACGCACTCACCGTCTGATCAGGTTCTACAAATTTCGACTGCATGTGCGCATAAGCCATCAAGACACCTTCACGTATCGCTTTTTTCTGCTCATCTGTTGGGTCGAATTTTTTACCTTTTTCGATACCGAGATCTTTTAGTAATGACGCCATCGCCTTGTCTTGAGCTCTGACCGGGTTCTCTTGGATAACGTCATTGATGTCTTGAAAAAACGTCTCGTTGTAATACGGGAGGCTGTCATACGCGACTTCCGTTGCATCTAAGTAGTCTGTTTTGGGTGGGTTTTCAGCATCAACAAGATTGTAGATTTTGATTTTCTTCGCATAGTTACCCGCATCTAAATCTGTCGCACCATTCGTTAACGATGGTCTGAATGAAAAACCATACAGATAAGTGTCGGTTTCAAATACCAGATAACCTTGCCTTTCTAGCGCTAGCTTCGAACCAAACTCGTTGTTGTAACCTGGCGGTAAGAAGAGATATTTGCCTCCTTCACCTTCATCAGCACCTTTGTAGCCAACATCCGTGATCGGTACTTCCCATTGGTTCACAACCGAGCCAAAGTAATTCACTTTGTCAGTCGCGGCAGGCACTTCAATAACGACTGGGCCATTTTTAGAGGTTGTGGTTGCCCACGCATAAGCTGTGGTGTCATTGGCAGTGAGGAACCCCTTTTCTGATCCGAAAGGTTCGTTCACGTAAATCACGTCATTGTAGTCGCCATTCAAATCACGGCGGGTCGCTTTTAAAAAATCTATTTGAGTAACCGCTGGCATGTAATGAATCGCCGTTTGAGTGGCACGTTGCACCATCATTTTGTATTCAAGGTTTTCAATCTGCGATGCGCGAACAAGGATGTCGTCGGTATCATCAAACGATTGAGAATAGACAGGCATTGTGCTGATAGTGAGTAGCGAAGCTAATAGAAGTTTTTTCATGTTGAGCATATCTCTTCGTAAAGGTGAAACATTCAATTGTTTAAAAAACATCCTTTGTTTGAACCGAGTATACGAACGCGACCAAAATTCATCCAATGACTTATAGTAATTACTAATTATTCGAATTATGGATAATGCTAGATGAGATTCGATTAACTCAATACGACTCAATGACCTTTAAGCTTCCCCTTTAAACCGTTTTAATTTGATCGATTGTGATCGCCGAATCACAATGTGCAGACCTGATTGTTTATATTCAACTAAATTCAAATCATTAAGATAAACATCATGTTACGAGCAACGATCGCATTACTCAGCGTGGCCAGTTTCGCTGTATCTGCCAATGTCACCCTTCCTTCCGGAGAAGACTGGATTAATCATGCTTCTGAAGGGCTCGCACCTTACTGGCTAATGCCTAGCGCTCAGGGAGAACCGATAGGCAATTTCCCGACGTTTCGTTGTGATGACGGTACCTTGCTTGATGTTTCTGATGTGTGTCCTGAATTAGACAGAGGCTGGATCACTCCCCACTTCGGCAAAGAGTTTACGCGCATGAAATCACGCCAAACTTATGCCTATGGCGTGCTCTACCATCTTACCGGAGACAAGCAGGCTTTGGCGCTTGCCAAACAAGGCGCCTACTACCTCATTGATCAACTAGAAGATAAGCAAAATGGTGGCTTTATTGGCTACACAAAAGAGGGCAAAGCAGGTCAGAATTGGCAGCAACGTACCTCTCAAGATCAAGCGTATGCGTTGGTTGGACTCGCGATGTATTACTACCTAACCCAAGACAAAAAGGTAGAAGAAGCACTCATCGCCCAACAAGCTTTTATCTTTGATAAGTATCGACTTAGCGACAACAGTGGTCTTGCTTGGGTACTTGCTGACGGTGAAGATGGAAAAGCCACACGACGTGAATTAGTCGCGCAACTTGATCAAATTAACGGTTACATGCTGTTAGTCGCCCCTTTGCTGAAAGAGCCGATCAAATCAAAATGGCTTGATGACCTGAATTGGCTCACACAAACCATGGTCGATCACTATCATTCTGAAGATGAGCAACGCTTCTACGGGGCTATTCACGATAAAGCAGCGATGATGCCGAATGCTAATCACAATGATTTTGGGCACACCATCAAAGCGTATTGGATGACTTACCTTACCGGCCAAACATTGAATAACTCTGAATGGAAAGAGTTTGGCATCAAAGGGATGAAGCACACCTTAGAGCAAGCTCAATACCAGAAAGAGTTCGTGAGCGTGTCCCAATATTTTGGCGAGGAACTTCAGAATACGTGGAAAGGACAAGAGATTACTGGGTGGCAAAGCAGGCCAAACACTAATTGGGCGTCATCATGGGAATGGGCAGAGCTTGATCAAGCAGCCATGACGGTTTCACTGGTCGATGGTTCAATGAAAGACGTCCTGCAATACACCCTACCGACCTTTCATGATGTATGGGTCGACCACAAATACGGTGGCGTTGGGCTTGAACCTAAGCGTACTAAAGCTTTCCATTGGGGTAATGGCTATCACCAATTTGAACATGCGCTGATTGGCTATTTATATGCTCAGCAAGTTGACGCTAAACTGGCTGTATTGCACTACGCAAGACCGACCAACAGCAATATGCCAATGGAACCGTATTACTATCAAGGGGACGTGGTTAAGTTGGAGAAACTTGGAGATGGTACGCAGAAGGTCAGCTTCAATAACATTCGACCTTAGCATTGGTTGTTAGCTCTGAATGAACTTTATGTGCGAGGAATGGGCAAGGTCAAAGAGCTAGCACAATAGTGATGTCGCAGACCAAACAAAAGCCGCTGTTGATCAGCGGCTTTCTTGATGGAGATAAGCGGAGGTTAGTCGTCCAACCCTTTAATTGGGTTCATCGAGTGATAAACGGTGTTCACGTCACCAGTCATCGACAATGAACTCAAGTCATCAATGAAGAAACGGCTGGTCATTGTGTGCTTACCGCCATTGATAAAGATTTCGATCACTGACTTATCGACATATACCTCGATGGTTTGCTTAGTGCTCAACCTCGGAGCTTTTCTCACCGAGCCAAACTCTTCCGCGTAGAGTTGAGACATCTTACTGCGATCAAGCATGAACTCCGATTCCGTGGCACTGAACACGATGTTATCGCCCGCAGCGTTAGCAAGCGTTAACTCAAACTCGTCCGTTTCCGTTTCAAGCTGAACCATGAAGCTGGTTGTATCCAGTTCAAGAACGCTCTCAACCGCAACAACTTCGCCTTGCAACGCGTTCAATTCAGGTAAAGTCGATTGCACCAGATAGCCATCTTGGATGTTAAGCTCGCGTGGTAATGACAACATACCCGCCCATTGGTGCGCTACAGATGGAGCGTCGATATCAGGAAGGCCTACCCAAGCAATCAAGATCCGACGACCTGAATCGTCTAAGTAAGTCTGAGGAGCGTAAAAATCAAACCCGTAATCAGGCTGCGCGATATCTTGATGGTTTTCAAATTCCATCGAATCTAAATTCAAACAATCACCAACAATGTAAGCCACTGAGTAAATGTTTTTAAAATCGTACGGATTATCGCTAGAGACACCTTGTGGAGAAAACAGCATCACCGACTGATTATCGATTTCAAAGAAATCTGGGCATTCCCACATATAACCAAGGTTGTTGTAACGAGTTTGAATAGAACCTTTATGCTGCCAGTTCATGAGGTCACGACTTCTGTACAGCGCCATTGAACCACGTTCTTCTTGGGTCTGAGCCCCAACAACCATCAAGTAATCGTCACCGCCCTTCCACACTTTTGGGTCGCGGAAATGTTCGGTGTAGTGTTCATTTTCGATAACCACACCATGCTTTTCTATTTGCCCTTTGACAGACATCTTGGCAAAACACTGAGTTGAGGACCTTTCCCAGTTTTCATCACGATGATTCCCCGTGAAGAATAAAATAGCTTCGTCGTTTTCAACGAGAGCTCCACCAGAATAAACCCCATGAGAATCGTAATCTTGGTCTGGGTGCAAGCCAATGCCGTGGTCTTCGAAATGAACGAAGTCTTTGGTAGAAAGGTGGTACCAGTACTTCATACCATGGACTGGGCCAACTGGCGTCCATTGGTAAAATAGGTGGTGTTCACCATTAAAAAAACACAGACCATTCGGGTCATTAAGCAGACCAAACTTAGGCGCAATATGGTAGCTCGGATATCCAGCATCTTGTTTGCGAAGCTTTATCATCGCATCAATGCTGTCTTGTGAAATCGCTTCTATACGACGATATCTTTGCTCTACCGTCCAGTTCGAGTTCAAACTCATACACTCTCCTCGACGGCATTCGTATTTGAAGAGTCTTTTTGAATAAACTGAGTTAGAGCCTCTTGCGATGGAAGTGCAGTCATCGCACCTTTTTGCGTGGTTGCCAATGCACCACAGCCATTTGCCCACTGGATTGCAGAGTCAACGACTTGTTGATTATTCCACTCTTCATGTTGAGAAAGCTTTGCAAGTAAGCCGCCAACAAAAGCATCGCCTGCGCCTGTAGTATCCACTGGCGTCACTGAGCGACCTGAAATCAACACACCTTGGTTTTCAAATACTCGCCAAACGCCTTTCGCGCCCTGCGTAACCAAAACAAGCGTGTTGTTAAGATCTGCAATGTTAGCCAAACCTTGTTCCATCGAAGTTGAATCGGTTAAGGAATCCAGTTCTTCTTCTGAAAATTTAACCACATCAGCTAATTCAACCGCTTTCATGACCACAGACTTAATTTCAGGTGGGTTTTGCCACACTTCATCACGAAGGTTTGGATCGAAGCTGATGTAACCACCCGCGGCTTTCATACGTCGGATCGCTTCGAAGGTACTGCTTCGGCTTGGTTCATTAGCCAAAGAGATTGAGCAGACGTGTAGCCACTCGTTTTTCTTAAATTCGGGAATGTCTTCAACAGACATAAACTGGTCGGCACTTGGCTTAACCATAAACGTAAAGCTGCGCTCGCCTTGGTCATCAAGATCGACCACCACAGTGGATGTACGTTGTTCAGGGTCCTTCACCAAACGGTCGGTATTCACACCTTCCTTTTGCAGAGTCACTTCCATAAAAGTGCCAAACGGGTCGTTACCCACTCGGCCGAAAAATGCGCTTTTGCCTAAAAGGCGAGAAATCGCTACCGCGACATTAGCAGGCGCACCGCCCGGACATTTCAATAATGTCGCGTCAGTCTCCGGAATGAGGTCGACGACGGCGTCTCCAGTTACCCAAACTTGATTCATCTTTCTTACCTTAAAACTGAAAATCATGACAACCGAAAGCGATGGCAATCGAAAGCAGTAGCAACCAAAAGCAAGGTGACACTTCACGCTGTCATGTAAAAATATAAAAAGGCTAGCTAAGCCAAATCACCTAGCTAGCACCCCAAAGCTTAGGAAATGAAGTGAAAAGGGGGGCTTCACTTCTAGGGAGAAACGTTAAGCTGTTGCTTTAATGTTTTGCTTGCTGCGCTCACGCAGACCTAAAACAACGGTCAAAGCAAAGGCAGTCACGAACGCGATAATCATACCTACCACGTAGTAGCCAATTTTTTCTGGTGATATTGAGATGATGCCAGGAATACCCGCCGCACCCAGTGCTTGTGCTTTCACATTGAACATCGTGATAAACGCGCTTGAAACCGCAGCTGCACAAACCGCAGCAATGAATGGGTAGCGAAGCTTCAAGTTCACGCCGAACATTGCAGGTTCAGTAATACCAAGCAAGCCAGTCACACCAGAAGGAATCGCGATACCTTTCATTTTCTTATCTTTACTCATGAAACCAACCGCCAGTGCCGCTGCACCTTGTGACACGTTAGACATCGCCGCGATAGGGAAGATGAACGTACCGCCAGTCGTTGCTATATCCGCAAGCAGCTGAGTTTCAATAGCAATAAAGCTATGGTGCATACCAGTAATAACGAACGGCGCATAAATCAAACCAAACACCGCACCACCAATGAAGCCAGCGCTGTTGTATAGCCAGTTAAGACCATCACCCAGTAGGAAGCCGATATCACGTGTAAATGGACCCACAACCGTGAATGTCAGAAGGCCAGTCACGAAAATAGCCAGTAGCGGCGTTAGCAAGTTATCCAGAACCGAAGGAATAACTTTACGTAGGCCAAGCTCAACTTTCGCTAGAATAAACGCAGAAACAAGAACGGGCAGTACTGAACCTTGATAGCCCACTTTCTCGATTTCGAAGCCTAGAATGTTCCAAACAGGAATACTGCCCGACACTGATGCGCCACCGAAGCCCCAGCCGTTAAGCAAGTCTGGGTGAACCATCAACATACCTAAAGCCGCGCCAAGGTATGGGTTACCACCAAACTTCTTACTCGCTGAAAATGCTAATAAAATAGGTAAGTACACAAAAGGGGCATTAGCAAATGTATTGATCATGTTTGCTAAATCGGTCAAACCCGGATTAGCGTCGATTAAAGATTTGCCATCAATGAACAAGCCTTGAGCCGTCAATAGGTTGTAGATACCCATCAACAAACCACCAGCAACAATTGCCGGAATGATTGGTACAAAGATATCAGACAGACCTTTCACCGCGCGTTGCAGAATATTTTGGTTATCAGCACCTGCAGACGCCACATCGTTGGTCGACATTTCCGTCATTTCCGTCAGCTTAGCCAACTCAGCATAAACTTGGTTTACGATGCCTGAGCCAAAGATGATCTGATATTGACCCGCCACTTTAAACTGGCCCTTAACCCCCTCTAGGTTATCAATCGCCTGTTCATCAATTTTATCTTGGTCTGCAACCGCAAGACGCAGACGAGTCGCACAGTGTGCGAGTGCGGTGATATTACTTTTACCACCTAATAGAGAAAGCAGCTCTTTTGCTATTTTTGGATAATTCATTACATACCCCATTGGATTATCATTTGAGCCTTTGAATTTTCGGGAACGTTTGCAGAACAAATTTTTGCCTAGAAATAGCAAATGATCAAAGATAACTGCTCAATACTGTGAGAATGATCTTCAAATTATCTCCCTAGGATAAGAAGACCGGGTTAAAATCTCCTAATAACAGGTGAATTTGATGATCTGTTTGCAAACAATCCCAAAACTAAAATTACAATTGGATAATGAATAATGGCTAGTCTTCATGATGTCGCTCGTCTCGCTGGAGTTTCCAAGTCGACGGTCTCAAGAGTAATCAACGATGAGTATGGCGTAAAAGACACAACCAAGGTGAAGGTGCGTCAAGCGGTTGAAGAGTGTGGCTACCTCCCAAACCAAGTCGCTAAAGACTTAAAGTCTCAAAAAACCAACCTGGTTGGCGTGATTGTTCCTAGGGTTTCTTCCCACGCCACCTCTCAGGGTGTCGATGGTTTAACTGCCGTCTTAGAGCAAGCGGGCAAGCATGTTTTATTAGCGAGCACACACCAAACACACCATAAAGAACTTGAATATATTCAGATATTTAACCAAAAACGCGTTGAAGGTATCATCCTGTACGCGACCCACCTCGACAACAAATTAGTCAAAGCGATTCAAAGCTCTGCTGTGCCGGTGGTATTGGTTGGTCAAGACGGGTCAATGTTTAACATCCCAAGCATTGTGCACGACGACACTCGCGTAGGGTTTGAAGCAGGTAATCGCTTCATAGCGAAAGGTTGTAAGCACATGGGGTTCATCGGCGTGCAAGGCGATGATATTGCGGTTGATAATATGAGATCGGAAGGCTTCGCTCAATCGCTTAAATTTAACGACCTCATACTGCAGTTTCACGCCCGTGGCGACTTCACCATAGAGTCAGGTTACCAACTGGCTAAACAGTCTCTAAAAGAGCACACCAAGCTCGATGGCCTGTTCTGCGCAACTGACCGTATCGCAATCGGTGCGATCAGAGCGATTCAAGAAGCTGGCCTCGTTCCAGGAAAGGATGTCTTGGTACTCGGCGTGGGTGATGATGAACTCGCTTCAGTATGCACACCAACGCTGTCTACGTTTAACTATGCGTTTGATAAAGCGGGAGAAAATGGAGCCAAGCTGCTGCTCGACCGTATTGAAAAAAAAGGCTTTGAAATGAGCAAGATGGTGTTGACCTTCACCACTATTGACCGAGAGTCTTGCTAGCGATTTATCTCAGAGATTAAGTTATCCCAAGATGAAAAAATGCCAACCTTCGAGTTGAAACGATAAGGTTGGCATTTGATGATGCGACTATCACATCATGATTAACACTCTCTATCTAAACGATATATCAGGTAATTAGAACCAAGTTTCCATCTGCAGTGCAAACAGAACCTCGCCGCCCTCTCCCATCGTTGCAGCATCTGCTTCAGTGCTGATCGAGTAACCATTCAGGTCTTCACTCCAATCCACATAACTCACAGCGAAACGCAATTCTGGTCGGTCAAAGAAACCAGTGCTGGTTGAAAGCTTGAGTGTTGGTGCCACTGTCGCTTTATAGAAACCGCCGCTCGCTTGCTCTGTCGAGTTGTCTAAATCCATGTACTGCAATGAACCTTCGTAAACCATCTCAAAGTTCTCTGTGAACTCTTGAGCCAATCGAACGTTTAAAGAGGCCCATGTGAACTCGTCATTCTTCTTCAGACGGTCTTGGCTATGCTCTGCCATTAATGCAGGTGCTAAGCGCCAGTTGTCGCCAATGCGAGTGACACCGTAGCTAAACAGGCGAACGGCTTTTGCGTCATCCAGTAGATCACCATTAGAACCGATGCCTTTTAGCTCTGCACCTAAGCCACTACCCACTAACACACCCGTTTTAGAGAAGCCTTCGCTCAGACCAAAGAAGTTGCCTCCATGGTACGCAAACATGGCGTGTACACCGCTTTCAGCTGCGCCATTTAAGCGGCTATCGTTGTCTGCTGAGGTCATGCCGCTCAACATCACTTGCCATTGGCCAATACGGTTATTCATGGTTGCAATGTAGTTTTCTACATCTGTTGATGAGCTATCAATCTCACCAAAATCTCGGCCATAAATAGAAAAATTCGCTTTCCAGTTGTCGCTCATCTGAACATCGTAAACGCCCGCACCAGTACCTGATAAGAAGACAATATCCGAATCGAAAAAGTGAATATCAAAGTTGTCGCGATCGAATCGTTTACCCGCCCAAAACGTTGCTTCAGAAAACGCTTCGGATTCAGAGAACATGCTCAGACGGTTCAGTTCTGAATACACTTGTCGTACATTCAACTGGCTTTCACTGGCTGTCCATTCGTTATTTGTTTCAGTACTGTCGGCTAACATGATACGAAACAAGGCACTAGAGCCATCATCCGCAAAGCGCTTATGAATCAAGTTCGCTTCAACGTAATGATCATCTTCCACACCAAGTCGTCCAACTGGTGCACCAATCGCACCCGCCGCTGTCATATAAGGACCAGTACCTGTCGCGCCGTTTAGGTCGTCGTTGATCAATAATCCAGAGCGTGCATAGCCGTAAAACTCAAACGAAGAAGCCTTTTCATTAGCTTCGGTAGAAACCTGCTCCGTTTGTGCAACTCTTTGTTCTAATTCATTAATACGTTGCTCTAATGCTGCAACGTCTTCACTTGCTAATACCGATGTAGTCATTAGCCCCATTGTTACAGCAACCGCTAAAGTGTGTAGTTTCATTCTTATGTTCTCACGTTAATTGTTTGGATTGTTTGCAAACGTTCCCAAAATAATTCGTAAGCGCATTTCGGCTTATACTTTTGATGTACAAGCTCTATATCGAAGAAAAAATAGAAATCAGTCGTGTTGATCACTTCACTTTTGTATCTGGATGGATGATAGATCGATACTTTCGGGAACGTTACCGAAAATGCATAATTCTGATAGCTTTGTCACAAGTGAAATTGATTAATGGGCGAAAAATAGTGTATCGCGCACATTGACAGCTTTAGCAAGGTAGTCGATAAGCTTGAGTGAATAGCGCACAAAGCGTGACTCGCCACTCAATAACAACCCACCTTAACTGATGGATAGCTCCATTATCGAAAGTAAAGACGGTTTTGTTCAATCTCATAAATGACGATTGAATGATAAAAGTAGGAGTTAGAAATGAATCCACATGGTTATGAAAGCGCCTAATAAAAAAGCCAAGTTGAACTTGAGTAATCAACTTAGCTTTAAATGGCTCAATGAGTGCTTTCTAGAGCGTTGAAACGCTACAAAAGTAGAGATTATTTAATTGGATAATGTCGCTCTAAGAACGCAATCACATGCGGTACATACTTATCAGTAGCAAAAATTGGATCACTATGGCCAACACCTTCCTCGATAAATAGCTGATTCTCAATGCCGTATTTATCCAAAACATCTTTAAAGATCTGGCTTTGCGCTAAAGGCACTCGCTTACAAGTGTTCCATGAAACTGAATGTAAGGCGGAGCATCACTGTTTATATAGCTGGTCGATGAAGTATTGAATGCGTCACTTCTTCTTATTCTGCTCAACCAGCTTTTCATTCCACGCTACGTTGCCGTCTCGCTTACTGACATCATACTCAGAACAGAACTGCGATATGGTCATGTTGTTATCGCCCGTCGCTAACTTTAATGCCAACTGAACTTGTTGAAGCTTGCTTTGAAGGCGAAGGTTTTGGCCTGCCTTTGGGCTTTTTTCTTTGGCGAACTTTAAGGCGGCATGTTTACGCTCGGCGGCACCCGCTCGGCGATCGGCTTCTGATAATAGATATTTTAGCTGCGCGACACTTCTCCCTTTTTTAAAAGCAGGTTCAAGCAGTTCGACACACTCATCAAATGATGGATTTATAACATACGGATCAATTTTATGCGCTTGTTGGCGCATCCACTCTAGCGCGAGCTTTTCATCTGACATTTTACAATCTTTACCAATAAAACAGCCGTACATGGTATCGCTCAATAGCAAACCGCTGCAATAAAAAGTTGACCAAGTTTTGCCTTTTTAACGAGTACTTGTAGTCAGGTATCAATAACGACAAATCGGACAGCGGCTCCAGCCCCGCAACGAAGAGCCAAAGTTGACGCTATTGATAGCTATTTCGGTCTTTTTAACGCATCACAAACAGCTCTTCGTGATAATTCTGGTCAACGTTGAACTTGTACGTACCCAATTCTTTTTTAAGCGATGTTGAGAACAGCTCTGGCCCGCAGAAATACAGTTCATAATCGTTTAAATCACCACACTGGTAAGCAATGCGTTCAGCGTTTAATCGAGGTGAGTGCAAGGTGTCTATCACGTTCAACTTCACTCCTACTTGATGTGCAAGGTGCCATAGCTCATCCACCAAATGCTCATCGACACCACGAGTGCAATAGAATAGCTCGATGCGAGAGTGAGTCTTCTCTGTTTTGAGCGCTTCAAGGGTTGCAAAAAACGACGCTATCCCAACACCACCCGCAATCCAAATTTGTGGCTTACTTAAGTCAAACTCAAGTCGACCATAAGGCCCTTCCACCGTAACAGCATCGCCCGTATTTACTCGTTCATAAAGACCATTCGTAAAGTCACCCAACTCTTTAATCAAGAAACGCAGTTCTGAATCTTCGCTGCCCGAAACAATGGTAAACGGGTGCGGGTCTTCATTCCCGAAGCGCAAGTACGCAAACTGCCCTGCTTTGTGGCCTCGCCAAGATGTTCCGGGTTTTAGCACCAACTCCATCACTTCGACCTGTGGAAAGTAACGAGTGGAAGAAACAGCAGCAGAGTGACGATTACGACGCCCTACAAAACCCAACAAACTGTACATCGCTGCGACAGACCCAATCAAAGCAAAGGCCACCGTTAGGTAATAAATGGGCTGACCCCAATAGGCATGTTTGAGCAGTAATACCGAGTGAAACGCGATCAAAAGATACGCGACAGACATCAAGCGATGTGACAGTTTAAACGGTTTGTATTTCACTGCCGCCCACAACGACGCCACCAGTAAAACAAGCAATAGATAGAAACCCCACTCGCCAATATTTTCAGCAAAGCCGTGGAGCCCATTGACCCACGCTTCCCAACCAGACATAGTTCTTGCCGGGCCGGAACCATCATGACGAACAGGCTTAGCCAACACTCCAGACATCACTAGCCACTTAGGGATCTGGTACCACAACCAGTGTGTCACACCCAGAGCTACACCACCGATACCCAACCATTTATGGACTCGATACGCTTTATCCATACCGTTGAGCCAATTCTCAACCATAGGTAGACGCATCGCCAAGATCATGGTGATGGACATTAACATCAGAGACAAAATACCCGAGTACTGAATCATGGCCGAGCGCCATTCAAATAAGTTGCTTGAAGCGAAGAGTTGCGGTTCCATCGCAAACCAAAAGGCTGACATTGTGGCAATCATTGCCCAGATGACATTGCGGACTGTTTTCATGTTTTCGCGCTCTCAAAGACTATAACTTTACTTTAGTTTCTTGAATGTAAAGGGACGTCAAAGTGCGTAAATCTATGCAAATAGTTTGCACCACATAAAAAATCACACTTTAAAGAAGCACCTGTTTCGCAAAATACCGACGAAACCAGTGCCACATAGCTATTCAGGGCAAACCCGTTGATCGATAGAAAGTGATACTGCGTACATATTGATCCGTTAGTAAGCAAGTTTGTGATAAACAAAAATGAGAAGAAGAGAAGATATGAAGGACATCAGCCTTTCGAAACATGATCTGCAAACAATGGATCAGAGGCATCGTACTCGATTGATTAACTCTCTGTCAGGGTTCAAAAGCGCCAACCTTATTGGTACCTGTGACAAACAGGGGTTCGATAACCTTGCTGTTATTAGCTCGGTAGTTCATTTAGGATCGAACCCACCACTGTTTGGTTTTATCGTTCGCCCCTGCGAAAGTCGACGCCACACGCTAGAGAATATTCTAGAAACTAAGCACTTCACGATTAATAGTATTGGTGCCGATTTTGTTAGAAAGGCGCATCAAACATCGGCTCGCTACCCTAAACCAATCTCAGAATTCAACGCGGTCGGTCTCACACCTTATTACGACAATGTGTTCCCTGCTCCGTTTGTCTTAGAAAGCCCTTTAAAAATAGGTTTGGCCTTCAAAGAACAAATCACAATAGAAAGTAATCAAACTCAAATGTTGATTGGTGAAGTTATTACGATTCACGCGCCAAAACGCGCCATGATGCCGGATGGTTACCTTGATTTAGAAGCGCTAGATTTAGTCACGATTTCAGGGCTCGATAGCTACCATGTCACGCAAAGGCTTCACCGATTGAGTTACGCCAAGCCAGACAAGCCTCTGTTTCCGCTGACTCGTGAAGGTAACCCAACTTCATGGGAAGCTTTTGAGCTCAATCTAACTCATTTTGTTCGGTAATTGTCCGTCAAAAGTGCTAACTTTCTTTGACTCCAAGAGAGGCAGCTCAAAAAGGATTCATAAGGACGCAGCTAAACGGTATGCATCCTTCAAGAGCATCTCACTCAATCTTAATTCTGTTCCCAAGGTCCCCCTTTGAAGTTAACTCACTTTAAATACAAAACACGCAAAGGCCCAGACTACCGACATGGCGATCAGGTGTCTTTCATGGACATCAAACAGACCTTCGGTATGGGGAGCATTCGCGTGGGAGCTTGGGTTTCTAAAGAAGAGAAAGAGCTCGCTGCGAACCTGATATTCGACTCGCTGGCAGACTTGGCTTACATCTTG
Organism: Vibrio sp. QJM3NY_26; assembly: GCF_057786005.1. NCBI lineage: Bacteria > Pseudomonadati > Pseudomonadota > Gammaproteobacteria > Vibrionales > Vibrionaceae > Vibrio > Vibrio sp. QJM3NY_26. Next base: position 924,686 of record NZ_CM173516.1, on the reverse strand, counting down.
GCTCTACCTCCAGAAGCGATTGGCCTGCGCGGCACGTTAGGCTTAGCCTTTGGCAGTGGTGGTAGGAAAGGTGTGCAAGCACACTACGCACCGAACCAACGAGAGCTAGCCCTCGCCAAGAACGCTGGCGCCGGTGCATTAGCCCACGAGTTCTGGCATGCGTTTGACCATTACATTGCCGAAAAGGCGTTTGAGATTGGTGATATGTCCGGCCCTCGAAAACACATCTTGTTCGCCAGTGATTGTTGGCTACACGATAGAAAGGTGCGACCTCATCCATTAAACGAGAGTTTGATGTCGCTGTTCGATACCACATTGCTCAGCGACAATAATCTGGATAAACACGACTACGTGGCTCGAAGTGTTATTGCCGACAAGGCAACGTCTGCCCGTTATTTCTCATTACCTACGGAGATGATGGCGCGTGCCTTTGAAGCTACGATTGAATCCTGCTCTGATATCGAGAATTCTTACTTAGTCGATGGCACGACCAAACCGGATATGTTCCCTCTCTATCCAGACCTCAAGCATCGCAAAGATATTTATCAAGCGCTTCAGGGATACTTCGCACCATTAGGTCGTTCTCTAAGTAAGTAACGTCTTAAGTCGTTTGCTTGAAGAGATGACCAAGCAGTGGAAAATGTTTATAGTCGAGACTCAAACTTCAACATGCATGATTTAGAGGCAGTAATGATCAGTTGGCCATCTTTGGTAAAACTCGACGGTGACGATGAGCTTATTTACGTCGCATCCGAACACGAATTTCAAACAGAATGCTCAGACATGATCTTGGGCGAAGATGATTACCTCATCGATTCAGAGGGTGACAGCTACTCGCTTCAATCGAGTTCAAACCAACTATCCCTAGCTAAACGAACACTGCAATATTCGGTTGAAGCCGTGACGAAACTGATTCGAAATCACGAGTTCCAGAAAGCAGAAGTATGCCTGATGAAGATCCACTTCCTGACTATCGAAGAAGCGATTCAATCTTTGGCTTTTGAGCCACGTTAATATTGCTTTAGATTCGAAACCTAACTTCGAAGCACAGTAGTGAATTAATACAGTACAAACAAAAACAGCGCCCAAATAGGCGCTGTTTTTCGTTTTATCTCGCTCGTAGATTACGCGACAAGAAGTTAGGTTAAGCGATAAAAATCTGTGCCAGTGCGTAGCCTAAACAACATGCACCTACTACACCGATTAAACCCACCGACATGAATGAGTGGTTGAAGTACCACTTACCAATCTTGGTGGTGCCAGAGACATCGAAGTTAACCGTTGCGATGTCTGATGGATAGTTCGGGATGAAGAAGTAGCCGTAAACTGCTGGCATCAAACCGATAAGCAGTGCTGGATCTAATCCTAAGCCAAGGCCAACAGGTAACATCATACGTGCCGTTGCTGCTTGCGAGTTCACCACAACCGATACGATGAATAGCGCTAGTGCGAACGTCCATGGGTAGTTGGTTACCATTTCCACGATGCCAGACTTGAACTGAGGCATTGCATATTGGAAGTAAGTATCCGACATCCAAGCGATACCGAAGATAGCAATTGCTGCCACCATACCCGATTTGAATACCACACCATTTGGTACATCACGTGGGTCAGTTTTGGTTGCCAGCAAGATGATACCGCCGAAACAGAGCATCATCATTTGGATGATTACCGACATCTTGATTGGCTTGTCGCCGTCTACGATAGTTCTGATCTCAGGCACCATCGCCACGATAACAATCACGACAATTGAAAGTAGGAAAATCAACACGGCATTACGAGCCGAAGTTGGAAGCACTTCATCCAAAGACGTCGCCGTCGTGTTCTCGATGCGTTTTTTCCACTCAGGATCTTTTAGACGTGCTTGATAATCAGGATCATCGTTCAGTTCTTTACCGCGTTTCAAGCTATATAGAGAAAGTAAAAGTGTGCCGAACAGCGTTGCAGGAACCGTCACCATCAAAATGGAAAGAAGAGTAATAGAGTGTTGGACATCGGAAAGTTGCGCGAGGTAATACACCACTGCAGCCGAGATTGGAGAAGCCGTAATCGCTAGCTGAGACGCCACTGATGCCGCTGCCATTGGACGCTCAGGACGAATACCATTCTTCAACGCAACATCGCCGATGATTGGCATGATTGAGTAAACCGCGTGGCCAGTACCCAATAGGAAAGTCATCGAGTAAGTCACGAACGGTGCTATCAAGGTGACGCGTTTCGGGTTCTTTCTCAGTACCCTTTCCGCTACTTGCAACATGTATTTCAAACCACCCGCCGCTTCTAAAATCGAAGCACAAGTCACAACGGCGAGAATGATCAACATGACGGTGACAGGTGGAGACGTCGGTGGCATCTTGAAGACAAACACCTCGATAACCAAGCCAATCCCAGAAACAACACCTAAGCCGATACCGCCATACCGAGACCCGATATAAAGTACGACTAATAAAAATAGAAACTCAAAATACAACATAAGCAACCTTGCTAAAAATATGGACTAATTATATTTTGTCCCTAAGCTCAGCCATTTACTTATTGCTTGGTCACACTATCATTGCAGGCTCACGCAAATTGTTTTTTATAAGATTATGGTCACGCTAACAAGCCTGTAAGTTTATGAAATGTAATAAGAAGCCAGACCCGAAACCTAGATTTGTTATGTGGAATAATCATAATTGTTTCTGTTAGATCTGTATCGCCTATAAAACACCAAACTCATAACTGAACGATATTATTCCAGGTGAAATCAATCACACCTCAAGTCACTCAGAAGCATATTACCAAGACAATTCGGCATATTCTTACTGAACACTGACTCGCCTATCTCCAGGCACTATGTCAAAATACTCGCCCTCACGAAGACTACACAGAAAGAACCACGTATATGAATTTTCAAGCTGCTATTTTTGATATGGATGGACTGCTGCTCGACACCGAGCGACTTTGTATGCAGGTTTTTGAAGAAGCATGTCACACACAAGGTGTTCCGTTTTTGCAGGATGTTTACCTAGGCATCATTGGTTGTAACGCAAAAACGATCGAACAGATCTTTAGAAATGGCTACGGCGAAAGCTTAGATTACCCAGCATTGAACAACGAATGGCGTACTCGCTACAGTGCGATTGTTAAGCACCAAGCTATCCCAGTTAAAGATGGCGTGATTGAGCTTCTTGAATGGCTAAAATCAAACGACATTCCAATCGCGGTGGCAACTTCCACTCAGCTTGATATCGCGAAGAAGAAACTTGAGCTCGCAGGCCTAGATTCTTACTTCACCTCATTAAGCACAGGCTGCGAAGTGACTCACGGCAAACCTCACCCAGAGATCTACTTACTGGCGGCAGAACGCCTAGGTGTTGCGCCTGAAACTTGTCTCGCGTTTGAAGATTCAAACAACGGTATTCGCGCGTCGATGGCTGCAAACATGATCAGTTTCCAGATCCCAGATCTGGTTGAGCCTTGCGAAGAAGTAAAAGCGCTTGGGCACACGATAAGCCCTTCCCTGCACCATGTGTTAGCACAGCTTCAACAAGCCGCTGCTTAAGCTCTGATTACCGTTGATAACGCTTTTATCTGTCTCGTCCTAAAATACGTAGACAAGCCTCTCTATTAAGCCGACTCACAGAGTCGGTTTTTTTGTGGGTATTCCTTTTATAAAAGATAAAAACTCGCACTTGAAACTGTTACAGTCGATATGAAACGACACTGATCGATAAGCAACATTGATAACGTCTAAAAATGGAGAAAGGGACGCGTGATAGAAAAATTTGAAAGCCAACTGCTTGATTTTGCACAGCAAGAGATGACACAAGATGCAGCGCACGATATCAGCCATATTAAGCGCGTAGTCAAAACCGCCAAGGCTTTATGTACTCAAGAGCAAGCTAAGCTTGAAGTCGTGCTGCCCGCCGCTTACCTCCATGATTGCTTCACCTTTCCAAAGAACCACCCAGACCGCGCTCAAAGCTCACAAATGGCAGCAGACAAGGCCATCTCTTATCTCAAATCTATCGAGTATCCTGCGTCCTACCTTGATGAGATCCATCATGCCATTGTCACACACAGCTACAGTGCCAACATCACACCAGAAACCTTGGAAGCTCAAATCGTCCAAGATGCCGACCGCCTAGATTCTCTCGGTGCGATTGGTATTGCACGCTGCCTGTACGTGGGTCAAAGCTTTAACGCTGAACTCTATAACCACGAAGATCCATTCGCTGAACATCGTGACTTGGATGACAAGCATTACAGCGTCGACCATTTCTACGTGAAACTGTTCAAGCTGGCTGAAACCATGAATACAGAATCCGCCAAATTAGAAGCCAACAAGCGCACCGACTACATGCGCGGCTTTCTTGAGCAATTGGGCTCGGAAGTTTAACGGCTTAAAAAAGAGACACGCGATAAGGGAGAGAGAAGGATATGGAAATAAACCGCTTTAAAGCGTCCGACGCCGACGAAATCGTCACTTGGTTCACATCCCTCGAAGACTACGTACTGTGGGGAGGACGAACATTTGGTTGGCCGTTAAAAGCAACCTCCATCATCGAACGTTCTCAAGAGCCACATGTCGAGCTCTATACCTTTTCTACATCTAAGTCATACTCTGAACCGAACACCGATTCAAACGCCAACTCAAACGCCAGGGACTTGCTTGGCTTTATGGAATTTCAGCGCATGTCAGACAATGAACTTCGATTCTGCCGAGTTGCAATTCACCCAAACCAACGTGGTAAAGGGCTTGGGCAATCCATGATAGAAAGTGCATTAGAAGCAGCGAAAGAAATTCCTGATGTCACCACCATCAGCTTAGCGGTCTTTCAACAGAATATCGGCGCAAAGCGCTGCTACGACAAAGCGGGCTTTCAGGTGGTCGACAAAGAACCAAGCGTGAAAGAATTCAATGGCAAAACCTGGCCCTTGTATCAAATGGAATTAAAGCTCGGCTAGTTTGTTCTAATTATCAGGCTGGTTTTGATTAATAAGATTGTTTTAATTAACAGACTTACTTTAGTTAACAGAATTGTTTTAATTGCCAGATTTGACCCCATATCATTAAGCATTGGCTACACAGATGTAATTTGGAACCTTCAATGACCCAAGAAAAATTCGACACCATTTATCAACGTGCGGCTCACCGTAAAGGTGGAGCAGCAGAACTCGAAAAGATTGTCCGTGCGCCCCTTTCACAAGCCGAGCTATCACAAATCACCGACGACCGTTGGTTGGCCGCCTTTACTGAAAAGGTATTCCAGTGTGGCATTTCATGGAATGTAGTAAGAAAAAAATGGCCGCAATTTGAAGAGGTGTTCTTTCAATTCAATATCGAAAAGGTGCTAATGCTGCCGAATGAGATGTGGGAACAGAAAGCACAAGACCCGCGTATTATTCGCCACCTGACTAAAGTGATGACCATCCCTGCCAATGCCACCATGATTCACAACGCCAAGCGTGAAGCCGATTCATTCTCACAAATGGTTGCCGACTGGCCATCAGAGCGCATCACAGAACTTTGGGATTACCTGAAAAAACACGGTAAGCGATTGGGCGGAAACACAGGCGCCTACACTTTACGCCAAATGGGCAAAGACACCTTTATCTTGTCTTCGGACGTTGAAGCTCACCTACGCAGCACAGATGTTGTCGATAGCGGCCGTAACACCAAGCGAGCACAACTGGCAGCGGGTAAATCCTTCAACGAATGGCAACAACAATCAGGGCGTAGCCTGAGCGAAATAAGCCAGATCGTGGCGTACAGCTGCGGTGATAATCGCGTCTAGCCGCACTCCAAATGATTTAAAGCTCAAGATTGCACACACTTCACCGCAAACTAAATGTTATAAGTCATTAACAAATAAGCGTACATCGCACTTTCACTCGGTGGCATTGTATAGATAAGTGTATACAATGTAGGGTAGCACTCATGAATTATTCTCGATTAACCCTATCCGACTAAACAAGGGCCCTTATCTCTATGACAGTTCTCAAAAACTCTGTCTCCAAAGGTGTAAAAACTAAAGTCACAGGCCAGACTCAAGACGATGTTGTTTACTGCCATATCTTCGACGCGATACTAGAACAAAGGCTGCCACCAGCCACCAAATTAAGCGAAGAAGCCCTAGCAGAAATTTTTAGCGTTAGCCGTACAATTATCCGTCGTGCCTTACTGCGTCTTTCTTTAGAACAAGTTGTGGTGATCCGCCCGAACCGAGGCGCAATGATTGCCGCCCCAACAGTGGATGAAGCCAAACAAATTTTTAAAGCGCGCGAAGTGATGGAGATTGCTATCACTGAACTTGCGGTGAAAAACGCCACCAAAGCACAGATAGAAGAGTGCAGAAAATTAGTCGCGAAAGAGAACTGTGCCTTTGACCAAGGTGATTACGGTTCTGGCTTGCGATTGTCTGGCGAGTTTCACATCAAACTGGCTGAAATGGCAGAGAATGCACCACTGCTCGCTTTTCAACGCAGCTTGGTATCGCAAACCTCACTGTTGATCGCTCAATACGAGACAGGTAACCACTCGAACTGTTCTCTAGACGAACACTCAGGCTTACTGGATGCAATTGAGTCAGGTAACGAACAACAAGCAGTAGAATTGATGCAGGAACACCTAAGCCACATCCGTTCAAAGCTCAACCTAGACAGCAGCACAGCTTCTAGTGACCTGCATGTCGTGTTCTCAGATCTGCTTAAGAGCAAGTCATAGAAGATTCAACAAGCGATTAATAACCATCATTCAACAACTTCTTGTTAACAGCTTTTTGTTAACAAAATTGGAGAGAAGTAAGCCTCTGCGTTTACTTCTCTTTTTTATGCCCCCTCCCCTAAAAATAAAGACGACGATCGGCTCACACCCATCTAAAACACTGCCTATTCTAGCCTCAACAACGATCTTAGCCTCTATAAAATCACTTCCAACTGTGCCATAAACCCCGCCTTTATCTTGTATACATAGCTATCAATTCATTCACGCCAGAAACTGTTCACCTTCAATTCAACCCCTTATAAAACAGGCAACTACAGTCAAAAATAAATTGTACACAATCACCCGACAAGACCATTTGTTGCACTTTTGTAAATAAATAGTTGACCACAGGGTCAGGATGGATAATTATTGACCTAGAAGTCAAAAAGAATACACATGGAAATATGTCGATTTACAAGGAGGTCTCTTGATTACTTTTTTGCTCAATCAGGAAATAAGACGTGAAGATAATCTGTCGCCAAATATGACAGTGCTCAACTACCTTCGTACCAAGGTGAATAAAACGGGTACAAAAGAAGGTTGTGGGTCGGGGGACTGTGGTGCATGTACGGTAGTTCTCGGTGAAGTGGTTGATGGACAGTTGCAATACCGCTCGGTGAACTCTTGCCTGACGTTCGTTTCAGCTCTGCATGGCAAGCAACTGATCACGGTAGAAGATCTACAAAACCGAGATCGCTCTTTGCACCCAGTGCAGAAAGCGGTGGTGGATTTTCACGGTTCACAGTGTGGTTACTGCACGCCGGGCTTCATCATGTCGATGTTTGCCCTAGGCAAGAACAAACCCAATGCGAGCAAAGAAGACGTCATGGAATCACTGGCGGGCAACCTATGTCGCTGTACGGGTTACCGACCAATTGTTGATGCTGCTATGTCGCTTTCAACAGACCAACCTTTGATCGACCAATTTGCTGAACTTGAACGCAACACCATCAAGAAGCTAGAAGGTATTCAAGACACCGAAGCCAATTTACGCCTTGGTCACCTCACCGCTTTTTCCCCGAAAAGCACTGATGAGCTGGCCAAGCTTTTTCAAGCACATCCGAACGCTAAGCTGGTTGCTGGCGGTACGGATTTAGCACTGGAAGTGACACAGTTCCACCGCGAGATTGAAACACTGATTAGCGTAAACCTTGTTGAAGACATGAAGGTGTGCGAAGAGACCGACACCGATTTAATCATTGGTGCCAATCTGCCTATCAGTGACTCTTACGCCCTACTGAAAAAACACTACCCAGATTTTGGTGAACTGCTGCACCGCTTTGCTTCGCTGCAAGTGCGTAACCAAGGCACCATTGGCGGTAATGTGGCGAATGCCTCACCTATCGGTGACACCCCTCCCCTGCTGATTGCTCTCGACGCGAAAATCAAACTTCGTTGCGGCGGTGAGTCACGCACTATGCCGATTGAAGATTACTTCATCAGCTATAAAGTGACGGCGCAGAAAGAGAGTGAATTCATCGAACAGATCATCATTCCTAAGCCAACCAACGACAGCTTCCGAGCTTACAAAGTGTCGAAACGTTTAGACGACGACATCTCTGCGGTGTGTGGCGCGTTTGATATTCAAATTGAAGATGGCAAGGTTTCTTACGCTCGTATCGCTTTCGGCGGTATGGCAGCAACGCCTAAGCGCGCAACTCGTTGTGAAAATACGTTATTAGGCAAACCGTGGACAGACGCTAATATTAAGTTAGCGATGCAGGAACTGTATAACGACTTTGAGCCGCTCTCTGATTTCCGTGCAAGCCAAGAATACCGTTCATTGTCGGCGGCCAACATGCTGCGTCGCTACTTCATTGAACGACAGAACAAAAACAACCAAATCGAAACAAGGGTAACGTCTTATGTCTAAATCAAATTCCTCTGGTCACAAGAGCAATGCGATGACCCACGAAGAGATGGTTACCATTGCAAAGCAAGACCTAAAAACTGGCGTAGGTAAAAGCGTTAAACACGACAGTGCAGCCAAGCAAGTCACGGGCGAAGCGGTATACATTGATGACCGCCTAGAGTTCCCAAATCAGCTGCACGTATACGCACGCCTGAGCACACAAGCACACGCCAACATCACCAAAATAGACCTATCTCCGTGTTACGAATTCGAAGGCGTGGCGATTGCCATTCAAGCGAAAGACGTACCGGGTGAACTGGATATTGGTGCGATTCTTCCAGGTGACCCACTGCTCGCTGATGGCAAAGTAGAATACTACGGTCAACCGGTGATTGCGGTAGCAGCTAACGATTTAGAAACCGCACGCAAAGCCGCACATGCAGCCATTATTGAATACGAAGAGCTACCCGCGATTCTTGATGTAAAAGAAGCGCTAGAGAAAGAACACTTCGTAACAGAAAGCCACACTCAACAACGTGGTGACTCAAAAGCCGCACTGGCAAAAGCGAAACACGTGATCTCTGGTGACCTAGAGATTGGCGGCCAAGAGCACTTCTATCTAGAAACCCAAATCAGTAGCGTTATGCCAACCGAAGATGGCGGCATGATCGTGTACACCTCGACCCAAAATCCGACCGAAGTTCAAAAACTGGTTGCGGAAGTGATTGGCGTACCGATGCACAAAGTCGTGATTGATATGCGTCGTATGGGTGGTGGTTTCGGTGGTAAGGAGACTCAAGCGGCCTCGCCAGCGTGTATGGCTGCGGTTATTGCCCACCTTACAGGCCGACCTACCAAAATGCGTCTGCTGCGTAACGAAGACATGCAGCAAACCGGTAAACGCCACCCGTTCTACAATCAATACACAGTCGGTTTTGACGACAACGGTGTGATTCAAGGTGCCGATATTACCGTTGCAGGTAACTGTGGTTACTCTCCAGACTTATCAAGCTCTATTGTCGACCGTGCGATGTTCCACTCAGACAACGCCTATTATCTAGGTGATGCAACTGTAGTGGGTCATCGATGCAAAACCAACACGGCATCGAATACCGCTTACCGTGGCTTTGGTGGCCCGCAAGGCATGATGACCATCGAACACATCATGGACGAGATTGCGCGTTACCTGAAAAAAGATCCTTTGGAAGTACGTAAGGCGAACTACTACGGCGAAGAAGGCCGTAACGTAACCCATTACTACCAAACCGTTGAAGACAACTTTTTACCTGAGATAACCGAACAGCTTGAACGCAGCAGTGACTATCACGCACGTCGTAAAGACATCGCTGAGTTCAACAAGCAGAGCCCTATCTTGAAGAAAGGCCTTGCGATCACACCCGTGAAATTCGGCATCTCGTTTACTGCGACTTTCTTGAACCAAGCAGGTGCGCTCATCCATATCTACACCGATGGCAGTATTCATTTGAATCACGGTGGTACGGAAATGGGGCAAGGCTTGAACATCAAAGTGGCACAAATCGTTGCACAGGAGTTCCAAGTCGATGTCGAACGTATCCAGATCACCGCTACAAACACAGACAAAGTTCCGAACACATCACCAACCGCAGCCTCATCGGGCACCGACCTCAACGGTAAGGCCGCGCAAAACGCCGCAATGACCATTAAGCAGCGCCTGATTGACTTCGCTTCTTCGCACTTCAAAGTGTGGCCTGAAGAGGTGGTATTTAAGAACGGCATGGTGAAAATCCGCGACGAGATCATGACCTTCAGCTCATTTGTTGAACTGGCTTGGTTTAACCAAATCTCGCTATCGAGCACTGGCTTCTACCGCACGCCGAAGATCTATTACGATCACGAGAAAGCGCGCGGTCGTCCGTTCTACTACTACGCGTATGGTGCCTCTTGTTCAGAGGTTATCGTCGATACCTTAACCGGCGAGAACAAGATTCTGCGTGTCGATATTCTGCATGATGTGGGCGCTTCATTGAACCCTGCGATTGATATCGGCCAAGTCGAAGGTGGCTTTGTGCAAGGTGTTGGTTGGTTAACGACGGAAGAGTTGGTGTGGAACCAGCAAGGCCGCTTGATGACCAATGGCCCTGCAAGTTACAAGATCCCTGCGATTGCTGATATGCCAATTGATTTCAGAACGCACCTTTTAGAAAACCGTAACAACCCAGAAGACACCGTCTTCAACTCGAAAGCCGTGGGTGAACCGCCTTTCATGTTGGGAATGTCGGTGTGGAGCGCACTGAAAGACGCCATTAGCTATGTCGCTGTCGATGGCGCGATTCCTAAGCTCAACACACCTGCAACGCCAGAACGTATCTTGATGGCGATTCAGGAAGTCACTGAAACGGCTCCGACTTCGGTCGATGCTCAATCAGAAACGGCTTAGGGCTCATATCGATCGTTTAGCTTGGGAAGCATAAAAAGGGATTTAGGAGGACATATGTTTAAGGATAATTGGATTCACGAACTGGCAAAACTGGAAGAGAACTACGAGCCATGTGTAATGGTGACGGTGCTCGAAGACAGAGGTTCCGTTCCACGCGATGCGGGCACCAAAATGCTTGTCACTCGTGACCGAATCATCGCTACGATTGGTGGTGGTCACCTTGAACATGTGGCCACTAAAATGGCTCGCGAGATGCTGATTGCCAGCGAGAAATCACTCAAAGTGGAACGCTTCAATCTAGGTGCTCGTTTAGGCCAATGTTGTGGCGGAATGGCAACACTAAGCTTTGAACCGATTGGCACTCAACAGAACCACCTTGTGCTGTTCGGCGCAGGCCATGTTGCCAAAGCGCTGCTGCACATTGTCGCGACTCTGCCCTTCCGTGTGACCTGGATTGATGAGCGTGAAGAAGTATTCCCTGAAACGCTGCCACACGGTGTGAAGAAGCTTGTTTCAGATGATCCGGTTGGCGAGGTAAAACACATGCCGCCGAACAGCTATTACCTTGTGATGACGCACAACCACCAGCTCGATTTTGATCTAACCAAAGCGATTATCGACCGTGAAGATAGCCGTTATTTTGGAATGATTGGATCACTCACTAAGCGCAAGAAGTTCGACTTCCGCTTAGAGCAACGCGGCTATAGCCAAGAGCAAATTGAAACCATGATTTGCCCGATTGGTATTAGCGCGGTGAATGGCAAACATCCTGCGGAAATTGCGGTGTCGGTTGCGGGTGAACTGATCGCACACTATCAAGGCCAAGCACTTGAACAAAAGCGCCCAACCAAACAATATCGAAATCAGGATTTGACCGATCAACACAGTCAACCAAGCGACGTAGGCGAACCACCATTGGAAGAGAAGATCGCCTAATAAAAGTCGCAAAGCTTTAGCGGCCATAACGTCGCTGAAGTCATTAAAAGGAAGTAAACATGACAACCCAACGCAAAGCTTATCGCGCCAGCATTTTACACAGCGTCGCCGACCCAAAAGATGTCGGTATCGATGAGTCTTACGACTATTTTGAAGACGGTGTTTTAGTGGTTGAGAACGGCCATGTCGTCGACTTAGGCCATGCCGATGAGGTATTAGCTCGCCAACCTAAAACACTCGAAGTAAAAGAATACAAAGACAAGCTGATCACCTCTGGCTTTATTGATACGCACATCCACTATCCTCAAACAGGGATGATCGCGTCTTATGGCGAACAGCTACTTGATTGGTTAGAGAACTACACCTTCCCAGAAGAAAAACGCTTCAAAAACCCAGTCTATGCACACAAAGTGGCGAAGCTATTCCTAGATGAATTAGCAAGCAACGGCACCACCACTGCACTGGTATTTGGCACGGTACACAAAGAGTCCGTTAACGTGTTCTTTGAAGAAGCTGAGAAGCGTAACCTACGTATGATCGCAGGTAAGGTGCTAATGGATCGCAATGCGCCAGACTACCTGACTGACACACCAGAATCTGGCTATACAGACTCAAAAGAGCTGATCGAAAAATGGCACAAACGCGGTCGTTTGCACTATGCCGTAACACCTCGTTTCGCACCGACCAGCACACCAGAGCAGCTCGAAACAGTCGGTAAACTGCTAGAAGAATACCCAGATGTGTACATGCACACGCACCTTTCTGAAAACGAGAAAGAGATCGAGTGGGTGAAATCGCTGTTCCCAGAGCGTGACAGTTACCTAGATGTCTATGACCACTATGGTCTGTTGCACAAACGCTCGGTATTCGCGCACGGTATTCACCTATCAGATTGCGAATGTAAACGCCTAGCGGATACCGATTCGGCAATCGCTTTCTGCCCAACTTCTAACCTTTTCTTAGGCTCGGGGTTGTTCCGATTACCAGAGATGGAAGATCACGGTATTCGTGTCGGCGTGGGTACTGATGTAGGCGCAGGCACCAGCTTCTCAATTCTGCAAACCATGAGTGAAGCGTACAAGATCATGCAGCTACAGCATAAGAAGTTGCACCCGGCTAAGTCGCTGTTCTTGGCAACTCTAGGCGGTGCACGTTCACTGCATTTAGAAGACAAGATCGGCAACCTAGAAGTCGGTAAAGAAGCGGATTTCGTGGTGTTGGATCTACACGCTACACAGCTGATGCGCTTTAGAATGGAACAAGCCACCAAGCTTGAAGAGAAGCTATTCGTGTTGATGAGCTTGGGTGACGACAGAACCGTCAGCGAGACTTACATCTACGGCGAAAAAGCCTACGATGTGAATTTCAAAGATTACAAAAAGCTCGTTAGCTAGATTTAAAACCGAGTAACAATCGCTAGACAGCGACAACCGTCGTTTATTAAATAATCCGTCCAGATTTATCTAGCCTTTAAAGACCAGTTGCTGATGCCACTGGTCTTTTTTGTGCTTCATTCAAAGAAATATAAATTAACCGCTCACAGACAACGATCTTCGGTGACGCCAAGTCATTATATTGATAGGTTAATGTTTATACATATCGACTTTATGCTTCGTTTGGCGTCTCTCTAAAACATTCGTTTCTCAGCTGAATGGAAGCACCCAATCTAGAAAGGAATTCTATGTTCGAACAGGTCGTCAGCATTCTGTTTCCGGTTTTTGCTTTAGCCAGTGCTGGCTTTGCGGTGGGTCGTTGGCTCAAGCCCGATTTCAAACCGATCAATCGCATCAACATGGATGTCTGTATTCCTGCGCTAGTGTTTGCCTCGCTGACCACCATGCCCCTCGACACTGAACAACTGCCACTCATCACCGCGTCTTTGATTGCGGTGTTAGTGCCAGCCTTATTGATGATTCCAATCTGTAAGATCTTTAAGCTCAACTTCAAAGCTTGGGCTCCGCCACACATGTTCCGCAACAGTGGCAACCTTGCGATTCCCCTGTTCACTTATACCTTTGGTGAGAGCGCATTGGCCCCTGCGGTATTACTGTTCGTAGTGTCCGCTTGTGTGCACATTAGTGTTGGCTTGGCGCTGTTGAGTGAAGGTAATCCGATCAAACAGATCCTCAAGATGCCGATATTCTTAGCCGCAGCGTTAGCGATGACGCTCAACCTGTCTGGAATTGCAGTATGGAACCCAATCTACGAAGCCACATCACTACTCGGCCAAGCAGCCGTGCCAATCATGCTGTTGTCGCTAGGCTCGCAAATGGTCAACTTAAGGCTGAGCGGATTAAAGGTCGGCTTGTTGTGCACGGCTCAATCGCTATTTACTGGCGCGATCGCTTTTACCATCATCTACTTCTTTATCCCGCTGCCAACGCTGCACCTGCAAATGATGGTGCTGTTCACCATGCTGCCACCCGCCGTGATGAACTACCTGTTCGCAGAAAGGTTCAATGTGGAGCCACCTAAGGTCGCGTCTATGGTGTTGTTCGGCAACTTCCTGAGCGTGGTTACCTTGCCGATCTTATTGTCATTCGCGCTGTCTTTGTCGCCTTAAAGAACCACGAACCTTCCAGATTAACTACCTTTAAACTTAGCCAATAAATAAAAAGGGAGCGCAACTTAGCAAAGTTGAGGCTCCCTTTTTAGAATATATTTTTGTTTCTCTTACACTGCGCTTCTCTCCGCAAGCACCTCTTTAAATGCGAACATGCTATTTAATGCCGAAGGGAATCCCGCATACACCGACATCTGCAATATCACTTCTTTGATCTCTTCCTCGCTGCAGCCGACATTAAGCGCTGCATTCAAATGCACCTTAAGCTGAGGCGCACAATTTCCAAGTGCAGTGAGAGCTGCCACGGTCGCAATCTCTCGTGATTTCAAATCCAAACCGGGGCGTGAATAGATGTCTCCGAAGGGATACTCGATAGTATACTTGGCAAGATCAGGGCAGATGTCTTGCAGGCTTTCGATAACCTGTTGCCCTGCTTCTCCGTCGATGTGATTAAGTCTTTCTAAGCCAATGTCGAAACGTGATTGATTCATAAGTCTGTTCCTGTATTTATAGTCCACAGGAACACCTTACAAGTTAGAGTCGACTCTAAGTCAACGGACTTTTCCATCTCGATACAAACTAATTTTTTCTTCCAACGCTGCCATGTGCTTTTGCTGCTCTTCGATATGGGCTCGCAAATTCTGTTGATGTTGTTCAAGTAACACTTGGCGCTGCGAAGTCGATTCTGGCCCTAATTCCCTCAGTTTTGCGTATTCCAGAATTTCGTCCAGTGGCATTGCGGTGTCTTTTAAGCGCTTCACGAACTCAATCCAGGTAACGTCCTTCGATGTATAGACTCGATGACCGCTACTGTTCCGCTGAACATTTTTCAACAAGCCGATTTTTTCATAGTAGCGAAGCGTATGGGCAGACAAACCCACCAACCGAGAAAACTCACTCACATTCATTACTTCACCTTTTCTATCTGGGTATAGGAACTCAAACTATGCGCACTTATCTAATTTGAGCTCTGCGGTGACTTTCGTCAAACGTAACGCAATCGCAAAACACACTAAGTAAGGACTCACATACCAAAAGATACTTTCTAATGGCTGCTTCACCTGCGCTTCTCTGGTTTTAATGTATTGGTTTTTCTGCTTCTCATACTGACTCAACATACCATCCACCCACACTGCATCACTTTCCACCAGCGACACGCTCGGCGCAGGGACCGTAAAATCCGATGCATTCGGTAACAAGGTGAAATCGACATCTTTGAACGTGATCGCCGTATTCAAATACCACAAACACGCTTCATGGTGCTGGGCATGATTATCTAAAGACGGCTGACCAGTGCAGATATCACGTCTTAATTTATCCAAAGAGAACTGCTGAACAGATTCTAAAATCGCCACCGCTCTGGTTTGTTCGGTTTCAACCCAATCACCCGCTACTTTCGCACGAATCTCAGATACTGCACCCAGCATCCCGATACCCGCCAAGAACGGCCATAAATAATCCATGAGCTTCCACTTTCGTCGGCTCAAGTTGAACCCACACCAAATCGGAAGATGAAAAAGGAGCGTTAGCCCAAGCGATAGCAAAACGAAATTCAAGGAGCTAGAGAGCATGAGTTCGCTATCAAAGAAGTTCTTCATAATGAGAGACTTGCCTGTATAACAAAGAGAAATTTGATACTAGGTTCGATATTTGAAAAGAGTGTAAGGGGAAAGTAAAAACAGCACCAAGATTGGCGTTGGCGCTGTTTATTTGAGCATATAGTTACCGAGACTAAACTTACTTCGGAATTATTTGATGGTACTGAAATCGAGATTTCTAGGAACAGCAACACTAACAACTTTATTCAGTTTGAAATCCAAGGCTTCTAGAGCTGCTTGCTCAGTTTGTTCACCTGTGGTCAACAAATTCCGGATACAGCCTTAAGGGGGAAGCAAGGCGTTTTAGTTTAGGGGGTGACTTTCGGTAGATTAAAACTAATCGATGAAGCGTCGAGTACGCCGCGTGATTATATGAAGAGGTATGGATTAACTCCAAGTTATCTAAAGGGCTAAGATAGCTATGAAAAGTGCTTAGCCGGAGACATGTGCTTACCAAGAATCGCTGCAATAATGATGTGCTCTTGTTTTCGAGTGTAATAAATCACATGGTGCTTTAAAGGAAAACGGAAGTAATCTTGCCTCAACTCTGAAACCGCTATGCCGAGCAACTTATTGCTAGCCAGTAATTCCATTGATTGCTTTAATTCTGAAAAATAAGCGGTCCATTGTGTTTGCCCCCTTCGCTCTAATGTATAGCGACGAATCTCAATGAGATCAGATTGCGCTGCAGAAGAAAGCTTATAGTGCGTCATTAATCAAACTTACCTTGGTCCAGTGCATTCATGAAGTCGTTACCATCGACTAGGTTACCTGATAAAGCATCGGCTTCTGCTTGTTCGAAGCGTGATTTAACGAACATCAATTTCATGGCTTCAAGTTGCTCATACTCTTCACAAGACATCATCACTGCAACTGGCGAGCCGTTCTTATTGATTTGTATGGGTTCACGTTGAACTTTCATCAACAAATCGCCAAATTTGGTTTTAGCTGTATTAGCTGTAAGTGATTGCATAATATTCTCCCTTTCGTTCATTATAAACGAATCGAACGATTTGACCAATTTGTGTTATTTGGATATCAGCTTGACCTAATGATGCCTCCATAAAGGTATTATTGAACCGATACTCAATTCATATTTGTTTGACCGGTTTGGGATTAAAGTTCATAATTACCCAAATAAAGTACAGTGCACTTTAATCTGCAAGAGAGTTATGCGAACGAGTAAAAAGCTCGGCCAACATTATAGGCAATTGAATGCTACACGTTTTAGATAAGAGAAAGGAAGTAATACAAGCGACTCAGGAAGAGTACGAGGCATGGCTAAGAGAAAGCGGTAACGGTTTAGGTTGTGCTCTCGCTGTAGATCGCATTGGCGAGGTGCTGATTAGCACCGCGTTCCTATCCCTTGATCATAGAACTGATGGTTATACGCCGGAGTTCTTTGAAACAATTATCTTCAGTGGCAACAAAATCAAATTACATAACCGTTACCCAACCTGGGAGATAGCTAAAAGTGGCCATCAACAACTGGTAAAAAAATTTAATGCAACAAAGGCTGCCTAATCGATGTTTGACCTAAACTCTGGCCACCCTGAGTTCTTGAGCTTTTCGATTTGTGACAGCTCATGTCAGCATTTACTTCACTATTTTGCGAGAATTGGAGGTGTCTCTGCAGAAGTATTGACTTTCATGGCTGACACTCACGGAATCAAAGATGGTCAAGTGGGGATTACGCTCAACAAAGACGATCTAATTAAAGCCCTAGAACAGGTCATAAAGATAATCAAGGACTCTGCGGCCCATAAGCATAGACACGAGAAGCTCGAGAGTTACTTGGAAAATATAACGAAGAAAACAGCGAGTGACGAAACGTTTTACGTTCATCGTTGCGACTAGAGAACGCAACCAATGACAAATATTATGAGAGCGTATAGGTTGCGTACCCTATACATTTAAAAACGCACTCTTCTGCTTCTTTTTTTGGCGCTTCAATTTTATTGACTAACCCATCAATACCTTTACGGGATGGAATGATAGGCCCGCACGCTTTAACTGCTGCTCTAAAATTAGTGTCACTATCTAGAGTTTGCGTCCATGACTTATAAAATGTGTCGGTCGAACTAAAATCTAGTGGTGCTACTAGCATCTTTGCAAAAATAGGTTCAAGAACTTTGATGAGGTCTTCTTTCTTTTTAAAGTGGCAATTCACCCCTGAACGAGTAATGCCAACGATCTTGGCAAGTTCACCCAATGTGACGAACTCAAAACTCTTCTCGATTGATATTTTAAAAGCGGCATCTATTATTTTCTGGCGTGTAATTGCTGCTTCTGCTTGGGTAGATTTGGCCATGATTCGACATTTTTAAGAAATGATATCTATGCTACATCAAATAGATAAATGGGTGAAGCCTATTGCAAATAAGTAGGCTCGATCTACTCAAATAGAATACCTCTCGCCTTACCAAGTCTATGAATTATTGCTTTCATCAGCTTTTCTCCAACTGCGACTACTTTGATAAATGAGTTTAGGTTTTAATTTCCCCCTCCCCCGCTCTTAAAGGAGTCTTTTTACGTAAACCTATAGAACTAATTCAAGAATCTACGACCTGATCCGCTCCATTCACTTTACATCGCTGCCTATAATTAAGCCTTCTTACAAAACGTCCAACTGGAAACGACACAATTCAGACATATAAAACCCTGTAAGCTTATTCAGCGTTTTGATCATGGCGTAAGTTTCGCCTACCTGTGCATTAAATCTCTTAAGCTTAATCGTCCCTCTAATAACTTCTGGCCTCGAGGGATTGTGAACGTACCTAATCAGATTGATTTAGCATGGTTGAATTAATCAACAAAACCATTAATAGCAGGTGGTTGTAGCATAACTACCTGTACCAGTAGTAAAGCAGTTTGTAGGTCTACTTTGTTATAATTGTTGGTTCAGATCTCTCCATGCTTGTGCATTACTATCCGCTTGGTGTCGAGCATCAGTACGGTGAGTGTTGGCTTCACTTATTGCTAATAGCAAGTCAACGCAATCTTTTCTACTTGGTTCGAATACACTATAAACTTCGTAGGTGTTTTGAATTTCTTGTGTGTCCACTTTACTCCAAGTGGTTTTAGCGTATTCAGCGGTAAGCTTGGCATCAGCATATGTGCTCATACTTATTTGATTAGTAGCCAGGCATGTTTCATGCAAAAGCATATATTCGACCAATACTTTTAGCTGCTTCACTTGTCATTGGAGTCTTTGATATACAAGCAGTTAATGCTAACGAGATTGGTACAAGTGCGATTAGTTCTATCTTTATTGAGTTAGTAGATAAATAAAAAATATCTTTGAAACAAACGTACCAATGAATACAGATGTTGCTGCGACAAAGAACTTCTTCCAACTATCAGTTCTTTCGGTTGTGAAGTAATGCGCAGTTACCATACTTACAAATATTGACTTAACACCAATTATCATAAGTATGATGCTGAGGAAGCTTTTAGTTTTCTTCATGGTTCATTTTATTCGTTAATTAATCGTACTGTCCGTTGGGTATAAACAATAACTTAGGTACGTACCCTTACCTTTCGACAGCACAATCACATGTAGAGTTTTTTACATAAATACTTGTTACAACAACCTAGGTTACATCGACGTACATGTACCTTTTATGGCCATGTTTGTTTTTTTTACTTCAACTTTACCTTTTACTTCTTCAACAAGTTCCACATTTGCACCACCAACGAAAGCCCCCATTTTGAGATATTGATTAACAAAATATAACCGTCCTTCTTCAGTAAATATCGTCAGCTCATTTGCAGAAAACTCTGATTCTGTGCCTACCACATGAGTTTGATTACCTTCAACTTCATGATAAAAAAAGACTCCTGGAGCTGTTTCACCAATGCATTTGGAATCAATATAAACATCTTTTTTAAGAGCTGCCCCGACAGGAGAACTAACCCTGTAAACATAAATACCCGCACTCCCCTTTTCTGGCGATTCAAACTTTTTAGCTTGGTTGGATTTTTCTACACCAACCGTAGGAACAGATGCACAGCCGGACAAAACCAAAAGAAGCATCGATAATATTATTATCCTAATTTTCAAAACATTAACCTATTATAAAACTAAATAAACGATATAGATGTCACCGCACTTTATTTGGCGGTGTTAATCAATAAAAAAATTGACGCATAGGGTTACTGCCACATAAAGTGCAGTGAACCTTATGTGGCGATATTACACTTATTTGCCGATTCGGGTCAAGGAGGTGCATGTACTCATAAACAGAAAAATGCACTCTTCAGTTCGGGGGGGTTTGGCCGTGATTCGACTTTATGAAGAAGTCGTACCTATTTTCTTCAGTATGATCAGGAGATTAGAAAAGTCGAATAGTTGAAAAATAAGGTTTAATTACCTTTATTTTCTGGGTGAGATCGTTTGTCAGAGAAAGTGACGTTTCGACTTTTGGTCTTTGTTGTTACGTTTATTGATGAGTGTTATCAAGCTATATCTTATTTATAGTAATGAAGTTAATGGCTTTTTCCATAATCTCATTAATACGACGAAAAGAGATTAAGTGAATTAAACTCAGTTAATTTCCCCTTGATACTAGAAATTAGAGTGCAATATCCGCTATTATCGCGTTGGAGATTTATATGTAGTCATGGGTAATCGTGCTACATCACTTGTTTCGAGTGCTTACTACAAAGAGAACATGATAATGAGAACATCTAAGGCGTTATTTTGGGGGTTATTGTTCTGTAACGGAGCTTACCCAATAACGTTAGACGTCGGATTGATGGATGCAGATCGTCCTCCTTACTTTGTTCGGCCCACTGACCATTTTTCGGTATCGGGCATGTATATCGATATTCTTGATGAAATCGCTCAACAAACAGGGTTAGAGTTTAATTATAATTTTCTGCCACAAAAAAGAATAAGAGCATACATTAAAATTGGTTTGTTGGATGTCGAGCCCGGTATTGACCCTCAGTGGCGAACTCAAAAAGGAGAGATGGAAACCACAGTTTACTCCGAGCCATTATTTGAATCCGCTGAAGTACTTGTCTATAACCCAAGTAAGTTTCCTGCACCACCAAGTCATGAAGAGTTGATGCAATATAAACCCTGTAAGGTGTTGGGGTTCAACAGCGTGAAAGATGCCAATGCAAAAGAGTTTGCATTTACTTCAGAAGAACAGATTATCGAGCTTATTAAATTACAGCGATGCGACTGGGCTGTTTTTCCTATTGATGTCCTCAACAGTCACCCCTCTTTCGGAAAGTTGAAGTACACAGATCCCGTCGCGACGTATTCACTGTCATTAAGACTGAATAAAGAACACGCCCACCAACTTATCCCTATCAATACCGCTATTCGAGAAATGAAAGCCAGCGGCAAACTCGATGCAATTATTCGTTCTTACGAACATGGGCACTAAAACATGAACAAACGACTAATAGCATGTTTATTTGTATTCTCTGTACTTTTTCCAAAACACGGCTTTTCTGCGATTAGTGAGGAAGTTAGAGAAGTAACAGGTGGGCAGCTCTCTGTGGCTACGGACGCAGGGAGAATGGCCTTGGAGTTATCTGAGCTAACCTCTACAGATTTGTATCACTTAGATGAAGAGCAGCTAGATCAAACGATACTTGTTATGTTGCGAACAAATCCGCGTCTCAAGGCTGTAAAGGTGGTCGATTATGCCACTCAAGAAGTTGTTACATCATTTTATCGAAATAAATCAGATAACCTCGTTCGAGGTTCGTTTCCACAATCCTTTAAGTATTACCAAATCGCCAAAGCCGTTATCTCGCACCAGGATGACATTATCGGTCTTGTTGAAATACGATTTCAATCAAAGGAAGAAGCCATCAGGGTGGATGCTTTATCGAAAAATCTGTTCATTTTGTTGATTGCCTGCTTTGTTTTTTTTCTTCTACTGGTTGTGATTTTTAGGCTTCTATCTAAAAATATTCGAGGAAATATATACTTAACGTTTGGTACCCATAAATTTGCAAAACTGATCTTCGGTGCAATATCTATTTTTGTACTGATAAGTCTCGCCAGCAGTTGGTTAATACTTGAACGCAACAAGTCTAATATTATGCAACGATCTGCCGATTCTTTTCATCAGCACTTAGGGTCATTAGAGCGAACCCTCACTAATCTACACAATATTAGAGAAAAAACACTTCGTCATATCCTAGGAAAGAGTGAGTTTCAACATAACTTTTATGGGATATCGAATGCAATTGTGAGCTCGGATGTACTAGCTGAGCGTTATTATCGCCATGAGATGGACAATTTTTGGTCAAAATATAGGGATTTTAGTGGGAGTGGTACAAAAATCATTGTGACGCCGAATCTTAATATTATTTATTCGCAAGGCGCTACTTTGGATATCAGTGATATTCCTTCTCATGGTTCTGGTAGATTAGCTCAAGCGTTAAGCGGTCACTCTGAACTGCTTCCTATTGACGTTAGTTATGACTCTGAAACGGGTTCTACCGACTATCGCCTGATTTTTGCGACACCGGTTTTTGATACGTTGACAGATGTGGTGATTGCGGTGGTTCTGATTGAAATCGATGAAACAGATATTGCTTATACTGATCTCAGTATGTACGACTTTTCTCGCAGTGGGGAAATGATGATCTTTGATCGTGACAGTCAGATTTTGTCAAAACCGAGGTTTCTATTAGACCCAACGAGCATCGTTAAGGATCATCTCTTTATTAAAAATTTATTGGGGAAACTTGAGAGGCAAGGCTTTGATAATGATCTAGCGGGCGTTCATAAACTCATAGATTATCGTGGGCAAGAAACTTACGCCATGCTTAACTGGAACGCAGACTTAAATGTCGCTTTGGTTGTTAAAATGGACATCGATGAAATGCTAGATGACTATTATCAGTTTAGAAAAGGGCTATTCTTTGTTGTTTTGCTAATGGTGGCGTTTACGATCCCTTGTTTGCTCTTTACTTTGTATGCGGGAAATTTGACTAACCAGAGGTTGAAAGAATCGCGACGCGAAATTATCAACCGGTTGGGGCATGCTGCAGAATTTAAAGACAACGAAACAGCTCTGCATATCTTCCGTATGAGCCGTTATTCCGAGGTGTTGGCTCGGAATCTAAAAATGCCTAAAGATTGGGTCGACCTCATCTGTGACGCGGCACCAATGCATGACATTGGCAAGATTGGTGTACCCGATAACATCCTTCAAAAACCAGGTAAACTGACTCCCGAAGAGTGGGAGATAATGAAAAAACACCCTAAGTTTGGAGCTGATATTATAGGTAACCACAGTGACTCTAAATTGTTGAACACCGCGAGAGAAATTGCGTTGTATCACCACGAAAAATGGAATGGTACAGGTTACCCAGAAGGTCTCTCTGGTGAGGATATTCCGTTAGTGGCGAGAATTGTGTCAATTGCCGATGTGTTTGATGCACTAACCAGCTCTCGACCATATAAGAGAGCATGGTCCTTTGATGAAGCCGTAAGCTTGATAATAGAAGAGTCTGGGAGGCATTTCGATCCTAAACTGGTTAAGGTTTTTATTGAGTCTTTGCCTGAGTTTAAGTACGTGATGCATACGTATAGAGACGATAGCCTTAACGATAAGTCGTCAGAGAACGGATAACTATTAGGTGGGAGCTTGGAAATAAAACCATGTAACACGCACTACCAAGACGAATCATTTCAACGGAAATCGGCAGTATCTGCGTTCGTTACGTTCAAGATATTGTTGTTAAGGCTAGAGAGAAGAAAATTAATTCCCAAAACGAGTTATCCATCGAAGACAACCACAAGGTATTCGAGTTAATCCTTAAACAGCCCAGTAGGAGTCTCTTTGTTTGAGGTTTGAAAGCATAACGTTTAATGCCTGGCAACATTAGGGAGTTCCTACTTTGCATTCCCTACATGTATGACCGCATAACCTATGGCCATGTAGGTTGTTTTAATTATTTCTTCTTCTTCTCCTTGGATCTTTTTAATCAAGCTAGCAGTGCCTGTTTTCCCATCAATCACGTTTTCAAGATTGGCGATTAAATTTCGAAACATACGATCGTTATCGACCGCATTACGCCATGATAGGAAGAAATTGTCGGGGGACGAAAAGTCTAAAGCTTGCTCTACCCGCTCCGCCAAAATCGGACGAATCTCGCTCATTAGATCTTCTTTCTTTTTAAAGTGACAATTAATACCAGAACGGCTAATTTCGGCCTTCTTTGCAATATTTGCAAATGTCAGGTGGTCGCTGCCTTCAAGAGTGATGATTTTAATAGCAGAGTCGATTATACGTTGGCGGGTTTGTTTAGCCACTGCTTGGCTTACTCTAGGCATCTTACTTTCCTTGGGGTTGTCTGATATATCAATCTCATAATACACCACTATATACGCTTTTCTTACAAATCTACTTATCTGTCCGTTATTTAAATCACTTATAAATATTGAAGTTAAAATTAATAAAATCAATATTAGACAGTAACTTATGATAAAAATACAGATAAAATTTAAGCGTAACATTTGAGCACAATATGAGGGTAAAATAAAGTGTCCTATACGTTATTTTAATGTTGTTCAGCATGTTAGGAAGGGAATTACACAGTTTCTGCGTATTTTCTGTCTACCATTATGATACTGTCACAAAAATCGAGTTCTTTGCTGCACTTGCACACAAAAAAGCCTCCGGTATGGAGGCTTGTTTATTCAATACGTTATCGGTGTGAGTAACGGTCGTCTTATCCTAATTGAATAACGTGTTATTCTTCGAACGTATACCCGACACTAATACTTCGACCATACTCGTCAAACGTAACTAATGTAGCTCGCTCAATCCCATTGAACGTTGACGCACTGACAGATGTCCTTCCGTCAGGAACTGCCACTCGTTGAGTCCCAAGTTGACCAATCTCTTGAACCCATACATCGATATCAGTCGCTAGTTTAGACTCTCGAGTCCAGCTCATATAGAAATCACCGCTACTCGTACGGCTGTCGGTCAGCTCAGCAATGTATTTGCTCATATCATCACTCGATTGCTTTCCCTTACCAATAGATATTTGTTCGTTGGTGTCTGGTGATCCGTCTTTATATTTGTATGTGACTTCGTATTTCGCGTTGTCATTAATCACTGAGTTAGGGGCAACTTTATAGCCATCAATCACTAAACTGTATGGCATAAACGAATTAACCCCTCGTGCCTCACCGTAATTACTATCAACAAGGTGACATCCAGTGATTTTTCCGTTGGTCACTTCTTTATAAATACTATCCAAGTTAATGTTGCCATCAATGCCATCCCCAGAAACAGTGACCGTTTCTAATTCCATGTAGTCCGAAATCTTTACGAGTTTTGGAATACCCGCAAACCACGAAGTATTGTCATAATCAGACGGAATCTTGCCACAAACGGTGTTTGCATCCGGAAAGGCATCTACTTCAATCGCCCAGTTACCTTGAGTACGGTCGTGTGGGTTAAAGAATCCCGCTTTAATGATTGCTGATACGCTTACAGGTAGCTTATCTTTACGACCCATAAACTGAATCTGACCATCACTACTCTTAGCAAACCATGCTTTTGCACGACCACATGTTGCAAAAGGAGAATCTTGATAGCACTCAGTGTAAGCCAGTTGATAAGAGTCATCATCGGCAACTTCTTGTATCACAAAGTCACGATAGCGGTTCATCGGGTCTGTTTCATTAGGGAGCATGGATTTGAGTTGCTCAAACATACCTTCCTTTGGTTGCCCAAACCAAAACGCATCCTCGTGAACGTACTTTAAGTACTCATCCTTTGTTTCTTGCATAACCATAGATTCAAGAATACTGTCAGCTGCAACGATGTAGGTAAGCGGCTCTTTGACATCTTCAGGCCCTAATTCGACTGCGCCGTTATGAAAAGATTTATTGCTCCAGCTTTCATTCCAAGTCAGCGTTACTGAGTAGTCTGTATCGCCTTTATAGGTCAGCGTTGCTCCGATATTAGAAATCGTAATGTCGACTAAATCCAAAATAGCATCGATATCTTGGTAGTTAGCCTCAAACTCTGAACTTATAAGATCAAAATCGTCAGCAATATTCGCACCATCAAGAAGCGGTTTGAGAACTTGTTTCAGTTCTTGCTGTGCAGATTGGAGAGCTTCAATAGTTAGCTCTGCTTTGTATGTGTTGAAATCAGAGTAAACTTCATCTGCGGGTTTACCTGTCATCTTCGAGATCAAGATGTGTGTGAAAGGGGTAATGTTCGATACGCCAATCTCTTGATGATTAGTTAAGATAAGAGAGTAGATCTCATGACTGCCTCCTCCAGCTGCTCCCACAGCTTTAACAATGGCAGGGGCTGCGATGCTGCTTTTCTCAAACTTAAAATTGCCGCCTTCTACTGCCGCGTATTCTTGCGTTGTTCCATTCGTATCTAAAACTGTTATCTCACCATAGATAGGCGCACCGGTAGCCGCAACGCCAGTTACAATCGTTGGAGCAGGAGTTGGAGCTGGAGAGGTCGAGTGCTTCTCATCGCCAGAGCCACAGCCAACGAGGGCCGTGGTAAGCATTACGGATAAAATTGTCTTGTTCATTTTTATGTTTCTTTTGGTTTTGCGAGTAATACATGTTTGTAAGAGTGCATCTTACCTTAAAATAAAGGACATTGGACTTTATTTTTTAGCAATTACCATGAGTTTTTCGGTTGGTTAGCTAACCATACCTATCCTTTTTCTGAGTTATAAATTATTAAATTAAGCAAAAACAACTACCTTAGAACCCGATACATACTTGGCTTAGGGTACTTAGTCGTATTTGATAACGATGATTTTGAAGAATGAATGATACCCATAGCTAATATCGTGACCGTCAGATGTACTAGGTATTGAAGTCTAGCTGTCGTAATCCGGATTAACGCTCCAGCTTGGTAAGGATTGAAGAAGATGTAAGTTAGAGCCGATTGAACGTACTCTTCAGAATATTTGATGACAGCCGATGATTCTTTCGTATTGTCTAGTGTGTTTGCGTAAGGGGCGACAGGGAGTTGCGGATAAAAACTTGTTCAATAGGATCGTAAGGGCATAATTAAAGTAATAAACTCAACAAACATTTTATACGTTGTTCCGATGGCTGTAGTATCGGTCAATAGTCTTACCTATATACAATTGTCCGTTATAATCGTTGAGTGTGGAGCCTTCCAATCTTAAGGGCGGTTTTTCTAATACTTGATTTCACGTTGTTATATCTACCGTTTTCAATTGCGTATTTGAACGGCAAAGTATGCACTCTTCCAAGCAAACAACATACTGATCTCGCCCAGCAACTTTTGCCTTATACATAGCTTTATCCGCTCGTTGGTAGATCGATTCAAAATCATCTTTCGGCCCGAATTCCGCAATGCCAACACTGACGGTAACGTGATCTGATATAGATGATTTGGGGTGCTTAATGCAAGTTTTTGCAAGTGCCATTTGAATGTTTTGAACAACGCATATTGCTTGGTTGGCCGATGTCACAGGCATAATGAGGGCAAACTCTTCACCGCCAATCCTGCATACGTTATCAATAGAGCGTTGACACTGAGAGCGTAAAATTGCAGCGACGTTCTTAAGACATAAGTCCCCTGCTGGATGCCCCTTCGAATCGTTGTATTGCTTAAAAAAATCAATATCTATGATCGCTATAGATAGCTCAGAATGAGATCTTCTCGCATTATCAATGGCCTTTTTGAGCTCTGAGTTAAACCCTTTCCTGTTCTTAACCCTAGTAAGTTCATCTAAATGTGAGTTTCTTTCAAGCCTCTGTATTTTAGATACTTTTTCTAGAAACTTTTCTTCTACAAACTCAAATAACTTCCCAATTGTCGCGTAAAACACAACCAATAAAATAGGGAATTTTATGCCACTTATTACGATATCTATCAATTCAACCTTTGGGGTCATTGATGTTAAATAGATATAGAAAGTGACAATCGGTAACGTGCCAATGGCAAGTACATACCGACTGGAATTCCAGCTCATTAACATAATAAGAAAAGATATGAGTAGTATTTTCTTTCCATCGTCAGGTGAAAAATATGCAATAGTTACAATATTAGCTAACAGAATCGAACTAACGCTGATAAATAATGCCGCAGCTCCTAACAGCGGATAGCGAGACTTCATTTTTTTTGAAAAGAAGATAGACAAACAGGCGCAAAGTAACAGTAGCAAGCTCAACACTAAACTTGAAAAGTGCTCAGGCGACACACTACGAGGATCAATTACAACATAATAACCAACGGCAGAACACAGTAATACTTGAGTCGATATTACCCATATAGAACCATAATCTACGATTTTATATCGAATTTTATCAGAAATGGATTTGATGCTTATATCGACTTTTTGTTTCATGATTAACGCTTAATTTGGGTTACTTTATCATTGTGCAACGGTACGTAAAAAATGATGATAATGGACAATGACCATTAATTCATTGTTTTTTAATAAAAAGTAGACAGCATCTTCTTTTTGTACATTTTTACTAGTAAAAATAGTGACATATCACAACAAGTACATTACTCGCACCCCACCAATTCGATTATTGGTGGCTCATTAGCATTAAGCCACATCGCATACAGCACGTGACAGCTTCCATCAACCAACTTATTGTCATTGATGTTTTTGGCATCAGTTATCGCTATCTGCATTGCTAACTTACCATCGATGTTGACGAACTGTTTATCGAGGTCAGCAAAATTCAAGTCTTCACCCTCACCAACACCACCAATCACAATAGCGAGAGACTCCCGCCTCGCACTTGGGTAGCCACGATAAAATGCACAGTTAGCGGTAGTGCAGTCGGGGAATATATCAGTTAGGTCTGGATAGTTTGGATCGAGACCACTTGGCTGTCCTGTATAAGTTTTGGTTTCTAGTCCATTCGCTGCCAATTTTCCATAAGCTATGCTTACTCCACCACTCAATGAACCTTTAACGCCATCCATGACAGCGACTTTCGCGTCATCTTGAATATTTAGAAAGCGCGGCAGAGCTGACACGGCTAGCACTGCAAGAACTACGATTACTACAATCAATTCGATTAACGTGAAGCCATTATTTTTTTGTTTAAACATAAATGTTAACCCCATTCATTTTCTTAGCCACTTCCGCGCCCTCGATGCGCTTCAGAACTACGCCGTTGTTGGTCTTAACCTCAATCTGGCTTTGCCCGTTAACCCTCGCTGTTAAGCCTTGATTTTTAAGAGCGCCGTTCATAAAGCTGGTTGCGTTCTTAATGTCTTGCTGAATGCTCGGTTTATGGATATTTAATTTCAAAAGCGCCAAATCCTTATTACTTCCCCCGTTTGGGAGTTTTTAAATTTCGCAGTCAAAAGAATGCGCTCCCACCAATTTCGGTGTATTCGTTCAATGCTCAACGTTTCTCAAACCTTTGGTCGTCACGGTTGGATACAAACTCGTGGATCTTCCCGTTCTGTAAGTAGTCAATTGCTTGGTCTATCGACCATAGTGGGGTGAAGCCATTCCGTTACTTTGTGTGTTTACAAAATCTTGAGATCCGGCGCTATGGTCACACCTAATCCAATTCTTGTTTGACGGTGGTTGTAATCGATAAGCGACTCGCCATAACCTTCGAACACTTGCGCATATAGGCCAATGAACTTGTTAAGAGGAAGTGTGTACCCCAATTCAACATGGCCCTTATCAGTAGTGAAGTTGTACGCCGACTTGATCTTTATGTAGCCAATGCCTGAGTGGTATTTCGCCCAAACCTCATAGGGAGGTATAAAGTCTTTAATATCCGGGTTATCACTAAGACTTGCCGCATACCAACCTTGTAATCCGTATTCGAGCTTTGTATTCACTAGCTCTAGAGCTAAGAAACCCATATCCCAGGAGCGGCTTGTACCCTCATCCTTGCCGTTGGATTGGTGGCGGTATCCATACTCGATGCTATTGAATGGACCGTAGTTCCCCTGGTGCATCATGAATAGTTGGGGCTTGTAATTGGTTTCACGAAACGGTGCTGAAGCTTCTTTGTTACCAAGTTGCCATAATGACAATTGTGTATAGCTAGCCATTAGCGAACTGTACTTTAGTTGCACTACAGGTATAGATAGTGAGAATTGGTATTTGATCTCCATTTCCTTAAGCTCATCCATATCGCTACCATAGGCCTCGTCATAAACTGCTTGGTTTATATCCGTGGTGTACGTCTGCATGACGTAAGTGTCGTCATAGATGCTCACACCTTTGTTAGATTTTGCATTTACTTGGCTTGCTACCAGGCAAAGAAAAGGAACGGTGATTGCGACTGTTAGTTTTTTCATTTGTGAACTTGCCAACTTGATAATAATTTTGGTGAATGGTGTTCCCTTACCATCCTGTTGTTGTTACCAGCAGTCGTCGACATCGAAGCTAACCGTGCTCACGTCTGCGTTCTTGTGACTGCCACTAACCAGATAACTCTCTGTTGAGATTGGAATAGATAAAGCGCTAGTGATAAATACGGTTATTTTTACATAAACCCCAACTTAAGGTTCGCTGCACTTTAAATAGCCAAATAAAAAAGGAGTTACCGGCCACTTAAGGAATTGTTGCAACTCACATAAGCGCTTTTTCCATTCTAGTGTCTGTTGTTGTTCTCAATGTTTAATTTGATAAATCGGTAAAGCGCTACAATAGATAAGATAACGATTACGCCCACTGTCATGTTTAGCGCTAATAGGCATTCATATAGTGTCATTAAAGGTACTTATCCCTGATGATGCCGCACATAATCGCTAGCTCTAACTTGTTGGTGTCATCCAAGCGGCGAAATTCCTTCTTTTGAGCCTTTTTCATTTGGTTTTTCCACCACTCGCCTTTTTTACCAACTTTGTACTTTTCAATAACTGCAAAGTTAGCTCCAGCTTTTTCACCGCCATCAAGCTCTCCAGCCAAGTGACAGGCTGTTATTTGAGCGAATGTTTTACCTGCGTTTGCTGGTGCGCCAGCATTAGCAGACATTGGCGCCATAATGGCAAGTGCGATAAGTCGCTTTTTCATTTTTCATCTCTTTGATTTAATAGCCAAAGGGCCGGAGTCTCTATTGGGGAAAGCGTTATTATTTAATGCTTCCGTTTGTTCTGACGTCATGGTTTCGGTGCGATAGATCTTGCTTTTTTCGCAGTCACTGCTGATACCAAGGCCAACCTGTCCACTGCTCATCTTGCACACTGTTACTTCCATTACGATTGTGCCGTTTTCGTCAGTGATGGTTAGAGATTGGCCAACCTTTCGAGTGAGTCTTAACATTGCTTTTCTTCTCGTTTTACCGTGTGTATTCCAATAGTTTCTAGTTGAATTAATAGTTATTCACTGCTGTTCATCTAGCACGACTTTCATGTAACCACTTGTAATGGAATGTAATTACTGCCAGATAGAGCAAACCCAAACGGAATCTAATAGGTCGCAATAGCACAAAAACGTTTCTTGACCCCGCCGATAGATATTTTCATTCACTATTTTTTATTAGTTAAAATGGCTTATATCGTGCCAGATTTAAATAAAGTGCACTGCACTTTATTTAAGGGCGATAATAAACCCTTAAACCATAAATGGTCAAACTTATTTTCGTTGACTCAAATTTATTTCGACATAAAGTGATTGAAGGAAAAATTGGTTAGTACGATGGTTAAATGTTCATGACCACTAAGCAATAGATTATGAAAAAGCCAACCAATTATAAGCATTTATATGTATATTTATTGTAATAGGTTCTGTTGCATCATCTCGTCGTCTGTAAAATCTCACTTAATGGCACAACCCATAAAACTTAGACAAATTGGACGATTTCATCGTACACCTCGACAGGCAATCGACTTAGCTCAACCATAAGTCCTCGCTTGTCGCTGCTACGAGAGACTTTTGCGTATTGGTTCTGGTCATCAAACGTCGCCAGCGGTTCAGTTTCCCAAGAGATCTAAGCCTTCCCTTTTGAAAGCTTAGATTCAATCGTCTCTGACATCTTCCCCTTGAATACTCGGAAAATTGTCGCAAACAGCGTCTAAAGTCCAGACACGCAAAAAAGTGCCGCCTACACTCTGCCAGAGGTAAACATGATTAACTCAGCAACACGAACAGGCGTAACGGCATAACCAATATGTTGTTCAAACTGACTGGTTAATTTCACGAATTCATCATCACGAGTCAATTGTTCACACAAACTCATGTAACTCCGGTAATTGGGAATACTGTTAAGTTGAGAGCTACTTTTAGAGCCTAAAAGCCAAAGGCTGACACGACTATCCCATATCGGATAAATGGCGGGATTTACGAAGTGCAGTAACTTAGAAGTACCAACTAAAGAGTTGTTTACAACCGCAACAATGGCTTTGAAGTCCTCATCAGTTAGAACTTCTCCACCTTTTGCTTTATTCAAAGCCTTAAGTGCAGGTTCAAAATTAGTTGACTTGATTTTCAGTATGGTTGGCATCCATCCATAAACCATGTTGCTGCCAACAATTAACTCTGGTAAGCCTATGTTTGACTTGTTGGCGAAGAAGTCAACAAAGTATGGGTACTCCAACTGATAGGTATCGTCATGTGGGATGCTAAATAGGCAATGACCTGTTTGCTTAACATCTGCGGTCGTTTTCATCATTTTTCATTACTCTGTATTTTACGTCATTCAATATGCACGCTATATCACCAATAGTTGTGCATTCGTAGTAACTGCCTACTTCGGTCTCTATACATTCAAACGAGCAGGCATCATCACTGTCAACCACACTCACGCCTGTGAGCTTGGCTAAATCAAACATGATCAAGGTCGCAATAACCACACCACTGTCAGATATTCCACCTTCACCATCTGGCGTAGTGAATAAACGCCCTCCCCCCAGGTCACCGGTAATGTAATGTTCCACATCATCGATGAGCTTGGAGCCTAAGTGAAAGGTTCCCTTCGGCGCCGAGGCGTAATAATCAAAGAACGTCAATAAGCACTGCTCAACGTTATTGTTGGAATCCGTTAGATCAAAAGCTGGGCAATTAGACATCAATCGCTCTGTCTCTGTTTGGCAATCTACAGCTTCATCTTCATCTTCATCTTCATCTTCCAAACAAGGGAGGATCGGCTGACCCGGTTGAACAAGAACACGCAGTAGAGCAGGCTCTTCGTAAACACCAAAAGAGTAATCTTCCGTTTCTGCGCAGATGTGCTCTTGTATTATCCAACCAATATCAACATCTTTAGGCTTTTCAGTTTTTTCAATACCGGGAAGCGCTTGTTTAAGCTGCACGTAAAGCGCATCTCGTAACTTTTCAGAGGCCGAATTAGGCTCGACCTTAGTCCAAGATTTCAAATCGTGATAAATCAAACACAGGAGTTCCTCCGGTGAAAGTACTCTGTTTGCCCGAAATTCTTCGTGCGCTTCAGAGGTTCCTGTATTGAAGGGCTTCAGTGATTCCAATAATTCATTAAGCTCGTTCAACTATAATCCCCATCAACATAAAGTGCATTGCACCTTATAATAATGTTTTTTTTAGAGCAAGGCGTATTTAAAAAACAAGCAACTAAATAAAAACCCCAGAGGGGAAAAATGGTAAATCGAGACAACCTAAGTCAAGAAAAATGCTTAGTCGTATTAGCTGTCTCAACTGGAAGTACGAGGTTAGTCAGAATGAAAGTTGCCTAATTGGCCTCAACAGTTAGACAACTAAACCGAAGAAGCAATAGAAACATAACTGCCCACTTATGGGGACAATGGAGGTTGTTTTGATATAACGCAGTTAACTAGGTGCCTTTTATCCGAAAAGTTGCGATGGACATTTTTATGGTGATGTCACTTTTAATGAGTCATCAGATGCGCTTAATTTCACTTATTTTTCACAACACGTTGCCTATCATTACCAACTTAAAATGCATTGCACTTTACTTTGAAGGGGATAGAAAAGAACGTATGAAAAAACTAATTTTGACGGCTATTGCACTGTCAGTATCTTTTGCGGTTAACGCAAACGAGCTTGGTGAATCTGGATTCAGTGGCGAGGTGTCAGGTCTAATTGGAATGACCTCTGAAACATCAAACTTCAATACCGATACAAAGAAAAAAACGGGCGACTTGAATACCAAAGGGGAATCGGAGTCGGGGTTGGCTGCCGCTCCTCTTGGGCAAATTCGTTACACATTCGGTTTGGACAACAATCACCAAGTGTTTGCTGGTACATCTAGAGAAGATGTGGCAGTCGGTGATTTCGTTTTAGAGCTAGGCTACAAGCACGGCTTTGGTGAAAACTCATCTATTGCATTTTCTTATCTACCATCTTTAGGTGGCGAAACATGGGCAGACCCATTTATTGTTGGTGATGACCGCGAGGTGACCGATTTCTCAAGTAGTGCTTATCGCGCAAAGTACGACAACATTTTAGATTCAAATTTTTCTGCGGACTTTGCCTATTACACAATTGAACTTGATGAAGAAAGTTCAGGTTCTTTCCAAACTGGCTCAGCCATTAAATCCTTGGATAGAAATGGCGATGGCATCTATTCAAAGATTTCATACACTCATCAGTTAAGTTCCAATTCGATCCTTGAACCTTCTCTATTGTATAAAACATTCTCTGCCGATGGTGACGCGATGTCTAATACCGAGTTTGGCACTGAGCTAACGTACAAAGCATTCTATGGTCGCCACGCTTTCGCTCTATCAGGAAAATACAGTTCAGTCAGCTTCGATGGTACGCACGCCTTTTTTAATAAAAAACAAAAAGACCGTAAAATTGGGGCTTTTACTGCATACGAGTTTGACAAATTAATGGGCTGGGAGAATGTTTCATTCAACGCGCTTGCAGGCTACGACGTGACAACATCAAACATCGAGTTTTACGAGAAGTCTGAGCTCATTATTGGTGTTGGCGCGACATATAAGTTCTAGGAGATCGATATGAAGAAACTTCTACTCGCTAGCCTTATCTCTTGCGCGGCAGCGGCACCGGTGTTTGCGGAAGATGACAATATGACAGCACATACCGCTTTTAAGTCGGATTTATCGCAAAACCAAGACCACTTTTACCGCTCTCTTCGTGTTGATGAATGGGAAAAAATGGGATTAGAAAAGGCCGATTTTACGTCTACTGTGAAGCGTCTTAAATCGAACACAGCAGATGGATTGCTAGACAGTAACAATGAGAATAGACAAGGTTTCTGGACTTACGAATTTACCCAGTCGGCAGAAGCCATTGAGGTTCAAGCTCGTCTGGATAATCTAGCGGAGAGTTACGATCGAGCATCAACGGCTTATCTGGTTGCTGCTTACCCAAACCTTCAACGCCCTAATGAAATTGTCGCAATGGAAAAAGCGGTCGAAATGTACCTAACAGCTGCAGCAATGCGCGGTGAAAAGGTGCACAAGGTTATGATGAAGAGAGAGGACGGACGAAGCATCGTTGGTCTTTTACACCTTCCAACGACAAGGTCCAATAACTTGCCTGCAATAATGTGGTCGGGCGGCGTTGATAAAACACTAATCGAACACAAACACAGTATTAAACCGTTAATCGACAAAGGCTATGCCGTATTAACGTTTGATATCCCAGGTGCAGGCCTAGATTATAAAAACCATATAGAAGTTGGTTATGAGCGGGCTTCCCATGTCGCGGCATTTAACTTCCTTAGTTCAAATAAAATTGTGGATAGCACTCGTATCGGAGTTTTAGGCTCCTCTGGCGCTGGCCCATCTCTTTTGGATTTTGCGCTTAATCAGGAAGGCTTAAAGGCCGTTGTTGCTCGATGCGCATTAGTCGATGGACCAATCGGCAAAACTGAAACACTTAAGTTTATCCCTCGAATGTCATCAGATTCTTTCATTGCGAGAATTGGTGGCGATGTTTCAGATATGTCTTACTTCGAACTGATGGCTCCTCAGTTTTCTCTCAACAACAAAGGGCTGTTTGATGGAAAGGCGAGAATTGATGTGCCTCTTCTTGCTATCAACACAAAAAAAGACCCTGTTGCGATGCCAGATGATGTGAAGAAAACCGCTGCACTATCTAGCAAGGGAGAAGTCTATATATCTGATGAATTTGGTCACTGTCCAGATAGTAAAGATGCCAGCGACAGAGTCATTCAGTTCTTATCTGACAACATCTAACCTAACGCTAAGATGAAAAGCCTTCCATGGCATTATGTACTGTGGAGGGCCTTTTGAAATGTTATTTGTTACTGGAGGGTTCGGAAGAAATGAGCCTGAATAGATCGAGTATCCATTTTAAAACAAGGCATTAACTAACATCGCAACCTGCGCATCGCAAGTTGCGATGTCACCAGTAAATACCGAAAATCAGCTTTAGTCAGAGTCTAGAATTTGTGATTACTTGTCGAGACAGTTGCTAATCCTTAGCATTATAAATGCCCCTTTCGTGTCAGAGCAAAAAAGGGACCTGACCCCATTTATATCTTTGATCCAGCGTAGATATCATTTCTTAATATGTCGAATCATGGCCAAATCTACTCAAACTGAGCAGCAGTTAAAGCGTGCGGACCTATCACTCCATCCCGCAAAGGGCTAGATGGGCTAATAAACAAAATAAAAGCGCTGAAGAATGAGACTGAATAGTGTGTTTTCAAGTGTATCGGATACGCGACCTACACGCTCTCGTAGCCAACGTTAGACCGAATTTACATCTTCTAGATATGCTTTTTTCTTACCAATTACCTTGACCTAAATTGGTTAATAAGAGTAAGATTCACCATAAAGTGCACCGCACTTTATAGGTATGGCCGGTTATGTTGTTCAACTATTTCTAAGCTATTGAATAGTAGAGAACTAAAGGGAGGTTTTTGATTGATAACATGCCTCGAATCGGGAACAGTTTGTGCTTGCACGCTTTTCAACTATAGATTAGATCTAAAATAAATTATATGTATATTTTTCAATTGGTTAGGCGTGGTTCTTTAGGTGTTCTGAATGCACCAACTCGTATTGGCACGATATTAGAATGTTAGTTGCTAGAAGGAAATCTGATGAAGTTGGTACTAAAAGAAACCGTATTCACATATCCCAAAGCGCTGTTAGATGCATGGAAAGAAGGTGATAAAGATTGGATTCCAGATTCATTGTTCGTACCGAAAGATGTTTATAACCAACCTAATTATCATTTTGGAGAGTACTACGCTTTAAAAAAATATCTTGAACAAGGTTGGCAGGGTACAGCATTTTACGCGTTGGGTGACTGGGAACTAAATAATGATAAGTATGTTCAAGGGCGTGCAATGATCGCCAAGTATATTGACCCTATTAGGTTGGCAATGTTCAAGTCTTTAAGAGAGGACTTAACTTCAGGAGAGCCTGATTTGTTTCTATATAAAGATGACGGTTCAGTTTTGTTCGTCGAAGTTAAGAAACAATCAGACCGCATATCTAAATCACAGCTAATTTGTATGGAGCAAATTACGTCTATTTTAGCCTGTGATGTTGCAGTGGCTTATCTTGCCGAAGAAAATCAGGTGTATAAACCTAAATCTTATGAACTGAATGTGTTTTCTGTTCCGAAAACGTGGCTAGAACGCAACTAACAAACGACTATGGCGTCAATGATTAATTTTTGGCTGTGTTTTCATCCCACATGGCGCCATCTCTCAGCATAGAGTTAAGGGTCACAACCATCTTTCGAACACACGCGATTATTGCGACTTTCTTAGGCTTTCCTGCAGCTACAAGTCGAGCATAAGTTGCTTTGAATACGGGGTTACATTGCATGGCTGACATCATTGCCATATATAACACTGTGCGTACTTGCGCTCGACCGCCTTGGATCACGCGCTTACCTTTGTAGCGCCCACTTTCGCGTGTTATTGGAGCGACACCAATCAGTGATGCCGCTTGTTTATTTGTGATGTAGCCAAGTTCAGGTACGTTGCTAATGATTGATGCTGCGGCAATGTTTCCTATTCCTGGAACGCTCTGCAATATTGTGTTTTTAGCCTGGTATTCAGGGCTATCTTCAATGAGTTTAACGAGCTTTTCTTCTAACTTGGTGATTTGATTTTTTATCGTGGTTAGCACCGGTTTGATAGTCGGATGGAGAGAAGCGGGAAGTATCTGGATTCGGTTCTTTTCCATTGTTTGCATGGATAACAACTGGTTTCGGCGAGTGACTAAGTCACTCATTAGGCGAATGTTTTTTGGCTTTATGACAGTAAGAACTGGTTTGATTGCTTCTCCATAGTGAGCGATCAACTCTGCATCTAAACGATCATTTTTGGCTCTGCGGCCAATAGCTCCAGCGAATCGTTTTATGTGGACAGGGTTTGCTCTGACAATAGGTAATTTAGCCTCTGCACATGCAAGAACAAAAGGCATTTCTAATCGGCCTGTTGCTTCAATAACTATACGTTCAGGATTATGACTTTTAATCGTTTTGAGTGCTTTCTTGATGCCTTTATCATTGTTCTCTACTGAGAAAAATAGATCTAGTGGCCTGATGTGGATGTCTAATTGTGTTTTTCCGGTATCAACTCCAACGTTGATGCTTTGATTGATTTTGGTATTCATAATAAGCTAACTCATGCTTGCGTAAT
This sequence comes from Vibrio sp. QJM3NY_26, assembly GCF_057786005.1. Classification (NCBI taxonomy): domain Bacteria; kingdom Pseudomonadati; phylum Pseudomonadota; class Gammaproteobacteria; order Vibrionales; family Vibrionaceae; genus Vibrio; species Vibrio sp. QJM3NY_26. The sequence goes on along the minus strand of NZ_CM173516.1, from coordinate 886,048 downwards.
GCGGGTTCGAGACCCAGTCGACTATTCGAGGTTTATGCTTGAAGTCCTATGTAGCGTTCATGTTTGTTATCGGTCTCTCGATAGAGGAGCCAGCGTTTAAACGAACTGCTACATAGAAAGCTTTAGTTGCAGCTAAAGCCTGGGTCTCACATTACCCGATTGGAGTGCTTATTATCCATACAAAGCGTTTAAGACAGATTCGCAACGCTTGGCATTTTCAATTCAAGTGAGTTTTGTGTTTACGATGTAATGGTTTAGTAAGGTGGTAATGTTGCTCACTACTTAACGCGGCGTTAGCACAAAATTATTTGTTGTTGGTTAAGGAGGTAAAATGAATCCATTTTCACGTATGCTAAATGATACGGTTTATATTGAAAATACGAATGGTGAACGCTCAAAGGCTTATAAAACGGCTATAGGTTCAAAAGGTGGCCTTTCTGCGACTATTTTTGATAAATCAATTGATGTTGAAGAAGGTTGGAAGTTAATTAGAGATTTACCAAATGGTAAGGATGAAACGTATACAATTACAGAAACCAATTATAGTCCAGGGTTACACTCAATTCCTGCTAGTTGGAAGTTGAAGTTGCGTAAGGATAATTCACTAATTTCTAATAAAGCCCCAATCCAAAAAAATACAACGATTAATATTAGCAATTCTTCAGGAATTCAAGTCGGTGATAATAATACACAGAATATTGAAGTTGGAATCAAAGATTTGATTGAACAAATTAATGCCTCTGATGTAGATGATACTGATAAGAAACAAGCTAAAATTATATTGAAGCAACTTATTGATAATCAAGTTGTTGCTGGTGTTTTAGGAGGGGCAGCATCGAGTTTAGTTGGTTTACTCGGCTAATCGTGCTAACAAATGCATCAACACGATTTGCTACATTCGGCGTTATCAGTTTGCCTTTAGTTTCAGTGATTAAGGCGTTATAGCGCAGTTCAAATTTCAATTTTAAACTAATAGGAAAATCGTCTGTGAATGTTGAAGAAGTATTTGGTGTAAGTGGCAAAAGAGTAGAAAGCCATGTCGAAAGAGAGCAAGTTGATGGGAAATTCACAGATGCACTGCGAACAGACAAGCAAATTATCGTTTATGGTTCATCTAAGCAGGGAAAAACAGCCCTAGTAAAAAAATATATAAAGTATGAAGAAAATATATTAATTAGTTTATCTCCTAGAACAACTCTCAAAGATATTTATCAATCGATACTTCGTAAATCAGGGGTAGTACTTAAAACTTCTTTTACAGAAGGGACTGGTGATACGACTAAAGTAAAAGCTAAAGCTTCAATTCAAGGTGCTGTAGCGATGGTAATGAAAGGGAAAGTTGAAGTTGGTATTGATAAAGACAAAAGCCAGAAGCTTGACGAACAATATGATGAAATAGAATTTAACTTAGAATTACCAGATGATGTCGCTGATTTAATTCATAGAGTTGGTCACAAGAAAGTTGTAATACTAGAAAATTTTCACTATTTACCCGAAGAACTCCAAAGAACATTTGCCTTTGATTTAAGAACATTTCAGGATTTAAAGGTTCGTTTCGTAATCCTAGGAGTGTGGAAAGAAGCTAATAGATTAGCTCAATTTAATGATGAATTACAGGATAGAATTTACGAAATACCAGTAGAGCCTTGGGAAGAAAGTGATTTTAAAGCAATTGCGACTAAAGGTGAAAAAGCATTAAACATTACATTTTCAACTGTAATTTTAATGAACTGTATTGAAAATGCTTTTGGAAGCGTGGGCGTATTTCAAGAGTTGTTAAAAAATACATGCATCAAAAGTGGGATATTAAAGAAACAAGTAAACAACTTTTTTTAGAAGATACTTCATTCTATGACCAAGCAATTGATGCAAAAACAGAGGAATATTCTGGGCGTCATTTAAGAAATCTAGAGTCGATGGCATGCGGAAATGGTGTATCAATATCTACCGAAAAACCTATGCCATATTTTTTACAGTATTACATAGTAATGTATATTTTAGATTTAGGGTTCCATGGAATTAATGGTGGAATTAGCAAAGAAGCTTTATTGCACGGATTAAAGCAATTTCATCACAGAAAAGAAAGCTTAAATGGGGCGTTACTGACTAGAGCGCTTAAGGGGTTAGCCGAGTTGCAATCTAATAAAGGAATTCGCCCCCCTGTAATTGCTTATGATTCAAATTCTCGACAACTTAAAATTGTTGATTCGACATTTTATTTTTTCCTGAAAAATGCAGATCTTGAACATATAAAAGATGAAATTATTAGCCCTATGGAAGGTTTAGATTTATAGCGCTACAACAAGGTAATTAAACGGAACTAAAACAGTGAGTTAGGTTTCGCTTCGCTACACATTATTTTAGTCCGCTTATTGCGGCGTTAGGTTTTGAGTTAGGTGATTTTTGGGAGAGTAGGATATGACATTATTAGTTGCGTTTAAGCAACCCGGACTAAATTGTATAATTTCTGATATGAGAGTAACGTATAATCACCTCGGAGAAGGGAGAAATAGTGCTTTGAAAACGGGCATTCTTTTTCCTGGATGTATTTACGGTATTACGGGTGCCGCAGAGCCAAGCAGACGTTTTATTAGGGCATTAAAAGAATTTGTCCATGCAAATAAAGGCGCCAGTGTACTCAAGATGTGGTCTCTTTTTGAGCAATTCGTTTTGAGCTATGAGTTTGATACAGACCCCAATTCTAGATTTGATTTAGTTTTATCAGAACGCTCTACTGGCAAGCCACGGTTTGTCTATTTAGAATCCTCCACAAGTAAATTGCATTTTGATTATTCTTCTTGTGAACAAATATCTGCAGCTCCTTTTGGTGGCGGGAAGGATATTGTTCAGCATGAGTTCCAGACAAACATAAAGAAAAAATTGGAAGGTTTTTTTGAATATGCATCTGAAAAACTAGGTCGAACACCTGAGGAAATTATAGCTTTTTCTCCTTATATTTTTTGTCATTGGCTGAATGAACTATCTCTCGGAGAGTATAAGTACGATCTTGAGTCAAAAGGAGTTGGTGGTGTTTTTCATTTCATCTACCAAAATGGATGTAATGAAAATCGGCAAGGTAGCGCTTGGCATATTATTACATCAATAAATAAAAAAGATGGAAAAATAAAAGCAGTGGCTAATTTGCATAAGATTGTTCCATTATCAAAAGGTATTGGAGTTCATTCATATGGCTTTGATACGTTTGATTTCAAAAATGATATCTTATTGGATACAAGTGCTGATTATGAAGTTTCAGTGATTGATGATGAGTTGATTAATGAGTTGCAAAAGGAATTTGATAGCTTAAAGGATAACGCAGTTTGGGGATTAATTGGTTACGCTCACCCTAAATTTAAGCAAAGTTTAAGTTATCGACCTAACTGTAAAACGAGTGATTATCTTACCGATGAAGGAAACCCCAGCGAGTACTTAAAAAATGAAATTAATCAAACACTAGCAGAAGTTTATCGATAGCACTTCACTAAAGTGAGAAACATAACAGGTCGCTTAGTTTTATCTAAAATCAGCGCATTGAAATCAAGATGAAGAGTGTGGTTTGTCAACTTCTTAGGTTATCAATTTAATTAGTCTATTGTGTCAAGAAACCTAACAAGCATTTAAGAGTGATTCCTTAATGCGGCGTTAAGAATTTATGTAAGGCTTAAGATGACAAATGAAGAATATTTAGAAGCATACTTTGATGGTATGGCTTCGATGATAGTCCCTGCCGGAATGTATTTTGATGATGTCGATATCAAAATTATAAGTACAGATGAAGTCGCTGTTAGCGCTGACTTACACGAATGTCACTATCGTCTGGTCAAAACTTATAGAGGCAACATTGCTTCGTGGAATGTAGGCGTTAATGATTCACCTAAAGTTATTCGTTTTGATGACTTAAGTTTGAAAAAATTCATTGAGGAATCAAGAGATAGCTATTGTAGAGATGTAAATAGATAGAGCAAAAGGGCACACTGAAATAAAAACTTAACAAACGACTATGGCGTCAATAGTTAATTTTTGGCGCTGTTTTCATCCCATAGAACACCATCTCTGAGCATTGAATTTAAGATCACAACCATCTTGCGCACGCATGCAATAATAGCGACTTTCTTTGGTTTACCAGCGCCTAAAAGTCGCTGATATGTCGCTTTAAAAACAGGATTACATTGCATGGCTGACATCATTGCCATATATAACACAGTGCGTACTTGCGCTCGACCTCCTTGGATCACGCGCTTACCTTTGTAGCGCCCACTTTCGCGTGTTATTGGAGCGACACCAATCAGTGATGCCGCTTGTTTATTCGTGATGTAACCAAGTTCAGGTACGTTGCTAATTATTGATGCGGCGGCAATGTTTCCTATTCCTGGGACGCTTTGCAATATTGTGTTTTTAGCCTGGTATTCAGGACTATCTTCAATGAGTTTAACGAGCTTTTCTTCTAACTTGGTGATTTGATTTTTTATCGTGGTTAGCATTGGTTTGATAGTCGGATGGAGAGAGGCGGGAAGTATCTGGATTCGGTTCTTTTCCATTGTTTGCATGGATAACAACTGGTTTCGGCGAATGACTAAGTCACTCATTAGGCGTATGTTTCTTGGCTTTATGACAGTAAGAGCTGGTTTGATTGCTTCTCCATAGTGAGCGATCAACTCTGCATCTAAACGATCATTTTTGGCTCTGCGGCCAATAGCACCAGCGAATCGTTTTATGTGGACAGGGTTTGCTCTGACAATTGGTAATTGAGCCTCTGCACATGCAAGAACAAAAGGCATTTCTAATCGGCCTGTAGCTTCAATAACGATTCGTTCAGGACTGTGACTTTTAATCGTTTTGAGTGCTTTTTTGATGCCTTTATCATTGTTCTCTACTGAGAAAAATAGATCTAGTGGCCTGATGTGGATGTCTAATTGTGTTTTGCCAGTATCAACTCCAACGTTGATGCTTTGATTGATTTTGGTATTCATAATAAGCTAACTCATGCTTGCGTAATGCGGGTTCGAGACCCAGTCGACTATTCGAGGTTTATGCTTGAAGTCCTATGTAGCGTTCATGTTTGTTATCGGTCTCTCGATAGAGGAGCCAGCATTTAAACGAACTGCTACATAGAAAGCTTTAGTTGCAGCTAAAGCCTGGGTCTCACATTACCCGATTGGAGTGCTTATTATCCATACAAGCATTTAAGAGTGATTCCCAATGCATGGCATTTTTCATTTCATCGTTGGGATTTCATCGTTGGGTATCGTGTTTACGTTGGTATAGCTAAGTCTCGTGGTGGATTTATAGCTTGATGATGTTGTCTTTAGTAAGGATAAACATGTTAGCCATTCACCTTAATGTTCTTGTACAACTTAAACTCGTTCCCAGCTCGGCCGTTCTTCTCAATCACAATAGACACGGTGTTCTTGCGATAGTTGTACGAACAGATAACAGGTTTTTTTAAGATTTCAGGTTTACCATTACGTTTGGAGTCATAGTTATACTCAATACCATCGTATGAGATTGACTGGTGGTTCAGTAGAGTTACTGGGGAGCCATGCAAGTCGATATCTGCACCATCAAAGAAGTCGCTAGCCACTTCAATGACTTTATCTCTACAAAGGGCGTCTAGATTATCTTTTGGGGCAATAGAGCAACCAGCTAATAACGCTGAAGCAACTAAGCATGTAGTTAGCTTTTTCATTATTTGCCACCTTGAGCTTTCTTGTGTTCAACAAATGAACTTAACGCATCAACCATTAGTTGGGCGTCTTCAAGGTTGCGAGTTCTTAATACTTGTCTCATGGCGCTACCGCGTTCGTTGAATAAAGTCATTGCTGTACCTAATAAAAAACCAGCATCTGGCTAGTTTTAGGTCTTCATATCAATATTTAGGTTTTCTCGAACCACTTGGAAGGTTCAAAGCGTCTTCAAAGCTCCAATTACGGTTAACCCTGTTAAGAACGCCACGATAACTAATGAGAGGGTTCTTGTTCGCTACAATCAGCTCTTCTTGTGTATCGTAATACTTACCTTTGTATCTGTATTGACTTCGGTCTGGGTTGTTACTACCACGCTTTTTAGTAAGCGCGTTCTCAAGTGACCAGTCATTTCTGAGCCGAGAGAGAACCAAATCACAATTAAGCCCAGCGGCCATATTGGTGGTTATCATTTCTGTCTTGCTGGGGTAAGTAACGCCAGCGTATATAACTTTAGTACGCATATAAATCTTGCCAATGCAGCATTGAAAAAATCAGCACAGTGACTGAATTTGTAGTTAATGCTTTTTCATCCAGAATAGATCAATCAAAAGATTAGCTGAGTGAACGAAACTAATGACAGGAACAATGGACTCGTTCCTGCATTGGTAATCGGATTACTTAAAACAGGTAGGTAACGCCAACATTACCCATAACTGAAGTGGTGTTATCAAGGATAGGGCTCTTCTCAATTTCACTGTCCAGGTTCTCGTAGCGAACACCGCCAGTTAGACGCAAGTGCTTAGATAAGTACATGTAACCAGACAGGCCTACGAAGTAACGGCCAGACCAATCAGGCTTAAATTCATCGAAGCGAGTTCTGGACGCTTCAGCAGCAGATACGCCGTATAAATGTTCGTTAAGCTTGTCACTGTTAAGCGAGTAACCAATCGCAGGAATAAGGCCAAACGCGCCAAAGTTCATGTGATAGCTGTATCGAGTCTCTACATACAAGCCATTGTGAACACTACCAATGTCAGTACCGGCACCTAAACGGAACTCGCCAATATTGGTAGTAAGCACGTAGGCCGCCCCCCCCATAAAGGTAGAATCGCGATCATCGAGCTTTTTGATATCTGCATCGTCAGATTCACTAGCCTCAAGCGTTCGTGGGTCATACACTGCGAAAAACACAATGTTGCTCACTGAACCTTTTGGCGCTAAACGGTAGCCAGCTTGAACACCCTCAATGAAGAAATGGCCATTGTCATAGCTCAGAAGTGGGAACGGTGTTACTTCCGTGTCGCCACCTTTGTAAACGTTAGGTGAGTAAGCAGCAGTAAGGCCTAAACCAAACTCTGAGCCTTTAGCGTTAGCAATCGATGGAATTGATAGTGCCGCGATCATTGCAGCGATTAACGTAGTTTTCATTGTTAGTTTCCGGTTGGCCTTTCGACTTAAAGGGTATCGCCCTTTTTTGGCAAAAAATCCCCGGCGATAGGAGCCGGGGGAAGATGGGGAAAATGAGTCTGACGTATGCCTGCGATCAAACTCCCCCGAAACCTCATCTAAAGCTGGTGTCTTAGTTGAGGGCTGGCAAATGGTTGTTGAAATGTCGTGTCTTACTTTGGCAACGATTCAATCTGAGAAAATCACCATCTATCCTCAATATCTCCTTTGATCATGCGATAGACCAGAAATGCAGCGACAATGCATAGAACAGTCATCACGATGCTGCTAATACCAAGAAAAACGTAAATTGGTTCCACTTCTTCTCCCATCACTATCTCCAGAAATAAGCCTCGACGACTCTGACATCATCAGTAACACACTAATATTCAATGACAATTTAAAGGTTAACACCCTTTATTTGATCGTAATTTTTGTTTTATCGCTAATTATTAATTAGCCAAAGCCAACTAGCTGTTGTTATATCCGCTCAAAATAAGGGGTGTCACCCTTTATTTTTGCAGTCTACGTTTAGTCGCACTTATCGTCAAGCTACTTCGTAACCAAAAGTCAGAATAACCGCTCAACTCTATTGGAGTTGGGTTCCTAAATTTGAACATAGGGCCACCCCTTCCCCTTGAATCCTTTTTATACCGTTCCATTCGACGATGAGATAACAATTTGCTTATGGCTATCTAGCTTGGCTGACAGGTCGGCCTTGTTCGCTGAAAACGTGGTGTTGATGTAATCAGTGGCGCTAGTCAGTTTGTGACTGCTTAATGGGGAATGTATCAAGTTGGTCATCATTTCGAGCCTTTTAAGAATAAAGGTTAACAACCTCTATTTTATATGCTAAATGTATAATTTCAATAGCATGAACTCGATGAGGCCTGTTTGGACCCATTAATGTTCAGTTACTCAACGATCGATTGTATCGCAAGCTATGTGCCTTTATTCTACGGCCTGTGACTGCTTATTATCGATGGCACATAAAATACAACCATCATCCAACGTTCGGAGGCAAGAGTGGGAAGAGCAAGCGCTGCACAAGCGATTATTACACGACAAAAGATCATCGATGCTGCATTTGATATCGCATTAAATGAAGGCTTCGACAAGGCAACCTTTGCTTATATTGCTAAAAAAGCCGGTGTGTCTAAATCAGGGATTAATGCTCACTTCGACAGAAAAGCCGATATTGCCAAAGAGCTTGAGCCTCTGTTTGCAAAGATCATCAATGAGCACTTAAATTACGAGTCGACCGCGGCGTTTTCGAAGACTTGGCAGAAAGCCATTGATAGCGAACCGAATTTTGTAGCAGCCATTATTGCATTTGGTCCTATTATGCCAACAGAGAAAGGCATCAAAGGGCTGCAATCCAAGATCCAAGGCGAAGAGCAAGAAGTGCTCGACTGTATCTATCACTGCATCGGCTATGCGGTTTGTAATATTCAATCTCGCCAATCCGTTTAGTTCGCCTATCTTCATTCCGCAGATTTAACGAATAAAGCGACCGATATTCAGCTTCACATTTCCTGTTTTCTGTTTCCTATTCCCGATTGTCCAAAAACAAAAAGCCCCGGTTATAGGAACCGGGGAAACAGGGTGGGATGAGTTTGGCGCGTGCCCGAAACCAAACTCTCCCCAAGCCTCACCTAAGACTCATGCTCTTAGGTAAAGGATGCTGAGTACTGTTATTACAAAGTACTGCTATTGCAAAGTACTGCTATTGAAGCGTAGCGCCTTGCTCTACCCAAGTGCCGATGAGTGCGCGTTCTGCATCGGTCATTTGAGTCATGTTGCCGAGCGGCATCACCTTGGTTGTTACGGTTTGAGCAACAATCCTCGGGACGTTGGCTTTAATCTCTTCTGGGGTATCAAACATCACACCGGCTGGCGCAGCAGCAAAAGCGGCGTGGCTAGGGGTTGATGAATGACACACAGAGCAGCGCTCTTGAATGACTTTGTTGATGGTTTCAAAGCTTACGCCTGCGCTAGCAGTTTGCATTGCGTGATCTGCTGGTGCAGCTTGAGAACTAGCCGTAGTTGAAGCAGTACCGTTTTCAGCAAGCTCTTCTGTCGCCGATTCAGTCGCACTTACTTGCACTTCTTGAACCACAGGTGCTTGCACAACCGGAGTCATCTGCTTTTTGGCGTAAGGCGAGGTAACAAACGCAAGCGTGATCATACCCAATGCTGCTACTGGTACTGTCCATGCGAACTTCTGGCTACCATGACGGGTGTTGAAATAGTGACGCACCAAGATACTGAAGATCGCTAAGCCAGCAAGAATCAGCCAGTTGTATTCCGAGCCATAAGTGCTTGGAAAGTGGTTACTGATCATGATGAACAGCACTGGCAGTGTCATGTAGTTGTTGTGACGAGAACGCAGTAGGCCTTTCGCTGGCAATGCAGGATCCGGTTCGCGCTTCTCTTCAATCGCTTTCACTAAGTTGCGCTGTGCAGGCATGATGACGCGGAATACGTTACCCACCATGATGGTACCAATGATGGCACCCACGTGGATGTAAGCACCACGACCACTGAACACTTGAGTTAGGCCATAGGTCGCAGCAACGAGCAACACAAACAGCACAACGCCAAGCAGTACCGGGGTTTTACCTAATGGTGAATCACACAGTAAGTCGTAGATAAACCAACCAGCAACGAATGAACCAATACCAATCGCGATTGCCGTTGTTGAATCAAGGCCAGAGCCCGGTGCAATCAGGTAAATCTCCGCGTTAAGGTAATAAACCACACCCAGTAGACACACACCGGTGATCCACGTGAAGTAAGCTTCCCATTTGAACCAGTGCAGGTGCTCTGGCATTTCTGGTGGCGCAAGTTTGTACTTCTCTAGATGATAAATACCACCGCCGTGAATTGCCCATAAGTCGCCTGAAAGGCCCGTTTTTGGGTTTACTCGATTAAGGTTGTTCTCTAACCAAACAAAGTAAAATGATGCGCCTATCCACGCAACACCAACAATCATGTGAGCCCAGCGTATTGCTAAATTCAACCACTCTGTAATATGCGGATCCATAATAAACTCCTGTATCACAACGCTTTAGCTAAGCGTTGCTCTTCCTTATTGTCGTCCGTTGGCAGATCGTCCAAATGCAATGCCACTCGATCGCTGTCGAAATAAACTTCATCACAATTGTGCCCTTCGCCGCCTCTATCGACGATCAAGAACTGGTCTTGATCAGTAAGCGCAAGAACTGGGTGGTGCCACACCCCTTTGTGATAGTTCACTCCTTGACGGCCGTTGCTCAAGAAAGCTCGGCTATTGGCTAATGTTGGATCATCGCCTTTTGGCGCAACAACAATTAAATAGGGTTGACCAAGTAATGGAATGAATGCCTGAGAGCCAAGTGGATGACGCTCTAACATTTTGATGGTCAGTGGGTAGCTCAACGGTGTGGCTTGGAAGATGCTGATGATCGCTTCTCCGTCTTGGTCTTGCACATCCGTTGTCGCTAGCTTGTGGTAGCGACGTGTTGATCCACTGTTGATCATGAAGAAATCACTATTATCGGACTCGATAACATCGCCAAACTCTGAAAAAGCCTGCTTGGTTAACGGTTCGATGGATAAACGACGTATTCCATTACTCATATCTGATTTCCTTACCTATTTCGCCTTCGTACCAAACAGACGCAAACGGCTGATACCGCCATCTGGGAATATGTTTGCACGTACGTGGGTAATTGCACCAAGGTCGTTTACCTCAGAAATGAATTCGTGAATCTCGTGCGCTTGCAGCTTTTGTGCTGGCAACAGTTCACGCCAGAATAGGCTTTGTGTTTCTACTTGATCGTCGGTACCGCCTTTCACGTAGGCCGCTTGAATCGAGCAGCTGTCAGGATAGTTACCTTTGAAGTGAGCTGTGTCAACAACGATGCGTTCGATGTTACCTGGGTGGCCTAGTGCCACGATAACCCAGTCATTACCCGGTGTACGACGACGTGCTGTTTCCCAGCCATCACCCATGTTTTCACCGCGGCCTGGGCCTAAAATGTTGGCTTTATTGCCGTAGTGCTCATCGCTACATGCCAGTGCTCGGCCACCGTGTTCAACCGATGCTAGGTCAACTTGTTGCTGAGAATCTATTGCGTCCCAATCCACACTTGGTCGGCCATAAACACGTAAGCGCGCGACACCGCCGTCTGGATAGATGTTCAAACGTAGGTGCGTAAATACTTGGTCACTTTCGATTGCTTCAAGATGATGATGATCACCCTGTAATGCCATTGAAGGCAGAATTTCTTGCCACTCTGTTGAGTCAGTTGGCTCACCTTGTGGTGAGTAACACGCGTCGATTGATGCCGAAGGTGGGAAGTTACCTGTGAAGAATGAGGTATCAATATCAACGCCAGCAATGGTGCCAGCTAGGCCAAGGCGAACGACACAGTAGTCGTAACCTTCACCGCGTTTACGTCTGCTTTCCCAACCGTCCATCCACTTGCCGTTGTCGTCGTATAAGTCGTCTTTCCACTCTGGTGCTGCGTGGCTGAGTAGACGGCTTTTATCCGCGAAAAAATCGTCGGTTGCGAAGATCGCTTCTGCGCCGAGTTTTTCGTCTGCAAGGTTTATGTACTGTTCAAATTTATGGGTCATGTCCGTGTAATCCTATGAAATTAATCAAGTAATAATAAAATGAGAACTTAGTGGCTTATGTTTTTACAAATCAAACCTTTAGCGCACTAAGACTGGGCTGAGATAGCTGTTAACTCCGTTAACTTACATATCCCAGAGACGAAACATCGCGATCTTGTTGATCTCTTGAATCGCCGTAGCAAACTCAGTTTCACTATCATTTCCTAATCGCATCTCGAACGACTCAAGAATTTGGTAACGATTGGCTCCCTTCACCGCCATGATAAAAGGGAAATTGAAGCGACTTTTGTAGCTGTTATTGTAAGAAGTGAATTTTTCAAATTCTTCGGCGTTGCACTGGTCGATGCCCGCCCCCGCTTGTTCTTTGGTCGACGACTCGGTAAGTTCGCCGTTTACTGCTGCTCGACCGGCTAAATCCGGGTGAGCGTTGATCAAAGCCAACTGTTTGCCTTGGTCTGCACTTAACAAGGTCGATGCCATTTTCAGATGAAGATTCTCGATATGGTCGTCTTCGGCATTCAAACCTTGGTCATACACCAGTTCTGCAACCCACGGGCTGTGCTCATAAACATCAGCGAAGTGAGCGACAAAGGTATCGCGGTCCATGGTTGTTGGTTGGCATGATCGAAATTCAGTCACGTTAAGCCTCCTTGCTTCACTGCTACTTTTGCGGTTGATGAATAGCGTTATTTGGTTGATATGGATGATGTTGGTGCCAATGGTTAGCAATATCGATTCGACGACACAACCACACGCTTTCGTGCTCTTTGACGTAATCGAGGAAACGTCTTAAGGCAGCAATACGACCGGGGCGACCAATCAAACGACAATGCAGCCCAACCGACATCATTTTCGGTGCGGTTTCACCTTCCATATAAAGGGTGTCAAACGTGTCTTTCAGATACTGGAAGAACTGCTCACCCGAGTTGAAGCCTTGCGCGGTTGAAAAACGCATGTCGTTCACATCGAGAGTGTATGGGATCACCAGTTGCGGATAACCAGTCTCGGTGTGCCAATACGGCAAGTCATCGTCGTAGGCATCCGAGTCGTAAAGAAAACCACCCTCTTCTGCAACCAAGCGACGCGTATTTGGACCCGTTCGACCTGTGTACCAACCTTGCGGGCGTTGCCCCGTCACTTGTTGGATGATCTCAATCGCTTTAGTCATGTGGTCACGCTCTTCAGACTCATCAATGTATTGATAGTCTATCCAACGATAACCGTGGCTACAGATTTCGTGACCCGCTTCGACCATGGCTTTGGCAACGTCTGGATGACGCTCAATCGCCATTGCGACAGCAAATACAGTCAGTGGGATTTCATATTCATCGAACAAGCGAAGAACACGCCACACACCTACACGGCTACCATATTCATAGATGGATTCCATGCTGATGTGACGTTCGCCTTTGATCGGTTGTGCTGACGGGATCTCTGAGAGAAAGGCTTCAGACTCGTCGTCTCCATGTAACAAACAACGCTCACCGCCCTCTTCATAGTTCAATACAAAAGAAACCGCGACGCGCGCATTACCTGGCCATTGAGGGTTTGGAGGGTTAGCTCCGTAACCGATCAAATTTCTTGAATAATCCTTATTCATCCAAGTACTCCTAACATAAGTGGTTGGCTTAGCCGCTCTTTAAGTCAGTCACCAAATGATTCAACCAAATGGATTCTCGATAAACAGAGCAACCTTACCCCTGTGCATTTATTGTATACAATTATTTATCTCAATGTAAAGATTTTGTTATTCAAGTTAAATTTACGCACTATTAATAATTAAAAACAACAACTTAATAAAACCAAAACTCACCAAAAAACGATAATCAAGATCTATAAAGTCAGAAAAAACGACACAATAGTTAACATTTTTCCAACAATTCGCTTTACTAATTGTGTACAGTTCGTACATAGTTAGTGATAACAAAGTGACCAGTTGCATTCTTTGCAAGGTCGAAACAGACAGATAAACCACGGAACAGAGGAGCGCTAAAAGCGCTATTAAAGGACTATGGGAAGATTAACAACACACGTATTAGACACCACGCACGGCTTACCGGGCACAGAGATCAAAGTAGAGCTTTATAAGGTCAATGAAGACTCAACAGAAAAGCTGGCGACGGTCATCACCAACTCCGATGGCCGAACCGATGCGCCGATTCTGGCAGGGAATGATTTCCGTCCTGGGAAATATCAATTGGTGTTCTACGTTGCGGATTATTACAAAAGCAAAGGTGTGGAATTGGATGGCGTACCTTTCCTAGACGATGTGGTTATTCGTTTCGGCTTAGATGATCCAGAAGCGCATTATCACGTTCCTCTTCTCGTCTCGCCTTACAGTTTCTCCACCTATCGGGGCAGTTAGTCCCGTGTCCTAGCACTTAGAACTAGGCTCAACCATCGAATAATAAACAGATTCGTGCGTGCATCTAAAATGATGCGCGCTCACTAAACACGCTCATATAAAAATACTAACAACGTTATTAGTTAGAGAGTTGATGACTAAACAACAGATAACTAAAGAAATAACGGCCAGGAAAAAAGCTTAAAACTTAATATTGAAATCTCGCTGTATTCAATAAATGGATCACAACATAAAAGGACTTGCTGACATGAGTGAGAGTAAAACAGAAATACTCAACCAAGACGCGAATAACGGAATTTTAGAGAAACTCTTTAAAATTAAGGCCCACGGAAGCAGCGTGAAAGATGAATTAATGGGGGGTGTGACTACCTTCGCCACTATGGCTTACATCATCTTCGTTAACCCACAAATTATGGCCGCATCGGGTATGGATGCAGGGGCGGTATTCGTCGCAACCTGTATTGGTGCTGCGATCGGTTGTTTGTTAATGGGACTATTTGCGAACTGGCCTGTCGGCCTTGCACCAGGCATGGGCTTGAATGCCTTCTTCTCATTCACGGTAGTAAGCGAAATGGGCTACACCTGGGAAGTGGCGTTGGGCGCGGTGTTTATCTCCGGCATCTTGTTTGTCGGGATGAGTTTCTACAAGGTTCGACAATGGATAATCGAAAGTATTCCGGTGAGTCTGCGCTATGCCATGACAGCGGGCGTTGGTCTATTCTTAGGCCTAATTGGTCTTAAAACAGCGGGCATCGTCGTCGAAAACCCAGCGACTTTGGTTTCTTTAGGGGATTTTACTAAACCTGAAGCTCTACTGGCCGCTATCGCCTTCTTGATCATCGCGGTACTCAGTGAGCGTAAAATATTTGGTGCCGTGTTAATCGGAATTTTGAGTGTGACTCTGGTCGGCATGATGCTTGGCTTAGTTCATTACAACGGCTTCTTCGCAGCGCCACCAAGTTTAGCGCCTACGTTCCTAAAAATGGACATTATGGGTGCGCTTGATGTTTCGATGATCAGCGTTATCTTGGCTTTCCTTTTCGTCAACATGTTCGATACCGCGGGTACTTTGATGGGCGTGGCTGAGCGTGCAAATCTGACGAACCCTGAGACAGGCAAGATCGAAGGACTAAGCAAAGCGCTGAAAGCCGACAGTATCTCAAGTGTGGCAGGTGCGTGTGTGGGTTGTCCGCCAGTCACCAGTTATGTAGAAAGTGCAGCAGGCGTTGCAGCCGGCGCACGAACTGGCCTATCGGCAATTGTGGTTGGTGTGTTGTTCTTAGCGGCAATTTTCCTATCTCCACTTGCAGGCATGATCCCCGCTTACGCAACCTCTGGCGCGTTGATTTACGTGGCGTTTGTGATGATGAGCAGCATGCAACACGTTGATTGGAAAGACTTCACCAACGGCGCACCTGCAGCCATTACCGCGCTGATGATGCCACTGACCTTCTCTATCGCAAATGGTATCGCACTGGGTTTCATTACCTACACGGTATTGAAATTAGCGACAGGCAAAACAAAAGACGTATCAATTTCGATGTACTTCCTAGCCGCGATTTTTGTCGCGAAGCTCGTGTTCATCGGTTAATCAAATCGTTCTTGGGCCGTCGCTTAGACATTTGGCCATTTAGAGATGGCTCAAGAATGAGTGCTTGGTTTGTTCACAAGCCAAGCTATCAAGACACATGCTAGAACAACATTTTTAAGAAAAAGCTAATTGTGCTAATCAGTGGAACACACAAATATCCGCTCGGTTGGTGCACCTTTTTTATGACCCTACGCAGTTTGTAGAAGTCATTATTTGACCGCCAATCGCCTGTAAACGGAAACGCAGGCAGAGGAATATCAAATGAAACTTCTGTACACCCTAAATGAAAGACCGCCTCACGGATTAACCTTCCTACTCGCATTGCAACACATGCTCGCTTCGATTGGTGGCATTGTTGCTGTCCCCCTTATTGTTGGTGCTTCTATCGGCCTACCTAATACAGAGATCGTATCACTGATCAATGCTGCGCTGCTGGCGTCAGGTATTGTGACCGTCGCTCAATGTCTCGGTTTTGGCCCTGTTGGCATTCGACTGCCCGTGGTGATGGGTTCGAGCTTTGCCTTTTTGGGCGTCGCCATTTCAATCGGCAACGAAGGCGGTGTCGCCGCAATCATGGGCTCAGCGCTTATCGGCTCGTTCGTGGTGATTGGTGCCAGCTTCTATATGGACAAGGTTCGGAAACTGTTCCCAACCGTGGTAAGTGGTGTAGTGGTTACCTTAATCGGCTTAACCATTTTACCGGTTGCCATGAACTGGGTCGGAGACTCTCCTGCCAACACAGAACAATTCGCCACGCTGCCAAAGCTGTTTCTAGCACTGATCTCTTTGGGGATTGTGGTTGGCGTATCGGTTTACTGTAAAGGCGCGGTTGCCGCTTCGGCCATCGTGATTGGTTTAGCGGGCGGTTACATTGTGGCGCTATCACTCGGCATGGTCGACCTTGAGCAAATCAGCTCTGCCGCTTGGGTTGGCGGACCTGAGCCCTTCAAATATGGCTTTACCTTTTCTGCGAGTGCCATCATCAGCATGAGCTTGGTGTACATCGTGGTTATCGCCGAAGCAACAGGTGACTTCATGGCACTAGGCAACAACTGCCAAACCCAAGTCAGCGGTAAAGACTTAAAACGTGGTCTATTAGGCGATGGACTTGGTAGTACCTTATCTTCGATTTTAACGGCAATGCCATTGGCGTCGTTCAGTCAAAACGTCGGCATTGTAGGTATCACAGGTGTAGCAAGTCGCTATGTAGTGGCTGCAACCGGTGGTTTGCTAATTTTAGGTGGTTTATTCCCGAAATTAGCCGCTATTGCCGTCACGATTCCGAAACCTGTTCTAGGTGGTGTGGGTTTTGTGATGTTCGGTATGATTGCCTACGCGGGTATCCGCATGTTGATCAAAGCCGCAGACACCAAGCGAAATGCCTTGGTAATCTGTGTAGGTTTGGCGTCTGGTTTGGCCGTCACTTTCGAACCAAGATTGCTGCAACACTTGCCACATGATTTGGCTAATTTCCTTCACTCTGGCATTACAACAGGCACCATCATGACGGTGCTATTGAACCTTGTTTTACCAAAGTCTTCACGAGCAGAAGAGCAAGAAGCACTGGCCGAAAGCCAAGCGCAAGTTGAGCTAGAAATGAAAGAGCAAGCTGAAGAAGAACGACACTCAGACGAGCAATTAGAGATTCAACAAGCAAGTACAGAAGCAGACGTTCAAGCGGCATCAGAAAACCCTGAGCCAAAAACGAACTAGCTGATTCCCTAATTAACTGGTTCACTGACTAGCGTAAACCGATTTTCACAGAATCAGGGAATGATTAGAACATTGAACGTTTTAACGCCCCTGATTCGAATTTATCTATCAACAGCAAATACCAATAAAGACCCTCTTCCCTGAAAAGGCTGAGATGGCTAAGGACTACTATGAATGGAAACCATCTGGATTAAGAATCCTCTCGCAATCTACACTGGCTCGCTGGCTGATGCAGAAGGCGGTATTGTCATTAAAGGTAATACAATCATTGAGCTGGTTGGCAAACACAAAGAACCAACCTTACCCGTAGATTACAGCGTCGACGCCTCTCGTCATGTTGTGACTCCTGGGCTTATCAATGCGCACCACCACTTCTATCAAACCCTAACGCGTGCCTACCCCGGCGCACTGAATAAAGAACTCTTCCATTGGCTACAAAGCCTCTACCCTGTTTGGGCTAACCTCGATGCTGAGATGATGAGCCTTGCCACTGAACTGGCGCTGGTTGAGCTAATGATGTCGGGTTGTACGACAGCGTCAGACCATCATTACTTAATACCTAACGGGCTAGAGCACGCCATCGATTTACAAGTCGAGGCCGCAGAGAAACTAGGCGTTAGAGCCATATTTACTCGCGGCTCCATGAGCCTTGGGGAAGATGAAGGTGGACTACCTCCACGACACACCATTCAAACCGAACAGACCATCATTGATGACAGTGAACGCTTAATCCGCGATTACCACCAGCGTGATGAAGGGGCGATGATTCAAATCGCACTCGCGCCTTGTTCGCCGTTTTCAGTCACCACAGATCTAATGAAAGAGACAGCCAAGATCAGTGAGCGTGAAAACGTAATGATGCACACGCACCTTTGCGAAACCTTGGATGAAGAAGACTTCTGTATTGAGAAGTTTGGCTTGCGCCCTGTCGATTATCTCGAAGATGTGGGTTGGCTGAACGAACGCACTTGGCTTGCTCATGGTATTCACTTCAATCCAGAAGAGATCAAACGTTTGGGTAAAGCAGGCATTGGCATTAGCCATTGCCCGACGTCCAACATGATGTTGGCTTCCGGTATTTGTAAGAACAACGACCTTGAAGCAGCAGGCGTAAAAGTCGGACTGGGTGTGGATGGTTCCGCCTCGAATGACGGTTCGAACATGATTGCCGAAGTGCGCATGGCGATGTACTTACAGCGCCTGCAATATGGTTCTGCCAATGTTTCACACTTTGACGCACTGCGCTGGGCGACATCAGGCTCGGCACGCGCAATGGGCAGAACCGACATTGGTACACTAGAGGTTGGCAAACAAGCCGACATCGCAATGTTCAAGCTCGATGATATTCGCTTCTCTGGTAGCCACGATCCACTCGCTGCATTACTACTTTGTGGTGCTCAACAAGCGGATAAAGTAATGGTAGCCGGAAAATGGCGAGTTAATGATGGTGCCGTTATTGGCGTAGACATGGAGCAACTGATGCACCGCCACCATGCTGCTGCAATGAAGCTTGGTAAATTGGCGATGAATAACCATTAGTTGAAACACTTGCCCATCAAACACTGCAAGCCAAAGCGAGTGGCTTTGATGGGCAAACCTCCATAAACGTCCGCAATGATTCGAAAACACCCGTAAACATCCCAAAAAATGTAAACCTGATGCCTCTCAGTCTATTTATCAATCTATTTCCTAAATAATTTCGACTCAATAAACCAAAAACATAAACCGCCAATAATTAAGAAAACCTAATTTAACTCTATCTAATATAAGATTGACTAATAAAACATTCACTAATAAAAAATCACTCATAACCCCTTCGGTAAATATCAAATCACCCGTACATTATTTGGCACAGATCAAATTTAAAACGTTCGTTCTATTTATATATTCATCAAATTAATCAACAGATTTAGTAATAATACGAATAATGGCGATAATTATATTTTTATCACTTACCACCTTTATGAATAGAATGAAAACCTCTCGAGACCTTTCCATACCTAGCCTGACAAAAGAACCAAAACTAATGATTCAAATATCATTAAATTCAATAGATCAACAAACGATCAATATGAATCCAAATGTGTGACCTAAATAGAACTTTTCATTATAAATCTGCTATAGATTGGCAAAATCTTATAAAAACAAAAAACACATTAAAGAGGTTAGTTTTAAAGAACAAAAAATAATCACAAAAATAACAATATTAAAATATTCAATAACCCTTCATAAATATTTAAAAATACCATCTAAATGGTAGGGGGATTATTGACTTTGCAAAAAGCTAATAACAAATCTAACAGGGCTAAATAATGAAAAAAATCACAAGAACACTCGTATTATCTTCGATTTCGATTGGGCTACTTTCCTCTTTTGCACTCACTTCTCAAGCAGCTCCAGTTCAAATCAACCAAGCGTCAACTGAACAAAACATACCTCAAGTCACCTACGACACGATCATCGGTGAAAATGGGGTCTTTATCGATCTAGAGACTGACAATTTTATTCTTAAGCAACAAGAGTGGTATCAAATCCAAGCGTATGTCGAAGGCGCTTTAGCGCTGCCGGTGACAGAAGCCAGTATGAAATCTACTTTAAGTATTCCTAACGACATTCCTTTCTCTAATTTCCAAGCACTGGTTCAGCAATACTCAAATATTCACGATACCGCCTTTTATTGGAAAAAAGATCTTTATCCAAGCATCGTTGGTCTTTCATTAAGCTTGGCCAATTACGTCCAAATTAAAGACTACATGCTTAACCCACTTAGTGATGCTTTGAATGAAATGCTGGCCAAAGCATTCTCGCCGCTCCCGGAAGATATCGAAGCGGTAGAACGCAATAGAAAGGTGGCGATCGCTTACCTGAAAAGCCTGCAGAGTTTTTCCATGAGATACCAACAAGAAGTGTCTGACGTTGGCGGTAACCTATTAGAATTTTCAGCTACATTAGATACACAAAAATTGCAGTTAGATGTGTTGGAAGGCACTCACAACGGTTACCTAAGCGACGATGGCAGCGCGCTTCAGCAGCGAGTGAATGACATCAATGCGCGTATTACTCAACTCAACAAAGATTACACTCACTACGTTACGGTCGCCTCTACCGCGGTGACTTATGCATGGTTCCCTCTGGTTGCAGGTCCAATCATGGGCGTATATGGCGATAAAGCAGAAAAAGCACGCAAACTTCGTAACGAATTACAAAACGAAGTAAAAGAGCTTCAAGAACAGTTAACTTACACACAGAAAATATATAACTCTTATCATCGCTCTTCAGAGAGTATCGATATGATTTCTCAACAAATAGAAAATGCGATTCCACATATTAATAAGCTGAAACTAAATTGGCAGAAAATGAATGCCGACTTTACTTCACTGCTCGTTGCCTTAGAACAAGCCCAGAATAATGCCGACATCATGAAAGACGACGCAATGCTTGGCGCAATAGGCGCTCTTGCCAATACAACGGTTGCAGAAAGTAACTGGAGTAATATTAGTGAGAAAGCAAAAGCGTTCGCAAACAATGCATATATCCAAGAAATGGAATAGTCCATAGACCTCTCGATCATATAAAAACACAAAAAATATAACGCAATAGCCAAAAATATATCCCTAACAGAAAGCCGCACCTTATCAAAATTAAGGTGCTGGCTTCTGCTACCCAAAATTTGGCAAATACTAATTTCGACAGGACATCAATATGAGACTTCTACCTATTATTATTTCTCTTTCATTCTCTCCACAGGCTTTTTCTAGCGATTGGCTTGAACTGAACAATTTACCCAATTCAACCGAATACCCAACTTGGGTTCAATCGGCCTATTCCGATGTCGGCGTTCTATCTCGTTCCACATCCGATTTACACATCAACCTCAGTGATTGGATAGCAGAACAAAACCTTTACGTCACTCAACCCTCAAAAATCGTCGTTTTTGCAGATACCATTGAAATTCCAGAGAATTTCAACTTGCTTGTAAACAACCAAAACATCCTTATTTTTGCGCGAAAAATCGTTGGCCAAGGCACGCCAACGTTTGTGCTCGGACAGCAAGGCTCTGCAGCCTCAATTTCTGTGATTGCCGGCGAAATAGAAACACCCATTAATGTGCTCGCTTTCCAAAGCGATGGCAGCATTACACGAGACGCCCTAACAGGAAAAACTGGTGATGGCGAGTCCGTGGTATTGGCAGGAGAACACTACCGAAGAACGACCATTGACTCGAACATTACTGGGCAAATGAAACTGGCTACTGAACCTTTTACAGACATTGTTAATCGCTCTTTTGATATGGCAGCCAGCTTATATGACACCAACCCAGAGCTTAGCCTCGACCTCATCAATTGGGTTGAACAGAGCTTGCGTTATTCAGGCTCAGTGGTTGAAGACGATCCAATTCTTTCCGACCTTTACCTACAAACGGTCGCGTTCAAGCAATTCATTAGCTTCAGCACCAAAGAGAGCAATTACGTTCCTTATCTCGACAAGGTGTTATATCAAGATAAATACGAAGCCTATTTGAACGCTATGATCGCGTATCAAACTCAATGGGACATTATTCAAGATAGAAACACGGTCATTGAAGACAAAATTGAAGCCGCCAAGTTAGCACTCGCTAACATCGAAGACGTTCTACGCGCTCAGAGTTCGATCATCACACAAACCCAATCCAACATAGACAAGATAGGCGATAGCCTGACCGAGGTCGATAGCCAATATAAAGCACAAGAACTGGTCACTCTCAGTTCAAGAACCACTTATTTAGTTGGTGTCGAGAATTGGAAAACCCAACAACAACTCAATGCGGCTCTAGCAATATTCAAAGCAATAGCCGAAATTGGAAGCGCCGTGAGTGGTGTATTCACAGGCAACCTTTCTGGTGTGAATGACCTAACCGAGCAATTGGCTAAAACACCTGAAGCATTAGAAAAAGCGAAAAACCTCGTCACCAATATCAAGTCCGTCACAGGCATTATTGATAGCGTGACCAAAACGATTTCTGGCATTTCTCAGTTAACCGCGGATATTAAATCAACCATCAAGCTCCAGAAGGTATCTGAAGCGATGGATGGCTTTAACTTCAACATCCCAACCATCAATGAAAGCAATCTGGCGTGGGATCTGATGATCACCGAGATCCGCAGCAACTTAAGATATGCCGATAGCTTAGGTATCAAAGGATCAAGACAATACCTACTCGAACTCGAAAAGCAGGTTCTGCTCGGTAAGGCAATTAACATCACGCAGCTTAACTTTGCTCACGAGCAAGCGAAGTTGGTAGACCTCTTACTCACCAATAATGTGACTATCAATCAACAACAAAGATTGAACGATGCGATCGAGGGTTATCAAGTAGACACCGACAGCTTCGATTCGATTGAACGTGAACTATCACGAGTATTGATGCACTTCAAGCGTCCGATGTTCGTTGCTTTGTCTAACTATGTTCAGGCATACGAATATTGGGCATTGAAGCCAAGCGAAGTTACGCCTTCTCTGAATAAAAGCTACTTGGACTACCAGTTTGATTTGGCTACTGTCGAAAGTGAGTATGTAAATGCTCTGTCTTCTTTCCAACCAGCACCACAAGATTTCACCATCGACAACTACACCATTTCTAGCCCCGAGCAACTAGAGAGCTTTGCAACAACCGGACAACTAAACTTCACCATTCCATTAGAACAAGTCCAATTGTGTTCGTTTGACCGCGTTAGGCTTTCCACGGTACGAGTGTTCTTAGAAGGGGAAAACTTACCTTATGGCAAGCAACTCAACTTACGAGTTTCCAGTTCGGGTAATTATTTAGACCGATATGAGAACAAGGACTATCAGTTCAGTTCTAATCCTGTTTCACGCGCGTTCTATTACCGCCTAGATGATCCAACAACCAACGATGTTAGCATCATCACCGATGGTGCCGTGGCGAATAAATTCGAATACGCCTACTTCCAACCCACTCCGTTTTCATCATGGAATGTCACGCTCAACAACTTTGATAAAACCGAGCAAACGAACAACCAGTACCTAAAAGATGTCGAACAAATTCGCGTCGAATTCTTAGGTAGCGGTATTCCTAACGGCAACAGTTGCTCTAATTAGCTAAGTACTACTTTAGTTAGCCGAAGCCTTGCTTTAATTAACCAAGCGTCGATTTCATCCAAAGAACCGAGGTTCAAGGAGTAAGGTTCTGGAGAGAGTTCGTAACAAAAAGGCCGACATGATGTCGGCCTTACTTATTCATTCACTCTATTCGATTTTAGAATCAAGTTTACGTCTTAGTCCATCAAACTCTTAGACTTAATCGCCTTCTTAGAAAGCTCTTTGGCAAACGCTTTGATATCAGTTTCAAACTCATCGACACTTTGGCGGATTTCATCCAGTTGAACCGTCTGCATCACGCGGTTTTCCATTACGATTTGACCGTTAACGATAGTGGTGTCGATATTGCTTGGGTTCGCTTGGTAAACCAATGTCGCGTATGGGTCGTAATTTGGCATCATGTTCGCTGATTGTGTCTCTACAATCACGATATCTGCTTTCTTTCCGACTTCAAGAGAACCGATTTGATCTTCCATGTGCAAAGCTTTCGCACCGCCTAATGTCGCCATCTCAATCACTTGCTCAGGGATCATGATGGTGCGATCGGAATGCTTCAATCGTTGCATGTTCGCTGCGTAACTTAGGGTACGCATGATATCAACTTGGTTGGAGCTCATTGGCCCGTCAGTTCCTAAGCCAATGCGCATGTCGGCACGGTACATCTCCCAAGCAGGTGCAATGCCTGTCGCGCCTTTAGCGTTCGCCATTGGATTGTATGAGATACCCGCGTCAGCTTGTTTCAGTAGCTTTTGGTCGTTTTCTGAAAGGTGGATACCGTGAGCAATCACTACGCGCTCGTCTAGCACACCGATTTCATCCATGTATTCAACTGGCGATGTCGCTTTGGTTTCGTCTTTGATGCGCTTTTCTTCATTCGGAAATTCAGCAACGTGAATCAGCACTGGCACATCGTATTGAGCAGACAGTTTATTGATTTCTTGCAACTTATCTTTACTCACGGTGTACACCGCATGTGGCGCATACGCCGGCGTGATTAGCTCATCGTTTTTGTACTGCTCGATAAAGCCTTTGGCATACTCAATCCCACCGTAAGGTTCTTTGGCATCGACCACCGGGAACTTAATCACGGTTTCACCTAGCACGGCGCGCAGACCGACTTCTTTGGTCGCCTTCGCCATCTCATCCATGTGGTAATACATATCGGCATAAGTGGTCACGCCGCTTTGTGCCAGTTCTATGCTGCCTAGCTTAGTTGCGTTGTAAATCAGTTCACGGCTTAACTTTTCGGCTTCTAGAGGGAAGAAGTAAGCAAACAGACGATTCGAGATGCCCTCTTCCCCTAGGCCACGAAACGCGATCATAGGTAAATGGTTGTGAGCATTGACCATGCCCGGCATGACGATTCCATCTTGAGCATCAATCACTTTTTCTGCGCGATATTGAGTCATTAAATCCTCGTTACCGACTGCGATGATCTGGTCGTCTTTCACCACTACAACGCCATCTTCAATCACATCCATTTCAGAGTTGATTGTTAGAACCTGTCCGTTGGTGATGATCAGATCGGCGTTGTATGTTTGCGTCGTGACCGTCGAACCGCAGCCTGCCAGTAGAACTGTGCTGATGATGCATGCCAAGCTTTTAAGCGTCATTGCTAAACCTTAATGTTGTGCGCGTAATACCGTTAGCGGCTTCATCTTTAAGTTTCCAGCTTTTCGCTTTTCGCTTTTCAGAAGAATAAGTGCCGCCAATTTTCGCGATACTATAACCTGTTATTTAAATAAAATGGCATACCTAATCAAACCAGTTTTAAGTTAAATGACTTATTGCACAACAAGTCACAAAAGTAGCTTTGCACATATGCTCACTCACATGCACAAACAAAAAAGGCCTGCAATCGCAGACCCAAAAAAACATTCAAATAACGTTAGCTTTTCACCCCACACCCTTTAATCACTAATTGGGTGATGAATTCAGCGGCATCTTCATAGTCTTTGTCATCGAGCTGATCTTTCTGCATTACACTGCAAATCTGCCAGCCAAAATCGGCGTAAGTTTGAGTCGCCGCCCAAATGGTAAACATCAGGTGGTGTGCAGGAACGTCATCCATTAAACCTTGTGCTGACCACGTTGAGAACTTATCAAGAATCATCTGTGATTGCTTATACAGCTCGTCACCAATCTCTTTCGGCAGCACTTTCGCGCCCGACATCACTTCATTGGCAAATACTTTAGAGGCATGTGGATGGTCGCGAGAAATAATCAGCTTGGTTTGAATATATTGAGATAAAGCTTCAACAGGATCGCTCAGCTCTTCAATCGGACGAGATGCTTCTAGTAAGGGCTGAGTGACAGTTTCAAGCACGGCATTGTAGAGCTTATCTTTAGAGCTGAAATAATAAAATACGTTAGGTTTGGGAATGTCGGCCGCTTTTGCGATGTCAGCCATTTTTGTTGCGGCATAACCATGAGTGGCGAATTGTTCACACGCGACTTCGATGATTAAATCTTGATTCTTTTGTCTGATCCTAGACATATTGCATCCTTTACAGCTCGTTACTAAAATCATAGTAATCAACGTGCTTCATTAGTCCAGAAGATAATCTCAGAACTCAAGGTCACCGCATTGATAACAATAAAATGGCCGCTCTATTTGTTAAGAAGCGACCATTCCATACCGTGTTTTTGAACTGTTCAAGTTAAAGAATCAATATTGCGCGGAAGTCATTCACATTGGTCAGCGTCGGCCCCGTGGTAAGAAGCACATCGACTTGCTTGAAGAAATCGTAGCTGTTGTTGGCATCGAGGTAATCTTGCGCTTTAAGCGACAGGCTAGAACCTTGCTGCCATGTTTGTGGGGTAATCCACGCACCCGCATTGTCCTCCACGCCATCAATCCCGTCGGTATCGGCGGCCAATGCAAATATGTTGTCTTGGCCTTTAAGCTCATTATACAAGCTCAATAAGAACTCACAGTTACGCCCACCGCGACCATTGCCTTTAACGGTTACTGTGGTTTCGCCACCGGAAAGTATCACGCAAGGCGTCTCAAATGGGTGCTTGTTATTAGCGACTTGCTTGGCCAACGCAGCATGAACCTTCGCTACATCTCGAGCTTCCCCCTCAATGCAGTCACTCAGCACATAAGCAGGAATACCTAAACCTTCGGCCTCTGCCGCGGCTGCTTCCAATGCCGACATCGGCGTGGCAATAATATGGTGCTCTGCATTTTTCCAACAGACGTCATCTGGCTTAACGGTTTCTGACTCTGGATTATTTAACCATTCAAATGCCGAGCGTGGTGTTTCTATTTGGTAACGCTCTAAAATTGCCATCGCATCAAAACGCGTAGTGGTGTCGGGTACGGTTGGGCCAGAGGCAATCACACTAATGTCATCACCCGGCACATCTGAAATCGCTAAAGAGACTACTCTTGCTGGATACGCAGCTTTCGCTAGTCGCCCACCTTTGATAGACGATAAGTGTTTACGCACACAGTTCATCTCATCAATGGCTGCGCCCGACTTGAGCAGCACCTTATTGATTTGTTGCTTCTCAGCCAAGCTAATGTCGCCACCGGGCAGGCTTAGCAAAGCAGAACCGCCGCCAGACAGTAGACAAATAACGGTGTCGTCAGCACTCAGGCCACTCACTAATTCCAGCATACGTTGGCTCACTTCTAAGCCCATCGCATCCGGGACGGGGTGCGCCGCTTCGATCACCTCAATGTGTTCGCAAGGTGCGGTGTGTTCGTAGCGGGTCACGACGAGACCTTCAAGGTCACGCAGAGCGAGATCTTGCTGTTGCTTAACCTGCCAGACGGCCTCTAGCTCAGCGGCCATCGACGCGGCTGCTTTTCCTGCTCCTATCACCACAGTACGCCCAGCTTGATTAGCAGAGCGATAAAAAATGTCTTGAGGAAGAAAAGGTTCGATGTGATTTTTAGGTAACGCCTGATTAACAGCACTTGAGAAAAGGGTTTGCAGAAACTGCTTAGCATCAATGTCCATCAGCCACTCCTTAGTTGACGGAGGAAAAAAGAACCCCGATACAAGGCCAAAGGGTGCCTGCTAAGATCAAGTTGGAAAGGAACAACTTCAACCTCTGCCTCGTATCAGGAACGCGTATAAAAGGAGACGAAACTACGCGATTTATAAACAAACTGTTGGGCTACGAATCGATAGCAGCCCTAATTAATTAGCGAATCGAGTGGTCAGAACGTTTCTCTATCGCTTGGATAAGCGCAGAGTGGTCCCAACCTTCACCGCCCATTTCGGCACACTCGCCAAACAGCTCTTGTGCATTTGCCGTGTTCGGTAGTGCGACACCTAATTCTTGTGCGCCCGTTAGCGCTAAGTTCAGGTCTTTCTGGTGAAGCGAGATTCTAAAGCCAGGATCAAATGTGCCTTCAACCATGCGCTCGCCGTGTACTTCCAATATCTTCGAGTTAGCAAAACCGCCCAATAAAGCCTGACGAACTCGTGCTGGATCAGCGCCTGCTTTCGAAGCAAATACTAACGCCTCAGACACGGCTTCGATATTCAGAGCAACGATGATTTGGTTTGCGACCTTACAGGTTTGACCGGCACCGTTGTCGCCTACTAGCGTGATGTTCTTGCCCATGATTTCGAACAGAGGGCGTGCTTTATCAAACGCGTCTTGCTCACCGCCCACCATGATAGTCAGCGCAGCATTGATCGCACCTACTTCACCACCTGATACCGGAGCATCAAGGTATGACGCGCCGCCTTCGTTAATTCGCGCTGCAATTGCTTTGGTCGCGATTGGCGAGATTGAACTCATGTCGATAACCAGTTTTCCAGCTGCACCGCCTGCCGTTAGGCCTTTCTCAACACCGTTGTCACCAAACAGGACATCTTCAACTTGTGGTGTATTCGGCACCATTAAGATAACGATGTCTGCTGCTTCAGCTGCTTCCGCTGGTGAATGGCAGACCGTTGCGCCCTCTGCCACAAGGTCGGCAGGTGCTGCATTAAAGTGATCCGACAGAATCAAATCGTGACCTGCTTTTTGAAGGTTACTCGCCATAGGTTTACCCATGATGCCAGTTCCGATAAATGCAATTTTAGACATGTTGTTCTCCTTAACGTTTGAGGGTTACCAGGCGCAATTAACGGTACTGGTGTAGCCAACCAAGGCCTTCTGTCGTTGTTGTTTTTGGCTTGTATTCGCAGCCAACCCAGCCTTGATAGCCAAGCTCATCAAGATAATTGAGCACGAATGGGTAGTTGATTTCTCCGGTACCCGGTTCGTGTCGGCCTGGATTATCCGCCAGTTGCACGTGTGCGATTTGGCCAATGTTTTGTTGCATGGTCGGCGTAAGATCGCCTTCCATAATTTGCATGTGATAAATATCGTATTGGATAGAAAGGTTATCGCTCCCTACCTCTTTAATGATCGCTTTGGCTTGCTCAGTCGTGTTCAAGAAGAAGCCCGGAATATCACGGGTATTGATCGCTTCTATCACTAAGCTAATGCCTTCTGCTGCTAGCGCGTTTGCCGCGTAATGCAGGTTAATCACAAACGCCGATTGCGCGTCTTGTTGGGTCACACCTTGCGGGACAATCCCGGCTAAGCAATTCACTTGAGTACAGCCGAGTGCTTTTGCGTAAGCGATAGCTTTAGGTACACCAGCTTGAAATTCTTCAACTCGTGCTGGGTCGACCGCGATACCACGGTCGCCAGCGTCCCAATCACCCGCGGGCAAATTAAATAGCACTTGCTCTAGGTTATTAGCGTCGAGCTTTGCTTTGATTGCCTGAGCATCAAAGGCGTAAGGGAAAAGATATTCCACACCTTGAAAGCCCGCTTCTGCAGCGGCCTCAAAGCGATCCATAAAATCAACTTCCGTGAATAACATTGACAAGTTTGCTGCAAATTTTGCCATGACTCTGTCCTTATTCTTTATCTGTAAAAATCTGGTTGTATGTAGTAAAGCCTCGCTCTATCGGAGGCTTTCCGTAGGGCTAAACCTCAGCTCTACGGATACACATTACTTAATGATTACTTGTACGCCAGCGCGGTTGGAGCATCGCCTCGGCTTTCGGCAAGTGGCTCAAATTCGTTGATGGCGTTGATCTCTACGCCCATCGCAATATTGGTCACTCTCTCAAGAATTAGCTCAACAACAACTGGTACTTTATGCTTATTCATCAGCTCTTTTGCTTGCTCAAACGCAGCAGCAATCTGTTCTGGTTCACGAACTCGAATCGCCTTACAACCTAGGCCTTCAACTACTGCGACATGGTCAACACCGTAGCCTTCAAGCTCTGGCGCATTCTGGTTATCGAACGCCAATTGCACACAATAATCGATATCAAATTGACGCTGTGCTTGGCGAATCAAACCTAGATAGGAGTTGTTAACCAACACATGAATGTATGGCAAGTTGAATTGAGCACCTACCGCCAGTTCTTCGATCATGAATTGGAAATCGTAATCTCCAGAGATGGCAACGATATCGCGATTTGGATCAGCTGCTCTTACACCCAATGCGGCTGGTGTTGTCCAACCTAGTGGGCCAGCTTGACCACAGTTAATCCAGTTACGCGGCTTATAAACATGCAGGAACTGAGCGGCAGCGATTTGCGACAAACCAATGGTGCTCACATAACAAGTGTCACGACCAAATGCCTTGTTCATCTCTTCATAAACACGCATAGGCTTCATTGGCGCTTCATCGAAATTGGTTTTACGCAGCATGGTCGACTTGCGTTCCTGACACTCACTTGCCCAAGCATTTCGGTTCGGCAGCTTGCCAGCGTCACGCCACTCTTGCGCCACTTCAACCATTAGCTCTAGCGCAGCTTTCGCATCAGAGACTATGCCCAAATCCGGACAGAACACACGGCCGATTTGAGTTGGTTCAATGTCCACATGTACAAACTTACGACCTTCGGTGTAAACATCCACAGAGCCGGTATGACGGTTGGCCCAGCGGTTACCAACACCAAACACAAAATCAGAACTCAGCATGGTTTCGTTACCGTAACGGTGAGAAGTTTGTAGCCCCACCATACCCGCCATTAACTCATGATCATCCGGAATCGAGCCCCAACCCATTAAGGTTGGAATAACAGGAACACCAGTGATCTCGGCAAACTGCTGCAACAATTCAGACGCGCCAGCATTAATCACGCCACCACCCGATACAATCAGCGGTTTTTCCGATTGAGACATCATGGTTAATGCTTTCTCAACCTGCGCGCGGGTTGCTTGCGGTTTGTAAGGTTCTAGCGGTTCATAGGTATCGATATCAAACTCAATCTCAGCCAGCTGAACATCAATCGGTAGATCAATCAGGATTGGACCTGGGCGACCCGAACGCATTAAATGAAAGGCTTTTTGGACTGCGCGTGGCACTTGTGCAGGTTCCAGCACCGTAGTCGCCCACTTAGTCACTGGTTTAGCGATAGATTCAATGTCGACCGCTTGGAAGTCTTCTTTGTGAAGACGAGCACGTGGCGCTTGGCCGGTGATGCATAGAATTGGAATCGAATCTGCAGTCGCAGAATAAAGACCCGTGATCATGTCCGTTCCCGCAGGACCAGAAGTACCAATACACACACCTATATTGCCTTGATTAGTGCGCGTGTACCCTTCAGCCATATGGGATGCACCCTCTACGTGACGAGCTAAGACGTGGTCGATTCCTCCGAGCTTTTTCATAGCCGCATACATAGGGTTAATTGCTGCGCCGGGAACACCAAATGCGATGTCTACACCTTCACGTTTAAGCACCTCTACCGCTGCTTCAATCGCTTTCATAATTGCCATTCGAACCTCCAGTTCAGATTGTATACAATTAAACTAACTTTTGTGTACTATGAACCATCCTCGCTATTTATCAACCCCAGAATGAAACAATTTTGTTACATCAACCCATCACATTAAGTACGCACTCATCCTGAAAAGCTTACAATTCATTGCTTTACATAAAATATCTTTACGTAAAAATAAATTACAAAAAGATCAAATGATAAATAAATGTTAAATACCGTTTGCTTGTTTACAATTTCTACAATATAAATATCCTTAAAAAGAGCATTTTGTATACAAAGTGACATCGTATTGTTCAAAGGAGACAACAATGATGAATGACGTAAAAGAGAGAGAAGAAGTGCAGTGTATGCAGGTACTCGGGAATATGGACAACTCCGAGTACAAAGAGATCTTGTCTAAAGATGCATTAAAATTCTTAGAAGCTCTCGTCAATAAGTTTGGAGATCGCCGTCATACCCTGCTAAGTGACCGCGACACAAAACAAGCTCAATATGACGAGGGAGAGCTACCCAATTTCAGAAAAGACACCATTTCCATTCGTCAGAATAAAGAGTGGAAGGTAGTAACACCGCCGCCAGAGCTGCTTGATCGCCGCGTAGAGATCACCGGCCCCATCGAAAGAAAGATGGTGATCAACGCGTTAAACTCAGGTGCGAAAGTCTTCATGTGCTGCTTTGAGGATGCCTCTTCCCCGACTTGGGCCAATATGGTCGAAGGACAAATCAACCTAAGAGATGCCAATCTTGGCACCATTAGTTACTTCGATGAGAAAAAGCAGAAGAGTTACCAGTTAAACGACGATCCTGCACTGCTGATCGCACGCCCACGAGGGATCCACCTTCCTGAGCAATCCATCCAATTCAACAATCAGCCTATCGGCGGTTGCTTGATGGACTTCGCCTTGTACTTCTTCCACAACTATCAGTCACGAGCACAACAAGGCTTAGGCGTTTACTACTACATTCCCAAGCTTGAGAGCATGGAAGAAGCACAGTGGTGGGACGATATTTTCAGCTTCACCGAAAACTATTTCCAAGTACCCAAAGGCACTATTCGCGCGACAGTATTGATCGAAACGCTACCAGCCGTGTTCCAGATGGAAGAGATCTTGTATGCAATGCGTGATCATATCGTAGCGATGAACTGTGGTCGTTGGGATTACATCTTCAGCTACATCAAAACGCTGAAGAACCATAAAGACCGCATCTTGCCAGATCGTCACGGAATCGGCATGGATCAAGAATTCCTCAACGCCTATAGCCAACTGTTGGTGCGCACTTGTCACGCTCGTGGTGCACTGGCAATGGGTGGTATGTCAGCCTTTATTCCAGCGAAAGACCCACAAGAGATGGCGCGTGTGACTGCCAAAGTAATTGAAGACAAACAGAGAGAATCTCAAAACGGACACGATGGGACTTGGGTTGCGCACCCTGCACTGGTTGATTTGGCAATGTCGATCTTTGATAAGCACTTAGATGGCAAAGTAAACCAAATAGATTTCCAAAGCCCAGAGCATGTGATCAATGCAGACTCGTTGCTAAAACCTTGTGAAGGCAGCCGCGACGAAGCAGGAGTACGTAAAAATATACGCATTGCGCTTTATTACATTGAGGCTTGGATTCAAGGCTATGGTTGTGTACCTATCTACGGCCTTATGGAAGATGCCGCAACCGCTGAGATATCGAGAGCCAATATTTGGCAATGGATCCACCACGGGGTAACACTCGATGATGGCCAAACCTTTACCAAATCACTATTCCACTCTTGGCTTTACCAAGAGCTAGACACCATAAAACATGAAGTCGGAGACTCGCGCTATGCAGCAGGTCGATTTGAAGAGACAGCTGATCTTTTCTATCAACTTTCTACAGCCGATGAGTTCGCTGCCTTCCTAACTTTACCCAGCTATGGGCTGTTACAAGAGTCCAGTTAGGACTCTTGTACCGAACTGAATCAGTCAATGATGCTCACCAACAAGAGTCATGATTGGCTGACTTAGCTTGGTACACGGCCCCTTGAAAAACTAGGAGATAACATGGGAAGTTTGACTCTACAACAAGCGTTAACCATCATCGATGGCACCTTAAAAGCAGGAAACAAGATCCACACAGAACCTTTGACGGTCGCCGTCTTAGACAGTGGTGGCAAGCTGATTTCTCTGCAACGTCAAGACGGTTCTAGCATGATGCGACCAGACATCGCGATCGCTAAAGCGTGGGGGGCACTCGCACTGGGTTGTTCCTCTAGAAAACTCGCCCAAGATGCTGATACAAGGCCAGCATTTATCTCCGCCGTAAACGTGCTCGCACACGGAAACATGGTACCAGTACCAGGGGGGCTACTGATTCGAGACAAGGATAAAACGGTACTGGGCGCTATCGGGGTTAGCGGCGATATATCAGATATCGACGAAAGCTGCGCCATTAATGGTATTGGTTGTGCAGAGCTATTCAGTGACGAGATGCTGCAAGCTTAACTCGCCAATTAGCTGTACTTGAAATTCTTAGATAGAAACAAAAAACCGAAGCCTGAGCTTCGGTTTTTTAATGAATATAAAAGGAGTTCAACAATACTACTCGTACGCACTCAACCATGTTTTCAGCAGCTGGTTAGTATTTTTCTTCTGGCTCGCAGACAGAGATTTCACCAGCTTCTTCTGCGTTTCAACATGCTCAGTCATCATTTGGTCAATCAGAATCAGACCATCTTTGGTTAACTGAACACTCACGCTGCGTCTGTCTTCTTTGCTGTGCTCACGACTGATCAACCCTTTAGCTTCCAATTTATCAAGGCGATTGGTCATCGCGCCGGATGTCAGCATCATCGACCCAATCAATTCTGATGGCGTGAGTCGGTAAGGCTTTCCAGAACGTCGCAAGGTGGCTAGCACATCAAACTCACCGAGTTTCATGTCGTATTTTTTATGAAGCTCGGCAACCTGCGTCTCCATATACTTGGCAATACGCATAATTCGGCCCATCATTGCCATAGGCTCAGTTTCTAATTCGGGCTTTTCCTTTGCCCATTGCTCTACAACGCGGTCGATAGCATCCATTTGCAATCTAGCTCCGTGATTAGTCTTGTTTACTTTAAACTAGTTTAACATAAAGATACTTTACAACCACTAGTTCTCAGTATACAGTTCACACAATAGTTATCTTAACGTAAAGATATTTCATATGAATATATTACTCGCGATGATCCCCGCATTCTTTTGGGGAACAACCTATGCAGTGACGCAATTTACGCTACAGGAGTGGCCACCATTATTATTGGGTGCTTTGCGTGCGTTACCTGCTGGTTTGCTATTGCTAGCGGTAAAGCCGACACTGCCTAAAAAAGGCGAGTGGCAGATCATTTTCACATTGGGCCTTATCAATATTGCGACCTTCTTTGGCCTGATCTTCGTGATGGCACTAACGCTGCCTTCAGCGATTTCTGGCGTGGGTATGATCTCTGTGCCTGTGTTCGCGATGATCTTCCATTGGGTAGTGAAAAAGCAGCGCCCGCATTTGATTCAAGCCCTGTCTGGTATTGGCTTGATCACCTTAGCGTGGATACTATTTAACCCAAGCCAAATCGCTTTGAATCCAATCGGTTTAGGTGCCATGTTCGCCGCAATCATGTGTATTGTCATCGGCAGCAGCATTACAAAATCACTGGGTAATCGCATGCACTGGTGGAAGGTATTAACGTGGCAACTGATTCTAGGCGGTGCTATTTTGTCTGTCGCGTCTGGCGTTCATGCGTTCATCGACCCGCAACCTTATATTAATGCAGTCACTCATTTCGATTCTCGCAACGCAATGGGTCTATTGTGGGTAATTGGGCTGAATACAGCACTAGGTTACGGCATGTATGTATGGTTACTACAACGCATGTCAGTGGTCGATTTCACCTTCGGTGGCATCGCTAACCCAGTGGCTGGCATCGTTACGGGGATGGTGTTGATGGGTGAATCCTTCACTCCAGTACAGTATTCACTGATGACAGGCATGATCGTGATGTCACTACTACCACAGCTTATTCTGGCAGTAAGGCAAACCAAAACGGTCAAACCCGTTACGCAGTAAAAGATTTAGATTGTTACTTATAAACCCGCCAAGTGCGGGTTTTTCTTTACAGGCATCACACCTATATAAAATATGTATTTGTTCTCGTACCGACCCAACCTTATAGTTAAATAACTAATAATAAGGTGCTCAATATGGCAAAAGACTTGTTTTCTAGCTTAGATTTAAATCTACTGCGAACTTTTATGATCCTGCATCAAGAGCGGAATATGCGCAAAGCATCCGAACGTTTGTTCGTATCTCAACCAGCGATCAGTAAAGCTCTACAAAGATTGCGCGATCATTTTGGCGATGAGCTATTTGTAAAAACGCACCACGGATTACGTGCAACTGATCACGCGACTATGCTAGCGGAAAGCATTTCACCAATACTTGATGAACTTTCTTTCGCTATTAATAACAGCAATGATTTTAATCCCGCTGAACTACAAGGAGTGGTCAAAGTCGCATTGTCCCCATATTTGCTGTCGTCTCTTTCAAGTAAGCTCTTTAAAGCCATTCGTTCTGAAGCACCGCTAGTACAAATTCAGCTATTGAATTGGTCAGGCACAACCATGACCGACATTATTAATGATGAAGTTTACATAGGGTTGAACTACGAGATTAACCATGCCCCTAAAGAACTACTGCAAAAGCCTATTGCACAAGATACTTTCAAAGGGTATGTCAGGAAAGATCACCCATACGAAAAAGAATTTTTAGAAATTAAAGACGGGGTAAATTTTGAATTAGCTTCAGTGATTGCGGTTGATTGGAATTCACACCAGTCACAAGCAGAGAAAATACTCAAAGTAAAAGGGTTGAAAGCAAACATTGGTTTCCGTTCAGAATTACCGTCTGCAGTTATTGATGTCGTCAAAAACTCAGACATGTTATTCCCAGCATCTAAATTCCTAGATATTGAACAAGAAACCTCATTAAGAGCCATCAAGTTGCTCTTTGATAGTAGCTATTACGAACCAACGGTTTGTGCATACTATCATCACAAAAACCGAAATAGCCCAATGACGCTGTGGTTGAGGAAAATACTTGAATCACAACTCAATAATAACCAGTAGTTATCACCCTCTTTACTCTGTTTCATTAATAACTCATCGTTAAGGCCTCTATTCTTTTAAGAGATTAGAGGCTTTTTTGTTTAGTCCATAAACTCCTCTCATTGGCTAGGAGCACCACATAACTAGCGATTGAAGCATCTTAATATTCAGAAGGCTATCTAGCAGAAAATTAAATGAACGACTAATTACGGACATAGAATCAGCTAACACCATTGATATAAATATGCAAGGTAAGATGAAAAAGGGACGCAGAGCGTAGTTAATTTCTCTCAGGTTTAGGGTCGGATCAAAGTCGTAAAAACAAAATCTCTTTAACAAAAACAACGTCAGAAAATAAAACAAGCCGTCAAAGATCGCGCTAGTCAAAATAATAAATATAAAAGCAAAGGGGCCGCTTATCAGCGGCTCCTTTTTTGAAAGTTGAGGGTACGATGAAACGATTATTGATACCTTTTGTTGTATCTACAAACAACCATCAAAGACAAACATTCAATTACCTAGATCAAAGCTTAAGCTTCAAACAGCCAAGACGTCACTTTTACGCTGAAACCCAAATGGGTGGAACCATATGTGAAATATACATTCGGTCAAAAGCACGTTAGTCCAAGTGACCCTACCCGTTCTGATGGCAGCGTCGAGCTAGGTTTCAACCTTCGTTTTTAGTTTACCGTTTCGTGTGGTAGCTCTCACCCCTTTATAGTCTGATTCAATAAAGGGGGTTTTTACGCCATTAAGATTCCATCTCAATAACATTGAGAATACAGCAATTGCCTTAAATCACTTTCGCCGCCTCAGCTTCAATTTCAACTTTCCATCGCTCATCAAATAACCCACTAACAAACAATAATGTCGTTGGGAGACCACCAACATCGAAAGGCAAGCGTTGCTTTGCAGCTTGATACTCAGGCATATCATTTCGATCAACTAAGTACAGCCTTACACTGATAAGATCTTCCACATCCATTTGATTGGCCTGAAGCACGCCTCTCAAATTTTTCCATGCTAATACAATTTGTTCTTCCGCACTCTCAGCAACCATACCTTGGCTACCAATCCCTAGTTGCCCGGCTATATGTAACCGCGTCGAGCCAGCAGGAATCAACGCACACTGGTGATAATTAGCGGCCGGAGCGGGCACTGAAGAAGGGCTCCATATCTTATTCATCATTACGCCTTAGAGGTCGTGACGATTTTTGACATGACGGTGATAATTGGCATATCCGTAAGCATCGCGCCTAAACGGTCAAAATCGCCAATATCTTTGCGCCAAGCAATGTATTCATTGAAGTGAGCGGTACTTTCCCATTCTTCGCATAGAACCAAGGCGTTTTCAGACAGATCTTTTTGGTAAAGTTCCGCAGAAAGGTTACCGTTGAAAGTTCGAGTATCTGGCAATATTTCGTTAAAAAACTCAACGATCTCTGCCGTTTTATCTTCAGTATGGCTCAAGTTAAATTGCACTAAAATAGTCATTATTCTCTCCGTTTTATTATTTTGTTAAGGTACGAGGAGAAGCTTACTTGTTTGTGAAAATAGATAAATACCGTAGGATTTCAAATATCGTTCGATTTAATGAGACAATAACAACAATGAAAAACGAATTACATCGTATGCAAGTATTCGCCCAAATCGTAGAGTCTGGCTCTATAACCAAAGCGGCTGATAAGCTAGAGCTATCAAAGTCTGTCGTTAGTCACCATTTACAAGGGCTTGAGCAATACCTTGATGTAAAACTACTCACTCGAACAACACGTCGACAATCTCTAACTGATGCTGGTCAGCGCTTGTATCAACGATGTTTGGAAATGCGAAAATTAATGACACTTGCTGAAGAAGAAGCACGCGAGTCCTGTTCTGATTTTGCAGGCACCATCACCATCACCTCGCCACACACATTGATGACAAATCTTATTGGACCGGCGATGTGTGAGTTCATGAAAGCCCATCCCCGTGTCGAACCTCAATTATTAGCCAGCGATATGCGCCTCAATCTCATCGATAAATACATAGATCTATCGGTCACAGTAGGCGAACTACCAGATTCAACATCTCGAGCAATAAAGCTTGGTGACCTTCAACAGGTACTGTGCTGCCACCCAGACTATCTTGCGAACACACAATTACAGTTACCCGTCACCTCAAATGATCTTTCCGAATATGATTATATTGCCAATCAGTGGGAAGGTATTAACAGCCAAAGAAGTTTTGAAGTGAGCAAAGGGAAAGTGAACACCTACCAATTCAAGGCCAATCGTACAGGTGACAGTGTTCCTACCATAAAAATGATGGCTTTATCTGGATTAGGCATTGCTTGCTTACCAAAACAAGCTATTGAAGAAGAACTGCTCAAAGGTACATTAGTGAGCCTTTTGCCGGAAGGGCAGATACTTAAAGCCCCTTTCTATATCGTGCATAACTATGGCTTGCAAATGCCAACCAGGATTCGAGCTTTTATTGACGACCTAAAACGACACGCTGAATCTTATTCATAAGTGACTCACACAATCAAACGAAGAGAATTAAATATTAGAAGGCCCATTTTCTAATATTTAATTTGACCCCACAAAGAATAATGACTTTGTAAAATATAAACATTGAAGAAATAATTTACTTTTAATTGTAATATTGGAGATTTTATTTCTATAAAAAAGCAAAATCAGAGACAAAAAGACAAAAAATTTCTCCGACTACTTATCTATACTGTGCCACGTCATTAAGGCGCCACAAGCCTATGATTTAAAATAATTATTAATGAGTAGTCACCATGAATTCGAAGTCTCTAACTATCTTGCTTTTTGTCTCTGTTTGCTTAATTTGGGGAACCACTTGGTTCGCTATGGAAGTGGCATTGCATTCTATCCCACCTATTTTTGCCACTGCGTTACGCTTTTTACTTGCAGCACCTCTGCTTGCGGTATTAGCAAAAGTCTTCAACCAACCTTTGCTTTTCCCTAAAGGTAAACGTCAATGGCTGCTTATTGTGGCACTGATGTATTTTGCTATTCCGTTCACTTTGATGATCTATGGTGAGCAATACATCTCTTCTGGTCTAGCGTCGATCATCTTCGCCAACATGCCAGTCGCTGTCATGCTGATGTCGGGTTTATTCTTAGGTCTACGATTGGCGAAACATCAAATCTTTGGTTTGGTCACAGCTGTTATGAGCCTATGTTTAATCCTTGGTAATGAAATGCAAATGGGTGGTGATGACTACCTTATTGGCACGGTTTGTTTAGGCCTTGCTGTTGCCATTCACGCAGTGATGTATGTTTTAGTTCAAAAGCACTGCAAAGGAATCGAAGTTCTAACCTACAACGCCGTTCCGAGCTTAATTGCTTCTCTATTCTTGTTCGCAGTTTCTGCAATGGGTGAAAGCGTTAATGTTGAATCCTTCACTTGGGATTCAATCTCAGCTGTCGTGTACCTAGGTTTTGTGGCGAGTGTTGGCGGCATTGTGGCTTACTTTAAATTAGGACAGGTTTCGACGCCGTTCCAAGCGTCTATCTGCTTCCTAATTTTCCCTGTAGTTGCTCTACTGATCTCTTGCTACATCAATGGTGAGGTTCTATCTGAACAGTCTCTGCTTATGATGCTCCCTCTACTTTGTGGCATCTTGCTGACCAAGGCACCAAAAGGGATCTTTAAGCTGCGCTCTTCGTTAAAAACAGCGAGCAGCAACTAAGTTCTATGGATTTACCCTAGAAGCCCGTAGTGCGCTTCTAGGGTTCTATTTAGCGACTCAAATCTAAGCTATTACCTCACTCCCCTCTGCACACTCCTATCTGTTTCTCCACGATCACTTTTTCATTGCTCATAGCTAATAACGCACCAAGCAAATGACTTAAAAGTCGCAATCGGCTACATTAGAAACACCCATCATTGTCGGCTTTAGTCATCGCCTTCAGCGCCCTTCTCCAACAAAGGAATGTCATGAGTACTCCCATCAAACACATGCGCCTTATTAAAGGTCAGCCCTGTCGTGTGACTGAGTTATCTAACAGCGACGATGCGTTCTTAGAACCACACAGACATGAGTATTGGGAGTTGGTGTGGTGCGTGGATGATCTCGGTAGTCAGAGTATTGATTTCGTCGACTACGACAACAAGGTCGGGCGTATTTTTACCATCGCTCCAGGTCAGGTGCACCGCTCAGAACTGGTGGGAGAAAATGCTCGTTTACTGGTATTTACCCCAGGTTTTGTCAAAACCAATCATCGCAACACACAATTAGTCGACACTGTTTTTGCCATGCATCAAAGTCGCCCTCCCTATTTGGATTGCAGTGAGGAAGGCAACCGCTACCTGCTGCCTATTTTCACCATGATCAAAGAAGAATGTGAGCGAGTGGATAGCGACTGGGATTTGGTAGAATCACTCATGAATAGCTTTTTGCGCTACATATTACGCTTTGCCACCCAATCCTCATTGAAAGGTGAAGTGCGCGACAGCCGAGTTAACAAGGTTGTTAATTTGATTGAGCAACACTACGCCACGCACAAACACTGCGAATTTTATGCGCAAGCGCTGTCGATAACTAACAAGCGCATCAACGAAATCGTCAAAGCAGAACGAGGTAAAACGGTCACGCAACTAATCCACGACCGAACCATCTTAGAAGCGAACCGAGAATTGATCTTTTCGACCAAGACAATTAAAACCATCGCTTTTGAACTCGGCTTCGAAGACCCTGCCTATTTCAGTCGCTTTTATCGCGGCCAAATGAACGAGTCACCCGCAGAGTTTCGAACTCGATGTGCAGATAGTGCAACATAACACGCAGATAATCCCTTTTTAGAATCCAATTAAGTTCGGATAATGCTCCCTCTTTATTTCATCCAATTTGTTGGGAGCTTTCTGGAATGGGCATTAATCTCAAAACCGATCCGATCTCAAAATCCTTTTATCAATACCTTTGGCCCGCACTAACGGGCATGGTGATCAAGTCTCTTTTTATCATGGGAGATGCTTGGTTCGTCGGACGCGGTGTTGGCCCTGATGGGCTTGGTGCTATCGCTTTGACCATCCCTGCTTTTTCAATATTCACCGCCATTGCCATGATGGTGGGCATTGGCGGCGCAGCACTTATGTCTATCGAAGTCGGCAAAGGAAATACAACGTCGGTTCAAACCCTCTTTAGCCAATCAATGCTCAGTACCGCCGTGCTTAGCACCATTTCAGTCAGCATTGCTTTGTATTTTCTAGACGACATGATTGCGTTAATGGGCGCTTCTGGTTACATGGCGGAACTGACTCACGATTACCTGTCTGTGATGCTGCCATTCTTTGTGTTGTACTCGTTAGCTTGGGTCATGTCGTGCTTTGTACGAAACGATACCAACCCAACACTGGCAACTTATGCGATGTCGATCGGTGCTGTGGTTAACCTAGTTTTGGACTACTTCTTCGTCTTAGAATTTGGCTGGGGCATGAAAGGCGCGGCCTACGGTACAGCAATTGCTCAAGGTGTTATCGCTTGTATTTTATTAAGCCATTTCGTGCGTAAACAAGGCACCTTGGAAATGAGCTTAAAAGGGATTGGTTTGGGCAAACTGCCAAGCATCCTAAAAATAGGTACGCCGACATTCTTCATTGAAGTAACCGCAGCGATGACCATCTTATTGTTCAACTACGTGTTGCTGCATCAGTTTGGTGAGAACCATATTATCGCCTACGGCTTAACAGCAAACATTGGGGTTTTTGCTCTGTTTGTAATGGTCGGCATAGCTCAAGCATGTCAGCCAATCATCAGCTTTAATCATGGTGCCAACCAACCAAACCGAATCGAAGCGATTTTTCGCTTAGGTTTAAAAAGTGCCATTGGTAGCGGCTTGGTGTTTATGGTTCTGGTGTACCTGCTTGCTCCACAAATCGCAGCCCTCTATTTGGGTGATTCAAGCGATTTGATTGCACTGTCATCAACCGCATTGACGTTCTTCTTCTTTGCTGTGCCGCTGATGGGCATAAACTTGGTGATCGCCAACCTGTTTCAGGCAACGGCCAAACCTAAGCAAGCAACACTGATATCTCTAGGACGAGGTTTTGTGTTCGTCGCATTGGGTATCATGATTTTGCCAAAGCTATTCCCAGAACAAGGTATTTGGGCAAGTATCCTGTTTGCTGAAACCTTAACAGCCATATTCAGCTTAAGCATGTTACGCAGCTATAAGAAGCGTTTTTCAAGCGCCTTGGCAGAGCCAATGGCATAAGAAGCAATCCGTTTAGAGCGTAACGCTTCTTTGACCATCCGTAGCAGGTTTACTCATGAGTAGAGCTTCCTTATCATTATTCCATCATCAAACTCTTGTTTCATTAGAACCAACAAATGAGCCGCTCAAAGATTTACACCATGGAAAATGAAGACTTTAATAGTCAAATAAAAATGAATGGTAAAACCCTCAAAACAATCTTCCATGAGGGCTTTACTTATTTTATACATCCCAACGTATATTTTAGAAACCCAAGACAAATAACCACTTAGCCAGGGGAGATTCAATGATATTTTGTATATATTCACCCATAACACATCAACAACTGAACATTAATTTAGACATTAAATAATCAACATACAGAAAGGCTTATTAGATTTCATACTTAATATGACACATATTTAAATATAAACATTCTGATAAAGTGCTTAAAAAATTATGATTATCATTTTAGAAAACCCCACATACAAACTCTGTTCACTCCATTTTCCTAAGTTACGTGTATTAAAGATAGTGTCGCTAATTGTCTCGTAGGTTGACGAATTAGAAAATTAAGGTCTTTGTAAAGTGCTAGATATCACGTTTATTGAAAAGTAATGTTGATAATTTAAATTTAGATTTAAAGAGAATTAGTAATTATTCTATGGCTCAACTAATCAATAGACAGAGTTTAAGGTACTCATCAGCACTTCGGATTAATTTTCTACCTATGGAGGGTCACAATGACCAAAAAGTACATTTTTCTTATATTCACCGCATTAAACTTATCTGCATGTGGAAGTGATTCATCTCCATCATCAGACACTCACCAAGACAACTCTTCTCTGACCGTATCTCAGTCAATTCAAGCTAAAAGCATACTTTTAGAATGGAATAAAATTGAAGGAATTAAACATTATAAGTTGATACGTTATAGACCCTCGGCTCATGGCTTAATTAGCGAAGTAATTGAACCATCAATCACTGGTACTTCATATAAGCTAAAGATCGACCTCGTCGATTTTGATGCCGCTGCTTCTGATTATGAACTGCTAGCCTGCAAAAATAATGATTATTGTCTTGTTCAATCTCCACAATTTCAATTAAAAAATCTAGAACAAACTGTCATTCGGGTTAAAACGAACCTTAAGCATTCCGATTCGAGCAACGTTCGCTTTGGCGATGCACTAACCTGGAAAAATGATCATTTAATCGTCAATTCAGGTGAAGAATCAAATCATATAGTTGGTATTTATACTGCGCAGGAAAATGGCAATTATAATTATGATGAAGAAATAGCGAATAGAACGAGCTATAACACTGAAGCACGAAAATCAACGAATAGCTTAGTGGCCATAGGTAACACTTTCGAAGACATGATGCTTGCAACATCGACGTATTCTGCTTCGGACGAAAACAAAGCGCTCGTTATTTTTGGCAAAACAAATAGTCACTATAATAATGGATACCTAGAACATTGGTTCGAAAATTACAGCGATTCAAGTGGTTCTATTACTGATTCTTATGGCCAAGCTTTAGCTAGCTCAGGTGATAATGGTGGTATCATCGTCATGGGGCACAAAAATAAAAATATGGCAGGAGAAGTCTCACTCTTCCTCAATAAAGATCTCAACTTTCCATCGGCTCCTGAATCGGGCATTAAAACGGTACGTCACCCTAGTGAACTAAAACTAAAGCGTCCAGATGATCTAGCTATCGATGCAAAATTCGGGGCTAGTGTCGCTATTGCAAAAGACAACGTTATAGTCGTTGGTTCTCCTATGGATTCATTACGAAAAGATACAGGTAGCGAAGTCAAGCACGGTGGTACTGTCTATGTATACCGTCTTAACCCCTATCCAAACCATTACACCGATATATGGTGTTTAGAAACCGTATTGAAAATGCCCATCCCAATTGAAAACAGTGGTTTCGGGTCATCAGTCACTATAAATAAAGACGCAAACCTTATTCTCGTTGGAGCTCCCGGGGTTGATAAAGTCTTTAGTTATAAATACGACTCACAGAAAGGTTTTTGGTCAAACGTCGATTCAATAGATCCAGTAAAGGCATTTAAAGGTCAAAATTTTGGTTCTGATATCGCGCTTAGTGACAACGGTTATCTAGCGGTATCCGCCCCACAGGCCCCATGGCGAGGGTTTGGTTTTCATCACAGCCCTGATACCTTAGAAATTGGTGGTGATACAGACGGTGCGGTTTATGTTTACCACTTAACTAACTATGGTGATCGAGACTACGCATGGGAAGGCGTT
The DNA here is from genome assembly GCF_057786005.1 of Vibrio sp. QJM3NY_26. NCBI lineage: Bacteria > Pseudomonadati > Pseudomonadota > Gammaproteobacteria > Vibrionales > Vibrionaceae > Vibrio > Vibrio sp. QJM3NY_26. Next base: position 841,174 of record NZ_CM173516.1, on the reverse strand, counting down.
TTTACTGGTGATAGTGTCAGTGGTGTAAACGAGGAGTTCGGGAAGTCAATGATGTTTAAACCCGGCGCTGATGAGCTTGCTATTGGAGCACCTGGACATCCTTCGGATCCTCTTCTCGATTGGAGTGATAATTCCTGGAAAGATGCTGGAGCCGTGTACATTTTCTAAATTAGTAGAGTAACTGTACATCAGCTGAAAGGGTATGGGGAACCAAATTACAACCCGCACTTGAGAAAAGTAATTAATGGGATCAATAACGTAGATATTCACATCTAGGATTTTATTATCTAATGGCAATCACCTAATGAGCATGACTTTAATGTAAACATTGAAATTCATATCGAATCAGTTTTGAACTTAACCCTATGAGTAGGACAATAATATTTAACTTTGTATTATATTGTTATTTATTGATTAGTTTACATTAGGGGATTATTTCACTAATAATAAAATCGATGACTTTACTTATACCCATATCAATTGCTGATGGCATCAACCACTCTATAACTAATCAGAGCCAATGTAAGTTATTATAAAGTTTTATTTAAAATAATATTAGTCACTAAAAAGTAGGAACATTGAAATGAGATCAGGTTATGAAAGTGAACTATCACTTGTTTTTGGTGGTGAAGATATAAAGATGGATCGTATATTGTTTCTGATGGAAAGAACTCACCAGTATGAGAGAAGCCTATATTGGATGAAAATGAAATTTCTGATCTTCGGGATGATAATTCCCACAGTACTATCAATAGCTGCACTCTTTTTCTCGGTTATTAAATAAACCGTTTACGTGTATTAACTTAGTCGCAAGGTCGAGCCTACGCTCGACCTATCACATTATAAATCATCGTGATTCGAACCCAACATACGAGACTTGTCCATTAGGCTGCTATACACATTCCTTTGAACATGAGAGCTTGAAGCGAAAACTGCTTATTTTTTCTCGCGTTGATGAGATATAAAACACCTTACCCTACTGTTCGTAAATCCGAGTATTCAAACTCATACGTTTAGAGCGTGACGCTTCTTGATAGCACATACAAAAAAGCTCCAATATCGCTATTGGAGCTTTTTATTTATCTCACCAGATTGAAATGCACATTAGCGCCAGCTAAACATCCGAACTTCATTGCCCTCTTCAGGCTTCTTAGGGATGTTTAAAGACAGCGCTAGAGAAACCACTGCCATTGCTGCACCAATGTAAAAAACTGTCGCAGGGGAAGACAACCAGATCACACCAAACGCGACTGGAATAACAACCGCTGCAATATGGTTGATGGTGAAAGAGACACCAGCGGTTGAAGCCATATCAGCAGGATCTGCAATTTTCTGGAAGTAGGTTTTGATCGCCAATGCCAACGCAAAGAACAGATGATCGACCACATACAGCGCGGCTGCCCACTCCGCAGTTTGTACTAAAGCATACCCAACGAACACACCAATCAAACCGACATACTCGAAGATCAGCGCTTTGCGCTCACCGACTACACCAATAAATCGACCAATACGTTTGGCAAACAAGAAATTAAACAGATAGTTGATTAAGAACAGTAGTGTTATATCAGCAGCCGAGTAACCGAACTTCTCTACCATCAAGAAGCCAGCAAACACCGTGAAGATCTGTCTTCTCGCGCCACTCATAAACGTGAGTGCGTAGTAGAGCCAGTAACGCTTTCTCAGCACCAATTTCTTATTTTGTTGAGTCTTGGTTTGAAACTCAGGGAAGCCAAAGGTCATCACTAAAACCAGAATAAAACCAATGCCTCCAGTAATACCGTACACCCAAGCGAAATCCAGCTTAAGCTGTTCCAACATCACCCAGATAGATCCGTACGTTATCAATGACGCGAGCGCGCCCACAGAGATCATTTTACCCAGCATCTCTGGTGCTTCTTCTTTATTCAGCCACTGCAAAGATAAAGATTGCTTGAGCGTTTCAAAATAGTGAAAGCCCGTCGACATCAAAATCGTAGTTAGTAACAAGCCTGTGAGTGTAGGAAATAAACCGGTAATCGCCGTGCCTACGGTCAGCATCGCCAGCGATATCAACATAAAGCGTTGCTCACGAATGAATGCCAAAACAAACACCACGGTAAACGCTAAGAAACCAGGAATCTCACGAACGCTTTGCAACAAGCCAATATCGGCACCATCAAAGTTCGCTTTCTCTATCACGAAGTTATTCAGCAGAGCCATCCAGCTTGAAAACGCGACAGGGACAACAATCGAAATCAGTAATAAAAAGTTTTGCGGCGTTTTCCAGCTCGCAGTTTTATCGAACATTGACGGACTCCTGTTCGTCTAATTGAGTGAGCACTCGTAAGGTCAATTGCTCAGTATACGGATTGATCTTCCAGTGTTCTGGACTCCAACCTTTTACGAAACGTTGGAAATCAGCCCACGCCACATAGAACATTGGTCGCCATGCGGCTTCGACTTCATCAAACGAAAACTGTGGCTGATAGTACGCCAATGCCTCTTCCAAGTATCGGAAGTAAGTCTCTAACATCTGTGATTCAAGCTCTGCACAATCTTGCGGCCTCACCGCACTGCTCATAAATAGAGCCACGTCTTTCATCGCACAACCATGACCCACATATTGGAAATCGACCGCAGCCGCGTTTTGGCTTTCTGAATCAAAACAGAAATTAGCGAGCTTGGCGTCACCATGCACCAAGGTTGGATACGGACACTCTCTGAGTACACAGTCGATGTGTTGCGCTTGATTCTTCAATGGTAAATCAACCAAGGCATTGAACTCATCAGGGCGTGTGTCTAAATGCCAATAAGTACCGATTTGCCACAATGACGCAGACTGCTCTTGGTCAGTATGGATATGCTTCGCATGAAAATTAGCGAGCCATTTAAGGCAAGCATCGCGTTGTTTTTGCTCTTCTAATGTGTAACCAAACGCCAGTTTAGACTGAGTATCTTTGGTTGCCAGATCATCGAAAACAGCAAGCACATTAAACTGAGAAGTTAACGGAAAACCGATTTCGGCTAAGTCTTGCATCACAATCAACCATTCGTTCTCTTGTAACTCACAATGCAGCCCTACAGGTACAGGGCAACGCTCATCCCACTGTTGAGTGAACGACTGATACCATGCCGTTTCAACTTGGTAAGAGTGCACCTTTCGTTGGTGAGAGAGTTTGGTATTCCAACCCTTTGGGTGTTCTGCTTTATCTGGTAACGCGACATGTTTAACAATCACACTTTTCAGTTCAGCATGGCCTTCTTGAGAAAAGACCAAGCGAACTAACTCGCCATATCCTCCCCACAGGCGTTGAATCACTTGGACATCAAACCCTTCATGACAACCCAACGAGGTCGCTATTTTTTGATAAAGCTCAGGCTGATTTTGACTTGAACTCGCTTCAGGTTGAGCCCGATTATTTGACGATATTGATTGAGACATATTACTCGTTGCTATGCTTTATCAGATAGAAGATGTGACCACTGTGGCTGCCTATTCATGTAGTGAACGACATAGCTACAAACTGGCACAATTTTAAAGCCTGCTTGTTCAATTTCAGGCAAGACCGACTCCATCATCACCTTGCCAAAGCCCTTGCCTTGTAGTTCATCAGGGATTCGTGTCGAGGTGATATGTAGTACATCTCCGTCCTTTTGATACTTAACGACCGCGAACTGGTTGGGTTCTAGCTCAACTGTGATCTGGTTCACTTCTTGATCCCATTTTACTGCCTGCATTCTCAACTCCTGCAAATAATTGATACGACAAACAATAAAAGTTTGAAGTATGAGTTCCTTGTAATAGACTAACGCAAGTGCATATAAATAAAACTAAGTACTTACAAACAAAGTAGTTAATTCAGTGCCATCGGCTTAATATAAAAACAGCAATGATAAAAGGCACTCTATAAATCTATGTGAGTACGCCTACTCAATCTAGCACGTAATAACCCCTTGTTAGCAAGTTACCAATATAACTAACAGACGCATGTTGGCGCATGGAGAATATATAATGAACGCACCACTGAAGAAGCCTTTGGAGCATAATCAGGCACTTCAAGATCCTCGTAACCGCACCGTTTCTACGATAAACAGCACCGATGCACTGGCCATGATTGAGCACGGCAGTGAGCTGACATTAAATGTCTCGACTCCAGTTGGCACGAAGTTTCTCGCCACCACCAAGTTTATCGGTACACACAGTGATAACTGTATTGTGGTTGAGGTTCCCGAGGTATCCAATGAAGATCTGAATTTTTTCTTTCAAGAAGGTTTTTGGATGACCGCTCGAGCCTACTCTCTGCGAGGTGAGGGCGCACTTATTCACTTTAGAAGTCAAATTCACCATAAGATTGGTGAACCCTTCCCTATTCTTGTACTTTCGACACCAAGCACGATGCAAGTCACTCAGTTGCGTAAAGAAACACGCTATGAAGTGAACTTGGCTTCAAGAATTATCTTCAACGACCAACGAGCAAACTGTGAGATAAGAGACTTATCGAAAAGTGGTTGTCGTTTTGTGACCTCTCCGACCTCTCGTGCAATTCAGATTGCCGATCGAGTGTCTATCGAGATTACACCTGAAAACTACAATGGCCCTCTTATCCCTCCTTTGAGAGGCATCATCTGTAATCTGCAAAAATCGACGCACTACGCTCGATACGGTGTGGAATTTGATGATATTGGCCGAGCTAACGCCAAACACTTGTTGGCAAAATTGAAGTTCGATGGCACCAAGCTCTGCTTACGAAACGGCTAAGATCATTTAACACACTGCGCTCATCTAATTCGTGAATTGACCAAATACAAACCACTCACTCGCGAGCTAAGTCGCAACCAATAAAAAAGCCATCGACTCTAGAATCGATGGCTTTTGCGTTTTGGCTGTTTATTTATCTGTTTATCTGTTTATCTGTTTATCTGTTTATCTAGGCATAAACTAGCTAACTATCTAGTCTAGCTATACAGCTATTTACGCAGTGCGTTCAGTTTAGCTTGAGCGATACCAAAGATAGTATCAATTGGATAGCTACCCTCATCACTTGCCTCACCTGCGGCTTTGCCTGTGAACAGTTCAATCGCCTCTGTGACATGGTCAATCGCCCAGATATTGAACTCGCCTTTTTCAACTGCTTTCACGATGTCACCGCGCAGCATTAAGTTATGAACATTCGATCGTGGGATTATCACCCCTTGTTCGTTTGAACGCCCTTTGATTTCACACACATCAAAGAAACCTTCAATTTTCTCGTTCACACCACCAATAGGCTGAGACTCACCGAATTGGTTCATTGAGCCGGTAATCGCAATATCTTGGCGGTTTGGCTGCTTAGAAAACGCAGACACTACCGCACAGAACTCGGCCATACTCGCACTGTCACCATCGACACCACCATACGATTGTTCGAAGGTGATGTTAGTGGTGAGCGGGACTTTAGCTGTCTTACCAAACACTGAAGAAAGATAAGCAGACAAGATCATCACCCCTTTCGAGTGAATACTGCCACCTAGGTCTACGTTTCTTTCAATATCAATCACTTCACCGTCACCGTAAGCTGTGGTAGCCGTGATTCGGTTCGGCGCACCAAACATATGATCGGTAGTACTAAGTACTGACAGAGCATTGACCTGCCCAACCGCCTGACCATCAACATGAATCAGCGTTGTGCCGTTAGTGAAGGTTTCCATTACGCTGTCTTGCAGTCGTCCGACACGCATCTGTTGGTTAGATAACGCTTGGTCGACGTGCGTTGCACGAATCAAGTTCGATTTTGAGCCTCTCGCCACGTAGTTTGATTCACGAAGCAGGTTCGCAATATGTGCCGAGTGCAGCGACAACTTACCTTGGTCACCCGCCTGACGAGAACTGTGCTCAATGATGCGAGCAATCGCTTTACGATCACAATGCAGCATGTTGTTGTCATGTACGATGCTCGAAATGAAGCGTGCATAATGCATTTCAGAATCCGCAGTACGCTTCATCTCATCTTCAAAATCAGCAGTGACACGGAACAGTTCACCGAACTCCGCATCGTAATGTTGCAGCAGTTGATAAGTGCGGTAATCACCAAACAAAATGATCTTAACGTCTAATGGGATGGGTTCTGGATCAAGCGATACCGCTCCCGTTAACGTGACCTCTTTTTCTAATGAAGTGAAGCTCAATTGACGCGAACGTAGCGCGCGCTTCAGGCCTTCCCAAACATAAGGCTGTTCGAGGACTTTAACCGCATCCATCAACAACACACCGCCATTGGCTCTGTGTAAGCTACCGGCGCGAATCAATGAGAAGTCCGTAAATACAGTGCCTTTAAAAGTTGCCGTCTCGACATAGCCAAACAGAGAGTGATAATTCGGATTCTCTTCAACCACGATCGGCAGCGTCTCCTCCTTCTGGCTCACAATCACGTTAACCTTGTAACGACGTGGCATTTTCTTATCCAAAGAGGCGGTCGCAACTTCTGCTTGCTCTGTGCTCTCTTCCAAGAAAATATCTGCGTTGTCGACAATGTCTTTACGCAGTGCCGTCAGGTATTTTTTGATATCTGGATATTGGCTGTAGTCTTGCTTCAATTGCTTGATGAAGTGCGTGATCACATCTCGCGCCGTATCATCATTAAGCTTTTGAATTTTCTCTGTATACGTCTCCTCAAGCTCGGTCAGTTCGCGAGAAATGGTTCGTAGACCCACTTCCAATCCATCAATGGTTTTATCGAACTGGTCTTGCTCTTCCGGCGAAAGCAGATCGAAGCTCTCTTCGGTATGAAGATCATCACCATTCATTGCGACAAACTGGTAATCACCCTGAGTGGTAATCGTCAGGTTGATGCCCTTGTCTTTCGCTTCTTGGCTAATTGTTTCGAGTGCAGCTTGTTGCTTCGTGGCCAATTGGTTTTTAAGCCTATCTGCACGGCTAAAGTACATCTCATTGTCGAATGCGAGCGGCATGGCTTTAAGCAATTTACGCATCAGCTTTTCAATGTCTTGCTTTAAGCTGCTGCCCACGCCACGTGGCAACTTGAGTACCTTCGGTGTACGAATATCTTCAAAGTTCGCGATATAACACCAATCAAAAAGCTCTTGGACCTCTTGAGTGTGTCGGTTTAGATAGCGCAAAATCATGGTGCGCTTACCCAAACCATTTCGCCCTATCGCATAAATGTTGTAACCCTTTTCCTTGATTGACATCGCGAACTCAACGGCCTTTTGTGCACGTTCTTGCCCGACGATTTCGTCAATTGGAGCCAGTTCTTTGGTCGACTTACATGGTAGCTTATCGAGTTCCGCTACCTTATACAGCTGTTCTGTATTGAGTCTTTGCATCGCCATCGCCGCCTCCTTAGTCCTTCATTACTTGGGTGTAGATAAAATCAGTGTAGATGTAATTTCCTATAAATTTAGTGACTTACGCAACATCGCCGTTCAACTGAGCAAATAACGCACAATTTGAGCCATTTTTAAGAATAACCGGCCACTTTATTTACCAACTTAACATGTGAATGATTTTAATTTGCATTTGATAATAAATATCATTAACATTTTCGAATATTATAAATTGAGGATGTGGATATGGAAATTGAACGATGCTGGATGCACTACCTAAAAGCTGAACAGTTAATGGAACAAGGTCACTGGCCAGAAGCACAGCGCCTGTATGGTGATGTTCTAACGTCTCTTCCTCACCACATCCAGGACGCTGCATACCAAGGCGACATCAAGCCCTGCCAATTTGCCTGTCTACTTGCAGGGCTTAGAGACGCAAGTGTCGCTCAATCAGAGATTTTCAACCGTTTAGGCCATCATCAGCAAGCCTTCGACACCTTGAATCAGTCTTACGCACTGATGCAATTTATCTCTCTCGAAAGCACAGAACTGATCCAACGCACCTATTCACTGCTGGAAAAACAGAGTGAAGATCTACTCAATCATTTGATCGCTTTTTGCAGTGCTCAACGCAGTTCGTATTGGATGCTCGAACTAGAACAAATTCAACGTGCTCATCACCATTTTGGGCAACTTAAAACCACGTCAGAAGTGAAATCTTCACCTAATGTCTTAAATTGATAAGGATATATCATGTCGGACCGGGCCATTCTTAAAGTCAATAACCTCTCCGTTAGCTTCACAACCAATGATGGAATCATTGATGCGGTAAAAAAGGTTAACTTTACCCTTAATTCTAGCGAAACCTTGGCCATTGTTGGTGAATCAGGGTCAGGTAAATCAGTATCTTCTAACGCACTCATGCGTTTGCTCCCTGATAACGCCATCATTGATGCTCAATCTGAAATAGAATTTGAGGGGCAATCAATACTTGGCAAGACTGAACGAGAAATGCAGTCGATTCGTGGCGACAGAATCGGCATGATCTTTCAGGAACCGATGACCTCTCTCAACCCATACCTGCGCGTGGGCACACAAGTGGCTGAAGCCATTATGTGTCACCGCAATGTATCGAAATCAAAAGCAAAACAGCGTGTGCTAGAGCTCTTCAATCTTGTGCATTTACCCATGCCAGAGCAAGCATATAACAAATACCCGCATGAGTTTTCAGGCGGTCAGTTGCAGCGCATCATGATTGCGATGGCTTTGATCAACGAGCCCGATATTTTGATTGCCGACGAACCCACTACGGCATTAGATGTAACGGTTCAGGCTGAAGTGCTCTCTTTGATCAAAGAGATTCAAAGCAAGATGGGCATGGCGATTTTGTTTATCACCCATGACCTTGGCGTAGTAAAACATTTTGCCGACCGTGTTCTGGTAATGTGCAAAGGTGAGCTAGTTGAAGAAGGAATGACTCAAGCCTTATTCGAGAATCCAAGACACGATTACACACGCATGCTGATTAACTCGATTCCTAAAGGCGCTAAGGTTCCTGTTGAGGCGTCAGCCCCAGAGCTATTGTCTGCTGACGATATCCGAGTTCAGTTCTTAGTTAAATCACATTTCATCAAGAGTAAAAGTCAGTACTTCGAAGCCGTAAAAGGGATTTCGTTGAATCTTAAACAAGGCGAAACGCTAGGCATTGTAGGTGAATCAGGGTCAGGTAAATCGACTCTTGGACGTGCATTAATCGGCTTGCTGCCAAGTACCGGACGTATTGTTTACAAAGGCCAAGACGTTAGCTTATTAAATGATAAAGAGCGTCACAAGCTCAAGAAAGATGTCCAAATGGTGTTCCAAGATCCTTATGGTTCTTTATCACCACGCATGACAGTTGGGGAAATCATCACCGAAGGCTTAACGGTGCATCAACCTCATCTATCCAAGCAAGAACGTTTAGAAAGAGCGCGCAAAGCATTGATTGAAGTTCGCTTAGAGCCGAATTCAATAAACCGTTATCCGCATGAGTTCTCTGGCGGGCAAAGACAACGTATCGCGATTGCTCGCGCACTGATTCTAGAGCCCTCTTTCATTTTGCTGGATGAACCGACTTCAGCACTCGATCGCTCAGTACAACTGACCGTGATTGACCTGCTGAAAGACATTCAAGCCAAGCACAATATTGGTTTTCTGTTCATCAGCCACGACCTCTCGGTAGTGAAAGCACTATCGGATCGTGTATTGGTGATGCAGAAAGGCGAAGTGATGGAAGAAGGGTCTGCAGAAGAGATTTTCAATGCACCGAAAAATGACTACACCAAGAAGTTAATCGCAGCGTCATTCGACTTAGAAAATAAATCGAAAAAAAATGCGGCGTAACGGGAACTAATCAACATTAACAGCGTCTTATAAGTACATTCTGAATATGTATCGCTACTCAAGATAGTTGGAGTTGCAGCTAGGCAACAAATAAGTTCAGCCCTATGAGCATAGGGGCTCTATGTGATTAGGGTGAACTTAGGCAGTTAACAACGCTGCGGCTACAAATATGAAGAGTAGAATGGATTGAAATCTAGAATGGATATAGCAAAACTGGTTTGGCCGCCAAAAGAAAAATGTCGCATGGATGCGACATTTTTCGTTTCTGGCATATATGAAAAATCAACTCAGTGATTATGAAGGTTTGCTAAAACTGACGGACTTTTAACAGGGTTAGCTGATAGTCGGATCACAGCCACAGAGTGGCTTGGTTCAACTCGTTTTTGGACAAAAATTTGTTAGCGTATCTGCGAAATTAGCAATTAATGAAGAACTCCAGGTATGGAAAATCGCTTAACTTAGCGTTCAGTATTGATGGTGCGGGTTACACCACGCTCACTCTGAATCTCTTCGATTTCACAATAACTGAGTTTATAGGCGAGATAATAACGTACGATTTCAAGAATAACTTCAGAAGGAAAGTGGCAGCCTTTAAACATTAAGAGTCAGTAACATGAATGGAAATTAAGCAAATCTTAACTTAAAGACTCAAAGTTTGCGACAGAACCCCAAAGCCTCACACCAGCAGGTATTTTGCTGCAAGTTGCCACATATGATGCAATGCGCTACAATTGACATCAACAAACAAATGACCATCGACCAAGGTAAGACATATGGCTACTACAAGCGTTAGACTTGATGAGAGCCTAGTAGATAGAGCTGCAACCATTGGAACAGCTTTAAATCGAACGACCCCCAAGCAAATTGAGCATTGGGCGAAAATAGGCAAGATCATGGAGGATAACCCTGACTTAACCTACGAGTTCGTACTGCAGGCAATCATCGCTAAAGCCGAATTAGAGCACGGGAATACGACCTCTTATGAATTTAGCGAAAGTAACAAAGATTGAGCAAACTACGACATTTGCCAAGACCGTAAAAAAGCTACACAAAAACCAGAAACAAGATCTAGATAAAGCAGTAAAAGAGGTTATAGAAAACCCTTATATTGGCGTGATGAAGAAAGGCGATTTGTCTTTTCTTAGGGTGCACAAGTTTAAGATGAACAAGCAGCTCACCTTCCTTGGGTACAACTACGATGAAGACGGGACGTTAGTCCTGACCCTAATGGCGTTGGGCAGTCATGAAAACTTTTATCGAGATGCATCCAGAACATTTAGATAACCAAAGCCTCGCCAAGTGCGAGGCTTTTTTGTGCCTGGTACTTTGTGTGAAGTGTTAATTCCATCTCTGAAGGCTTGATTATTAAAGGGCTTGAGGGAAATAAGATGAGCAGATTACCAAAATCAATTATTAGATTTGGCTCTGGATCACACCCAATTGAAATGCTCATTTATGGTGGCAAAGAACCAAGTGATGATCCTTGGACAAGCCGATTTATTGGCGATTGGCCTCTACCGGTTTGGCAGCGCGGCCTAGTCTGAACAGTTGACACTATAAACTTCTTCAAAAGAATATACCTTTATTTTTAACCACAAATAAAAAATTAGGAAGGCATTTTAGTTTAGATTCGTTTGAACTCGCATTTATAGCTAAGCGTTATTGAACGTTCTTTGTAGGTCTTTCCTCATATCTTGATCCATACAAGAATTATACTTGATGATAATATTGCCTAACGATTCTTTTGTTTTAATCTTATCAGATAGTAATTCTTGCTTTGAAACATTACGACTAAAATACAAAGCCATTGCCTCAAAAACATTCGTATATTTAGGCTCATGGTGATCCACATACAAACCAAAACTATATATATTGACCTTGCCTAATTGAATCATCAGAGTTTTCTCTTTGGTTATTGGGCAACTCATTTGTGATAAAATCTCCTCTAAGTGACATGCAACTGATTCGTAATGACTCGGAACTTCAAACTCAAATTTCTTACTCATAATAAACTTAACCTTTAAATAAAATGTCTTGGATGCAATTATACACTTTTTAAAAACCTCAAGTTTGAACAGAAAATAACCATTAGAACAAATAGAGAATTAGCGCCTATTTTTACGAAAATCAGTACTTCAAATAGATGATATGAGACATTTTTAGTGCCATTAAAATCAAGTCGCCACCTAATGTGACGTACAAATGGTGACATATAAGATTTTTGAACCAATAAAGGTAGTGTTCTAGATATTTACATCAAAGTCATTGTGTTTTATTTGTACGAAAACCGGTTATTCATATCGTTCTCTAAAGAGTCGAAATGTCGTTAGCCCTTTTTTTTATTGGTGTGCGCGTTATTCGGATGTTTTATTGTTGTTTGACATTTCCTACTTTATAAAATCCAACCTTATTTTAGAATAGCTTCTCATGTCTAGCTCTATTTCAGCCGGTGATAGAGGTTTCCGTATCACGCATTACACTCTCGTTGGCACCTTCATTAAAATTCCCCTGTAGTAATTGATTTCGGGCAGAAGTGCTTTAGCTTACCTACCCCATATTGAACAATGTGAACGCGTAAATATCAGCAGTGAGATCGATAGCTTTACTCAGCGATACCTGCCCAATGCCCTGCATTTACGTCAATCCGAATCATCACGGGCGCACCACCTTGATGCTTGTCTTAAAATTAACGATACAATGACTTGGTCGACTCTCTGACGATTAGATCAATGGGTGGCAATCGCGCTTCATGCCTCTCGCCAGATAACAAGTTCAAAATCGACTGAGCACACACCTCACCAATCTCTTCAATCGGCTGTCTCAGCGTCGTCAGGGCTGGCGTGAAATACTTAGACGTAGGCAAGTCATCAAACCCGATCACCGACACATCTTCTGGCACTTTATAACCGTGATCATGCAATGCCTTAATCGCCCCGTAAGCCGTTTGATCATTGGCTGCGAATAGAGCGGAAAAATGAACCTTCGACTCTATTAATTCAACGGTTTTCTCGTAGCCTGACTCACTACTGAAATCACCCTGTTTAACGAGTTTTGGCATCACTTTTATGCCCGCCTCTTGAAGTGCTTTCTTATAGCCTTCAAAGCGATTCCCCGAATCAGGTTGACTTGAAAGCCCCTTAATATGAGCAATATTCACATGCCCTTGTTGCAGTAAATGTAAGGTTGCCATGTAGCCGCCCAACACGTTATCAATGTTGATGGAGCGGACGTTATTCTCAACAAAATCGTAGCCAACCATCACGATAGGAATGTCTTGTGCATACTTGGCAATCTCTTCCTGAGTAATGCTTCCTGTCACGATGATCATGCCATCCACGTTACTTTTTGCAAGATACTCCAACGCGTGCATTTCCAACTTTTTCTGCCAATGCCCTGTCGCGATCACTAACGAATAGCCTTGAGCGATCAGTGTTTTCTCCATGTCATTGAGAATACGACTGGTATAAGGGCTGTCAGGGTGTTGCACCAACACACCAATGGTGAGTGAACGTCGGTTGGTGTTTTCTTGCATTTGAAAATTAGGTTTGTAGCCAGTGTCTTTAATCGCTTGCTCAATATTTTGGCTTTTATCGTCAGACACATAAGTGGTTCGATTAAGGAAGCGAGACACGGTGCTGGGAGAAACGCCAGCCAGTCTTGCTACATCGTATACTGTTGTTTTTTTTGTTTTAGTGCGCATCTCGATACCCTAATCAAGTGACATTCGGGGAGCTTGAAGCTCCCCGTCAATTTCAACCTGCATACCACTGCTTTAGCTGAAGCTTGTGTCATTAAGTTAATACAAGTAGGCGAAGATCATCCCCGGTCTAAAATAGCGGCCAGCTGTATATTTCAAGCCAGTACTCAATAGCCATTTGTGTAAGCCTGCCAGTTTTTCTAGCGGAATTTCACCGCCCATCATTTTAACAAAATTGTCAGTATCTTTCGTTAATGTTGGGTTGATACGACCGTCAGACAGCACACACTTTTGACATTTAAGTACACTTAGCCAGTTTTTCGCATCATTTTGCGACACTTTAAACACTTCTATAAGATCTTTCTCATTGACAGACACAGAGCAATTGAATCCTTCTGGCGCTGCAAATGGAATTTTCGAATAGTCATAGAGTGCGGTATACACGGTATCCATCAATGTTTCTGCTTGCTGTGATTTACCCGCTAAATTCAACGCTGTTGCCACACTAAACTGAACACCAATCCACACATCTTGTGCCTGAAATGCTTCATGTGGTGAGCCATCGGCTAACGTCATATTCGCAACACCCAACTCAGGACTGTTAATTTCGAAGTTATGCTTATAAACATAGTCCAATGCGCGTTGGATATTCTCTTGCGGGAAAATACCGTCCAAGCCGATGAGCTTTAGGTAACTGTCGGCCAACAAGGCATCACCAAAACTGTTGTCAGAATCTGGCACTAAATCTAAGTATTCTTGTATAAAAGCTTGAGGCGCAGTCTCACTCAGCAAGCGTTTCTTAGAGACTCTTTGAGATACCTTACTAATGTTGATGGAGGTATCCGTTTCATTTAAATAGGCATTTAGCGTGTTCTTGTCAGCAATCGCATCACCCGTCAAAGTCAGGCCCAAGGTTTCCAGAGCTTGATAGCCCGCACCGGTTAGATGCTTGGCTTGAACTGGCGTCACGAAGAAGTGGTAGTAACCCTCTTTGTCATCCCACAAGCTTTGCTCAACCGTGGCTAACGCCTTTTTAGAACGCGTTAAGTAACCGCTAGCTAGCTCGCTTTCACCCATCAATTGTGCAAGTTCGCTCGCGGCTTGTAGGCCAGCAACCCAAAGGCTCGCACAGTAAATTGAGATGCCGTGAGACGCGAGGTTATCAAAGGTATCGTCTGTGCCTCGGGTTAGTGGTAAATCGTCACCTTCAGCGATCAAATTCGATAAGAAATCGATGCTTTCAGTTACCGCTTGCCAGCACTCTTTAACCACAGAGAGATCTTGGGTGTTTTGGTAATGGCGGTACACCATCAGAATGTATTTCGGCGCTAAGTCCTTCCACTCTTTCACGTTGTGCCAGCTGTAAGCGTCGGGCTGGATGTCAAACGGACTACCCAAGTCGTGGATTACCGCACCTCGAATTGCACGCACGCCTTGGTACTTGTCATCAATCAATTCGGCATTGGGCGTCGCTTCGTATTCCCAGTAACGGCGCTCGGTAAAGTCTTCCGCCAAAATGGCCTTAGAAAACTCTTTCATCACGCAGCCATCAAGCTCAGGCAACAAATAAAGCAGTGAGAATGAGCCGTAGAAATACACATCCAGAGAGTTAAAGAATGGGTAGTCGACACACTCTTTTACTAAGAATTTATCTTCTTTATCCCATACCGTTGATTCCGCTAAGAAAGACAGTGAGTTCATCGCCATCGTCGCATAGCGAAGTGCTGAATCAGGCTGCGAGATCTTGCTTTGAGCTTGCTCTAGGAAGGCTGCTTGTTGCTTCACGATCTGTTGCTCAATCGCTTCTAGCTCAGGCAATACGTCTTCTAACATCGGCAGAGCGGGTTTAGCTTGAGGGTAGAATTGCGTGTAAGCCTTCTTTGAATGCCAACCATTAAGCATGACTTTGCTGTGTGCCATTACTTGCGCAAAACGCAGGTCAACAGACTCTCCCGCTTCTAGCTCAACCTGCACCACAACCAAAGCGCTCAGTGCTTCACGCCCCGTGTAAATTCCTGTTTGGAACTCAGTGTTTGTGCGGCCTGTTTTCAGTGCGAACTCTGTTTGCTGAGCACTCTTAGAGGTGTAAAGCGTTGGCTTCACAGAAATCGAGACCTTGCCAGATTCCACCAAATGGTTATCCGCTTGAACACCAAACACCACTTCGCCTTCAATATCGCTCTGATAAGGCGATTGGCTAGAAAGCTGAACTCCCGTAAAGCTGTGACTTTCGCCTTTTAAGTTAACCACTTCATGCTGCTGAGCGATCGGGTTTTGAGACAAGGTACACGCCGAATCTTGAATGCCATCGCGACCTTTTTGATAGGTTGAACCAATCAAGTTTTGTAGCGGTTGAGCAAGCGTAATCACGCGTGGTTGCGATGAATTATTTGTTAATTCGAAGTGATTCCAGTGCATCGGTAAAGAACAGAGGCGTTTGTTCTCTTTAACGATCGGAGAGACTACCTTACGCTTTATATTAATATCTTCGAAGCTGCTGTATTTATATTCAGCCAATGGATACAAAGCTTGATATTCTATATCTCTACCATTAACTCTATCTATATCACTGCCATTGATATTATCCATATTATTATCACTCGCAGTGAGTGATAATAATCTCGTTGTATCATTTATTAATAAACCATTAAAGAAATCTAAGACTACATATAATTGACAAATAGTTGAACCTGAATCTTCTTCAATCAACAATTGAGTCTTATTTGAAAATTCAACGTTCCACTTTGTAAAGTTAGCTTTATTTTCTTGGTAGAAGCGACCATTTTTTAATGCTGATCGAATCAGGTTAATCGCATTCGATATGTTTTTGCTTTCGATCTTCTTGCCATCGAACAAAGCAGGATAAAAGTTCAGGTGAACACTCAACTCTTCTTCGCTAAGAACTTGCAGCGTGTCGATGGTTGGCGCATTCATCACAGACGCATAAAAATCATTAAAATTAATAACTTGTTCTGAACAATCGACAAAGATTCCCGGAATAAAGCTGAAGTTCGGCGTGTTGCCGTTTGGTGTGAGTGTAAATGTGTTACCAATTCCGCCGACTGCCATACCGGTATTTTCTGGCGTGGTCGAAATTGGCGTGTACCAAGGTTGAATAAATTCAACTGCATCACCTTTTTTACACAAGTGCTCTGAATTTCCTGAGTAGCTCGTATATGGAATTTTATTATTCATTTTAAAACCGCCATTGAATATTTTTTTCTTCTTGTTAATATCTTTTAAAAATGGAGACATCAACATGTTTAAAATTATAAATGAAAAATTTGGAAATATTGACTCTGTCACATTAATAAACCACCAACATGGTATAGAACTTCAAATAATCAATGGATTTGGTTCTATTATTAATAAATATATCGTAAATAACAGTCCATTCTCTTTTATTTGTGGTTATCAGAATTATGATGAACTGATCAACCAACATCCGTTCTTTTCCCGCAGTGCTAAATTATTCCCTTTTCCAAACCGTTTAAACTTAGGTCGTTACAGTTTCGATAACCAAAACCATCAACTCCCAGCTAACTTTCCTTGGTCTGATCACGCCGTACATGGCCTGCTCTACAACCAACCTTTTTCAATCACAAACAGCGTAGCCACTGAAGAATCCGCCAGTGTGACGTTGCAGTATCAAACGTCGTCTTTGCATCCTGCTTTCCCGTTTGCGTTCAACCTTGAAGTAACCTTCAATGTCGACATCACGGGTAAACTCACTTCCTCAACGACCGTCTCTAATCTTGGTGATTCTGCATTCCCATTCGGTGATGCTTGGCACCCTTATTTCTCACTCGGCACTGAGCTAGAACAATGTGGGCTCGCTATGTCGCCTTGCTCTGAGGTCATCCACGAAAACGACCTACCCAATGGTGAAAAACTGGCTTTTGACTGTTTGTCTTTGGACGATTCACTCACCAATCAAAGCTTAAATCACTGCTTTGAATTTGATTCCAAGACAACCAATCAACTTGCGTTTACGCGCTCAGATTCGTCTGCCGCAATTCGCTATCAACAAGATGCAAGCTACCCATTCGTTCAGCTTTACACACCGACTAGCGAGCAAAGTATTGCAATAGAACCAATGACTTGCCCAGCTGATGCGTTCAATAACCAGATCGGCTTATTGACGCTTAGCCCGAACCAATCTCAGACCTTTATTTGGCAATGCCAAGCCAGCTATCAACCACAGTGATGCAACCAAAATAAAGCGACACTAAAGAGAAACTAAAAAGCAATAAAGGGCGCATAAAGCGCCCTTCTCTTTGTTAACCTAAAATCACCTTGATGGTGTGCTCACCCGATGTAAACACTGGCGCTTTATTACCTGAAATTAGGTCACCGTTGACCTTCATTTCAACCACTCCCTTACACACGTTATTTGGGTTGGTAACATGGATGTTGTAGGTCGCGCCACGGAACTGACGACGGACTTTGAATTCAGGCCATTCTGCCGGAATGCAAGGATCCACCAGCAAGCCATCCACTTCAGGACGAACACCCAGGATCCATTGCGTACCCGCAACGTAGGTCCAAGATGAAGTACCAGAAAGCCATGCATTTCGGCCTAAACCAAATTGCTTATGTTCGTCACCCAAGATGTTTTGTGGGTAGCAGTATGGCTCAGATTCGAAGGTATCAATATCATCATTCTTAGAAGCTGGGTTGATTTGACGGTAGTACTCGTAAGCACGCTCACCGTTGCCCATTTTCGCTTCTGCGATCATCACCCATGGGTTTGAATGCAAAAAGATACCGCCATTCTCTTTCGCACCTGGTGGGTACGTCGAAACGCCACCTAGCTGCGGATCAAAGCCGTTGTAGCCAGGTGTTGAAAGCTTGATGCCATTGGTGGTGTTCAGCTTGTTGTAAACAGAATCTAGAGCTTGAGTTGCACGTTCTTGAGTCGCGAAACCAGAGATCACAGGCCAGCTTTGACCGTTGGTGTAAATCTGCCCTTGCTCATTTTTATGAGAGCCGATTGGCAAACCTTGCTCATCAAAGTAACGAACAAACCACTCACCATCCCAGCCGCACTCATTGACCGTACTCTGCATTTGCTGATATTGGTCTTTGAACTTAGCCGTCAGTTTCGCTTCGCCGCGCAACTCACACAGGTCCAACATATCGAGCAATGCCTTACCGTACATGTTAGCTACCATCATCGACTCAGCACCGGTTGGCAGGTTCACCGTGTCATTCCAGTCAGCAAAACCTAATAGTGGTAGACCGTGCTCACCGGTATTGGTGTAAGTAAATTCAATAGAACGACATAAGTGGTTCCAAACCGTTCCGGTTTCAACGGGGTTGCCAGCTTTGTCTTTTTGATAGAACGGGATCTCTTTATTCAAGAAGTCTGCATTACCCGTTTCTTTCACATATTGAGTTACCGCGTAGATGATCCACAGGTGATCATCGCCGTAGTAATCAGGGCGATCTTCCTCTTCACGAGAGTCACCCGCGTTCGCTTCCATCGTTGATGGGAAGAACTGATGCATCGCAGAACCGTTAGTATTCTGAACAGACAAGAGACGCTCAATGAACTCACGCGCCTCTTCTGGCATGTGAGTAATCACACCCAAAGTATCTTGAGAAGAGTCACGGAAACCGATACCACGAGCGCCATAGCCAAGCTGATACAGAGACAGGTAACGAGACCAGTTCTTGGTTGTGTGGCACTGACGTGGGTTATGTACGTTAAGCATTGAGTTCATTGCTGGGTCTGGCGTTTCAACCTGAACCGCTTGTAGGTAACCATCCCAATGTTCAGCCAGTTCAGCGAAAGCAGAATCGACCACTTGATGGTCACGATATTTAGCCAATAGAGGCAGTGCAGCTTCTAGGCTCTGTTCTTGCGCGATTTGTACAATCGTACGTTCGGTCTGCTCTGGTGATAACCAACCCAAGCGCAGATTTAGTGCGCCAATGTTATCGCCACGCAAGCACTCAGTATTACCCAGTTCATCATTGTTTAGCGCTTCTGGCGCTGCCCATGTACCGTATCCCAAATTGCCTAAAAACGACTGGCGATCACCGTCAAAAGAAGTCGCAGGGCGATCCGCTGTCATAAGGTTAACCGCGTAATCACGCTTCATGAAAGCGTATTGCTCAAGCACGGTATGACCCGACTCTTGCTGATGCGCTTTAAGCGTCATAGTTTGTGGAACCCAGTCTGCGTTTAATAGTTGCTTAAGTGCATCAAAGTGAGTGAACTCATACACGGGTACCACATCAACGTGCAGCGCTTTGTCTGAAATGTTGGTGACTTTGATGTCTTGCAACAGTACTTGGTCAGACTTTGGCACAAAGAAGGTCGCTTCACAGCGCACACCGAATGCTTCCGCAATAATGGTGGTGTAAGACAAACCCGTATGGTTTTCAAACTTATCCAATGGCTTCAGAGTTGGTGTGTAAAAAGGAGAAAACACTTCTACATTCCCTGCTTCATCACGCACCTTAAGGTATAAGGTCGAGCCTTTGAAATCTGAGTTTGGCAGTTGAGCAATGTACTTGGTGATGCGGTTGAGTGCCGGATCGCCTTTACACAACAACACGCCGCCGTTGCTATCTACAATGCCACCGAAATCTAATGTGCCCACATAGTTACACCATTTGATCGGTGTACACGGTGTGGTTGCTACGTATTCTTTGTTTTTATCGTCAAAATATCCGAATTTCATCATCACTATCCCCAGCCCCTCCCAAATCAGGAAGGGCCAAACAATTTGTCGTAAGTTGGTTGATATCAGCTCGATGGCTGACTGAACCATTTGAATCTGTTGTCTCGAACTCGCTTTATTTAACGAACTAGCTCGCTAGCGAGTTCTCACTCAGAGCATCGAACAAGTGGAAAGCATCCAAATCCAAATAAAGTGTCAGCTCTTTCACATCGACTTCAGCGGCTTGGGTTTCAACCATCAGCGGTTGACCGCCAATTTCTGTTTTCAGAAGAATGCTTGCGCCCAGTAATTCCTTGTCTTTGATTTTCACAGGGAATGGCAGTACGCGGTCGTGGTCAACTTGCTCGGCACGTAGGTGAATGTCCGTTGGACGAACACCAAAATGCAGCGCTAGGTTCTTAGATGCCAGAGACTTAAAGCGCTCAGGAAGTGGGATATGAACATCGCCAATTTCAACGAAGTACTCACCTTCAGTCTCAGTCAGTTTCGCTTCCAGCATATTCATTGACGGGTTACCAATGAATTGCGCGACAAACTTGTTAGCAGGGCGTTGGAACACCTCAGTTGGCGTACCGACTTGTGCCACATAACCGTCTTTCAGAATCACGATACGATCCGCCAGTGTCATCGCTTCAATCTGATCGTGCGTTACGTAAATCGTGGTCGTTTTTAGTTCACGGTGCAGGTGTTTGATCTCTTCACGCATCACACCACGAAGTTTCGCATCTAGGTTAGATAACGGCTCATCAAACAAGAAAACCTTCGGCGTACGAACCATTGCACGACCCATCGCAACACGCTGACGCTGACCACCAGAAAGCTCTTTTGGCTTACGGTTCAGTAGCGGGTCAAGCTCTAGCATTTTCGCCGCTTTTAGCACTTCTACGTCGATTTCTGCTTTCGGCATGCCTTTCAGTTTTAATGCAAAGGCGATGTTCTCGTACACCGTCATATGTGGGTACAGAGCGTAGCTTTGGAATACCATCGCCAAGTCACGGTCTTTCGCGTCGACTTTATTCATCAACTTACCGCCAACGACGATGTCACCAGAGCTGATGCTTTCAAGGCCAGCAAGCATGCGTAGCGTTGTTGATTTACCACAGCCAGATGGGCCAAGGAAAACCACGAACTCGCCGTCTTCAACCGTAAAATCAAACTCTTTTACAACCTCAACATCACCGAATGATTTCTTGATGTTCTTAAATTCTACTTTAGCCATTATCTGTTCTCCTCAGCGCGCTCTAGAAGCATATTTCGGTACGCAATTGCGCTCTGTTTCAATGTTCTTTCTTGGGTGGTGTAGTCAACATGGACAATGCCAAAACGCTGGCAGTAGCCGAATGCCCACTCAAAGTTATCCATCAAGCTCCAAGCGAAGTAACCATCGACTTTCACACCCGCTTCAACGGCGTTGTGAACCGCTTCGATGTGACCTTGGAAATAGCGAACTCGTTGCTCATCCATCACTTGTCCGTTAACGCGCTCGTCGTTGCCCGCAGCACCATTTTCAGTAATGTAGATAGGTGGCATATTTTCGTAGCGAGCATCCAGTCTGACCAATAAGTCGGTTAAACCTTGTGGGTTGATCTCCCAGCCGATGTAAGTGTGTTCAGCTTCAGTTTGTTTCACCGATTCAATATCGCCGTTCTCATTGAAGCGAGCGACATTGCGTGTGTAGTAGTTGATACCGATGTAATCGACAGGTGCGCTGATGATGTCTAAATCACCTTCAAGGATCATTGGCATGTTCATCGCTTGGCGTTCAACCACTAACTGTGGGTACTCGCCTTTCAATACTGGGTCGATGAACCAGTGGTAGTTTTCCGCTTCACAATAGTCGGCTGCACCTTGATCTTGTGGTGTCAGCGGGTAAGCTGGCGTCGCGTTGAATACCACACCATGCTTAGCATGAGGTGCATTCTTGCGAAGAATCGGCATTGCCAAACCGTGTGCCAGCATTAGGTGGTGAGACGCTAGGTAGCCCTCTTTCTCACCTTTGATACCTGGCGCGTGTTCGCCCCAGCGGTAGCCTAGGAATGCAGACACAAACGGTTCATTGAGCGTGGTGTACACATCGATGTTGTCACCAAAGTATTTACTCACCACTTCTGCGTATTCTGCGTATTTGTAAGACGTTTCTCGGTTTAGCCAGCCACCCTTATCTTCAAGGTATTGCGGAAGATCCCAGTGATAAAGCGTCACATACACCTTCATTCCACGAGCATGGCACTCATCAATAATTTGCTCGTAAAACTCTAAGCCTTGTTGGTTCACGACACCGTCTTGCGGCAGGATGCGCGGCCATGCAATAGAGAGACGGTAAGCATCAACGCCTAAACCTTGTATCATCTCGATGTCTTGCTTCCAAAGGTGGTAGTGGTCACACGCCACATCACCATTGTCGCCGTTATCGACCTTGCCCGGCGTCTTGCAGAAAGTGTCCCAGATAGACGGTGTACGACCGCCCTCTTCAACGCCGCCTTCAATTTGGTATGAAGATGTCGCGACACCGAATACAAATTCCTTACTGCGTAACTTTGAATCACTTGGAAGTTGATATTTATTCATTGTTATAACCCTTAAACCTAACCTTTGACTGCGCCGGACGTTAAACCACTGATCATCTGTTTCGATGCGAACAAGTAAGTAATCACGAGTGGTAAAATTGAAATTGTAGTACCTAGCATCACCGCGCCCCATGGCGTATTTGGAATGCCTTGAACACTTCGAAGTGCTTGCGTAATAACATAGTTATCTGGGTTGTTGAGCACCACGAGAGGCTGCATAAACATGTTCCAGAAGAAAACGAATTGAACGATAGCCAGTGTTGCTAATGCGGGCTTCATCAGTGGCAATACCACACTCCAGTACGTTCTAAACTCACCAGCACCATCCAGCTTTGCGGCTTCCAATAGCTCTTTAGGAATCGATGCAATCACGTGCTGACGCATCAGGAAGATACCAAATGGTGTCGTTGTGAACGGCAGCCACACCGCCATATGGTTGTCTAACAAGCCTAGGAATTTCACGATCATGAAGTAAGGGATCAAGCTAAGCACCGGCGGAATCGCCATTGAGCCAACCAGCATGCCGAACAACACGTTCTTACCGCGGAACTTAAACACAGCAAACGCGTAACCACCCATGCTACAAAACAGCAGCGAGATGGTGGTGCCTAAGAAAGCCACGTAAATCGAGTTAAACATCGCTTTCCAAAACGGCATGATTTCAAGCAATTTGGCGTAGTTAATCGCCAGGCTATCGCCAATCGCAAAGCTAATGCCCGTGCCGAAAATTTCAGAACGGTCACGCGTTGATAGCAGTGCCGACCATACAAATGGAAAGACTGTAATTAGCGCTGAAACAACCAGTAAAATGCCTAACATGACCATCAAGATCTTAGTCAGAATATACATGCTGCGTTCGCTTGGCATCAGTCCACTTAGTGGTGAGGTATTTGTCTTAATTGATGTCGACATCTTAATGTTCCCCTAAGCCTTTCTTACCGAAGAGTAAAAATTGAACCAATGTACAAGTCGCGATGAGTGCAAACAGTAACCATGAGATAGCAGATGCTGTGCCCATTTCTAGCCATTCCCAACCCACTTTGTAGAGGTACATCGAGATAGTTAAACCAGATTGGCCAGTACCACCTGTACCACGTGTTAATACGAACGGTTCTTCAAACATTTGCAGGTTACCGATGATGGTCATCGTGATAGCAAAGAAGATGAATGGACGAATCATTGGTAGTGAAATGTTCCAGAAGCGGCGGAAGGCATTGGCACCATCCATACGTGCAGCTTCTAAGATGTCTTTAGGTATCGTCATTAAACCCGTCGTGTAAAGGACGATGTTAAAACCGGTGTATTTCCAGAAAACCATGATTGCGATAGACGGCTTCACCATAGTGGCATCGTCTAACCAACGGATTGGTTGGAAATCGTTAACCCAAGCGAATGCCCAACCAAACAGCGTGCTATCGGCCAGAGCCATTAGCGTTTGGTTAATGATTCCTGAGTTAGGAGAGTACATGTTGAAGAAAATCAGTGACGCTGCGACCGTTGAAGTGATAAACGGTAAAAAGTACGCTGATGTTAGCCAGTGACGCATGCGATCACCCATAGAAACCAACATGTAAGCCACTGGAATAGCAACTAAATGCTGAGCCACACCTGACGTGATAGCTAACCAAAACGTATTCTTCAATGAACGCCATAACCACGGGTCAGTCAAGGCAATATGATAGTTCTCAAAACCAACGAACTCCATTGCATCCATGCCTCTTACCGGGTTCCACTCGTGGAACGACAGGTAAACGGAGAACAACAGCGGGAAGATCCCAAATACAGAAAAAATGATCAGAAACGGCAGAAGAAATCCATACGGTGTAAGCGCTTTCAAATTTAGACGAGAAAAAAGACTTTTATCCGCAGGTTCCATCGTTGTGCTCGCTGTATGATTCATAGTAACGACCTCTTAAAAAAAGGAAGCGCGTTATCCACGCTTCCTCACTTACTTAAAGTAAAAATAAATTACAAACTGCGTGTGCGACGCTTGATTAGACGTTCAGCCTCTTTCAACGCTGTCTTGATATCTTTACCTTCATCAAGCACTTCCATTAACGCGTTCTCCAAAATTATAGAACGTGCAACGTGATCGCCTTGTGCTGGAGATACTGGTTTGATATTTTGCGCAACTTCAGCAAAAAGAAGACGTGCTTTTTGTCCGCCAAGGAACTCCATCTCCTCTTGGAAAAGCTCATCGTCATACGTGGTTACGTTAGAAGGGAAGGCCGCGATAGTCTCAAAGGCACCCAGCTGAACATCACGATCAGTCGTCATGTATTCAATAAGAGCCCACGCTTCATCTGGGTTGTCCGATTGAGTTGGAATAGAAAGGAATGAACCACCCCAGCTTCCGTAGATACCATCTGGAAGGTTAGAGACTGCCCATTTACCCGCAGTATCTGGAGCCATCCAGTTTTGAAGGTGACCCAATAGCCATGCGCCAGATAATTGAGTTGCTAACGTACCGTTACGGAAGCCTTCGTACCATTCGTTAGACCAAGCCAGAATGCGGCCGTCTAAGCCTTTGTCGCGAATCTCTTTTGCTACTTCAAAAGCGTGAACAAAACGCTCTGATGTCACCACTGGGTTACCATCTTTATCAAAATAAAGGCCTTCACCCTCAGGAACCGTCGTGAAGATAATGGCTTGTGCAACATCTGATGCTGAAGCGATAAGTTGTACGTTTTGCTCTTTCAGTTTTTCACCAGCAGCGATGTATGAATCCCAATCTTTGATTGCTTCATTAACATCAATGCCCGCTTTTTCAAATACATCGGTACGGTAGTACATAACACCTGGACCAAGGTCGACAGGGATGCCGTACATATCACCATCAGCGCCTTTGCCCTGTGCCCACGCATAAGATGCGAATCGTTCTTCGTACTTATCTGCACCGTAGTTTTCAGACAAGTTAACTAGGCCGCCAGAACCCACGAATGGACCAATTTTCTCAACGTCGACAACAATCACATCACCCGCACCAGAACCCGTTGCAAGGTTCGTTGTCAGTTTCGTGTGGTGGTCACCGTGGTTGTTCATAAGGTAATCAACTTTGATACCCGTTTCCTTTTCGAAATCAGGCAGTAATACCTTTAGGCTGCTATCGAAATCAGGGAAACCGTCGAAACGAATTTCTTTGTCTGCTGCATTCGCAGCTGTTGTACCTAATCCTAAAGCAACCGCGCATGAAAGCGCTAAGGTCTTAAATTTCATGTTCTATCCTTAATATTTTTATAGGGTAACTGGTAAATCCGATACCGAGTTTCTAGTGACCAACGTCGGCAGCAATTTAAAGTTCACGTCATGTTTTATTTTTTTTAGCTTCTGTAGAGTGAGCTGTACTGCTTCAACGCTCATCTCTTCAATAGGGAAATTAATGGTGGTCAAACTAGGGGTCAGATAGCGCGCGAAGATGGTGTTATCGAAGCCCACCAGTGATACATCTTTAGGAACAGACAGCCCCTCTTGATGCAACACCTCGAAGGCGCCAAATGCCATGTGATCATTCGAAGCAAATACTGCTGTGAAATGACACTTACGATTTATCAGCTTCTTCATCGCACTGATGCCAGTCTCTTCAGTAAAGCCCGCTTCCGAGACTAATGCTTCATCGTATGGCACACCCGCTTCTTCCAAGGCCTTTCGATACCCCTGCAAACGCCCCCTAGCATCTGCTTTATCTAAAGGCCCGGTAATACACGCGATATCTGTATGTCCCTTTTGCAATAGATATTGAGTAGCGAGTAGCCCCCCGACTTCGTTATCAATATCAATGCAACTCATCGCCATTTCTGGGATGAAGCGGTTAATTAAAACCACAGGGGTCCCCTGTTCTTCCAATTCAATTAAATAGTCATCACTGAGCAGTTGAGTGTGAAGAATCAAAGCATCAACACGACGCCCCAATAGAAACTCCACCGACTCGCGCTGCCCTTGTTCGGTGTTCGAGCCCGCCGCAACAACAGCGTGGTAACCAAAGCGGCGTAGGTTTTCTTCTATGCTATGCAAGATGCCTGAATAGAAAGAGCCACCAAGCTCTGGAACAACAACGCCCACACTACCAGTACGACTTGAAGCCAAAGCTTGAGCGATAGAGTTCGGGCGATAACCCAATTCTTTGATCGCTTTTTCAACCTTTAGCTTCTTGTCATGACTGACTCGGCTAGTGCCATTAATAACCCTAGACACTGTCGCCTGAGACACACCTGCATGTTCTGATACGTGTTTAATTGTTGCCACTCGAACCTCGATACTTCATTAGCTTGTAACCGCTTACAAAACGATTATTAAAGAAAGGCGTCTTGGTTGAAGTGAGTGTCATCACACTAAAGTTGGAGGTAAAAAGGCCAGTTGTGGAAATCATGAAAGCGCTTACAGATTAACTTCACGCCATGAAACTGTTTCATGAGATTATTGTTCATATTATCAAGATGGCGCTCGGTTACTTGTTCGTCAGATCAAACAAGCCCGCCTAAATCCATTTTTTGAAAACGTTATTTGATGATGAATCCGCAGCTGACGGCAATATACACGGGGAAAGTGACCTTGTTATTTAAATGGCCTTTCGAAATTGTATGAGAACATTTCACGGTAATTTTTAGCTCAAAGCCTTTTCATCAGAAAAAACCAGATACGAAAACGCCCAGCGGAAGGCTGGGCGTGAAATCATGGAAGAAATTAACTGGCTCTAATCTTTGTGATTAGATGATTCCGCTAACTTAAACTCTTGAGTTAATGAGAATTGCTGTTGCGACATGGTTTCAAGCTGTTGACCGTGGGAAAAAAGCACTTGGGAACGTTGCGAGTTATCTTCAGCCAAGGTGTGTATCTGGCTGATATTTTGAGTGACTTGAGAGGCAACGACTTGATGCTCTGTCGTCGCGGTCGCAATTTGATGGCTTCTTTGCTCTACTTCGTTGAGAAGATCAGACACTGTCGATATCGAGTGATTAACTTCGCCGGTTTGTTCTACGCATTGAATCATCCCCTCCACGCACTGATTGATCTGTTCAACCGCCAGTTTAGAGCTAGTTTGCAACTGCTCGATCTTGTTGTGTATCTCTTGCGTTGATGCATTGGTTTTGGCTGCTAACACTCGAACCTCATCCGCAACTACAGAGAAACCACGCCCTTGTTCTCCCGCTCGCGCGGCTTCTATTGCCGCATTCAACGCCAGTAGATTGGTTTGCTCAGAGATCCCAGATATCACATCCAGAATGGATCCAATACTGGCGCTTTCGCTTTCAAGCTGACCAATGGTCGCCGTTGATTCCGCCAGCTTATTTTCTAGGCTGCCCATCAATTCGACGCTTTTATTCATGGTCTTTTGCCCATCACTGGAACTGGATACCGCTTCGGTCACTAGCGTTAGAGTTTGGTTAGCCGCCTGAGTGATCTCCGTCACTGAGCACTCAATTTGTTCCATCGCTGTCGCTACCATCACCGTTTGATTGGTTTGTTCTTGCATCGCTTCACTCAGAGAACGGCTGGTGCTTTGGTTTTCAAGGGAAGCTTCCTTTAAACGTGTTGAGGAGTGGCGCATGTTGTCAATCATTTGGGTCAGGTGACTGATCACCAAATTGACTTTATCGCTCACCAAACCAAATTCATTATTGGCTTGATAGTGAACCATCACGCTCAAGTCTTTTTTGGCGACTTGGTCTAGTGCACTTTGCAGTAATTTACTTGGCTTGCGAATCCCTTTAGCGATGTTCAGCCCGATTAGCAGCGCAATAAAAACCGACCCAATAGCAATGATGGCCTGCATCAACAGTACTTGATGAGAGAAGTCCATCGACTCGTTATATAAACGTTTAGCCGTGTCTTCCGCGTACATAGAAAGCTCATCAAAATGGCTTAACTGCACATCAATTAGCTGTTCGATCTCCACTCTTTGCTGAGCAATGCTCTCATGTAGCTTCACGGTTTCCATATGCGTTGACACAGATCCTTGCGCTGAAAATACATGTGAAGCGAGCAGTGATAAAGACTGTTTACTGCGGCGTAACAAAGATGAGTCCAGATTATCCAAGTCTGATACAGCTTGTTCGAATCGCTCTTTACGACTTTGAAGACGACGCTCAACACCACGAACCTCCGATGAAGTTTGCAGTGAAAAAGCCTCATTGGCTTCTGCCGCAATCAAGCTCAATTGAACCAGTAATACTTCTACTGCTTTTTGCGTTGCATCTGAGCTCGCGCTCGCCAGTTGATTCACCAAGGTATTGTTGAGTTGACCCACTACCGATTGAAATTGTGCCTGCTCCATCGAACCGAGATCTTTACTATCCAAATAAGAAACGTAAAGCTCTAATACCTGCTCTATCTTATCAATGGTGGCAACACCCGTTTCATCAATATTCTCGAGTATGGATTCAAGTGGCGACCCTGCCTTAGCCTTGCCTTCAAACCAATTTAATTGTTGCTGATAATGCTCGGTGTTATTCACAACGGCTTGTTTTAGTGGCTCTAGCTCGTCAATATAATTCGCTGATAAATAAGGAATTGAACTTCGGTTAATGTCCAAAAAGCGGATGGTAAGCGTGGAAGATTGGAGCATTAAAGGAGTGGCTTGTTGAGTGATGGTTTCGATGTGTGAGGTTATGTTCTTGTTGCTGTTAATACTCAACCATGCACTACCCAGCATGATTACTATCAGCGTGAAGAAACCTAAATAGACTCGAGACACAATGGAAGAAAGTCTCATCGTTATTCCTTGATCTAGTGGCGAAAAAAAGGGCACAAAAATGTGCCCAAGAATGGAGTTAATTGAAACGTGCCCTAATCAATCTGCCTTTAGGGCTAAAATGGACAGTATTACTTACTCTTTAAAAGCATAGGTATTTCAACGTATGCTCTTAAAAAGCATGGATATTCGAAAGTATGGCTCTTTGAAAATATGCCTAATTCAAAGAGCTATTGTTTCTAGCTTGTGATTACCACCAAGCTTCAAACATTGCGCCGAACGCAAGTGTATCTGCAGTAACCGTTTCAGTTGTGCCTTTAGTCTCCACATCACCCACTGTTGTGTAGAAACGTAGCATTGGACGACTCCAAGGTAGACCACCAAGTGATACGTTTTGAGATAGCGTGACTTTCCAACCGTTTTTCTCAGAACCATCATCACGATCTTCCATCGCATAGCCCGCTTCTAACCATGTAGAATGCGTGTCATCCCATTGGTACTGTGGACGAACGATACCAGCGTATTCGCTCTGCTCTGTTGCATCATCACCAGAGATGTCTTTGTACGATATAAGGTAATCAATAATGAATTGATCACTCGTTGCGTAATTACCTTCTAAACTTACATAGATAACTTGCTTATCGCCCGCTAACTCAAATACTGAGTTGTCAGCACCGTCAGCGTATTTAGCAACTAACTTGTTGGAATCACCTAAGCCAAGAGTTGCACCGATTTGCCATGCATTTTCATCGCTTACTTTATTCCCGATAGTATCGGCTTCTTCAGACGCGAAACCATAGTTAGCATACAAATCTAGGTTGCCAATACCAGCATTGATGCCGTGAAGTTTCGACGTAATACCATAACGGCCTGAATCATTACCTAGAGCACCGTCTTCGCTATCAACCGCACCAACAAAACCCATATCTAGCTTAATGCCACCAAGGTTTAAGTTGTTAAAGCCCGCACCTTGACCATCGTGAGACATCCAGAAGTAATCGTTCAAACCTTGTTGTGGGCGCTGATGGAAATCACGACCAGCCCATGCGTATAGCTCAGGTTGGCTCTCAACGAAATTAGTGACACCAGCGTACATTTTCTTCAAGTTTACGCCGCCAGAAGAACCCCACTGATCGTTGTTCCAATCATCAAGCATGAGCACTACGTCCCACTTCGCGCCGCTATCTGCTTGGAAAATTTTTCCTAATTGAAACTCACCGCCGTTGGCTTCGTTACCTAAACGACCAAGAGAGCGGCCTGAGCTACCAACTTCAACATAGCGATTGTCTCCATCCGAGTAATGTGCGCCGTAACGAGCGTAACCAGAGAATACAATCCCTTCTGGCACTTTCGTGTCTGGAGTCAAAACTGCTGGCTGTTGATCGTTAACATAATCAATTTCTACAACCTTAGATTCTAACTCTTGAATTCGTTTTTCTAATGCTTCGATATCAGTATCAGCAGCAAAAGAAGAGAGTGAAGCAAGCGACGCCGCCACTGCGACTGTTATTGGCAAAAGCTTAAATTTTTGCATTGTATTTCCCTATTATTTTTTTGAGTTTTCATCGAACAGGGAAATATTAAGCAATGAAAGCGTTGAAAAGTTGGTCGCTGTTCACACTGATAAATCAACTTAAATGCCATGAAACTTTTAGAAAATCCATGATGAAAACTACTGATTTTAGATCAACAGGTTATAGTGAAAAATGCGTAAAATATCAGCTTGAAATCGCTTTCATTTCATCAGTAATGGTGGCGGCTATCACGTAAAAGGGTGCCGAAAGGCAAAGAGAACGAGGTGTGAATTTGATTGGTTTTCACATATATGAAAAACCTCAAAATCTAAGGCAGATTTTGAGGTTTTTTGGTCTGAGTTAAATACCCAGTTATCTAAAATCAAGTATTCGCTACAATGAATCTAGAGACTCAATTCCCATATTGAACAGGGTAAATGCGTAGATATCAGCAGTGAGGTCGATAGCTTTACTCAGCGGCATACCTGCCCCATGCCCTGCATTGACGTCAATACGGATCATCACTGGCGCGCCACCTTCATGCTTATCTTGCAGCTCTGAAATGAATTTATAAGAGTGAGCTGGCACCACACGGTCATCATGATCAGCGGTCGTAACAAGAGTCGCCGGATAATCTACGCCGCGCACCACATTGTGTACCGGTGAATAACCAAGCAGGTATTCAAACATCTCTTTATTCTGCGCTGACGTGCCGTAATCGTACGCCCAGCCTTCGCCAGACGTGAATGTGTGGTAACGCAACATGTCCAAAACCCCAACCGCAGGTAAAGCCACTTGGAACAACTCAGGCCTTTGTGTCATGCAAGCGCCTACCAGCAAGCCTCCGTTAGAACCGCCGCGGATCGCTAACTTATCGCTGCTGGTGTAGTTTTCTTCGATTAAGAACTCCGCAGCAGCAATGAAGTCATCAAATACATTCTGTTTTTGTTGTTGTGTACCGGCTTTATGCCACGCCTTACCGTATTCGCCACCACCACGCAGGTTAGGTACCGCATACACACCGTCAAGCTCCAGCCAACTACCCACTGTTCCCGAGAAGGAAGGGGTTAAGCTGACATTAAAACCACCATAGGCGTACAACATGGTTGGATTACTACCATCTAACACTAATCCCTTCTTATAAGAGATAAGCATCGGAACCTGAGTGCCATCCTTCGAGGTATAGAAGACTTGTTTAGACTCAAATTGCTCCGATTCAAACGGCGCTTCAGAGCGTTGGTAGATTTCAGAATTGCCTGATTCGACATCGAAATAGAAAATCGTTGGCGGCGTAACATAGTTGGTAAAGGTGTAATAAAGCTCGGTTTGCTCATTTTTTCCACCTAAGCCACTGGCCGTTCCGAGACCTGGTAAGTGGATTTCACGAACGAGGTTGCCTTGGTAATCCAACTGCTCGATCTTGGACACCACATCGACCATGTAGTGAGCAAACAAGTAACCACCGCCCGTACTGATATCTAAAGGCTGTGGCTTTTCAGGGATGATTTCGAGCCATTTCCCATCGCGAGTATCAAAGCTCACCACCTTGCCATTAGGCGCATCGAGATTGGTGTATAGAATGAAGGTCTCATCTTGGTTATCGATGAGATAAGTGTCGCTATCCACATGATCAATCAGCGTGTTCAGCGATTGTTCTGGTGAATTTAAATCGATATAGAACAGCCTGTTACCCGATGTCGACTCTCGCCCTAGAATGATCAAGTAACGGTCGTCTTCGGTGGTGTAACCCGACACATAGCGGTGCTGCTCAGCGTTGTTCTCGCCAAAAACCACCTTGTCGCTAGCTTGCTCTGTACCCAACTCATGGAAGTAAAGTTTGTGCTGTTCGGTACGTGCAGAAAGCTGGCTACCGTCTGGCTTATCATAACTAGAGTAATAAAAGCCACGATTACCCAACCAAGAAATGCCGGTAAATTTAGCGTCGGTGATTTCGGCTTCAAGCTGCTGTTTAGTCTCGGTATCGATAACAAAGATCTTACGCCAGTCGCTACCACCCTCTGAAATACTGTACGCCACTAGGCTGTAATCTTTAGAAAACGACACCGAACCCAGTGATGTAGTGCCATCTTCCGAGAAAGTGTTCGGATCTAGGAAAATTTCTTCTTGTTGCCCTTCTTTGTGACGATAGAGAATGCTGTGATTTTGCAGGCCATCGTTCTTATAGAAGTAGGTGTAATCTCCTCGTACAAACGGCTGCGAGCTCTTTTTGTAGTCTTGCGCTTTCGCTAATCGCTCTCGCAGGTCATCACGATACGGAATTTGAGCAAGGTAATCGAACGTGACTTCATTTTGGCTCGCCACCCACTGCGCGGTTTCGTCGCTTCTGTCGTCTTCTAACCAGCGATAAGGGTCTTCAACTATGTGATCAAAATAGTCATCGCTGACGATCTGTTTGTTGGTGACTGGATATTGATACTCTTTTAAATAGCTCATCGTGATCCTTATTAAAAATAATGTGAAATCGTCAGGTAACGCGTTCTGATGTGTTCAATCAATAACTTAATCTTGTTCGGTGGCTGACGAGTGAACGGGTACACGGCATAGATGCCCAGTTTTTTGCCTACTAAGTCAGGGAAGATGTCCACCAGCTGGCCGTTACGAATGTCGTGATAAACCAGACAGCGCGGTACATACGCGACCCCATGACCGCCCAACGCCGCCTTTCTTAATGCCGTCGCATTATCGGTAGAAAAAGAGCCCGAGACGCGCACTATGTATTTATCGTTATCGGTAAAGCCATCTTTGCTATGCAGAAATTGCCACTCACTGGCACCCGTTGTTTGATAAGCGTATTGCAGACAATTGTGCTCAACCAAATCCTTGGGCTGCATCGGCTTACCATTCTTAGCGATATAAGACGGAGAAGCACATACCACCCATTGAGAGTCCAAGATATGACGGGCAATTAAGCTGGAGTCTTCCAAGTAGCCGGTTCTAATCACTAAGTCGAGGCCATCATCAACCAGATCCACAAAGCGATTGTTAAGAGACATATCGACCGTTAAACCTGGGTGCATATTACAAAACTCGGCAACAGCGTCTGCGAGAATCAAATCTCCGGAGATAGTAGGTACTGACATTTTGATATGACCACTAACATTTTCACCAAAGCCTGAAACTGCGTCCATAGCCTCTTGAGCCGCCTGCTTCACATTTTTGGCGCTGTGTAACATTGCCTTACCTGCCTCAGTCAGCGTCAATTTACGCGTGGTTCGATACAATAGCTGCACGCCAATCTCTTCTTCCAAACGCGCAATTCTCTTACTAACTACCGAATTTGTAAGGTTATTTTGTTCTGCCACCTTACTAAAACTGCCCAGCTCTACTACCTGTGAAAACAGGATCAAATCGTCTGCTCGCATTTGATTATGCCAATTTTGGAATTAATTATTTTCATTATTTCCCTATATCAATAAAAAATAAAGGGGTAAATTCACGCCAAATTAACAAAACAATTACAAAAACAGCTTTTGCAATCACATCGGTTACAAATAAAGCGACTCTAATTACAACAATTGAATCCTCGAGATTCAGATTACACCTACAAAACTAATGACGTGTTATTCACTTCAAACATGAACGTTTGAAAACAAGTACGAGGAAGTACCCATGAGTGAAACTCTACTAGCATTATTGGCCTTTTCGCCAATAGTTGTTGCCGCGATTCTGCTGGTTGGCCTTAACTGGCCTGCAAAAAAAGCGATGCCAGTGGCATTTGCATTAACCGTTGCTATCGCCCTATTCGCATGGGATATGTCTAGCACTCGCGTGCTGGCTTCAGTATTCCAAGGCTTCGGCATTACCGTATCGGTTCTCTGGATTGTGTTTGGCGCCATCTTCTTATTAAACACTTTGAAACACACCGGAGCTATCACCACCATCCGCAACGGATTTACTGACATATCAGCAGACCGTCGTGTACAAGCGATCATCATCGCTTGGTGTTTTGGTTCATTCATTGAGGGCGCATCTGGCTTCGGCACACCCGCTGCAATCGCCGCTCCCTTACTCGTTGCAATCGGCTTCCCAGCATTAGCTGCGGTACTGATGGGCATGATGATTCAATCTACGCCGGTATCGTTCGGCGCGGTTGGTACACCTATCATCGTTGGTGTGAACAAAGGTTTGGATACGCACAACATCGGTGAAAGCCTGATTGCCAATGGTTCAACATGGGATGCTTACCTACAACAGATCACATCAAGTGTTGCGATCATCCACGCCTGCGTTGGTGTGATGATTCCTGTATTGATGGCGATGATGCTGACTCGCTTCTTCGGCAAAAACAAAAGCTGGACTGAAGGTCTTGATATCCTACCATTCGCACTGTTCGCAGGTGCCGCTTTCACCATTCCTTACGCACTAACGGGTGTTTTCCTAGGTGCTGAGTTCCCATCACTGATTGGTGGTTTGGTTGGCCTAGCAATTGTTGTAACAGCAGCAAAGCGCGGCTTCCTAGTACCAAAATCAAAATGGGATTTTGAAAGCGAAGATAAGTGGCCAGCAGAATGGTTAGGTTCTTTGAAAATCGATTTAGACGACAACAAAGGTCATAAAAAAATGAGCATGGCGATGGCGTGGGCACCTTACGTGCTGCTCGCTGTCACTCTAGTTGCTAGCCGTGTGAGCCCTGAGTTCAAAGGCCTACTTAAGAGCGTTAGCCTTTCTTTCAGCAACATCCTTGGCGAGACAGGCGTAAGCACAGCGATTCAACCTCTGTACTTACCTGGCGGCATCTTGGTCTTCGTCGCACTGGTTGCTGTTCTAATGCAATCACGCAGCGCAACACCACTGGCTAAAGCCTTCGGTGAATCTAGCAAGACACTGATTGGCGCTGGTTTTGTGTTGGTGTTCACCATCCCAATGGTTCGTATCTTTATTAACTCTGGCGTGAACGGCGCTGATTTAGCAAGTATGCCAGTAACCACTGCCAACTTTGCAGCTGACCTAGTCGGCAGCGCATTCCCAGCGTTAAGTGCAACGGTGGGTGCGTTAGGTGCCTTCATTGCAGGTTCGAACACCGTTTCAAACATGATGTTCAGCCAGTTCCAATTCGAAGTAGCACAAACTCTATCTATCTCTAGTGCAGTGGTTGTTGCTCTGCAAGCGGTGGGCGCAGCAGCAGGTAACATGATTGCGATTCACAACGTGGTAGCCGCATCGGCGACCGTAGGCTTGCTAGGACGCGAAGGCGCAACACTACGTAAGACAATCATCCCAACGTTCTACTACTTGGTGATGACCGGAATCATCGGCCTAGTGGTTATCTACGGCTTCAAAATGACAGACGCACTTATGTAAACCATAAGTCGTTACAAAAGCACTTGGCGTTAATACTCAATTCCCCGACTGTAACACCGTCTAATAAGACAGTTGATGAGTTTCGGAATGGATACTAAAACACATCAACACCCTCGGGTATTAACGCCATTTTATTGCTTCTCTGTTTCACCGTTAAAGAACAAACGAACACTGACTTTCAAGAATTAAAGCAGCCCAAGCCAAGCTCTCATAGAAGGGCAACATCCCAAGAATTTAGGACTGAAATTATGATCATATCCGCATCGACTGATTACCGCGCCGCAGCAAAAGCGAAATTACCACCGTTTCTTTTTCACTACATTGACGGCGGTTCTTACGGAGAACATACCCTACGCCGCAACACAGCCGATCTTGCAGAGATCGCGCTCAAGCAGCGTGTCCTCAATGACATGTCAGATCTGAATTTGGAAACTGAGCTGTTTGGCGAAAAGCTAGCGATGCCGATTGCCTTAGCACCCGTTGGTCTAACAGGCATGTACGCACGACGTGGCGAAGTACAAGCTGCAAAAGCCGCGGACAACAAAGGCATCCCTTTTACGATGTCGACCGTATCGGTATGCCCGATCGAAGAAGTCGCACCTAAGATTGAGCGCCCAATGTGGTTCCAACTTTACGTGCTAAAAGATCGTGGCTTCATGAAGAACGTATTGGAACGTGCCAAAGCGGCAGGCGTGACGACACTGGTCTTCACGGTTGATATGCCAGTACCCGGCGCTCGCTACCGTGACATGCACTCAGGAATGAGTGGCCCGAATGCAGCAATACGTCGTGTATTTCAATCTATGCGTCATCCTAGCTGGGCCGTTGATGTTGGCCTACTTGGTAAACCGCACGACCTTGGCAATATCTCTACTTACCGCGGCTCTCCAACCAAACTGGAAGACTACATCGGTTGGTTGGGTGACAACTTCGACCCGTCGATTTCATGGAAAGACCTAGAGTGGATCCGTGACTTCTGGGACGGCCCTATGGTTATCAAAGGCATTCTTGATGAAGAAGATGCGAAAGATGCCGTGAGATTTGGCGCAGACGGTATCGTAGTTTCAAACCACGGCGGTCGTCAGCTTGATGGTGTTCTATCAAGTGCTAAGGCACTGCCTGCAATTGCAGACGCAGTAAAAGGCGACACTAAGATTCTGGTCGACTCTGGCATTCGTACTGGCTTAGATGTAGTTCGCATGATGGCGATGGGCGCAGACTGCACCTTGCTTGGTCGCTCTTTCGTCTACGCGTTAGCAGCGCAGGGACAAGCAGGTGTTGAGAACCTACTCGACCTTTACGACAAAGAGATGCGCGTTGCGATGACTCTAACTGGCGCCAAGACAATCAAAGACTTAACTCGTGATTCTCTGGTGGGGCTAGATTAAGCCTCCACGACTAAGATTCGGATTCGGATTCGGATTCGGATTCGGATTCGGATTCGGATTCGGATTCGGACTAATGCTTGGGTCTACTTAGACTGAAGTTCAATCGGTGTCACAGCAATTACACTGCCGTTGTGACACCGTTTAAGCACTGGAAAATAAAATAAAAAACAAATCAGTGCCAAATAAGAAGCACAAGGAAGCAAAGATGGAGACGACCACATCCCATGAGCGAGTAATAGGCGCACAAGCTTATCAGCAGCTTGAAGCGATACTGGCTCAAAAAATAGAAACAGAACGCATTGTCACGCAAGAGGCAAAGCGATTGGCCTACGGCACCGATGCGAGTTTTTATCGCTTGGTGCCGAAAATGGTTCTAAGGCTTAAAAACTTAGACGAAGTGATATTCACCATTCAAAGCTGTCGCGAACTCGGCATTCATTTTACCTTTCGCGCTGCGGGCACCAGCCTTTCAGGACAAGCCGTTTCAGACTCGGTACTCATCACACTGACCGATGACTGGCGTGGCCACGAAATCGTAGATAACGGCAATCAGATCATCCTTCAACCGGGTGTGATTGGCGCTGATGCCAACAAATATCTTGCTCCTTTCCAACGTAAAATCGGCCCAGACCCAGCCTCCATCAATACCTGTAAAATCGGTGGTATTGCGGCGAACAACGCCAGTGGCATGTGTTGTGGTACTGCGCAAAACTCGTATCGCACCGTTGAGAGCATGAAAATCGTATTGAGTGATGGCTCCCTACTTGATACAGCAGATAACGCCAGCGTTGAGGCTTTCAAGCAGTCACACAAAGCGCTGTTTGAAGGCATTGTTGATTTGCACAGACAGACTAGCTCAAACCAAGAACTGGCAGACAGAATCCGCCATAAGTACCGCCTCAAAAATACCACCGGCTACGCGCTTAATGCACTGGTCGATTACCACGACCCAATTGAGATCATCAAACACCTGATGATTGGCTCTGAAGGTACACTAGGCTTCATCGCAGAGATCACCTACAACACGGTTATCGAACACCCAAACAAAGCTTCGGCGCTGTTGGTGTTTGCCGACATAGAGCAAGCCAGTAAAGCCGTTACTACGCTATCAAAAACGCCCGTTGCTGCGGTGGAATTGATGGATGGCAGAGCGCTTCGTTCTGTCGCGGATAAAACGGGTATGCCTGCGTTTATGCCAAACTTGGATTTAGAAGCCGCAGCGATTTTGGTTGAATCACACGCCAGTTCCCAGCCGGACTTAGATTTACAATGTAAATCAATTTTGGACGCATTGACTGAATACACGATTGTTGAATCGGTGCCTTTCACTTCCGATCCAAAGACAGTCGCAACCCTATGGGGCATCCGAAAAGGCATGTTCCCAGCAGTTGGCGCCGTGCGTGAAGTCGGTACGACAGTTATCATTGAAGACGTAGCTTTCCCTGTCGAAAACCTCGCTAACGGCATTCGAGAGCTGCAAGAACTGTTCGACAAATACGATTACAGCGAAGCGATTATTTTTGGTCACGCCCTCGAAGGCAACCTGCATTTTGTATTCACTCAAGGCTTCGACAGCCAAACAGAAATCGATCGCTACGGCGGTTTCATGGATGACGTTGCCGAACTAGTCGCGGTGAAATACCAAGGTTCACTGAAAGCAGAACATGGCACTGGCCGTAATATGGCACCTTATGTCGAATTGGAATGGGGCAAAGATGGCTACGCCTTGATGCAACAAATCAAAGCGCTGTTTGATCCAGAAAGACTGCTCAACCCCGGCGTTATTATTAACGACAATCCAAATTCACACATCACCAATTTGAAGCCAATGCCTGCTGCTGACGACCTTGTCGACCGCTGTATTGAATGTGGCTTCTGCGAGCCTGTTTGTCCGTCTCGTACCTTAACCCTATCGCCACGCCAACGTATCGTGCTGTACCGCGAGTTACAACGCCGCCGTGCTGCAGGTGAAGAAATAGAAGCAAGCGAACTAGAGAAAACCTTCGAATATCAAGGTATCGATACCTGCGCCGCAACCGGCCTGTGTGCCGAGCGTTGCCCAGTGGGAATCAACACTGGTGATTTGATTAAGAAGCTTCGTATTGCCAAGTACGAGAAATTTACACCAATCGCTAAGTGGACAGCGGATCATTTCTCGACCACCACAAAACTTACTAAGGCCGGCCTCAAAACCAACCAAGTGGCGAGCAAAGTATTAGGCGCAAGCACAGTCGGCAAGCTAACCAACGGCTTGCGCTCAATAACTAAAGGCGCGACACCGGTTTGGATGCCGGAGATGCCGCAATCCAACAGTCATTCGCTAACCTCATCACCAGTGACGGCAGAGTCCTCAAGCAATCATAAGAAGGTGGTTTACCTCCCTTCGTGTGCCAGTCGAACTATGGGACAACAAAGCGATGCGGGCGATCAACGTCCTCTAACTGAAGTGACCATGTCTTTGCTTAACAAAGCCGGATTTGAGGTTATTCTTCCGAAGAAGCTAGATGACCAATGTTGTGGCATGCCTTACGATAGCAAAGGGATGACCGATTTAGCCCAATCTAAAGCACAACAACTCGAAGAAGTGTTATGGCAAGCGAGTCGTCAAGGTGAATATCCAGTCTTAATAGATACCAGCCCGTGTGCTAAACGCAGTATTGAACAGTTCACCAAACCATTAGAGGTATTAGAGCCGACAGGGTTTGTGAACCAATACTTGCTTGAACACCTGACACTCGAGCCGCTGCAAGAAACCGTGATGCTGCATGTGACTTGTAGCTCTCGTCGAATGGGTTTGGAAGGCGCGATGTTGAGCCTTGCTAAAGCCTGTACTGAAGAAGTGATAGTTCCTGAGCATATTCAATGCTGTGGTTGGGCGGGTGATAAAGGTTTTACCACTCCAGAGCTGAATGAAGCGGCGGTACACCCACTCAAAGAACAAGTGCCGAGCAACTGTACTCGTGGATTCAGCAACAGCCGAACCTGTGAGATAGGTTTGTCACATCACAGTGGCATTCCGTATCAGTCAATCTTGTACTTGGTGGACGAAGTCGCGCAATAGCGGAGCCTCCCCACTTAAGGTATCGAGCAATTAGCTTAAACCTAAAACGAAAAATGGCAGCCCAATCAGGCTGCCATTTCTTTATCCGATTTAAAACGTATTACCGAGCTAGGTATTGCAGAGCTAACGGCTACTGAGCTAAGCGCATCAACTCTTCTGGTGAGTAGTTTTCTGCTTCTGCGCCTTTGGCGATTAAGTCGATCACTTGGAACTCACTCATATCACCGAACTCTTTAACTAAGTAATCACGAAACGCTTTCTCGTTCGGCCACTTACCTCGCACGATATAGCCCTCTTCTTTGTCAAAATCTTCCGTTTCAAAGAAGGAGAAGTCGGTCATACCAATATTGTGGCAATACAAAACAAGATACATAATTATTCCTCAAAAACGGGGTTACTAATAAAAACTCACAGGGAGGTAGAAATCAAGCTCAAACACTTCATCACTATTGAGAAAATGGTTCCGATGATAATGCACATACGCAGGAGTCGAGCGCTGTTTGAAACCAGAAGCCGGCAACCATTTTTCCAATACCATACTGATCTGTGGTAGCAGCTCACCATAACGACCATTAAGTCGAAATACGGCATGCAAACCGCCTGGAATCACCATCTGGTTCACGACACTTCGATACTTGATCGGCTCATCTATCGCGATGCACGCTACATAACGACACTGATCCATTTCAACCCAAGCAGGGTTAGAGTGATGCAAGCCGAACTGACTCGAAAAATCACGCTGTTCAGAGTTCGCCCATGCTTTCAATATCAGCCACGCGTTGCGAATGGAGCGGTTATAACCAGTATGTCGAACATAAGCCGCCATTCGGTCTGATACTTCAACAATTTTAGGTTCCGGCAACTCCCGCTGCGACACATTCAAATAGCCTGCCGCCACTTCGGGATCTTTCAAATAGGGTTTTTCTGCGATCTGTAAATCATGCTTACGCCATTCTCCTGGCGACATATTAAAGGTCGCTTTAAATGCTCGGCTAAACGAAGACACAGAGCTAAAGCCACATTTATGGGCGATCTCAACCACAGACGAGTTGGTATCGAACATTAATTGATTGGCCGCATACTCCATTCGAGTGCGTCGAATGTATTGATGCAACGACTCCCCAACCACACTTTTGAACGTGCGATGAAAGTGTTGCTCTGAATACGCAGCAATCTCAGAGAGCGCTTTTGCCGACAAAGGCTGACTGATGTCTTGGTGAATATGGAACAAAACATCATTGATTCGGGATATGTGTTGTCGTGACATCGTTCAAATAGCATAAATGGACATGTTTAAGAGCATAAACGGACACGCCAGTTTTTACAATTGCCGTGTAATATCAAGCGATAGAATAAAAACGATAAACGACGAGACACAACACATGGAAATCGCACAGTCATTACAACAGATTCAATCTTCATACATTCGAGAGATCCTCGCAGCCGCAAGCGATCCTAATGTTATTTCGTTGGCCGGTGGTTTACCCGATGCGAAAACATTCCCTATCGATTTAATGAAGCCTACGCTAGAAAACCTAGCGAACATGCCTGAAGTTTTCCAATACGGCTCGACTGCGGGTTACGGCCCTTTGCTTGATCACCTTACGCAAAGCTACCAATTGCCAGAGACTCACACGGCCATGATCTGTACCGGTTCTCAGCAAGGTTTGGATTTAATTGCACGAGCGTATGTTGATCCGAATGATGTGGTTGTGATGGAAGCGCCAAGCTACTTGGGTGCGATGCAGGTTTTTGGCTTAGTTCAAGCAAACATTGCAACCGTGTCTCAAACTGAATTTGGTCCGAACCTAGATGAACTGGAGACATGCTTTGCACAGCAAGCGCCGAAAATGTTCTATGCCGTACCTGATTTCCACAACCCAACCGGCGTGTGCTGGGCAACAGAAACTCGTCAAAAAGTGGCTGAGCTGTGTATCAAATACAACGTAGCCTTCATTGAAGATGCACCATACCGTGAGCTACGTTTCACTGGTACGGAACTGCCGTTGGTTTCTTCGTTCTGCCCTGATAACTCTATCGTTCTTCGTTCATTCTCTAAGATTGCATCGCCAGGTCTACGTATTGGTGCGGTAACAGGCAAACGCAGCTACCTTGAGCCACTGATCAAAGTGAAGCAAGGCGCTGACTTGCACTCAAGTGTACCCATGCAAGCGCTGCTTGTTGGTCTTCTAAAGCATGAAGACTTCAACGTACATATGGAAAACATTCGCACACTGTACAAGTCTCGTTATGAAGTGTTGTTCTCAGAACTACAAAAACAACTGCCTGCAGATTGCGTGTTAAAAGCCGTTGATGGCGGAATGTTCATTTGGGTTGAAATCCCAGAGTGTGACACCTTTGAACTGGCTAAAACT
The DNA here is from genome assembly GCF_057786005.1 of Vibrio sp. QJM3NY_26. Taxonomy (NCBI): domain Bacteria; kingdom Pseudomonadati; phylum Pseudomonadota; class Gammaproteobacteria; order Vibrionales; family Vibrionaceae; genus Vibrio; species Vibrio sp. QJM3NY_26. Next base: position 798,186 of record NZ_CM173516.1, on the reverse strand, counting down.
CTACTTTCGAATGGTGTGGCAGTTGTACCAAGCCCAGTCTTCTATCCAAAAGCAGATGAAGCAAAAGCCGCACTGCGCTTGAACTTCACCAACGCCAACCCAGAAGAGTTGACTGAAGCGGTGAAACGCTTAGCGGAAGTACTGAACCAAGCGTAATCGCTGATTAGATAAGACAGATTAATACCAAGACCCTGCTGTATTTTTACAGCAGGGCCTTTTGGTTTAAGAACACACAAACATACGATTATGCCTGATATTTCCCATCCATGATGAAGGCTTACTTTCGTTTTTAAGACTAAACTGCTAAACATTACTTAATAGTAAATAAAAAGGCGCACGACAAACTATGGATCTAAACCTATTAAAAACATTTGATGCTGTAATGAAGGCTCGTAGTGTTAACGTCGCAGCAGAAGCTTTAGGTATCTCTGCCCCCGCCGTCAGTCAATCGCTCAATCGACTAAGAGATCAGTACAAAGATCCATTATTCGTGCGTGAAGGTAGAGGTATCTCACCAACCAATTTTGCAGTAGAGCTTCATGCTGAAGTACAAGAGCCGCTAAGCCTGCTAATCAACGGAGCTAAGTCACGACAACACTTTAACGCTCTAACAAGTCGTCGTACATTTCGAATATCCAGTCACAAAGACATTGATATCTTGGTATTTCCTAACCTGACCAAATACCGGGAACTGCACGCCCCAAACTCCACGATACAAGCTGATATTGAACATATTGATGAACAGTCCCGCCAAGCTGACCTTAGGCAAAGAAAGGTCGACATCATCTTGTCTACGGTGCCATTAGAAGAACACGGCTACCGTAATCTAAAACTGTTTCAAGAAGATCTTGTGGTGGCACTGAGTATCGATCACCCCCGTATTCAAGGCAGTATCTCCGTTGAGCAATTCTTCTTTGAACATCATATTTTGTGGCAGACTCAAAGGATGGATAACTACACTCTCAATTCTGTGGCTTGTGAACGCCTACCAACTCGAAAAATCGCCTATACAACGGGATCAGGGCTAACAGGACTAGTCTTGGCTCAAAGTACTGACTGGCTTTGTGTTAATGCTCGTTCATTAGCCAACAAAGTCGCAGGTAGCGGAAAATATCAAATCTTTGAATTACCGTTTAAAGCCGAGCCTGTCCCTATTTACATGACTTGGCATCATTCTCAGAATAATGATACGGGACATAAGTGGTTTAGGAATGCACTTGAAACCACAACAGGGAATAAACAATTAAGTAATAGTTAATTATTGTTTAAGTTTCACTCTATCGATTGATTAAACCTTAAGCCTTAACATCTCTCTCATCGACGGGCCGAATGGTCGAGTCCGTAAATTTAGAGAGAATCACCAATGAAAGCTTCAAACTTTTTAACTCAGTCAATATGCATCGCACTTCTTACCACAACAGCGAGCTCAGCGTTCGCAATGGACCAGAATTTAGTGCGCAGTTCGGATCCAACGTTCTTCACTAACGATTCAGTACAAAGCCACTTAGCAAAAGTGGTCTGGGAAGACGCAGAACACAACAGAGCATTCACTGAGAGCTCTGAATACATGCCTGTTGCCATGACTGAATTTGCAAAGCAGATGGCACCAAAAATCCAAGAAATCGCTCCGGGAAAACTCTACTCAATCTCAGGTTTCCAGTTAGCTTCAACCCTTGTAGCAGTCGGTGATGACGGGCTTATCATTGTTGACCCTGGTGAAAATGATACCGCCGCTAAAGAGTCAATGGAGGCATTCAACCAATTTTCAACACTGCCTGTTAAAGCGGTAATTTACACCCACCGTCATCCAGACCACGCCTTTGGTGCTGCTGGTTGGGGCGTAACAGAAGAACAGGTTAAGTCAGGCGAAGTAAAAATCATCGCATCAGATAACTTTATCCCTAACCTTGTGAACGATGTTGGCGTAACAGGCAAAATCCTGACTCAACGTACGGCTTACGCGAGTGTCTACTTACCTAAAGGGGAAAAAGGTCGCCCTGCTCACTTCGGCCTAGGCCCAACATTTACAGCTGGCCCTATCTCTTTCTTCATGCCAAATGTCTTGGTAAGTAATGATGAGCCATTGAAAATTACCGTCTCTGGTATCGATATGGAAGTATTTGGTGCTTACGGCGATGCGGGTGACGATGAAGTCGATATCTACTTCCCACAATTCAAACACGTACACGGCAGCGAAACGATCCAAGGCGAAACATTCCCGAATTTGTATACACTCCGCGGCACCAAATATCGTGATGTGCAAGAGTGGTACAAAGGCATTGATACGCTATCTGAGTACGCACAAAAATCGAATACCTATAGTGGTTCTCACATGCGAGCATGGGTTGGACACGACTTCATCAATGAGCGCATAACCAACTACCGTGATGCGATTCAATTTGTACACGACCAATCAATCTACAACATCAACCGCGGTATCAAGCGCGATGAGTTAGCAGAAAAAGTTGTCCTGCCTGAGAACTTAGCCAACGACCCTTGGTTGGGCGAATACTACGGTACAGTGGCGCACTCAGTTCGTAACATTTACAACGGCTATCTTGGCTGGTGGGACGGTGATGCAACCAAACTGGCTCGTCCGGGCGTGAAAGACATGGCTCAAGATTACGTTGATGCGATGGGCGGCGAAGATAAAGTCATCGATATTGCTCGCGACGCGTATGCCGAGAAGAACTACGGCTGGGCGGCAGAAGTGCTGACTCACGTGAACAATGCAGATCCTGACAACATGGAAGCGCGTGACCTAAAAGCGCAAGCACTTCGTGAGTGGGGTTACGCTCAAACCAATATTTACTGGAGAGGTTATGCGATTTCTAACGCAGCAGAATTGGACGGTACATTAGACCGCTCTGTGGCATGGGATTTTGCTAACCCAGCTATTGTGAAGGTACTACCAACCACCAAAATCTTAGAAACCGAGCGCGTAAACCTAAATGCAGACCGTGCTCAAGGGAAAGAATTATCTATCAACATTCAGGTATCTGACACCGGAGAAGTCGCGAACTACACGGTACGTAACGAGATTGCTGTTTTCTCTCTAGAGCAAGATCCAAGCGCAGATGCAACGTTAAGCGGCAAGAAGTTAGAGGTTCTGGGTTATTTCGCCTCTGGCGATGTCAGTAACGCAACCATCGAAGGCAACAGTCAATCAGTGGATACGTTCTTTAGCTTGTTCGACCATAACAAAGCGAATGACATCAACCTAGTTCTACCTAACTAACACGCCAATTCACCATCAATGCCGATAGATATAGCGGTTCCATTTGGAGCCGCTTTTTTTAGCGCCAAATAAAAGCTTTTTAAGCACCAGAAAAAATCAAAGAGAGAAAAACATGAAAACTGTACCACTCATCGCATCCATATCGCCGCTCCTATTAACATCGAATGCGTTTGCTCAATAAAACACTTCCGACACAACAGATATCATTCAGAAGACTTCGCCTCAAGAAGTGATGCCGTCGACAGAAAGCGCCACACCTGAAAAAGTCCAAGACATGTCTGATCCGCTCGCGGTTTACACTCAAGCGGGTTTCGGTATCTCAGACAAAGGGCTCAATATCAAAATCGGACAATCTTATGATACGGGCAGTGATATCACGATGGGGATGAACATCGTCGAAATAAAAGGGGTGGCAGGCGAACAGCTAGGGTGGTCAGGCTCGAACCACCGCGATGATTCAATCGATAGTGTTCGTTTTCGTAATTTCACCGTTGATAAGACTAATGGCCAAGGGAAACAAATCGATTTGAATTACAGCGTCGAGCAAGAACAGTTAGACGCTTCATACAGCTTTATTCAAACGCTACCAAAATGGGGTGCGATACAGCTCTATCCTTTGGCTGGAGTTGGCGCTCGTATCATGAATGGTCAGGTTGATAAAGTGGTCGATACGGATTCTGGCGCTTATAAAATCGACACATCTGTGGGCTACACAATTCCCGGTGTATATGCCGTGGTAGGTATGTACAGCCGCATCACGGTCACCGAAAACATATGGATTAACTACAACCCAATGTGGTTAACGTCGATTGCTGGTTCTGACTCGTTTGTTGACCAAGGCATGGCCGGAGATAGCAATATCTTCACCAATGAGTTATCGATTTCCTATCAATTCACACCGCGTTTTAACGCAAGATACTATGCCAACTGGACTCAAGATCAAGACTACTTTGAAGGTGACCAACGTATTGAATTCAACTATCAGTTCTAAAGCGTAGAGAATTCTTTGATAGTATCAACATTATTGACATTGAACGGTCTTTGGGATTATTGTTGATACTATCAACGTATATTTCTATGGAGTGAGTATGTCATCGGTTATGCAGATCAGAAGCGAGTTACGTTATCTCGTTCGCGAGCTTGGATTATTGGATAAAAACTGCCTTAATTCAGGCTTATCACTGACACAAGTCCACCTTCTTACCTATCTACGTAAGAATGGAGTCACACCCTTTTCTGAGCTCAGCGTACAGCTCAGCGTCGAGAAAGCCTCTCTTAGCCGAACCCTCAACTCCCTAGTAGAAAAACAATATATCGAACCATCTTTGAGTGAGACGGATAAACGTCAGAAGTACTTTTCACTCAAAGCTGAAGGATTGAAAAGGTTAGAAGAAGCCGATGAGTCAGCCAACAATGAACTGTCTCAATTGCTGAACCTAATGAGCCCAGAAGATACCCAAAATGTGATTGATGGACTAAGAACATTACGACTCAGCGCTTTTCAGAAAAACGCCACGCACAACAAAGCCAGAATTCAGCTCGAAGCTTGCACTTCGGTATACCGCACTGAGATCGACAGTTTGATCAGAGATACCTTTTCGGGTGAACAAAGTATCCCACAACATCTCATACCATTATCCCCTGACATTCCTCAGAAATGGTGGTTAGCACGTTCAGGAGAATATGTTTTGGGCGCAGTCGCGGCATGGGAGAGCGATGGAGAATGGCACTGGGGGCGCTTTGTTGTCGACAACCGATTCCGCGGCCTTGGCATAGGAAAAGCATTGGCTCGTTACTCGTTAGTTCAGGCGTCGAAAGACATCAACGAGATCCATATCGAAGCGCGCGACACGACTGTCAATATCGTAAAAGGACTGGGTGGAGAGGTTTTAGGTGACAAGTTCGACTTCTATGGGATGCCCGTAACGCCAATGCGATTAACGAGAGAGCGACTCAATGAAGCCACTGAAACACAAGAGTTTACGCTACCTACTCACCTGTAATTGATTCGTAAAAGATTAAGCGACTCAATACATTACTCGCCTGCCAATCACACAGCTTTGGCAGGCATACATGTAAAATTCTCTTACCTATTCATCCCACTCCATGAGTATGGATCTTTGCAAGCCTAAAACCACACAAATCGAATTGATAAATAGCCCTACTTTTGGTTGGTTTTTGTCCTTCCTTGGCTTGGTTATACTGCGGCGGATTTTAATAAGCCAATATGGGCAAACCTGAGTAAATCAAACTCAGTCTGTATCATAAAAGGCAACCGCTCTGGATTTACGTTCCAGCTCGCAGAAAGGAAAAACCATGTCTCAATATGTTGTATGTGCTCTGTATAAATTCGTAGCACTTGATGATTACCAAGAAATTCGCCAGCCACTCACTGACGTGTTAGAAGCCAACCAAATCCGTGGTACTTTGCTACTTGCGAGCGAAGGCATCAACGGCACTGTTGCAGGTAAGCGCGAATCGATCGACGCTCTTCTTCAATGGTTCAAACAAGATTCTCGTTTGGCTGATGTTGTTTACAAAGAGTCGTTCAACGAAGAACAACCATTCAACCGCACCAAGGTTAAGCTTAAGAAAGAGATCGTAACCATGGGCGTTGAGGGTATCGACCCACGCCACGTTGTCGGCACTTACGTGAAACCAAACGAATGGAACGCTTTGATTTCTGATCCTGATGTGATTCTGGTTGATACTCGTAACGACTACGAAGTCGACATCGGTACATTCAAAAATGCTGTAAACCCAAACACAGAAACCTTCCGCGAGTTCCCTCAGTACGTTGAAGAAAATCTCGATCCTAAGAAACACAAAAAAGTCGCAATGTTCTGTACTGGCGGTATTCGCTGTGAAAAATCAACGGCCTACATGAAAGAGCAAGGCTTTGATGAGGTTTACCACCTTGAAGGCGGCATTCTTAAGTACCTAGAAGAAGTACCAGAAGAAGAGAGCATGTGGGAAGGCGACTGCTACGTATTTGATGGTCGTGTTGCAGTAAACCACCAGCTAGAGAAGAGCGGTTACGATGTGTGTAACGCGTGTCGTCTGCCAATCACTGACGAAGACAAAGCCTCTGAGCACTTCGAGAAAGGCGTAAGCTGCCCTAAGTGTATTGATAAGCACAGCGACGAGCAGAAAGCCCGTTTCCGCGAACGTGAAAAGCAAGTTCAACTGTCGAATGCTCGTGGCGAAACCCACGTAGGTGGCGAAGCCGCTCACCTTATCGATCAACGTAAGAAAGAAAAGCTTGCACACAAAGAGCAGCAACGTTCTGGGAAGAAAGCGAAGTAGTATTTGATCCTACTAAAATAACAAAGGGCATTAACGCATCCAAACTGGAACGTTAATGCCCTTTTTTGATCCTACTCTCGCTTTGTGTTTAGGAACACATTTATCTTCAAAAATAGGCTCTATACTGAAGTTAACTAGACAAGTGAGGAAGTGCCAATGCTCAATGAAAACCATGCCTTTATCTTAGATTTCCCAGATCTTAAATTAGACATTGTTCAGCTCAACCACGACGACGAAAAATTCAAAGCAGACATGCAGAAATACCACCAACTCGACTACGACATCCGTCAGCTAGAAATCTCTGGCAGCCCTATCGATGACGACAGCATGCACAACCTCAAAGTTGAACGCATGGCGCTAAAAGACTCGCTACACAAGCAGCTCACGCGCCACCACGCACTTAAGATCGTATAGAAAAATCAATCCAAGACTTTATTCTAAGCCATGCATCACGCATGGCTTTTTGGTTTTATCACATCGCAAATCTAAGCTAATTCGGCTTCTTCAATCATGTTACTGTTTGCTTATTCAAAGGCGTTTGATAAGGAAGCAATCAGAGTGGTAATAAAAGAAGAGAATATACAATTCCAGCTCGTTTCAAATTCTGAATTCGAAGAACGGTTTACGTGTGTTAAACAAAGTCTTTTCATACACGTCGATAGTGTTTTCGGTTGGGATGACGACTTCCAACGCCAACGACTTTTAAACGATTACCATCCCTCTTGGTTTCATTGGGTATACCGAGGAAAAGAGAGGATTGGACTTGTGTGTTTTAAGCCTTATGACAACGCATACCATATTCATCTGCTGATCATTTCCCCTCAATACCAAGATCAATCTCTTGGTAAAAAAGTCATGTCACTCATCCACGAAAAAGCCCATCAAGAGCAACGAAACCAAGTCACTCTGTCGAGCTTTAGAAGTAACACCCGCGCCATTCGCTTTTATCAGTCACTTGGCTATCAGGTTATTGATGACAGTGATGAAGATTTTGTGGGGATGGCTCTCAACCTAGCTAACTCTAAGTCTAAGTCTCGCTAACCATAGAGAAAATACAGATAGCGATTAGGTAGAGAGCGTTTACTTTAGCGCGCGCTTGAAATATCTAACTTCTCAATCAACGACGGAAAGCCCCAACCGTTCTCGCCTTCGACCACAGGTTCTCCGGTCAAATACTCAAACAGCGTTGGCGCTAAAGATCCATTAGCTTCGATTTTCAGTTGCTGAGAGTTATCGCCAATTGGCGCTCCCCAGAATCCGATGAAAGCATCTTTCTCTAAGTAATCCTCACCAGCATGACGCCCCGGTACCTTGGTGTTGTAGCCAATTCCCGCTTTAGGGAACAAGTTAACCGTGCCAGCCCTATCTTCAAGGTAGATATTAGCCAGTTGATTCACTGAATCTGGTCGAGGTGTTGGTTGCGTCAATGAAGTCCACTCAGCACTGCTACACCACGTTGTCACATCCGCCTTAACCGCTCGGTTAATACATTTTTCGACCAATTGAGAATACTGTGCAAAATCAGCTTCGCTTGGTGATGCTAGGTATGGATTTAACCTTTGCGTATTGAGCAAAATCGGTGCTCGGTTGTCTTCCAATGACTCATAGAAAAGCTTGTCACCTTCGCGGGTAATTAATTCGTCGACTCGTTTTAAATCTCGGTTACCAATTACACGAACCGCACAACGTTGTTGGTCACATGTGCTTTCTCTTACGACCATATAATCAAGACTTTCAGGCAAGCGTTGCGCTATCTGATTAATGATATCGATATTCTGACCAGCTGGCGCTGCAATCGGAGACCACTGCGTGAGTTCTTGGTAAACAGGCTGAACCTGCCACCCTTGAGCCGAATTAAAGAAGTCCATCATGAAGTTACCACCGGCAGTCGAGGCGACCACCACATCCAATTCCTTCGAGCTTGGGTAGCTTAGAGCATTGGTGATTTTAGGCCCTTCACCCTCGTCTGAAGATATCTTCTTCACCACAATTGGATACTCTAGCTCTGCTTGTAAGCCTTCAAATACCTGCTTTTCGGGATTGAGCGCGTAGAACACCGGCGTTAAACCATGATCCCCAGCCATGCCCCATAGCGTTTTATCGTAAACGCCTGCACTGCGGTAGGTCGCTTCAATCTGGCGAATCCAATAGTCCAGTCGGTTAAGCTCTCCAGTCGGCATCAGAATTTCGTCACTAAAAGGACCGGTAAAGTGCGCGAAGTGATCCGGCCATGGGTTATAAACCAAGGTGTAATCCGGCATCCCTTTTCCATCTAACTCGGCAAACTGAGTGATCGACTGTTTAACCTGAGCTCTCTTTGAAAACTTGGTGAAAAAATCAAAGCCAGATATAGACTGATACGCCTCAATATCTTCAATCAAGGCTTGACGCTTTTCTTGCAAAACCACTTCGACTTCTGAACGTTCTTGAAGCTCTTTAACGCAGCGTTTCTCACCATAATCACGCAGTGACTCACCCAAACCTAGGTTTACTAGCCCGTCGTAAGTCGTGTGAGCATTCCAATCGTATTGGGCGTTGCAGTTCAACGTTTTCAGGTAATCAAGGCGATCAAACATGGTCTGCACCTTGTTGTTTGCCATCAACACATCCAACTGCAGGGCATCATTACCAAAGAAGTAATACGCTCGGTCGATCTCTCGGTCAACAAAGTGGAAATTAGGGATACCAGTGCCACCTTGCCCTGATACTTTAGCGCCCGTTTTAATGATCGGTAGGTTACGTACGCTGATTGTGGGAGTTGAAGAGATACCCACTCGGCTAATATTGTCTAGATGTTCTTGATAGAGTTTTTTGAAGAACGGAAGATAATTCGGATCACGGTAGGTTTGTTCAGACAGAACCTCCATGAACCTCGCCTGCTGTTGATGCTCAGGCTCAATCACCGTTTCTAGCTTAGGTTTGTATTGCGCTCGGTTTTTATGATTTTGGTAAGCAACAGAAATGAAAGGTGAATCTTCATCGACCAAGCCTTCGATCAACCCCTGCTGTAAACCATCGACGGTCACTTGGACCGCAAAGCGCTTGTTCTGTTGGGATTCTAAGAACTGAATGAGCGCATCAGGCTGGTCACTGAACGCTTGCTGCATCCAATCATCGAGCGCTTCTGCACGTTCTTCTTTAAACACAAACTGTCGGTAGGCTTTCAGCAAGTTTAAGCGCACAAAATCAATAAGCGTGATGGTAAGAGCTTGTGCTTTGTTATTCTGCTTATCAGCGTTTTCTGGTTTACCATCTTCTGCAATCGCCAACATTGCAGACTTCATGTCGCCGTCATCCATTCCCAATGCCGCTTTATCGATCAAATCAACGATGATCGGTTGAATCTGAGCGATGATCGCGAGATCTTCAGAGCTATTGGTTAAGTATGTGTAATTCGCAGGGAGCGTGTCCATATCCTGCCAAACACCAATTTCGAATAACGCATCGTAGATAACCACCATGTTGGCAATGAACTGTTCATCGATACGAATACCTTCATGATGTCCCGTTGCTTCAGTCGAGGTATCTGGCTCATGATGCTCTGAGGTTGGCTTATCTCCAACATGATAGAGGCTATGTTCAAAGCCCTTTAATGCCTGCTCATCATAAACCGTCGACAAGTAAGATTTGAATACATCTTCACTGCCCAAGCCTGAATAGCGGTCGTAATAACTATAAAGAAAATAACCCAAAGGAATTGAGTACGTCGGGTTGGATAACTGAGCAACGACTCTGGCTTTTGTTTTGACATCTAAAGGGAGAGCGAGAATATACGCATCTAATGTAACGCCACCAATCGTGAAAAGAGCCGCATCACGAGTGAGTTTGGCAGAGTAACTTAGGCTTGAAAGCACCTGATTTTTCAACACTTCACTGGAGCTAAACACGCCACCAATGACGGGCGTTGTTGATATATCAGCCGCACTCGGAGCTGACGCAACCGCCAACGATAAGACACTGAATAAACTGGCGTAACTGCGAACGTGAGAATAAGAGCTCATCAAATTTCCTTTAGATCAACACACTTCTATAAATGCGACTTATTGTTTCAGTTTGCATTTATTAGTCAACCTATGAAAACGTTTGTTTTCTGATTCAAAGAGCTCTTATTGTTATGAAATGTTTATTCTTACTAATATCTCTACGACTTTACCGCATACCCAAAGCCCGAAAGCTTTCTAATGTTAGACGACAGCTATTCCCCTAATTAAACGCTCTGGCCACTCGCCCGTTACTGCTCAATTCGTAATGGCCAATATAGGCTGGGATAAATACCGATTGCCCTTTAGTAAGGGTTAAATGCTCACCTTTCTGACTCATTAACGTTAAATCATCGTCTATCGCCATTAAAATTTCAGCACCGCTTGTGATGACTTCTTCTCGCTGAGGGCGATGAAATATATTGAAATCAAAATCACTGACAGGGATATCATAACTATCACATTGTCCCAGTTTTGAGGGCGCTAACAACAAGCGATCAAACGGGATTGGCGTAAACTCTGTACACGCCACTAATTCAGCGACATCAATGTGTTTGGGCGTTAAACCTGCTCGCAGCACGTTGTCTGAATTTGCCATGATCTCGAGCCCGGTTCCCTTAATGTAAGCATGCGGAGTGTTCGCATTCAAATACATCGCTTCACCCGGCTTTAGTGTGATCAAGTTAAGTAGCAGAACACAAAACAGACCGATATCGTTCGGGTACTGATGGCCAAGCTCAGTAACCAAGGCAAACTCAGCTTGATCTTGGTGAGCGGCTGCGTGAGTCAGAAGTTGCTCTAATGCTCGGTGTTTACGTTGGTCATTCAGCGTTAACAGATCGCGGAAAAACGCTTCTAAGCCTAGAGAATCAATATTGTTACCAAACTCTTCAACCAAACCAGCCAGCTCGTTCGAATCCAACTTTCTGAACAGACCTAATATTTCATTGAAATCTCGAAAGCCATTCATCGCTTGGTATTCAGTGATCGCGTAAACCAATTCAGGTTTGTGGTTCGAGTCTTTGTAATTACGATGTCCTGCGGTCAGAGGAATGCTTGCCTGTTCCTCTCTCGCAAAGCCAATTTCAGCTTGGCGCTTATTTGGGTGGACCTGAACCGATAGTGCCTTTTCTGCAGCCAAGATCTTAAACAAGAACGGGAGTTCACCGAACTCCTGCGCAATATCGCTTGATAGATAAGCGGGTTTATTCTTGTTAATCAATTCAGATAGAGGCACCAAATGTTGGTCAAGCTTAACCATTGAGCAGCCCTTCGGATGCGCTCCCATCCAGACTTCCGCTTGCGGCTCTTGTGACTCATTCTGAAAGCCAAACAGCTCACGTATCGAAGAAATGCTCCCCCATGCATAATTTTGGATGGTGTTTTCCATTGGGAAAAATGAGTGTTCTGAGAAGTGGCTGAGTGACATGGCGTTTTCCATAGTGAGCCCTTTGAACATAATTCAGAGAGCTGATTTCTAATAACGTAAATAATTAGAAAGACTACAGAGAGCAGCTAGGACCCACATGAGATGAGGTCTTAGACGCAATAGGAAAAATTCTTAGAAACAGGTGAGATCGATGAAAAGCGTGAAAAGAGTCACATTTGAACATCACTAGTAGAAAGCGCTGAGAATAAGATAGCTGCTTGTATCGCACTGGTTACAGCAGCGATACAAGCAACAATACAAACACCAGCGACTATCTTGTTATCGGGAAGAGTCCTTAAAAGCCAGAGCGAACCTCTGCACTTTTCTGAGGCGATTGAGCTTGTAGGAAAGGCAACAGCAGCAAGCCAATAACGGCCGCACAAGTAGAGATGGTAATGAAGAACCCACTCCAACCGTATGTTTCTAGAACGAGCGCTAATGGATAACCAGAAAGTGCTGCACCCATGTAAGCAAACAAGCCAACAAAGCCTGTCGCCGCCCCAGCAGAGTCTTTGTGCGAGCATTCTGCCGCCGCCATACCAATAAGCATTTGAGGACCAAAAACAAAAAAGCCGACACAAAACAGCCCAGCAGCTTGAAACACAAAGTTGGTTAAAGGCATCAACCACAATGCAGAAACTGAAAGAAATATGCCGATGGCAAACAAGATGTTCATTGGACCGCGGTTGCCACCAAACAGCCTATCCGAGCCCCACCCAGCAACAAGTGAACCAACGAAACCGCCAATCTCAAACAGAGACAAGGCAGCGTTGGCGTTTATCAAACTGTAATTGTGTTCTTCGGTGAGGTATAAGTTACCCCAGTCGTTAACCGCCGTTCTTACGATATAAACCAACACATAGCTAAAGGCGAGCAGCCAAATGTACTTATTGCTGAACACATAGGTTTTCAGGATTTCTCGATAGCTTAACCCTTGCCCATGGCTCTCTTGCGCCAATTCTAGATGGTCACTGCGCCACTTCCCTACCGTCGGAAGTCCCATGGTGGTGGGCTTATCACGTAAGCGCCAACAAACGATAAGACCGATAAATACACCAATCACACCCGGCCAGATAAACCCAGCTCGCCAACTGAATTGCAGCGTTAGATAACCCACGAGAATAGGAATTAGCGCCCCACCAACGTTGTGTGCTGTATTCCATATAGCCCAGCGAAAGCCTCTTTCGGAGCGAGAATACCAAGTCGTCAATAACTTAGAACACGATGGCCAGCCCCAACCTTGGAACCATGCATTCAGTACCCAAAGCGAGATGAAAGCCGCTAACGAACTAGAAAAGCCAAAAGCGATATTGATCAAGCCTGTTGCGATTAAGCCAAGCCCCATAAAGTAGCGCGGGTTTGAACGATCCGATATCGTGCCTGAGATAAATTTCGATAAGCCATAAGAAAGATAAAAGAGCGTGCCAATTAAGCCGATATCACCTTTGTCCAAGCCAAGGTCGGTGATCATGGCTGGCGCGGCATAATTAAAGGTTTTACGAGTGAAGTAAAAACCGGCATAGCCGACATACATTCCTATCATGATGTGGAGGCGCCAGTAGCGATAACTCTGATTGATCTCATCATCAGTTAGAGCATCACTCTTTGACGTTGTTGAGCGCAGAAATCCAAACATATTCGTTCTCACACTTTAGGTAATGTAACGCTGATATTGGTACCCGAAGATGAGCCATTAGCGTTGATTTTCATCTTGCCACCGAGCGCCTGAACACGCTCTTGCATACCACGAACCCCCATTCCTTTGAGAAGGTCTTGCGCTGTAAAACCAACGCCATTGTCTGAGATCCGAAGATAAGCCTGATCATCTAGAATCAGTTCAATTCTGATTTCGCTCGCGTTGGCGTATTTAGAGGCGTTGTTTAGAGATTCTTGGCACAGCCTGAAGATAGTGACCTTGAGCGTGTCACTCAAACACGAGTAATCACCTTGCCAATTTAACTGGATATCAACGCCGTGATCCGAAAACTCCATCTCTCGAATAAGCTGTTCCACGGAATCTTTTAGGTCAAGATCGTCCAACATCTTAGGTCTTAGTTTTGTGAGTAGGCGTTTGGTGGTGTCATAAACATTCAAAGACAACGACTCAATCGTGCCCGCACAACGAACGCTCATCTCAGCCGCGTCGACACGCTTAATAATGCTTGCTTGAGTGCGAATTGCCGTGATGTTTTGACCGATTTCATCGTGTAGCTCACGCGCAATGTCACGACGAACCGATTCTTCAGCCGTGATTAACTGACGTGAAAGATTTTGGTTTCTGGAAAGCTCGCTTCGCAATTTGGAGTTGAGATCTTTCTGCTTTTGAACCGCAAGGCCAAGCAATATACCGGTAATAGTTTGAGCAGATAGAGACAAGAGTAAGTCGGTAATTTCAAGTTTTGATGTTCCGCTATGAGCAGCAATCAGCGCAACACTGTTTAACAGGGTCGCGAGCAAAGCGCCTTGCCATCCGTAACGAACGGCCAGCAAGATAATAGGGATCGCCATACAAAATGGGGCGAAGCGCCTTAGTTCATCAGGCAAACTGGTTTGTATCAAAATACTGGCCACCAGCAACACACTGTATAAAGCGATGTGACGGATTTTGAACTCTACAATATTATGGATTAAGTAAGAGCTCAGTGGCGCCCACTTATTTTGGAATAGATAGTTCCAGACCAGATAACACATAGGCACCAGCATCAGTCCACCCGTGATACTCGCTAACCACACCATGTAAACGGCTGGAACATGAGAACCCACCACGGCAACGTTAATTGATGCGGTGACCATGATTAAGCTCGCCATCACTAACAAGTGACGATTCTGGTCACCAGAATAATAACGTTTGGCAATTAGAGTAGCTGGAATACTTAGTCCACTGGCGATTAGTATCGTCAGCCATTGGGGTTCATCCAGTAATAGAGCTAGAGCGATCGCGAGCCCCCACTCTGCAATATAGATAGCAGGCCAATAGTGAGTGCGAGTGTGCAGCGTCATTCCTAACCTGAGTGAGAATGGAAAAAGCAGAATGGCTAACTCAGGGTCATTAATGAAATAGAAGGCAATAACCCATAAACAAAACCATGCGCAGCCAGCCATAAAAACCCCACATAGGGAGGTGGCTAGATAGGAGCGCATTAGTACTGATCTTGAGTG
Source organism: Vibrio sp. QJM3NY_26 (assembly GCF_057786005.1). Lineage (NCBI taxonomy): Bacteria > Pseudomonadati > Pseudomonadota > Gammaproteobacteria > Vibrionales > Vibrionaceae > Vibrio > Vibrio sp. QJM3NY_26. The sequence goes on along the minus strand of NZ_CM173516.1, from coordinate 783,074 downwards.
AACAATTTGGCTAACTCAACGTTGTTCTTAACATTGAGTTTGTCCATGGCATTGGCACGGTGTACATGAACCGTTTTATGACTAACTCCTAACTCAACGGCGATAGATTTCACATCGAGCCCTGTTGCCAATAACTGGCACACTTCGCTTTCTCGACGGGTGAGTTGATTTAAAGAGGCTTTATTCTTCATTGGTGTCGCAAGCTTTATAGCGATATCAGGCGTGAGATAACAGCCACCATTTGCGCTCGTATGTACGGCTTGGATTAACTCATCTGGGCTGCAGCGCTTGCTGAGATAACCTTTGGCTCCTAACTCTAATGACTTCTCAACCATCGCCGGAGAGTCATGTACGCTCAGCATGATACTGGCAATGCCTGATGGAATTTCTTCCAATAAGCTCAAGCCACTTTCATCCTGCATTGAAATATCCAAGATAACGACATCAGGGTGACAACTTGGCAATCCGAGGCGCGCTTCTGCCGCAGAGTTGAATTCACCCACGACCGTAATATCAGTTTCAAGACTGAGTAACTGAGCAAAGCCCGAACGAACAATGACGTGGTCATCAACAAGCGCAACATTAATCATGATATTAACCAAAATTAGGAGTAAGAAAGAAAAATAGCCCCGACAGGAGCTATTTGATATTAAGTTTATTGATAGAGATGATACTGAATCGAACTAGCGATTGGTATGATCTCACGTGCTTTAATCAAATAAAGCACGTGAGACTAACTACCCGAAACTCTATTTGCGAAAACTCGCTAGGCGTTTTGAGCCGCTAGGTGCATCTTCTTCGCGTGACGAATCTTCTTCTCTTCCGCAACCGCAACGAATAGCAGCAAAACAATACAAATAGCAGCAGATGTATCCAATGCTGCGAATGTGCCTTTCCAACCCGTTAAGCCGAAAATAGGTGTGCCATCCGCAATCATACCGAGGCCAAGTTTGGCAAAGCTGTCACCAATTAGGTAAGCAAATGTGCCTTTCACGCCGTCAGCAACACTGATTGCTTTCTTAGGTACAAAACCTACCGCAGCAACACCAATCAACAGTTGAGGACCGAACACTAGGAAGCCAAGTACGAACAGTGACGCTAGGTACATGAACTCGCTCGTTGCATTTTGGTAGAACTCTAGAGAGACAATAATCAGTCCAAGCGATACACAAGCAACTAAAGCACGGCGCCCGTTCGCAAGGTCGGATAAATAACCCCACATCAATGTGCCAACCAGTGCTCCGACTTCAAAAAGAGTAAAGCCTGAAATCGCCGTTTCTTTTGATAGACCTAGCTCTTGATACGCGTAAACGGTAGACCATTGATCGATACCGATACGAACAATGTATAAAAAGATATTCGCGAAGCAGAGCAACCAGATCACTTTGTTTTTTAGAATGTATTCAACAAAGATCTCTTTCTTGGTCATTTGATTTTCTTCAGCGATAGTATCTTCTTCGCTAATTTCTTCATCAAACAACTCTTCAACCGTACCTAGACCGTATGCTTCTGGAGAATCATTACCAAAACGCATGCCAATAAAACCCACCACAATCGCGATGATAGATGGGAAAACGAACATACCAATTACGTTGCCATCAAATAGGTAATTCGCACCAAACAGAGCAACACCAGCAGCACCAGCACCACCCACGTTGTGTGACATATTCCAAAGACCTAAATACGAACCACGCTTGTTACGAGGCGTCCATTTAGTGATCGTTGAGTAACTTGAAGGGCCACCCGTACTTTGGAAGAAACCACTCAATGCGTAGAAGGCAACCATCATGAATAAGCTAGCGCTGCCGCCACCCATACTGAAGCTGAAGCCCAACATGGCAATACCAGAAAGGACAAGCATGAATGGTAGGAACTGCTTGGTGTTTTTACCATCGGCGTAATAAGAAACGACGGTTTTACCGATACCATAAGTGATTGAGAAACCAAGACCGATAAGACCTAGATCCGTCATTGATAACCCATAAGTAGAAATCATGTCGTTTTGCGCGACATTGAAGTTCTTACGGATCAAATACATGGTTAGATAACCAATGAACACGACTAGGTAAGATTGTAGGAAGGGTTTAAACCACATTTTTCTTCTAGTTTCGACCGGAAGATCCAGTGTCGGTTTTCGAACCTGATCTAGGAACTTTAACATTGTGAACTCTCTTATTATTTATGAGGTCTGCACGGCATAATTGCGACCATGCATTCTTTGTTAGTTGACCGTGAAATAATAAAGAGTCTAAAAATCGACCGCATGAGAGAGGGTCTTAGAATAACTAAGAAAAATTCCTAGTTCAGAATTGGGAGTCAAGAAAGCGTGAACAGCATCACTTTGTTTACGGTCTGTTATGTATTGATATTACGATAACAAAAGTAACTCATTTCAAGGCTGATGAACTTTGTAAACGAACAGACACAAGTGACACACTTCGCCTAAAAAAAGCGCCAGTGTCGATTCATCACCATCAAACTCCATGACATGATCAATACTGGCTCAACATTCATTCCTATTAAAATAGATTCAATAGGCTTATTACGTGTTTTGCGCGAATCGTACTACAGTCGTTTACCGCTGCCGTCTTCCCACATCACTTCGCATTCATCCTTGATTGCCGCTTTCAATAGTTCGACTAGCGGAAAAGCTCGGCTACCGATATTGACAGGCGCTTCAACAACCTCTTCTTCACTGTCGTCATCAGCATTTTCTTGCTCTACCGGTTTGCTCTGCTCAGCAGCGATCGCAGCACGTAAGTTGTTTAGCGCTTGAGGAACCTCTGAAGCATCAATCGCTCCTGGGATCGCACCACTATGTCCAAGCATCTTAATGAACTGAAGACCTACCTCACCAAACATCGTGACGCTAGCATGAGCCTTGCAACTAAAGGTAATTAACATAATGAGCCTCTATCAAATTTAGGTATCTATAAACATTTAGCTATCTACAAACTATGTTGAGTAAATCATTGGAAAGCAAGTGGATAATAACTAAATCGCTTTTGCCAACTCGAACCTTGATTATCCTCCCTCTCGGACAAGCTTGCGCCGTCAGTGATACGCATCACTATTTATTATCGGTTGGGCATTTTTAATATAAAACCTTGATAATAATCACACTAAATAGCCATCTAAGTATCCGCATAGCTTATTATTTAATCTACTATTAACTTCATTATCAAAATCTTTGGCACAAATCACATGAAAAGGCTGGTCGGCAGACATCTAGAAGAAATGGCGGACATACGATCCACCCGCAAGCAAAAGATTGTCCACTCCTTTTCACTGACTGCCGCTGCGTTATTCATTTTCTACACTTGGGCTTACTTCCAAGGCCAACATTACACACTATCGGTTTTCGAATTGTGTTTTGCACTGATCGCTATCTCCAATGCATTTTACGTAAGAAAAGTCATTAACCCTGAATATTCAGAATTGATTCTGAGTGGCGTTCTTCTGGTACAAGGGGTTATCCTATTCTTGTATAGTCACGCTATTCCCGACCGGATACTTTGGCTCTATCCGATTCTGGCAGCCGTCATTTTCATTAACGATTTCAGAATTGGCATTGTCTTCAGTACCTCATTTTGCCTATTTATCAGCATCTTAATTACGGCGATGCCCAACAACTTTTCTTTGCCATTTAACAACACACACAGATTTATTCTTAGCCTGTTTACCATGAGCTTGGTGTGTCACACATCCGCTTATTACTACACAAAAGCCGTCAGTTACATCCAACGCCTGTATAAAGAAGGCATTGAAGATCTCGCCTACAGAGACCAACTTACCGGATTGGCAAACCGCTGGAGTTTTGAGCGCTGGGCGGTAGAAAAGCTTGCGACAGTGGATAGTGAGCGATCACTTACGGCATTGGTCTTCTTAGATATTGATGACTTTAAAGGTATTAACGACAGCTACGGGCACGACGTAGGAGACAGTGTCTTACAGCACTTTGCTAATCGCTTGAGCAACAACATCCGAACCAGAGACAGAAAAAGCCATGAATACGACTATTCGATTGCGCGCTTTGCTGGCGACGAGTTTGTTTTGATGCTCTACGATGTACCAACTCGTAAAGATCTAGACGGTATTTTAGATAGGATTTGCGGGTTATTCGAAAGTGGTTGCCAGACAAACGAGAGAATAAAGGAGTTGACGCTCAGTGTTGGGGTGTCTTTGTATCCGCAAGATGCTCAAGAATTACATGAACTGACGAGATGTGCTGATAAAGCGATGTATGTCGCTAAGCACTCAGGAAAAAACCGATACGCTTATTATCACGACAATCCAGTATCGACCTTGATAGAAGAACTACCGACGAATCTAACCTTCTCAGAATCGGATTCATCTGAGCTTGAAGATTGTCTTGAAGCAAAAGTCGAAGGGAACAATGTTACGCTGTTAAAAACGCGTCAACGTTAACCATTAACATCGCTTACTGCTAAGCGCGCTAACCTGCCATATACATAAGCCATAGGCTCACTAACCCGATCACAATAATCCATACGACTTGTCGTGTTCGGTTTGGGTTATTGCCTCTAGGTCTCACTACCGTTTTAAAAGCAGCTTGCTTAGCCGACTGAATAAACGGTGCTTCAATCTCACGTTTTTTCACGCGACGTTTAACCGCGCTGTTCGCAACCTCGGTAAAACGCTGCCCTTGCTCCGTTGTAAAGTCGTTATCAAAGCCCATCCGACCTTGCCTTTCGCCATGTTTTTGCTGTACTGCCATAGCGGCCTCCTTGGCGGTCTACTCTATATTGAGTATAGACATAATTTCATATTGTTACCTGTTCAAAATTACTGTTACCTGTTCAAAATTTTCGAATAAGTCACTCAACGCTATGCCATCTTCTTTTTAAATCGAATTACATAAACTACAGCTATTCAAGTTTATGAGGATTTCAAAATGACGAGTGTAAGAACAGTAGATCATGTGATTGCAGCACATGCCACCTCCGATGGTGATGGCGTCAAAATCCAAAGACTCGCTGGTTTCAATAACACGCGTTTCTCTCCATTTTTGATGATTGATGAACTTAAGTCGGATGAAAGCAAAGACTATGTTGGTGGCTTTCCTCCACACCCTCACCGTGGGATAGAAACGCTCACTTACATGCTCCAAGGTCACTTCCAACACAAAGACCACATGGGGAATATTGGAGAGCTACGCAGCGGTGGCGCACAGTGGATGGCCGCGGGTCGTGGTGTGATTCACAGTGAAATGCCGATGATGGAAGAAGGCGCATTGCACGGTTTTCAGATTTGGATAAACCAACCAGCAACACACAAAATGCTGCCCGCGCAATATCACGACTTCCAGAGTGAAAGCATTACAGAACACCAAAGTGAACAACGTGGTTTATTGAGAGTGATAGCCGGTGGGTTTGAACTGCATAACCAAACTAACGATGATTCAGAGGCTTTACGAGCGCAAGGTCCATTGCAGAAAACAGGTGTGCCATTAAGCGTTGCGGATTGGCGCTCTCATTCTGGGCAAAAAGTGACGTTAGGGACTAATGTTAATCACAATGCCATGACTTATGTGTACCGAGGCAGTATTAAGATCAACGACAAAGTGATCAAGCAAGGTCAGCTTGCCCTGTTAACAAAAGCTGAATTGTTGTCTTTAGAAAGCCTAGAAGATTCAGGTGTACTGATTTTTTCTGGTCAGCCGATTAATGAACCTGTTGTGCACTATGGTCCGTTCGTCATGAATTCAATGGAAGATATTGAACAGACGATTCAGGATTACAATAACGGCGTATTTGAGACTTACTGATTTACAGATGTCTGTCTTTGAGCTTTGAGCTTTGAGCTTTGAGATTTGAATTGAAGATATTTTGCAACGAACAACGATTTGGTCATCCATTTGATGACTGCAAAAACAAGTGACACTATCCACTGCCGGTTACTATCACTTATTTAACCACGCTCTTAGAGCGTGGTTTTTTTCTATTAAATCAGAGACAAGCGATGCCCTGATTAAACGAATTTAGAGCGAGTTACAGGTACTCACACAGGTAAGCTGTCGCTTCTTTTACCTGTAGGTCGAATGAAGAATCACCCGCAACGTCAAAAGACTCACCAGATTGGTATGTCGTCCAGTCATCATCGCCAACACGCTTTACAATTAAAGCACCTTTAACAACGGTCATCTTCTCTGGAGCCGCGGTACCGAATGTGTATTCGCCAGCCGCCATCACACCAACACTCACATCAGCGCCAGCTTGGTTAAACGCTAACGACTTAACGCCACCATCAAAGTATGTATTCTCTTTAATCATTGTACTTCCTTGTTATCTTCAAATTGCAATTATTGGACTCAACGAATGAGCCTATGCGTAAATCTAGGTGATAATTGTTTTAACCAATTCGAGACTGTCCTACAAGAAATAAATACGCATAGCTTAGGCATTTATTGAATTCACTTTCATTGATAACGTAAATACCAAGGAATCAGGCAAAAAATCGCCAACGCAACCAAATTTATTGGAACATTCGATCCTGCTTCTAACTCTTATAACAATTTTTGCAAACTAAGGTTTTAGTTAATAGAATCTAAAATAATATCAGTGGGAAAATGAAGAGATAATGGCAAAAAAGTCGATCAAAAGCAGAGATTTATTTGCCAACTCGTTACTCTACAGCTTCCTATTAGCTGGTTTTATGATTGCCCTCACCGCGGGCTATTTTGCTTACCAAGCCCACCAACAATCTGTCAGCCCAAGCAATGTCTATGGCACATGGATAGAGATTGCTGCACCACCTTACAATACTGATACCCTGACACTTTCAGATAATGGTGTGATGATGAATCATCGCCTCATTGCTACCTCGTTTGATTTTGATGGCAAGATTGTCACGATTAGCACAGGCTCTGGAACCACCGTTTACACCATCAGTGGTACTTACGATTCTCCTCGCTTGAAGCGACTAGAGCCAAGCGTACCATCTCAACAATTTATTAAAGAAGGCTACGAGGATACTGCAGCTGGTGATACCCACAGTGTGATGCAACAAAGACGGGCTTCTTTAGCAGAGCAATTCAAAAGATAATCCCCTTCTCAGTCGTCTAAATAATAGTCTTCTCCGTAAAAAGTATTCTCCGCATCACTACTTTCATATTTACCTACCGATCTGCGCCGCTCACCCAACACACTTCGCTTTGTGATACTGCTTCAACTTGCGATATTTTCTTATCATTTGTCGCATCTTTTCATAACTTCATGTCGTGGATTTTCACTTATGAGATTTTACTTCTGAAGGGCATTTTATTTTATAAAACATGGACTCAGCCTCTCACTCATTAAGCAACAGAATTGTAACGAGATACTATTTTTTAGTTGTCCATCGAAAACGGATTTATTTTCAGTTATAAAATTAAAACTCTCTCGAATACTGACTGGGAAGCTCCTTCAAAACTGACTGGAGCCGTTTATGGGGCCATTTGGTTCTCGTAACCTTCAAGGAATGAGAGAAAAAGTATGATTCGTATAAATACCTGTGCTGCGAGCATTGCTCTAGCGCTATCTGGTACAGCATTAGCTGCTCCAACAGCACCTAGCATCGACATGTACGGTTCCAACAACCTGCAGTTTTCCAAAATTGAACTCGCGATGGAAACCACATCAGGCTACAACCAGATGGTTAAATATCACGACAAAGCAAAGGTCGACGTCAAGTTCAACCAATGGAGCGGAACGTCAGGAAACACGTACAACATCTACTTCGATAGCGTTAAAGTTGCCACTGGCCCTATTACTGGCAGCCAAACTACAGCTTCATTCGAATACGGCCAAGGCGGCTTATTTCAGATGGAAATCGAAGCGTGTGACGAAACAGGCTGCGCCAAGAGTGCTCCTGCTCAGATCACGATTGCAGATACCGATGGTTCACACTTAGCGCCACTTGCAATGAATGTTGACCCGAACAACAAGTCATACAATACAGACCCAAGCACGGTAGTAGGCACTTACTTTGTTGAGTGGGGTATTTATGGTCGTGATTACACCGTTGATAACCTACCCGCTGACAACTTGACCCATATCCTTTACGGCTTCATCCCAATTTGTGGTCCTAATGAATCAGTAAAATCGGTAGGCGGCAACAGCTACAACGCACTCATGACAGCCTGTCAGGGTGTAAACGATTACGAAGTGGTGATTCATGACCCTTGGGCCGCTTTCCAAAAGAGTTTCCCGCAAGCTGGTCACGAATACAGCTCACCTATCAAGGGTAACTACGCAATGATGATGGCGCTTAAGCAGCGTAATCCTGATTTAAAAATCATTCCATCGATTGGTGGTTGGACGCTATCGGATCCGTTCTTCGATTTCACAACCAAAGCCAACCGAGACACGTTCGTTGCATCGGTTAAGAAATTCCTCAACACATGGAAATTCTACGATGGTGTCGATATCGATTGGGAATTCCCTGGTGGAGGCGGTGCTGCTCCCGATCTTGGTGATCCTGTAAATGACGGCCCTGCTTACATTGCATTGATGGCAGAGCTGCGCGTTATGTTGGATGAGCTAGAAGCTGAGAACGGCCGTACTTACGAGCTAACATCAGCGATCGGTGTTGGTCACGATAAGATTGAAGACGTGAACTACGGCGATGCTATCCAATACATGGATTACATCTTCGCAATGACTTACGACTTCTACGGCGGTTGGAACAACGTGTTAGGTCACCAAACAGCACTAAACTGCGGTAACTTCATGCGCCCTGGTCAATGCGATGGCACAGGCCTTGATGAAAATGGCGAACAATACACTGGCCCAGCTTACACCACAGACAACGGCATCCAATTGCTGCTTGAGCAAGGCGTTCCTGCGAACAAACTTGTGGTTGGTACAGCGATGTACGGCCGTGGTTGGGAAGGCGTATTACCATCATCACTTTCAGATCCTAGTGATCCAATGACTGGCGTAGGTAATGGCAAACTGACCGGCAGCTCTGCTCAGGGTGTATGGGAAGATGGCGTTATCGATTACAAAGGCATTAAGGCGAACATGCTTGGTGCAAACAACCAAGGCATCAACGGCTTTGAATATGGTTACGACGAAATGGCAGAAGCGCCTTACGTTTGGAACCGTACTTCGGGCAAGCTGATCACATTTGATGATGACCGCTCAGTAAAAGCAAAAGGCGCGTACGTTCGTAGCCTTGGCCTTGCGGGTCTATTCTCTTGGGAAATTGATGCGGATAACGGCGATATCCTAAACGCAATGCATGAAGGCCTAGCGGGCGGAACAACAGATCCTGTCAACCGTGAACCAACCGCAGCAGCGGGCGCAGACCAATCGGTTGAAGGCCCAGCTTCTGTTTCTCTAGACGGTAGCGCTTCAAAAGACAGCGACGGCACGATTGCGAGCTACGCTTGGTCACAAGTAAGCGGTACGGCAGTAACGCTGGCGAACGCTAATGCAGCAGTTGCAAGCTTCGATGTGGTTGAAGTCGTGCAACAAGAAGTACTAACGTTCAGCCTAACGGTAACTGATAACGAAGGTGCTACTGCAACTGACACAGTGGTTGTAACAGTAACCCCTAAGGACACAGGTCCAGTCAATACAGCACCAGTTGCGATTGTTTCAGCTCCAGCTGAAGTTAATGCGGGTGACGTAGTCGTGGTTGATGCTTCGGCTTCGAGCGATCCTGACCAAGACACTTTGACCTTCACGTGGGATGTGCCTGCTGGTATTGATGCTACGGTTCAAGGTTCTTCAGTGAGCTTTGTCGCGGCGGAATACACGCAAGATACGACGCTGAACTTCTCTGTAACGGTCAGCGATGGCACTGATACATCGGTAGCGGCTACTTCAGTGAACGTTCTTAAGAAAACCACTGGCGGCGGTACATGTACTAACGCTTGGGATTCAAATGCGGTCTACACTGGCGGCGACCAAGTAACTCAAGGCGGTAAGGTTTGGGAAGCGAAATGGTGGACAACAGGTGAAGATCCAACAACGACAGGCCAATGGGGCGTGTGGAAAGAAATCGGTCCTGCAAGCTGCTAACTAAAAATAGTGCTTAGTTAAATACTGACTAAGCATCAACTAAATCCCTAAAACAAAGGCCAACCAGATACTGTCTGGTTGGCCTTTTTAGTGTTTGTTTTCTTAACCTACGTTCTACTTGCTTGATTAGTTAAACTTAGCCAATCAAGTTATCAAAGCTCTCGAATACTTGTGGGCACTTCATCACTCGTCCGTGACCTTGGCCTTGAGTGGCAATCAAGGTGACGCGATCCATTTCATTGGCAGCGCGCTGAGACACATCAAACTTAGTAAACTTGTCTTGTTCATCATGAACAATGATCGTTTGAGATTCACGAAGCGCCAGTTTTCCATAAGGATCGACAGACTGAATTGGGTAGTTAAACTGCTCTTCTACTTCTCCGACTACCGCTTCAAATAGCTTCATTGAATAACCAGAACGCGCAACGCTGCCAAATAGGTTTTCTAGATAATCCAATACAGGTGCAATCAACAATAATGGCTTATCTTCCAATTTAACGTGCTTGCACTCCAACGCAGAAGCGGTACCCATACTGTGACCGACCAAACCTGCCACTTCACCAACCGAATCTAGAACAGCTTCTAAACCATTCACAAACGCTGGGATATGACCATGTACGCCATCACTGCCACCATGTGCCGGGTGATCGTAAGCCAAGGCCGTAAAACCTTTAGCAGCAATATGCTCCATCAGAGGGAAAAACTGACTCGCGGTACCAGACCAGCCATGAGTCAGTACCCAGACGGGACCCGTACCTAAAGAGTAAGTTTTCAAAACACCATCACGGCCTTTGATTTCACTCTTGATAAGCCCTTGCGGATCGGCATTTTTTTGCTCGGTACGCATCGGAGTGAGCAACAGTTTACGTGCTGTTTTCTTCGCATGACTCGGCGCTAAAATGTAGTGCAGACTGGTTGTTGCGCCAATTAAGCTGCGCTTGAAGCTAAATTTGTTCGAAGTATTGAAATAGATTTTGTCACTCATGACCGTTCCTTGTATCGCCATCATTATTGGCGGATCGAGCTCGGCCCTAAAAATCGAACGACCGTGCTATTTGTTGATATAAAAAATGGCGCTACTGCGATTTATCATCGCTTACCACCACTTCTCTAAAATTTTGTTGTAAACCTTACTTCAGCAAGACTCACATGATTTGCGAGTTAACCTGCTGTATGTATTAAACCGCTTTCCAACTGGCTACCAAGCGCTCGACACCACTCCAAAAATGAGTGTGGCTCGCTTGTTGGCCTCGTAATGAGTAGAACAAGTTCGCACTTAAATAGAGACCGTACAACTCGAAGGTTGCTTGCTTAGGCTCTAAATCGGCTCTGAATTGTTTGCTCTCAACCGCTTTTGCTACCTGAATCGTCAAGTAATCAATCCACACTGAAATGGTTTTCTGCAGTGCCTTCTGAATCACAGACGTTTCGCTGCCTGCATCTTTCCAAGCATCAATAAACATGCAGCTGCCTTGGAACGAGTGGTTCCAGCCCAGCCAGTTATCGAGCAGTTGTTTAAGCTTGGCTTCAATATCACCATCCCCCAGCTCTCGTGCGGGAATGATGACTCTTTCGGTGAATATGGCGTTGGAATACTCGAGTACAGAGAGTTGCAGGTTCTCTTTAGAGTTGAAGTGCGCAAACAAGCCACTCTTAGACATACCACACTGCTTGGCTAACTCGCCAATCGTCAAACTCTCAAGACCATTCTCACTCGCAAGTGCAAATGCATGGCTCAAAATATACTCTTTGGTTATCTTTCCTTTGCTCATTATTCACCAATAATAAATCTGATGCTTTATTTTTAGCACGTTCGTACTTTTTTTCAAGTTTTTTACTTAACCCTTGGTATTCATTTTGTATTATCAAAGAATTGTGGAAAAATGCGACAGTATTCAAAGGAATTTGAGCTAACCGATTATTGAGTTTAATAACTAGGGAAAGAGAATGAACACACTTTGGGAACAGTTTGCGTTTTCGGCTTCGGTGACAGGCCCCATCTGTTTAATGCTGTTTCTTGGTGTCATGCTCAAGCGAATCGGCTTAATCAATGACAACTTCATTGATGTCGCATCCAAGGTCGTGTTTCAAGTCACCCTGCCTGCAATGCTGTTTTTGAGCATTGTTCAGTCTAACCACGACTTTGCCGCAAGTGGAAAGCTTGTCATTTTTGGCTTAGTCGCCAACCTAGCCTTCTTCGTATTCACCACAGTAAGCACCAAAATAGCCTTTAAAAAGCCTCAAGACCAAGGCGTCATAGTACAAGGTGGCTTTCGTGCCAACACTGCTATTATCGGGCTTGCTTATGTTGCCAATATATACGGCAACGACGGTGTCGCGCTCGCTGCACTTTATGTCGCCTCGCTGACGGTTCTCTATAACATTCAGGCAGTTATCGCGCTCACCCCGAAAGGTCAAGAGTCGGGTGACAAAGCCATTCAAGTGATTGTTAAAACGCTCACCAAAAACCCTCTTATTATATCGATCGCTATGGGTGTTTTGTTCTACTTACTATCGATTCCAGTACCGAAAATGGTGACAGATGCAGGGCAGTATTTTGCCAATATGACGTTACCATTAGCCCTGCTATGTACTGGAGGGTCGCTTGATATACGCTCTCTGAAAAAAGATAAAGGCCCAACTTGGTTCTCTACGGGATACAAACTGGTTTTGGCTCCGCTACTGATCACTCTAGCTGCCCTGTTCTTCGGTTTTAGAGGGTTAGATCTTGGTCTTATTTTCTTGATGAGCGCAGCGCCAACCGCAGCTGCAAGCTATGTTATGGCGCGTGCGATGGGTGGGAACTCCACATTGGCCGCCAATATTATCGCGCTAACCACTGTCGTTTCGCTTATCACTTGCACACTTGGCATATTTGCATTAACTGCAATGGATTTAATATAGCTGCGACAGGCTTCAAAAAATCAATATAAGCCTTAAATCAAAGGCCTCCAGCTTTGATTTAGGACTAACTGATTCCACATAAAGACTGTTAGATTTTACGAAATTTTTCTTAGAGATCTGATATGTCTTCCGTTCAACATACGCCTTCACAGCGCATCGCCAGTATCGAGTTGGGTCGAGTGATTGCTATCTTGGCGATCATTGGCTTACACGGCCAAATGGCACTTACTTATTGGCAAATCGATGAAGTGCCATGGATTGGTTATGTGCTTAACCAAGTCGCTCGCTTCGCCGTGCCTCTGTTCTTTCTGATTTCCGGCTATCTGATCCAACCCAAGCTCACAGCGTCGCCTTGGACAACCTTCATCAACTACTCCAAACCACTACTCAAAGTTTGGTTGGTATGGAGCGTCATCTGCCTAGTCATGCCATTTAATCTCGCTAAGGTTGAAGAATTGGGTTACTTAGGCGAACGCCAAGGCTACTGGGGCTTTTTAATGAACACCCCGCTCAACTCTTTCTTAGAGGGTGGGCTGGTTCACTTGTGGTTTATTCCAGCCCTTGTTTGCGCAGTGTTGGTCATCGCTTTATTGGTTGAGTTGAAGCTCAACAAACTTCTATTACCGATAGCCATAGCGCTCTATGGCTATGGTGTTTTGGCAGGAAGCTACGCAACGCTGACCGGATTAGAAGCACCCTTCTTCACGCGTAATGGCCCGTTCTTTGGCACGTTAATGGTGACCTTAGGTTTCCTTATTCGTCAGAATCAATGGAAGGTGTCATCAACTAAAGCGTTGGGGTTATTAGCGTTAGGCATGTTGATTCACTTTGCTGAGACGGCATGGCTCACCACGTTCGACGTCGGATTCAACATGAATGATTTCTTGTTTGGCACGGCGCTATGGGGGATGGGCGTGTTCATGTGGCTTTTAGCAAATCCAAACATGGGTAACTACGCTTGGGTTCGTGCCATTTCGAATCGTATGCTGGGTATCTACGTAAGCCATTTACTGATCATTATTGTGTTGTTCAATGTCTGTGGAGTCTTGGGTATCACGGAGCTCGGTAAAGACATCACCGTCTTCTTCGGCACCTTTATCCTGAGCTTTATGTTGGTTGCTGGTATCGAAAAAACACCACTGCGACGCGTGCTACTTCGCTAGGGCGTGTTGACCTTTCGCGGTTAAATTTTGTGCCTAAAACTATCCGCTAAATCAGTTTTAAAGAGCCACAAAAAAGAAAGGCAAGATAACTTAATATCTTGCCTTTCTTTCATCATATTGGAACCGAGATTATCTCACTCGTGAGGTGCTATAGGAACGCCATCGCACCTTTACCGACCCCTTCATAAGCGACGATTTGTAGTGATTGGTTCTCTGCTAGGCTCGGCTCAACTTGATCCGCAATATAGCCTGCCAGTAATTCTACTGTGGTATCTGTCGGCAAAATCTCTGTTTCACTCTTAGCAATCGCTAGCTCAAATTCACCTTGAGGCGCCGTGTAGCGGAAGCCATAGTGGCTTTCATCATTAACGCTTTGCGCGTGTTCACTCAGATTAAGTGATGAAACTGAAACTTGGTCTTCTTTAGAACCTAAATAAATGTCTTCCCAGCGCTGAGCAAACGCCTGTTCGCGTTGTTCGTCACGCTGACCATCAACCAAGATTTCGACTGGAGAACGGTGGCCATGTGCGATGCGTTGGCAGTTGCCATCATGCTTTTTTAAACCATGGGTGTAGTGGTAAAACGCGCCATTAATGTTCTCATGACGTAGGGTGATCTCTAACCCAGTGACGTTACTTGGAAGGTTATCACGCAGAATATGATAAACATGAGCGGTCACACTCTCGATGGTGATCGCCTCTGCATCAATCAGACAGTATGCTTCGTCAGGGCAATGTAGGTGGAGGCTCTTGTCACCACGCAACACATCAACCTTAGAGTAGCCCGCTTTGCTCGCTTGAAGAACAACTGCAGCGCTTTGCATCGGCAGTAGCAAACGGTGATCAACGTGCTCATCAACGAGGTGTTTGATCTGCTTTTTGACCTTGCTAAAATCCAGCACCATGCTCATTTCATTAAGTTCACCAGACATGGTGACATCTAAAATCCAACTATCTCCTACGACCCCTCTGTGTTCACAGATGTATGAAGAATCGATAACGGTAAGGTCTCTTACAAATAGGTTCAAGTTGAACTCCTTAATACTTTAATGAGATACGGGAGGCTGAATAATGTCCAGCAGGCACTTCGTCTCATTGGTGTCTAGATAAAATAGGACGAGCAGGATGTTACGACAAGCTTAAAAAGTCCACCTTTTTAGACCCTCTTTTGAGAAAAGAACAAACTCTGCACAATTTCCGCTAAAACATAGACCAGCCCGATGCGAATAGCCATATATTGGGTAAGGTTGCCGAGCGTTTCACGATACATTTTGCTTTAGCCAAAGGCGCGGTGACACCCCAGCAACATGCTGAAAAGCGCGTGCAAACCCCGAATAGCTGCTGTAACCCACTTCATCAGCGACCCAGTTGATGGGCTTATTTTGCAATAAGAGGGATTGAGCCACAGATACCCGCCACTTTTGTACATAGTCACCAGGCGTCTCACCGACTTCTCGTTTGAACGCTTCAATAAACTGAGTTCGAGACATCGCGGCCAGTGACGCCATTTCCGCAATCGAAAAATGACGAGCAGGCAATAGGTGAACGGCCGTAACCACCGAAGCCAATCGTGGATGAGCTAGGGCTGAGAATACCCCTTGATCAATTTGCTGCTGTTCAATGAGATGACGGAAAATCAAAGCCATCAAGGCATCACTCAACTTATCCATTAGATATTGTTGCCCCGATGACTCTTGGCTCGACTCTCGAAATAGCACCTCTATAACTGGCATTAAGTTAGGTGCATCCGCAAACGGAATTACTATCACGTCAGGCAGAGCAGACAATAAAGGATTCATCTGCCCTGAACGATATTCGACATTCGCACACACGACCTCAGCACCGTCTCCCACGCCTTCAATCACATGTGGAGTGCTGTTCGGAAGGTAAATAATGCAGGGCTGTGACAGTTGCCTGTACTCCGTGTGCGCACTAGACAAGGTCAACTCACCCGCGCTCAATACATGAAGATGCCCTTCTTTACCCTGTTGCGGCTTAAATGACGACACTCCGCACAAATTGCCAGAATAGAAAACACCGGTACGTATCGAGAAGTGTTCCATTAATTGTGAAAGCAGATCCATGCATCCTCCGAACGATTCGCTTACTTTTAAGTTCTTTTGTCCCTCTATAGACCGGACGAGTGGGCTAAATTACTTCAAACAAGATAACCAACACTGACAAGGAACTTGATATGTCACACATGAAATCGACCAGTCAAAAAATCACTCTATTGGCCGCGTTACTAGGAACCAGCTTTTCACTGATGGCAGCAGACATCGACATGAGCGTTGATAGCAATGACATCGCGATCAAAGGCTATGACCCAGTGGCTTACTTTACTGATGCTGGTGCCGTTCAAGGTTCATCAGAATTCACTGCTACTTATAAGAACGCTATTTATCAGTTCGCAAACAGTGACAACCGAGATCAGTTCCGCACCAACCCTGAAGCTTATGCGCCTCAATACGGTGGCTATTGTGCCTTTGGTGTGGCTATGGGTAAGAAATTTGAGACCGACCCTAACGCTTGGAAAGTCGAAGATGGAAAGCTGTATCTGAACTTAGACAAATCAGTACAAAAACGATGGTTGGAAGATACGCAAGAGTTCATCCAAGACGCCAACAGCAACTGGACGACGATCAAAACCGTCGAAGCTTATAAGCTCTAGGTTCTAAGTTCTAGCATTCAACGTTTATCCATTGCCCATTAATAAAAACGGAAGCGACCGAACGCTTCCGTTTTTCTTTATGACCTCCCAACTATAGATAAACCTAAAGTTATTTGTCTCACCACAATAAACAACGATATGTCGCTCAAGCTTATGAAAAATCAATAAACCCTCAGTACGAATCAAATCCATTTTTATTCTATACTCCTAAAAGATAAGCTTTTCTTTTCATGGAAGAATAATGATATTACCTAGGATTTTTGTACTTGGGCTCTGCGCCTTATCAACACTGACTTATGCGGCTCAATGGCAGTTCGTCAAAAGTGAAGAAGGCATCATCATTGATAAGAGACCTCACAGTGAAGGCTTAGTAGAGATACGAGCACAAATGCAAACGCCCACCACTTATTCTGGTTTTTTACTTTTATTGGAAGACAGCGAGAACGTGCCAAACTGGATAGATAACGTATCGGAAAGTCGTGTCTTGATGCAGATATCTGAGGATGAAAATATCGTCTATACCCAATTCAAAGCGCCATGGCCTGCTAGAGATCGCGATATGGTGACTTACTCAAAATACAGCATTGAGGATGGCCAGTTTGTCTTGTCGATTAAAGATGCATCTAACTATTTGGCGAAAGAGTCGGGGTATATTCGAATTTACGATGTGGACGCACTTTGGACACTGCAACCGCTCACCAACGGCAATACCTACATTACCTACACCGCGTATGCGAACGCAGGTGGCATCTTGCCAAATTGGTTGATGAATAAGTTATCGATTGGCAGTGCACTGAGCACGTTTAAAGGGCTAAAAGAACAATTACCAAAGTACCAAGACCAACAGCACCCTAACCTGCCAAGCGAGTCTCGATAGCTATACAGATAATTCCAGTCGCTAACCATAAAAGCTAGATAGGCTATGGTCTTCTGGCTAGATCGCGAGCCAAGATAAGTGCTAAACCAAACACCTGAAGAAACAGGGCAATATTCTTGTAGAAAGCCATTTTCTCATCGAGCCTTTGGATTAATTCAACCAAGGTCAGATTATCCAAATAGTAGTCATCAATTCGTGCTCGTTGGGCTTCTTGAGCACTGTTTATCAGCATCATAAGCTTGGGTAAATTAGCCAACGAGATGGCTGGCACCTCATCACTCACCCAACTCCGGAGTTGGCCGCGAAGCGCTTCATTAAGAACAGTGGCAGGTTGAGCGGTTTCTGGGGATAGCTTATCAAGGTGAATCAGAATCGCTTCACGCTTACGCTCTAAGGTTTCGATCGTGTTCCAGGCCAGTTGTATTGAGTACACATTGCCGTATTTACGATCGTTGTATTCCGATTTCTCCGCTTCAATTTTGTCCAACACCAAGCTCGACATGACAATCGCCATGATGTTGAGTATTAACCCTGCAAGGACAATCACCCAAGCAGGAGGAAGGCGCAATGCCATAATGCTCCCTAGAACATTTTATCAAAAGGTAGGTAAGCTAAGTTTAGGACAATCAAAGAGATCATGCAGATAAGCGTTAACACCATACCCACTTTTCTGCCTTTGAAATTCTTCGCTAAGATCCCTTTCGCGTGAATCACTCGCCCCAGAATAAACGCCACACCAATGACATGAATAAGCCACACACCAGCCCCATTCACCTCTAGCAACCCCATCAAAATCACCGTGATTGGGATATAATCCATTGCGTTACTTTGTGCCGATCGAGCTATCTGTAACGACTCAACACCGCCATCGGCATGAGCAACAAGATTGATTCGTCTTTGCTTAATAACTTCGATCGCTAACCAGATCATTACTACCGTAAGCAAGGCTGCGTAAAGTGCTGTAACCATTATATTTCCCTATTACTTGGTGTTTATTCATCATCCATTACCCATCAATTCATTGATGCGGTCAACGCAAAATGATAGTCGAGCCCGAAAGTTTGTAAGAGATCTCTCACACCGGACGTAAGAGATCACAATCAAGCTTCGCAGAAAATTCCTAGAATACAAACCCAACCCCTTGTTTTGTATGAATCCACGCATATTTATTTCGGTTAGTGAGTACATTTATTTCTTGAGGTGGATTGTGAGTAAAGCCTCTGCAGTGTTTAATACACATGTCGACAGGGAGTTGGCAGGAACAGGAAAAAGCCTAACGGATTAGGTATCTTCAGGATGAAGATTTGATGACTTAGGATGAGTTATCAGCAAGGAAGTTTTGCTCTAGGATAGAGTCGCTTGTCAGGATGATGAGTTAGCAAGGACACCGCTAGGAAGGCGATGAATTGGATAGGTTAAAGGATTTAGCCACGTCAAGGAATGATGCAGGGAGCACCAGTTACCTATTGAAAGATAAGTAACGCGCAGTAGCAGGATGGCTACGAAAAGAATAGACCCCGTTTGGTGAAAGCCAAACGGGGTTTCCTTTTTTTTTTAACGTCTAAAAGCTGTTAGCAACTAACCGTTAATAGCAGCTAACCGTTAAAAGGCACGTTACAAAATAATGTTCATCAAGAACATTGCACCAAAGGCATTCAATACCGAAATCGCGATCATCACCGGGATATAACGACCTTCAGTACCAATTGGTCCCATAATACGACCCATGTATTGCACCTGAGAGCCCATCAAGTAGATAGCTGGCGCCAAGATAGCGATATGGTTGCCGTTCAGGATGCCTTGGTCAAACAGCGTGATAACTACACCCACAGCACCGCCCATCGACATCCAAGCGCCAATCAATACTGCTGCCGCTTCACCAGGTAAACCAAATACCGCCATGATTGGAGCAAATACACTGCCCATCAAATCCAGCGCACCGGTGATCTGCAATGCCTTGATGATCACAAACGCCATCAGAACATTCGGTACCGTAGAGGTAGTCGCAATAACCCAGCCTTTCTTAGCACCTTCAACGAAAATATCAGTAACCATTGGTTTCTTTGCTTTAACTTCGCTCATTATGCTACTTCCTCTTCCAGTTTTTGTTCTTTGTCTGATTTTGGTTTGTCTTCTTTGCCTTCAGTAATGTTGAGGTAAATACGGAACAGGTTCGCACCGACAAACTTGAAGATGAACATCACAGCCACAGCCAAACCAATTGACGATGTTACCGCCAAAGAACCATCCATCGCCGTTAGAGTGAACAGAACCGCACCTGAAGAGAAAAAGTTAACGATCGCCGCGCCCGCCGTAAACTGGAACATGGTGAAGACATCGGTTTCACGCTTAGTCAGATGCCCTTCATCTTTCAGTTGCCTGGTCATCGCTGCACCTGCATCGGTACTTTGCAAAGAAGCAATCAGTGCCAAGCCTGAGTTACCCGGAATACCCATTAGAGGGCGAAGCAGCGGTGTCAGTAGTTTACGAGCCGCGTCCAGTGCACCGTAGTGCTCAAGTACGTTGATCATACCCAGTGCAAACATCACGGTCGGAATAAGTGTCAAAGCAAAAATGAAACCGTCGCGAGCACCACTACCGCCTTTACCACGCAGTGACGTCGTTGCCGCTTGGATACCATCGGCCGTTTCACTGACATCGTAAGCGACCTTACCGAATGAACCGTTGAGCGTTGTAAAATCGAGCACTCCATACCATTCATTGGACTGCATTAAGCCTGAAAAGAACACAATCGCGAATGCGAGTGCGATATAGCTGCCGATCGTGACTTTACGATCGGTTTTAGTTGGATTAGTCATAAGGACCTCTATACATCTCGTTTATGTGGAACAGAACACGTATAGATAGTGCAAACTAATGAACAATAGGTTAATGACCAAAATCAAATAGCGTATCGGTTTGAACAAAAGAACCACAGCAACATATAAAACTGTGATTTAGATTTAAAAGCAGAGGTATACGCTAAAACAATTAGAATATTTCACATACAAAACTAAACAAAATTCGCTTCAACAGCGCAACCAAAAACGCACACAATCACCACACAAATAAGGTTTCAAATGACAGGTTTTTACCTAGTCTGATCTCTGATAATGATGTAAGTGATCTCTTACATGCTTTTTCTGTTCAATTTTAATTCGATTATAATACAGCGGCTTAAATCGCGGTTACGCTTCTAAAATGCAATCGTTTACCTATTATTGGTTGAGTTTTGAACCATGGCTAAACCGTGAGCCATTTTATAAAGAATTTGAGCTTAATCCGAAATTTCAGCCCTTAGAGGTGCTATAGACTTCGCGCTGCCAATATCGAAGGAGAACGGTGGTGATGATGATGGAAATGAGAACGCTTAAATATCAAGTAATGGGCAAAGGCATGTGGATCACTGCAACAGTATCTCGCGCAGTAGCGGACAAACTTGCGCTGGAATATCAATCCTATGGCTGGCCTGTTGAAGTATGTGCCGCAGAACAAACACTAACGTTTGATCTCAATGCGGCATAATATTGGCAATGGCGAATAAGCTCTATCGGTCCTAAACCCGGTAGGGCTTTTTCCCTAACCTCTATTTTCTCTATAATCTCTATTTCTCTATGATTGACGAGTTACCGATGATCGACCGTTTTCCTATGAACGATGGGGTCCTATAATCGACGGCTTTCACTGTGACCTCACGTTTTCACCCAATCTACTGTTTTCTATATAATCTATTGAATTATTAAGATATCTATCACACTGCACATGGTTATTTAGGTCTACGCTTTTACCCGTGTTAATAACTTATTAACTTCGGAGCGTAATCCATGTTAGGTATCCAGCTTTCTGCTGTTCTCTCTTTATTATTTTTTTCTACGGTAGCAGGCGCTGCCACTTCTCAGTTGGGAGAGCCGCTCAAACTAACCAGTTCATTTGCTGGCTACCTATCGCTGACCATTTTCGTTGTCGCCTACATCGTGGTGATGATGGAAGAATACCTAAAACTCCGAAAATCCAAGCCGGTTCTACTTGCGGCGGGCCTGATCTGGATAATCATTGGTTTTACCTACCAAGAACACAACCTTGTCGAAGTGGCCAAACAAGCGCTTGAACACAACCTTCTGGAATACGCCGAGCTATTACTCTTTCTACTCGTCGCCATGACATACATTAGTGCCATGGAAGAGAGAAGACTGTTTGATGCGCTGCAAGCGTGGATGGTAGGCAAAGGCTTTAATTTCCGCTCTCTGTTCTGGATAACCGGTATTCTGGCTTTCTTTATCTCACCTATTGCCGACAACCTCACGACAGCTCTATTGATGTGTGCCGTTGTTCTCAAGGTCGCAGGCTCTAACCCTAAATTTGTCAATCTCGCGTGTGTGAACATTGTCATAGCAGCCAATGCTGGCGGCGCATTTAGTCCATTTGGAGATATCACAACGCTGATGGTATGGCAGGCTGGCCATGTCAGCTTTACCGAGTTCATTCCTCTATTTATTCCTTCAGTGATGAACTACCTTGTTCCAGCCCTGATCATGTCTTACTTTGTTCCGACGACTCAACCTGACACGGTCCATCAGCACATAGAATTAAAGCGTGGAGCAAGACGAATCGTCTGCTTGTTCATCATGACAATAGCGACCGCGGTTGCTTTCCATGCCGTACTCCACTTCCCTCCTGTGATGGGGATGATGATGGGGCTCGCCTATCTGCAGTTCTTTGGTTATTACTTACGTAAGACTTTACCCAACTCACTCGCGAAGAAAAAAGCGGTGGCGATCGCCAATAACGATGAAGGCGCCCTAAAGCGACTCGGTTCTGTTGTACCATTCGATGTATTTCGAAGAGTGTCGCATGCCGAATGGGACACGTTGCTGTTCTTCTACGGCGTCGTAATGTGTGTCGGTGGCTTGAGTTTACTTGGATACTTGGAATTAGCCTCGGGCGTGATGTATAGCCAATGGGATCCAATTTGGGCCAACGTCATGGTGGGGATCTTATCGGCTATTGTCGATAACATTCCGGTGATGTTTGCCGTGTTATCCATGGAACCCCAAATGTCGATGGGCAACTGGCTACTGATCACCTTAACCGCCGGCGTTGGTGGCAGCTTGTTATCTATTGGTAGTGCGGCAGGTGTGGCGCTAATGGGCGCGGCGCATGGCAAATACACCTTCTTTGGCCACTTGAAATGGATGCCAGTGATCATGATTGGCTATGCCGTCAGTATCGCCGCTCACCTATGGCTGAATGGCGATCTTTTCTAGTAAAACGCTCTAATGCATATCAGCTAGAGGCTTCTCAACGCGTGTCCAGACGTTACTTAACTGCATCGCTGGACACTGGTTGCAGGTTAACACTGCACCCTCGTGTTGAATTCGCATCACTAGCCCGGAGTCAGATCGGCGGTTCGCTGAATTCAACTCAATATTGATTAAGTCATCTTCAACACGATAAGTTCGAGTAACAGACTTATCCGTTGTTTGATAAGTCACTTGCCCAGATTCAAAAAGCAAGTAACTGTCATTGTCAGCGTTCTCATACATGCCCTTAAACAGAACAAGTTGTGGTACTTCGAAGGGTCGACTGGTGTCGGTTAAACAACCGGTCAGCAATAGTGCGCTACTGCAGCAGAGTATAAGTGAATGATGGCTATTCATTTGGGCATCCTTGCCTAGAGAACATGGTTAAAGGATATGCAACCAAATAGGTATTTTCCAGCAAGTAACGAATTTATTGCAAAGTCATGTTTTAACTACAAGATCATGTTTTAACTGCAAGGTCACAGTTTGAACGCCCTTCATATCCCCCCTGAATAGTGCAGAATCTTCCATCTTAATCCACAGAACAGCACTTCAAGTCGCTAGTTGTACAGCTTCCTAATCTTGTTCTCTTCCCTCTATCACCAATAAGCGCTGTTTACGTTCTACGCCACCCGCATACCCGGTCAGCTTGCCATTTTTACCAATCACACGGTGGCACGGCACAATCACTGACACCGGATTTTTTCCATTCGCTAAACCCACGGCTCGCACAGCTTTGGGGTTACCAATCGCATCAGCCAGTTGTGCATAGCTCCATGTTTCTCCATAAGGAATAGTCATGAGCGCTTGCCAAACCGATTGCTGAAATGGCGTGCCCTTTGCGGCGATCGGCACAGAAAATTGGATAACCTCACCAGAAAAATAGCGATTGAGCTGCTCGGCAACCAATTCAAAGATCGGAAAGCCATCATCTCGAACACCTAATTCTTCAGGCTTGGTGGTGTATATTTCAAACCAAAGACCTAGCAACCCTTCATCGTTCGCCTGTAAAGTCACCGTGCCCAACGGGCTCTCATAGTAAGTAAAACGGTTGTCCATGATATCTCCTAGCTTAGTATTCCGATTAAGACTGATTCCAACAATGGAACGTGGCGTAACTACCCCAAGGCGAAACACTATCTGTGTTGATGGCGGGACGATGCTCAATGAACTTCTTCACCACCAAATCGCCAACCAACAGGTGGTTAGGTTCACTTAACCCGCGAAGCAGCGCGTATTGAATCGTCCAAGGCCCAATGCCCTTTAGCTCAATCCATTTGGAAGGGTGCTCTGCTTCATTGTCGACCATGTATTCAGCAAAACGCTTTAAGGTCTCTTTGCGGCTTCCCGGCATTCTTAAGAAACTGACATCAGCCTCCGCTATCTGTTTAGGTGTCGGGAAGCTGACCTTCTCATGTGCATCAGAAAGCTCTTTGACCAACAAGTTAAGCTGCCCAATCGCCGCGGTTACCGAAACTTGCTGCCCGAGAATCGCTCTTACTCCGGCTTCCCAAGCACTCCACACGCCAGGAATGCGGATGCCACTCTTAGCCACTAAGTTGGGGTCAATGGTTGTAAAGAAGACCTCAACCTTGGCAATATCGACATCAAGGTCGAACATGCGTCGAATGTTCGCAATCAAGCTTCTTAACTGGCTTATATCGTCCAACTCAAATTCAATATCTAAGCGGTTCTCTTTAGCCAAAGTGGCCTTGAACCAACCCTTTGACCCATTAACATTCACTGTGCGCTTGTAATAGTCTTCGCCAACGTCTTCTAAGCCCTCAATCATTCTTCGTCGATAGAAACCCAGTAAATGCTTCCAGTCTAATGGGCCGTGAAAGACTAGCTGAATATGATTGCTCAGGTTTTCACTTAGCTTTGTTCGTCGGATTTGGCTTGGCGAGAGCTGCAGCTCTTTTAGAAAGGCATCATTGAAACGACGCGTGCTATTAAAACCACTCGCAAAGCCAACATCGGTAATGCTCATGCTACTGGTGTGCAGCAACTGCTTGGCAAACATCAATTGGCTATAAAGGCTATATTGCTTTGGCGACACGCCGATGTAATTATCGAATAAGGTTCGTAAATAGCGGTCTGAAATACCTAATCGAGTGGCAAGGTCGACGATTGATCCTGAGTTCAGCGCACCATGATCAATCAACTGTAAAGCACGCAAGAAAGTCGTTTCAACACCTTTCCAAGCCGGAGAAAAAGGTGCGCTGTCTGGCCGGCAACGTAAGCATGGGCGGTACCCAGCCTTCAAGGCTTGAGCTTGATGAGAAAAATACTCGACATTTTCTTCTTTGGGCGGGCTTGCTGGGCAAATCGGACGACAAAAAATTCCGGTGGTTTTTACCGCCGTAAAAAACATCCCATCAAAGCGAGCGTCTCGCGCATATCGAGCCAAATGGCACTGCTCACTCGTTAACGTACTGTTGTGATGAATATTTCTCGACATGCTGTGCTCTTCCCATTTGCCATAACTTTTACTCCGATACCTAAAAGTTTACCGTGAACTGTCATTGTCGCTAGCCACTTTCGGAACTGAAGGTTAGATAAATCACAAAAAAGGGTTTTCTTTTTACGCAATTCGACTAAATTTAACCTTGAGAAGAAACTCTTCTCACAACGTCAACGATAGGTACTTAGCACACTAAGATGCAGAGACCTGTCGAATATAAAAAGGAAAAGGCTATGGTTCTTCACACGTGTCGTATTGTTTTATCAAACCAACAGGTTCTCACCAGTCAATCAGTCGAGCAATCTCTCAGCTTTCTTGAAGACGAAGCGAGTAAGGGGATTTCTAAAATTGAGATTGACGCTACCGATGGAAATCAAATCCATTCATACATGTCACACTCTCTTGAAGAGTCCATTGAGAATCTAATGAATCTCTAGAATTTTCGAAGAATAGTGCTTTGAAGTGATAGGGCTTTTAAAAAAGGCTACGCATACCAGGCTTAAACGGTTTTATCCGAGTTAGGGTTATCTCTGATTTGGAAAAGAAAATCATCTCTGGTTTAAAACAAAAATGGCTCCTAACTATACAATTAGTTAGGAGCCATTTTTTATTGAATCTAATCAACAAAGCCGTTGCTTACCGCGAATGCCGCTACTCTGGTGCTTGTTCAGCGGCTTGTTGCAACGTATAAGCGGTCGATGGATCAATTTCGTTAACCAACTTCTCGACCTGCATGATCGCATCAACCGAGGTGCTGCTTTTGCGATAGCTCAGATAAATCGGACGATACCAATCTTCTACCCCTTTCACCTTATGCAGCTGACCCGAATCGATAAAAGGTTCAACCATAGAAACAGGTAAATACGCACTGCCACCTTTCTCTAAGATGAAATCGAGGGCAATACGAGCCGTAGAGGTACGTAAATACGGAGCTGGAACTTTAGGGTGACGTTCTGCGTGTTCTGAACCGAAGCGCGTTCCCCAATCGACATACACATACTTATGTTGGAACACAGATTCCAGATCATCTTGCTGCGTTGATACCAACACCAAAACCAAATCAGCGACTTTTTTACAGTTCAGCTCTTCTGCTTTAATCTGATCGAAAGCGAAAGCCATATCTAAGGTTCGCTCTAGCAAATTACGGTTCAGTTGCTCGCGCCCCATCACCTCAGCCATGAAGCCATAACCACCAAAAGAATCGGTCACTACGCTTAAACAGTTTTGCAGATACGCATCCCAAATATTCGGAGTGCCACCTAGTGTTAACTGCAAGGCTTTTCCACTCTCTAACGACAGCTCAAACTTGGCTTGTTGTAAGGTGGATACCATCACTTCAGCATAACCAATCAAACGCTCACCGGAAGAGGTAAGCTTGATGTTATTGCGGTCACGAATGAAGAGCTGAGTATCAAAATAGCCTTCAAGCTGTTTGATCCGCGCACTCACCGCTGCTTGTGTTAAATACAAGTTTTCAGCTGCGCGCCCAAAGTGGCGCACCCTTGCAACCTCAAGAAAGGTTCTAAATACTTTCACATCCATCAAAAATACATCTCTGTAATAAATCTGCTAACTAGCCGATCTAGGATTGTTTATCGTAAAGGCAAAAACGTTTTGTTTCCTATTTTAGCCTTTTAACAATATTTTCGCGTGAGCAATAAACACTAATTTCTATCTAACCACATTACTGAGGCTGATATGTCTGAGACCGAATTCCGACACGGAAAAAAACGTTTTTATGACACCATTAAATTCCCACGAGGGTTCGCTAAGTCAGGTGATTTTACTCTTTCAGAAGAAGAAATCCTAACCTTGTTTGGTGACACTATGCTTGCACTTGAGACTGGTGAACTAACACCGACCAATGCTGAAGAAAGACATTTCATCAAAGTATTGGCTCACCCTCATAAGGCTAAGTCCAAGTTAGACCGTGTTTGGTTGAAGTACATTCAACTGGCTCGTGGACGCCGTCGCTTTCATACCCTAAACGGCTGCAAACGCGGTGAAGTGCCTAGGGAAGAATACGACAGAGAGTTAGTGTTAGAAGATTAGTAAAAATGCTCAAAGTGATACCTAATCACTTTGGGCTTTTTTTCATAGCATATTAGCGGCAACTTAAAACAAACACGCATCTTCTTCGTAATTAGTAAGTTTAGCCAACCTGTCCAGTTTTACCAATATTTATATAAAATTCATAGTGATAGCTTTGAATAATCACTATTCTTAAATATACCCATGCTCATTCACGCCTGTCGGTGATACTTCCTCACTTTTTCTCCTCTTTTTTGCACGGCAGTGCCACATAAGTATCACTCTTTGATCATACGTCCATTGCACTCCTGACCATCCACCCACTCATCCACTAAACAAAGCTTGTTGATCTTTCAGACCCTGAATCAAACCCACCAGACGATATATGACAAACGTATTAATCTTGTTTAACGCTACCAAATATCCATACAATAATTGTGCAAATTTGAGAGTTCTGGTCACAGATACGACGAAAAAAGCAAAAACTTGACCTAAAACAATAGCGGAATTTAATAACTTATTTTATAATGCGAATTAATGTTTCAGAACACTATAAAATTTTATTTCTAGGGGCAAAATCAATGAGACTTATTCCATTAAGCAACAAAGCTAAAGTAGGTAAATGGGCTGCTCGTCACATCGCAGATTCTATCAACAAATTCGCTCCTACTGCTGAGCGTCCATTTGTTCTAGGTCTTCCTACTGGTAGCACACCTCTAACTACTTACGCTGCGCTAATTGAACTACACAAAGCAGGCGAAGTAAGCTTCAAACACGTTGTAACATTCAACATGGATGAGTACGTTGGTATCGACCCTAACCACCCAGAATCTTACCGCACATTCATGCACGAGAACTTCTTCAACCACGTTGATATTCAAGCAGAAAACATCAACCTGCTAGACGGCAAAGCTGAAGACATCGATGCTCACTGTGCAGCATACGAAGAGAAAATCCGTTCATACGGCAAAATCAACCTATTCATGGGCGGCGTAGGCATCGACGGTCACATCGCATTCAATGAGCCAGGTTCTTCTCTATCTTCGCGCACTCGTATCAAAACGTTGACTGAAGACACTCGTATCGCGAACTCTCGTTTCTTCGATGGCGACATCAATCAAGTTCCTAAATACGCACTAACTATCGGTGTTGCTACTCTTCTAGATTCTGAAGAAGTAATGATCCTTTCTCTAGGCCACAACAAAGCGCAAGCGCTTCAAATGGCTATCGAAGGTTCTGTAAACCACATGTGGACTGTTACTGCTCTTCAGATGCATCGTAAAGCTATCATCGTTGCTGATGAGCCAGCTCAACAAGAGCTAAAAGTTAAGACTCTACGCTACTTCCAAGAGCTAGAAGCTGAGAACATCCAAGACCTATAATCCGCATAGTCTTGGATAGAAGGGCGTTTTTAATAAAGAGAGCGTCTTGAATAGAAAAAGCCACTGAATGTGGCTTTTTTTGTACCTGCTGCTTTTGTGTTTAATGGGAAGAGAGGTTTCGGGTATTTTTTATAGACACAAAAACAACAAAGCGATTTCTCCAACGAAAGAAACCGCCATCATTTTAAACTTTGTATTGATACGAACGAACAGCTACAAGATATGTAGGATGCGAAACAAGATAAGCAGGACTGCAAACTAGAACTAAGAACTCAGTGCGTTATCTCGGCATAAGGTCGTGATAATGTCAGTGATAGCCAAAACGATCGTCGACTTTACTTTCTGATTGTGTCGACCCAAGAACATTTGAAGCATTGGGCCAGACATGGTTTCCACCATCTCCGCATCATATTCGATAGGCATAATACGCTGAACCGCGTGCACCTTGTTGAGCTCAAATATAACGTCGACTTCTGTGAAGCTGGTGTCTTCACCCTGTATTTTCGCCCACTCTTTCAAGGTAACAAAAATCTCTAAATCATCGTAGAGCTCTTTACTGATCACACCAAGCCCTAATAGAAGCTTAGCGCGGATCATAATCTCGCCCAACGGTCCGCCACTGTTGAGAAGTGGTTCAACAACAAATTTAATTGCCGTGTCGTCTTTCTTGAAAATGTTTTTTAATACGGCATCTACCGTGTCATCCAATGCATCGTAAGCCGCCATTAGACAGGCGCTAGCGCTCTCAGCTTCAGATAGGGCTTCGAGTAATTCAGTTTCGTGGCTAGTTTGTATTGGCATAACGGCTCGACAATAAGAAAGTGCCACTGGTGTGGCACTTTGATGGTTTATCATTTCAATGCTAGATAAGCTTCTTCCGCTAGTTTAACAACTTCTGAGTTACTATTCAGCTCAGAATAATGCGCTAATGTCTCAGCAAACCCTTTTTCTGCAAACATTGCCTGAAGTTCAACCGCTTGCGGGTCATCTTCATTCTTGTAATGGAAAGCCGCTGCAATCGCTTTTACGAGATGAGCGTTTGGAAGACCATACTCCAATGTGCCGTTTAATGGCTTAACTAGGCGGTCTTGAGGACTTAGTTTACGGATTGGCTGACGGCCAACACGATCTACTTCATCACGTAAAAATGGGTTTGCAAAACGACCAAGAATCTTTTGGATGTACGCAGCGTGAGCTTCTGGATCAAAGCCGTAACGCTTAATCAGAACCGCACCACTCTCTTCCATCGTTGCTGTTACTTCAGCGCGGATTACGTCATCTTCGATAGAGTCTTTGATTGTCTCGTGACCTGCAAGCACACCAAGGTATGCCGTTACCAAGTGACCCGTATTTAGCGTGAACAGTTTACGCTCAACGAAAGCCATTAGGTTGTCAGTGCATTCCATACCTGGGATGTTTGGAATCTCACCCTTAAATTGTGTTTGATCTACGATCCACTCGCTGAACGTTTCAACGGTTACGGCTAGAGGGTCTGTTTCGCCCGCTTCTGCCGGTGGAACAATACGGTCGACCGCTGAATCAACAAAGCCAATGTGCTCTTCAGTAAAGGCTTTCATTTCATCAGAAAGGTGCTCTAACACTGCTGCCTTCAATTGGCTAGTACCGCGAACCATGTTCTCTGCCGCGATAATGTTCATTGGTGCCGTGTTGTTTGCCGCAGCACGTTGTTCAATACCTTGAGCGATCGATTTAGAGATAATCTTAAGAACCGTTGGGCCTACCGCTGTTGTTACAAGATCAGACTCAGCGATGCAATCTACTACAGCGCTTGTCGCTGAGTTTACTGCTGTCACGTTCTTAACCACTTCCACAACACACTCTTCGCCAACAATCTTAACTGGGTATTCTTGGCGTTCAATTAACGCATTTACAACCGTTTCATTTACGTCAGCAAACGTAACCTTCATACCTGCATCAGAAAGAAGCTTACCAATGAAACCACGACCGATATTACCTGCACCAAAATGTAACGCTTTCATAATTTTGACCTTATAAATATTTGAATCTAGATAGCTAACGGCTCAACAACATGCCTTGACGACGTGCCCTAGGCATTAAGCAGTAAGCTATTCAGACTGAATCTTCAATAAACCGATAAAGAGTAAGACCGAAAATGAGGCCAGTGGGGGGACACCGGCCTCCTTCACTCAGGAGCTTGACTAGAGCGTATTAATTTCCGTTTAGAATACGTAGAACATCATCTGGGTTAGTTGTGTTCTGTAAGCATTCCACTGCTTCTTCGTCATCAAGTGAATTGGTAATAGCCATCAACACCATGTTGTGTTCATCGCCTTGTGCTGCAATACCGATAACCATCTTAGCGATATCATCTTCGTCTTCGCCCCACTGAATGCCTTCAGGGTATTGGCAGAACACGATGCCGGTTTTTTGTACGTATTGTTTTGCTTCGATTGTGCCGTGTGGTACCGCGATAGACTCGCCTAAGTAAGTAGACACAAGCTCTTCACGAGCAAACATACCGTCTACGTATTCAGGTGACACGTTGCCAAGTTTTACTAACTGGTCGCCAGCAAACTTGATAGCGTCTTCTTTCTGCGTAGCTTTAAGGCCAAGGAAGATACTGTCGTTAGTTAGTGCAAGTTTGTTGCCTTTCTGTGTAGGAGCGGCTGCAGTCACTGGCGCTTTTGCTTGGCCACTTTTTGCTTCTACAAGGTCTGCAACTAGCTGGTCGTATACAGCACCATCTAAGAAGTTGTTAAGAGACATATGCATTGCACCTGGTACGGTTTTACGTGCACGGTCTGTTAGGTCTTTGTGTGTAATAACAATTTGCGAATCAGCTGGTAGATTGTTGATTGCGTAGTTGGTTACCACAATGTTCAGGCCTGCTGCTTCTACTTTTTTACGCAGTAGACCGGCACCCATTGCACTTGACCCCATACCCGCATCACACGCTACATACACTGCTTCTACATCAGTTAGGTTCACGTTTGCACCTGATGCCGCACCTTTAGAAGACGCTTTCATGTCTTTCATTTGCGCTGATGCTTTCTCTAGTGAATCTTCGTCGTCACCTTGAGCTGCAGTCTTAAGTAGGATTGAAGCTACGATGAAAGACACAGCGGTTGATGCGATAACAGAAAGAACAACACCAACGTAAGAGCCTTTTGGCGTCATCAATAGAACTGCAAAGATAGAACCTGGAGATGCTGGAGAGATAAGGCCAGAATCAAACATTACGTTAGTGAATACACCTGTCATACCACCTGCGATAACAGCAAGAATTAGACGTGGGTTCATTAGTACGTAAGGGAAGTAAATTTCGTGGATACCACCTAGGAAGTGGATGATAGATGCGCCAGCAGCAGACTGTTTCGCACTACCTTTACCAAATACCATGTAAGCAAGTAGAAGACCAAAACCAGGACCTGGGTTCGCTTCAATTAGGAAGAAAATTGAACGACCAATCTCTTCAGATTGCTGGATACCTAATGGAGAAAAGATACCGTGGTTGATTGCGTTGTTTAGGAAAAGGATTTTCGCAGGTTCAACAAAGATAGAAGCTAAAGGAAGGGCACCAGCTTCAACCATTGCGTTAACACCAGCAGCAAGAGCACCAGACAGTACTTTAACTGCAGGACCAATCACAACGAATGCGATGATTGCGCAGATCATACCGATGATGCCAGCAGAGAAGTTGTTCACTAGCATTTCGAAACCACTCTTCACTTTACCGTGAACAGCTTCATCGAATTTCTTAATTGCGATACCACCTAGAGGGCCGACAATCATCGCTCCCATGAACATAGGGATATCAGTACCAACGATGACACCCATCGTTGTAATCGCTCCAACAACCGCACCACGGTCGCCGCCTACCATTTTACCACCAGTGTAACCAATCAATAGCGGTAGAAGGTATGTGATCATAGGACCAACCATTGATGCTAACGTTTCGTTAGGCCACCAACCTGTTGGGATAAATAGTGCTGTAATGAAACCCCACGCAATAAATGCGCCGATGTTTGGCATTACCATATTGGATAAGAAACGACCAAAGTTTTGAACCTTAATCTTAGCTTCTGGTGATAACATAGGTAGAACCCCGTAATGTATTGGTTGGTCAAATGACCGAAAGTGTTTACTCAAAAGTCGATTAAAATGTATCACAACATTTCTAAAATGCACCTCAGCCCAACTTTCGTGACAACCATCACACACAAAAAACACTTTAGGGTTAACAAGAGCACTTTAGATCACAAAAACACCATGAATTTAAATTACAAAGCCAAACTAATGAGAATAAATATCATTAACACAAGATCTAGATCACACTTTATTTTGTAGTACTTAAAAATAAATAGTGATCAAAATCACACTTAATAAAATATGGCATCTAAAATCTATATAAACCGTATAAAAAAACATCGTGTCACGTATAGGAAATATGCACCTAGATGAACAAAAACGCTAATTATGTAATTTAATTACAAAAAGAGCCACATTTCCCACAGGATCAAAATCAGACATGACTTTCTACTAAAAACATAGACCAGTGAGCTGCAGTTGGCATTAGTAGATGTGATATGGTATTTATCTGTTCAAATGATGTTTCCTAAACTTCCCTTCAACACCAACCCTGCAGTCACTCTGCGATTTGAGAAAACTATGTCAGACAAGATTTCTACATCAGCACTTGCGAAACACAAAGGGATTGAACCTAAAACTCTGTTCAGCGATTTAAAAGTTGCTGGCTATATAGTG
This sequence comes from Vibrio sp. QJM3NY_26, assembly GCF_057786005.1. NCBI lineage: Bacteria > Pseudomonadati > Pseudomonadota > Gammaproteobacteria > Vibrionales > Vibrionaceae > Vibrio > Vibrio sp. QJM3NY_26. Next base: position 749,509 of record NZ_CM173516.1, on the reverse strand, counting down.
CGCTCACAAGAACGTTGGGTGCTCACAGAGCGTGGAGAAAGCTTTGGTGGAGAGTATGTAGAACACAAAAAGTTTGGTGTCTTTATAGTATGGCCAGAAAAACTGCTCATCGACTTAGACTCATTCTCAGGAAAAACGCTAACCGCGACTCAGTTGGGTAGTGCCTTTCAGCTCAGTGCAAAGAAAATCAACTTATTGCTCAATGAGCTTGGCTGGATAAAGAAAGAAGAAGACGGCTGGCACGTCACCTCAACGGGACTGAAGGCCGGTGGTGAGCAGAGAGAAGATAAAGCGACTCAGAACTTATTTGTGGTGTGGCACGATTCGTTAGTCCGCAATAAACGATTAAAGCAATCTGTTGTCGAATTTTTAGGACACGATGCTGAAAGCCATTCTACTGATGTATCGTTTTCTAGCTTTCGCCAGAAGTTTGAAGCGAAACACCGAACCTTAGATGGGCACTATGTTCGTTCAAAGGGAGAGCTGATCATTGATAACTGGCTCTATATGGCGGGAGTGGTTCATGCCTATGAACGTCCGCTCCCGATATCAAAAGAAGTAATGAGCGATTTCTACCTGCCAAGCGGCAAAGTATACATTCAGTTCTGGGGAACAGATTCAGGCTCTATAGAAGAAGACAAACGAAGTGCGACCAAGAAAGTTTACCAAGAGCATGGTTTTAGCTTGATTGAACTTAACCCTGAAGATATCCCAAACCTCGACAGCGTACTTCCCTCTTTATTACGCCAATATGGAATCAAGGCGTACTAACTGGCTGATTTTCGAAAACCAAAACACACCAAGATCACACAAATCAAATCATTGTGGACATTATTAACCATAGTGATTTGATGTGTTCGCTATTTTTCCCGAGCCAATCTTCTATTATCTTACACCCATCGACTTGAGCTACCGCAGATACTCGATTTATTGGGGCATGTTCGATAGCCATTTAAGCGTTCAGCCTTTTAGAGGCTGACTGTTCTAGAAACGACTTCTATAGAGATATAGCCTAAATGCGTTATCCGTTTATTGTTGACGTTACCGAACATAAAACCCTACAACATTTATTATTGATAGATATTAGGATTCAACATGACTCATCCAATCATTACTGATCTAAACACTCGTTACACAGCTAAAAAATACGATGCCGACAAACGCATCTCTGCGGAAGACATGGAAGTAATCAAAGAAGCACTTCGTTTATCAGCTTCTTCTATCAACTCTCAGCCTTGGAAATTCATCATCATTGAGAGTGACGCAGCAAAACAACGCTTCCACAATACTTTCGAGAACATGTTCCAGTTTAACCAACCACATGCGAAAGAAGCATCACATACGATCTTGTTTGCTCACGATCCTAAGTACACTAAAGAGAAATTCGCTAAGCGTGCTGACACAGAAGTAAGCTCTGGTCACCTACCCGCTGAAATGTACGAGCAATTCTTAGGTGCTTACGCATTCGCAGAAATGAACACAGACGAAACGGGGTTCAACGGTAACTGGACTAAGTCTCAAGTGTACATCGCACTAGGTAACACAATGCACACACTGGCTCGTCTTGGCATTGCATCAACACCTATGGAAGGCGTAGATGCCGCTATGATCGGCGAAGAGTTTGCTGACGAACTGGAAGGTCACGTTGTTGATGTAGCACTGGCTATCGGCTACCACAAAGACGGCGAAGACTATAACCACGGTAAACCAAAAGCGCGTCTAGCGCTTGATGAAGTGGTTACTACACTGTAATAAATCCAATGCATATGCATTATGTACTGATCGCTACAACGCTTTAATTTTTAAAACGCTTTTTCGTTTTACAAAAATATAGTTTTAACAGCACTTTAGACTGTTAGATTACACTGCCTTGTTTTGGCCAGACATTCGTCTGGCCTTTTTTGTATCTGTTATTTATCCAAGCAACTACCAATTACCAACCATCAATAACTTAGTCATAAAGACACGATGAGTTTATTTTGATTACACAACTAACAATGTCATAAAGACACATCATGACAATAAAAAACCAAACAAACACTATAAAAACAAATACTTAAAAACATGGCATAACTAGTGCAATAGGAGCCTTAGATATTTAAATAAGGTATTATCATTATGACTATTCACGTTAAATCAAATGTTCATTGGGTCGGCATCCACGATTGGGAAACCGAGCACTTCCACGGTAAGGAATACCACATGAACAAAGGTACGAGCTATAACTCATACCTGATCCGTGAAGAGAAGACAGTGCTTGTCGATACTGTCGATCATCGCTTTACTGAGCAATTCCTTGCAAACCTTGAGATGGAAATCGATATCAACGAGATCGACTACATCATTTGTCAGCACGCCGAAGAAGATCACTCTGGTGCCCTTTCTGCGCTACTGGCTAAAATTCCGAACACACCCGTCTACTGCACAGAAGCTGGCGTTAACTCTATTGTTGGCCATCACCACCAGCCTGACTGGAACTTCCGAACCGTTAAAACAGGCGACACGCTCGATGTCGGTAACGGTAAGCAACTCATCTTTGTTGAGATGAAAATGCTGCACTGGCCAGACTCAATGGCGACTTACCTAACCGGTGATGAAATCCTGTTTAGTAACGATGCTTTCGGACAACACTATTGCGACGAGAACCTATTCAATGACCAACTAGACCAAGTAGAGCTGCATGACCAATGTCTGCGTTACTTCTCAAACATCCTCACGCCTTTCGCGCCTTTGGTGAAAGCGAAGATAGAAGAAGTCTTGAGTTTAGGCGTGCCAATCGATGTTATTGCTACTTCTCATGGCTGTATTTGGCGTGACAACGCGACTCAAATCGTTGAGCAATATTACGAGTGGTCAAAAGCCTACAAAGAAGATCGTATCACCATTGTCTACGATACCATGTCCAATAACACTCGCATGATGGCAGACGCGATCGCAAAGGGTATTCGTAAAGGCAGCCCAGAAACAGCCATCAAGGTCTTCAATATCTCTAAGCACGATAAGAATGACATTCTTGCCAATATCTTCCGTTCAAAGGGCGTACTTGTTGGATCATCGACCATGAACAATGTGATGATGCCGCAAATCGCCGCACTACTTGAAGAAGTACACGGCCTCCGCTTTGCAGAAAAAAGAGCCGCAGCATTTGGCTCTTCAGGGTGGACTGGCGGCGCAGTAAAACGCATCGATGCTCGCTTACGTGAAGCCAACTTCGAAGTGAGCGCACCTCAGCATATTCACTGGAAACCAGATACAGACGCACTTCGCCAATGTATTGATTACGGAATGACACTTGCTGAAGTTTGGCGTGTAAATCCAGACGAAGTCAGCGCACCAAAGCAAGTATCACGCAATGTTACACCGCTTGAGGCAAACACCACTGCCGAGCTCAAAGACACGACAGAGCAAGAAACAGAAGTAGCTCAAGATAAGTCAGTACACACTGCAGACTGCACTTGCTGGCGCTGCACTGTCTGTGAATGGGTGTACGACCCACAATTGGGTGAACCCTACCAAGGCGTTGAACCAGGAACACCTTGGGCACAAGTGCCGGATGACTTCCTTTGCCCAGAATGCCATTTAGGCAAAGAAGTGTTTGTGGAGAAGTAATATGGACAACATTGTTATTGTGGGCGCTGGTTTCGCTGCCTTACAAACCATAAAGATGATCCGTAAAACTGACCCAAATATCGCTATTACAATGGTCACTGCTGATGCGGGTATTGAATACAGTAAGCCGAATCTTTCGCATGTATTCAGTCAAGCTCAAACACCTCAGCAACTTGCGATCAATACTGCTCAACAATTAGCTGAGCTGCATAACGTTGTCATTAAAACCAACGTTTGGGTAAACGAGATTAACACCGAGCAACAGTTTATTGTCGCTGGCGATGATGTCATCCCATACTCAAAACTAGTGCTGGCGACCGGTGCTACGCCTTTCATACCTGCTGCTGAGGGGTTGAGTGTTCAGGCAACGATTACTCTCAATAGCTTGGAAGAGTTCGAAAAACACAAAGCTCAGATCGACGCTGCGCAACGAATCACCGTTATCGGTGGCGGGCTCATTGGCGTCGAGTTAGCTTTCGACCTTCAAACTGCGGGGAAAAGTGTCACGATCATTGAACCAGCAAGTTATCTATTAGGTAGTTTGGTGCCACCTTTTATCTCTTTAGAACTGGAACGAGAGCTTCGTAAAGCCGGTGTGACAGTTGAGACGGATGCAATGGTAAGCCATGCCACCTATCTCGCTGACGGAGTAAGGTTACAAACGACCTCTTCTCGATTAATCAAAACCGATGTGGTCATCGCTGCAGCTGGGTTAATACCAAATACAGCACTCGCGCAACAGACAGGAATGGCAGTGAACAGAGGTATCATCGTTGATGAAGCAATGAGAACTAACATCCAAAATGTCTATGCCATTGGGGACTGTGCTGAGATTCAAGGACGAGTAATGGCTTACCTGCAACCCGCGATATTAGCGGCCAACGTATTAGCGAAACAACTCACTACGGGTGAAGGAAAGCTAAGCTTGCCGCATATTATGACTAAAGTGAAAACGCCTAGTTATCCGATTCAACTGGCAGGCCGTGATATTCAAACTGCTCAGAGTTGGGAGACTCGGTTTGATCCAAAAGGGATTGTCGCCAAAGGTTTTAATGAGGCAAACCAACTCGTCGGATTCATTGTCACAGGGGAACACACTAAAGCAGCATTTCCTCTGCTTAAAGAACTACAGACCAGCTCACCGACATAAGATAAAATCTATAAGTTCGTATACGCTAGACAATAAAAAAGCCAGTCAACAGACTGGCTTTTTTGTATTCATCTTAGTGCGATTAGCTCATCGCATTTAAGCAAAGGCGAACATTAACCGATAAACGAGATGTAACCTTGAAGGATGATCAGGTTAACGATATCGATAAAGAAGGCACCAACGATTGGCACAACCATGAAGGCTTGTGGCGACGGACCGAATCGGTTCACCAAAGAACCCATGTTCATTACCGCTGTTGGTGTTGCACCTAGGCCGAAACCACAGTGACCACCCGCCATAACCGCTGCGTCGTAGTTAGAACCCATTACTTTGAACGTCACAAAGTAAGAGAAGATACCCAACACCACAGCCTGAACCGCAAGGATAACCAAGAACGGAATCGCAAGGTCAAAGATGTTCCAAAGCTTAAGGCTCATTAGCGCCATAGCTAAGAACAGCGACAATGACACCGTACCAAGAATATCGACCGTTTCACTGTCGGTTTTATGCAGCTTAGTCACTTCAAAAACGTTAGTGATGAACACACCGATAAACAACGCGTAAACGAAGTCAGGAATCATCAACCAAGAAATTTCAAAAGTCGCTACCCACTCTTCTAAGTATTTCGCCCCCGAGATACAGATTAGAAGAATGAACAATACTTCAATCACCTTCTTCGCTGTTACTTTGTCTTCTTCATACTCGTTGTAAGTAACAAGTTCAGGAAAACGCTCGTGGGTTTGTGTGCCAGTGCCGTACTCAGATTCAAGCTGGTTTTTATCAATCAGCTTTTGTGCTACTGGGCTACCGATAATACCACCGATGATCAAACCAAACGTCGCTGAAGCCATCGCGATTTCTAGAGTATTGGCAATGCCAAACGTGTCTGAAAAAGTTTGAGACCAAGCTGCGCCTGTGCCGTGACCACCCGAAAGCGTGATAGATCCAGCAATCAAACCCATCAAGGGTTCAAGGCCTAGTGCCGTTGCAAGTGTTACACCTACACCGTTTTGGATAATGATGTAAACCGAAGCCACCCCTAAGAATAGGAATACCTTAGCGCCACCTTTTATCAGCTGCGTGTAGTTAGCCGCAAGACCGACCGTTGCAAAGAACATCAACATAAAAGTGTTCTGCAGGGGCAAGGAAAACTCAAGATCAAGGCCGTTAAAGTGCAGGGCTGTAATAGCAAAAGCGACAATCAAGCCGCCGACAATGGGCTCTGGAATATTGTACTTTTTGAGAACCGGAAGCTTTGCATTGACGAAATGACCTAGAAACAAAACACTAATCGCGATTAGGAAGGATTCTAGTGGTCCAATTGAAATTAATTGATTCATATAACCTCTATTTTTTTACGTTCTCATCTTCCTTAATGAGTCTAGTTTTATCTGTAATTATCTGTGCTGCTCTACCTATATTTATACAAACTGGAGAGAAATTGTAGATTCGAAAAGCGAACACATTACTGCGTTCACTTGGTGCCATGTTAGTGACACGTTAACTTTTATAGGAGATAAAAGGATTTGTGACAAAAATCACCTCCAAAAAGTTGATAACGGCGTGAGTATCCTTGCCGCTGACTCTGCTTTTTTAATACCTAAAAAAGCAAAAAGGAGCTATTACTAGCTCCTCTTTCATCACCATCACTGGTAATTAGAATTTTTTCGGTGCGTAACCAGTCATAACCTCAATGCGAAGCTCTTTACCGATCTTCGTCATTGGGTGAACAATTACGAGCCCTTTTACAGACTTCTTAAGTTTACCCATATCCGCTTGCTCAGCTTTTGTAATCTCACGGCTAAATGGCATATCAACCAAAGACTTACGCTCTTGATTTACATCGAAGCTTTCTTTGTGTTTCAACTGAGCAATTTTCTTGGTTAGCTTCTTAATCTCGTCTTCAAATTGACGAACAACAGGACGATCATTACGAGTTTTAGCAGCCGCTAACTTGTTGCGACATTTGTCTAGACGGTTGTTAATTTGTTGAAGTTCGTTTTTAACACTCATAATAATTTCCTAAGATTTAACAAGCCAATTCGGATTGGGGCGCGGAGTATAGCACAAGGGTTCACTTGAACCGAAATTTATCTATCAATTACCAACAGAAACGAATCACATCACCGCTGGTCATTCAGCTCGCCAATTATTTGTAGCCGAACCTCAAAGCGGATCACTCATTAATCAGCTCGTGTCGACTTCAAAAATTGCTGTCCTCGATGCTTCAAAATTCAGTCTAAACTTGTAATCTAACCACAGTAAATAACTCAATTAACTTAAACAGCTTAAACAGCTTAAGGTACATAACTTAGATCGCGTAACTTGAGTTACATGACTTAGGGGGATCACCTTAACACCGAGCCTGAATCGCAGCATAATCACAAGGATAGCCGATGACATTATTGAAACGAACACTGGCCTACAGCCTAGCCCTTAGCTCAGTGTTTGCCGCCACTTATGCATCTAGTGAACAAACAACCCAAAGTAACCTGATCGTTAAGTTCTCTTCACCACAAAATACTAAAGAAGAGCAGCTCAAACGTGAAATTCAAAACAGTGGCGTCAATGACACTGTGATTGACCTGTCAAACCAACTCTTCATGTTTGAAAAGCCATTAACCATTCAATACGGCGGGGAAGAAGGTCCACTCTACGATCCACAAACGCATCAAGTGCTTATCCCGTATAGCTTCTACTCTGAGTCGCTTAATTACTTTGAAAAGAATCGATACGAAAAAGAGTATGGAAAGACCGCGCAAACTGGTGCTATCGATACCTTGCTTCATACTCTACTGCACGAAGCTGGGCACGCTTATATCGAAGACCAGAATATTGCCATACTGGGCAAAGAGGAAGATGCCGTTGATAACCTCGCGACAGTGCTTTTACTTAACTATGTAGAACATGGAGGTGATGCCGCAATCAGCGCCGCTGACATGTTCGCTTTCGAGTCAGAAGACCGCCCTGAGTATTACGACTTGGGTGAATACATTGATGAGCACAGTTTTGATCTACAGCGCTACTTCTCCACATTATGCTTGGTGTATGGCAGCGATCCTGATGCCTACAAGAACTTGCTCGATGAAGTAGAAAACGACTATTTGAAAGATAGGAAAGAGTTCTGTGTGGAGCACTTTGATGTCATCAATGCCAACTGGCACCGTTACCTAAAAGAGAACCACGAGAGCTAATGGTTTAACCTTCTCTATTGGTCTTCTTCAATAACAAGCGGCTTAGTGTTTTTCTAAAGCCGCTCTCAGTAATCTATAAATCCAAGATTTAAAGTGGAATATATCTTAGTCCTGAGTCCTGCGACCTTAGACCTTCACTTTATACTTCAGGTCTTGGGCTTCATCACCGGTCATGCCTCGAAACCCCCAACAGTGTGCAGGTTGTTCCTTGATGGTTATTTCAATATCAATAGGAGAGATAGCTAACTGCTTCTCTATTTCAGAGAATATCTTCTTAATTAAGCGCTTCTTGGTGTTGACCGCTCGGCCTTCCATCATATTGATCTCTATAACAGTATAGGCTTCTGTTCTTCCTTCTGGATAAAAGAAATCATCTCGCTCCAATGGCACAAATCGATGCGCTCGCTTATCATCGGGTAAACCCATTTCACTGTTTAAGCACTGTTGCAACACATTAGAGAGCTGCAACTTAATTGGATTCAAACACTCTTTGATACCATATATAACAATCATGACCATTCCTTTGATGCGATGTCAGGTAAAGAAGAAGGTTAGATAGAAGCATCGTCTGGCGACTACCCATCCGCTTACTATTCGTACATATATTACCTAATGACGCGCATGAAAGAAGGTAAAAACAATGAATTTATGAGCATGTGCAACAAAAAATCATCTGCTTTGGCTCATGTCTATAGCTCATCACCCAATAACAACAACCACAATCAATTGATCGAACACCACCGACTCCGCGTATATCTTCTCAAATTACATTTGAACTAAGGAGTGCTATGTGCCGAATTCATCGAGCCAGACCACACGGACAGACGCCGAACCAGAGGCACTCGTAGAGTCTTCTTTCGAGCTCGCCGTATTTCCTCTTCCGATACTTCTTCTGCCCGGAGGTCGTCAGAGGCTACGCATCTTTGAACCAAAATATCTTGCTATGGTTGCACATGCGGCCCAAGGAGATGGGTTCATTATTGCCACCCAAGACAGCACCAACTCTGAACATCTCAGTTCTTGGGGAACCAAAGTGTCCATCGTTGATTTCAATATGTCTGACGACCAAATTTTGGAAATCGATGTCGAAGGTCAACAACTGGTTCAGCTTCACGGGTCATTTCGAGACGACGATGACCTGATAAAAAGCCGATTCAGGTTATTACCTCATTGGCCAGATCTAGAATGCAAAGTACCGAACGTATTTACTGCATTCTTAGTACAGCTGTTTCGAGACCACGATTCAATCAGAACGCTCTACCCCACTCCAGACTTCGAAAGCCCACGATGGATCTGTGCGCGATTACTCGAAATGATGCCTATCCCATTGGAAAAGAAAACAGAATTTACCGAACCCGCTAGCTTTCCTTCTTTAGTTCCTTTTTTGAATCAAATCATTACGGGGCAATAAGCACTTTTCTTCACTATAATTTTGTATAGTGGAAATTAATTTAAATTAAAGTGATCCCGACCTTCTCCTTTCACGTATTGTCACTCAAATTCGCATGATGGTTAAGTACTATGCAAGTCGAAAGCAGAAGTTCAGGGAACGGCAAGGAGCATGTCATTATTCCCGACAACAAATTACCTAATGAAAATAAGGTACCTACAGAGCTCTCAAGTTGGTTGATTTTGGTTGGTTCAGACCGAGACAAACAAGCCTTCACCTGTTTGTTCAAGTTCTTCGCACCTAAGATCAAGCGTTTTGGAATCAGCAAGTTGGGCGGCGAGGCTGCTGCAAACGAGCTAGTTCAAGACACAATGACTAACGTTTGGAAAAAAGCACATCTCTACAACGAAGAGAAAGGTGCTGCGACTACTTGGGTCTACACCGTGATGCGAAATGCGGCCTTCGACATGTTACGAAAGGTGAAAGCAAAAGCAGAACAAACCATTGCTGACGACATTTGGCCAATAGATGCAATGGTCGCGGAATCTCAAAGCGATGAATTACCGTTTGGTGATCATTTGATGAGCCGCCATGTAATGACTCAAATAGAGAAGTTGCCTTTGGCTCAGAAAACGATTGTTAAAGGCGTTTACTTTCAGGAATTGTCACAAGAGCAACTCGCTCAACAACTTGGCGTCCCACTTGGAACCGTGAAATCACGTCTAAGACTCGCTTTAGCCAAACTTAAGGTTCACATGGGGGAACAAGATCATGATTAAACATCACCCAAATGCCGCAATTTTGAAAGATTTTGTCGATGGCACACTCGCAGATTCAGTTTCTTTGATTGTCTCTAGCCATGTTGAACTGTGTGAACACTGCCAACAACAAGTAAGCATGCTGACGGCGCAAGCTGCTGACTCAGTCTTTGAAAGTGATACCTCAGGGCTTCAACTTTCTGACAGCGAAATGGATGCGTTCCTATCCGATGATGGGGAGTTTGATTTTGATGCGATTGCTCAAATCACTGCTGATTCATCTCAAGCTATCGAAGTGACACCCGAAGTTCAGCAAGTTACGGTTGCAGACACCACATTCACTATTCCTCGCGCGTTGAACTCAGTGGCGAGAAAAGACTGGATGAACTTAGGCAAAATTTCGCGAGCGCGACTCGATTTTGATGACGAAGCACACCACACCAGCTTGCTGCACATCGACAAAGATGGACAAGTGCCTTGCCACACCCACAAAGGCTTTGAGATTACGCTTCTCTTGGAAGGCAGTTTCGAAGACGAAATGGGCGTCTACAACAAAGGCGACTTCATCTGGTTAGATGGTGACCACACCCATCAACCAGCTACCAAAGAAGGTTGTGTGTGTTTAACTGTTTCAAGTGATGCGCTTTACTTCACAAAAGGTGTGAGCCAGTTATTCAACCCACTGGGTAAATACATTTATTAGATTGAAAAGATTTACCGGGTACGTCACAAGACTCATAGAGTTGGCTAGTAAGCAAAGTAAAAACCGAACTAAAGTAATGTTTAATAAGCAACAAAACACACAATGTAAGAATAACAACGAGCAATGAGCGTAAGGAATTGACCAATGGATAAAAAAATAAAAATAGGCATTAGTGCATGTGTCGCCGGTCATAAAGTTCGGTTCGATACAGGTCACAAACGCTCTCGTTTTTGTACAGACGATCTTGCAGACTACGTAGAACTTGAGCCAGTTTGTCCAGAAATGGGCGTTGGACTTCCAACGCCTCGCCCAACCATTCGCCAAGTTCGTCAGCTAGACAATATCATTCACGTTTCTAGACCTGACGGTTCTGGTGATGTGACCAATGATCTGATCGAGTTTGGACAAAACTATTCAAAGAGCAACCAGCACATCGCAGGATTCATTGTGTGTCAAAAAAGCCCAACCTGCGGTATGGAAAGAGTAAAAGTGTACCACCACCACGGTCGCGGCTCTGAATCGACAGGCGTAGGCATGTTCACCAAACAAGTGATGGAAGGCAACCCATTACTTCCTGTTGAAGAAAATGGTCGCCTCAATGACCCTATTTTGCGCGAAAACTTCATGACACGTGTCTTCACTTATCAGAAGTGGCTCAACCTTGTTGACGAAGGCGTAACTAAACACAAGCTGATTCAATTCCACAGCGCTCACAAGTACTTGGTAATGTGTCACCACATTGAAGGCTATAAGAAACTTGGGAAATTATTAGCAAGCAACGATCTTGAAATCGATGAGTTGGCAAAACAATATATTGAAGGCTTGATGACGGCATTATCTCACCACGCGAACCGTGGTAGCCACGCCAATACTCTGCATCATTTGCAAGGTTACTTTAAGAAACAATTGAGCAGCGCGCACAAGCAAGAGCTTACCAATCAGATTTCATCATTCAGAGAAGGTCTTGTTCCTCTGTTAGTTCCACTAACACTGATCAACCACTACTTGATGGAATACCCAAACGAGTACCTTGAATCACAGGTTTACCTAAACCCGCACCCACAAGAACTTAAGCTGAGATACGGATATTGAGCGACATTCTATGGATAAGACGAGACCTGCGGATTCACGATAACCCTGCGCTCGTCGCGGCAGTTGAAAACGGCGTGACGACCGCCGTTTTCATTTCAACGCCACAGCAATGGCAGCAACACCACCTTGCGCCAATCAAAGCCGATTTAATCTATCGTCACCTGCAGCAACTTGAATCCCAACTCGCTGAATTTGGGATCGATCTTCTGCACCTCAAAGCCACAGACTTTAACGATCAAGCCACTCAACTCATCAACTTGTGCAAACAGGTCGATGCGACATGTGTGTATGCCAATTCAGAGCCGGAAGTGGATGAGCAGTTAAGAGACAAACGCTTAATCGCTACTGGTATAAAGCTGGAAATAACCGACTGCGATACGATTCTGCCATTAGGTAGCGTGCTGAATAAACAAGGTGAGATGTTCAAGGTTTTCACACCTTTCAAAAACGCATGGTTAAAAGAAGTGCAAGCGAAAGGCATCATTTGCAGCCACGCTCCAGCTTATTCAACAGGAGCGCCGCAAGCAGATTCATCTGAAACGGATTCACCTCAGAACCCATCACCACCGAGTCAATCGTTAAGTGGTTTTTCTGGCGAGTACGATTTTGACTTTCCTCGTACCGATTCAGAACGTTGGCCACTAAGCCAAGACGTCCTTGAGAGCGTGATCCCCAACTTCTTAGCCAATAAAGTTAACGACTATTCTCGCCTTAGAGACATTCCATCAGTGAAGGGGACATCAGGCCTATCTCCTTACTTGGCTATTGGTGCAGTCAGCCCTCGTTGGTTAGCGATTCAATTGATTCAGCAACAGCCTGACTTGTTATTTGATACTCAGTTGCCAGCTTTTTCTTGGCTTAATGAATTGATTTGGCGAGATTTTTATAAGCATTTGATGTTCCACCACCCTAAACTGGTTAAAGGTGCGAACTTTCAGCAGAAATACAACGGCTTAGATTGGTATCACGACAACTCGAGCTTCAAGGCGTGGTGCGAAGGAAAAACAGGCTACCCATTAGTTGATGCAGCGATGCGTCAATTGGTTGAGACAGGCTGGATGCACAACAGGCTCAGAATGGTCGTTGCGAGCTTCCTAACCAAACACCTGCTGATTGACTGGCGTTGGGGCGAGCGATTCTTTATGTCGCACCTTATCGATGGTGATTTCAGCGCGAATAATGGCGGTTGGCAATGGGCTTCAAGTACTGGCTGTGATGCTCAACCCTACTTTCGAATTTTCAATCCGATCACACAGAGTGAAAAGTTTGATCCGAAAGGAATTTTTATTCGTAAGTACATACCAGAGCTGCAAAATATTCCTGACAAGCATGTGCATTTTCCACATGATTACATTGCAAAAAACGGAATTAACAGCGAATACTGGCAACCCATCGTTGAACACAAAGAAGCACGATTGAGAGCCTTAGCCTTTTTCAAATAATTAGAGTGAATATTATGGATAACTCTCTATGGCTTGATAACTTTCTCAACATGTATCGAGAACTCGGAACTGACAATTTCGACGTGCTTAAGACGGTTTATCACCCTGATATCGAATTCCAAGATCCGCTGCATCATGTCAGCGGAATTGCGGCGCTTACCCACTACTTCGAGAATCTCTACACTCAGGTAACGAGCTGTTACTTTCATATCGAACACACTTTCGAAGCGAACGACGAAGCTTCTGTTTACTGGACGATGCAGTTTGCTCACAAGCAATTAAATGGACAAAAGCCAATCGAAGTGCAAGGACACAGCCACCTCAAGATGCTCGACGGTCAAGTGGTCTATCACAGAGACTATCTTGATGTCGGCTCTATGTTGTACGAACACATTCCAGTTCTGGGCTGCGCCATCAAATCCATCAAAAAGAGAGCGAGCCAATAATGCGTATTATGATCACAGGCGCGACCTCGGGTATCGGCCAATCACTCGCTATCGATTACGCTCAACAAGGGCATCAGGTGATTGCTTGTGGCCGTAACCCAGACAAGCTGCAAGCCTTAGTTGATTCTCACGAGACAGACATCGCGCATTCATCCATTACGCCGCTCTGTTTCGATCTGACCGATTACCACAACTACCCAGAGCTCGACCAAGACAAACCGCTCGATCTGCTGATTTTAAATGCGGGTGATTGTGAGTACATCAACGACCCAGTGAATTTTGATGCCGAGCTTTTCGAGCGCGTCATCAACATCAATCTAATTTCAATTGGCTACGCCCTTAAAGCCTGGCTAAAAAACATCAAGCCCGGCGGCCGCTTGGTTTTAGTAAGCTCTAGCGCCAGTTTTTTACCGCTACCCAGAGCGGAAGCTTATGGCGCTTCAAAGGCGGCACTCACGTATTTAGGAAGAACACTCTCGGTTGATCTGGCCGAGCACAATATTCATGTCTCAATTGTGCACCCAGGCTTTGTTCAAACGCCATTAACCGAGCGAAATACCTTCTCTATGCCTATGATTATTAGTAGTGAGGCCGCAACTCAGCGAATCGTAAATGGTATTGCTCAAGGAAAGAGTGAAATCGATTTCCCAAGACGATTCATCATGTTGATGAAGCTACTAAGAATGCTTCCAACTCCAGTTTGGCAAAAACTCGCTTCAAGGATGGTATAACAATGAAGAAAATCGCCATTATTGGGTCAGGTATCTCTGGACTCACTTGCGCACACATATTAGATAAGCATCACGACGTAACAGTATTCGAAAAAAACGATTATGTTGGGGGCCACACCGCCACCGTTGATATTGAACATCAAGGCTCGGCGTTTTCGATAGATACTGGCTTTATCGTATTTAACGATCGAACCTACCCAAACTTCAATCAGCTACTCGAACAACTCGGTATTGAAAGGCAACCTACCGAGATGAGTTTCAGCGTTCACAACACAACGACTAAGTTTGAATACAACGGCCACAGCATCAACTCTCTGTTCGCTCAACGAAGTAATATTTTCAAACCTCAATTTTGGTCTTTAGTCTCTGACATTCTCAAGTTCAACAAATTGTGTAAGGCTCAATTCGAAAGTAACGAGTTCACACCGGATGTTACCTTGGGCAACTTCCTACGTGAAAACCAGTTTTCCGACTTTTTCAGCCAGCATTACATCCTACCGATGGGCGCAGCAATTTGGTCGACAAGCTTAGAGGAGATGGAAGAATTTGAGCTTAAATTCTTCATTCAATTCTTCTATAACCACGGCCTGCTCGACATCGCGAACCGTCCACAATGGTATGTGATTCCTAAAGGGTCCCGCTCTTACGTTGAAATCATCCTTTCACGCTTGAACAAATCCGTCGCTTTGAACACATCGATCAAACAAGTCACTCGCCATGAAGCGGGCATCACGATTGAATTTGAAGATGGCGCTACACAAGACTTCGACGAAGTGATATTTGCTTGTCACTCAGACCAAGCGTTACGTTTACTCGGCGATGCAACAGAGCAAGAGAAACAGGTTCTAGGCGAGATCCCATACAGCCGTAATGAAGTGGTTCTGCACACTGATACCCGATTGTTACCAGACAGAAAGCTAGCTTGGGCAAGTTGGAACTACATGTTGGATGGCGACAGTAAACGACCTGCCTGTGTGACATACAACATGAACATTCTGCAAGGCATCGAAAGCCAGGACACCTTCTGTGTGACCTTGAATCAGAGCGAAGCCATCGACCCAGAAAAAATCATTCGCAGCTTTGTTTATCATCACCCGGTACTTAACTCGAACACGGTAGAAGCTCAGCACAAACGCGAACAGATCTGTGGCAAAAACCAGACTCACTTCGCCGGCGCATACTGGTACAACGGGTTCCATGAAGATGGCGTCCACAGTGCACTCGACGTGACCAAACGCTTCGGTTTAGATTTGAGTACGAGTTCAGCGCTATGAACAGTCAAACCCTGACATCCGAAATGGAGATCGCATCCGAAAAGAGTGAAGAACTCAGCGGTATCTATTGGGGCAACGTCAGACACCGCCGCTTTGGCGACATCACTCATGAGTTCAGCTATCAGCTGTATATGATGGGGTTAGATCTCGATGAACTGCCCCAAACCACAGCGCGTAGTGCGCTGTTCGGAACTCGATGGTACAACCCGATTCGCTTTGTCGAATCGGATTATCTCGCTGAAAAAAAAGAAAATGCCACCACAGATGAACCAAAATCACTTAAACAACGTATAGCTTCCAAAGTGCAAAAACTTGGTGGGATTTGGTCTGACTCAAACCGTGTGACGATGCTGGCTCAGTGCCGCTGTTTAGGTATCTACTTCAGCCCAATCAACTGTTTCTTCTGTTACGACGAAACTGGAGATTGTAAGTACATGTTGGCTGAGGTGAGTAACACGCCTTGGCGAGAAAGACACTATTATCTGATCGACATGCACCAAGAGTTGAAAGTAAAAAAAGAGTTTCACGTTTCGCCGTTTATGGATTTGAACATGACTTATTTTTGGAAGATTAAGCCACCAGCGAAACGCACCTTGGTCCATATTGAAAGCCGCCGAGACGACAAGCTTTTCGATGCGACACTGGCTTTGACGAAACAGTCAGTAACCAAGACAAACATTAGACGAACGGTATTCAAGATTCCGGCAATGACGATTAAAGTCGTGATGGGAATTTATTATCAGGCTCTCAAATTATTCCTGAAAAAAGTACCGTTTGTGGGGCATCCAGATTCAACATCTTAAGTGTCTTCACAGCAACTAAATAATAGAACTCGACCCAAGCTTGGGTTGGCTCCAACCAAGGGGCACAACCCAGCTAAGTTGGCACAAAATATTAGAATGAGTTATCAGCGAGGTTTACATGGAACAGCTTGCCAAACAAAACAACAACATTGAACAACAAGCTAAAGCCGTTGCTGTTTCAAGCAACTGTAAATATCGAGCTTTAATCTTTAAGGTTTTAGAAAGCCTGCAATTCGCGACGCTTGAGATCATTGAGCGCGACCAGCATTCGGTGTTCGGCGATCGAGAAGCCGACTTGAAAGGTCGAATCGTGATTCACGATGCAACCTTTTTTAGAGATGTCGTGATTGACGGCAGTATTGGCGCATCTGAGGCCTACATTGATGGAAAATGGACAAGCCCAGATCTCACCAAAGTGATTCAAATCATGGCTCGAAATCAATCTCAACTCGACGAGCTTGACGATAAAACGCAATGGATTTCTCGCATCAAAAATCTATTGCTGCGTCGTAAGAATGCTAACACCGAGCAAGGCTCTAAACGTAATATTCTTGCGCACTACGATATTGGCAATGAGTTGTACGAGCGCTTCCTAGACAGCTCGATGCAATACTCTTCCGCTATCTACAGCGAAGAAGCAGAAACCCTATCCAAAGCTCAGCAAAACAAAATGAAAACCATCTGTGAGCGATTAGAGTTGTCAGAGAACGATAACGTGGTCGAGATAGGCACGGGCTGGGGTGGTTTAGCGATATTCATGGCGCAACACTACGGATGCCATGTCACCACAACCACAATCTCAGATGCCCAACACGCGCTTGCAGAACAGAGAGTCAAAGCGCTTGGCTTAACCGACAAAATCACCCTGCTCAAAGAGGATTATCGTAACCTCACTGGTGAGTATGACAAGTTGGTCTCTATCGAGATGATCGAGGCGGTCGGCCATGAATATCTCCAGACCTTCTTTGAGAAATGTTCATCGCTACTTAAACCTTCAGGCAAGATGCTGATCCAAGCGATTACTATTGCCGACAGCCGTTACGATAAATACCGTAAAGGTGTCGACTTTATTCAGAAGTACATTTTCCCGGGCGGTTGCCTACCTTCGGTTTCAGTGATGACTCAACACCTTGCGACCAGTACAGACCTTGTTGTCCAAGAAATCGATGACATTGGCCTGCACTACGCTCGAACGCTTAATGATTGGAATGTTGCCTTTGAAAACAGTTGGGAAGAGTTAGAGTCTCTCGGCTATTCAGAAGAGTTTAAGCGCTTGTGGATCTTCTACTTCTGCTACTGTGAAGGTGCATTCAAAGAGCGCGTGATCAGTACTCATCACTTAGTTGCTAGAAAACCTCGTTACTTTGGAGCAAAAGATGAAACGGTTTTGGATTATTAATCTCGTTCTGTTTCAAGCGACCTGGGTTTGCAGCGCGTTCTTTACCGCGCAAGCCCCGTTCGTGGCGCCACTGATTGTGGCCGTTCACTTCCTTCTCTCCCCTACTCGTAGTAGCGATCTGAAAATACTCCTTTTATTACCATTAGGGCTGTTGCTTGATAGCCTCTTACTTCACTTCGGCGTGTTTGCCGTCGACTCTGAAATTGCTAATCAATCGTGGTTTCCAGTGTGGCTCGTTTGCCTGTGGATCATGTTTTTAATCAGTTTTAACCACAGCCTAAATTGGCTTTTAAAATGCTCGAAAGTGATCTTGTTTGCCATAGGGTTCGTAGCAGGTACTAGTAGTTATTGGGGAGGCATCAAAGCAGGCGCCCTTCTTACTACTTGGCCAGATGCATCGGTGTTAGCTGCCCTTGCAATAAGTTGGGGGATTTTGTTGCCCTTACTGGTGGCCGCCTACTCCAACTTAGTACAACCTAAAATGGCATCAACGAGGTGACTTATGGCTTTTCCACACAACCCTACGCAAGCGTTCAAATCTGAGAGCAACGTTAGTCGCGTTCGCACTCAAACAAGCGAGCAATCAAGAAACCGACTATTTAGCTTAGTCACCTTAACCCTCATTTGCGCAGCACTCCTATTTACCGAAAATGCCAAAGCTTCTGCTGTCGATGATTTAAACAAGCGTGGTCAAGGTGAGATGAGTTACTTGTTTTGGACTTTGTATTCTGCAGAGTTCTACACCACTCCATCTAACTCTGAGCGTGCTTTGAAACTTGAGTACTACCGAGCAATTGACAGCAAAGACCTTGTAGACGCAACCAAAGACCAGTGGAGCAAACTTGGTTACTCCAACAACAATATTCAACGTTGGTTGAAGCCTTTGTACGCAATGTGGCCCAATGTTGAAGAAGGAAGTACCCTCACTATCCGTGTCGCTGAAGACAACGTAAGTCGCTTCTATTTCGATGAGCAACCCATAGGCACCATCCAAGACAAGCAATTTGGTGAAGCCTTTCTAGCGATTTGGTTATCTGAAAACACATCCGAGCCAGGCCTACGCAAACAACTATTAGGTTTGAACAAATGAATCCAAAAACAACAATAATAAAATTTGCTTTGGCACTGTTTTCACTCACTTGGCTGACGGGGTGTGGCTCTGCTAGTTTAGAAAACCACGTAGACACTACGCCAGAGCTCAAGCTAGAAACCTTTTTCAATGGGGAGCTAATGGCTTACGGCATGGTACTAGACCACTCTGGTAACCTACTACGCCGTTTTGACGCTAAGCTTGTCGCGACTTGGGACGGTGACAAAGGCGAAATCAAAGAGTGGTTCTCTTTTGCTGATGGCGAGCGCTCAACACGCGTTTGGAACTTAATCAAAACAGGCGAAAACACCTACACTGGCACCGCTAATGATGTGGTTGGTACGGCTTATGGTGAAACCCAAGGCTCGGCTTTGTATTGGAAATATGACTTAGAAATCGAAGTAGACGGCAGCACCTATGAAGTGGTGTTAGACGATTGGATGTTCTTAATGGATGACAAACGATTGTTCAACAAAACCGAAATGTCCAAGTTTGGGTTCAAAGTTGGTGAAGTAATCTTATACATTGAGAAAATTTGAATAAACCAATGCTGATGCTTCAAGGCTAATTATTCTTTGTTTCATTAACTTTTCGATTCATTTTACAGGGCGTCTCCACCCCACAAGAAAACTTCAGTCCACAACAAAAAATTGTGGGCTGTTTTTTTTAATCGCTCGAATAGCATATCTGCAAGATTAAGTCTCTGTGCTAAGATGCGCCACCAGCATGCAAATGGGCTAGACTCATACACAACAGTTCCTATTTGTTTCGCTAAGTGTAGATTCCCTACCATGATTAATTGAAAAGGCTTTAAAGCATGAGCAAGTTGACCTCAGCGGAGCGTAAAGCTCGCGACAATGAACGTTTCTCACAACGTGTAAACGACCGCAGAGAAAAAGGCGAAGACGTAGTTGCTTACGCACTGACCAACAAGAAAGCTGTAAAATTCCTGACTAAGTCGGAAAAGAAACGCTTCAATGAAGCGAAAGTCATTCGCCAAGAAGAACAGCGAGTGAAAGATCAAGAAGAGCTCAACAGAATCGAAGACTCGTTCACGACCAAACAGTTCGACGAAGAGTAATCTGATTTCAAAAGCGCTGGCCCTGTGCCGGCGTTTTTACTTTTTAGTTCTCCTTATTTTCCCCTCCCTACTTACATTACTTTCTCAAACCTCTGTTTTATCCATCTTGCTCATGGATCTCTGCATCTTGGTCTTAGATCTCAGCAAACAGGTATTCAAAGCCTTACTATCTCGATTCAATTCAACAATTCCGAGTCACCATGATTTTAATCACCGGATCAAGCAGCGGTTTAGGCGCGGCTTTAGCCAAGCAATATGCGAACACATCGAACAGCCATCAGCGCTTAATGATCACTGGCCGTAACTCACAGCGTTTAGCTGAATTAGCGAAAAGCCTGCCAGCGAATACTGTTAGCCAAGCCTGTGACTTGTGTGATCCACAATCAGTGAGCGAGTTATTGGATGCGTTGCCTGAAACACCAAAACTGGTAGTTCATAGCGCAGGCAGTGGGTACTTCGGTAAAATTGAACAACAAGATCCCGCCGCCATCAGCGACATGCTGAAAAACAACATCGAGTCTTCCATATTTTTGATTCGCGAGCTTGTTCAACGCTACAAAGATCAACCCGTCACTATTGCTGTTGTAATGTCGACTGCAGCCCAAGGAGCTAAAGCGGAAGAGTCTACTTACTGCGCAGCAAAATGGGCGGTAAAAGGCTTTATCGAATCGGTCAGATTGGAGCTCAAAGGTCACCAGATGAAAATCGTGGCGGTTTATCCTGGAGGTATGGCAACCGAGTTTTGGGGAACCAGCGGCAAAACGATGGATACCTCAAGCTTTATGAGCGCTCAAGAAGCCGCTCAAATGCTGCAACAGGCGTTAACCAGCACCGAGCATGGATATGTGTCAGATATCACGATAAACCGCGGTTAACGGCTAATGAGAGCAGCGAACAGGTAAACCGAGCTATTCCGCTAATTATTTGTGAGGGTGAGCACGAAAGTGTGCGACAATGCTCGGCGTAAATTCATATTCAAGGTTTATTATGAAACTTCTAGTTCGTAACCTATCGCGCTCTACTGCAGAGCAAGACATCCGTGTTCTATTTTCTGAGTTCGGCTCAGTAAAAGAGTGCAGCCTAGTTTTAGACCAAGAAACTGGCGAATCTAAAGGCTTTGCTTTTGTTGAAATGCCAGAGCACGAAGAAGCTAAAGCAGCACTAAACAAGCTGAACTTGTCAAAGCTTGGCAAAAACACGATTCGTGTAAAAGTAGCTAACTCTTAATAAGAACTAGCGCTATACAAGAACAGGCAATTGAACTGCCTCGTGATCTAGCTTTTCAGTAAGCACAGATGATAAAGCCCGTAACGATATTCCGCTGAAAAACGCAATATCGTTACGGGCTTTTTGCTGCTCGCGATTCTCTTTTACAACATTTCACAACACAACCTATTCACTTATAGTTTGCGCTTACAGCCCTTCATGTTCATCAATGGCACGCCTTGCTTCTGCCATTGAACATCCAGACTCCATCACCAGTTGAGCGACGGTCATTGAGGGTGTCGCGGCCAACAGAGATGCCAAACACACCACAGGTTTAGGCAGCACTTTATCGATTGCGATTGCTATCCAACCGTCTTTTTCGTGAGTTAACATCATTTTAAATTCAACGAGTTGATGCTCTTGAGCGACCAACAGCCAATTGCGTGAACGACGAACTCGCTTCAACTGGCATCCACATTCTGCAGCATGCGCCATCACTTGGCTTTTATCACTCACACGATGTACAAAACTATTCAGTGGGACGCTAAACATAACTCTCTGCTAACCAATCTATTCCTACCATTCAAGAGATCGCTACCTATCTCTCAGTACTTTCTAACTGTCACTCAATAAAACCGTACGTAGGATTACACAGACATAAAAAAACCGCCAGTGATGCACTAAGCAGCCTCGCGGTTTTTTGTTCTTTAGAGCCCAACGCTCGATATCAGCAGCAGCTTTTTGAAGCGCCGCTATCACAGCAGTTTGAACTCTCCTGACTTCCTCGTTCAAAGCCATCAATCGCGTCTGCTAAAGCAGTAAATGATTGCTCGATATTGTCACGTGACGTTGCGATGTTCATTCGCATAAAGTTAGGACTTTCAACACCAAACCAACCGCCCGGCGTTAATCCCATTTTAGCCTGATCAAACACCACGTTTTTCAATTCATCTTCCGAAAAGCCTAAGCCTGAGAAATCAAACCACACTTGGTAAGTCCCTTGCGGTTGGAAGACTTTTAACTGAGGAATTCGCTGCTCTGCAAACTCGGTAATCCACTTGACCGTGTCTTGCAGATACACCAACATGCCATCTAACCACGCTTCGCCCTTTTCAAAGGCCGCCACGGTTGCAAACGTGCTGAATGCATTCCCGTGATCAAGATACATTGCGACCACATTGGTTTTGAACGCTTCAAATAGCTCATCATTGTTGGTGTATACATAGCCGTTTGAGATGCTGTGCATACCAAATGTTTTTGCTGGAGATCCAATCAAGGTGATGACCTTATCGTAATCAAAACTGGTCAAGCTCGTAAAAGAGTGACCTTCAAAGATAATGTCTGAATGGACCTCATCACTGATGATCAATACATCATGACGCTTGGCGATTTCGATGACTTGTTCAATTTCTTGAGGTGTCCACACTCGCCCAGTCGGGTTATGCGGATTACAGAAAATCATCGTCTTCACTTTTTGCTCGATGATCTGTTGCTCCATACCATCGAAATCAATCTTGTAACCCTGTTCATCATTGAGCAATGGGCTTCTCACTACCTGACGTCCTGCTTTATTCACCAAGTTAGCAAACTGGTGATACGCCGGCGTATGGATAAGCACGCCATCGCCTTCGTTGGTGAATTGGCGCAGTAACAGCGCAATACCAGAAAGCACACCCGGTACCTGAACAAACTTGTCTGTAGAAAGGTTTAAACCATGACGCTTTGAATACCATTGAGAAAGCGCTTCAAATACAGCCTGCTCATGAAACTCATAAGAGTACACACCGCGCTCAACCAAACGGTTCAACTCTTGAGTTATGGGTTCCGCCACCTGAAAATCCATATCGGCAACCCAATAAGGGAATACATCTGTGGTGTTATAAATGTTCTGTAGCATCTGCGGTTTGCTTTTGATAAACGCATTTTCACCATAGTTCGATGTACTGTTAAACGCTGTCATGGAGGTGTCCTCAAATAGTGTGTTCGGTCTTTTTGCAATCAACTGAATTGCATGAATACCCTTAAGACGACGGCAAAATCAAAAAGACGAAGTTTTTAAAGAAATCTTGTGATTAATTTAAATCAATCTCGCATCTCGACCTTTATCTCTGTTTTTACCGAGTTCGCGATAAAGCAGTTTTTGTGCGCCAAGTGATGCAGTTTTTCGAGTTGTTTGGCGGTTGGTTGTTTGGTGCCTAGAAACACAATGTCAGGTCGCAGAGTCACCTTAGTGACCGATGAGCGGCCTGATTTATCTTCCTCAAGCACACCAACTGCATCATCCACATAAGAGTCGATCACGTACTTCTGCTTCGCGGCGACTCCCAGAAAAGTCAGCATATGACAGCTAGAGAGTGCCGCAATAAAGGCTTCTTCTGGGTCAACATTCGCTTCAACCGACAGTGGAAGTGGCACAACATGAGGAGAAGATGAAGCAGGCACAGTGATTCCACCATCAAATTCCCACGTATGACCGCGGCTGTATTGATTGTCGCTAAAGGCTTCATCTGCCGCTTTTTGCCAACGAATGAGCGCACCATATTCAGACATAGAACCGTTCCTTTTTAATGTTCATTAATTAACGATCAGCAGGATGATTCACACCATCGTTGGTCACCACATCACCAATATCAAAAGGGTTCACTCCTTCCAAACAGCCGATGTTAAAACCGTATTCATTTGGGCTTGAGCGGCGTTGGTGATGGGTATAGATACCGCAGTTTGAGCAGAAGTAATGCTTCGCGGTGTTTGTATTGAATTGATAAAGCTTAAGATGCTCCGCACCTTTGAGGATCTTGATGCCATCTAGCGCAACAGAGCCCACAATCGCTCCCCTGCGACGACAGATAGAGCAATCACAACGACGTGGTTTTTCTATCCCGTTAGGTAAGCTGAGCTCTAATTCCACCGCACCGCAGTGACAGCGTGCCTTATGAAAAGGTTGGATAACCGTATTGCCGACGACTTTCATTTTTCTCTCCAATCACGTCCTTGTAATCGAACTATCTTAACGAGAACTATTTACCTTGTCCGTAACCTAGCATTGAGTTCGAGAGATCCGTCATAAGCTAGCGAGTGAGCGATTCTTCTTTATCTGGTTCATCTTCTGTATTTTCTTTATCTGACTAATCTGATTTCTCAACCAAACCGCCAAAATTTTCAAATAGAAAATCCAAAAACAGTCGAATACGCTTGGGCTGATATTTCTTGCTGATGTACACCACATTCAAGTCAGCACTGGAAACAGACATCGCGGTATTGAAGTTCTTCATGTAGCCGTTGAGTAACGTCACAAGGCGCTGATTATTGATGTCATCTTGCACATCCAGAATGGATTTCAGTGCAATCCCTTCTCCTTGTAGCGCCCAATAACGGATCACTTCGCCATCATCCGAAAATCGCTTAGGAACCACCGTCACAGCCTTCTTCATGTCATGATCTTGGAAGTGCCAAGTTTTGAGTTCTTCGTTGCTGCGAAGCATCGCCAGACACGCATGATCAACCAAATCTTGAGGTTTGATCGGCGTCCCGTGTTTGGCGAGGTATTCTGGGGACGCGCACAGCACACGTCGGCTCGGTGATAAGCGTCTGGATATCAAACTGCTGTCGACCAACTCACCGTAGCGGATAACGATATCCATGCCAGATTCAGCGATATTCGACAGATTGTCGTTCAAATAAAGGTAGGGAATAACGTCGGGGTATTGCTGACAAAACTCCGACAAAATAGGCAATATGTACTGCTTACCGATGTCTTTTGGCGCGGCGATTTTTAGTGAACCTTTGACTTCTTTTACGCCATTTTGAATCAGGTTTTCAGCTTCGCTAACGTTATCTAATATCTCAAGACACGCCTTGTAATACAGCTCCCCTGAATCGGTCAACGACACATGGCGAGTGCTACGGTTCAACAGCTTCACACCATATCGCTCTTCCAACGCCTGCAGCCTTGCTGTCATGGTCGCAGGAGAAAGCCCTAACTCTCGCCCCGCCGCAGCTAACCCGTGATGCTTAACAATGCTCACGAACATCGCCATATCTGAAAACTTGTCCATTCACCTCTCCTACTATTCAGTTAATCCGAATAATGATTTTATATTTTAGCTAATTATCAAATTTAGTCGAATAAATATAATGGTAACCATCAGCAGAACACGCAGGAATTCAGAACATGAACAACGAACTTACAAACCAAGAAAAGCACACATTCGTCATCATTGGTGGCACATCAGGTATCGGCAAAGCTTTGGCTATGCAATTGAGAGATGAAGAGCACACGGTACACATTACTAGCCGACATACAGGCCTCGATATCAGCAATGAAAAATCGATTTGTGAATACTTTGAATCCATCGGTGTGTTTGATCACCTAGTGGTAACTGCAGGCTCTTTCGCTCCAGCAGGCAGAGTCACAGATGTTGCCGTTGAAGATGCAAAAGCAGCCTTTGACACCAAGTTTTGGGGAAGCCTAAACGTTGCGAAACATGCTGCGCGCTACATGACATCAAATGGCTCAATCACTTTCACCACTGGCATGTTGTCACGCAAAGTCGTTGCAGGCACTTACGTTAAAACCGCGATTAACGCCGCGCTAGAAAGCGTCACAAAAGTGTTAGCAAAAGAACTGTCACCGATTCGAGTCAACGCAGTGAGCCCCGGCTTAACCATGACAGAAGCGTATAAGAACATGGACGATTCCGCTCGTACAAACATGTACGACAACGCCAAAAACAACCTACCCGCAGGCAAGGTTGGCGAACCTTCAGAGATAGCCATGGGTTACCTGTTCGCGATTAATAACCCGTACGTAACTGGGTCAATCATCGACATCGACGGCGGCGCTCTACTCAATTAAGCCCTCATCACTAAGCCCATCAGAAACAATAATAAACATTAAAGCGAGGGCGCCCAACATCGCGCCCTGTGCTACCAAAGTTTGAAAATAGGTACATCGTCATGAAACAAGAAACCGTCCATAAAGAAAAGATGCCATTCCAAGTTTGGATACTAACACTCGCAGCGTTTGCAATCGGCACGGCTGAGTTTGTTATCGCAGGCATCCTTCCGCAAATCGCCACATCACTTTCGATCACCGAAGGTCAAGCCGGATACCTAATCAGTGCCTACGCGTTGGCTATCGTTATCGGTGGGCCAATTTTAACCATCTACCTTGCTCGCTTTAACAAGAAGATGGTGCTGATTGGCTTAATGGCACTGTTCATCATCGGTAACGTGTTGTCGGCCTTAGCGCCAAGCTACCCATTACTACTGGCAAGTCGTGTTATCGCAGGCTTAGTTCAAGGTCCTTTTTATGGCATAGGTGCAGTTGTTGCAACCAACTTAGTGTCTGAAAAAATGGCAGGTCGTGCCGTTGGCCAGATGTTCGCAGGCTTAACACTCGCTAACGTTCTTGGCGTTCCAGCTGGTACATGGGTCAGCTTGCAATTCGGCTGGCACACTACTTTCTTTACCGTGGCAGCACTTGGCACTATCGCGATGCTTGCCATTCTGACTTCGATTAAATCGGCTGGTCACAGTGAAGCGAAAGACATCAAAACTCAGCTTCTAGCGTTCAAAAATCCAATGTTACTGATCAGCTTAGCAATCACCGCTTTTGCTTGGTCTGGCTTCATGACGCTTTACGGCTACCTTGCGCCAATCGCCATGCACATCACAGGTTACAGTCAAGAATCAGTGACTTGGATCTTAGTGATTGTGGGTGTTGGCTTAATCATCGGTAACACCTTGGGCGGGCGTTCTTCAGATAAAAACCTAGGCAAAGCTTCAATGTTTTGGGCTGTCGCAATGATCGTGTCATTGGTGGTGATTGGCCTTGTGGTAGACAACAAAATCCTCTTCGTTGCAGCCGCATTTGTCTTTGGTATTGCATCATTTGCGAACGTCCCTGCCATGCAACTTCGAGTAATGAACCACGGTGGCGAAGGGCAAGAGCTAGCAGCAACTGCGAATATCTCAGCGTTTAACTTAGCCAATGCCTTTGGTGGATTCCTTGGCGGCATGGTACTCGACAGCCAACTAGGCGCAGGCATGATTCCGTTCGCAGCCGTTGTGGTTCCTATCGTCGGCTTGTTCTTAATCGCTAAAGCTAACCGAAACGAGAAACCACAAAGCAACTCAATATTTGCACCAACAGAAGCTAAATAATTTAAGAACTCCGTAACTTCAAAGTGCCAATTCATTATCGAACTGGAATTGGCACAGCACTAAAAATTCATAAAGGTAGAGATCATGAACAAGTTATTCGAAACATCAGAACTGAAAGGCCTAGAGCTGCAAAACCGTGTAGTTATGGCACCCATGACACGCGCTCGCACTAGCCAACCTGGAAACGTGCCAAACGACATGATGGCGACTTATTACCAACAACGAGCAAGTGCAGGGCTAATCATCACTGAAGCCACACAAATTTCAGATGACTCTCAAGGTTACTCATTCACACCCGGCGTTTATACCGATGCGCAAATCGAAGGTTGGAAATCAGTCACCACAGCAGCAAAAGAGCAAGGTGCCGCGATATTCTGCCAACTATGGCACGTAGGCCGAGTATCACACCCTACCTTTCAAAAAGGCGAGTTGCCGATTGCACCTTCTGCACTGGCACCCATAGAAACGCAGGTTTGGATCTCTGATGAAAATGGTAACGGCAACATGGTGGATTGCATCCAACCAAGAGAGATGACCCAAGCCGATATCGATCGTGTTGTTCAAGATTTTGCTAACTCAGCGAAAAAAGCCGTCGAGGCAGGGTTCAACGGAGTGGAAATCCACGGTGGTAATGGCTACCTCATCGATCAATTCCTAAGAACCAATTCAAATAAGCGCACCGACAACTATGGAGGCAGCCGCGAGAACCGACTTCGTTTTCTAATCGAAGTGGTGGATGCAGTGATTGATGCGATTGGTGCCGATAAGGTGGGTGTTCGTTTAGCTCCGTTCATCACCTTCAAAGACATGAACTGCCCAGACATCGTGCCAACGATTTTAGAAGCTTCAAAGGCGCTACAAGCACGCGACATCGCTTACCTGCATCTATCAGAAGCAGATTGGGATGACGCACCTGTGATACCTGAAAGCTTCCGTTTAGAGCTAAGAGAGCTATTCTCTAACACCATCATCGTCGCTGGCAGTTACACACCAGAACGCGCCGAAGAAGTGTTAAGCAAAGGCTACGCCAACCTTGTCGCATTCGGTCGCCCATTCGTTGCTAACCCAGATCTAGTTTCACGCCTACAAAACGGCAGCGAACTATCCGATCTTGACGGCGCCACCCTGTTCGGCGGCAACGAAAAAGGCTACATCGATTATCCAGCGTTGTAATGAATTTGGAGGAGATGATGGTTTCTAACCACTAGAAACATTTCCGACAGGCAAAAGAAAGGCTCGCATGACTAGTGCGAGCCTTATGCAGTTTAGGGGGTAAACCACAATCTAGTTTAATCTTAAGATTAATTATTTAACTTATGAGCCATTATGCACTTGTGCGCATTGATATTCTATTTTTAAATGATTCACTGCAATTAATCAATCGATAAAAGTTAGCGTTTGGTCAATTTAAACCACATAAATAACAGTGATTTAGTGAAGAGCGTCTAGAAAATTATCATAAAATCCATAGAAATCAGATTTATAGACTTCTCATTTGCCAATACCCTTCACCATTTGTCGCGAGTTGGCTGTGTAAATAATCAAGCGTATCCGCGACCGTTCCAGCAATGCCTTGTGGTGGATTGAACAACAGTAAACCACTACCGATCAGGCGATCATCACCCTTAGGATCTCGAAGGCGAAGCTCCGACTTAATCGGACTTGGCAGCAAACCATCTTTCACTGCGGTCACACAGTGGTTCAAAATCAGTGAGCTCTTGTCATCCGTGTAGAGCGGGTACCAAATTAGTGCAGATACTTTCTCCGACTGCTGATATGCCTTAACTAAGGCATCAATCACCGCGAGATATTCTGAATCGGTTTCATAGGGTGGGTCGATAACAATCAGATGATGATTGTCATGTTTAGCTACGTCATCAGGTAACGCTTTAAGCCCATCACCTGCGCTAATCGTAAGCTTGCTTGAAATATCTAGGTTACATTGTAACTTTTCAATATTGGTTTGCAGTAAATCAGCTTCATCTTGCTGAATGTCTGAAAAATAGAAACTATCTTGGCTGCGACCTTGTTGGTAAGTGATGGCGGCAGAACCCGGATACAAAGAGATAAGTTGATTCGGATTGTAGTATTCCAGTACCGACATAAAAGAAGCGAATGCCGGAGGAAGATAAGCCTTATTGCGCCACAAGTACCCGACCCCTTCAGCAAACTCACCTGCATGATTACTTGGTGCGGTGGTGAGGTCATAACACCCTGTACCTGAGTGCGTGTCGATAACATTGAGACGTGAATGCTGCTGCATTAATGACTGAACAAGTGCACTCAATACTGGATGCTTCAGTGCATCACCATGGTCGCCTACATGACATTGATGTCGATATTCCATTCCCTTGCCTCATTTCTACTAACGTCATCTAAACATACTTCATATCACACGCAGTTGCCTATTCAATCCATCGTTTTTTGAAATAGCTTCTCTTTTCGCTAACTGTCTGACTCTTATAAAAAATAAAGCCCTTCGTTTTATTACAAACGAAGGGCTTTACTGACGTTACTTGCTAACTTGTACTGCTAGAGCATAGACAACCTAAGGGTACTCTCCCTCAACTTCTACTGGCGCTTTCACTTGGTAGTGGCAAGGTTGTAGACCAAGTAGCTTAGGCAGTGTGATGCCGACAGACACTGAAGACCACGTACCGCTGACAATGCCGACAACCAATGCGATTGCAAAGCCTTGCAGCGCAGAACCGCCAAGTAGCCAAAGTGCCGATACGGTGATTAGCGTTGTACCTGAAGTCACCATGGTGCGTGAGAAGGTCGCTTTAACCGATTCGTTAAGCAGGTTATCAGTATCACCGTTTGGATTGCCGCGCAGCATTTCGCGTACACGGTCGGCGATGATGATCGAGTCATTCAATGAGTAACCGAGAATCGCTAGCACGGCCGCCAATACGGTCAGGTTAAACTCAAACTGAGTAAAAGCGAACAGACCCAAGATAAGCGTCACGTCATAGATGATCGCGGCAAGCGCACCCAGAGCCAAACGCCACTCAAATCGTACACTCAGATACAGCATGATCATTAGGAAACACACCAATACTGCCAAACCACCTTGGTCAACCATGTCTTGGCCTACTTGAGGGCCAACCACGCTGCTGTTGAGTACTTTCACTTGGTCGCTAACCGTTGTCAAAGCATCCACTAAGTTTGGCTGTGGAGTATCTGTCAGTTGGCTGTAACGAATCGTCCAACGATCCTGTTCTGCCATACCAACCACTTGAACGTCTTGTTGGAAAGCCGTGTCGAGTTTTGTTTTTAAGGCGTCTTTAGTCACTTGTTCAGAGAGTTGCACCTCGGCAACGACACCGCCTGTAAAGTCCAAACCCCAGTTAAAACCTTTCACTGCCACCAGCATCACAGAGCTCATGAACAGCACAATAGAGATCATAGACATCACCTTACGAAGGCGAGTCATATTACTGTTTGAAAAATAGCGGTCTGAAATAGTCATTTTTGAAATACTCATGCTTAAATCCTTACATCGTGGCGTTGGTCACGCCCCCAAACCAAATTGATGATCGCTCGTGAAGCAAAAATGCCCGTAAACATACTGGTTAGAAGACCTAAGCCCAGTGTCAGAGCGAAGCCCTGAATCGGACCATTACCAATGGTGTATAGGGCTACAGCAACAATCATGGTGGTGACGTTGGCATCGAAAATAGAAGAGAACGCACTGTCAAAGCCACGATCGATAGAACTCGCAAAGCTGCGCCCTTCTTTCATCTTGTCTCGAATACGCTCGAAGATAAGCACGTTGGTATCCACCGCCATACCGACGGTTAGTACCAAGCCCGCAATGCCCGGCAGGGTTAATACCGCACCTGGTAGCAAGGCAATCAAGCCAAACAATGTGGTCATGTTCACCACCAATGCACAGTTCGCGACCCAACCTAAGCGGCGATACCATAGCGCCATAAACGTCAGAGTAAGACCAAGGCCAAGCGCCAGCGCAGCAAAGCCGTTGGTTACGTTTTCAGCCCCCAGAGATGGGCCAATAGTACGTTCTTCAATGATGGTAACGGGCGCGGTTAATGACCCCGCACGCAACAGTAACGCAAGCTCTTGTGCGTCTGCCAAGCTGCCTGCGCCAGTGATTCTGAAACGGCTCCCCAGTTGAGATTGGATGTTTGCTACACTAATCACTTCACTGTCTTGCTTGCTGTTGCCTGCTCTATCACGGCTGTATTCGCTGTAAACAGTCGCCATTGGCTTACCGATGTTATGGCGAGAAAACTCAGACATTTTCTTGCCGCCAGAAGAATCCAGTGTGATGTTGACTTCTGCGCTGCCCATCTCACCAATGCCACTACGAGCATCGATAATATGTTCGCCACTCAACACAGCCTTGCGGTCGACTACCACGCGGTTGCCATCTGTGTCCTTCAGCGTTTGAGTGCTGCGCGTTGGGTTGTCGTACACAGAATAGAAAGCAAGTGATGCGGTTGCACCAATCACATCTTTCGCTGCTGCAGGGTCTTGTACGCCCGGCAGTTCAATACGAATACGGCTTTCACCTTGGCGTTGAATTGATGCTTCTGTGATGCCTAGCTCTTCAATACGGCTGCGCATGATTTGCAGGTTTTGTTGAACCGTTAGGTTACGTAGCGTTCTTTGCTCTTCTTCAGATTGGGTTAACGTTAGCGATTTATCTGAACGATCACGTTGCCATTGTGGGAACTCTTCACGAATCAACTTTTGCGCTTGTTCGAAATCAGCATCAGTGCGGAAATTAAACTTAACTTGGTTATTCACCACTTCACCGCGTGCATAGCGGACTTCACTGGTGATCTCGTCGACCACCGCTTGAGCTTGCGCGTGATAAACCGGAGCCATATCCACTTCTAGCAAGAACTGCACGCCACCGCGTAAATCAAGGCCTAGTTGAATCGGCGCAAAACCCATATCAGTTAGCCATTTAGGTGCAGCTGGCTCCATCGCTAGAGCAACGGTTGCGCTGTCTAGTAGACGCTCATTAAGTACTTCTTTAGCTTTCGCTTGCTGCTCTGCATCTTCTAAAATCACAACTAAGCGTTTGTCTTTTTGAAAGGCTGATGTCGCTTGGATGCCTTCACTCGCGAGATATTGAGTAATTTGAGTGGCGTCGATCGTCTGTTCAGAACGGTTGCTAATTTGAACCGAGGCGTTCTCGCCATACCAAGAAGGTAAAGCACTCAGAACCATAACGATGATAGTGGCGATAAGCACCACGTATTTCCACTTTGAGTAGTGGTTGATTTGTTTTCTTGGAATGCGTTTTTTCACAGTCAAGATCTCTTCTTTTTACCAATCACAGTAAATAAGTGCTCGAAAATAGCGTAGGAAAAACGCAGTGATCGAGCATTTTAACCAGCTAGGGTGACCAGTTATTTACTACGATTGGTATAACTAATGTTTTGCGAACACGATCGATAGCTGAAACCAGAACAAGCTGATTGAACGGTAGTGATGCTAAAGCTGATGTCGCTATGTTTGTCTTGGTTAACTGGCGAGCTCAACGGGCACAAGTGACCATCGATACGACCAATTAGGGGTCAAACGATTAGCTAAGAAGTTCTCGGAAATGCGAGTATTGGATGTTGCCCTCTTTCCACCCCGAAAGCCGGGAGGACGGAGAACTCACAATGCTAGTCCAATGCTGCTTAGTATCCAACATCGGCGTGTTGAAGAGCAGAGAAGCCAGTAGTGATGGGGGAGAGAAATCGATCAGTAGATGATAAGCAGGCTCAAGGTCGGCCACGCTTTCTTGCTCGTTGCTGAGCATACGTCTAAAGGTTACCGCTTGGAGACTCGATTCAGTGTCGTGATAATTGGAACTATCACCTAAAGACGCAGTGTCAAACTGAACCTGATCGCATTCCATGTAGCTCGACGGGTTATCCGCAGCAGCTTGTTTACAAAGATTATTCTGCGAAGGCTGCTCTTGAGCGGAGTGGATTTGGAATGGCTTAGAAGGGAACGAATAGCCGTTAGAATTCACTAAGCCAAAGCTCAGTAAAAACAACATTAAGACTAATCGGGTACCTAATTTAAGCAATCTAATATCCAAACAACATTCTCGTAGATCGCCAATCTACAATACAAATGAAATGCTGTCTTGATTTAAAACATTTTTTTAGAAAATGATACGAAGCAACCGATTAAGCACCCTAGCATTTAGAATTACATGCCTTTAAATACGACCAACAACACGTAATACATTGACGTTATGAATGATGTAAAAAAAACAAAAAAGCCAAGCAGTGTGTGCTTGGCTTTGAGTCATCTATTTCTGTTTGCTTATAGCTTATTTATAGCTTTAGGCTTTAGGCTTTAGGCTTTAGGCTTTAGGCTTTAGGCTTTAGGGCGCATGATATTCTTAACCTTACGGCTATTTTCACCAAATACACGCTGCACAAGTTGATTCATGTCTTCCGCAGTGATCGACCTCGCAACACGCTTAACTTGAGACAACGCTTCGATGTCGTAACCATGAAGTAAATAACGAGATAGGTACCACGCTTGGTCGATAGAGCTCATCTCGAGAGGCGTGAAGTCAGCTTCAAACTGTTTCACTACCGCTCGCATTTCCTCTTCAGAGACACCTTGTAGAAGGTCTGCAATCACCTTATCGATCGCCACTTCCACTTTATCAACGTTCTCAGGCGCTATCATCGCACCAATAACCCACTCATGACTCAGCTCTCTATCTGCAGACGCCGAATATGCATAAGGTGAGTAATCTAAACTCAACTCTTCACGAATATAAGCATCTAAGCGAGTCGCCAGCAGTCGTTCTAGCAAGCTTTCCGTGAAGATATCTTTTGCCGTTACGCCTTGGTCGGTTTCGGTTACAGGTTCAGAGATGACTCGTAAGACGTACTCTGCGCTATTCACATTGTTGATGGCTAAATCAATACGTGATTCAGATGGCTGCTTGTAAGCCACCTTAAAGTCAGGAACCTCGGCTTTTTCTAATGGAATCGAAGCCAAGTATTGCTCAACCAAAGGCTTTAACTCACTTGGGTCGATATCACCCACGATAACCAATTGGTTATGTCTCATTTGACCAAACAGCTGCTGGTGAAGATTAGCGACGTCTTCCACAGAAACCGCTTCAACACGTTCTTTATCAACAAAGAGGTGGCCACTGTCCTGACCATAGATGTTCTGGTTTCTTGCGCGTTCAAACCGACCAACAGGGCTGCTCAAGAAAGATTCTTGACCTTGTACAAACTCCTGCTTCACTGCCTCTAACTGCTCGGGAACAATTTTAGGCGCAGTGATGAAGGTATAAAGCGCAGCAAACGTGTCTTCAAGCCCATCTTTGTTAATATTAAATTCAATACCATGACGAGTATTACCAATGAAGGAATCGGCACGAATATTTTCCCGATCAAAGTACGCTAAAAGCTCAGAGCCCGTAAACTCACCGGCACCGCTTCGAGCGAAGGTAGGTAACGCAACCTCAACCGCTGGGTACAAGCTCGGATCCAAAGCGGCTTTTCCGCCGAGGCTCATGTACATTACACCGACATCATCACCTGCCACATAATCACGCAGGTACCATATATCGATACCATTACTTAACGTCCACTTTTGGATGTATGGGTCTACGGACATTTGTTCAGCAAGTACAACCTCGCCTTGCGAGCTAGGTATAGCAAAGGCACTGGCTGTCCCAATCGCAAGCGGCGGAACTCCCGCCTCGCTATACGCGGCTTTTAAACTATCTAGAGAGTTGATGACCGCTGTTCTGTCTTCGGAATCATCCATCCCAATAACAATAAAGTAATCATCAGAAAGTAGATTCTTGATGTTGTCGTTAATCACTTCAAGGCTCAAGTTATCAATGAAGGCTTCCAAGCTGACTTGATAGTCTTTCTGTGATTGGACGATTCGATCAGTGACTAACGCACTCACTTTGTAGTTCGCGTGTTCAACGCTGTCCATTTTATCCCAGTCATGCTCAATGTTATCCAGCAAGTCTTGGTAGTAGTGCAGTTCGCCAGCAATATCCGTTTCCGAAACACCAAAATCACGCAGTGATGCCAATGTAGAAAGCAGATCTTTTTGGATAACTTCGCGGCC
Source organism: Vibrio sp. QJM3NY_26 (assembly GCF_057786005.1). Lineage (NCBI taxonomy): Bacteria > Pseudomonadati > Pseudomonadota > Gammaproteobacteria > Vibrionales > Vibrionaceae > Vibrio > Vibrio sp. QJM3NY_26. The sequence continues at coordinate 713,888 of NZ_CM173516.1, read as the reverse complement.
TCCAGTCGGAAACCCAACACTTATTGACGAATAGTACAGAGAACCCATTCGATAGCTATCAGACGCTATCCATTGAGTCGGCAGCGCGGCATCATTGAACACCGCTTCTAATCGCTGTCGAATCAATTGTTGAGCGGTTTCATCTAACCTGCGTTGGTTCTGCTGAGCATGATTGTCAACTCTATTTAAACCTCGGTTAAACGTCAGAGTGATGCTTGGCGCTTCTCTTCCTGCGTACTCAACATAATCATCTTCATTGAATGACGTCACTTTCTGTTTCTCTGGTCGCGGCGTGTCGCCACGCTCCCAGCTAGAAAACTTTTCTTCAATGAGTGGAATCACGGTTTTGATATCCACATCACCAGAAACGACCAGCTCAACTATTTGAGGTTGATACCAAGTCTGATAAAAGTTGGTGATGCCTTGAGGAGTGGCATTCACAATCGACGGTTTAGTCCCTAGTGCATCTTGCGATTGGTACGGGCCGCCTTCAATGAAGTGATCATAAAATATCTCTCCGAATGACTTATCATCGAGGCGAGCCATACGGAACTCACCAAGAACCACGCCTTTTTCTTTTTCTACTTCTGAACTTGATAGATCCAGGCCATCACCAATGTCACGCATCCACGTCAAAGCAGACTGCAATTGGATGTTATCTGGCAAATCTAACTGGTAGACCGTCTCTTCATAAGAGGTGTAGGCATTAATATCTGCACCAAAGCTAGCGCCTGCATCTTCAAATAGACGAATCACATCATTTTCAGAGAAATTCTTGCTGCCATTGAATGCCATGTGTTCCAAGAAGTGCGCGTAGCCTTCTTGCTGATGAGTCTCTTGAATTGAGCCCGCGTGCACAACTAAACGAACAGATACGGATTCTTCATGATCTGGATAAACATGATAGGTAAGGCCATTTTCTAGTTGGCCTGATGTCCATGCCGGATCCGGCTGGATTAAGGTTTCGGTGATACTTGATGTTGAACTACAGCCAACTAAGGTGAGGCATACAGCCGCCGCTAAATAATATGTTTTCATAACAACCTCTTAATGTCATTCATCGACAATATACAGATTGAGTTAACGATTATTATTTAATATTGAACCGGATGAGTATCTTTGTGATCTGGATCTTTATTTTATAAATCGCTATGCGTTATGTAAGATCGAATATACTCGTTTAAAGCGGCGTTTTGATAAGAGCCTAAAACATCCATTTAAACTTGCTAACTACATACCTTTAAAATCAATGGCTACATCCCCTTAAGCTCGTTCTCTACATACCTTTAAAGAGCGCTTGCGAAGCGCGGCTGATCGGTAACTTCTCTCCAGAAACATACGCCGACATCTGGCCTGAGAGCCCTTTCTTCACCTTATCAATAGCGGAGACCTTCACCACCACGGAGCGGTGGATCTGCCAAAACTCATCAGGATTGAGCTGAGCGATCAGTTCTTTTAGCGACACGCGAAGAATAAACTCTTCTAACGAACCGCCTTGACCCTTTTTAAATATAGACACGTACTTATCTTCCGCTTTGAAGTAGGCCACATCATCGACGGCAATAAGATGAATGTCTTCCCCAACACTGGCTTTAAGCCATGTGAGATATAGAGGTTGCTGTGAGGTTGACTGGGATAGCTGTTGAAGCTGACTCATTAACGCAGCAATATCAGGCTGCTCAGGCGTGCTACCTGATTGTGTTTGATTGCTCGACAAGCGCGCTTGAACCTTCTGACAGGTAGCGAGTAGACGCTCTTCGTTGATTGGCTTCAGTAGGTAATCCATCGCATTGTGCTCAAAGGCTTTGACTGCATATTCGTCATAAGCAGTGATGAATACCACCAACGGCGGGGAGTCTAACTTGTTCAATTGTTTCGCCAGCGAGATTCCATCGAGCTCTGGCATGCGAATATCGAGAAAAGCCACATCGGGCTTAAGCTGCTGAATACTATGCATCGCCTCTAAACCATTGGTTGCCTTACTGACGATCTCTAGTTCAGGCCAAACCTCAGCAAGGCTCTTGTCTAAATGGTGCCTTAACAGTGCTTCATCGTCTGCGATAATTGCCGTTACGTTCGGCTTTACTGCTGGGTTAGTCATTATTATTCCTTTAAATTCACACTGTAAATCGTCTGTTTGTAATCACTGTTCTTAGAGGTTCGGCTCATCGTTCTCAGATCTAGTTTCGCTAATGAGCGGTAATAAGATTGTTGATATCACCCCACCCTCAGCTTGCTCAGTGATCGTCAAGCTAGCTTTCTCACCGTAAAGAGTTTCTATTCGCTGAAGAATATTGCTAAGCCCCACACCATGGCCCGCACTATTAGAAGGGGAGTTCAGCCCAGCGCCATTGTCTGCAACTTCGATTTTTAGCTGCTGCGCTTGTTGAGTAATGCAGATCTTCACTTTACCACCCGCAGCTTTTGGCTCAATCCCATGGGTTAATGCATTCTCGACCAAAGGTTGAATCAAGAATGGCGGAATCACCTGCAAGTCGCTGATGCCATGCGCTTCAATCGAAAACTCCAATCGTTCTGCCAATCGAATTTTCTGAATATTAAGGTAAGCATCAATCAAATCGACTTCTTGAGAAACCGTAGATTGATCGGCACGACTATTTTTTAATGTCACGCGCAGTAAATCCGTCAGCTTTTCTAACATCAGCTTGGCTTTAGCGCCATCAGTATCAATTAGCACGCTTATGGTGGCGAGAGTGTTGAACAAAAAATGAGGTTCAATTTGGCTTTGAAGTTGCTTTAGCTGACTCATCACCACGACTTTCTCTTGGTCAGCTTGACGGCGTTTAGCAATCTCCAACTCATTTTCGGCTCTGAGTTGTTCGCCTCTCGTATAAAAATAGTAGTAACAAACCGAGCAGAAAATGACACCCAACAACATCACCGATTTCAGCCCAGAGAAATTGTCACCAAAGAAACCATTTAACCAATAATGTGCGTTTAACGTACCAACCGTCATCGCCACCAACATCGAGATACCCACTTCAAACACACGAGATTCGGTTTTGAACAACTTAACCAAAATGAAAGAAGAGCCGACCGCACTCAAACCAAAACCAAAGCTGATCGCGAGGTTGAGGATGAAATCGCCTCCCCATATGGTTTGCGTGGTCACAGCAATCAAAGCGCAGAAAATGGTGGTCAGAGTGAAACTCTTTGGCCACGAAAATTCACTTTTAGAAGAAGTACTCATTAAAACCGTCCTTTGATATTTAAGAGAATCATATGACTATCGGGTAAGTTGGCGTAAGCAGAATCACTTTTACCGCCTAGAAAGCGTGCAGCAAGTTCCAAATCCAACGATGAGTCGCCATTATCTAAAGCCTGATAGTTGAGCCACTGCGTAGCAATAAAGCCGCCGTCTTGTGGAGATAACATGACGTCGAATGTCGGCGTGATATCTTCAAGCCAGCCATGTGTCGAATCCAAAGACCAGTGAAACATGATGTTGTGTTGAACCAAATTGGCGTGTTGATAGCCCTGAGCGTAAGAACCAGCCAATGATGCTGTCATTGGATTAACCGACAAAGACTCAGAACTTTCTATCGCGCTTTGCCATTCAGAGTTACTCCAAGCTCGGCTATCAAACCAATATTCCAACACCACATTGTGGCCAGTGTCATTGGCCCATGTTAATCCGGCTAACGCTTGATAGGCCTCGCCCTGTTCTTCTAAGTAAACAGGTTTAAGTATGGAATCAGGCTGGCTGTAGCCAAGGCTTTGTCGCTGATAAACCATCGAACCATGAAACTCCCACGCGAGGTTTAATACCGAAACCAAACTAGCCCCGAGCAAGCCGTGGCGTACATCATCGTAATAAGCGACCCATTGATATTCGTGATCGCCCACTAAGTTGTAACGACGTATCCCAAGCCCTTGTTGCTGGTTCTGCTTTTCGAATTCATTTACGTCCTGAGAAGTCCACGAAGAATCACTGTAAAGCAGTGTCCACTCGCCCGTCATATCGAACAGTGACGCCGAGGCCACACCCGCGCCCTCTTCTGCGACAATGCCTACCGGGTTCTGGCGATAAGGCTTGATGATGTCTAACGGTCGGTAGCCATAACCCACGCCCCAATCTAGTCGAACCTTACCGAGCGTCACATCAAGGTAGTGATCCCCGAAAGCAGAATTCGACAGTTCAATACCACCTTGCCAAAACAACTCACGTACAATGAATTCAGACTCAAAGGTGGCGTCTTGTTCTTGAGGGTTGTTGCTCACAATATCATTGGCTTTCACTGCGAACAGACCAAGCCAATTGCCATAGCCAACCTCTAGATCCAGCAAACCATTGAGTGACTGACGATTATCTGATGCTAAAGGACTGAATGGCGACTCTCGCGATTCAACCGACTCAGCGCTCAGTTGCCAATCCCACGCCAAGCTCAGGTCGTCCGCTTGAATCGTGTTACTCACACAAGACAAAGCAAGCAAAGTAGCAATTGAAGGCTTTATGTGGAATCGGCAATTGGAAGCTTTCATAACGCTCACCTACAGACCAGATACGCTGTTACGCGATAAGTAAGCAGGGTTATAGTATTTGTCAGCCAAGGCTTGTTCACTCACCTCGCGGTACTCAATCACGGTTTTCTTACTTGGTTGAATCTTATCGAGCAAGGTCATCGACACCACTGTTGGTAATCCATCACGCACGCCTTCAGTAAACCAAGCTTGTTTCGCCAGTTTTCCTGAACGCAGATACAGATCCGCTTTAACTGGAAACGCTCGGTCAGCCGTTAACCACAGATCAATCGATTGATAGCTGGCACCCTTGGTTTTCGCCGCGAGCTTTAGGTGATGGGTATCGAGTGTCTCGCCAGTCGGCATCTCAACTTGTTGCTCGGCAACCCACTCACCTTGGTAATCTTCGCTCCAAGTCAGCGTAGAAATATCCCCTACCGAAGCTTCGCCAAGCAGCTTTTGCATCGGGGTAATACGAATTGGACGGCGTGACTTCGGCATCAGTAGCCAATAGTTGTCCTCTATCATCAACATCTTTTGACCCACCTCGACCGCCGACTTGAACACAACCAACGACTCTCTGTTTGGTCTTGTGTAGACGTTGTATTCTCGCGTTTTATCCAGTTGCTCGTCTTGATATAGCGCCACCAGAGAAACCACTTTAGAGGCTTGTGTGCTGTTCAACCGGTAACTATCCGCCTTGGCGATCATCTCAGTGACTTGTTGTGAATCGACGGCCCAGCTTGGTGTCGATGCTAGAACCAAAACCAATACAGAACCTAAAACAGTGATAAGCGAACGAGTAAATTTATACATAAACCAGCGCCTCCGTGATTGGCTTATTCACGCCTTTACGAGCAGAGAAATAAGCAGCCAGCAAACATATCGTCAGCACACCTAACGTGGCGTAACCAACCAATTCTAATGAAAAGTAAATGTTGAGTGGGTAACCTTCGGTTCTGCCGGGGGGAGGTGGCATTTGCACATCAATCACCAGTAACAACACCGACACCAAACCACTCACTAGCGCGCCAATCGCACTGCCAATCAGAGCCAGTAATCCCGCCTCTTTTAAGAACCCTGCGACAATTTCTGAGGGGTAGCTGCCAAGTGCCGACAAGGTGCCGATTTCACGAGTGCGCTCTGTGACTGACATAGTCATGGTGTTAAACAGCGACACGAACACCACTAATGCCATCACTGCACCCATGATGCCGAAGATCCGGTCGTAAAGATCTTTAACCTTGGTGTAAAAAAATGCACGATCTTGCCATGGGGTTATCTCGATCTCTGTACCTTGATCACTTTGGCTCGCGCTGTTTCGATCTAAAGCCGTTTGGATACGCTGTTGAACGGTCGAAGTCTTGCTTGTTTCAAATAGGAACACCGATAAGGTGCTGACTTTTTCTGAGGCCAAAAGCTCTTGAGCGGTCGTGATATGAACATACAGTTGACGCTTATCCAGCTCAGGAACCCCTGTCGAGTAGATGCCCTGCACCTTATAATCAAATGCGTTCAAAGCACCGTCACTGGTGGTCGCGAGCAGCGTTACCCAATCACCAACCGCAACTTTGAGGTTACGAGCAAGGTCGGTTCCTAGCATCACTTGTGGCTCTTGGCTGTCGTATCTTGGTGATTTCACATCCGACAGGGTTTGTCCGCTGCGCACATCTAAGAAAGGACCTTTCATGTCGAACTCACGCTCATTGACGCCCGTTCCCATAAAAATGGTCGATTTGCTGCCATTAGAAATCAAACCACTAAAATAGACTCGCGGCTGCACACCACGCACATCACTATCGCCAATGATGCTCTTGATTAAGGCTTGAACGTTATCCAGACCATTGCTCAGCGGCATGTCTTCATCTTGTTCAAAATAACCTGACGTACTCAAAGTAAGGTGGCCAGTATCACGCGCAGTCGATTCACGCAGAGATTCATAAGTGTAAAGTCCGTAACCACCTGCACTGGTGAGTGCAAATACGGCTATCGCGATAATCAACACTGAAAGCAGACTACGGCGACCGTTTCTCAATAAATTAAGCCACGCCAAACGCACCGAGGTTGGAAGTAAAAACGTGCTCATTCTTTGTGTTAGCTTGCCCATGAGATCGCCTCCGTTGTTGCGGATTGTGGCGCCAGTTGACCGTCGATAAGTTCAATGACTCGGTCACAACGCTGCGCCATTCTTGGGTCGTGCGTTGCGACAATAAAGGTGGTTCCCATTTCATGGCCGAGCTCTTTCATAATGTCGATCACAAGGTTGGCAGTGTGGCTGTCTAGGCTTGCAGTCGGCTCATCGGCAATCACTAAGCTTGGGTTGTGAATCAACGCTCTGGCTATCGCGACACGTTGCTGTTGGCCGCCTGAAAGATTGTCTGGACGGTGATGAACGTAATCTCCTAACCCAACACGCTCTAACATGTCTTGTGCTCTGGTCTGCTGTTCTTGTTTTGAGCATTGGTTCAACATCAATGGGTAAGCGACGTTCTCAAGTGCTGTCATCACAGGAACCAGATTGAAGCGCTGAAATACAAAACCCAACGACTGACGACGAAAATGCGCAGCGGCGATCTGCTCTGTCGGATACGGTTTGCCGTCAATATTGATCTGCCCTCGGTAGTCCATGTCCAACAAACCCAAAATATTCAACAGTGTGCTTTTGCCAGATCCCGACGGGCCACATAACGCCACCATTTCACCACGTTGGATGTGTCCATCGACCCCTTTTAATGCATCAACACGTTGACCACCCGTAACATACGTTTTACCGATATCGTTAAATTCAATCATTTAGTTGTCCTCTGATTGCCAATCCATTCTTAAGCGTTCGCAGCTACTATTTAGCGTTCGCGCCCATTATTTAGCATTTGCAACTGTTACTTGGCTTTGGCTATTAGGGCCTTCGCAGTCATAGTTTCGATGTTTCCGGCATCAGTACTTTCCATTTTTTCTAACCACGTTTGTGCTTGCTCGAAGTCTTCAGCACGAATCGATGCAGTAATGGCGTAACGGTAAATCCACGAGGTCGCTGCGAAATGTTGTTGTTGGAAATCATCTTCCGCAAGTAACGAGAGGAACAAGTCATAACCGCGATCAAAATGGTTAAACATGTCTGGTAAAGAGGTATAAGTCACCGCAGCCATGGCGCGAGTTAGGTAAGAATCTGGCAACCCTTGAACACGAGGTTGCTCATGAATCGGTTGGTCTTCGTCTTTCAGCAGCACCAGTGATTTATCAATGGTGGATAAGCCCTTTTCGACATACTTCATCTTGTTCCAAGGTAAGAACGCATCACGTCCCATTAAGGTTTCTGTGCTTCCTAAGTAGACCAAGGTCAGTGGCGTCGCACCGTCTTGTTGCAGCGTGTCATTTAGGCGCTCGTAAGCCACCTCAACCAAATCTTCATTACCTTGCGCCGCTTGGTTGTAGATATCGAGCACGTCTGAACTTGGGTTGGCTAAAGCTAATGACGGTGCAATTGAAGCAAGTGCAATCAGTAGTGAGCGCTTAAGCAGAGAAGCGGTAGCGCTTGAATTAAACGAGTGTGAAGCAGTCATGATTTCTATTCCCTTTCAAATGTTGACGTTGAAAGGTTAACTAGAATTTGTCACGCCGTTTTATCAATGCGACGAACGGTAGTAACAAGGAGTGAATGGTTGAGTTGGGGTGTGAGTGGAAAATTCAAGAAAGAAAGAGTAGCGAAAGAATAAAATGGATGTGCCAAAGCGGGATTAAACTTGATTTCGACCTCCTCAATTAGACTTACTTACCTGATTATTATTTTCTAAGTGTTTGAGTGTCTATATTTGCAATTGTAATGAATTTTTCCCATTTATCTTAAGGTAGAGCAACTCACGCTCTGGAAACACCGCTTGTCGCAATGATAAGAACTGTAGATAAAACAGCCTTACCATAGAGCTTAAAACAACAACACAAGGAAAGCGTCATGAATGGTAAGAACATAAGAATAATTTTGCGATGGATACACATAACTTTAGCGCTATTTGTTGGTGCAGCGTTCTATTCACCCTTAGGAAGCAATGAAGCATATCTTACCGCTACGCTATGGGGCTTAATACCAGCTCTTGCTTTAACAGGTATTGGTATGTGGAAACAGTCGTCAGTTATGAAAGTATTAAAGCCGATAAGCAAGAAGGCGCACCAGTAAGGTAAAAGATTACGCGAGAACCAATAGATCTCGCGTTTGTTCTTTTGGTTGCAACATATAAAGGTATGAGAATATTGAAGTTACTTTTTAATCATAAGTTAACGAATTATGTGCAGCTTTCAATACTTGAAGTCTTCCTGCCTCGCATAGTTTGGTTGCCAACTCATTTATGTCTAGAACTTGGATAGTCCAGTTTTTAACTCTTGGCACTTTATAACTCAAAGTGCGCTAAAACAAACTCATAATAGATAGCTCATCAAGCTCAATACTTTCTATAGCCTGATGAACTCATCCCAATAAAGTGTCCGTTTTTTAGTATGCTGATTTATTTATATAATAATCAGCGACCTTGATGATCGATTTTTTTACCTGAGCAATCTGTTTTGAATGTGGACACCAAAGGGATATGGGAACCATTATTTCTTGTTTGATCTCGTCACATTTTATCTCTACCAAATTCTCAGTCATATATTCAGATTCAATTATCGACTTTGGTAAAAGAGCCCAGCCAAAATCATCTTGGACAAGCTTAACAATGACCGCTAATTGATCAACATATTCATGTTTTGAAGAAACAACAACCTTCTCCGTCATTTTATCATCGACCATAGATTTGAGTACAAACTGGCGTAAAGATTTCATCGTTGAGAGCGTTTCGTTTGAGGGCTTAGCCGATAATTCACTTCCTGCATGAGCAAATGGAACAAAAGGCATATTCCCCAAAAAGGTAAAATCAATACTATTAATCACTTTGCTTTCGTATATATTCACAATCCCAAAATGAATGCTTCCGTCTTCGATCCCTGCTTTTATTTCTGGTTTCGTTCTGACCAAAAAATTAACGCGCATGGATGGGAAGTCTTCATAAAGCTGTCGACGAATTTTAGAAACAACGTGATGAGGTAAAAAGCTCGCATAGGCTATCGTCACCGACTCTAGCCCGCCAAATGAAAGGCTTAATGCAAATCTATCAAGAGTTTTAGCCTGCTCTAGAATTTGCTTTGCGTAATGATAAAGGAGTACTGCATCTTCAGTCGGTTCGACACTGCGGCTCAATCTATCGAATAAAGTGATCGCTAACTGGTCTTCTAAACTCGTAATTACTTGTGCAACCGTTGTTCGGTGCTTATTCAATTTTATCGCAGCTTTACTAAAAGCTTGCTGTTCATATACCGCAACGAAAGTATTTAATTGTTCAAGACTAAAATTCATATCATGCCCTGCGAGTCCTTATATTCGATAATAAATCTTACCACCAGAGTCTACATTAACCAATACAACGTATGTTTCTCTTATTAAGTGACACATTTTTATCAGCACGTTCTGACTTGAATTCAAATATCTTCCCAAATACACATTAAACATACGAATTAATATACTTTTTACCACGAGAAACCGCCCTCCCCCTTTACCGACGCTGTTTGGATGACAACGATGGTTCGAGCCCATCGCTAGAGAGTTAATGAGTCTAAAAACCTTGTGTAAAGTTGCGTCATTGCTTCGGCAACTTAACTTAAATAACTCAGGAACGTCCCATGAACACTCTAAAAATGACCGCTTTGTCTACGGCTTTACTTGCTACTATTTCTATTTCTGCATTTGCTGGCGATGACATTCAAAAAGTCGACCCATCCGATATGACTCGTGCCAGCTCTAATATGTATGTAGCAACCAGCAACAAAGGTGACCTAAAGCTATCAGGGGCACTATCATACGCTTATGACAACGGGCAGATGTCTATGTTCACATTGGAAGGTTCGATGGATAATGAAGGTAAATATAAAGACAGCCGAGCTCAATATTTCCATGTGTTCAACATAAATAGTGCTATTACACCTCGTGTAGCCGCATCATTAGATATCATTGATAATGCAAGCTTTACTACTGCTGCAGTAGGTGGTGTCGCTATTTTTAGAACTCCAATCGACTCTCTGACCTTTTTTGGCCGTGCAGCAGTGATGGGCGGTGAATATTCAGACAGCACAACAAGTGCCTTCGGTGTGACAGACAATAGCATCGTAGGTGGTATGGCTGCTGCTTATGCAGTTTGGAAGCCGGGCGCCGATGGTACTTATTTTGCAGCCTACCCAGAATTTACATACATGGATGGTGATATTGAAACGAGTACCGTTAAAACCACTCTACTCGCAGCGACTCCTTTTTCGGCAGACAAAACACGTTGGGGACAAGTCAAGGTTGAAAATACTTATGGAAGCATGGAATCAACCAATCAAAAACTAGACATTGACGACACCGTGGTTTGGTTCCAATACAAAGTATTCTTCTAAAACGACCAAAATCCATAATATGTTAAAGGTGAATCGAGAGATTCGCCTTTTTTTAGTTTTGTTTTCCTTACCTTACACCCTCTCACTCTTCTTTATTAAAATAGCCACGATTGACTATTCAGTTCGGCCTTATCTCTATCTCTATCTCTATCTCTATCTCTATCTCTATCTCTATCTCTATCTCTATCTCTATCAAATTACGCCTACATCCCATATTGATTCAACACTCAAAACCTTATTCTAGCGGCCTATTTCAATGCCGTTATTGATTGATATTTAACTGTTTACGTTTGCTAGTGCATACCTAAACCCCATCAATATAGCTTGATTCAAACGAAGCCACTCTTGAGCTTACATAGCATCCCAACACTACGCGCATTGCCAATGAGTAGAGGGTAAGGAGATCGAATGTATAGTCTGAACACAATGAGTAACGGGAAGAAGCTCAAACAATCGTATCTATATAATGTGAACTTCTTTACGCCATGGCATTGGTGTGTAACCACGAGCCTAAAGCCCATAAAAACGTTAACACAAGCGATAATGGATAGTGGTGTTGAGATGACCCAAAGATATCGTGGTACTTAATCACCCAATCACAGGGAATCAATAACCAAGTTCAACAAACAAAAAAACGCCAGTCAGGCGACTGGCGTTACAAAAAGATAAAACTCTATTCAATGATCAAATCTATCAATGATTAATCACATCAAGTGGCAATCACCGATTGCATAATTAGCGGCTAAAATATTTCGCAATCTCACGAGCATAAGTTTCTTCTTGGTTTTTGCCATTACTGGTTGAAAAGAAAGATATAACTAAGTCTTTTTCTGGTGAAATATACACACCTTGACCGCCAACACCGGCCTTGAATAAGTCGCCATCCTCAAAGATTGCATCAAATTGATAACCATTCTTGATGTTTGTGTCGTTGTAGAAAGAGTTTTCCATCATCTTACCAACATAACCACCACCGTAAGCTTCAGGGTTACCAGAGTCTTGAATTAACGTAATGACTTCTTTGCTAACACCACCATTACCCAACTTTGTGGCTGACGGAGTAAGTAACATACCGAATTTAGTCATATCTTCAATTGTGGTATTCATTGAGAAAAACATTAAAGGGTATCCCCCCTTGTGGAGAAACAACAGTGTAAGCGTCATTATTTGCCCCCATTTTCTGCCACATATCACGACTGACAATCTCATTCATGGGTAAGTTACGAACATTCTCAATAAGTCGAGCCAGAACAAACGTATTAATTGAATTGTATTCGAATGTTTTTCCGCCCGGTGCTCTTCGCTTCATTTCGGCCAGCACTTCAAGTGGGCTTTGGTTGCCTTCACCTTCAAACACGCCAATGGAAACCGCCCATTTAAACCAAGGTTGTTCTGGGTTTATACGTGAGTCTGCCTCTGGCTCATCGTGCTCTGTTGCGTTCAAGCCTGTCGCCATATTTGCAGTATCAGAAACAGATACTGTATCCCAGTCAGATCCCTTTAATTCAGGAATGTATTTAGAAATAGGGTCATTAGGGTTAACTTTGCCCTCATTGACTAACTTAGCCAGCTCTATACCTGCTGTAATTTTCGAGTTTGAAAACCAATTATGCTTATCTGTTTTTCGCATCGTGTTGTAACGTTCAAAGACAACCTCTCCACTCTTAACAACAAGAAAAGCATCGACAGGGTAAGAATCTAGGTGTTCATTTAATGTCTTGCTTTCACCGTGCACAGTCGCTGATATTTCACCAATTTCTTGGTCAATCTGATATGGGAATTGGTAGACAGGTCCATCACGTTCAATTTGAGCGGTAGGATAGAAACGGCTTAGGTTCTGCCAAGCAAACTTAGACTGTTCAATAGGAAACTGAAGTTTAACGCGATTGCCTTTTTGCAAGAAGAAGTCATGAGTGTTGTAAACATCTACATTTGTGGATGATTCATTAACGATCTCATTAGCAAACGCTGAGCCTGCAGATAGAGCCGTTACTATGGATATAGCGATTAAGCTTTTCATATGGGTTTTCCTATTGGTATATAAGTGCTGTAGTGCGAACTGTATGCAAAAGCTGCGAGCCAGTTGCCTTTGTTAATACAGACACGTTACAAGGAAAACGGAATAACGCCTCATCGCCTCCGATGGATTGCTTCCATCAAACATTGAAGTTAGATACATGAATATTGTTTTCTCGGTGGTTTACCTACCCCAAGTGATTCTAATATTTACTATATTTAGCGCTGCTATGTGTAGAGCATGAAGAGAAGTGAATTAAACGGCACATAACGATCAAATTTGGTCTAACTGTTCCCCGTTAATCACCTTTTCAATTCTAAGTTCGTTGATCAGATTTAGTGATAAAGCTCAATATCCGACGCGTCAATGACATACCCAGTTTCAATATCTTGATTGCCATCAGAAAGTGCAATCGACGTATCAACCGCCCCTGTTTTAATGTTCCCTGTCACCCATACTGGTGTGTATAAACTTTGTAATTCATGGCCTTCAGGAAATTCAACTAAAATCGTTTGGTTTACAGGTGGGGGAGGAGTGTGAATGCAAGCCCCTGCGGTTGGCACTAAAATGAACTGCTTTCCTATTAAACCTTCCATTTCGAGCGGTACTAAAAACCCGGCCAGTTTCATATCGTTAATACTAAGCTCAGGAACTATATCGTTCGCTTGTTGTGTTCTTTGTACAAGCAGCTCACGTACGTTTAAGCCAAACTTTTCAGCCAATACCACGCGTTGATTGTATCCATCGTTTTCCATTGGACTTAACTGACGCGTTTTTTGAACGGCTTCGTAGGCGTAAATCTCAGAAAGTAGCGCCTTATTCCCAGGAGAAAGAACCTGATACTGATTTTGCACAGGTCTTAATGACTCCCAAGATATCGTTTCAGCAGCTTGTGTGAACAAACTAAAACAACAAGCCATAACCATTAATAATGTATTTTTCATGTCAATGTTTTCTAATTAGAACAAGGGCTAATGAAAAAATGGCTAAGAAAGTCTTAGCCATCGTCTCGTTTTATATCAGTCAATAATATTTGAATTACAGACTTTCGAGGTTATCCATTAGTTGGTAGAAGAACCCAATAGAGCGACCGTATTCTTCAACTAAGATACGCTCGTTCACACCGTGGAAGCCTTCGAATTCTTTTACGCTTTCTAATTGTATCGCCGTCATTGTATATACATCAGGGGCAAAATCTCGTGCTTGAAAGTGCTTAGAATCTGAACCACCAATAACAAAGAACGGTGAGACAATCAGGTCATTTCCCCAAGTTTGGCGAATCGTTTTCTCCAACATGGCATAACCAGGACCGCTAGGATCCGCAACATTAGTTGCAGGCGTTGATGCTGAGATATCACGAATGGTCATTCTTTCGTCACCGATCGCTTTCTTCACATGCTCAATAATCACCTCAGGAGTGTCACCTGGCATTGGTCTAAAGTTTACAACTGCAGTTGCTGCTGGCGGTAATACGTTGTCTTTAATACCAGCATTAAACATAGTAACTGCCGTTGTGGTATGAAGCATGGCGCGAGTAACCTCATTTTTAGACATTACATCAATAAATTTTTTCTCTAGGTCCGTCACCGTGTCGTTTTCGCCATAGGCTACGGCTTTGTAAAGTGGTTGCTGCGCTTCTGGAAGTTCCGGCCCCATGTATCGGTATTGGTATCTCACCGCATCATGAATTTTGTAAGGGAATTGCGCTGCTTCAACTTTCTCAACGGCTTTTGCTAACGCGACAATATTCGATTCTTCACCCGGTTGTGATGAGTGACCACCAACACCATTGATGGCAATCTCTAGACTAACGAATCCTTTTTGAGCAATACCGATTAGTGCCGTGTTTTCACGGATGCCAGGGAATATACCAGGGACAAGAGGAGCAGATTCATCCATAACAAACGCAATTTTCTCATAGCGTTGTTCAATGATGTCAGCGGCGTGCTTAGCACCTTCTGGCCCACCAACTTCTTCGTCGTGGCCGAATACAAACAAAATGGTACGTTCAGGTTGGAAACCTTCTTTTAGCTTCATTTCAGTGGCTTCTAACAGTGCTTGAAGTTGGTTTTTGTCATCTAATGAACCACGGCCCCAGATATAACCGTCTTTAATCGCACCTGAAAACGGATCTTCTTTCCACTCATCACGAGACTCTTTTGCAATTGGTACCACATCTTGGTGCGCCATAAAAATAGCGGGAGCGAGTGATGGGTCTTTACCTTCCCAAGTGTAAATCAAGCTGAAAGGGCGCGGGTCACCGACTTCTTCTCGCTTGAGTGTTTTGTGCACTAATGGGTACGATTCTTCAAGAAATTGGTGGTAGTCACGAAAAGCCTGTTCATCAAAATCACTGCGATCTTGGTTAGAGATAGTTTGAAACTGAACCGCTTGCGATAAGCGTTGCGCAGCGCCTTCTATATCAACTTGAATATCCACTTTTTCGACGCCTTGCATTTGCATCGAACTAAAGTCTTGCTCATCAGCCCATACTGAAACACTAGCGGTCAATGCCAAAGCAGAAGCGATACTGGTAAAGAGTTTTGATGGTTTTGTCATGATTTGACGCCTTAATTAGGTAGAAAGTAAATCTGTGTTTTTGGTTTATGCGGCAATTATTAATGAACAATACTGACCAAACCAATCTCTAGCGAAGGACTCAACCCATCAGAAGACGTTGGTAACAACTTGTAGTGGATGAGTAAAATCTTTGTAGTGGATGAGTAAATCGAGCATGACTTTCTAGGGGAGGACGGTTTTTACAGTCGCGGAAATGATCCGAGATCACCCTGTGGCGTTAAATTCGTAACAAAATTTTGTTCAATGGTGAGTTTCAGAACAAACGCTTCTCTGTATTTCTAAGTTATCTTAGGCAAAAAAATAGCCGCTAATCTGCGGCTATTTTTTATTATTGAAACGAAGCTTCGATGACTTTTAGCCTCTTGTGCTTCGTATCTTCTACTTCTTAATTTCTTCTATTTCTTTGTCTCTTCAACCGCGGTTTTCCACCTGCCATGAACCTGCAGCGCCGTTTTTAAGGCAATCAACCAGCGTTGGGGTGTCCAAACCTGATTTTTCAGCAAGTACTAAACCTCCAGAAAGGCCATCCAATACACCTGCGATGCAGTTCTGATTAACCATTTTCGCGCGTTGGACTTGACCGACTTTACCCTTCAGAACCGACGATTTAAATTAGCCTACTTTTTTAATCATCGTCGCTGGATTGTAACCTTTCTCGCCTTTGCTAACTGGCTCACTCGGGTTGTAATGGCGTATAAGAACATTAAATTTACCGGTCTTATTACCTTCCATCGTTGGGATATTGTTTGGTTGACCTTCACACCCAAAACGGAGAGTGTAGGTTCCATCGCTGTTCATTACGGGGACCATTTCACTCGAAATATTGGCTTTATCGTTAAACATTCGCCCATCAGCGTTATATACGGTCGCAGACCAGAATGAGCCAGCCTTCGGATCTTTGAAAGTGGTCTCATAACATGCATTCGCATCGAAGTACTGGCTGGTTTGATAGATATTGTCTTCGACCATCGCGCCCCCCCAACCGCCAGCTGCGCCAACGTAATTCATATAATCAGTTTGGCCGCTTTCTTTGTTACCAAACGCCTTTGATTGGTCATATCCGTCACTGAAATCTATGTTGCCAGCTTTATCCGTGGTACTGAACGACGCCATGTCCCACTCTTTTACTTCAAACGGCTTCTCACTGCCTGTTTCAATCTTCAGGTTACGGCGTGCGTCATCTTCAAGAGCGCGGACAATGACAAATGCGTGGTCGGTTTTTGAACTGATTTTATGACGACCGGAACCGTAGATCATTGGCTGTGTCTCGTGGTTTTCGTCCACGACTTGCAGTGACACATATTGGTCAGTTTCTGGAACAGTCACATAGACATCATCGTTCGACATATCGATGACAGAAACGGAATAAAAAGTGTCTCGATTCATTCGTACAACGAACTGCTCTTCTGGAACGCTGCTCGGCACTGGCATCTCAAAGAATGTATTAATACCACCGGCTTTCTCTACCACCGAGCCGAGACGCATGTTGGTGTATGCCTGAGCAAAATTATCTTCCGTGACGATAGTTGGCGCTGCAAAAACGCTGGTTGAGAATAAAGCGACAGCAGTAAGAGGGAATAGCTTTTTCATAATAGCGACCTTTATATTTCAAAGTGAATGTCATTTGGAAGAGTATTATTTGCTCTGCCGATAGTGATTACTTTATACTTCCCAAAAGGAAAGTGTGGAAAATAGGACTTGCCCAAATGGAAAGTATAGACCTGAATTTGCTGCGTACTTTTGTATTGCTGTGTCAGTCGAACAGCCTGAAAAGGGCGGGGATGAAGCTAGGGATCTCTGAGAGCGCAGTCAGCAAGCAAATGACCAAGCTCAGAGATCAATTAGGGCACCCACTTTTCGAACGCACCACTGAAGGACTAAGGCCAACACATTATAGCAAATCTATTTTGCCCAATATTGAACACGCCTTGTCCTTGATGCACTCTGCTACTTCACCTGTGACATTCGATTCTGCCACCTATGATGGGCCAATCACTCTTGCTTTTTTCGCCTACACACTGGAGTTTTCAGGTGTTGATCTATTTAGGGAACTCTCGAAAACGTTTCCCAAAGCGCAAATAGAGCTGAAGACTTGGGCATCAGATACAGAGCAAAAGTTAGAAGAGGGTGACATCACTCTAGGTGTGCACTTTTTAAATGAAGACCGCAGTATGAATATCTTCCAGAAACGCATCATGGCCGATCAACTGGTGATCGCCGTTTCAAAGTCATTGGGGAAATTAACATGGGAAGAGGCGTTGCAATTGCCTTTTATCAAGATCCGCAGTCAAGGTTGGAATGAAGATCGTTACCGATATTTAGAAATGTTGAAAAGTAATGGTATTGAGCCTCACATCAGTATCACGGTAGACAATTTTTCAGTTGCGAGGCAAATTCTAGAGCAGGGGGAACACGCCTGCGTACTAAGCGATAGTTGGAAGGATGCTTCGCTTAATACCATAGAGCCACCCAAAGAGTTTAGGATCGATCTAAACCTTGTATCCTGCATGCGCCTTGTCGATCGCCAAAGCCCCCTAAATCTTGCCGTTCATGACGTAATAAAAAGGGTTATGCTTCAATCTAGATAGGCTTTAATCTAGATCGTTAGTGCCCCGAAGCGAGTTAAAAAGGCCCGTTATCGTTTCACACAAACAAAAATAGCCGCTAATCAGCGGCTATTTTAGTTATCTAAGCAAAGTTTTTACGACTTCTTCGCTGCGACTGTTTCTTCGTTTCTTCTACTTCTTCGTCTCTTCAACCACGGCTTTCATCAATACTGATGTATCCATGCGGCCTTGTCCTTCGGCAGACAGTGCCTTGTATGCGTTGTTGGTTTTTTCAGTCAATGGAAGTTGGATACCTTGGCGCTCAGCTTCATCTAAGCAGAATCCCAAGTCTTTGATCATCCAATCAATTGCGAAACCGAAATCGAACTTGTCTTGCGCCATTGTGGTGGCGCGGTTTTCCATCTGCCATGAACCAGCTGCGCCGTTTTTAAGGCAATCAACCAGAGTTGGGATGTCCAAACCTGATTTCTCAGCAAGTACCAAGCCTTCAGAAAGGCCATTCAATACACCTGCGATGCAGATCTGATTGACCATTTTCGCGCGTTGGCCTTGACCTACTTTACCCATCAGAACCGACGACTTACCGTAAGCTTTGAACACAGGTTGAAGTTCATCAAACAAATCTTGTTCGCCACCACACATGATGGTTAACACGCCGTTTTCTGCGCCCGCTTGGCCACCAGACACTGGTGCATCCATAAAGCGAACACCCGCTTGCTTCGCGGCCACTTCAAGCTCTTCAGACAGTACTGCAGACGTTGTGGTGTGATCGACAAGAATCGCGTTAGGCTTCATTGCTGCTAGTGCGCCTGTTTCGCTGGTCGTCATGCTGCGTACGTCGTCATCGTTGCCAACACAGACAAGTACAACATCCGCATCTGCTACACATTCAGCTACGCTTTCTGCGGCTTTACCTTGGTGTTTATCAGCCCAGTCTAGCGCTTTACTGTGAGTGCGGTTAAATACCGTTACTTCAAAACCGGCTTTGACTAGGTGGCCTGCCATTGGAAAACCCATAACGCCTAGCCCGATAAAACTTACTTTCATTCCTTTCTCCTTTTATTTGACCAAGTCATCACTATGGAAAGATCGAACACTCTCAATCAATGCATCGATAAGCAGGGTCAAAGCCTTTGGCTGATATTTTCTTTCTTTGTACACTAAATACGCTTGGCGATCACCCCGATGATACTCAGGGAGCACTTGAATCAGATTCATCTCTGGAGATACATGGCGAAAAGGCAGTGAAGCAAGCCCCAACCCCTTCAGCGCTGCGGCGGCCACAGCATTGATGTCATTAACAATAAACTTCGGTTTAATCGTCACCATCTGCTCTAAGCGGTCGGATTTGTAGAGCGGCATATCAAAAACATCATCGACATTAATCCAGTCGTGGTGCTCTAGATCACCTGGATTTTTAATCGCACTGTGGGAATCCAAATAATCTGGGCTCGCAAAGAAACCGTGCTTGGCTTTAAACAGTGGTCGAGCAATCATGCCTTCCATGTCGGAAATCTTAAACGTAATCAACAAATCACGATCAGTTTGAGGAACCACTTGCTGCTGACTCAGAGTTAAATCAAGCTGCACATTGGGATACTCAACAAGATATTGCTCAATGGTCGAACGTAGAAAGCCACTGTAGAAGTTATGAGGCACTGCGAGCTTTATCTTACCTTGAATCGCATCGCGCTCCTCAAGCAAGCTACTGAAGCCTTGATGCAGCGATTCCATACCGCTGCTCAACGCAGCAAAGGCCGCCTCGCCATCTTTAGTGGCCATCAACTCACGACCTTTCTTTTCTAAAAGTCGGATACTCAGGCGATCTTCCAATGCGGTTAATCGACGCGACATGGTCGACACAGGTAATTGCAGGCGTTTCGATGCCGAAAGCAAAGAACCCTCTTCAACCACTGCACAGAATAAAAACAGATCATCAATGTTTCCAAATATGGAATTCATACTTCTATATGTGCCTATTTTTCTCATTAATGGATAGATGTAACCTTATCTCATCAACAACAGAAAATCACGGGAGAAACATACAATGAACAATAAACAATTTTGGGTAACTTCTATTTTGTCTTCCCTGACCATGGCAATGATTATGTCTGGGGTTATCTCAGGCTACAAAATAGGGTTCAGCCACGAATGGCCGCCTATTTGGCTACAAAGCTTCTTTATTGCTTGGCCTTGCGCATTAACACTCAACCTAACCGTACTGCCATTGATTCGAAAATTAGCAGCGTGGATATGTAAGCCAAGAACTAAAACGATGCCTAACCCATTACCTGAAACTTCAACTTCACCTGAAACGACTAACTAAGTCGATCACGAGTCTAGGAGGATCATGTCGCTATCATGGAACGATGATCAAGGGGAATTCGACCAGCGGTTCCGAACAGATACTGCGAACGGGTACAGTGAGTAAAAACAGTAAGCAATCACAGAAGAAGACCAAAGAAAACAGCCAACACTCAGAGGCACACTTTTAAGTTCTTCTATCTCTGAATAAACGGCATAAAAAAACCGAGCACTAGGCTCGGTTTTTTTTATTCTACATTCTACTCACAAGAGCAAAGCTATCAATTTAGATTGATATTAAAGCTCAGCGTTGTGGTAAACCTGCTGAACGTCATCACAGTCGTCAAGCATGTCTAAGAACTTCTGGAACTTCTCAGAATCTTCTTCAGCTACTGGCGTAGTTGTTTGAGGAACGAAAGTGATTTCCTCAACGTCCAGAGTTAGCTCTGGGAACGCAGTGTGTAGTGCAGTCTTCGTTTTGAAGAACTCAGTCGTTGGAGCGAATACAGTGATAACACCGTCTTCTAGCTCAACGTCAGTCACGTCTACGTCTTCCATCATTAGCGTTTCTAGGATGATCTCGTCATCTTCGCCAGCAAACTGGAATACAGCTTGGTGAGCGAACATGTGAGAAACAGTACCTTCAACACCGATTTTCGCGCCAGTCTTAACGAAACATTGGCGAACGTCTTGGAAAGTACGGTTGCCGTTGTCAGTTAGACAGTCAACGATTACGCTTGTGCCACCAGGGCCGAAACCTTCGTAACGAGCTGGTTGGAAGTCTTCACCGCCGCCGCCGTTCGCTTTATCGATCGCTTTGTCGATAACGTGAGCGGGTACTTGGTCTTTCTTAGCTTTAGCAATCAGGTGCTTAAGAGGTAAGTTCATGTCTGGGTCAGAGCTGCCGTTCTTAGCCAGTACGTAAATCTCTTTACCGTATTTAGAATAAACTTTAATTTTTGCGCCTGCAGTTTTCGCCATTGAGGCCTTGCGCACTTCAAAACTTCTTCCCATCGGGATCTTCTCTCTGATTCAATTAACGGAGCAAATTCTAGCAAATTACTGTGTCATTTCAATTCTACAGCTTTGCTGGGTAAGGTTTATGTGCGTTTATGCGACACCCATTACCCGCTTGTATTTTTCTACAGACTGATCAAACCAAGCCTTTTCTTCTGGGTCACCTAGCTTCATTGCTTCTTCAACAATGGCTTCAGGGCCACATTTCGCCTGCTTCAATTTCCATACAAGAAACGATGCCTGCTTATCCAGTTCGATTTTATTTTTCTCACTGGGTGGAAGGAGTGAAAGGTTGATAGACATTATTAGCCTTCGTCTGTAATACACTTGGCCGAGAAATATATCATAGAGCAGCCTCATAAAACCAATACTATGAGCAATAGAGGGGGTTGTGGGGCAAGAAACCAGCAAGTCGCTGATGCAGGTCAAGCTAGTTTGGGAGAAGTTACGCTCTATGATACAAAAGTATCGCTTATTCAACTCATACCATGAGCCGTTTAAGCAGTCATTCGACTCACCTTATGAGCCGAATAATAAGATAATCACATCACAGATGTCGGAAAAAGCCTCATCTAGACCAAAAAGGCTATTCACTCACCGCAAACACATCGCAGCGTGAGGCACAGATGAAGTCATTCTTGTGCAGGCCTTTGATTGAGTGGCTCCACCACGTTACGGTGACTTTGCCCCACTCCAATAAGATCGAAGGGTGATGGAATTCGTCTTCTGCCAACTCTGACACTTTGTTGCTGAATGCCCATGCTTGTTTGTAGTTCTTAAACTTGAACACCTTCTCAAGCTGTGGGATGCCATCTCTTTCCATGATCTGCCAGTCGGACAACTCCAACAGTAAAGGCTGTTGCTCGTCTTTACTTAAGGCAATCGCGTCGATACTGCAGGCTTCGCATTTTTGTTCATTCAACATGTGTTGGTTCCTTAGGTTCAAAAAGTGGTGGTAGTAATCCCTCGTCTATCGCGAGATCTGCTTGCTGCAATAGGTTTTCCTGGCTGATTTTGAAGAGCTCAGACAACTCATCAATCACGTAATATTTCGGTTGTATAATATCGATACGATAAGGCGTTCTTAGCACGGTTTGCAGGTCAAACCGCTCACGAACGGCCAAGTCCCCTCCCAACGCATACATGGTTTCCGCCGGAGACGAAAGAATGCCACCGCCATAGATTTTCAGCCTATGGCCTTCTTTTACTAAACCGAACTCAACCGTAAACCAATACAAACGGGCAAGATACGCGCGCTGTTTAGGTGTGGCTGCTTGGCCAAGTTTTCCGTAATGCTCAGTGAATGTCGCAAAATCGGCATTGGTGAGCATGGCACAGTGGCCAAAAATTTCATGGAAGAAATCAGGCTCTTGTAAGTAATCGAACTCGTCTCGTGTTCTCAGAAATGTCGCGACTGGGAATTTCTTGTTGGCGAGCAAATCAAAGAAACGGTCGAAATCGATCAATGCAGGCACAGGCTGAACCTGCCAACCTGTTGTTTCCATTAGCACTTTATTTATCTCTGGAAGCTGGGGAACTCTGTCTAATGGCAGATCCAGCAGGGTCAAACCGTGCAAATAGGCATCGCATGCGCGGTCATTAATGACGTCTAATTGCCTTTTCACTAAGTCGTGCCAAATGGCGTCTTCTTCGAGGCTCCACTCAACCCATCCCTCTTGGCTCACGGGCTTAGAATGATATTGAGTCATTACACACCTCCTTTCGAATGTCTCACTTTAAGCCTATCTCCACTCGTTATATCCGCCAATTTGCGCGACTTTTCGAAATAGGCGATCGTGTAACATTTTATTTACACAATTCCAGCAACCACTTATTTTGCTGATCTTTTGACTTTGTAAAACCTAAATACCAGACTGAAATCGTTAACTTTTTGTTAAAGGTAAAGGAATGCACGAAAGCAATAAGCCAGTTTGGCAGCCCAGCGAGCAGCGCATCGCACACGCCAACGTAACCCGATTTATGGATAACCTCGTTCAGCAGGGCGTACTCGGGCGGGAATTACAAAACTATAAGGATCTCCATCAATGGTCTGTGGAAGATCCCGAGACGTTTTGGCAGAACGTATGGCAGTTTTGTGGAATGGTGGGCTCGCAAGGAGATGACACCAAAAATCAAGGCGAGAGCCGCTGGCAGCAACCAAAATCGAATCGCGATGCAGTATGGTTCCCGAATGCTCAAGTAAACTATGCCGAAAACTTGCTGCATTCATCAAAAACGTTGCCAAACGAGCTTGCGATTTGGTTTGAGAATGAGCATGGCGAGCATCAAAGCTACACTTGGCAAACCTTGTGTGAGGAAGTATCTAGCGTTCAACAATGGCTTATTGATAGTGGTGTTCAACAAGGTGATGTGATTGCTGCTTATACGCCTTATCTTCCTCAAACCGTGATTGCGATGTTGGCAACCACTAGCTTGGGTGCGATTTGGACATCGACTTCACCTGATTTTGGCGTCGAGAGCGTGATTGAGCGATTTGGCCAAGTGAAACCTAAGGTGCTGTTAACCTGTGATGGTTACACCTTCAATGGCAAAATGTTCGATATGACGGACAAGAACCGTGAAATCATTGAACACTTAAACGCGCTAAAACAGGTGTGTGAGATCGGTTATTTGAAACCGACTCGTGATGTAGAGAGAAGCGATTTAGAGAAGAACGTTGAACATGATGTGCCGCCTCAAAGCTGGCACAGCATCATCAATCACTATCAGCCACAACCTCTTCGATTTACTCGTGTGAACTTCAATGAACCACTGTTTGTGCTCTACTCTTCCGGCACAACAGGCAAGCCAAAGTGTATTGTGCATTCGGTAGGTGGCACTATCATCAACCACCTAAAAGAGCATCAGCTTCATTGCGATATTAAACCAAGAGATCGCGTGTTCTACTACACCACTTGTGGTTGGATGATGTGGAACTGGCACGTCTCTGCGCTCGCGAGCGGTGCGTGTTTGGTGATATTTGATGGTAGCCCGGTTTACCCGCAACCTAACGTTCTGTGGGATTTAGCGCAGCGATCTGATGTATCGACATTTGGCACTTCAGCCAAGTATCTAGAAGCGATTGAGAAGGCAGAACTCTCGCCTATCGACAGTCACAACCTTCCTAAATTAAGAACACTGTGCTCGACCGGTTCAGTGCTCTACCCAGAGCAGTTCGGCTACGTCTACAAGCACATCAAAAAAGACCTGCATTTAGCATCCATTTCTGGTGGTACGGATATTTGTGGCTGCTTTGTTTTAGGCAACCCTATCTCGCCTGTGTATCGCGGTGAGTGCCAACAGGCAGGGCTCGGGGTCGACATCAAGGTGTTCAACTCTTCTGGCCACAAAGTCAATCACGAACGTGGCGAATTAGTGTGTGCAAATTCCCTCCCCAACTTTCCTGTTGGCTTCTGGAATGACACCGGAGAGCGCTACCACAGCACTTACTGGGACAAGTTCGATAATGTGTGGCATCACGGTGATGAAGTCGCACAGAGCGTGCATGGTGGCTACCTGTTCTACGGGCGAGGCGACACCACACTCAACCCCGGTGGTGTGCGAATTGGTACTGCCGAGATCTACCAGCAAGTGAACACCATTGAGGGCATTGTTGACTCGATAGCAGTCGGTAAAGACATCGACCGCAATGAACAGATATGGCTGTTCGTTCAGTTGCAGCAAGGTGTGAGTCTAGATGAAACATTACTAACGGCCATCAAGAGGAAGCTCAAATCATCATGCTCACCAAGACATGTGCCGAGCCAAATTTTTGCCATCAGCGACGTACCAAAAACACGTTCGGGCAAACTGGTGGAATTAGCGGTGAAACAGGTAGTGAACGGTAAAATAGTAGAAAACCTCGGAGCTATTGCTAACGCCGAGGTTTTAGAAGAGATAAAGCACGTTGTTTCGCTTTAGCGACTAGGCCTAGAACGTAGCAAGCTATCTCCAATTTTCACTTGGCTGTCAGATAATATCTAGAGTAAAGGCAGCCGATTGAAAACCGATGACTGAGTGAAGCAAGCAACGGGAGAAGCATTAAACACTGAACACTTTAAGCAGCCCTTGATTGGCCAATAAAAACCGAATCGAAGCCACTCTTTGAGCTCGTAAACCCTCGCCTCAGTTTGGCCCCTTACCTTTTCTAAAGTTCTTAATGAGATCTGAACGTCATATTTAAAACAAAAATGTTAAATTATTCATTTTTGGGGCTGAGATAATATTCACTAAAGACGAATCATTTATACAAAAAAAGAGTCCACCACTGGATTGTATCCCAGCTTATGGATATTTAATCGAATTATAATAATTCCCGCTCCCACAGCTCTATTTCTAGTGAAATGATAATTTGATAGCTATCACATTTAGAACAGTTATTTTCCCATACTATCTCGGCATGTTAATTACTTAAGAGTAATTAAAAAACCTAGTCATTGTTATTAATAATCTTGAATTTAATTAGAAACAAGCGGTTAATCCCTACGTAAAATAAATAAAATCATTATTAAATGATCGGAGACATTATCATGCGGATAGTATTAGCTTTAGGCGGTAACGCTCTTTTAGCAAGAGGCCAAGCATTAACGGCTGAGAACCAACGTGAAAATATAATCAAATCAGCGGCGAGTATTGCTGCAATCGCACGCGAACATGAGATTGTTATCGTTCATGGTAATGGCCCACAAGTAGGTTTGTTGATGGAACAAAACGCGGCTTATAGCGAATATTCGCCAGAGACTACCCCATACCCAATGGATGTGCTCGGCTCTCAAACCTGTGGCATGGTGGGCTACATGTTACAACAAGAGCTAAGAAACATTGACCCTGAATTAGACGTAGCGACGCTAGTCACGCAAACTGAAGTATGCAAAAAAGACCCTGCGTTTGCTAACCCGACTAAGTTTGTTGGCCCTGTATATACAGAGCAACGAGCTAAAGAGTTAATGGCTCAAAGCACAATGCAGTTTAAAGCTGATGGCGAGTACTACCGACGCGTTGTGCCTTCTCCTATGCCAAAAAGCATTGTTGAAATTCAGCAAATTGAAACTCTTCTAGATACAGAAAACCTTGTTATCGCTTGTGGCGGCGGCGGTGTTCCCGTGAGTATTGAGCAAGGTAAGAGTACTGGCATAGAGTGCGTAATTGACAAAGATCTTACGGCTGAACTACTCGCTGAAAAAATCCATGCCGACTTATTTATTATCTTAACCGATGGTTCGATTTTCCGTAACTATGGTAAAGAAGACCAAGCAGAAATGAAGCAAGCAACGCCTGCTGGTTTAGCAGAATTTTCATTCCCTGCCGGTTCTATGGGGCCAAAAATTGATGCCGTTTGTAAATTCGTTGAAGCTGGATTGGGTAATGCGGCGATTGGTTCATTATTTGATTTAGATAAAATAATCACCAATGAAGCTGGCACTCTGATAACGAAAGGCGAAGGTATTGTTTATTACTAATATTATCGAGTGATAAACACCACTAATATAAATTATATTACAAGCCTCTTATTTAATTATAATGAGGCTTGTTTTATTCGACCCGTTTAATGCTAGATGAGATAAATAGTCATAAAATTGGAAATTAAACCTGAAAAGAATGAATACATAATATCTTTAAATATACCAAAGAATAATTATAACGAGACTTAATCCAAATAACGTTTCCAGTTCATAAAAAAACAATTCAATACGTTCACATCGGTGCATTCGCATCCGCTTGGTTCTCTGGCATCGCCCCAATAAAAGCAGGTAACTGGTTACACGCTTCGACAATCGAGTTAATCAACGGATACGGTGACATATCAACATCAAAGCGCAAGGCATTGTAGACTTGTGGCACTAAGCAAATATCGACGATACAAGGGGAGTCAGTGAGGCTATACACTGAATCGCCATGTGCTTTTCTGTGCTTCGCCAGCTTCTCTTCTAACGCTGAAAACCCTTGGCTCATCCAATAGTAAATCCAATCCATTTTCACCTCTTGCCCGCATAATAATTCTCGCTCCAAATACTGCAACACACGCAGATTATTAAGAGGGTGAATTTCCATCGCAATATCCTGAGCCATCGCCAGTGCTTGATAGCGCAGTGGTGTTTGCTCTGGAATCAACAAGGTGTCTGGGCTGCTCTCACACAAATAGTGTTCATCGAGATATTGAAGAATAGCCAGCGACTGATTGAGCTGAACGTCACCATCCACCAGCACCGGCACTAATTCACTGGCATTGAGATCGCGATATTGTGGATCATGCTGCTCGCCGCCATTACGCACCAAGTGCACCGATTTAGACTCATAATTGAGTTGTTTTAGGTTCAATCCGATACGCACTCGATAGGCTGCGGACGAGCGCCAGTAACCGTAAAGTATAATGTTCTTGTTCACGATACTCTCGCTCATACAGAAATCCTATTACGTGGATTATAGCGCTCGATACTGGCTCACTTTTTGGTCAATCGCACCAAAAATGGAGTCACCCGCTGCATCAAACATCTCAAGCTTGATCGAATCGCCAAACGACATGAATTGAGTCGACGGTTTACCATCACGAATCGTCTCAATCATTCGCACTTCGGCAATACATGAATAACCCACACCGCCTTCGGCAATTGAGGTGCCGTGGTCAGTGCCCTGCTTATTAGAAACCGTGCCTGAACCGATGATCGCGCCCGCCGACAGTGGACGAGTCTTCGCGGCATGCACGACCAACTCTGCAAAATTGAAGGTCATATCCACGCCTGCATTCGGACAACCAAAAGGCTGGTCGTTGTAGGTCGATATTAATGGTAAATGTACCTTACTGCCTTTCCACTGTTCACCAAGTTCATCGGGTGTGACGGCAACCGGAGAAAACGCCGAAGACGGTTTAGACTGGAAGAAGCCAAAGCCCTTCGCAAGCTCAGCGGGAATCAAGCCACGCAGCGACACGTCGTTCACCAACATCAGTAAACGAATCGAATCATGCGCTTGTTTAGCACTTGCGCCCATAGGGACGTCACCAGTTACAATCGCGACTTCTCCTTCGAAATCTATACCCCACTCATCGCTAGCAAATTCGATGTTGTCACGAGGGCCGATAAAGGCATCTGAGCCGCCTTGATACATTAATGGATCGACCCAGAAGCTTTCTGGCATTTCAGCACCACGCGCTTTACGCACCAGTTCAACGTGGTTTACATAAGCACTGCCATCAGCCCATTGATATGCGCGTGGCAGAGGCGATTCACAATACTGAGGTGCAAACACTTCACTGCCAGTCACATGCCCGTTGTTTAACGAGGTGTATAACTCTTCTAACTGAGAAGCCACGCTGTCCCAGTTATCCAAGGCTATTTGCATGGTTGGCGCCAGATGCATTGCATGGAAAATTTCGGTGGCAGCTACACATTGTTTAAGATCTTTACTTACGACCATCAATAGACCGTCGCGAGTACCATTTTTCTTGGTTGCTAATTTCATCCTTGTCCCTTACTTCTTATCGTCAGCCATTTCTTTCGAACCAGAATCTTGCCAACTGTAGACATATTCTTTGTTCTCAACGCTATCGAGTTCATCAGAGAACTGCAGCGCATGGCGAGTATCGATCATCACCGCCACTTCATCGGTAAACTTCTTCTTATGAGCTTGCCCAGCCTTAAAGGCTTTTGGGTGAGGCCCATGCGTAAACCCAGCTGGATGGAAAGTCACCATGCCCGCTTCAATATTATCGCGACTGAAGAAGTCACCAGCGTGATAGAAAAGCACTTCGTCGTAGTCATCATTGTTGTGGTAGAACGGCACTTTCAACGCCCCAGGATCGCTCTCAATCGGACGTGGCACAAAGGTACACACCACAAATCCTGCGCCAACAAACGTCGTGTGCGCTGAGGGTGGCAAGTGGTAGCGATGCGACATCAGCGGTCTGATATCGCGCCAATTCACTTTCACCACGGCCAAATCACCATGCCAACCAATTGCATCCAATGGATTGAATGGATAGGTGATCACGCTGACTTTGTCGTGACGCTTCACCTGAACCTGAGTCTGGTTTTCTGAATACTGAGCGCGGAATTGATCATTGATTGAAGGGATGTCGAGCACCGCAGGGTCAAACACCGCGTGATTACCGACCATGCCTTTCTCTGGCAGGGAGTAAGCCGCATCTGTGTTCTCGATCATCAAGATGAACATAGGCTCACTTGGCTCTAAACGCCAGTTGGTCGAGCGCGGGATCATCACGTAATCCCCTTCACTCACCGCTAGATGACCATAGTCACAATAGAGATCGGCGCTGCCTTGGTGAATGAACAGCAGCTCATCGCCATCAGAGTTACGCACTAAGAAATCCATCTTCTCATCCATGCGCCATACACGGATTTTGCAGTCCGCGTTGTGCAAAAGATGAGGCACCGCCCAAGGGGTTATCTGGCTGGCTTTTTCCACCAGCGTAAAATCAAAAGCGCGAGGGCGTAAATCGCCCTCCCACTCCGACCAACCTGTTGGGGCATGCTGGTGATGAAAGTGAGCCGCAGGGCCGAAGAAACCACTCCGACCCGCTTCTCGCTCATAAATTGCCTCTTCGGGAAAATCGGCGTGCGCTTGTTTAGAGCACACCCCCTCCCGATGAGGAAACGAGATCCATTTATGCATCGTCTAATACTCCTCGACGAATCTGGTCCTCTTCAATCGATTCAAACAACGCCTTGAAGTTACCTTCGCCAAAGCCTTCATTGCCTTTACGCTGAATGATTTCAAAGAACACAGGCCCGATTACTGTCTGCGTGAAAATTTGCAGCAAGATACCGTCTTTGGTCGGCGCACCATCAATCAACACACGCAGGTCGCGCAACAGATCGGTGTCTTCGCCGTGGCCTTTAACGCGCTGATCGACTTTATCGTAGTAGGTGTCAGGGGTTGGCATAAAGTCCATGCCGCGATCGCGCAGAGTTTTCACGGTTTTGTAGATGTCATCCGTGGATAACGCGATGTGTTGGATACCTTCGCCGTTGTATTCACGGATGAACTCTTCGATTTGTGATTTGTCGTCAGAAGACTCATTGATTGGGATACGGATCTTGCCACACGGAGAGGTCATAGCGCGGCTCACTAGGCCTGTCAGCTTACCTTCAATGTCGAAGTAGCGAATCTCGCGGAAGTTGCCAAGACGCTCATAGAACCCAGACCACACATCCATATTGCCTTGCTTCACGTTATGCGTGAGGTGGTCGATTTCATACAAGCCAACATTGGCTTCAGCCATACGCTCTTCCGCATCGTCATAGAATCGGAAATCGACGTCATAGATGCTCTGCTTGCCATAACGATCCACAAAATAGAGCAGGCTCTCACCGATGCCGTAAATAGCCGGAATGCTCAGTTCCATCGGCCCTATTTCTGTTTTGTACTCTTCACCACCGCCCTTAAACGCTTGTTCCATTGCAGCCGTTGCTTCGTTGACACGAAAAGCCATGCCACATACCGATGGACCATGTACCTTGGCGAACGCTTCCGCTTGGCTGTGTGGCTGTTCATTGACGATAAAGTTGATGTCACCTTGTCGATACAGCCAAGCCTCTTTTGAGCGGTGCTTGGCGACCTCAGCAAAACCAAGTGACACAAACAACGCTTTAAGTTGCTCAATTCCCTTGTGGTCAACGGCCGTGTATTCAACAAACTCGAATCCATCCGTGCCAAGCGGGTTGTATGTATCCACCATGAACTTTCTCCTTGTACCTATTGGTTTGTATTACGTGTTTTTTTATTTACGTACTTTCTATTACGTGACTTTTTGTTACGTACTTTCTATTACGTGATTAGATGTTGTGTGTTTTTTGTCCTTAATTAAATTTGGCCCACAAGCCGAGATAATGGAATGGGTGGAGGAAAATGGGCAATTTCGATGAAACCCCATCAATTTGTAAAATATTTGTTACACACAAACCATCAAGACAAGAAAGTGAGTACTATCAAGGGATTGAAAGATGGTAGTTTGATTTACAGCAGAGGAATAGATGTTATTGAATTGTTACGTTCGAGCTTTATCAGCAAAGGTGATAAATCAAACATTAGACTGATGATGCAAAAAAGCCGCTGTAGTCAGCGGCTTAATGAGTTCTAGAAAGAACCTAATTCGAATATAAGATTCGCGTTAATCCCAGTCGAGGATCGACCAGTTCGGTTGATCAGCTAACGCTTTTAAACGCGGACACGGGTTCACCAAGTAAGCAAAATCAGCGTGTTCACACAAAGGTAAGTCGTTGATTGAATCCGTATAAAAGTGAATGTCTGAGTAGTTAGTTTCTTGATTATCTAACCACTCTTTTAAACGCGTCACTTTACCTTCTCGGTAGCTTGGTACGCCTGAGATCTGAGACGTGAAACGGCCTTGGTTTTCGACCAAATCGATACCGAGTGCGTTCTCGATACCAATCTTGCGACCGACCGCTTCTACTAAGAAAGTCACGCTAGCAGAGATGATCAACATATCGATGTTGTCGCGATCTAGCTGCTCAATCAAGGGTTTAGACTGCTTAAACTGCTTAGGAAAAATATGCTGTTCGACACACTCTTCGACCAATGCTGTAACTTGCTCTGTTGGCATATCGGCTAAAGGCTGCATGGAGAATGTTAGGTAATCTTCCATGTTCAGTTTGCCTTCCGAATACAGGCCCATTAAGCGCAGATCTTCTTCGATAAAGTTAGGCGCAGTGGCAATACCCTTTTCAACCAAGAACTCATTCCAAAGCATCGCTGCATCAGCATTGATCAGCGTTTCGTCCATATCAAATACATACAAAGGTTTGAACATCTTAGGCTCTCACGGGTTGGATTTCATTAAGGTTAAACAGGAGTTCAAGTTGGCTGCCATTGGCCAACAATCGTTCAGAAGAACGGTTGAGTAGGTCGACTGTTAATTCACACTCATCAACATCCACTTGGTAGCGAATTACGTTACCCAGCAGCTGGTGGTTGCGAATAGTGCCCGTTTTCGGCGCAGAGATATGTTCGCCATATTGTCGGCCTTGCTCTTTCACGTAGATAGATTCAGGTCGAATCGCCACTTTCCACTCGGTTTCAATATTGAAAAGTTGCTTGGCTTTGTTCGCTTGCACCAGATTATAGTGCCCCATGAACCCAGCCACGAATTCATTGGCAGGTTGAGTGTAGATCTCTTCGGGTGTACCCGCTTGTACGATCTCGCCTTTGTTCATCAAGAAGATACGGTCAGACATGATCATCGCTTCTTCTTGATCATGAGTCACGAAGATCGTGGTCAGGTTCATCTCTTTTTGAATATCTCGGATCTGTTGGCGTAGGTGTTTGCGGATCTTCGCATCCAACGCTGAAAGCGGCTCATCCAACAACAAAATACGCGGCTTGACCACCAAGGCTCTTGCCAAAGCCACACGCTGACGCTGACCGCCTGATAGCTGATGCGGGTAGAACTTCTCTTTGCCCGTTAAATCCACCAGCCCAATCACTTTCGCGACTTCGCGTTTAATTTCATCGGCAGCAAGCTTTTTCATCTTGAGGCCAAACGCAATGTTGCCTTCAACCGTCATGTTCGGGAACAGCGCATAAGATTGAAACACCATGCCGATGCCACGCTGTTGCGGCACTTGATGAGTAATCTCTTCGCCGTTCACCCAGATCTCGCCACCATCGACCGGATTCAAGCCTGCCAAGCTGCGTAGCAGAGTCGATTTACCGCAACCACTTGGGCCAAGAAGCGTGATGAGTTCACCCTTCTCAATTGAAAATTGAATGTCTTCAAACACCGTGTTGTCACCAAAGCGCTTGGTGAGGTTTTTCGCATTTACATAACTCATTATTTGGTTCCCTGGCTGAAACGACTTGCCAACCAAGTCAGTAAGAAAATAAACAGGAAGTACGTCATCACAAGGGCTGACGTGAAGTGGCCACTGGTTTGACGCATGTTGTATAGGTAGATTTGCAGTGTCTCATAGCGTGTTCCTACCAAAATGTTGGCGAACACGAACTCGCCCAATAGGAACGAGAACGACAAGAACAGTGACGCCATTAAGCCTTTCTTAAGGTTTGGCAGAATAATCAACAAGAATGCCTTGGTGGTGCTTGCACCTAATAGGTGTGCTGCGTCCATCAAGTCATGCAAGTTAATCGCTTCAAAGCTGTTGGCAATCGCGCGATACATGAATGGCAGCGCGATGGTGAAATAGGTGCCAATCAAAATCCACGGCGTGCCTATCAGTGAGATTTCGCTGTCTGCATACAATTGAAGTAAACCAACCGATGACACCACAGGCGGCACCGCGAACGGCAGTAAGATAAGGATATTCATTACCTTGTCGAGCTTCGGGAAATAGTAAAACACCACGAAAATCGCAGGTAGAACCAACACCACACTCAGTGACAACGCCGCCACACAGATAAACAGTGAACGACCAAAGGCTTGCAAGAAGCGAGGATCCGTCAGCAGGTTGATGTACCAATCTAACGTGAAGCCATCCGGCAGGATCGTTGCGCCCCAACGTGAAGAGATCGAGTAGATAAAGGTCGCTAAGATCGGGATCATCATGATGCCGATAATCGAATAGACAACCGTTTTGTGAAAGCGAGTATTGACGGTGTTCATTACTTTCTCTTCCCTGCGTAGCTTTTGCTGATCAGCCATTGGTTAATCACGGTAATAAAGGCCAACATCGCCATCAGAATTACGGAAATTGCTGCGGCTAGGTTAGGCTCTAAGAACAAGTCGCCCGATACCAAGCTCGCGATACGAATCGTAATCACATTGTAGTTGCCCGAGGTTAACGCATACACACTCGCATACGCGCCAATCGCGTTAGCAATCAAGATGATGAAGGTGCCAAGCAAGGCAGGCGACAACACAGGAAGCGCTATTTTGGTCCAATATTGCCAGGTTCTCGCGCCAAGCAGTGCCGAGGCGGCTTGCCAGTCGTCACTCAAGGCATCGAACGCTGGATAGAGTAATAACACCGCTAATGGGATCTGGAAGTAGATGTAAATCGCCAGCAAGCCCCACTTCCCATACAAGTCAAAATCACCCAATAGCCCGTACTGCTTGAGCAACAAGGTGATCGCACCATTGGTACCCAAGATGATGATGAAGGCGAACGACAGAGGCACACCAGAGAAGTTGCTGCTCATATTAGTGAAAGCAATCACCGCATCGCGGATTTTAGAATCAACACGGCGCAATGAAGAGACCAGCAGAGTCGCAATCGCCAAGCCAACAATGCTCGACCAAATCGACAACCATAAACTGTTGCCAAAAGCCTGCATCATAAAGGCAGAATCGAACACTTCAGCGTAGTTTTCGAGAGAGAGCTCATCGTCGTAAAAGAAGCTGTTGATCAGCACCCAAACCATAGGTGCCAGCTGGAACAGGTAGAAAAACAGGGCAAAAGGCGCAAGCCACAAAGCGGGCTTGAAGCGTTGAAACAAAGATTTGGTTTTGGGTTGAAGCGCAGAGCCATCGCTCTGCGTGATTACAGAACTGCTCATAGGGCCAACAATTCCTGAGTGTAAGATTTATCGTGTTCAAGGTTGAGTAACTGACAGACGCTGCCGCAGATATCGGTCTGTTTCACTGAACATTCTTGGTGTGTGAACTTATCGCCAATCACAAAGAATGGCACTTCGCGCTCTTCAGGCAGAATGCCACCATGAGACAGGTCATTGTTCATACCATGGTCACTGGTGATGATCACTTGATAACCATCGTCTACCCATTTCTCAAGATAGTTTGATAGGTAGATATCCGCGCCACGTGCACTATTGCGATACTGGCGAGAGTCCAGCCCGTGCTTATGTCCCATGTCGTCAATGTTCATTGGGTGAATCAGCAAAAAATCAGGCTGATGAGTCACGCGCAGGTGCTCAGCATCCAAGAACAAGGCTTCATCTGGGTAGTGGTCCCAGTGGTAGAAACAACCGTGTTGGATGTTCATGGTTTCATCGTTTGTGAAACGGTCGCGTACTGCATCAAATGGCGCTCGGTTATATAACTCGCTCACCCAATGGTAAGCCGCAGCTGCCGTCACTTTGTTCTGCGACTTCGCCAAGCTAAATACCGACTCGTGATTCGACAAACGCACAATTTGATTGTTGACGATGCCACTCTCGACAGGGCGAACACCGGTCAGGATGCACTCATACAATGGACGGGACATTGACGGCAGATCACACTGCACAGGGTAAAGCGTGGCACGCAGCTTGTTTTTTTGCGTGCTCTGCGAAGTGCTCTGTTTATTGTACGAATCACCCTGTTTATTCTGCAAATCGCCCTGTTTCTCATACATATCACTTTGCTCTAGAAGACCGTTCAGGTAGCCCATGCAATCACGGGCTACCTGATAGTTCAGTCCATCTAGAACAACAAGGATAACCTTATTGCTCATGGTCTATTCTCTATTGCTTGTTACTATAAGCCACCCATTACAGGTGGCGTGTTAAGCGGGGTTATTGCTGGTGAATCAATACGCTTTCTTGCCATTGACGTGGCAAGCGACGTGCTGATTTTCCCCATGCTGAGAAATCAGTCACTGGGTGAACGTTGCTGTATTGCTCGTTCGAGATCAGCTTGTCTTGCACTGATCTAGGCAGCGTAACGTTGCTACGGATTGGACGTGCGTAACCTTCTGCTAGGTTGATTTGGCCTTGGTCGCTGAAGATGTATTCACGAGCCAACTTCGCCGCGTTTGGGTTTTGTGCGTATTTGTTAATGATGGTGGTGTAACCAGAAATCACTGAGCCATCTTGTGGAATGCTGACTGTAAAGCGCTCACGGTCGATCTTGTCGCGGTAGTTCAGTGCGTTGAAGTCCCACATGATTGCCACTTCCACTTCGCCTTTTTCAAGGTTCGCGATGCTTGGGTCGGTGTAAGACAGGCGGCCTTGCTTCGCTAGTTCACCAAAGAATTTAATCGCAGGTTTTAGGTTTGATTCATCACCGCCATTAGCAAATGCAGCCGCTAGAATTGCGTTGTTTGCTTGCGCGGCTACGCCTACATCACCGACTGTGACTTTGTAGTCACCTTCTAGTAGGTCACTCCAAGATTTTGGTGCATCTTCAACAAGGTTGTTGTTTGAAATGAACGAAATAGTACCGGTGTAAGCCAGAGCCCAGTGACCATCTTTGTCTTTCGCCCAATCTGGAATGTCATCCCAAGTCGTTGGCTTGTATGGCTGCGTTACGTCTTTCTGCACAGCGACACGTGCAAAGGCGAAACCAACGTCACCGATATCTGCGGTTGCGTTTCTTTTCTCTGCTTCAAATTTCGAGATCTCTTGTGCCGAGCTCATGTCTGTATCCTGATGCTTCAAACCGTAGTTTGCTTTCAGATCAGTCCATGTGCCTTTCCAGTTTGCCCAACTGTCTGGCATGCCCACACTGTAAACCGCACCCTCTTTTTGAGCGGCTTCAATCAGTGACTCAAGATCAGCATCCTTCGCCATCGCTGGCATTGAAAGTGTTGCCGTTATTAGCGTTGCGCCAATCAGTTTAGCTGGCGATACAGTTGAACGGCTAAGCAAAGTTTTCATTGTCTCTATCCCTCTGGACTAGGTCAGTAAGTTCGTTTTGTATGCTATCGCCGGAGTGTGACGCTTTCGCGCAACTTATTTGACAGTTCGAGTGCATTTACGTGGCAGTTATATTTCACTCATATGACAATAAGCCCTTGTTTACTGTCACATTCCTGTTAACTCCATGGTTTACCTTATTAAGCACACGAACTTATGGACTAGATCAGTAATGAGAACATTGGGCACCGGGCAGTCAGGGACACAGTTAGGAAGAATTAAGGCGAGTATTCGAGAGCAGCTTCAATCAGGTATCTTCATTGAAGGGCAAAAACTGCCATCAGAAAGAAACCTTAGCGAACTGTTTTCCACCACGCGAATCACGCTCAAAGATGCGTTGGTGTCTCTGGAAACCGAAGGTTTGATATACCGAGAAGAGCGTCGTGGCTGGTATGTGTCACCCGAACGTATCCGCTACAACCCGCTGTCACGCTCTCACTTTCATCAAATGATTCGCGAACAGCATCGTATTGCTGAAACACAACTGCTGAGTACCCGTACAGAGATGGCGGCAGGCGATTACGCCAAGGCATTAGAGATAGAGCAGATAACCCCGATACATGTGATTGAGCGATTACGATTTATTGATGGCAGAGCGGTGCTGTTTGTTGAAAACGTCTTAAAAGCGCCGTTGTTTGAAAAAGTACTGTCGGAAAACCTCACTATGTCACTGACAGGTATCTACCGAGAAAAGTATGGCTACGAGACCCAACGCTCGCGCTTTGATGTGATTCCCACTTCTGCCCCTGCGCATGTCGCCAAGGCGCTGAATTTGGCAGAGGGCCAGCCCGTTTTGAAGATCTGCCGAGTGAACTACAAACAGGACGGTGAATTAATGGATTGCGAGTTGGAGTACTGGCGCCCAGACTCTGTGGTCATTCATATTGATAGCATTGGTTAGCGTCACATGATTATTTGCCTAGGTTTAGGCTTAGGAAGAAAAAGCGAGCACATACAAAAACTCCGACTGATTCAGTCGGAGTTTTTATTTTCAACGGTTGCGTTTGATGAGGCACTAACTAAACAATCTTTTGCTCATCTTCTTCTTTGGTCGAATCGCTTTCCTTAGATAAAAAACTGGCAACGATCTCTCTCAGTTTCCCTTGATTAACCGGTTTTGGTAAAAACTCATCCATGCCTACATCGAAGCACAAATGCTTGTCTCGCTGCACGACGTTGGCCGTCAGAGCAACGATTGGAATGTGTTTTGAAGAACCCTCTTCGAGCGCTCGGATCTGTTTAGTCGCTTCGAAACCGTCGAGAACCGGCATCTGGCAATCCATAAAGATCATCACATAGTCATTGGCCTTAAACTTCTCGACACCAATTTCCCCGTTATCGGCAATATCAACCTCAAACCCAAGCTTCTTGAGCATCATCTTGGCGACTTGTTGGTTCACTCGCGAGTCTTCAACGACCAATACTTTGCCACTAAACGAAGCGGCCACTGGTTTTGGCTCTTCTTTGATTGGAGCTTGTTTGTCTGTTTGTGTGGTAGTGACAGAAGCCGTTGATGTAGCTTCAACAGAACCCGTTGGTTTGGTTAATGGTACTGGTTCATTGTCTTTGAACGCGACCTCACCTCTGTTTGGATAAGTAAAGTTTGAGGTATCCGCTGCTCTCGCGAGAACTTCACTCAACGTCCATTTAAGTTGGTTGTCTTGATATGGACGAGCTATGTAGGCAACAAAACCCACTTGTTTAGCGCGCGCTTCATCTTGTTTTCGTGGGTCTGCAGAGATCATCACCAGCTTAGGACACGCTTTGTCAAAACGCTCAATCAAGCTTCTTGCTAACTGGAATCCATCAATAGACGGCATCACTTTATCAATCAGCACCAGATCATAAGGCAATGACTTCGCCACAGACTCCGAAACAAGCTCTAACGCTTGGGTCGCGGTTTCACAACACTCTGACTTAACGCCGAATGATTGAAGCTGTGTTGAGGTAATACGCATATTCAGCTGACTATCATCAACCAGAAGCACCGAAACTTTATTAAAATCGATATTGCTTTCGTCAACGTCCAAGCTCGGGTCAAAGTCAGCGGTAAAGTAGAATGTACTCCCCTTACCTACGACACTGGTTAGCTCAAGCTTGCTGCCCATTAAGGTCACGATCTTATCGCATATCGTCAGACCAAGCCCGGTGCCTCCGTAAATACGGGTGGTGCTGCCGTCGGCTTGTTGAAACTTATCGAACACCGATTGTTGCTTGTCTTCAGCAATACCAATACCACTGTCAGTTACCTCAAATTTCACTCTGAGCTTTTGGTCTGGCTCTATGACTTCTTCCAAGCGAAGTGAGAGTGTGACATGACCATGCTCGGTAAATTTGATGGCGTTGCCGACTAGGTTATTAAGCACTTGTCTTAGCTGGGTGCCATCGCCAATCACCATAGTTGGGATCTTAGGATCAATCGCCAGTTGGAACCTGAGCCCTTTCTGCTCGGCTTTAACTCTAAACGTCGATTCAACATCGGCAGCAATACCCATCATCTTCATTGGTTCTTGTTGCAGTTCTAAACGACCCGCTTCTATCTTCGAGTAGTCGAGAATGTCGTTAATTAGATCAAGGAGAGTAAGCGAAGAGGTATTGAGCATATCGACATACTCTTTTTGCTCTTTCGGCATATCCATTTCAGAGAGTAGAGACGACAGTCCGATAATCCCATTCATCGGGGTGCGGATCTCGTGGCTCATGTTGGCAAGAAATTCACTTTTGTTGCGGTTGGCAACCTCAGCGACATCTTTGGCTTTTTCCAGTTCTTGGTATTGTTGACGAATACGTTCAACAGACTGGTTATAGCTACTCTCTAGTGTCGAGATCTCGTCTCTATAAGTAGAATCGGTTGGCGTTATGAAGCGTGGTTTGTTGTCTTCAACCTGTTGCTGGTTGATCTGGGAAGACATAGTCATTAAGCGTTTGACCACGAGGCGATAGACGATCGTTAAGCAAACCAGAGACAATAAGAAGATTTTAACGGCTTCGAAGGCGAGCAATAGTAAAACTCGTTCTTCAAAGTCGTTGAGGATCATGCTCAAATCAGATTGCACCGTGAGCGTCGCTAATGGGAAATCTGTCCCCCCCATCTGGTGCACCATTTCCCAAGACTGGGAATAAGACTGACCTGAGGTCTTTTGACCTAATTCTAGAATTTTTTCATCGGGACTTTCGATAAGAAGGTAACTAACCGAGGGTAAGCGGGAGATACCTTCGGCTTGCACAAACAGTTGCTCTCGATCTTCAACCCACAAACTGGACGTTAAACCCGAAAGATAGCCAGCCTTAACCTGTTCGATCTGAGAACTGATAAAAGAAACTCGACTTTGGTACTCCACATACAACCCTAGACCTGTCACTATAACTGTGAATAAGGTGCTGATTGCTATTATAGTCCCGATCAACTGTCGGGAGAGTCCAATATAGCGTTTTCCTTTTGTCACCATACACAAATTACCATTATTGTTATCCTAGCAAACTACAATTACTCAACTAGTATAATAGTAGTCATTCATCAAATAACTAGGGAAGGTTATGAAAAAACATCTTATATTTGCATCCATAGTCAGTTTGTTTTCAAGCAGTTATGCTTTTGCAAGCGAACCTGTTCACTACTACATTATTGCGAGCCAAGCGCAACCTTTTCAGATCGAAACTGACGGGTCATCTCACAGAGGAATGGTTTCGGATATTGTTGAGGCCGTATTTGATGACAGCCAATACGAGATCGATTACCACACCTACCCTTTCAACCGCATGATTGACAAGCTCGACGCGAGAGAGAATCCAAACTGGGTAACCTACGGCAGTCCTAGTTGGGGAAATATCCAATCTGTAAACCTGTCTAAAGATCCGATTTACAATGTAAAACACGTGTTACTCAGCAGTGGCAAGGAACCATTTGAGTTCAATACTATCGACGATTTAAACGGAAAAGCGGTGGTCTTGCTGGTGGGGTTTGAATATCCAAACCTAGAGCCTTACATCAAACAAGGTAAGCTCAACGAGATTCGAGTTAAAGATTACAGCGCGGCTTTTCGTGTATTAAACCGAACTCCGGGCGATACCGTTTTTGTTGAGATGGAATCGAGAATCAAATACAACCTAAACGAGCAGAAGTTAAGTATTGATGATTACCAGATGCAAGATTTTGGTTCAGTGATCAATAACTACCCTATCCATTTGGCGTTTGACCCTGAGATGGATCCTAAGCTGCAAAGCTTCATCAACCAACGTCTCGACCAAATGAAAGACGATGGTCAGCTCGATGACATCGTGCAAGGGTACTTATAGATCCTTTATTTATCTGTAATAGCGCCTAGTTGACGTTGTAGAGCACTTTTCTACTCTCAGTCACCTTAGCTCGACTTGCAACGAAAAGGCCGCTCTGCTTAGTCTAGCTTAATACTAAATTGCAGAGCGGCCTTTAAAGTTTAACGTTTAGGGAAACTATCTTTGAACTTGTACTCGATAGGTTAGTGCGAAGCAATCAAATACAGTTGTTGATTACGAAGCTGTTGTCGCACCGCCATCAAAATTTCACCTAAGCGGTTCTCACCAGTTCCATCACCACCATCGCCCCAAAAATGGTCTTTATGAGAATGCTCTTTGATCACCGAATCTCCGGTGTTAGTCAGAAACAGCGCAAGCTGGGGGTTCTGTCTGAACTTCTCAGTCACAATGAACTGCATCACTTCAACACGAATGTCATACCAGTCTTCTCGAACTTGGTCTTCATAATCACGACTTAAAGAGAACGCTTCAGCAGGGGTACTGGCTTCCAAAATAGTATTGCGTAACGCTTCAGAAGCAAATTTCATCGCTTGATAATAATGTTCGCTGGTTGCCCAAACTTGATCGTTAACCTTGATGGGACAAGCTGCAAAATTTGACAGGTATCCGTTTGGATCTTCAGGTTCATAAAACAGCACTTCTTTGGCTTTAGCCACAGAATTAGACATAGCCTTCTCCTTACCAACGACATCGCATATTTTTGCTTTAACTTTAAAATTAGTGGCGTTGCATATTGCTGTCAAACAACTTAGTTCAAGAGTATGCCATGAGCATGTTTTTAGTCGGGAACAAGCAATGTAAAGGCAGGACAATGGAGTTAAATGGTGGGAGACAAGGAGCATGGTTTACTTATAAAAAACTCACAGCCCTTTTAAAAAGTCATATAAATCAAAGGGTGGCGGTGCGCCACCCTCTTAAATGCAATAGGGGTCCTTAGTGAATAAGACCTAGTTCCCTCGCTTCTTCCAGACTAAAACCGCTTTCTCTAATTTCTCTTAGAGCTTCAATACGACGACGAGCTTCAGCGGACTTCATTTTCTTTTCTGGTTTGAAAGATACTTCTTCTTCAGCATCCCACTTGTTTGCAATATTTGTCATTTCATCATGGTTGATAGAATTAATGGACATGTTTTCCTCCGAAAAGCACCATGTAATGGACAGGTAATCTGTAGCAAATGCTATTTCACTTGTTAAGACATTCTGTACTGAAATGTGATGATTCCGACGCTTCACAAAGCTAATTAATAAATGCCTCATTTAAACTTTGCCAAAGCCATTTTCTGCAATTACATTTACAAGATTCCCCATAAGAAATGTGGTTTGATCCACCTCTCATTTTCCCCGTTCTCATTTCTTGTTTCTCACTGAAACTTCGTGAAATAACCCAAGATAAATTTCGAGGCACTTCATTCTTTTTGTGCTCATCGCTTTCACTAAATTCACTTCATTATAATGATAATAGTTATCAATACCATAACTGAGTATTTATCATGTCTAGGGAAAATCCAGATAAACCACTTCTCGAAGTGAAGAATCTATGTGTCGATTACATCACCGATGACGGCGATTTTAATGCCGTAAAATCCGTAAGCTTTAGCATAGGCCAAGGCGAGATTTTTGGTTTGGCTGGCGAATCAGGGTGCGGAAAAAGTACCATCGCGTTTGCCATTAACCGTTTACACAAACCGCCTGCTTTCATCTCTGGAGGGAAGATACTGTTCGACGGGCAAGATCTGCTCGGTTTATCTGACGACCACTTGAACACCTTGCGCTGGAGCGAAATCGCCATGGTTTTCCAAAGTGCGATGAACTCACTCAATCCTGTACTGACCATTGAAGAGCAGTTCGCTGATGTTTTACGTCATCACAAAGGAATGACCAACGAACAAGCTAAAGATCGTGCAGAGAAGCTCCTCGACCTTGTAAACATTCCTCGTAACCGCCTCACCGAATATCCGCATCAGTTCAGTGGCGGCATGCGTCAGCGTTTGGTGATTGCCATTGCTCTCGCCCTTAACCCGAAGCTGATCATCATGGACGAGCCGACAACGGCGCTTGATGTGGTTGTACAACGCGAAATTCTGCAGCAAATACACCAACTCAGAGAAGAGTTTGGGTTTTCGATACTGTTCATCACCCACGACCTCGCACTAATGAGCCAGCTATGTGACCGCATTGCCATCATGCGCCACGGCCAGATCGTTGAAATCAACCAAGCCTATGAGATTCGTAACAACCCTCAGCACTCCTATACCCAAAAGCTATGGAGTTCTTTCCCTAACATTCACGAACATGCGCACGCGACTACGTGCTAGGAGAGCTCCATGTCACAACCTATTTTTCAAGTGAAAAACCTCGTTAAAGAGTTCACCGTCGGCGGTGGATTTGGCAAAGAAGCAATCTTTAGAGCACTACATGGGGTGAGTTTTGATTTGCATGCCGGTAAAACATTGGCGCTGGTTGGAGAATCAGGCTGCGGGAAAAGCACCTGCGCCCGATTGATGACCAAGGTTTACGCACCGACAGAGGGAGAGATACTGTTCAATGGCAGAGACATCTCTACCCTAAAAAGCCGTAAAGATATCTTGGATTACCGCAGCCGCGTACAAATGATATTTCAAGACCCATTTGGCTCACTTAATCCAACTCACACCATTGAGCACCACTTAACGCGCCCGCTTAAAATCCATAAGCAAGTTGCCACGAAACAGGCTCTCACAGAGCGCCTCAAGGAGTTATTAACGCTGGTGGAGTTACCCATAGAAACTCTCGCCAAATACCCACACGAGCTCAGTGGAGGCCAAAGACAGAGGGTTAACCTGGCAAGAGCGCTTGCGGTTGGGGCCGAGGTTATCCTCGCCGATGAACCGACCTCGATGTTGGATGTCTCGATTCGCCTTGGCGTGTTAA
Organism: Vibrio sp. QJM3NY_26; assembly: GCF_057786005.1. Classification (NCBI taxonomy): domain Bacteria; kingdom Pseudomonadati; phylum Pseudomonadota; class Gammaproteobacteria; order Vibrionales; family Vibrionaceae; genus Vibrio; species Vibrio sp. QJM3NY_26. Next base: position 669,692 of record NZ_CM173516.1, on the reverse strand, counting down.
ACCTAATGCAAAAAATGAAGAAAGAGTTGGGGATTGGTTTTTTGTACATAACTCACGATCTTGCTACGGCACATTACATCGCAGAAGAGACGGCGGTAATGTACAAAGGGCAGATCGTTGAATGGGGATCAACCCAGTCGATCTTAACCAATCCACAACATCCGTACACTAAACTGTTGATCTCTGCCGTTCCCGATCCCGATCTGCCATTTGGCGAACTCGTCAAAAATGAGCCAAACTATTCAATAAACGCAGACCGAATTCGAGAGCAGAGCTGTGAAATACAGCATGAAATCGAGCAAGTTGCTGATAATCACTTTGTAAAACAGTGGGATAACGTTGCATGAATGAACTAGACACTTGGTTAGAGCGGATCGGAGATTGGTACAAAGACCGAAAGCATGATCAAGTGGACCGGTTAGAACCTTTGATCTTAACGCCTCCAGATGCACTCTGGGGGCCTTTGATCACGGATGAACAAAGCAAAGGCATCGCGTGTTGGTTGGATGGGTGCCTGAGAATCTTTACTTTCTATCGAAACTCAATCGAAAACCCGCACCATCAAGAAAAGGCCTATCAATACCTGATGTTTGCTTACGGTAAGCTTCAGGCGGTGTCTTGTGACCCAAAAGCGGAACCCGGCCTACAAGAGTGGTGTACCAAGCGGGTACAACACTTATGTGTGCTGGCTTTGGAGTTTGCTAACCAACAACAAGAACCGCGCTGGAAGGAAGAATCAGAAAAACTGATCGAATCGCATGTGCGTTTTATGGCAAGCCAACACCAGAACGATGATCAAGGTGCAGCTCTACGTCAACGCCACTGATCCACTCCACGGTTTAACCCTGATCGATCAAACACCAAAGCAGAATCCTTTCACAAATAGGATCCGTAAAAAGCACGATCTAACCTTGATCATGCTTCAGGATTAGCAGTAAGGAATAATACGTAAGCTATTGAATTTTAATAATTATGCGAATTTCAGGCAAAAAAAAGCGAGTCCCTTAGGAACTCGCAAAAATCTATTCAGTATGATGTAACAAAATATGAGCCAATCTATTAATCATAAGAAAGGACAAAGGTTGTCTATTCGGAATAAATAATAATCAACTGGATGCGTTACATTGTCAGAACTTTGTCAGCGTTAGGTGCGGTTTTAATCAGCACCTAATGTGTTCAAACTATCCATTCATCGACCGTAAATAGCGGCTTCTTGCTACTGGGTATTTCTACTGCAAAAATTAGGTCGAAAGATCAACACGCCCTCGTGATTAATGGCCAATCGCCATTTCATCGAGCGCTAGAAACACATTCTCGTCCAAATGGCCTTCGTGAACTTGTTTACACACTTTACGACGTACAGCCAAACCAGAAATCAAACGTTCAATGGACAGGTGTCGATTGCTGGTGCTGTCACGGTCGTTGTACAGCTCAATTAAGCGACTCAGTGTTTCGTATGGGATAACATCCTCCCCTACTCTCAACCAATCAAGCTTCTCAATGAGCTCTGAGCACTCTTCTTTGATTGAGGCATGTGAATGCCCGGTCATAGCAGATAAAGCCGTTATACTGCGTTCTAGAGCCTCTGTGGAGGTATATTTAGAGAGAGTAATCATGATCTCATCAGCGTTGATCTCAACAGAATGTTTACGCTGCTTAACTCGACGTCCCAATTTGCCTCTTGGCGAAGGAGCTTTACGTTGAATTGGCTCAAACTCACCATCGATAATCTCAGACAGCTCTTCCAGCTTCTGCTTAGACACCATCTCATTACGCAGCGGGTTCGGTAGCGTTGGGGCCATATTACGCTTACCAGCGTTGGTGGTACGCGCTCTTGAATAACGCAACACCTCTTCAACATTACATTTGATATCAACCTGATAATCGGTGGTTTTGCCTTTTTCGATCAACGCCGTGATCGTCAAGTGATAACCCCAAAGATTCACTAGGAAAGTATCTTCTTGATCCCCTACTTCACCCAATTTTCTTAGTTCGCGGATCAAATCCATCGAGAAGCGACGCCAATCGATATTACGAGCCAACTTCTGGTTCAGCTCGCTCAGCAACATACAATCTGAGTGGCGACGTGCCATACGGCTTCTAAAGTACGAATACATTTGGAAGACCAAGGTATGTTGTTTCAGGATTTCTGGCGGAAATAGGAAGAAATAATCACGCGTCAGGAGCTCTTCGTAGAACGAAGGTTCCCAGACAAGGATATACAGGTTCGGTTTAATGCGAATTTCGCCATCAGAGCCCTCTGTAGGCGCTTCTTCCGATGCCGTAATGGTTCTAGCTAAGAATCGGAAACGATCACTCTTGAAGCCTTCTGGCATGTTCTCGCTAAGCCAACGGCCCGTGAGCTCGTGCAGTTGGAAATCGGTAAATTCGATACGGTCAATACTGTCACGGATCGAATCGCGTGCAGGACCGCTGTCTTTCTTGCCACGCAAAGACAAAATATCCGTGATGTAGAGTGGTGTTTTGTTCGGTGTGTGTTTCGCGTCGAGATGATAATCATCTTGGTGGTGATCATGATATTGGACAGTAAGCGTGAATAACGCGAACAGCGTCATCAGATCGTCAACCGTCATGATGTTTTTAGAAGATCGTGTCTCGATCACCGCTCGAGTGCCAGAGATCGAAACCATAGATTTCTGGTAGCTCTTACGGGTTCTAGGTGGCGCCAACGCTTGATCAATAATCCCCGCCCAATTGGTTGGAGAAACAATGAATTGATCCGCTTCGTCTTTCATCGTCGGTGGCGTATTCAGTCCGTGTTCATTCAGTAAGCGCTTGTTTACTTTGGTTTGAGCTAGCGCTTTAGAACGCTTCTGCTTTTCATTTTGTTTGACGCTTTCTGTCACTAAACTGGTAGCACCCAGAACCGATATCAATTGGTTTGGGTTCACAAAGCGATGCAACATGGTTTTACCCGCAAGGCCTTCTTCAAAACGAACTGGGATTTGTTTGAACAGACCAATACTTACAGCGGCTCTCAGCCTTTGTTGCAAGGCGGCGCGAGTCACTTGACCATCAGTTGATTCAATGATCTCGGTGGTGGAGACGTATCCATCTTTACTGCTAAACCCACGTAGTGAAATTAGGTTAAGAAGCTCAACGATGCTTTTGGTGACCCCTTTGAAGTGTTGATATTGTTCTATCCATTCAACGGCTGTTTCAGATACCTCAAATAAATGACCATCTTTGTGGCTTCGTGCCTTAATTAACAATTTCTCTTCTGGTTTCATTTTTGATCCGTATCACACTAACCGTAATTTCACTATAGTTCCTGAATGATAAAGAAAGAATGATCATAAATAAAGAGAATTTATTGGCTTTTAAATAACTGATCTTTTTGATTAATATGATCTTAAATGATTAAGTGATCTAATGATCTGGCTTTGAATTTGCTTTTAAGTATATGAATTATAAGTGTTTAAAAAAATCCAATTGGAAAGCATGATCATAAAGAACCCGAAACGATGATCATTAAATTAAAGAAAGCATGATCACAGAACTTCAGAACGATGATCATTAAGTCATTGTAAGCATGATCATTATCGGTTCGAAAGCATGATCATTATGCTTATACAGCTTATCCACAGTCCGTAATTGATCAAGTTGTATTAAGCGGCTTCTAAGTCACCTATGTGGATATTTTTGACAGCCAATTCATCGGAACAATGATCAAGTAATGGGGCTTTTATATCGTTCCTCCCCTTTTATGTTTAAAAATTGGTCGATATTGGTCACAGCGTCAGTGGTTGGGCACTTTTAGCTCGCAACACAATAAATCAGGAAGCATGATCATGAAATTGTCATGTTTCTGCATTTCCATTCTGTGTCGATTGAATTTCTAACCAATCAGGCCTTATAGAGCTTGAATCCCCATTGCAAAAGCATTTGTCCGTAAGTTAGCTCTAAATCTATATGCTTCCGGAACGATATTTACTTGATCATTTTTCCGGAGGTTGATCATTTCGAACGGGCATTCATACGGATCAATATTGATGAGTTTACACCTTGATCATGCTTCACAATATGGACTTATCAATTTTCTTACGAGTTATGTATCCCATGATCATTCTTCCGGTTGAGGCTCAATTCTCTTTTGTTTAGTGACATCTCTTCTTCGCTTTATTTTCTATTAACTAAGCGATTTTTTAGGGTTTACTCTTTGTTGGTTGAAAATCTATCAATTTCGAATGCAAATCACACCAACCGTAATCTATGCTTGTGTTTCAATCGTTCCGAAGATTTTTCTCTGAAATTCTATTTACATTGTAAATAAGTGATGCTGTAACATTTTAAATGTAAGGATGAAATAGAACGGTTATACATGACAAAAAAGGTCATTTTTGTGTTCGTATTAGCCGTTGTTTCATCAAACTGTAAAAATACAGTCTATTTTATGTGATTTTACTCATAAATGTATGTTCATGTTTTTGTTGTGTTTGTTGTTAATCGCTGTACAATTTGTACTTAGTTAATCATTACGGAAACTGGCAATGAAAAGAGAACAAACGATTGATAAGCTCTATCAGCTGGCCGAACAAACTCAACAAGTTCAGGCTGACCGAATTGAGATTATTCTGGAAGAGCGAAGTGATGAACATTTCCCTCCAATGTCTAAAGCTATGATGGAGACGCGTTCAGGCTTAACTCGTCGTAAATTGGATGAGGCTATCAACAAGCTTGAAGCGGATGGTCATCAGTTTACAAAGAACAACGCCAATCATTACTCGATTTCATTGACTGAAGCTCACATGCTGATGGACGCAGCTGAAGTGCCGAAGTTCCACCAACGTAAGCAGCATGTAGACAATAAGCCATGGGTTATTAACGTACAGAACCAAAAGGGCGGTACGGGTAAATCAATGACAGCGGTTCACCTAGCGGCTTGTCTGTCTTTGAACTTAGATAAGCGTTACCGTATCTGCTTGATTGACTTGGATCCACAAGGTTCTTTGCGTCTGTTCTTAAACCCACAAATTAGTGGTGCAGAGCACGACAGTATCTATTCTGCTGTTGATATCATGTTGGACAACGTGCCAGAAGGCCAAGATGTTGACCTTGAATTCTTGCGTAAGAACGTACTTTTACCAACACAGTATCCGAATCTAAAGACGATCTCTGCGTTCCCAGAAGACGCGATGTTTAACGCTGAAGCGTGGCAAAGCCTATCTCAAGATCAGTCACTTGATATTGTTCGTCTTTTAAAAGAGAAGCTTATCGACAAAATTGCTGATGATTTTGATGTGATTATGATTGATACCGGCCCGCACGTAGACCCTCTAGTGTGGAACGCAATGTACGCATCGAACGCTCTTCTGATTCCATGTGCTGCCAAGCGTTTGGATTGGGCTTCAACGGTTAACTTCTTCCAGCACTTACCAACCGTGTACGAGATGTTCCCGGACGACTGGAAAGGGCTCGAATTTGTTCGTCTAATGCCAACCATGTTTGAAGACGACAACAAGAAGCAGGTATCAGTATTAACTGAGATGAACTACCTGTTGAATGACCAAGTAATGATGGCCACTATTCCAAGAAGCCGCGCTTTTGAAACCTGTGCAGATACTTACAGCACGGTTTTCGATCTAACGGTGAGCGACTTTGAGGGTGGTAAGAAAACTCTGGCTGTCGCTCAAGACGCAGTACAAAAAAGTGCTCTAGAATTAGAGCGTGTATTACATAGCAACTGGCCTTCACTTAATCAGGGATAACAAGAATGGCGATTAAAACATCTGACTTAAATGCAAAGCTATTTGGTAAAGCAAACAAACGTCGCGTAGCTACGCCACAAGAAGCTCAAACAGCGGCTAAAGAGCAGGCTCAAGTGATCGAGCTTTCTGTTGCAGGCGAAGAATTGGTTTCATTTGAACTAGTTCGAATCCCGGCGGCTGACGTAGCAACTCAAACGGTTGTTTTCGAAGAAAATGCTCGTGAGCAATCTTTCTTAAACGAGCACGCGCTTTCTGATGTTCTTACAACATTGAAAGAACGTGGCCAGCAATACCCAGCGGTTGGTCGTAAAAACAAAGACGGTAAGATTGAAGTTCTTGATGGTAGCCGTCGTCGTATGTCGTGTATTTTGGCTGACAAAGAGTTCCTTATCTATGTTGCTGAAAACATCAACGGCGAACACGCTAAGTTCCTATCTGATGTTGCTAACGCTCATAAACCGCTTTCTCTGTATGAGAAGGGTAAAGAGATGCAAGCGAAGCTAGATAAAGGCGAAGCTGAAGACCAGAAAGCACTAGCGAAAATGTTCCAGTGCAGTGAAGCTTTGGTGAGTGGCGCGTTGAAAGCGGCGGCTTTGCCTCTTGAACTGCTACAAGCTTACCCAAATGTGAGCGATCTTGGTCGACCAACCATTGTTAAGCTACACAAACAATTCGGTGGCCTGACTGGCGAACAGCAGCAAATATTACTGACTAAGTGCGATGCTTCTGAAGGTTTTGTATGGCAGCGTAGCGAAGCACAAGGTGTTACGCGTTTAACTAAAGACGTTACTGAAACTTTGGAAGGTTGGATTCTTGAATTGGCGCCAGCGCCAGCGAAGAAAGCTTCTCCAAAAGTTGAGCTTATTAAAGGCCGCGCTTCATACAGCCGTAAGGGTTCAAACTTAGCGTTGAACCTTAAGAAAGTGGATGATGCGACAATGGAAGATATTTTAGCCTTCGTTCAATCGAAGCTCGACTAAGTCGACGACTTTCCATTACGACTCTAAAGCCGCATTATGCGGCTTTTTATTTGGCTGTGATAAACTGTGTCTAGATGAATCTGGACGCTAACTATGACAAACCCAACCAACACTTTTCTGCATACACTTTCTGATGTTGCTCAACATAATGATCACCGTTACGGCGTGGTTTTTAACGGCGATGTCGACTGGCAAAACACGGCTATTTCAACTTTCCTTCAAGATAAGAACGTTAAATCCATTTTTCAGATTGGCGGTGTCCCATTCGACGATGTGACGCATGCACCGGTCAAGAAGGGGCAGAAACTTCTGGGGCGTGAATGCCAGATTCTTGTTTGTGATTTTAGAGAGCAGTTTGACGCGAATGGTTTCAGTGCAGCACTGGGGTCGTTAGTGGGTGGCGGTTTGTTGTTGGTGTTGCCGCCAAACGTCAATGAAGCTGAAGAGGGTGGGAGTTCTGGCTTTGGCCAACGTTGGTTAAAGGGGCATTTCGATAAACTTATTTCTGTTTCGCAAACTAATGAAGCTGGCGATGTTACTCAAGCGAGTAACGCATTCCCCCCAAAACAAAACGCTGAAATCGGATTGGATAGATTTGAACAGCAAAACGTGGCAGTTGAGTTGGTCAAAAAGGTGTTGTCTGGGCATCGCAAACGTCCTTTGATTCTCACCGCAGATAGAGGCCGCGGTAAAAGCTCGACGTTGGGGATTGCCGCAGCACAGCTTCTGGGTGAACGTCATGGATTAGATATTATTGTGACTGCGCCTTCAGTGAAAGCAATCGAGCCTGTATTTTCCCATGCAATACAGCGACTCGAAGTCATCGAAGTGGTTAACGCTACACACATTCGCCATCAAGGGGGAAGTTTAAGATTCGTCGCACCGGATGAACTACTTCAATCTAAGCCTGATTGCGACCTGCTATTGGTTGATGAAGCGGCTGCTATTCCAATCCCTATGCTCAAGTCCATGGTCGGCATTTATCATCGTATGGTTTTTTCAACCACGGTACACGGTTACGAGGGCAGTGGACGAGGGTTTGGGATTAAGTTTGAATCTTGGCTTTCGGTACACCGCCCTGGTTGGAAGGGCTTTAAGCTCGAACAACCTATTCGTTGGAATAACAACGATCCACTAGAAGCTTGGTTGTTTGACTGCTTCCTGCTTGGTAACGACGCGTCGCTAAGTGACTCGGCGATTCATGAGTTAGATAACTTTTCTGTTCAGACAATCAACCAATTAAATTTAGTTGAACTATCAAAAGCAGATTGTTTGGCTAATCCACACAAGTTACAACGATGTTTTTCTCTTCTTGTGGATGCTCATTATCAGACGTCGCCCAGTGACTTAATGCAGTTCCTTAACAATCCAGCAATCCACTTGTACGCAGCCTGGCAGCAAGATGAATGTTTAGGTTGTATGTTGGTCACTGAAGAGGGTGGTTTAGATAAAGATTTGATTGCTCAGATTCAAATTGGAAAACGCAGGCCTCAAGGACACCTTGCTCCTGTGTTACTGGCGAACCAACTTGGCTGCACAGAAGCGGCGACCAGCCGCTGCCTTCGAGTGATGCGCATTGCAGTTTCAACTCGTCATCAAGGTTTGGGCATTGGTGGTTGGATGTTGGCTAAGTTATCAGAGCAAACCAGCCAAGCGGATTATCTGGCGACAAGCTTCGGTGCGACTGGTGAGTTGATTTCATTCTGGCGCGATAACGATTTTGTACCTGTCCATATTGGCCACCAGCGGGATCAGGCAAGTGGCTGCCACTCGGTATTGATGGTTAAGGCGCTTACCTCAAACTCCCAAAGCTGGATTAACCAAGCTCTAAGTCACTTCGAGCGTAGCTACTGCTTTCTTGTTTCAGGTTCTTTGGTTTCACTTGAAACCGAAATGGTGCGCGTACTGCTGCCAAAGAGTGTCGATACCGTTAGCGAGTTTGAAACTCAGTTAGTTAGAAATTACGTGAACGGTGGCAACAGTTACGATGCGATTAGCTTCAGCGTACTGAACTTGATTCTACTTGGTAACGATCGAAACATAGGTATTTCTGACTTACTCATCGCAAAGGTCGTTCAGCAGAAAGAGTGGGGGACTTGTGTTGAACAGTTTAATCTTGTTGGTCGCAAACAAGCAGAAATTCAGTTTCGTAAAGACGTCGATGTTTTGCTAGCAAATTTACAGTGTAAATAGACAAGCCATCATTTAAATAGACTGACCGTTACAAATTAGATTTACAGTGTAAATTAGAATATTGGATTTACACTGTAAACTGAAGCTCCATATTGAAATCCGTTTTTACCCTGATTATCAGCTTCATCACTTCTGTTCCACCTCTCCACAACAGCCTTTAGTCTTCTAAAGCTATTCGCCTTTACTATCTCGCTCTAATATCGAATCGACATTCAATCACACGAAATATTCTGAAAAATTTCCCTATGTATTTGTAAAGGCGAAGTAGATCATAAAATGTGTAAGTCTTATTTATGAGTCATGTTTGCAGAATCGAAAGTAAGTGATGTGACGCTGATTATTCTAATAATGTGATACTCAGCGCAGAACGAATTATATAGACTGAATAACAACTGAGTCATTAGGGATACTCAATTCGAATGTGGGATAACATTGTTACATTGTCAGAAGACAAGCAACAAGTGGTGGCATGTCTGCCGTCGGGGTTTGTGGTTGAAGCAAGCTTTGATAACACGACGTTGCCACCAACCTTGGAAGCTTTGGACGCATCAAACTATTTTCTTTTTGAAGAAGAGGTGTTGCGCTTCGTCACTCTTGCCAAAGAAGGTAAAGGGGAAGCTTACGAAGGAGTCTTGATTGCCGAAGTTCGTAACGCAAGCGTTGCTGTCGAACTGTCTGATGACGAGATGCTGGCGAGTCTGGTGGTGACGGGACCACATCATGGACACGCACTGCGCGGGAGCGACATCATTCATTGTTTAGCCCAAGCCCACATAACAAAGGGAATTAATAAGTTAGCGCTCAGAAAAGTGCTGATGATGAGTAACAAGCTTAAACCCGGTGAAAAGTTTACTCAACCCGTCGCGAAAGGGACGCAGCCAGTAAAGGGCAAAGATGCTAAGTTTGCCGCCTTGGTTGAAGACATTACTCGCCAAGTCTTGAAGCCTCGCAGTAAAGACGAAGGCAAGATTGATATGCGAGACTTGGGGCAAACCATTACTGTTGGTCAAAATGATCACTTGATGAAGCGTACTCCCGCGACCAAAGGCATCGCTGGCTTTACAGTCCAAGGTCGAATTATCCCACCGCTTCCTGGACAAGACAGTTTAATTAAGCCTGGAAAGGGCACCTACATCTCCCCTGACGACCCCAATTTATTACTCGCTTCATTTCCTGGATTACCCATAATCAAAGATAGAACTATTGAAGTAGATGACGCCTTGTGTGTTAGCAACGTAGATGTATCAACCGGACACGTTAAATTCAAAGGCAACGTCTTTGTCTCTGGGAACATTGAACCGGGAATGATCGTTAAAGCGACAGGAAGTGTCACGGTTGGTGGCTTTATTGAATCGGCAGAAGTCCAAGCACAGGGTGACATAAAAGTCGCGAAGGGGATTATCGGTCATACGACTAAAGAGGGTGAGCCGAAAAGCTGCAAGGTGTTTAGCAAAGGTTCTATCACAGCAAGCTACGCGCAGAACGCAGAACTCCAAACCGCCACCGACCTTCGACTGGGTGTGCACAGCATGAGTAATGATATTCGTTGTGGTAACAACCTTATCGTGATGGACAGTTTGAAGAAGCACGGTACGCTCAGTGGCGGCGAAGCTAGAGTCGGTGGGAAAGTGGAGTGTGTCTTTTTAGGCGTAGAAGGCGATACCGCAACCAAGGTACACGGATTTGCACGTTACGATGGTTACCGACAAAAGATAGCCGAGCTGAAAGAAACTTATAAATACGCTCAAGAGCAGACCATGGATGTGATTCGCCAAGAGCTCGAATTTAAGAAGCGACCAAAAGCGGAACGAAGCGAAGAGCAAGCACTAGAAATTGAGCAGCAAAGAGAAAAAAATAATCTTGCGATCGAAAATACTAAATCACAGTTGGATACGCTTGAAGCTGAGTTTGAAACCAACCTTGCCGAGTGCACAGTTGAGGCGCATGAAAAGGTGTATACGCGAGTGACGATTCAATTTTGTGATGAGACAGTTACCACCAAGCGAACCCATGGCGGCAGCGTTTTCTCGTTCAACCAATACGAGATTCAATGTTCATTCAAAATGGAGCAAGAAGATATCTCGTTGTAATTGAGATACTTTGAAATTGACCGACTCTGAATAGAGCGGTTCGAGCTATTTTCTACTCATTAGAACAAACAAAAAAAGGGGGAGCTGATGCTCCCCCTTTGCTTTATCTGATATTGATTTAGTTAGATTCTTTAAGTCACATGAGCGCTTTAACTTGCTGCTCTTACCTTGCCTTGCTTCAAGTCTGACAGAACTTGTGTTTTCGGGCCGTCGGCAATAATGCTGCCTCTCTCCATCACAATCACTCGATCTACAATATCCAACATCGATGTTTTGTGGGTGATAAGAATCAATGTCTCGCTTGGCAATAACTGGTTGAGTTGATGTTTGATGTGCATCTCTGAGCGATTATCCATCGCACTGGTCGGTTCATCCATCAAAAGCACGGGTGGACGTCCTAAGAAGGCTCTAGCTATGGCAATCGACTGACGTTGACCACCAGATAGCAATGCACCACCTTCGCCCACTTGGCGTTCTAAGCCTGCTGGATCTTGCTGAGTAAACGCGGTCACGCCTGCACGGCTGGCTGCGTCCATCACATCACGGTCATCGACCAACGGTCGACCTAAGGTAATGTTGTCTCTTACTGAACCGTAGAACAGGTTACTGTCTTGCGGTACACAGCCTATATTGCGTCGTACATCGACATGATGCAGTTGTTCCATGTCGGTGTCATCAATGCGCACATGGCCTTCTGTAGGCTTATATAGGCCCATAATCAAACGTTCTAGCGTGGTCTTGCCTGAACCAATTCGACCAATGATCGCGACTTTTTCACCGGGTTTGATATTAAGGGTTAGGTCTCTGATAGAAGCGACAGGCGAGTCTGGGTAGTGGAACGTCACTTTATCTAGCGCAATATGACCCTGAATAATCGGACGGTGGATGTAGCGCTTACCTTCTTCCTGTTCATCAGGCATCGACATTACTTGTTCAATCAAAGTCATTGATGACTTCGCTTGGTTGTAACGAGTAGAAAGCAAAGACAGTTGAACAAGAGGGCCAATTGCACGGCCGCTCAACATGGTCGCGGCAATCAAGCCACCCATAGTGAGTTCACCTTCTGCGATGAGGTACACACCAAAAATGATCATGCCTACATTGGTACTTTGTTGAACAAAGCCAGCCGTGTTTTGGATGCTGTCGGTGATGCGGCGACTTTTGATATTCCAGTTTGCCATGTGCGCAACCGCTTCTTCCCAACGGAATTGGAACTGACTTTGCGCGCTGAATAGCTTAACGGTTTCTAACCCAGCCAAGCTCTCAATTAAGTTCGCGTACTTCTGAGAAGCAAGTCGAGAGCCTTCTTCAATCGTACGACGCAGTGGCCCTTGGATTAACAGTGCATAGATAATCAAAATGACCACACCGACGACAGGAACAAACACAAGGTTTCCGGCCATCAGCCAAATTAACGCCAAGAACATCAGCGCGAATGGTAAGTCGATTAACGAGCCAATAGTTGCTGAGGTAAAGAACTCACGGATTGATTCAAATTCTTGCAGGTTTTTCGCGAAAGCGCCAACAGAGGCGGGCTTTGCTTCCATGCGAATCCCCAGAACTTTACTGAACAGTTTAGAGGAAATTAAGATATCGGATTTTTTCCCCGCGACATCAATGAAGTAACTGCGCATTAACTTGAGAAGCAGATCGAAAAGGAAGACGACGAAAATACCACTCGCCAACACCCACAGGGTTTCAAAGGCAAGGTTAGGGACTACTTTGTCGTACACCAAACGAGTAAACATTGGCGCGGCAATGGCGAAGATATTGATCAGAATGGATGCTATCAACACGTCACGATAGATGTTTTTAGATTCCCAAATAGTGCTCCAAAACCAGTGACCTTTCCGTGTTTTTAGAACCTCTGGTGAACGTTCATCATAACGGAATTGTTTTTTTACCAAGAAGTAGCGGCCGATGAATTGTTCTTTGAGTTCATCGACTGGAATGACGATAGGCACCATCCCGCTTTCTGCGGTGATGATCTCTGCTTCTTGTTTTTCTAAATCGATACTATTTAGAACACATGCTTCGCCCTGTTTGAGAAGTAGAATAGCAGGCAGAATCAGGTGAGGAATACTTTCTAACTCGGAACGGTTTTCTTTCGCCACTAATCCCGCTCGTTCAGCTGAACGAGGGAATAGGAAAGGGGTTAGCTTTCCATCGGATAGTGGTAGCCCATTGATCAACGCTTCGGGCGAGTTAGCTAACCCGTAATACCGACTAACGTAGATCAGTGAGTTTAATAGTGGATCTTGCATGCGATATAACCCTTACAACTATTTATCAACAATGAAGCCTTGGAACACTTCTACGTAGTTATCAGACAGGATATCTAGCTGAGTCTGAGTTTCTATTCGAGACGCAATGGTGGTTATGCCTAGGTTGTGAGCGGTTCTAGAGATCGACGTTAAGGTGAATTTCTGTTTTTCATCATCAAGGTTGTGCGTAAACAAGTAATCCAACTTCACATAGCTTGGGCGGTACTCGTTGATGTAATCCAATGATTGGAAATTACGTCCGTAGTTATCAACACCGAATACGGACTCAGCGTTACGAATGGTGTTACACAGCAGCGCCGTGTAGTGCGGAACATTGATGAAACAATTTTCTGGAATCTCAAAATGTAACAGATGAGCAATTGAGGCATTGTGTTCAAGAGTTTTACCAATCCAGCGGATAAAGCTTGGCTGAGAAATACTGCTTGGCGAAATATTGATAGCAACGGGGCTCGTTATTTCTTTCGCATTCAGTTTCTCTATCATCTTCTCGATAACGTATTGGTCGAGAATGTGGCTCATTTCTAACTGTTCTAGTGCGTATAGATATTGGTTTGCACTGTAACGAACTCCGTCTTTTTCAATCGCAGAGAACACTTCTTGGTGATACGTTTTGCCAAAGCTATTGTTTGCAGCTTGCAGACGGAAGGTGACAAGGTCGTTGATGATTGCTTCTTCAACCAACATACGCCATTGTTGTTTGCCCATCACAGCACCATGATCGTCTGCCGTTACGTAGCCGTAAGTCAGTTCACGGTTCGCCTTCGCACTTGAGAGCGCGTTATCGACCAACGACATGATTTCGGTACTGGTTTTTCGCGTATTGCTGTATGTCACACCTAGCGCGATGTGTGGATTCGCCGTACCTGTTGGGTCTGAACCTAGGTTTTGAATGCAGTTTACGATGCTGCCAGCAACAAGTTTAAGTTCGCTTTCATCAATGTTTGGCATGATGAAACCGAATTCGTCACTAGAAATACGGGCGATGGTGATATCTGGTGATGAGATTGAAGCTTGCAGCTGTTCAGCCAGTTGATGAACCAAGGCATCACCTTCTTGATAGCCTTTTTCGTCGTACTCTTCACTAATAAATTCGGCTTTTAGTACGGCTAAACCACCTAAACTGGACTCTTCTAACCACTGAGTTAACTGAGACATGTAGTAAGCGCGGTTGCCTAGCTGAGATACAGGGTCGATATACGCTCTTTCACGCAGCTTTTGAGCTTCTTTCGCTTGGTTTTTAAAGGCCAGTTCAACTTGGGTCGACATGTGGTTGATACCATCGACAACCAAGGTGAGATCTTTTGTCTTTGGACGAGCCAGTGGTTCACCAAACTGATTCTTCGCGATCTGATCCATCTTAGTAATGATCAACGAGAGCGGGCGTAAAGCACGCTTAAGGATCCAAGAGATAGACACTAAACCGAGCAAGAAGATCGTGCCAAAGATGCTCAGTAAGCGGATGAACGCTTGCCAAAGCTGATCGTAGGCAGGACCAGGGTGACTTACGATCTCGACTTCTGCCAGTTGCATCCAGCCACTGGTAATTACGCGGCGGTCATGAACAGGCTCAAATAGGTTAAGGTTAGTAAACCACTCTGGTACGCCGGTTGGCTTTACAGGGTATGAACGGAGAATGTCATCTCCGGTGTCTAGGAAAATCAATCGCACGACGGAATAAGAACTGCCATCAAATAGGGCGTTGATAACAGACTCCACTGCCACCTTGTCCTTTTCTTCTAGGTAAGGGGCGAGAGCCAGTCCAACAGTATTAATGGTATTACTTACCTCAGAGCGTTGCTGCTCCTCTAAGTATCCACGGGTGGTATTGAATTCGATCATAAAAACTGACGTCATCAGCAGTATGAATACCGCAACCATCCCGACCACAAGCTGTTTATATAAAGTCATTGTACCTACTCATCGTAATTGATAATGGGTTTGTTTAAATTTAGAGAGCGCTCACGAGAACGTAGGTCGTTCCATAAGCTCAATCTTGAAGATTTCCCTGCCAGCTTACCGCTGCCTGCTGCCGACTTAATTAACCAAAGGTTTTTACCATTGAAACTGTATATCGGTCGCAGGTCTCCGCGTTTAGAACCGCGTTTTATTTCAGGGTTTAAGTTATCCAAAATTAGTGGTTCTGCACTGGGTGTCGAGTAGTACGCCAACACCATATGGAATTGGTTTAACTCAAGTGCTTTTACGTACACCAATCGCAATTTTTTATCTGGGACGCCGAGTTCAAGTAAAGAGAAGTATTTTGCAATAGTGAAGTCTTCGCAATCGCCGGCGTTGCTGCCTAAAAACTCCAGTGGTGTCGCCCAGTAGTCATTCTTTCCCCACAGTATGTTGTCATCGACAAAGTACATTTGGTTGAAGAACCGGTTTACCGAATCGAGCTTTTCCGTTTCACTTAGCCCTTCGTACGACGTCATATTAGAGCGCCATGTTGCCACTCGTTTTCCGGCTCTTTCCCCGTAGGTTGCAGTAACCGCGTCTATCCACCTTTGGTCGCTCTTGTTGAGCGCGACTGAGGTAAAAGAAGTGAGGACCAGCAACAATAACGAAATCCGAGATTTCATAGCCTCTGCTCTTGTCTGTTCACTGTGTATTGAAAGGCGCTATCAAGCATCAAACGTCCTTACTCTTTTAATGCGTTGTTTTGAGCGCTTAATAGTGGCTTCAACATGTACTCAAGTACGGTTCTCTTGCCCGTGATGATATCGACTGAGGCTGTCATACCTGGAATGATCGGCAACTCTTCGTTGTGTCCAAAGCTGTATTTATCGGTACGTACACGCACGATGTAGAAGCTATTGCCTTCTTCATCTTGAGTGGTATCGGCGCTGATGTGTTCTAGCACACCTTCCAAACCGCCATATTTTGTGAAGTCATAGGCACTAAATTTAACAATGGCGGTCAGTTCTGGGCGTAGGAATGCGATATCTTGCGGAGCGATTTTAGCTTCAACCAATAGCGAGTCTTCAGTCGGTACAATCTCAACAATGTCCATACCCGGCTGAATAACACCACCCACGGTATTAATACCTAGCGTTTTGACTGTGCCCGTTACGGGAGAGACCACGATGGTACGGTTTACTCTGTCTTCAAGGCCAACCGAAGATTCGGTCATTGCAGAGAGCTTGTCTTGTGCTTGGTTCAGTTTTTCTTGTTGTTCTGAGCGGAAGCTCAATGCAGCATCGATACGGCTGAGCATCGCTTCTTTGATGGCGGAACGTAGAAGAGGGATTTTGAGTTCGCTCGAGGTCATTTCTCGGCGAGTGTCATTCACTTGTCTTTGAAGCTTGAGGAGTTCAATTCTTGGTACCACCCCTTCATCGGCAAGCGGTTTTGTTATATCTAATTCTTGGCGGGCAAATTTGTAACTTTGTCTTAAGTTATTGACGCGCGATTTTATTTCAACAAGGTCTTGTTGCTTCTGTTCAACTTGTTGATCAAAAACGGAAAGTTGGTTTCTTAAATTGTTTAGGTCTTGACGATATTCGGCTTTTTGGCGATTAACCAGTTTAGGTTGAAGTTCGTATAGCTTTGGTGGGAAGGCGAGTTTGCCGTAGTCGAGTAACACACTTTGTTTCCAGTTTTCGACGGAGAACTCTTCGTTGATGACCACGCTGTTAAAGGAAGCTGAAAGCATCAACACGCTGGCAGTTAAGTTTGCCACTTGTTGTTCGCGCTCTCGGAAGTCAGAACGGAATCGAGTGTCATCGATCAACAGCAGCTGTTGACCTTTCTGAACGCGTTGACCCTCCCTTACTAATATCTCTTTTACGAGGCCGCCCTCAAGGTTTTGCACCACTTGGATTTGGGAAGAGGGGATGACCTTGCCTTGGCCAACGGTGACTTTATCGATCTCAGCCCAAGCGGACCACCCAATAGCAGCAATAAAAAACAGAACGATCACCCATAACATAATACGCGCACTGGTGGGCGTATTGAGTAGTAGTGCCGCTGTTTTATCATCGACGTACTCAAGTTCGGTTTCGTTCAATTTGCTGTAATTCTTCTGGCTCATGACAGTCCTTGTTTGCTAAATAAAAGTGCAAGCCTATTGAGTGTATTCTTACTTTTGATAAATGTTAAGATTTTGCTCCTTTAAATCTTTGAATTTATATATTTTTTAAGACTTATCGGTTCTTGAAATCTGTTTTATCCAATTGGTGCTTTCTCAACTTGTCATACAGTGTCTTTCGCGACACTTGCAGCTCTTGTTGCACTTCTTTTAAACGCCCTTGATGGCGATGTAGTGCCTCAATTAAGATAATTTGTTCAAAGCTATCAGTGCGTTGGTTCAACGACTGTTGCTCCTCAATGCTCACGTCACGTTCATCCGCGTCACTTTGCTCACCAGTATCACCGTCGAGCGACGGCTGCTTAATTTGAGTCAGCACTCTGAGTTCGGCATGTTGGCGAAGCTGACGAATGTTTTCCGTCCAATGAGTCGCAATGAGTCGTTGAATCTCTTTTTCTGTAATGACAGGTGGCGGCAGCTGATATCGACTTGCCGCACCACGAGCAAAATGCTTAAACAAGGAGCCAATATCTTCGGTTCGTTGCGCTAAGGTTAGCAAATCAAATCGGCGGAACTCACCTACAATTGTAGTTGGAACTATTGTGGTTGCGATAATGATACAAGTTGCATTGGTCTTGCATGAGTTTTCACGAAGTAGAGTGGGTTTTAGAGCCGCCAACCAGCGCCATTGTTGTGAAGTTAATGCTTCTGTTTCGTGGATATAAAGTGTTCCGCCCTGGTGTTTGCTGAATAATTGCACAACAAACTGATCAAACGTAGCTTGGTCATTGCTTGGTAAATTGAACGCAGCGACAGGGCAAAGTTCTGCGGATTGATGGCTGTGTAGATCGTGCGTGTACTGCGCCGTGACCCTTTTACCTGTCCCTAGATCGCCGACAAACAGTAGAATAGGGTGAGTTTTGGTATCTAAGGTGATCAGTTCTCGGCGTAATGCCTGCATGGATGGCGATTGACCAATCAGTTTTGGTCCCACCTGATTCTGCATCGCCAACTCTTTACGCAATAAGTTGTTCTCTTCAACCAGCGCGAGTTTATCCGCGGCTTTTTTTACCGCGGTGAGTAGGGCATCGACCACAAATGGCTTTTCCAGAAAATCGTAAGCGCCGGCTTTCATTGCGGACACCGCTGTTTGCACGTCACCATGCCCAGTAAGGACGATGATCTGAAAATGAGGATTTTGGCTCAGCAACTTTTGTGTCAATTGAATGCCATCCATCACTGGCATGTGAATATCGGTGATGACAATTCCAGCTTGCGCGGTATCTATTTTCTTTAGTGCCTCAATAGCATTAGGAAAGCAGACGATATCGATGCCTTCAATGAGCATGGCTTGTTCTACGGAGTCTCGGATTGCGGGTTCATCGTCGACAAAGTAGAGTTTAGGCATAGAGTGCAAAAGTCGAGTCCTTAACAGTATGTGATTTGCTGTATGTCAGATTAGCAGTATGTAAGATCAGCAGTATTTAACGTTCGTTTTCTAATCAACAATAACAACGGCACGTCAGCCCTTATCGTTATATAACGGGATGTTTAGCGACAATACCATGCCTGAAGGCTCTAATCGGTTCGCGCTGATCGTGCCGTGATACGCCTCAATAATCCGTTTCGATATTGAGAGCCCTAGCCCCAAGCCTTCCGGTTTAGTGGTAAAAAACGGGTCGAATAACTTTTCTAATTTGTCGTCCTGCATGCCAATTCCGTTATCCCAAATGATCACCTGACAAGAGTCATGATGCAGTTGCCATTCGATGCCTATCTGTGGACTAGCCTGTTGGTCTACGTTCTCCAAGTTTTGTTGCTCCTGCAAGACTTTCTGTTCAAGAACTTGTTGTTGAAGCGCTTGAGTCGCGTTGTGAATCAGGTTAACCAGTACTTGTTCGAGCTCGGTTGGGTGAATCGCAATGTTAATGTCGCCTGGCACTGTGCTTAACCTTAACGTGATGCCTTGTTTGATCATTAGCGCACTAAGAATACTGGTCGCGTTGTTGATCGATTGATGCAGGTTTGCGACGTGATGTTCTTGCTTGGTGACCTTGCGAGTGAAGACTTTAAGACGCGCGATGATCTCGGTAATTGAGGTATTCAAAGCAATCATCTTATCGAGATTGCTTTTGACCAAGTCAGTCCGTTCCATTTCAAGCAGCTTTAAGCTGTTCTCACTGTATGTTCGCAGCGCTGCAAGTGGTTGGTTGATTTCGTGGTTTATGCTGGCTGACAGCTCACCGAGTACCGCTAATTTTGCGGTTTGTGTCAGCTCTTGTTCTGTCTGTTTCAACTTCGACTGCGACTCTTGGTATTGAAAAAGGGTTTGTTGCAGCTGTTGATTGGATTGCTTCAAGTAGTGAGTGCGTTTATCAACGGTTTGCTCAAGGTTTTGGTTGAGTCGGGTCAACGCCACTTTCGCGAGATAAGTCTGGCGCCACGACCAAGCGATGAGCATCACCAAGCTGTAAATCACTACGAAGATGACATCGATCTGCAAAACTTTTATAAGCTCAGCTCTGGTCTCTTTTAGGGCGACGACTTGGTACTGGTTGTTGCTGACCGTTGCAGGGTAAAGATTAAAAGTACCAAGCTTGAATAGCTGGTTAGCGGTGAGCTCTTTTCGGATTTCATTGGATTGAAGGTTCTTAGATTGATTGGCGTTGCTAGCTTCTGACTGAGAGCTTGAAGAACGAAAGGCTTCGATGATCGCAATTTCGCTTTGACCGTATTGGCGTTGAAGTGCGATATCCGTTTGTTGTTGCTGAGTTAATGGCAATAATGAATGGTAAAGCCATGGAGCCTGGCTTGATAGAAAGACTACTTGGTTAGAGTCGAGTACCACGATCTCATAGTCGTCGCTGGTTAGGATGTTTTCGAGGTTCTCTAAACTCACCTTTACGGTGATAACGCCAACAATGTCATTCTCAACATACAGTGGTGAAGATAAAAAATAACCGCGTACATTCGAGCGAGCGCCTAGCGCGACATATTGTGTATTGTTGCCTTGAATGGCGGAGGCAAAGTAGGGGCGAAACGAGAAGTTCTCGCCTACAAAAGTGCGAGGCTTTTGGTAATTACTGGAAGCGACGACAGTACCACTCTGGTCATGAATATAGATGGTGTCAGCTTGGCTTTGGTTTGACCATTCAAATAGCAATTGATTGAGCTGCGCAGCGAAAATCTTGTCTGTTTGTGGTGATGAGTCAAAATAAGAGAGCAGACGCGGGTCATGGCTGAGTAAATCCGGGATCTGTTTGAACTTATCCAGTTCAGAATCGATTTGTAGATTGGCTTTATTGGCCGCTTCATTGAGTTGCTGAGTGACGATTTTTTCTTGGAATTGTACTGCCATAAAGTGGGTTGCAGTCAGTCCTGCAGTTCCCAATAATAATGAGAATAAAACAAAAGGAGTCATTAGGTTAGGCAGTATCTTGGTCACTTGGATCTCAGCGTGTAATCGGTTTGTATAAAGATTATCAATATGATTGATTGAGTACCGAGATCTTGTTAACACCGAACACCTTCTGTGAGACAAAACCATGGCTTAGACTTGTGTTTCAAAGGATTACAGCGCAAAATCACAAAAAATTGAAAGGAGCAACGAAATGGAACTGACAGATATTCGTCGTGAATATGCTAAGGGTGGACTGAGACGTAAAGACTTAGCCGCAGACCCTATTGAGCAATTCAATCTATGGTTAGAGCAAGCCATCGAAGCTAAGATGACTGACCCTACTGCCATGACAGTTGCCACGGTTGATGAAAATGGTCAGCCATTCCAACGAATTGTTTTGCTAAAGAATGTTGATAAAGACGGTTTCGTTTTTTACACCAACTTAGGTAGCCGTAAAGCGCATCAGCTTGAGCACAACAGCAAAATCAGTTTGCACTTCCCTTGGCATCCACTTGAGCGACAAGTTCACATTACTGGCACCGCTGAAAAGTTGACAGCAATGGAAAACATGAAGTACTTCTCGTCACGTCCAAAAGAGAGCCAATTGGCCGCGATTGCAAGTAAGCAGAGTAGCCGTATCTCAGCTCGTGGCATTTTAGAAGGTAAGTATCTAGAGCTTAAACAGAAGTTTGCTAAAGGAGAGATTCCGGTGCCTTCTTTCTGGGGTGGCTTCCGAGTTCGCGTGGATAGTATTGAGTTTTGGCAGGGGGGTGAACACCGCTTGCATGACCGTTTCTTGTTCTCACGCCAAGACAACAGCTGGGATATTGATCGCCTAGCGCCTTAGGCTTATGAATCTTAAGTGGTCTACACCGAATAGAACATACAAAAATACCGCTAACTTGGTGATTAGAAACATCAAGCAGCGGTATTTTTTTATCTGTACATTCCCAGATTCATCGACGAGTTGGTCATTCAACTCATTTATCACTGTGCAGCACAACGGAGATCTGTTTATTGAGCAGAGTTTCTGGGATCACGGACCCTAAGCCCGAGTCCAGTGCATACTCAATTAATTGGCTTTTGCTGCGCGCATCGAACTTCTGTTTCAATCTCGCGACATGACCTTCGACCGTTTTGATTGAAATGTCTAACGTAGACGCAATGTATTGAGGCTTCTTGCCGAAAAGCAGTAAGAACAACACCTCTGATTCTCGCGAAGTCAGCCGCTTTTGCAGCTTAGACACACGCGGCTCTGATCCCGCAAGTGATGCTTGATTACCTTTCGCTCCTGTTGCCTGACAAACCCAATGACCGACCTCTAAGATTGCAGTATCAGTGAGCTCTTGCCCATAGAAGATAGTGCCTTGGACATTGTCATTATCATCAAGCCAAGGGGTTTTGGTAAAGATATGGGCGTGCCAGCGTCCGTCTGGATAAGGGTGAATATCGAGGATTTTAAGGGTACTGCGTGTATCCATCACATGTTTGTCTTGAGCTCTGAAATCTTGCGCGCACTCAATGGTTTGACTGGGCATGTCGAAGTCGGTCAAACCAGTACAAGTCTCATCGGGTTTTAAGCCAATCAGTTTGTTGTAGGCAAGGTTTGCGTACACGAAGACCGAATCAGTATCTTTGCAGCCCCAGCAACCTGGTAGTTGTTCAAATAAAGAACGATGTATGGCGTTGAATGGATCTGGCAAGGTTTTATCTCGTAAGCAGAGGTATAGCAATAATATCAGTTTCTTATAGCGCTGCAATGGCAATTAGAGTTTGTACTCTGTTCGAAAAATAGGGTGGTGAATGACAGTTAAACAGATTGCTGACTAACTGCTTCAATCACGGGGAATAGGTGGTCAGAAAGAATGATAAACAGGCAAAAAAAAGCCAGCCTGAAGAGGGGCTGGCTAAAGACAAGATATGCCTTGTCGACATGTAGAAGATTTTCAGCTTAATTTACGAGGGTCAGGTAAATTAAACTGAGGCATCAATTTGATACCCAGAGTGACTTACTACTCTATCGACGAATCTACTCCTAGGAATGCTTATGCATAAGGGGGGAATTCCCCTATAAATGCTGCTCAATGTGATAATTGAGAACTTAGAGTAAATATTTGAGATTCTGAGCCTGTGATTGGGAGCCTACAGCTCTCGCACGACTCGGAATCCTAGATAGTTCGCTGCCGTTGAAGGCGGTACATACAGTTCGTTAAACACTTTTGCTTCTTCTGGAGAGAAGCTCCACGCGCCACCTTTCGCTAAACCTTTCTGAATGGTTGTCCATTCCCATACGTTACCCACCATGTCGTAGAAGCCTGTTGGTGTTGGCAGGAATGATTTAACTGGAGATGTGCTAACGTTTGACCAAGGCGTACCCGCCCAGCCAGTGTTGGCCTTACCTGAGCGGAACTCGTTACCCCACCAGAAGTTGGTGTCTTGGCCTGCTCTTGCTGCAGCTTCCCACTCTTGTGGTGTAGGTAAACGGTAAGTGAAGCCGGTGTTTTGAGATAACCAACGAGTATACGCTTTTGCATCATTTTGGCTGACACATACAACGGGTGAGTTATCTGCTTGTTCAAAGCCAGGGCTCTGCCAGTCATTGTCCGAAACGGTTGTGATCTCTGCATTCACGAACGTATCGCAGGTGTTCATTAGCTCTGCGTCTGTTTGGTAGCCAGTGCTGTCAACAAATGTTCTAAAGTCTTGAACGCGGGTAGGTGTTGCGGCTAATGCAAACGGCTGTTTGATCGTTACTTGTTGTGCGTTGTTTTCACCGAGTAGGTAGCGACCCGAGCCGACAACAATCATTTCAGGGCTCTGAATGTTGTTTCCCATCGGGTCTGCAAACTTGGTACCGACATTCAATGAGTTCTGCTTGGCCTGTAATACGGCTCGTAGGTTGTGATCGCGGGCTATCTTCAGCTCTTGGTGGAAAGAAAGGTAACCCTCTTTCTCAATCGTGACCATGTGTAGGCCTGTTGGTAACATCACTTCAACCGGTGTGCTGCCATAGTTCACGCCGTTGATAGAAACCTTGTCGTTGTATTGATTTGAACGAACCACCAAGTTAACCCAAGCGACTTCTTTTTGTTGGTCGTTGGCTTGTTGCTCGCTTTGAGTGAAACAGTTTGATGACTGAATACCAAGCAGACGACAAGGTGTGTTCTTATCTGGACGAGTTTCTAGGTTGGCCGCAATCACCGCTCGGTAACGGTTATCTTCAGAGAAGCCCGAGGATTTCACTTTGTGTTGCAGAACGTGAATATTCAATGAAGCAGACGCAAGGTGCTCTTTCACTGTTTTCGATTCGGTCGCGTTGTCTACAAGGCTGTGCTGGAATTGTTTTACCGCTTTTTGAAGTGCCAAGGTCACCGTTTGGTCTGAACATTGCGCCAGTGTCATATCGCTGCTGCAACGGTTCGTAAAGCTAACGGTTTGCTCTTCCGTCTGAGTGATCTCGTTTCTGAGTCGCTCAGCTCTTGCTCTTAGCTTATTTTGGTTCAGATTAGCGATTGAAGCTTCTGCTGCCGCTTTCTCTGCTTGAATAGCCTCAAGTTCCATCACTAAGCCTTGCTGCTTCTGCTCTGAATCTGAAATCGCAAGCTTGCCTTCTTTTACTGTTTTCCAAGCGTCTTGGAAGCGGTTTTGAGCCGGTGAGATATCGAAATCGGGCTCATCAATCATGCGCGTGTAATCTTGCTCTAGGCTGGCTTTCGCCTTTGCGAGTGTTAGCTCTGCTTGAGACGATAACTTGGCTAGACGTGCCGTTTGCTGCGCTTGATTGTCGACTTCATTTTGTTTGTCAGCTAGTTTCTTCTCAACTGCCGTTAACTCGGCATGCTTTTCGAAAAGTGAGCTTTCAATGTCGCTGACAGAAGACGCGATCGCTGGTGGTGTCGCCTCAGCGAAAACAGCAGGCGTCATTAGGCAGGGAGCAAGTGCAAATAGTAGAGTAGGAAGACCTTGGCGCATGATGGGCTACTTCAATCGTAATTTAGGTTAATCGAATATTCTAAACGAAAACGCCATTTCGTCTGCAGCTACTGTTTATAACGATCATACTGTCTATAACGTTCATACAGTTTATAACTACCAACAAAATGGCGAGTATTCATTCAGCTTTGTGAAATAGGCACGGCTATCTTAATTAGAGCGCTGAGCTATTCATACTGGACTTAGCTTTCCTTGCTAGGAAGAAGCTTAACCCAAATAGTGTCGCTACCGTTGATGGTAACTGTGCGGTTGTAAGACTCATAACCTTGTTTTGAAATGGTTACTTGGTGACGACCACTTGGTAGCGCAACCTCAAGAGGGGTGCTGCCATACTTAATGCCGTTGATGGTCACTGAGTCATTGTACTGATCAGAACGTACCGTCACGTTAGCCCATTGTTTGTCACTCTTCTTAACGACCGCTGCGTCACTGCCCGTTAAACAGTAGCGCGTTGAAACGTTCAATAAGTTACACGCTGCAACCGCTTCAGGTTTTGCTTGAAGCTGAGCCTGCATCTGCATGAAGTAAGAGTTGTTACCAGAAAAGCCACTCTTGATCGCTTGGCTGTCTTGAACATGGATGTTCAGTTGAACACCTTGCAAGTTCTGTTTTGCTAATGAACTTTCCGTGAGCTGCTCAAGTAATTGGCTCTTGAACGTTTTCACCGCTTTTTGATTGGTCAGGTGTTTACCTTGAGCAGTACATTCACCCAATGTCATCGTTGATGAACATGTGGTGGTGTAGCTGGTTTCAAGAACGGCACTTTCGCGAAGTTCTGATGCAATACGTTTAACGCGAGCTTCAACTTTCGACTCTCTCAAGTTAGCCAGCTCATTATTCAGGCGAGCTTGCTTTTGCTTGATTTGAGAAAGGTGAATTTCGCTCTCGTTCATCGCTTGTTCGTTATCTAGCTGAGACGATTGATTCTCTTTAACCGCAGCCCAAGCGTCTTGGTAACTTTTCTGGAAAGAGACCAAATCCGTTTCTGGATCTTCAAGCAAGCGACTGTACTGTTTGTCGAGTACAGACTTGGCTCTGTTACGTTTTGCCTTAAGTTCTTCACCTTCGCGTAACAACTTGCTGTTCTTATTTTGAAGTTGTTTTAGGTTTTCAGTCGCCGATACTTTGGTTGCTGAAATACGCTCAATATCTGAGTTTTTCTCTGTTAGCTTTGCATCGATAGCTGAAACGGGATCGACTTGATTCAGTTCTTCAGCGGATACCGATGCAGATACCCAAAGTGGGGATAGCGCGAGTAAAAGCGCTGAAATTCGAAAGTTAGTCATAGGTCCCTGCAACTTGTAGATTGAAAATTGGCTCGTTAATAAAGTGTCTACTTCCTAGTTGTGAGTCACTAGTTATTAGCAATTAACACAGTACCCGTCTTTATACCGTTTTATTGCTATCCAATCTACTCAAAAGCCAAGTTTCGGTACTTCGGATACATTTTTTGCAGGTTTATCGCCAATTATTTGAGCTATATAAGAAAATTTATTCATTATGCTGGGGCGCTGAAGCATATATTGATGACATGGTTTTTCGTGCTGGTGTGCTTGCTTGTATGAGTGCTGTAAGCCCCTAAACTCACCGGAACGATTGGTTTTACAATGCCCGTAGTTTGTGCACTCTTGATCATCTTTCCGGAGGCATGATCAAGACGATCTCGATAATGATCTTTTGTTTAAGGCGAGGAAATGACTCTCATGATCATTTACAAATTCATCTTATGCAGATTTCAGAGTATTATTCTTACTATGTCGACCTGAGTATTTTGATGTTATGCCTAAACCGTTACCCTTTCCGAACTTTGACTTGTCCCCGCTAAGCCTTACTGGCCCTCGCCCTGCAGAGATCATTACTTTGCCTTCGCATATGGATTGTCACGATCACCATTATTCGCAGGTAGTCATTGGTTTAAAAGGTCAGGCGGAATTTGAAGTGAGCGGTAAAGGGAATCTTGTCGGTCCAGGGCAAGGCTGTGTAGTCACGGCTCGCTCTGATCATGCTTTCGGTGGCGTGGTTGGTCAGTCGGATATTCTCGTACTCAACATGCCTATGCCAACCGATGATGACCCTCTGATGCTAGAGAAGATTAACCAGTTAGAATCATCGAACGTCTACTTCCAATTAGATGCGCAAATTCAAAAGCTTATCCACATGTTGGTGCAAGAGATGCAGGCCAGTCCTGATGATCTGTTGTTGAGTCGAGCTTGTAATGACACGGTGATTGCGTTGATGCAAAGACATATCTCGGCATTTGAAACCTCGATTAAAGATTCGCGTTTCGATCTTGAGTCGTTGGATCGCTACATCGAACAACACTTGGCTAATAAGATCTCAGTCGCGCAGCTTGCAGGCAGTGTGTTCTTGGGCGAAAGCCAATTCCACATGCTATTCAAAGATCAAATGGGTATTACCCCTCACCAATATGTTTTAGGAAAGCGTATCGACCGCTCTCGACGCCTAATTGAACAAGGTAATTTAAGCCTTGGACAGGTTGCAGAACTTGCTGGTTTTTCCGGTCAATCCTCCTTTACTCACACCTTTTCTCGCCTTCAAGGCATGTCACCATCTCAATACAAAAAGCAAATTTCTGTTAAATAAAAAAACAAAACGGCATATTATATTAAAGTTTCATATGTGACCTTGTGTTTGTTTTGTTAATAAAGCGAGTTTTTAGCAAAAAACTCGGAGTTTTTGACAAGTAATCCTTATATACTCTAAATACACTGCAGCCATTGTAGAGATCCCGAACTCTTTTCGGGTGTGAGATTAAGGAAAACGCATGTTTACAGCTACTGATGTGTTAAAGCCAGAATTCAACGAGCAGTCGCTTGCTGATCTTTGGACGCTTATCTCACCATTATATATGGTGGATGAAACCCAATGGCTAGAGCAACTTCTGCCGCTAGCTACCCCTTCTGAGTCTGAAAAGCAGCAAATCACAGACAAAACGACATCATTGATCGAAGCTATCCGTGCGGATAAAACTTCAATTCAGATGATCGATGCGCTGTTGCTTGAATACAGTTTAGATACTCAAGAGGGCATCTTGCTGATGTGTCTGGCGGAAGCCTTGATGCGTATTCCTGATTCAGCAACGGCTGATGCGCTGATTCGCGACAAACTCAGCGTTGCGGATTGGAAATCTCACTTAAAGAACTCTGATTCAGTATTTGTTAACGCATCGACTTGGGGATTAATGCTAACGGGTAAGGTGGTTGGACTTTCATCTAACGAGCAGAGTGCAGGCCAAGCGGTTAACCGTTTAGTCAACAAGCTTTCTGAGCCGGTGATTCGTAAAGCGATGCACCAAGCAATGAAGGTGATGGGTCACCAATTCGTTCTTGGCCGCAGCATTGCTGAAGCGCAAAAGAACGGTAAGTCTATGCGTGACAAAGGTTTTACCTACTCATACGACATGTTAGGTGAAGCGGCACTGACCACGGCAGACGCAAACAAATACTTCAAAGATTACCTAATGGCGATTGAAGCCGTAGGTCGAGATACCTATGTTTCATCCAAATTAAGCCCAGCACCGTCTGTTTCTATTAAGCTTTCCGCGCTTCACCCACGTTATGAAGTGGCGAATGAAGATCGCGTATTGACGGAACTTTGCGACACGTTAGAGCAGCTATTGCGCCGCGCAGTAGAGCTAGACGTTGCGATTACGATTGATGCGGAAGAAGCGGATCGCCTAGAGCTTTCTCTAAAATTATTCGAAAAACTGTACCGTACCGATCTTGTGAAAGGTTGGGGTAAATTTGGTCTGGTTATTCAAGCTTACTCAAAGCGCGCACTACCGGTTCTAGTATGGCTAAACCGCTTGGCGAAAGAGCAGGGTGATTTAATCCCGCTTCGCTTAGTGAAAGGCGCGTACTGGGACAGTGAAATCAAATGGTCACAGCAAGCTGGCTTTACTGATTACCCAGTTTACACACGCAAAGAAGCGACAGATGTAGCTTACCTTGCATGTGCACGTTACCTACTGAGCCCAAGTGTTCGTGGCAATATCTTCCCGCAATTTGCGAGCCACAATGCTCATACGGTTTCTGCAATCGCAGTGATGACTGAACATAAAGATTTTGAATTTCAACGCTTACACGGCATGGGTGATTCTCTTTATAACCATGCGATGGAAGCTTACCAACAGTCGGTACGTATCTACGCACCGGTTGGCAGCCACAAAGATCTACTGCCATACCTAGTACGTCGCTTGCTAGAAAACGGAGCAAACAGTTCGTTTGTACACCGTCTAGTTGATGCGCGTTGCCCTGTAGCAGAGCTGACTCAACATCCTGTCGATATGCTTCTTGCGTTCGATACATTGCACAACACTAAGATTCCTCTGCCTCCAGCGGTATTCCCAGAGCGTAAAAACTCTTACGGTGTGAACATCGATATCGAAAGTGAAGCGCATCAGTTTGAAGAGCAAGTAAAAGCGTTCCTTAATAATCAATGGACTGCTGGCCCTGTGATCAACGGTGAATCTCTTGCCGAAAGCATGATCAAGGCTGATCAGAACGTTGAGCAAGTGACTGCACCTTACGATCGTCGTATTAATGTCGGTCAGGTGGCTTTCGCTAACCTTGATCATGTTTCCGCAGCGATCACTGGTGCAGACGCAGCATTCGCTGATTGGAACGCAACTTCGGTTGAAACCAAATCGGCGGCACTTGATAAACTGGCTGATCTGATGGAAGACAACCTAGCTGAATTGGTAGCGATTTGTCACCAAGAAGCAGGTAAAACAATTCATGATAGCGTTGATGAAGTACGTGAAGCGGTCGACTTCTGTCGTTACTACGCAAAACAAGCTGACAACCTACAAGGTTTCGAACTAAAAGGTTTTGATGGCCAAACACGAATCGCTTCTCGACAAGGTCGTGGTGTGTTCGTTTGTATCAGCCCTTGGAACTTCCCTCTAGCCATTTTCCTTGGCCAAATTACAGCAGCTTTGGTTGCGGGTAACACGGTTGTGGCTAAGCCTGCCGAGCAAACAAGCTTGATTGCTGCTCGCGCGGTTGAACTGATGAATGAAGCGGGTTTCCCTGCTGGCACCATTCAGCTACTACCAGGTCGCGGTGCTGAAATCGGCAGTGCGCTTACTAGCCATAATGCGATTGCTGGCGTTGCCTTTACGGGTTCAACACCAACAGCACAACGTATCAACGTGTCATTGGCAAGTCGTAACGCTAAGCCTGTTCCGTTTATTGCGGAAACCGGTGGTCAGAATGCGATGATCGTCGACAGTACCGCACTGCCTGAACAGGTGGTTCGTGATGTTATTCGTTCTGCATTCGCTTCAGCAGGCCAGCGTTGTTCTGCGCTGCGTGTGCTTTACATTCAAGAAGACATCGCAGACCGCGTGGTTGGATTGATTCACGGTGCAATGGACGAGCTGAGTGTGGGTATTCCACATCTTCATAAAACGGATGTTGGCCCTGTTATCGACCAAAATGCGAAACAGAAGTTGTTGGCGCACTTAGAAAACATGACCAATACCCAGAAGAAGGTGGCTCAACTTTCTCTAGGTTCTGATTGTGAACATGGTGACTTTGTTCCACCAAGTGCATTCGAAATCGATGACATCAGCTGTTTGAAAGAAGAACAGTTTGGCCCTGTGCTGCACATCGTTCGCTTCAAAGCGAGTGAGTTGGCGCAAGTGGTCGATCAAATTAACCAAACGGGCTTTGGCCTAACCATGGGTATCCACAGCCGTAACGAGACAACTTACCGTTGGATCGAAAAACACGTGCGCGTGGGTAACTGCTACATCAACCGTGACCAAGTGGGCGCCGTTGTTGGTGTTCAACCATTTGGTGGTCAAGGCTTGTCAGGTACTGGCCCTAAAGCGGGTGGTCCTCACTACCTATACCGCTTTACTGATGTTCATTTCTCTCAATCACAAGACAAGGCATAAGGAGCAGTATCATGGTTCATCAAGTGACAGGTTTTTCTGATGCTTTGCTAGCGTGGGAACAATGGAATCTTACCGACTTTGATTACAAGAGTGCTCAGGTACTTGCGCTGAAATCAGAGATCGAAAGTCAATCTGTGCCTTTGGCTGCAGTGGCAACTTATCATCTAGAGCAAGCATCTGCGCTTCTTTCTGAACATCACCTAATGGCAGGTCCTACGGGCGAAACCAATGAGTTGTATGCCGCAGGCCGCGGTGTGGCTTTGGTGATTGTTGATGATTGCGAAGAGAAAGTGCCCGCACTGCAAACTGCAACAGCGATGATTACTGCAGCACTATTGGCAGGTAACAGCGTTCAATTGTGCAGTGATGACGTGCAGTTCAACACCTTAATTGCAGATGCCGCGAAACAAGCGAATCTACCAACCAACTTGGTGCAGGTTGCTTCGTACGACGCTGCTCAACAGCTGCTGTCTTGCGATGTGCGAAGCGCGGGTTACGTAGGTAATTCACAAACGGCACAAGCTATCAATTTACAGCTTGCTAAGCGTGACGGTGCAATCGTCGGTTTAGTGGCTGAAACGGATCTGACCGCAATGAATATTGCCAATGATCCACACCTATCGCTGCGCTTCATTACCGAGCGTACGCGAACTATAAATATAACAGCCGTGGGCGGTAACGCGACCTTGCTCGAACTTGGAAGTGAAGCTCACTAACCTTCAGTAAAATTGGCTCTAAAGACTTTTGGTTTTCTCCATTGTTGGGTTTTCCCATTTTTGGTTTTCTCCCTGAGTGCTTTGGAGCCTCAATACCTAACTCAATGCACTTGCTTGCCTTTACGGTGAGTGCCTTGCATTGAATTAGGCATGGAAGGCTTTCTACAAAATGAGGACTATCAAATGATAGAAAACAGTTTTGCAATAACGACGACGTTCATTGCGTATCTAATTATGATGCTAGCGATCGGTGTTATTGCTTACAAACGTACATCTAACTCAACTGACTACTTCCTAGGTGGTCGTTCGTTAGGCCCATGGCCTGCTGCACTTTCTGCTGGTGCATCAGACATGAGTGGTTGGTTGCTACTTGGCCTGCCTGGTTACGCTTACGCTGCTGGCTTTGAAGCATTTTGGCTTGCTGGTGGCCTACTTGTTGGTACTTGGGCAAACTGGTTAATCAGTGCAAAACGTCTACGTACTTACAGCATTACGACTGAATCACTGACGCTGCCTGAGTTCCTATCTCGTCGTTTCAATGATAATTCTAAGCTGATCCAAACAATTTCTGCTTTCTTTATCCTTTTATTCTTCCTTTTTTACACAAGTTCAGGCTTGGTAGCAGGTGGTAAATTGTTTGAAACGGTATTCGGCCTAGATTACACAACTGCGGTAATTATCGGTACGGTATGTGTGGTTTCGTACACCCTGTTTGGTGGTTTCCTTGCGGTATCTTGGACTGACTTAGTTCAAGGCTTGCTAATGTCTGCTGCGCTATTGATTGTACCAATCGCGGCAATGAACGGTGGCCTTGGTCAGCTATCTAGCGACCTACATAACATCAACCCAGAGCTTCTAACGCTATGGAATGATGCGAAAGGTGAGCCATTGTCTGCTATTGCGATCATCTCGCTAGCGGCATGGGGCTTGGGTTACTTCGGTCAACCACACATCTTGGCTCGTTTTAAAGCAACTCGTTCAAACAAAGATCTTGTGACAGCACGCCGCATTGCGGTTATCTGGACTGCATTGTCTATGGTTGGTGCAATGCTAGTTGGTCTTGTTGGTCTAATTTACGTGACTAACTCTGGCGCGCCTAAACTAGACGATGGCGAGAAGATCTTCATGCTTCTTGTTAACGCAATGTTCCACCCAGTAATCGCCGGTATCCTACTTGCTGCAATCCTAGCGGCAATCATGAGTACTGCTGATTCACAACTTCTTGTTTCTTCATCTGCAATGGCAGAAGACTTGTACAAGCAAATTCTGAAGAAAGACGCAACGTCAGAAGAGATTGTTCGTGTTGGCCGTTTCGCGGTTATCCTAATTTCTCTGATTGCTCTTGTGCTAGCGATGACGCCGGACAGTTCAGTTCTTGGCCTTGTATCTTACGCATGGGCAGGTTTTGGTGCTGCGTTTGGTCCAGCTATCGTGTTGAGCCTGTACTGGTCTCGTATGAACCGTAACGGCGCTCTAGCGGGTATCGTGGTTGGTGGTGTTACGATTGTTCTTTGGAAACAGTTCACGGGCGGTTGGTTCGATGTTTACGAAATCGTACCGGGAATCATCCTATCGACTCTTTCTATCGTTATTGTGAGCCTAATTACTGGCGAACCAGAAGACGAAGTTAAGAAGCAACACGCTGAATTTAAGAAGAACCTAGTTGAGCTAGACTAATTTACATTGTAAAACAGATGTGAATTAGCAACGAATATTAGCTAAAAATAATAGAGTCACTTCGGTGGCTCTATTTTTTTGACTATACCCCAATGCTTTGACCTTTCGACCTTTGTTGCGTCTGGCAAGTTGAGTGTATTGAGCATGTTTACCTTGTTGGTGACGCTGGCTAAGTCATACTTCTAGGCTCGGAGCATTTCAGTTCCCACAGGGATACATTACTCTTGCTAAGAGCAGTTGAGTAAATGAATAGGAAGGTGGTCGTGCCTCAAGTAATCCCGAATATTGGCTTTAACCATGAAAAAACGGCGCAGGCTGAGCTGGAGTTGGTGCCCTTGTCTCGGCTCTATTCAGAAAGCAATATTAACCACGATCCTCAACTGCCCCATCGTGTCAGTTTCTTCCTGATTTTGTTTATCGAGCAAGGCTCTGGCACGCACATGGTCGACTTTGAGGACTACCCTTTTAGCCAAGGGAGCGTGTTGTTCATTCAAAGAGAGCAGGTGCACGCCTTTGATTTTAGTAATAAGCCACAAGGCACAGCGGTTTTGTTTACTCAAGCGTTCTTAGACAGCGTTCACGCTAACATGAAGTTGCCGAACTACACGCCTACTCATTTGAACAAGACACATTCTGCACTGTTGTCACTAGACGTATCCCATCAAGATCGAACGCAGAGCCTGTTACAGCAAATTATGACGGAACTGAAACAGTCAGAATCCGATCCCTTGATTGTGATGTACCTGTTCTCAGCACTAGCACTGATTCTTCATCGCCTGCGACCAGAAGTGAAGCAAGACGCCTTGAGCTTGCAGCAGAACATTAAGTTTGCCCGCTATTTTGAGCTTCTTCAAAACAACTACCTGCGCGTGCGTGATGCAAACTGGTACGCCAATCAAATTAACACCACCTACAAGACGTTGAACCAAGTGTGCAAAGTCGCAACGGGGTTAACTGCCAAGCAAATCATCGATTCTTTTACCGTTTTAGAAATGAAGCGTCAGCTGGTGGTAACCAATATTACGTCTCAAAAAATGGCGTCGGATTTTGGTTTTGAAGACGCCAGTAATTTTGTTAAGTACTTTAAAAATCATACTCAAATGACGCCGAGCGAGTTTCAAAAGAAATATTCCAAGCCTTCCCTCTCTGAATAGTGAATGGGTCGATACGAATCATCTAAGGTTCGATATCTACCATTTTTCTGCCTAAATCCACTCTGCCGTGAGTCTCTCTCGTTGATTAATATAGTTTCCAAGCCAACGAGAGGACTTTAAAAATGAAAACAATAACTAAATCTACATTACTAGCGGCAAGCGTATTTAGCGCTTCTACTTTCGTAACCACTGCGACTGCCCAAGAGCTGTCTATTCAAGAAAAAGCGGTAGCGGTTATTTCGAGCATTGAAACGGGCGACGCAAAAGCGGTGAGCTACATTAACCCTGAAAAGTACATTCAACATAACCTAGCTGTTGGCGATGGCTTAGCGGGCTTTGGTGAAGTGCTACAAATGCTGCCTGAAGGCTCTGCGAAAGCGCAAGTGACGCGCTCATTTCAAGATGGCGACTATGTTGTCACTCATACCGAATACAACTTCTTTGGCCCGAAAGTCGGTTTTGATGTGTTCCGCTTTGAAGAGGGACAGATAGTTGAGCATTGGGACAACCTGCAAGAAATTGCCAAGCCAAACGCAAGTGGACGAACTCAATTAGATGGCGCGACTAAAGTCGTAGATCTCGATCAAACGGACAAAAATAAGCAGTTGGTCAGTGGTTTCGTTAAAGACATCCTGATCGGCGGTGATATGGCGAAGATTAATAACTATATCGATAATGAAGACAGTGCTTACTTACAGCACAACCCAGGAGTAGCCGATGGTCTAAGCGGTTTGGGTGAAGCTTTGGGTGCGCTAGCAGAAGTGGGTATGCCAATGGTTTATACCGCCAACCATAAGATTTTAGGCCAAGGTAACTTTGTGTTGTCGATCAGTGAAGGCCAGTTCATGAATAATCACGTTGCTTTTTATGATCTATTCCGTGTTGATGACGGAAAAATTGTAGAGCACTGGGATACCATTGAAATCATTCCTGTTCGTTCAGAGTGGAAAAATTACAATGGTAAATTTGGCTTTTAAAATGTGGGCTAAATTCAACCAAACATGGTTTGCTTAAGCGGTACTTTCGCAGAGGAAGTGCCGTTTTTTTATCGATCAATTTGATGACTAAGACGGGGGAAGTACTGTCATTATGGGGTTTTACAATGTAAATCGAAACCGCATGAACGAGGGAGGATAAATGGAAGAAGAAGGATCTTGATGGCGTTTGATGTCAAAAAACGAAAGAGAAAAATGGCTATTTTTTGAACTTGGCGCTCACTTTTGTAATTAGCTCGGTGAATAGTGAAACCAAATTCGACATGATGTGTCAATTGTCAGTAACCACTAAAGACCTATAGGACAAAGGTATGCCTGATCTCTATTGCAAAGGATGTAAAAAAACAACACTACATAAGTCTATAATGAAACGTTGTGAATCTGAGCCCGAGACAACCTCTGGCCGTATGATGCAATGGACGTCAAAGCTATTTAGTGGAAATCTGTACTACGATATGGAAACTCAGCACTTCTGTCGAACGTGTAACTGCCGTTGCGAAACAGGAAGTACTGTACCCCAAGTTGGTTTAGCTTAACTTACAGTAAGCGCTCACTAACTTAGATCAAAAAACCTCCGTTTTAGGAGGTTTTTGCGTTTCTATGCGGCTTTGAGTGCTAGTTCGGCGTCAATGGCGTTGCCATCAATCTTCACTTCCCATCCATAGTTCGAGTATTCACTTGCGAGTGCTTCAGCAACATCTTTTGATACTGTTACGTGTGTCCATGAGCCAATACCGTATGGTTTGTACGCGAGTTCTTGTGTCTTCATAATAGAGTTATCCTTTCTCTTTGATAATCCCATTATTCACTTTGGCCTATATCCTTTCTTTCGTTTCTGGCTCAACTTATTTGTTATTCGGGTCATTTCTATAATAATTTGTTAATAGTCAAAGATTGATTTATAAGGGGTCTTATCGTTCCATATTGATTTATATTTGATGTGAATACTAATGGCGTATTTAGTTTTTTAAATGTGTGAGCGAGGTTTTCTTCGATTGTTCGTGGTATGGAATATACTGAGCGGAATTTAGAATGTTTAAGGAATGTTATGTCTCAGCATCAACTCGATCGTATCGATAAAGAGATACTAAGAATTCTGCATATGAAAGGGCGTTTGCCTGTTGTTGAGTTGGCAAAGCAGGTCAACCTAACGACGTCCCCTTGTTCTGATAGATTGAAGCGATTGGAGAAAGAAGGCTACATAACGGGCTACCATGCCGAACTCTGTTCAGAAAAGCTGGGACTCGATGTCCAGGTCTTTATCCATATTCGTCTCGACCAGACCAGCTTCTCGATTTTCGATAAATTCGCCCAAGCGGTTGAAATGATGCCTGAAGTGGAAGAGTGTTATTCGCTGTCGGGTGATTTTGACACCATGATCAAGGTTCGAGTGAAAGACATGAAGGCATACCAAGCGTTTATGGCAACCAAGCTGGGTACACTGCCAGGCGTGATTCAGACTCGCAGCGAAGTGGTGATTGAAGAGCATAAGAAGGGCTTTGGTGTTAACCCTGAGTTGTTGGCCACCCTAAAATAGTGGCCTGCTTTCGCCTTACCAAGGTTATTTAGATATAAAAAATGGAAGCCGATAAGCTTCCATTTTTTGTTGAGCGTCAGATGAGGGCATCAGATTAAGTTAGAGCAAATAAAGTTAGAGCAAATAAAGCGAGAACAGATAAACTGCTTATAGCGTAATTGCCGCAGAAATTAAGCCAATCACACCACCGAATACTCCGCCCCAAACGACCAACCAGCCAAGGTGTTTCTTGATCATGGCTTGAACCATCTCTTTAACCAGCTTTGGTGTCAGTTCATTCAAGCGCTGATCGATGATCGCTTCAATGTTCTCTTTGATTTCATCCATCATTGCAGGCGATTCAAGTTCATCCTTGATGGCATTTTTTACCGAATCACTCTTGCTGATTTCAATCACAGACTCTTGCATCTTCTCTACAAATGGCGCTTTCATCGGCTGCAGTGCTTCTGTGCCGCCAACCATTGCCAACATGCCACCAAACTGTGAGTTCTCGATAACATGCACCAGTGAATCGAATGCAGGGTTGAAGTCGATCTTCTTAATCACGGGTTCTAGGTTGAGCGACTTACCGCTCATCTCGCTGCTTAGGAAGCGGTCGATATTACCTTCGGTAAAGAATTGTTCCATCATCAGTTGTTTAATAGCCGCCTTGAACTCTTCAAAACGAGCTGGAATAACGCCAGAACCGTATAAGCCGGGTACTTTTTCGAACAACATGTGAATCGCAAGCCAGTTGGTGATGGCACCAGAAAAGGCGAATAGGCCTGCATAAAGCAAGTATTGGTTTGCTGTCGCATAGCCGCCAGCAAGCAGTGCTAACGCGATTACGTTAGTTAAGACACTTTTGTTCATGGTTGATCTCTAGAAAGAATACTGCGCGCATTTTAAGAAAAAAACGCCAAGAAAAAAACAAAAGGATCGATGAAGTTTATGGGGAAGATGAAAATAGATGAGAAAGAGGCTAAGAATAACAGGCATAAAAAAGGCTAGCCTCCCCCCGAAGTCTAGCCTTATTCCAGAACGCGCAAGCGAGGCGTCTTTGGTGTTAATGTCATTATATAATTACGACATAACATTCTGCCACGTGTAATTTACCATTAGTTAACAAATTGGTGTGAATTACACCGCACTTTTAAAGTAGCACATAAATCAAGCACTCGACGCTTGGTCAAGATTATCGGCAATGAAGCCTCCGGTCTGGTGATTCCACAATTGAGCATAGATGCCATTTTGTGTAATCAGCTCTTGGTGAGTGCCTTCTTCAACGATATTGCCTTGATCGAGTACGATTAAGCGATCCATTGCTGCAATCGTCGATAAACGGTGTGCAATTGCAATCACGGTCTTGCCTTCCATGAGCTCAATCAAGCTCTCTTGAATTGCGGCTTCTACTTCTGAATCAAGTGCTGATGTTGCTTCATCCAGAACCAACAGCGGTGCATTCTTCAGAAGTACGCGTGAGATAGCAACACGTTGACGCTGACCACCCGAAAGCTTAACGCCTCTCTCACCAACTTGAGCATCGTAACCAATGTTACCAAACGGGTCGGTGAGCGTTTCAATGAACTCGTGCGCGTGCGCTTGTTTGGTTGCGGCATACACCTCTTCATCTGTCGCGTCAGGTCGACCGTAAAGGATGTTCTCTTTGATTGAACGATGAAGCAATGAGGTGTCTTGAGTCACCATGCCGATGTTGCTGCGCAGTGAGTCTTGCGTGACATCTGAGATCACTTGGTCATCAATCAGGATGCGGCCATTTTCTACATCGTGGAAACGTAGTAGCAAGTTAACTAAGGTTGATTTACCTGCACCTGAACGGCCAACCAAGCCGACTTTTTCTCCCGGTTTGATGTTGAGGTTTAGGTTGTTAATCACACCCTTATTCTCGCCGTAGTTAAAGCTCACGTTATCGAAATGGATACCGCCTTGTGGAACGTCCAAAGGCTTCGCGTCTTTTTTGTCTTCAATAGCGATGGGTTTAGATAGCGTTTTAATACCATCAATCACGGTGCCTAGGTTTTCAAACAAGCCACCAATTTCCCACATGATCCATTTCGACATGCCGTTAATACGTAAAGCCAAGCTGACTGCGATGGCAATTGCGCCCACGGTGATCGCGTTGTCTAGCCACAGGTAGATAGATATGCCGGCAATACTGAACACCAACAAGTAGTTGGCGAACTCGACGCAGATGTTGAAGCCGGTCACTAAGCGCATTTGGCGATGGACAGTATCTAAGAAACCTTCCATGCCTTCTTCGGCGTATTCTGTTTCTCTTTTGCTGTGTGAGAATAGTTTGACCGTTGCGATGTTGGTGTAGCTATCCACAATACGACCCGTCATCAACGAGCGAGCATCGGCTTGCTCAGAAGACACATCTTTGAGTTTCGGTACGAAGTGCAGCTGAATGCTGACGTAAATGAACAACCAAACCAGCATCGGAGCCATCAAGCGCCAATCTGATTCTGCGAGTATGAATAACATTGCCGTAAAGTAGACCGTCACATAGACGAACACATCGACCATTTTGGTCACGGTTTCACGTACTGCGAGCGAGGTTTGCATCACCTTGGTGGCGACACGTCCGGCAAAATCATCTTGATAAAACGACAAGCTTTGCTTCAAAAGGTAGCGGTGCGCTAACCAACGAATCGACATTGGGTAGTTGCCCAGCAAAGTTTGGTGAAGCAATAGCGAGTAGACGCTGATCAAGATTGGCATCACGACCAACAGTAGAACGCCGAGCCCCATCAGTGTTGATTTATTATCAGCAAGGAAGGTTTCGGGGTTGCTTGTTGATAGCCAGTCAACCAGTTGTCCCATGTAGCCGAACAGCGCGACTTCGATGATCGCGATGGTCATGCTCATCAACCCGAGCAAGATCAACGGCTTTTCGAAACCTCGAGTGTAATGGCGGCAGAACGCCAGTATCCCAGTAGGAGGTTGTATCGGCTCCCCCTTTGGAAAGGCTTCGGTAAAGCCTTCAAATTTCTTGTACATAGATTTCCCTTTATAAGCTGCTGCATCTATGAGTTAGTGCATCGTAAGCGCAGCTTTGTTTTTATAAATTCGGTTTGAAATTTTATCGGTGTTAATGAGTTCTTATAAGCATTAAGTCATTCGATGGATTTTTTGTTTTAACTTTTAGTTAAGCGACGAAGGAAAGATCTAAAGAGTGTCTTTCATGACGCTTATTTTAGATTGAATCAGACAGGAAAAGTTAAGCTTATTTCAAACGTAATTGATGGTTATGCAACGGTGATAATCCTAACGTTAAATGGATTGAATTGTAACCAAAACTCGTGGTGAGCGAGAAAATGAAATCGGAATATTTATCCATAAAGCGACTTAACGAATATGCATACAGTTGGTTCTTTCTGATGTGCTGTTATCTCGCAGTAAAAATTACCGATTAATCTAAGATCTGCAGTGATTGTTTGGGATAAATATTCAAATCATTATTATTTTCAGTGAATCTTGTCGTAACAAGTTGTTTACAATTCTGAGGTAAATAAAAGATAGGGACGGTTGAAATGTTAAACCTACACAAAAAATCACTTCATATTACTAATGTTCAAAACGCCAATTGCGTTGTTATGGTTCCGCCAAAAGAGTTTCGATTTAACGAAGAAACAGCACGTGATAACGAGTTTCAGCACAGAGTCAATCTGACTGAAGCTGAGGTGAAGCTGGAAACGATGGCTGAATTTAAGGCTATGGTGGCTTCGTTGCGTAAAGAAGGTGTGCAAGTTGTAGAGTTTGATTACCCAGAATTGGGTGTCGAAACCCCTGACGCAGTGTTCCCAAACAACTGGTTCAGTACTTGTAGTGATGGAAGTTTATTCACTTTCCCTATGGCCTGTGAAAACCGTCAGCATGAAGTTAAGCCTACTGCTCTTATTGAAGTGCTGGAAGCGTCTGGTCGCATTGTTAACCACAGTGAGTCTATGGAGTCGTACGTTGCTCAAGGTTCTTATCTAGAGAGCACCGGTGTGATGGTTATCGATCACATCAATAAGACGATCTATGCGGCGCTTTCTCAGCGTTGCGACCGTGAAGTATTAGAAGATTATGCGAAGCGTATTGGTTATTCTCGCGTGGTTTCGTTCCAAACGGCATTACCGTCGGGTCAGCCGATTTATCACACCAATGTGATGATGGCGATTGGTGATAACTTCTGCGTGATCTGTGATGAAGTGATCCCTGAGTTTGAACGCCGTTTTGTGGTGAAATCTCTTGCCAAAGACAAGCAAGTTATCTCGATCTCGATCGATCAGATGAACCGATTCTGCGGCAACATTCTGCAATTGGAAACCGTGAATGGCGATAAAGTAATCGCGATGTCTCAGTCGGCTTACGATGCATTTTCTCCAGCTCAGTTAGCTCAGCTTTCGACACACGGAAAGTTACTACCGTTTAACGTGAAAACGATCGAAGACATCGGTGGTGGTTCGGTGCGATGCATGTTGGGTGAGGTATTTTTACCAACGCGAGTGAATCGTCTGTAACAAGTATAGAAAGTATAATAAGCACTCACTTCCAGCATTGAATCTTTGAATACCACTCTCATCGCAGAGTGGTATTTTTGTTTTTATCTATCTTTGTATCGGTCTACCAGAAGTAAGAAAACAGAAATAACAAAACCAGAGCTTGATACAAGAGCTAGCGCGCGAGCGGAAAAAAGCTAACAGATAAAAGCTATGAAGCGTTCTTAAAAGCTCTGTGTTCGATAAACTGAGCCGACAGTGCCACGACTTCCTTGGAGTAGACAAGCGCCGTGTGGTTGAGTTTGAGAGCGTAAGTATCCGTTGCCCCTCTCAGGTTTGCGTCTTCGAGTGTTACCGTGCCATCCCCCGGATTTTTTCCCAGTACAATACGTCCAACTCCGGCGTCGTAAGTGCCTGTAATCACGCCAATCGGCACATCAATATCGTAGTCACCCAAGCCATCACTTAAGATCATTTTGCTCGAACCAAATATAAACCCAAGACCATGATTCGAAAGCGTTTTGGCGATGGTTGCCCCATTGTGCGGAGTACCTGCGGTAATAATGCAGGTGTCTGCAAAGTCGGGTTGGTAGAACTTAAAGTAGTGGCGAATCAGCAAGCCACCCAGTGAGTGACCAAAGAAGTAGACTTCATCGTATTCATTAAAGCGAGCATTCACGAAGCGATTGAGGCGTTTGGCTGCAGAAGGGAAACGCAGCGAGTTGTAGGCAAACTTGTGCGTTGTAAAGCCGCGTTTTTTGAAGTTTCTATCCAGATATTGCATGATCAACGCAGGCATATATAGACCATGAATTAAAACTATATGTTTGTTTTTATTATTCATTTTTGTCCTCCGTCTGATGGTGTCCCCAGTATATTTAGTCGCAAATCTAAACTCAATAAAACTTGCTACTAATGGGACACAAAAGACAGAGGTGTGCATTATAGACAGGACGTTTGTTATAGATAGAGCGTTTGCTATATAGATAGAACGTTCGTTATAGAAAGAATGCGCGTTATAGACAAAGAGTGCTTGATGGACAAAGAGTGGGTTAGTCCGATCTCACTCCACCATACACATCAATGGTTAGGCCGCCTTGTTTAGCGTAAGTATTGGGTGTTAGACCGATGGTTTTCTTTAGGTAACGAATCAGGTGCGGTTGGTCGCTAAACCCAAATTGAAAGGCGACGTCTATCCAATCAATGTCATCCAAATTTCGTTTATACAAGTATTCCAGCATCGCTTCGAGCTTGTTCATCGATTGGCATTGTTTTAATGTCAGCCCTGTTACCTTGTTGAAGCTTCTTTCCAATGTTCTTTGCGAGCAAAACAGCTTGTCGCTAAGCTCTGCAATCGGTGTCGAACCAAGCACACCCAACACCTTACGTGTCAGTTCGCTGTGCCTATCCGTTTTAGCTGTCGATAACCAAGGAAGCAGCAAATCATCTAACTGCTGACAACAGGCTTCAACATCGGTTTGAGCAAGCTTAATCAATGACATAGCATCGGCATTTGAGCTGCTAAGCAAACCTGAAAGGTCGATAGAGTTAACGCGGTCTAGGCTAGGATGAGGGCAATCTGGGATAACCAGAGAGTACAGTGCGCCCACATGGAACTTGATGCCCAAATGAATAAACGGCTTTGAGTGATCCAGTTCAATGGCTTTATGGTGTGGCAACAGTAGATGACAGCCAACGCCTTGGTCGACTTGTTGCTCTATTGTGTAGTGATAAACCTGCTCGCTTGGCGATAAGATCAGGTGCGCTGATGGATCGGGATTGAGTATCGGAAATTGATGAGTTTGAGCGTCGGGCGTCTTTTCAATCAGCCAGTAGCAATCAATGAACTGAGCAACTACAGGGGATTTTGGAGACTGTAACCAATTGATCATTAGACCTTCTATTTCAGATGATTGTCACCTCCAACTATATGTGGATATCGTTGGAGGTGACAGTTTTTATCAGTATCAATTGTTAGAACTTAGTCTTGATGTTTGTTAATCCGAATCAAGGCTAATCAGTTTCCTTTAATTCGCTAAAATCAAACTGCAAGATACGATGCTTTGATGATAACCCAGCGCGTTTGATGGCCTTTTGTGCGCCAATATTACTGCTTTCCGTAGAGCACATAGCTTCTACCCCTTGGCTATTAGCGTGTTGCTTTAGAAAGTGAATAACACGCGTTGCTAAGCCTTTACCGCGTTCTTCTTGTGCGACAATCATACCTAGGTCGGCAAACTGTGTTTGATGCTCATCGAACTTACGGCACTCTCCAGTAGCGAGAATGTCGTCACTTTCCCAGTAGCCCCATAGCTCTTGGCGGGCAATCAAATTACCGTAGTAACCGGTGAGCCACTCTTTTGGCGCGCCAATCGCTGATGAAGCAAACTCAACGAGCTGCTCCAGTTGTTCTTCTGTCGAGAGGCTCATCTCTATCTCTTCAATGCGGTCTGAATCACAATCAGATCTGGCTTGAGAGTTTTGGCGGTACATCATCGCATTCACTTTAAATGACACTGTGTTGTCGACACACAGTGATAAATATTGTGGTTCAGCGGTGCTCACGAATGCGCCTTTCACCTTACCAATCACAGAGCTGTTGTTCTCTACGATTAAGGTGAACAAGTCTTCAATATGAGTGCTGGCTGTTGGCGTTAGGTAGAACTGAAGTAAGTAGCCTTCGCCATTCAATACGCAATAACCGACAAGATTACCGTTTTCGTAAAAACCAAAATGGTCAGACATTGGCACAAAGCCAAAGTGCCACATGCCATCGAGTGGCGCTGTTGACTCAGTAAAGTAAGCCGTTTTAAGTTCGCTTAAGTCACTCAGTGCTGAGATTTTTTTGATGTCTAACATCGCTTGAATTCCTGCTGTCTTGATTCGATAGAGTGCGTGGTCGTCATCTTGTTCTCAGATACGTCAATTGACGATGAGATAATTGACGTATCTGAGCCACGTATCAATGACAGCAATTGTAGGCGACTGCTTGAGGTCGGTATTGAATAAAAACGACAGCTTTGAAAGGTGTGTGGGTGTTAACAGAAGAGCTGATGTTAATTGAAAGAGGGCAAGATATTTTGCCCTTTGCTGAACTTATTGATTGGGACGTTGAATCGGGCGCATTACTTTCCCGAGTCTTCAGCTTTGATGAGTTTTGTATCGACAGTTTCACTGTTTAACTCAGGTTCAACTAAGACCTTTATCACGCCCTTTTGTAGAATCAGGTTGTTGGGGTAGGTGATAATGTTGCCCGAACTGTGTCGAAGAATAACGTGGAACATGGTGATATCGATGATCACACCGCTGATGTCTTCGTCTTTCTCCGCGACTCTTACTCTGTCGCCAATGCGATAAGGGAAGACGAAAAATATTAGTACGCTGGCTGTGAGGTTACTTAGAATCGACCATTGCGCGAATAAAGCGACACCCAGCACCGCAAATATGGATGACAAGAACAGCGAAATATCACCAAAACCCAAGTTAAGAACAATCGTAAACACAGCGATGAAGAGTAGAAACAGAACGATATTGAAACACTTAATCACGAACTGCTTTCGCTTCAATTCGACGCGCTTATTTTCCGCTAATGTTTCTATCCAGTTTTTCCCCAAGCGTTTTA
The DNA here is from genome assembly GCF_057786005.1 of Vibrio sp. QJM3NY_26. Lineage (NCBI taxonomy): Bacteria > Pseudomonadati > Pseudomonadota > Gammaproteobacteria > Vibrionales > Vibrionaceae > Vibrio > Vibrio sp. QJM3NY_26. The sequence continues at coordinate 624,881 of NZ_CM173516.1, read as the reverse complement.
TCACCCAATACACAGTGATAAGAAGTAAACCTAAACCCACTTGTTTAAGCCACATATTGGATTGCAAAAACTCAACCATTAAATAAACCTCAATTTTTTCAAAATAATGACCTCTGCCGCTATGACCACGAGCAGCCCAATGCAAAATAGTGGGAATGCTATTGGGTTATCTGTTCCGGGTATTCCTGCAATATTGACACCCAGCAAACCGGTGAAAAACCCAGCAGGGAGGAAAATACCCGCAATGATAGAAAATAGGTACGTATTTCTATTCATTTTTTCAGCTTGTTGCTGACTTAGGCTCGCTAAAAATACATTAATTTGTTCGATGTAAAACTCAACAGACTCATTAATTCTCAGGATGGTATCAAGGCTGTTCTTTATATGACTGTTGTGCTTACTCAATGGTGCAGGCAGGTCACTCATTAAGTCCTCAAAAACGTATTTCTGAGGCTTCAAATAGCGCCTTAGTCTAAGTAGCCTTGAATGCAGAGCGTTAATCGATCTTATGTCGATATTGGATGTAGATTCTAACTCGTCAATCAAGAGTTCGACGGGTACTAGGAAGGTTGAAATGCTGTGGTTGATTCCACGTATCATGCCCAGTAATACATCAGGTAATGATGTCGGGCCTTGGTTTTGTTTGAGATCGGATATCAGATTACTGACCGCTTTTGAAGGAACTTTGCGTGTCGATATTAAAGTGCCTTTGTACCATAAGATGCGTAGGCTAAGCATGTCGTCAGGGTTAGCACCTTCGTTTAGATTAATGCCTCGCAGAATCATCAAAAAACAGTCGTGGCCAAATTGTTCAAATCGAGGGCGGGTGTCATCGGTGAGTAATGAATCGATTATGGCATTTGGAACCGTATTACTGTGGAGCCATTCTCTCAAACCGTCAGCATCTCTTTGGCAGTGATACCAAGTTGATTGCTCGAATGAGGCTGGGCTGGTGGTGTGTTCATGTGCCACACCCTCAGAAAATTGCCAGCTTGAAATTATGAAAGCGTCCATTCATTTGTCCTTAATTATATGACGTAAACATTAATATTGCGGCGCCATTCAGGTGCCGTATTGAACTGAGCTTAATCGTGGCAAGTTCAATGAGCGATGTGAGTGAGATAAAGTCTAATAAGACAGGTTGGTCTTTGGAGCACGACGGACTGTTCCATTATTGTCTCTATTAAATGTAGCTCATTGTTTCGTCGTTATAAATTAACACTCTGGATCCATGTTAGCGACGAAAAAAAAAGAAAAGACCGAGGTCTTTTCTTTTTCGGGGAAGTTGAGGAGAGCTTGCTCAGGCAACTCGAGTTTTCCGATGATTTACATAAGCAAAAACACTACCGACACGAAGCAAAAATATCTTGGTTCTCTCGGTATTCTTTGGTTTGTACATCCATTAGGCCGAGTAAAGAGTCGAACAGGTTGTCTTGGGAGAAGCTCTGTTCTTTGCCTGCCTTTCTTAAGCAGGTTTGGTTTATCCCTTTCTGCTCGGCGAAACCATCAGACATCCACATGATCATAGGCACATGGGTTTGCTCTTTCGGTGCCAATGAATAAGGCATGCCGTGTAAGTAGATGCCATTTTCTCCCAATGATTCTCCGTGATCGGAAATGTACATCAGCGCGACATTGTACTTATCGGTGAGTTTCTCTAGCTTCTGAATAGCCTGTGATAGAAAGAAATCTGTGTACAAGATGGTGTTGTCGTAGGTGTTGACCACTTGCTCTTTGGTGCAGTTTTCGATATCAGAACGTGGGCAGTCTGGCACAAACTTCTTATGATCTTCTGGGTATCGCTCAAAGTAAGTTGGGCCGTGAGATCCGGAGATATGATAGAAAATGATGCTATCTTGTTTAAGATCTTGAGTATCTTGTTCGAAGTTCTCTAGCATGGCTGTGTCATAGCACACTTCTTTATTACACAAAGGGTCGCTGTCTTTGGCAACCAGTGTCATCTCTTTGATTCGATGTGCGACTGCCTTGTCTCCACCATCGTGCTCTCGCCAGATAGAATGAATGCCCGCGCGATTCATAATGTCGACCACGTTATCTTGGTTGTAGGCTTTGTCGCGATCGTAGTTGCTTCGGTTCATGTTAGAAAACATACATGGCACAGAAACCGCAGTGGCTGTTCCGCATGACTGGACATCAGAGAAAAAGATCGGGTTATAGGGTTTGGTATGAGCATTGGTTTCTTTCTCATAGCCATAATATTGGTAGTTATATACACGTGCTGTTTCACCAAGAACAAACACCAATAAGGTTGGTTTTTCAGCTTGTTTAGCTTCTGGTTTTAGCTGCGCATCTAAGCCGATTTCTTGGTAAGGAATCGGTTCTTTGATGTAAGTATTGTTGATGTATTTTGCGGTTGAAGCGACGTATTCGGTCGGAATGATCATCTTTTTAAGATGAGAGTTATTACGACCAATCGATGCGTAATCTTTGTAAAACAACCCTGCAATGATGGCAATGAGGATCAAAGAAGACAGCAGCCCTATCGACTTCCAAATCGCAAAATCTTTCCAAGATTCTCTTTCAAGGTTTGTAAACAAAAGAAGCAGTGACGGGACTCCACCCATCAAGACAAACCATAAAATAGAATAGCTGCTTAGGTAGCTAGCGGCTTCTCCGCTGTTGGTTTCGAAGACGTTTTCTATCATTCCATAGTCTACAAAAATGCCGTAGTTGAACATGCTGTAGCTGACTAAAGAAGAAGTAAGTAGTAACAAGATAAAAAAAGCTTTGGCGAATATAGGCCAGTTGAATACTTGAAAGATAAAGTTGAATGCGGCGAGAAAGAAAAATGGGATCGAGATGATAAACCCAATGCTTTCGGCTTGTGAGGCACTAAGAATATTGAACAGTTCGCGTGAGATAGGTAAGTTAATGACAAGTAGGTAATACACAGCCAACACGAAAGGGAGTTTGTTTATCGACATATTTAAGCGTGGTAGATTCATCGTAATTGAGTTCCTGCGTCTCTTATTCCTTTATTTTAGTCTCGCTACCAAGAAAGCTCTAATATCAACGCATAAATCTCAATTAGGCGTGACGAGCGATAAACTGGTTAAAGTGAAATGACGCGGTAGGGCGTGTAGAAACAAAAAATTCACTTTACTGAGTGACCTTCATGACAAGGTGGAACAGCAAAGTGAATTAGTATGTTCAGCTTATTCTATGTGGTTCAATCACATTAGAAGTTGTATGAACCACCGAAGCTAATACTGTTGAAGGCAAGCGTTTTGTCTTCTTTCTTAAAGCCGTAGTCGTTCTCAACACTCACTGCGTCTGCTTGAGAAATTAGGCGCAATGTTAGATGTTCGATTGGCGTGTATTCAACACCCACACCAAAGTGGAAACCAGTACCGCTATCGTCATCGTAACCCGCGCTCTTGTTTGCGTTTAGGTCAACAGAGCTTAAACCAGCCAATACGAATGGGCGGATTGTGTTGTCGAATGTGTAACCGATGTTTGCAGATGCAGAGATAGATGTCGGCGACAGTTTTGCAGTCCCTTTTTTGTAGTCTGCGTAATCATTGTAGCCAAGCTCAACACCAATGATGCGGTTGAATTGGTAGCCGCCATATAGGTTGTAGCCCATGCCATCTGAATCTAAACTACCTTGACCATCTGTATCAGAATCTTGGTAGATACTAAGACCACCACCAATGTAAGCACCGCCGTCAGTACCCGCTGCTAAAGCTGGAAGAGAAACTGCGCTGATTAAACCCAGTGCTAATGCTGATTTCGTTATCTTGTTCATCTTTGTTACTCACTCTGTCATGTCTTCAAATGTGATTGTCGGTCACTGTCGATTTTTATTAGTTGTTGGTTTTTGGCCTCTCGACCGTTGTTGACAATTATCCCTGAGTTTTTTGCTCATTACTGTATGGCTTTGTAAGTTGAATCGTTACATAGATAAAAAAAATTCACTTTACTGAGTTACCTTTAAGACAAGGTGGTACAGCAAAGTGAATGAGTATATTCAGTTTATTCTATGTGGTTCAATTACATTAGAAGTCGTATGAACCACCGAAGCTAACACTGTTGAATGCTAGTGTATGGTCGTCGGTTGAGAACGTAGATCCATTAAATTTATAAGAGTCTTCTACACTTACCGCATCCGCTTGAGAAATCAGGCGAAGTGTTAGGTGTTCAACCGGCGTGTATTCAACACCAACGCCAAAGTGGAAGCCTGTACCACTATCATCATCGTATCCTGCAGCGCTATTCGCATTGAGGTCGACAGAGCTTAAACCTGCTAACACAAATGGGCGAATAGTGTTATCGAACGTATAACCGAGGTTTGCTGATACAGAAATAGACGTTGGTGAAAGTTTGTCTGTGCTGTTTTTGTAGTCTGCATAATCGTTATAGCCAAGTTCCACGCCAACGATACGGTTGAATTGGTAACCGCCGTATAGGTTATAGCCCATGCCGCTAGAATCTAAGCTTGGCGCGCCATCTGTATCCGAACCTTGATAGACGCTCAGTCCGCCACCTACATACGCACCGCCATCTGTGCCTGCTGCAAAAGTTGGAAGTGAAACTAAACCGATTAATCCGAGTGCTAATGCTGATTTTTTCATGATGATACCTTGTTAATTCATCTTGTGATGCAAATCACGGTATCGCTGATTTTTGATTTATAAAACCCTCACAAATGAAACCTATTTTTTCATTGATAACGTGATTACCTGCGGCCCTTGATTTATCAAGAGCTAACGAAATATTTGTTGGTTATATTGTTTATAAATAAAATTCATATATTGACAAATGGTTAAATTTGCTAAATAAAACGATGTTTTTTAAAGTTGAAGTGAGGTCTGATTTATCTAACTAATTGAAAAATAAAACATAACAAACATTATATTTGTTCTATTGTAGTATTTATTTGCGGTGTTTGTTGAAAGCAAAGCAGTACGCTGATTCTAATCATGACAAGGAGAGTTGGATGTTAAACCGAGCAAACACAGGTTTGGTGGTTGTGGACGTACAAGGCAAGCTCGCACGCCTTGTTGATGAGAGCGATACGCTGATTGCTAATTGCGGAAAGTTAGCTCAAGGAGCGCAGGTTTTGGGTCTGCCAATTATTCGTTTGGAACAGAATCCAGAGAAGCTAGGTGCTACAGTCGACGAACTTAATGACTTGTTGAATGATGCAAAGCCGATACCTAAATTCACTTTCAACGCGTGTGATGAGCCCAAGTTTGTTGAGGCGGTTCAAGCCAAGGATGTAGAGACTTGGTTAGTGTGTGGTATTGAGGCTCATATTTGTGTTTATCAAACCGCAATGGGGTTGTTGGAACTTGGGTACAAGGTTCAGGTGGTTGGTGACTGCGTTAGCTCGCGAATGCTGCTTAACAAGAATCTGGCTATTAGCCGGTTACGAGATGCTGGTGTCCAAATTACAGGATTGGAAATGAGCTTATACGAGCTAGTGAAAGATTGTCGCGCCCCAGATTTTAAGCCCATTCTGTCCTTGATTCGTTAATCACCGAGAGGCTGTCTATCGCCACCGCCTCGGTAAGAATCGAGCGCAACTTTCAAGCGGCGCAGTTTGTCGCGCGAACGGTTCTTGTGATTGACTGCGATTCCCATAGAAAGCACATCCACTAATGCCAACATAGCGTAGCGAGAAGCCGATGGTTTGTAGATGAAGTCGGTTTCCATATGCTTGATGGGTAACAAGATATCGGCAATTTTTGCTAGCGGTGTATCTTGTGGCGTAATCGCGATGATCTTAAGTCCATACTGCTTAGCTAGCTCTGCGGTTTCAGTGATCACGGGCGTAAAGCCTGTCGCTGAAATCATCACCATCACGTCATTGGCATCTGCCGTGGCGGCAACCATACGTGACATCAAGCCGTCGTTGTACGACACCACAGGGTAGCCTAAACGAAACAGTCTATGTTGCAGCTCTTGAGAAGCAATGGTTGAACCGCCACCCATGCCGATAGCAATGATCTGTCTGGCGTTATGCAGCCAGCTGACTGCGGTTTCAACGTCTTGCTCTTTGAACAAAGTGCGGTTGATGTCTAGGCTCTGCTTGATCGATTCGTAGATACCTTGATAACCCGTTTGGTCAACAGGTTCGAGGATAAAGCGCTGGCCAACGGTTAGCGTCTGAGCCAACTTAATCTTCATATCACGTACGTTGTTACAGCCGATCGCTTTAGCAAAACGTGTGATGGTGGCTTCACTTACTTGAGCACCTTCAGCAAGTTCTGTAATGCTGGCATTGGCAGCAAAATCAATGTCGTCCATGATCAACTTGGCGACTTTCTTTTCTGCATCACGAAGAACAGGAAAACGCTCTGTTATCTGTGAAATGATATCTACTTCTAAACTCAAGAATCCTGATCCTTTGTTGATGGGGCTAATCGTATTGCTTAGTTTTTAAGAACCAAGCCATTTAGCACTAATCCATTTAAAACTAAGCCTTAGCCCCGTTAGTATATCTTATTGCTTCGCTGATTCTAGCTTATTGAAAAATCGACCTAGAAACAGGTTTCCGCCCATTTGGTCACCTGATGTTCGTCATCGCTGATAGCAATGTAGCGCCATTTGTCGAAGGTTAAACACGGATGCGAGGTAGAGAAAGCAATCATGTCGCCCACTTCAATTTCAGAAGAGCCATCGGTTTCAACAAAGGTATGTTGATCCATCACGGCAGTAGAGGTTAAGCCTTTCACTGAGATAGTTTCGCCATTGCGATAGCCACGCTCAGCAATTGGTAAGCCTGCATCAAAGGCCACATCACGCTTGCCTAGCCCAACCACTAATTTGGTCGGCTCTGGACGAGAGATTACATACGCCCATACCTCAAGTGCCGATTCTAAATCACCACCCAATTCGCACGCGTAGCCTTGGTTTACTTGGGCGCGTTGCAACACCTTGCTTTGTGCGTCTAGGTAAATGCCTGTGTCGTGAATGGCATAACAACCCGGACGGATGATCGCCAAATAATCGGTTAGGTTCGCCAAACATTCTGCGACTACATCGTACCAAGCAGATCCTGCACCAGTGATGATAGGTTGCCCTGCAATTAGGCCATCTGATGCAAGGCTTTCGACCGAAGTGAGCGCCTGATTTAAGAAGGTACGAATGTCTTGTTCTGCATTGTCACCGTGAATTACACCCTCGTACACTTCAATACCTGCCAGCGAAAGGGTTGGTGTGTCTTGGATGGTTTGAGCCAGTTCTAGAACTTCTTGCGGTGACCGACAACCACAACGACCACCCGGTACACCAAACTCGATCAGTACTTTTAGCATCTGCTTTGTATTGGCGAAATATTGGTTAAGTTGCTGCACGTTTACTGATGAATCCACACAACAATAGAAATCGACATCAAACTCGCGAATAAGTTGTTCGATGATCGCCATGTTGGTTTTACCTACCAATTGGTTGGCCATGATGATTCGTTTTGCACCCGCCATAGCCGCAATTTCGGCCTGAGCAGGCGTCGCGACTGTAATACCCCAAGCGCCGTTTTCTAGTTGTTGGCGGAAAAAAGCAGGAGTCATGGAGGTTTTGCCATGTGGCGACAATTTAACCTGATGGTGATCAGCGAATGATTGCATCCAATTCAGGTTATTGGTCAATGCCGATTGTTTGATAACTGCAACCGGAAGTGAAACATCTTCATCAACCAATCGATAAATACCGTTCTCAGATTGTGATATTGCTCTCCCTTTTTGGCCTTTTTCAGTCAAGATAAAACTATCATTTTGATACTTTATAACATCTTTTTGTGCCGAGTTATGTTTCATTGCTGATTCCTAACATGATTTAAGTTGTTGTTATTTAATGTTTAAATATATCCACAATCTGTTTTGTGGTAGAAACTATCACACAAATTAAAATATTATGTGTGTTTTGTCACTGAAAATAATCGGCTGAATTTCTAATATAGCTCCATCAACACAGTGGATTGAGAGAGTGAAAAATGTTGTTCGATACGATAATCAAAAATGTAGAGGTGTTTGACGGCACCGGCGAACAATCGTTTTGTGCCGATGTAGCAATCCGAGATGGAAAAATAGCCGAAATTGGTCAAATCGATCACGAAGATTGTGGCCAGTTGGTTGAGGGAGCAGGCTTAGCATTGGCTCCTGGTTTTATCGATGTACACACACATGACGATACCAATGTAATTCGTTACCCAGACTGCCTGCCTAAGATTAGCCAAGGTGTCACAACCGTGATTGTTGGTAACTGTGGTATCAGCGCATCACCAACCGTTTTGGCTGGCGATCCACCTGACCCAATGAATCTTTTAGGCGCTCAGGCTGATTTCAAATACCCAACTTTCGCCGCGTATGCACAAGCGGTAGAGCAAGCTCAACCGGCAGTAAACGTCGCAGCGTTAGTTGGCCATACCACATTGCGCAACCAAGTGATGGACGACTTACAACGTACTGCAAGCGAAGATGAAATCGCGACGATGCAAACCAACCTTGATTTGGCGATGGCGCAAGGCGCATTAGGTTTGAGCTCGGGTTTGGCTTACGCAAGCGCGAAACAAGCGAATGCCAACGAAGTGATGCAGTTAGCGAAAGTGCTTTCTGGCCATGGCGGCATCTATACCACGCATATGCGTACCGAATTTGAAGAGATCTTAAGCGCGATGGAAGAGGCGTTTGAGACGGGACAATACGCGAAAGTGCCTGTTGTTATCTCCCACCTTAAATGTGCAGGTGCGGGGAACTGGGGTCGAACCGTTGAAGTACTCGACTTAATGGACAAGGTTTCTGAGCACCAAGATGTGTCTTGCGACTGCTACCCATACTCAGCGAGCTCTTCGACATTAGATTTGAAACAAGTGACCGACGATTTCGATATCTTCATCACTTGGTCTGAAGAAAAACCAGAACACGCAGGCAAAACGCTGAAGCAGATTGCTGATGAAATGAACCTACCTCTGATGGACGCAGCAAAAGCGCTTCAACCAGCGGGCGCGGTTTATCACTGCATGGATGAAAACGACGTAAAGCGCGTATTGAAATACAAATTGACCATGGTGGGTTCAGACGGTTTACCTAATGACCCGCATCCACACCCAAGATTGTGGGGCACCTTCCCGAAAGTGCTAGGTCACTATTGCCGAGACGAAAAACTGTTCTCGTTGCCAGAAGCGATTCACAAGATGACCGGAATGTCGGCTCAGCGTTACAACTTAGCGGGCCGAGGCGAAGTTCGCTGTGGTGCCTTTGCCGATTTAGTTTTATTTGATCCAAAGAATATTAAAGACACAGCAACATTTGAAAATCCTATTTCAGTTGCTGAAGGAATAGAAAGTGTATTTGTAAATGGTGAGTTAACTTACCAGCAAGGAAAAGTAAGGAATAATCGTTCAGGCGTTTTTATTTACCGAAACTAGAATTTAAATTATTTATTAAATTCAGGTGGTTATAAAAACGGCGAATTAATTTAAATATATTGGAATAGAAACTGTTTTATCTATAAAGCCAATGCTATCTATAAACCCAATATTATCTATAAATAAGTGGAGTTAAAAAATGACTATTAAACGTTACGGTGTTGAAGGCGGTACAGGTACAGGCGGACAACATTTACCATTTGCACGTGCAACTGAAGCAGGTGGTTTCCTATACGTTTCTGGCCAGACACCGATGACAGATGGTGAAGTGGTTGAGGGTGGCATTGTTGATCAGTCTCGCCTAGCGATCCAAAACTGTGTCGATATCATGACTGAAGCGGGCTACGGCCTAGAAGACGTAATGCACGTAAAGGTTGTGCTAACGGATTCTCGTTACTTCCAATCTTTTAATAAGGTATTCAAAGAGTTCTTCGGTGCTAACCCACCGGCTCGTATCTGCATGGTTTGCGACTTAGTTGTAGACGTGAAGGTTGAAGTAGATGTGACTTGCTACCGCGCCGATCGCGGATAGTAATAACCTAATCACAATTACCTACTTAGAGAGTATTAGGGGTTAGTCATCCCTGTTATTATCCTTTAATACTCTCACCCTACATTTATAAAAATTACTTTAATTAAAAAAGATAAAATCAATAAAGTAATTATATGAAATATAAAATGAATGAATCATAAATAAAGTTCAAGAATGAACTCAATATTTCACTGAGAGGTGTCAAATGAACAGCACACTTTTTCTTACAGGCTTCGGCGTGTACGTATTATTTTTAATTTGGTTAGGCTGGTTTGTCTCGCGTAATCAAAAATCTGGCGAAGATTTCTTATTAGGTGGCCGTGGCCTACCTATGTTCTTAGTACTTGGTACAACAGTAGCGACGATGGTCGGTACGGGTTCAAGTATGGGTGCGGTTGGCTTCGGCTACGCAAATGGCTGGGCAGGTGCTCTATACGGCATTGGTGGTGCGATAGGCATCCTATTACTTGCTCTTTGGTTTGCTCCGGTTCGTAAATTGAACTTCATGACCATGAGTGAAGAACTGGCTTACTATGTTGGCGCTAACCGCATCGTGAAAAACGTTGTAGGTGTACTGATCTTTGTGGCTTCAATTGGTTGGTTGGGCGCCCACATTCTAGGTGGCGGTATGTACCTAGCATGGATTGCTGACATCGATCTCAACCTAGCGAAAATCATTATTGCAGCGGCATTCACTATTTACGTGGTGATCGGTGGTTACACGGCGGTTGTATGGACCGATACCATTCAAGCGATCATTCTTTTTGCTGGCTTTATCTTGATGGCAGTAATGTCAGTCGATTACATCGGCGGCATGGATAACCTTTACGCTGCGATGGACCCTGCTGCTACAAGCTTTTTAGCAATCGATAAACTGGGTCTTCTGCCTGCTGTGTCTCTGGCTGTGGTTATCGGCGTGGGTGTACTGGCGACGCCTTCATTCCGTCAGCGTATCTACTCAGGTAAAGATGTATCAACGGTTCGTCGCTCATTTGTTGCATCGGGTGTGTTGTACCTTTTCTTCTCAATCATCCCTGCAATCATCGGTATGGCAGCACATGCCATTGACCCAACATTGGATAACGCGAACTACTCGTTCCCTTATGTTGCTGCAACGGTTCTTCCGGTTGGCGTTGGCATGATTGTTCTTATCGCGGGTCTTTCTGCAACGATGTCGAGCGCAAGCTCAGATGCGATAGCTGGTGTGTCTATCCTACTTCGTGATGTTTACGTGATGTTCACGGGCCGCGTACCAAACAAAGAGTCAATGGTGAACTATTCTCGCTTGGCACTGATTGTGGTGATTGGTTTTGCACTGTTGTTCGCACTAACGTCAAACGACATCATTGGCTACATCACGAAAATGATTTCAACCGTAATGTCGGGCATGTTTGTGTGCGGTATGTTGGGTCGATTCTGGAAACGTTACAACTGGCAGGGTGCTCTTGCTACGCTAGCGGGTGCATCTGTGGCTTCATTTGTCGTAATGCTAAATGCAGACTACACGGCTTTCTGGGGCAACCCTGTGATTCCTTCTTGTCTAGTGGCTCTAACGGCTGGTGTGCTGGTGAGCCTATGTACTCCGGCTAACCAAGTGACACCAGAAATGGCGAAAGCAATTCTTGATGACGAGCGTGCTCTGATGGAGATGGAACTGTCAGACTCAGGTGTGCTTGAAGAAGAAGCGTCTTCTCAACGTCCTGCAAATCAAACAAGCTAATCTAAAACGCTCCACAGCAAGTTAGTACAACAAAGCTAGTACAACACGTTGTGGAGTGATTTAGCTAGCTCAGGCTCTGCTTCTCGGTAGGGCCTTATTCCCCATTTATCTCTCTATTTTAGGATCTGCTATGCCTGCATCTTCTAACTTCAATATTGCTTTCTTTGGCGAGTGCATGGTCGAAATCAGCGGCTCTCCATTAACCAAAAAATTTGGCGGTGACACGCTCAATACCGCACTTTACCTTTCTCGTTTAACCCAACATCAAAACCTCTCTGTTCATTACGCGACGGGTCTGGGTAGCGATGAGCTGTCTCAAAATATGATTGATAATTGGCAGCTCGAAGGTATTCAAACCAATTTCGTTGAACGCATCCCAAACAAGCTACCCGGCTTGTACATGGTCGAAACCGACGAGACAGGCGAGCGACACTTTCACTACTGGCGCAACGACGCGGCAGTAAAATCTTACTTTCAAATCGATAACTTAAACAAGCAAGCCGACAACCTGAATAAGCTTGAAATCGCCCTGACAGAGAAGCAAGTCGATGCGGTTTACATCAGCGGTATCAGTATCGCGATTTTGGATGATGCCTCTCGCGAGCATCTATTCAAAGCCATTAGCGTGTTCTCGAACCAAGGCGGCAAGGTGATTTTTGATAACAACTATCGCCCGCAACTTTGGAGCACCGAGCAAGCTCAACATTGGTACGCCAAGTTACTGCCGCTGGTGGACATCGCCTTGATTACTGAAGACGACGATCTGCTGGTTTGGGGTAACTCAGAGAGCGTTCAACAACGCTGCCTGCGTTTGGGTTGCCAAGAGATCGTCATCAAACGTGGCTGTGAACCATGCAAGATTGTTCAAGTTGAACAGGGCAACATTGTTGAGAGTTATGTCTCAGCGACTCGTGTTTCTAACGTGGTCGACACCTGCGCGGCGGGCGATTCATTCGCCGCGGGTTATTTAGCTGCGCGTCTTACTGGCGAGAGCGCCACCGACGCAGCCGAACTTGGCCACCAACTGGCTTCCATCGTTATTCAATACTCTGGCGCAATCATCCCCGTGAGCGCTATGAGCCAACTGATTAAAAAATAAAATAAAAAGCGGAATTATTATGTCTCAAGAAATGATCAACAAACTTAAGCAATTCAAAGTTATTCCTGTTATCCAAATCAACAAGGTTGAACACGCGATTCCACTGGCAAAAGTGTTGGTAGAAAACGGCCTGCCAGTGGCTGAAGTCACATTCCGTACTGAAGCGGCAGCAGACGCGATTCGTGCGATGCGCGATGCGTACCCAGAGATGTGTATCGGTGCTGGCACAGTATTAACGCTAGCGCAGATCGACCTTGCGAAAGAGTCGGGCAGCGAATTCATCGTAGCTCCGGGCCTGAACCCAAACACCGTAAAACGTTGCCAAGAAATCGGTATGCCAATCGTTCCGGGCGTAAACAACCCAAGCCAAGTAGAGCAAGCGTTAGAGCTTGGCCTTAACTTCTTGAAGTTCTTCCCGGCAGAAGCGTCTGGCGGCATCAACATGGTGAAATCTCTGCTAGCGCCATATGTCGATGTGTCTTTGATGCCAACGGGCGGTATCGGTAAACACAACGTCAATGACTACCTAGCCGTCGATCGCGTGGTGTGCTGTGGTGGTACTTGGATGGTCTCTCCAAAGATGATCGAGAACGAGCAATGGGGTGAGATCGGCGCATTGGTTCGTGAAGCGGTCGCTCTTGTTAACGAGCAATAAGCTTTTGAACTAGCGATAACAAGCTTTCGAATTAGCGATAACGAGCAACAGCAGTGGCTGATGGTTCTGTTTTGTGAATCGCCTCCGATAAACAAAACAGAACCATATTTATATAGGAAAACTAATAATGAAAAAAACTATATTATCCCTATTGATTTCAGGTTCAGTAGTGTCCCCAATGGCGTTAGCAATGGCTCCAAATACCGATCTAAATTTAATGCCGTACCCACAAACGGTCGAGCTGAAAGCTGGGCAAGTTAAGGTCGACGGTAACTTCAAGGTTTACATCAAAGGCTTTAATTCTGATCGCGTTGAATACACGGCGAAACGCTTTATTGATCGCCTTGAGCGTCAGACGGGTGTGCCGATTCTAAATTGGCAGGTTGGTAGTGCAGACGAAGCGAACCTGATCATTGATATCGACGCGGCGCCAAAGTCTGAAGTACAGAACATCGACTCTGTAGAGTCCTACAAAATTACCACTCAGGGTGAACAAATCACGCTGAGTTCTCCAAGCCCATATGGCGTTATCCACGGCATCGAAACCCTTTTACAGCTCGTTGAAACCACAGCGACTGGCTACCATATTCCTGCTGTCACGATTGTCGATGAGCCTCGTTTCCGCTGGCGTGGTGTTTCTTACGACACGTCACGTCACTTTATTGAATTCGATGTACTTATTCGTCAGTTAGATGCGATGGCGTCGGCGAAGATGAACGTATTCCATTGGCACTTCTGGGACGACCAAGGCATTCGCATTCAAACTGAATCTTGGCCGCGTCTGTGGTCTGAGACTGCTGATGGTAATTACTACACCAAAGACCAAGTTCGCTACCTAGTTGAATACGCGCGTAACCTCGGTATTCGTGTGATTCCAGAGGTGTCTCTTCCGGGTCACTCTTCTGCGGTTGCTCACGCTTACCCACGCTTGATGTCGGGTGGTGAAGGTCAAAGCTACGAACAAGAACGTGGCTGGGGTGTGTTTGAACCATTAATGGACCCATTGAATCCAGAAGTTTATGAAATGCTGGGTGATGTGTTTAATGAAGTGACCGAGCTGTTCCCTGATGAGTACTTTCATATCGGTGGCGATGAGCCAAATTATGCGCAGTGGAAAAACAGCGAAAAGCACCAACAGTTCATTGAAGAAAACAATATCGATGGCGAGCGTGGTCTGCAGTCTTACCTCAATGTAAAAGTCGAGAAGATGCTCGAAGAGCGCGGTAAGAAGATGACCGGTTGGGATGAAATTTGGCATAAAGATCTGCCGACTTCCATCGTGATTCAAAGCTGGCAAGGGCACGACAGCATTGGTCGTGCGGCGAAAGAGGGCTACCCAGGTATTCTTTCTACGGGTTATTACCTAGATCAACCTCAGCCGACGAGCTACCACTATCGCAATGACCCAATGCCAAGTGGCATCACAGTTGATGATAAGCTGCACAGCGGCGAAAAATTCGTGACGTACCAATGGCAGAAGCCTCGTTCAAAAGGCGGCCCACGTAAGGGAACACTGACTATCATTGAAGCGAAAGACGGCACTTTCCGCGCATTCAGTGATTACAACGGCAAGTCTCGAGAAGAGATCTACATCCTTGATTATGTGCCGGGTAAAACTTTTGTCGGTCACTTCGATAACTTCATGTCGTACACCGAGTTCAACCTAAATCTGAATCCAAAGGGTTTTGCTGAAGGCAGTTACCAACTGGTCGGTAATGTGCGCTGGCCAACCACAGGTGAAGTGATTGCAAGCAGTGATGTTGAAGGTAGCGTGATTCCTGAACCAAATGGTGGTTACCCTGCAGAATTAACAGAGAAAGAAAAAGAGTTAATCCTAGGTGGCGAGATCACCATGTGGTTAGAAAACAAAGACAGCCACACCGTTGAAAACTACCTATGGCCACGCAGCTATGCAATTGCAGAACGTTTCTGGTCTGATGCGGAATTGACGGACGAACGCAGCATGTACAAGCGTATGAAAGCGATGGATACATGGTCTGAAGTGTCTGTTGGACTTCGTCATCATGCGGACGCTGACATGCTGTTAAAACGTATTACCAAAGGGCAGGATATTCACGACCTGCGCGTGCTTGCGAAATACACAGAACCAGCACAGTACTATGCGCGCAACTGGGAGAAGTGGAATTCTACTGAACCTAAGGGCACTTTATACAGCCAATACGAGCGTCTAAACCGCTTCGTTGATGCGCTGTCAGTAGAAAGCTACGCCGTGTATGAGATGCAAGATTTAGTCAATGAAGTCGCGACGGGTAATCAACAAGCGCTTGAGCAACTTACAGAGCATTATCAACAAGCAAAAGCGGCTGCACTCGCGGCTAAAACTGTCTTCGCTGGCAACGTATCTTCGGTAGAGACTGTGGTTGTCGCAGAGAAAACTGCGGAAGTCGCAGACTTGGCGTTAACCTTGATTGCCAAAGCACAAGCGGGTGAAAAAGTTCGAGCATCAGATGCGAACGCCTACCAAGTGATATTGTCTGATTCAGCGAAGATCTATGATGAATCGATCATCGCGATTGTTCGCCCGACAGAGCTACTGTTGAAGCAGTTAGCTGAGTAAGCCGTTAACGGATTAGCGAATAAGTCACACGCCAACAAGTGAATCAAAACCGCTCTTTTGGGGCGGTTTTTTAGTTTTAGTTTTTCAATAGTGTGTGAACTCTAAACTCTATGTAAGCGGCTACTTACAATCACCATCACTATCACTATTCTGTAGCGTTAACGTGAATGTCATGCCTTGATCTGGGTTGTTCTTCGCTATCAAGGTGCCTTGCATATCCCGCACATTGTTTGCTGTGATAGCTAAGCCGAGACCTAAACCTTCGCCCATCTTTTTGTTGGTATGAAAGGGTTCGAAAATGGTTTCGAGTTGATCTTCTGACACACCGCAGCCATTATCTTGCACCTTGATGACCACACGTTGCTGATCGGTATGTGCGCTGACAACAATGGTCGCGGGTGTTTGATTTTGAGTTGCATCTACCGCGTTTCTGATTAGGTTGCCAAGCACTTGACGAAGTCGCGCCTCTTCTCCCATCACCATCGAAATATTAGAAGCAACACGCACGCGAATATCGATGTTGTCTAATTCGGCTTGGTGAATTCGTAGGGTTTCTTGCAGTGCGTCAGTCAGTGAAACTGGATAGGGCTTCTCAAGTCTTTTAAATGCGAACGACTTCAATTGACTGGTCATGTTGGCCATTCTGTCGATGAGGCTCATCACTAAGTCCATGTTCGCTTTCAACATCTTGGTCTCGCCTCTTTCCATCAGTAGTTGATTACTTGAAAGCAGGGTTTTTAGACCAGTAAGCGGTTGATTAAGCTCATGAGTGATCGCACTCGACATCCGCCCTAGTGCGGCAAGTTTGCTTGATTCAACCAGTTCTTGTTGTGCGTCTTTGAGGTCTTGTGTTCGCTCTTCTACACGTAGTTGAAGCGTTTTATTAGCGTTTTGCACTGCAATTTCTGCTTTTTTGCGCTTACTAATATCGATCACGGTACATAGATAATAAGTGGTCGCATGCCAAGGAAAGGCACTTATAGAAAACAGTACCGGAAAGTAGCTACCATCGCTGCGCCTTGCCATGGTTTCGACGCTGGTTATTTCGGCCAGTTCTTGGTGTTGCTCTAGGTTCTGAAGCAACTGCAAGGTGGTTGAATTTGGATTGCCTGCCTCAAATAACTGCCAAGCTTTGATGTTACTGATCATTGAATCGGATAGTGAGAAGTAGTTCTTGGCCATGAGGTTAATATCATGGATATGACCATGTTTGTCGATCAGCACTAGCCCAACGTGCGTTTTATTGATCATCCCAGACAGACGCTTTTCCGACTCTTCGATGAGTTTTTGTATTCGTAAATTGCTGAGCTTTTTCTGACGTCTTTGATAAAGAATAACCAGCAATAACAGAATGAACAGACAACCTACTGCGACGCTCCAACTTATCCAACTTGTGGTTTGGTTTAGGCTGGTTAACGGCGTTAGGTAGGTTAAGCGCCAATTCAGGTCGTCTAACTTTATGGATTGAATAAGGTAATCTTTATCTTTCAGTCGCCATACTCGAATGTGGGTTTGGTCATATAGCTCACGCTTTGTAGCGAGCGGTTGTGAAGTAAAATTTTCATTGAACCAATCTGCATTTAATCGGTGATCACTCGATAGAAAAAACTGATCGCGAGGGTTTTGAAACAAGATGGCTTCACCATCGGCAAACCATTGGTCGATCAGTAATGATAAATCAATTTGTACTGCAACAATGCCTACCACATCGGATGCTCGATAAACGGGTGCAGCAATAAAATAATCGGGTGTGACGCCTTTATTTTTGGTTACTAGGGAGATCGCACCGCCTTGCTGGTGGATCTTGGACACAATAGTGCTGGCGCTTTTTTTACTGAGTTTGTTCCTTTCTACGCTAGAAACAAGCAAATCACCGTTTGCGGAAAGTAGATACCATCCTTTGGTGTTAGCCGCTTTGTCTAACTGAATCAGCTGTTTTTTAATGTGTTTTTGGAGGCGAATGTCACCATCAATAAAACGCACGCTGGTTTCATCGTTCGTCACGAGATAAGGCAAATAGTAAAAACGTTTGAGCGTGCGTCTTGCTTCGGCAATGTATCCAAGGAAGCGCTGTTCTGCGTAACGCTGAGCTTGTTCTAGCTTCCATTGGCTTATGCCACTTTTGGTGGTTACCTGAACTAAACCAATCAATAAACAGGCAAACAGGAACAACCAATATCGATTTTTGTTAACCATTCTTGATTAAATCCTTTTTAAATTATTGAGTTGAAAAGCTGCGTTTTATTACCACATGGAAGGTTGAATCTGGAACAAATTGAAGCTAGCAAACATTATAAAACTGTTAAAGGAGTGTTATTCAAAGTGGGAGCTAGCTCCTTTTAGTCTGCGGCTTTTTTACATACCGTGGTCGATATTATTTAGGTGTAAGCGATGGGAAGAGATCATGCAACGTATTGCTTTGATTGAAGATGACGCAATTGTGCGTCAAGCAACCAGCCAATGGTTGCAGTTGGCAGGCTTCGATGTCACCGCATTTGAGGTTGGACAAGACGCGTTAGATGCGGTCGTGGAAGGTGATTTTCAGACCATCATTAGCGATGTGCGCTTACCTGATATTGATGGTGTTGAACTGTTAAGTCGCTTTAAAGATTTGGTGCCAGAAGTACCTGTTATCTTGATCACCGGACATGGTGATGTCGATATGGCCGTTAAGGCATTACAGCAAGGCGCGTATGATTTTATAGAAAAGCCGTTCGATCCAGAGCGTTTGTCTCAAACGGTATCGGAAGCGGTAGATAAACATCAAAGTGGTCAAGATAGGATAAATCGTCAAAGCTATTTGGATAACCTGAAGGGCATTGAACAAGTTCTGATTGGCCGCAGCAGAGTGATGTGTGCATTACGAGAACAAATACAAAAAGTCGCTTCAATTGATACCAACGTGATCATTTATGGTGAAACTGGCTGTGGGAAAGAGCTCGTTGCCTCTTGTTTACATAAATTTAGTCAGCGTAAACCTCATCCTTTTGTGCCACTAAACTGTGGTGCGATTCCAGAGAATCTATTTGAAAGCGAGCTGTTTGGTCATGAAGCCGGGGCATTTACTGGTGCTGCTAAACGACGCATTGGTAAGCTTGAATTTGCCGACAAAGGTACGGTCTTTCTTGACGAAATAGAAAGTATGCCGTTGTCGATGCAAGTCAAAGTGCTACGTACTTTACAAGACAATGTTGTTGAGCGTGTCGGTGGTAATCAACAGCAACATGTTGATTTAAGAATAGTTTCAGCTTCGAAATGCGACCTTTTAAATCATCCGGACTTTCGCCAAGATCTTTTCTATCGTTTGAACGTTGCTCAACTGCATTTACCTCCCCTTAGTGAACGAGAAGACGATGCTCTTATCCTTTTTGAACACTTCACTCAAGAAGCGAACAGCGAAACCCGAGCGGCCAGTGAAGCCGATCGCTATGCCTTGTTGTCGTATGCATGGCCGGGCAATGTGCGTGAACTGCGTAATGTTGCGATTCGTTTTGCGCTGGATGAAAGCCAGACCGTTGGTGATATTTTGGCGTGTCGTCCTAATTCTGTCACAGAGTCCACAACGGCAGGCATCCCGTTGGCGGTTCAAGTGCAGAGCTTTGAACGGAAAGTGATTCATGATGCGCTAGTGCGTTATCAGGGACGCATCAATGATGTTATGCAAGACTTGGATTTACCTCGTCGAACATTGAACCAAAAGATGGTGCGTTATGGGTTGAATCGAAGTGACTACGTCGATTCTCAATGATCGGTTTGACAGTCGTGTTTATTGGATATTGATGAGCAATAAATGGCTCATCGTATATTTATCACTTTATAAACATTGATCACATAAATATAACATGATGTGACCTGACCACCTTTAAGGGGATGTTAACTGCGGCTTTGGATAAGCAAAAAATAGCTTACTCATTAGTAGTGAAATAAGCAGAAAATGGCTTACTTTAGGTGGATTTTAAAATAAATCATAATAAAAACAGTAGTTTAAAAATTGGCATTGTGCTTGCTATCTAGTGATTGTTGTTAACAAAAATATAACGTGAATAACCCTACATGGAGAGTAACAATGAAATACAACAAGCTAGTTAAAACTTTAGCGATAGCAATGGCTTCTCTTGGCCTTATCAGTAATGCGTCAGCTGAAGAAGATCGCAGCTATATTTTAGCGACGGCCTCAACGGGTGGTACTTACTATCCGGTAGGTGTGGCCTTAGCGACATTGAGTAAAGTTAAGCTTGCGCCTAAGCAGCACTTTTCTTTAGCGGCTATCAGCTCTGCGGGCTCGGGTGAGAACGTAAAGTTGTTGAACGAGAACGAAGCCCAGTTCGCCATTCTACAAGGTTTGTATGGTGCTTGGGCTTGGCAGGGTTTGGGGCCATATGAGAAATCTGGCAGACAAACTCAACTGCGTTCAGTTTCCATGTTATGGCAAAACGTAGAACACTTTATTGTGCGTTCAGATCTAGCAAAAACAGGTACGGTAAGCGATCTAGAGAACCTAAACGGTAAGAAATTCTCTATCGGTAAGAAGAACTCTGGGACTGAAAACTCAGGTCGTCAAATCATGCAAGGCTTATCCGTGGACCCAGAACAATTTAAACTCGCCTTTATGGGTTACGGTGGCAGTGCGAGCGCATTACAAAATGGCACAATTGATGGTATGAACACGCCTGCTGGTGTTCCTGTTGGTGCGGTGACGCAAGCCTTTGCAGCACTGGGTGAAGATATTCAAATCTTGTCGTTTACCGATGCACAAATCAAACAAGCGAATGGTGATTACAATATTTGGACCAAGTATGAGATCCCAGCAAACACTTATCCAGGTGTCGATAAACCAATTACTACGATTGCCCAACCTAACTTCCTAGCGGTTCGTGAAGACATTTCTGAAGAAGATGTGTATCAACTGACCAAAGCTATCTATGAAAACCTACCTTTCCTACAAGGTATCCACAAAGCAACCAAAGCAATGGCACTTGAGAAAGGGATCGCAGGCCTTCCTGTTCCGCTTCACCCTGGTGCTGCTCGTTACTATAAAGAAGTGGGTATAGAAATCCCTTCTGAGTTGATCGTCGACTAACTCTTTGTCTTCGATTAGCCATTTATCTTTAACTCGCTATTTGGCGTGAACTGAATATTCGCGTTAATTAATTGCTTGGTGCGTTTTCATCTGTTTCGGCTACTTTGTCTGATTTGACCGTCTCCGACTCGTTCGATTATTTGAAGTGAAAACGCACCACCTTACTTTATGGATTTTCTCTGCGCGTTTGGCTGTGGAGAGCAGGAGTTTTCTATGAGCGATTCGCTGCAGCAGGAACTGAAAAAATTCGAATTGCCTACCCGAACAGATTTCCCTTGGGTAGGCAAAGCAATAACGACAATGGGAGTGATACTCTCCCTCCTACATATTTGGTTTAATACCTTATCTACCTTGCCAGAGCTTTGGATTTCGGCGACGCATTTCGCTGGTTTCGCAATCATTTGCGCACTTTGGTATCCCGCCCATGTATCGCTTAAAAAAAGCAAAATAGCATTAGCTATCGATATTGGGATTGCCTTGGCTGCTTTAGCTTGCCTTATCTACATTCCCTTTGCCGAAGATGCGTTGTATGACCGAGGCGTAAAATTTATCGCCAGTGATTGGTTTTTCTCTATCTTGGCGATTGCCATCGTCATTGAGCTGATTAGACGCACTATGGGCTGGTTCATTCCTGTGCTTATCTTAGTGTGCTTAAGTTATGTAGTGCTTTGGGGACAATGGACCAGCGGTATTTTTCATTTTCCGGGTTTAAGCCTTGAGACGTTACTTTATCGAAGCTTTTACTCATCAGAAGGGATGTTTGGTTCGATCTCAAGAATCAGTTGGACCTTCGTGTTCATGTTCATCTTATTTGGCGCATTTTTAGTTCGATCTGGTGTCGGCGACTACATTATTGATGTATCCCGTGCCGCGGCGGGCAAAGTGATTGGTGGCCCTGGTTTCATTGCCGTTATTGGCTCCGGCTTGATGGGCTCTGTTTCCGGATCGAGCGTAGCAAACACAGTATCGACGGGCGTGATCAGTATTCCCTTGATGCAAAAGGCAGGTTTCCCTTCGCGTTTCGCGGCAGGTGTTGAAGCGGCTGCATCTACTGGCGGGCAGCTGATGCCACCTGTGATGGGTGCGGGCGCGTTCATCATGGCCTCTTACACGCAGATCCCTTATGTCGATATTATTGCGGTTTCCTTTGTTCCTGCGCTTATCTACTTTTTGTCTGTGGCCTTTTTCGTGCGTATTGAAGCGAAGCGTAGTGGTGTACAAAAGGTGACCTCTGGCTGTGAACCTTTGTTAAAGGTATTGCTGTCGGGTTGGCACAACCTGATCCCATTGGCCGTGTTAGTGACTTTGCTCGTTCAAGGTTTTACGCCGACTTACGCTGCGGGTATTTCGATTCTTTCTGTGGTGGTGGCATCATGGTTCTCTAAAAATCACAAAATGGGACCGAAAGCGATCATTGAAGCTTTGTCTCAAGGCGCAAAAAACATGGCGACAACGGCTGTGCTATTAGTTGGTATTGGTCTAGTTGTTAATGTCATTAGCACTACGGGAATTGGTAACACCTTCTCTTTGATGATCAACAGCTGGGCGAATGGCGAGTTACTGGTGATGATTGCGTTGATCGCACTGGCATCTTTGATTCTGGGTATGGGGTTACCAGTAACGGCGGCTTATATTGTGTTGGGAACATTGTCTGCTCCTGCCTTGTATAAATTGATTGCTGAAAGTCAGTTGCTCGACTTGTTGGTGTCAGGGCAGCTTCCTGAGCAAGCTAAAGCCATCTTTATGTTGGCTGCGCCAGATAAGCTTGATCTATTGAACGCACCGATGGCGTTGGAAACGGCGAAAGAGATGATTGCGTTGGTTCCTGCTGATTTTGTGGAAACTCTGCTTGAACAGAGCCTTGGCTTAGAAGCAATCAGCCTCGCACTGCTTTCGGCTCACTTAATTATTTTCTGGTTATCGCAAGACAGCAACGTGACTCCGCCTGTTTGTTTAACTGCATTTGCGGCTGCAACCATTGCTAAAACACCCCCGATGAGAACGGGCTTAATGGCATGGAAGATCGCCAAAGGCTTGTATTTAGTACCATTGTTGATTGCCTACACTAACTTGGTAAGTTGGGATGTGACCTCCGTGTTAGTCACGGGTGGCTTTGCTGTTATTGGTACTTACGCGTTTATCGCGGCGATTGAAGGTTATCTAGAGAGCGAAGTTAATATTATTACTCGAGTAGTGTTAGTTGCGATAGGTATAGCTCTAGTATGGCCTGATGTTTCAGTCGTGATCCGTTTGGTATGTGTTGCCATTTTTGTTGGCATCTTTATCTACAGCGGTCGTAAATACGATGCTAATCAAGTGAAAAAGGAATCAGAAAGTGAGGAAAAAAAGTCACCTCAAATCGGGTCTAACACTGTCGCGTCTTCCCTATAATTAAAGGATTGAATGTAGGAATATTATGAACTCAACATACGACTATATTATCGTTGGTGGTGGCATTGTTGGTGTGTCGACGGCATGGCAATTACAGCAAGCTCACCCTGATAAAAGTATCCTTTTAGTCGAAAAGGAGCGTGGCTTCGCGCTGCACCAAACGGGTCATAACAGTGGTGTGATTCACGCAGGCGTTTACTACGCTCCGGGCAGTTTAAAGGCCGATTTTTGTAAGCGTGGCGTAGAGCGAACTATCGCCTTTTGCAGCCAACACGATATCCCTGTCGAAAACTGCGGTAAGTTGTTGGTCGCGACCAATGAGCAGGAAGTCGAGCGCATGAACGCGCTCTATCAACGTTGTCATGATAACGACATTGATGTCGATTTGTTGGACCAAGCGCAACTGAAACTTGCCGAGCCTAACATCACGGGCTTGGGCGCGATTTATGTCAAAACCACCAGTATCGTCGACTACAAAAAAGTCACCGAAGTAATGGCTCAAGAGTTTGTTAAGGCGGGTGGCAAGCTCAGTCTAGGCACAGAAGTGATCATGGCGGATGAGCAAGAAGATGAAGTGCAGTTAACGTGCAAAGTAGATGGTCAAACTCTACAACTGAACAGTCGATTCTTGATCACGTGTTCTGGTTTGATGGCCGACAGAATGACCAGCATGCTTGGCATTGAAACCGACTTTCAAATCGTGCCTTATCGTGGTGAGTATTATCAGTTGGACGCGAAACACAACCAGGTGGTGAATCACCTTATCTATCCGATCCCTGACCCAGAACTGCCTTTCTTGGGCGTGCACTTAACACGTATGATCGATGGCTCGGTAACGGTAGGGCCAAATGCAGTTCAAGGTTGGAAGCGAGAAGGTTATGGCAAGCTTAACTTTAGTTTCAAGGACACTTGGCAGATGCTGAGCTTTGCGGGCTTTTGGAAAGTGACTGCGAATAATCTGAAAACCGGTTTGGTCGAGCTTAAGAACTCGTGGTGGAAACCGGGCTATTTAAAGTTAGTGAACAAATATTGCCCGAGCATTACGGTATCAGATTTCAAACCTTACCCAGCAGGCATTCGTGCCCAAGCGGTACTCAAAGATGGCACTTTGGTTCATGACTTCCTGTTTGCAGAAAGCCCAAGAAGCTTGCATGTGTGTAATGCGCCATCGCCTGCAGCGACTTCTGCGATGCCGATTGGCGAATACATTTGTGGCAAGGTGATGAAAAAGACGGCTTGTGATAACTGAAGATCATTGATCGAACTTTTCTCCGAAGATAATAAAAAATCCGCCAGCTCCATTCTATTTAGGATCGAACTCGCGGATTTTTAGTTTTAGCCGTGTTTGCTCGAGTTAGTTGCTAGCAACTAAACTTAAAGCTAATCAGGAACGAAGGTTGCGACGATGGTGACATCGTTAAAGTTACGATAACCATGCACCATGATGTTGAATTCACCCGCTGGTTTGTTCAATACACATTGCTCGTTGCTGCTGTTCTGGTATGGACGGCAATCGTAGCTTGCTTTCGAGACGGTACCATTATGTTTCACGTAAAGGTCGGCATCGCCACTTCGAGGGCCGGTTAATGTTACCGTTAACTGACCTGCACTTTGAGTCGTAAATGTGAAGAACTGCTCTTCACCATATCCTGCAGTAAGTCCTTCAACAGGCACGCCATTTTGCAGCTCTTTAGGGCCTGCAACGGGTGAATCAAGGCTGGTTTCGACAAGGTAAGCAATGGCCAGTTTGGCGAACTTGGTCGCGTGTGTCGCCGTAGGATCTGAGTTCTCAAGCGTGTCGTGCTGGGTATGAATACTTGGGTTGTAATCATTGAACATGCTCTCGAATGGCATGGCAGCTGGGTAGCCAACATTGTGCCAAGAGGCGTGGTCAGAACAGGCATAGCCGCAATCATCGAAACCGTAACTGATGTCGCTAGCGTAAGTGTCGATCAGCTCGCTCAAGTAGGCGGTTAAGTTACTGTCGGTATAGTCTGTGATGAAGGTGATATCGTGTGCTGAACCGTTGTAGTTGGTCATGTCTAATTGCAGTACCGACACGACGTTTGCTTGCTCGTCTCGTAATGCGTTGGCGACATCTTGTGAACCGCGCAGCCCCACTTCTTCTGCAGCATAGCCATAGAACTTGATGGTTTTGTCTGGTTGAATGCCACTGGCGATCATCAGGCGAAGCGACTCAGTTACGGTCGCAATACCAGAGGCATCATCATCGGCCCCCGGTGAGATGGTGCCTTCGCTTGTCCAAGATCCAACAGTCGAATCAAGGTGTCCGCCAACAACGACGATTTCTTCAGGATATTTAGCGCCGAGTAGCGTCACTTCAACGGATTTTTGTGGATATTCGGCATGCGTGATCTGGCGTGCAGATGCGTACGGTACATCTTTAATCTCGGTTTCCCAACGCTCTAAAAGCCAATCTGAAGCAGCGACACCAGTAGAAGTAGTATAAAAACGGTTGGTGAAGTTGGTTAGATTTTCAATGGTCGTGACCATGTTGTTCGGCTCGACCTGAGCGAGTAGATCGTTCACTGTGTCTTGATGGCTGATCACCGGCTTTTCGAAGGTGTTCATTGTCAGTGGCATCGCTGCGGCTTTGAGTGCACTTGCTTTGTCTTCGTGCACCATGTAGCCACCACAACGGTGGGTTTCTTCATGCATGTGGCTGGATAGTTTCGCCAGCTCTTTCTGGTTGATTTTCGCGACGATGGAATGCTTGTTTCCGGTCACGCTTGGATAAACTGTTGCGCCATGTTGAGTCATTATATGCTGTGCGTCAGCATCGGTGGTGATCCAAACTTCTTCGTTCGCTGGTGGTGTGATACCTAGGGATGCGTAAGCCGAAGTACTGTTGATTAAGGCTAAAGAACCTCCGAGTACAGCCAAAGCTAGCATGCTTTTTTGAATAGCCATTTGTCGTCCTTTTTATGGTGAGTATTGTTGTGTTGATTGGTGTGAATTTTGTTTAGTGCGTGGATGTTTTTGTGTCGATGTTTCATTTTCTAAACAGATAACCGCGAAAAGGGCCCCTTTCGGAGCCCTGAATTTGCTATTGATTACTGTGCTTTAATGAAACGGTAGTGCTTGGTTTCTGAACAGATATCGCTTGAGGTACACACTTGGTACTCAACATCTACTGTGCCGTTGTGACGGAACTTGTCGACGTATGAGTTGAAGTCTGTAGCACCAACATTTTTGCCATTACGTTTAATCACGAAGTAGTCGTTAGTGTCGTAATCCCATGCCAGCTTAACGCGAGCCTTGCCGTTCGGGTTTTTGTTACCAAACTTCAGTTTTAGTGGGAAGCCTTCCGCTGAATCACCTTCAATTGTGATCGACTTGCTTGTTGATGTCGCAACACCTGCATCGTCAGTCACTGTTAGCGTAACCACGTAGTCGCCAGCTTCAGCATAGGTATAACGAGTCACTTCACCTGTTTGCATGTTGCCATCGCCTAGGTTCCATTGGTAAGAAACGATCTGACCGTCGCTATCCGAACTTGTGCTGCGCAGCTCTACTTCTTTGCCGACAACCGTGTGTTCGAAAGAAGAGACTGGCGGTACGTTAGCATTGCCTGATTCGTATGATGCTTTCAGATTTGCACCTGCGTAATCTGAGTAACCCAGAATGTTCACCGTGTAGCGACCAGCTGTTGGGTTTTCAATTACACATACTTCATCGGTTACGCTTTCACTCTTACAGATATTCTCTTGAGAGCTTGGTGCATAATCTAGACCGACATACATATCCGGGTCACCAGTAGACACAGCAAGATCAATCGTCAGCTTGTCTTGGCCTTCTGGTACTTCGATATCGAAGTAAGTTTTTGAGCCGGTTTCACCAGAAACCGCAGCTTCAACACCGTTTTCAAGGCGTTGATATTCCGGTTCTGGCGGCAGTGGTGGCTCTGCACATGGGGTAACACCTACGAGAGCGAACGCAGAAACAACGTCATCGGCATTGTAGCCAAGGTCGGTTGCTGAGTTTTTCACGCCACAAGCACCTTGCCAGAAGTCACTGTTTTCCGACCAGTAGATTTGGTTGGATAACACGAAAAGCTCGAACGCTTTTTTGGTATCCCAACCTTGCGTGGTTGCAAGATGGTAGAAGGCCTTGTTAAACACACCAGAACTGTAGTGAACATTCAAGCCATCGTAATACTCGGATGCATTATTGATTGAAGAACCATCTCGTGATGGATCGTCCATGTAACGTAGAGCTCCGTCGCCTTTAAAGATATTACGGCCGACCATCCAGTCGTTGGTGCCTTTCATGTAGTATTCTGCTGCTTCACCTGCCATATCAGAGAAAGCTTCGTTCATACCACCGGATTGGTTTGCGTAAACCAAACCTGAGTTTTGTTCAGTGAAACCGTGGCTCACTTCGTGCGCTGACACATCTAGGCTTACAAGTGGGTAGAAGAAGCTTTCACCATCGCCAAAGGTCATTGCCTTGCCATCCCAGAATGCATTCTCGTAGTTGTTACCGTAGTGAACACGCATCATGAGTTTGAAAGAGAGCGGCGCTGTGTCGAACCAGTTCTTATACATGTCGAACACGATGTTACCGAAGTAGTGTGCATCGTTGAGTGGAGAGAAGGCTCCGTTCACTTCTTTATGTTCGTTACGAGGACATTCGTAGCTGTAAGTGGTGTCGCCGTCTGTCGCGCCATTTAGGTCAACGGTAACGACATTTTCCGATTCCATCACACACTCTGTGCCGTTTTCTACCACATCAAGGTAGTGGTAGTCGGTACCGTACTCGTACATGCCTGTTTTCTCGTTACCACCAGGGCCTGTACCGATCTGTGCGTGAGCAATACCTTCCCAACGGTCGATAACTTCGCCGGTATGCGCGTCTAGCATGGTGAATGGTCGAGTCGGCTGTTCGCTGCCTTCAACGAGATAAGAGATAACGTAGACTAGGCGTGTTTTATCTGCCCCTTGTGTACCAATGCCTTGTTTATCGGCTCCTTGATTAGATGTGCCCTGATAAATAAACAGCTCATGTTGTACGTTGTCTAGAGATTTGCTGGTTAAGCCCTGAACCTTGAGATCTTTACTCGCAAGCTCAACGGCTTGGGAGCTGTTGATTGATGGCTTAACAAAAGAACGCTCTAGGGTCGTCGTTTTAAGGTAGCTGCCTTGAACAGACTTAAGTGCACCACCTTGTACGCTTTGGGTGGCGTTTAGGTAGTGCCCCCATACTGGTGTTCCCCAGATGTTCTGTTGGATCTTAACTTTGTAGATACCACGCTTTTTGAGGTTAACTTCCTTCACCATCTTAAAGCTAGAGGCGTTACTGACGCCTAACTGAGTATTCAACCCAGAAAAGCTAGTAAAGTTGATCGGTTGATCGATGTTAACGGATTCACTTGCATGTACTGATAAAGACATAGCACTCGCTATAGCAACGGCAACTAAACGCTTTTTCATTTTCATTGTTATTTTCTCTTTCCATGTAAAATCCATGAAAACGTAACAAAATTATCACAACGAATTTACATCATTCGATCTGATTAATTAGTAGCATGGCAATGATCTCTTTTATTCATGAAACTTATATTTCTCGTATTTACAGATAGTTATCGTTTCTGTTTATTTTTGAACGCACTCATAGGTTTATTTATAAAGTCATGACAATTTTATTAGGTGTTGTTTTTTATTGGAAATTAAGATTTCTAGGTAAATTGATCTATGCCTCAATTAGCGGGCTCTGGGTTGATAGAAGGATCAACGATTTGGAAGTGTCATTTTGAGCGAAAGACTATTAAGCGAGTTTAAAGGCAATTTTGATAAGAAATTGACGATTTTGGGGCTTATTTTCTGAATTGTTAGTTACAAGAGAGTTAGTCAAATGGGGCTTTATTTGGCACAGAGCACAAAAGCTGCTGGATGAAAAAAGCCAGCGACGAGGTCACTGGCTTAGATTAACTTAGTTTGTGCAGGCTACTGATTAAAGGTACGTAACTAATACACTTAGCTATGGTTTGCGACTAAAGCGAATTACTGCTTTTTACCGCCAACCTGAACGTAGTCGATACCGATAATACGGTTGATGATACCTAGCACAGAGCTTGTATCAGAGTTTGTTGAACGAATAGTATCAACCGTTGCACCTTCAGGTACTAATTCCATTGCACGATCTTGTGTGTTACCAGGAACTTGGAAACCAACAATGTTGAAGCTCTCAGCGTGCGCTGTGTAAACTTCTTCGTTGTGGCTGATACCTGAACAACCTGCTAGAGAGACAATGCCTAAAACAACTAATAACTTTTTCATAAAAATACCTTAAGAATGATTGGAATTTAGATAGTAAGCCTATGGCTTGAACTGCTAGCAAAGCGCGAGTTAACGAGTTGCTTTGCTACTACTCAGCAGTGCTGTGATGACAAGCCATAAACGACAGTGTCATGATTATCTAGACTCATAAGTTCATTGGGAGACAGCATCTCCCGACCGATGTTGAACATTATTCCAGAGGTGTTTTGTAGTTACTGTATGGGTTTGTCAGCTGAATCATTACATAGCTGAATGGTTATGGTGAATACCGCACCCTTTAAAGTTTGGCTCTGACCAACCTCCACGCTCGCGCCGTGTTGAGCACAGATCTTGTCGACGATAGAAAGCCCCAATCCATGGCCACTCTTGGCTTTGTTACGTGCTTTGTCACCAACGTAAAAGGGTTCAAACAGGCGAGCCTGATGCTCTTGAGCCACACCATCACCATCATCATGTACTGCAATCTGTAGTTGTTCTTGATGCACGCTGGCTTCAATCAACACTTGAGAGCGTGCGAATTTCATCGCGTTGCGTACTAGGTTATCTAAGGCGCGGTTGAGCAGTATTTTATCCGCCAGTATTGAGTGGGCTTGTTCAGGCAATGATAGGTTGATGTTGAGCTCAGTGTCTTTGCTCCAGCGTGCCATTGCGTGATTCAGAAAGTCTCTTATCTCTAGTGGTTGCTGTAGGTTTTCAAGGTCAATGCTATCGAGCTTGGCGTAACACAATAGTTCGTCGACCATCTTTTCCATCTCTTCGGTATCTTCGACAATACTTTCTACGGTGCTTTGTTGTGCCTCGTTGAGTGGCGTGTCCTTGAGCATTTCAGCTTGCCATTGGATACGGAATATTGGCGTGCGCAGTTCATGAGCTACCGCATTGGTGAGCGAGCGGTTACTCTCAATCAAGCGATGAATGCGGTCAGCCATTAGGTTGAAGGATTTATTGAGTGAGCCGATGGCAATGCCGCTTGACGTTTCGGCTCGCGCGGAGAGATCCCCTTCAGCAAAGGCTAGCGTGGCAGATTCAAGCTTTTTAACTCGGCGGAATATAATCATCAGATGGCATAAGCCGTATAAGATAAAGCTTGCTAGGAAGAACAACCAAATGAGGTCATCCTCCAACTCTATCTTTTGCCTAACGAACGCCTCACTGTTGGGTAGGTAATGATAGGTATTGTCACTGCTTGCTAAGCGAAACCATAGGTCACGTTCATCATCGTGAAAGATAAAGCTATTCGGATGGGTACTGAAAAATCTCGAAACTGGTTCCGGTATTTCATCATTTGGACTGAAAGTGACGAGTGTATTTCGAGTGGTCTCTACAAACTGACTTATCGCTTGATGAGCCGCTTCAAGTCCCTGATTTTTTGCGATGTTTTCTATGAGTTGCTGGTGGGCTGTCGCTTCGTAATCTTCCAGTACATATTCGTAGTCGGTATTGAGCTGATAGACGCAAATCTCGTAGGCGACAAGGCCGGCCATAAAGCAAACTAACAACCCTAATAGGGACTCCAAATAGATACGTCGCATAATCGATCTCTTTCATTACGCTCGTAGTGAGCGAAGTTAATGCCAGGCGGTTGAAACAAATAGGTAGCCTTTGCCGCGAATGGTCTGAATTTTCTCTGCTGGCGCGTGGTCGTCACCGAGTATCTTTCTTAGACGCACGACCTTGTTATCAATCGTTCGGTCGATCCCATCGTACTCAATGCCGCGCAGTGTTTGCGTCAAATAGTCACGTGATAGCGGAGTATCAGGGTTGCTCGCTAATAACCAAAGTAGGTCAAACTCACTGTCAGTAAGTGATAAAACCGCACCTGAAAGTTCACACTTCTTATAAGTGTTTTTCAGAACGAGTTGATCAAACTGAAGGTTGTCTGAGTCATCGACTGAAGCGGTATTGGCGTCTTGGCGGCGTAATAGCGAACGAACTCTGGCCAGCAGAACTCTTGGTTTGATTGGCTTAGTGACATAGTCATCAGCCCCTGTCTCTAAACCAGCGACGTGATCAAAGTCGTCATCGCTAGCGGTGAGCATCAAGATTTTACCTTTATAGTGTGTACGCGTCTGTCGGCAGATTGTCAGTCCATCCGTTACAGGAAGCATCAAATCCAGCAGTACAATATCAGGTTGTTCCGCGAGGATGGTCTGCGCGGCATTACCGCCGTCACCTAGCACCGTGACGTCAAAATCTTGCGCGACAAAGTAGTCTTGCAACATTTTCTGAAGTTTCAAATCGTCTTCCACGATGATCATTTTAGGTTTTGTCATTCCATTATCAGCCTTGTCGTGCGTTTCTCGTATTGAGATTACGTGAGGGTGCCTTATCTAGTGGTTAGCTATTGTGGCATATTCAATTTGCATGCTTTACGTAAAATACCTGACGTGAATGATTAAACACTTTCTACGCCAGTTCAATGATGATTTTGAATTTATGCGAAAATAAAAAACAATGTTCAAAAAGGTATACATTCTCATACATTCGCACGACAGATGTTTGCGCTTTTAAATAATAGAATTTTCCCATCAAACATTTTTGGGAATTACCACATGAATAGTTATAGAAAAACGTTACTGGCATTACCTTTGATTATTTTAGTTGGGTGTAACTCAAGCTCCAACTCAGGCTCAAGTTCTGGTAACGCGGCGACTAAAGCGCAAGTTAAACCTAAAGCGGATTACGTATTTTCATCGGCTAAACTCGGTAAATTGTATCAAGAGCGACAAGAGATCCAAGAGTCAATGAAACTGACTTATGATGGTGTGCCGTATGAAACAGTGCAGTTTGCTGAAGATATTAGTGACGAACAAAAAGTAATTAGGCTTGCGGATAGTTTAGGTCAAAGCGTGGATCTGTACCTCCCTGATGCTGGAGCTGATGACTGTGCGATTTACAGCGAGGGTAATTTTTTTGATTCATTTGATTGTGGTGCGGCTCAACGCTCAATTGGGAATGACACCACGTTAATTCAAACGACGACGAGTGATAAAAAACGACCGGTTGAGCTTGAATATCACAATGTGATGTCGCAGTACGTGACTAGCCTTGGCTCGACGATTCTGAGCAAAACTAAAAATGGTAACAAAGTCACGATCACTACTTCGTTTGCTTTCAATGCTTTTTATCGTGATGTGTTAAGAGACACTGGAACCGTTGAGCGCATTACCTCTACCCTTGGGGCGACAACCTATTCCCAGCTTTTCGATATTGTGAAGTTATACCAAGGCAGTGAGATGACCTTGAAGTTTAACAATCATATTGGTGGCAGTGGCGACGATGACATCAATATGTACACCGGACGCATGATTAAAAATAATAAAATGACGACGGTTGTAACGCCAACGGGTTCGGTGTTCTCTGGCGGGACGGATTTGTTCGCTGCGGGTAACCCACGGGTTTTGCAACGAGCAGATACCACCAAAGCCATTGAGCTTAATAAACAGGTTGGTGTGCACAGTTGGGCTGAGGATGATAAAACAGCCAAAGATTTCCCATACACTGACGAAAGCCATCGCAAGCAAGCGACCTACTTTAAAAAGGTGATGGGAGACAAAGGGATCGACTTCTATATCTTCACTTTAGATTCTGCCCCAGCTTCCGGTGAGCACTGGATGACCAAAGCCGATTCTGATAAGTACGGTTTCATTACTCGTATTGAGTAGTCAAAGAAAGTAGCAATAACGACTCCGAAAAGGTTGGTCATGGCTCTGTCATTACCGGCCTTTTTTGTGCCTGGTGTTTTTAATTTGATCTTTGTAGTGGTTGAATAAAGGTTTTTATCCGTTCTATCAACGAATGTTTTACACAATTTCATAAGATGAACAAATACTGCATTTAACCGTGGTGTAACAATTAATTCCCGCAGATTGAGTGATAAGAATGTGTAATCACGGCAATTTTTGTCGATAGAATTTATTATCCGCAGCCTTACTGGCCGATAGGTTTCTATAATCTAACGATGTAAGGAGCATGTGAATGACTAATAAGGACGATCATTTATGCAGTTACTGGCAGGCACTCTGACACACTACGCTAACCCACAAGCACGCCCTGAATTGGAATACTTGAGTGAACAGCGTGACATTTTAAGTGTCGCGAACTCACAACAGGCGATTAAAGATATTTCTCAATGGCCAGGCTACTCTGTTACTCCTTTGCATGAGCTGAATGCTATCTCTGCTGAGATCGGCGTAAACAAGTTTTGGTACAAAGATGAATCGCAGCGTTTTGGCCTAAAGAGTTTTAAAGCACTGGGCGGCGCTTATGCCGTTGCTCGTCAGCTTCAGATTGAGATCGCCAATCGCTATGGAAAGAACCCGACCATCAGTGAGCTGCTCAACGGTGAGTGGAAATCAGAAGTTGCTGAAATTGTTGTCAGCTGTGCGACAGACGGAAATCATGGTCGCTCCGTCGCATGGGGCGCACAAATGTTTGGTTGTGGCTGTGTTATCTACATTCACCGCGACGTATCGGAAGGCCGCAAGCAAGCGATGGAAGCGTTCGGCGCAGAAGTGGTTCGCATTACCGGTAACTACGATGAATCCGTTCGTTTGGCCGATTCAGAAGCCAAAACGAAAAACCGCGTGATTGTGTCGGACACCTCCTACGAAGGCTACATGGAAATCCCTAAGGACGTTGCTTTGGGTTATACCGTGATGTTGGCTGAAATTGTCGAGCAACTTGATGGTGAAATCCCAACCCATGTTTTCGTACAGGGTGGAGTGGGTGGTTTGGCATCTGCCGTCTGTGGTTACTTCTGGGATCTGTGGGGCGCCGATCGTCCACGTTTTGTTATCGTCGAACCTGAGCAGGCAAACTGTCTTCAGAAGAGTGCTCAAGCTGGAAAACCTATCGTGGTTACTGGCGATCTAGAGACACTGATGGCAGGACTCGCATGTGGTGAGGTTTCAAGCTTGGCGTGGACGATTCTACAAAATGGCGCTGATGACTTTATGACGCTGAGCGAAGAGGCTATTCCACAAGCGATGCGCATGTTGGCAAGTGGCGAGCAAACGGAAGTGGCAATAGAAGGGGGGGAATCTGCAGTCCCAGGTTTTGCAGCAGCGATCATCGCTAAGCAAGACCCAAACTTCGCTGAAAAATTGAATTTAACTCAAGACAGCCGAGTGTTGGTGATTGGTACTGAAGGGGCAACCGACCCGGATCTCTACCAACAGATCATCGACAACAAGATCTAATAACTAAAAGTACATAGCAATAATTAATAGCTGATAGTTAACAGCTAATCGCTAACAACGAATAACAAAGCAAGCCCCAAGGTTGGCGGTATGTAAGATTTCTTCATACCGTCTTTTTTCTCTCTTCTTTTTTTACTTCACAACACGCCTTGCCTTTTAATCGCGCTGGTCATCAATCGGAATTGTCAGCCCTACCTTAACGTTATCCATCACCACATTGGTTTGAAAACTCTTGATATTGGCATTATCGAAGAAGGCTTCACGAGTAAAGTTGTCGTAACCCTCCATATCCGCTGCCGTAACAATCATGATGAAATCTGAACTGCCAGTTACGTAATAACATTGCTGTACTGAGCGGTTCGAACTCATCTCTTTTTTGAAGTTGTGCATCAAATCCACACGCTCGCGTTCTAATGTCACCTGAACGATAAACGTCATCGCATGACCGACCGCTTTTGGGTTGATAACTGAGACATCAGCTTGAATGACACCTTGCGCCCTCATGCGTTTTAAGCGGCGCTGAACGGCAGCAGGAGACAGCCCGACCTTTTCTGCAATCTTGTCTGAAGTAGCTCTATTTGAGTCTTGTACGATGTTGAGGATCTTCTTGTCGAAACTGTCGACCACCAATGCAGGTTGCTGTGTCATACCCATACTTCCCAATATCTGTTTGTAAATTAATTGTTTCTTTTGAACCAGTGTGTGATCGAGTTAAAGGTATTTAGCCTTAATAATTAGCCCTCGATAAATGAGAACAAAAAATCACTATAACGCAGAAAAAATGCGGAATTTCTGCACAACAAGGTAATCATTTAATGATAATCCTTAAAGTTATCGGTGCATTATTAACCTTGTGAACGAAATGTAAAGTTCAAATTAACAGAGTTTGAAGTTTATATGATACATGTTGTTAACATTTATTGAGTGTTGATATCGGCAGCTCAAGGAGTCGGAAAGTATGAAATCTGCAATCGCTACTTTACATTTTGAATTAGAACAATTGGCACCAGCAGGACGCGTCGGTGTGATTGCGTTGGCGACAGATTTCAATATTGAGCGTGATTTAAACGCGCTATATCCAAACGATGTGCAGTCGTTCACCAGCCGCCTGAGAAACTACAATCCGTTGACGATAGAGAACCTACGTAGAATGGAGCCGGGAATCGCTGCTTGTGCCGATACCATCCTACCGGGCACCGAATTGGATGTGGTGATTTACGCTTGTACCTCCGGCACCATAGCGATTGGCAGCGAGCGAATTACCCAGCTCATTCATCAGTCTCGCCCAAACGCTGCGGTAACGAATCCGGTGACCGCTGCCTTAGCGGCTTTCGACAGCTTTAAAGCGAAGCGTATCTCGGTATTAACGCCTTATACCGAAGCCGTGAATCAAGACGTGGCCGCATTTTTTGAGTCGCAAGGCATTGAGGTGATGAGCATCGCTGGCTTTGGCTTTGAAGATGACACCGCGATGACGTTCATTGATCCAATGGACATCAAACACGCCGCACTACAAGTTTGCGACCCTGAAGCGGATCTTCTGTTTATCTCTTGCACGGCATTGCGTGCAGCATCGGTGATTGAATCCATTGAAGCGCAATTAGATAAGCCCGTTGTTAGCAGTAATCAGGTGTTGGCTTGGCATTCGCTTCAGTTGATGAACTACCCCATACCCATAAAAGGCTTCGGTGCACTGCTAGAGCACCATCTTGAGCCAACCTCAGATAATTACCGAAGGTCGCAGTCGTTGTAACGACCTTTGATTAAGGCTGCTCGCTTTGCGTTTACATTCAGCAGCCAAGCTAACTCCATATTTAATAAGACAAAGAATTACACTTTGGGATCACTACTATGCCGTCTACTTTCTCGATTAAACCAGACCAACTGTCTTCGCAGCTTATTCAAAGCATGACGGAATGGCGTCAACACTTACACCGTTTCCCTGAGTGTGGCTTTGACGTCAATCTCACCTCTGATTTCATCGCCAGTAAGCTTGAGAGCTTTGGTATCGAAGTGGTGCGCAATATTGGAAAAACAGGATTGGTAGGGATACTTCGTTCTGGATCAAGTGAAGCGAGCATCGGTCTTAGAGCTGATATGGATGCGCTACACATTCACGAACAAAACAACTTCGCACACTGCTCACAACACGATGGGAAGATGCACGCTTGTGGTCACGATGGACACTCTGCAATGCTGCTTGGCGCAGCAAGTTATTTAGCAGAGAACCTATTAGCCGAAAACCTATTATCAGGGAACTCAACTTTTGATGGCACGGTGTATTTCATTTTTCAACCCGATGAAGAACACGGATGTGGCGCGCAAGCGATGATTGATGATGGCTTGTTTGAACGATTCTCGATTGATGAAGTGTATGGCGTGCATAACTTTCCCGGCTTAGCGGAAGGTGAATTGATGGTTCGCCCCGGATCATTAATGGCCAGTGAGAGTAGCTTTGAGATCACCATCAATGGTGTGGGTGGGCATGCTGCTCTGCCGCATCAAGGGGTCGATCCTCTCGTTGTTGGCTCACAAGTCATTCTTGGTCTGCAAACCATCGTGTCTCGTAATCTCAGTGCGATTCACGACACCGCTGTAGTCTCTGCCACCGAGTTTATTACCGATGGCACGGTTAACGTCATCCCGACTCAAGTAACCATTAAAGGCGATTGTCGCTGCTTCACTGAATCTTCCCTCGATCGAATCAAGCAGAGCATGGAGCGAATTGTGGCGGGCATTTGTCAGGCAGCAGGCGCGACTTACGACTTCGAGTTTATCAATACCTTCTACCCAACCATCAACAGCGAGCAACAAACCCAATATTCGGTTGCTGCCGCGCAGAAGGTGCTTGGTGTCGAGAATGTTAATGACGCCTGCGACCCACTGACAATTTCGGAAGATTTCTCAAGCATGTTACGCGTTAAACCGGGCTGTTATGTGCTGCTGGGTAATGGCACGGAATCGGTCGGCGGCTGCGCATTGCATAACCCCGAATACGACTTCAACGACGGCATCTTAAAGCTCGGTGCGAGCTACTGGATTCAGTTGGTGAACGATCGTTTAGCACGATCAATTTAGAAACATTTATTTAGAAACAATGAATTAGAAGCAACTCAATGAGAAGTAACAACTCAATTAGAAGCAATAAGTAAAGAAACAGATTCAGCAGTGACGCATTTGGCACTGCAAGATGGCTGACTTTAAACGGAGTTTATTGTCGACACAGCCAAAACTGAAGCGCGTGAAGTGACCAAGGTCATCAGCGTGTAATTAGGATAATAAAAAGGAAAAACAGGATGAAACGATTAGGCGTAGCACTGCTAAGTTTGAGCATGGTTTTTGGCGTTCATGCCGAAACATGGAAGTTTGCTTCAGAAGAGGACAAAACAGACGTTCAAGATATCTATGCGCAAAAATTTGCGGAAGTAATCAAGAAGGAATCTGATGGTGATATCCGTGTTCGCATCTATTACTACGGTCAACTGGGTACAGAAAACGACATCGTAGAACTAGCAGCTAAAGGCACGATTCAATTTGTGTCTGTAGGCGCGGGTCACTTAGGGTCTTATGTTCCTGAAGTACAAGCGGTGAGCTTGCCGTATGTACTGGGTACTAACGAAGCGATCACACATAAGGTCTTAACGGAAAGCCCAACCATCTACAACAAGCTGGCACCTAAGTTTGAGAGCGTAAACCTCAAGCTGTTGTCGATGATGTCTGAAGGCGAAATGGTGTGGGGTGGCAACAAACCTATCCGTACACCTGAAGATTTTGCGAACCAGAAAATCCGTACTTTCACTTCAACCATTCCTGTTGAAACCTACAAAGCGTTTGGTGCAACACCTACTCCTCTTTCTTGGGGTGAAGTGTACGGTTCACTGCAACTTAAGACCATCGATAGCATGGTTAACCCGATCTACTTCATCTACAACGCGAAGTGGCATGAGGTTCAAGACTACCTAATGTTCCCAGGCCAGCAACCTTATGTGAGTACGGTTTCGACCAACAGCAAGTGGTACAACGGCCTGTCTGAAGAGAAGCAAGCTATGGTCGACAAAGCAATCACAGCGGCAGACCAAGCGGCTTACGACTATCAGGTACGCATCAACAAAGAGAACATGGACAAAATCTTGAAAGAGCGTCCAAATATGCAAGTGGTTGTGTTAACTGAGGAAGAGCGTGAGCGCTTCAAGGTACTCAGCCAAAAGCTGCACACGACTTACTATGACGTGGTAGCAAATGCGTATCCTTCTGGTGAGCAAAGTGAAGCGCGTGAGGGTGCGAAAACCATTCTCGAAGAAATCCTAGATGAAGTGAAGGCTGCTTCAGCGACGCAATAGAAAGCGTTGTTAGGATGAATGCTATCCGCTGTTAATTGGCAGCGGGTAGCTTATCCCCACCT
The DNA here is from genome assembly GCF_057786005.1 of Vibrio sp. QJM3NY_26. NCBI lineage: Bacteria > Pseudomonadati > Pseudomonadota > Gammaproteobacteria > Vibrionales > Vibrionaceae > Vibrio > Vibrio sp. QJM3NY_26. The sequence continues at coordinate 585,533 of NZ_CM173516.1, read as the reverse complement.
TCTCCAAATTGTGGCAATGGACCCCTGTCACTGAACGAAGTATGGAGCACTGCCTGTTATGAAAGAACTGCTACATAAAATAAGTGTCGCGACAGAAAAGCTAGAACGCTTTTTAATCATGACCGCCATTCTCGCGATGATGATTAATTCCACGGCCAATGCGATTGGTCGGTATGCCTTTAACAAAAGCCTGTTTTTCTCAGAAGAACTCAATCAGTTTTTGATCGTCTCAGTCACCTTTATCGGTTTCGCTTATGCGGTGCGCCAAGGTCGAAACATTCGCATGACCGCAGTCTACGACTCATTGAGCACTAAAGCTCAGAAAGTCCTGACCACCATCATTGCACTGCTAACCGCCATGTTGATGTTTTACCTCACCTACCATGCGTTCTTCTACGTCAAAGAGCTCAAAGACATCAATCGATTAAGTCCAGCTCTACAGCTCCCTGTTTATTGGGTATACGCGATCATTCCGATTGGATTTTTCATCGCAGGATTGCAATACAGCATGAGTTTTTTGATGAACTTACTGCATAAAGAGATCTATGTGTCATTTGACGTGATTGAAAATAGAAACACTAAAGTAGGTGAGTTCGAATGAGCGATGTAGCACAGTTTTTCTCGGACATTATTGCCGGCGAATTAGATATTTATGTCATCACATTTACTCTTGTCTCTGTGATGGTTATTCTGCTGTTTTTGAGCTTCCCGATGATCGTTCCGTTAGCGGTTGGGGCATTAATTGGCTTGATTCATTTCTCTCAGGTAGAGCCGGGAGTGCTGATCCAGCAAATGGTCACGGGCATCTCACCCAACGCATTGATTGCGGTTCCCATGTTTATCTTGGCGGCCGATATCATGACGCGTGGACACACAGCCTATAACTTACTTGGTTTGATCCAAGCGTTTGTCGGACATCTGCGTGGTGGGTTACCGATTACGACGTGTATCAGCTGTACTTTATTTGGTTCTGTTTCCGGTTCGACCCAAGCGACCGTGGTGTCGGTTGGCCAAATCATGCGTCCGAAGTTGCTGCAAGCAGGCTATAAAGACAGCTTCGTGATGGCGCTGATCATCAATGCCAGTGACATCGCGTTTCTTATCCCACCGAGTATCGGTTTGATTCTTTACGGTACCTTAGCCAACGCCAGTGTGGGTGAATTATTCATTGCCGGTATTGGCCCAGGTTTAGTGCTCGCAAGCCTGTTCTCGTTGTACAGCTATGCCTACAGCGTAAAACACAGCGACACCATCACTTTGGTTGAAAAAGCCAACACTGCAGAACGTATTGAAGCGATCAAGAAAGCGATTCTGCCTCTTGGTTTCCCTGCTTTGATTATCGGTGGAATTTATTCGGGCATTGTCACGCCAACCGAAGCGGCTTCGTTTGCAGTGCTGTATGCGATTATTGTCGAGTGCATTTTTTATCGCAAACTTGGCGTAAAAGACATCTGCGATGCGGCGTTAAACACCGGCTTGATTACTGCGGTGGTATTTGTGCTGGTGGGTGTTGGTCAGGCGTTCTCTTGGTACATCTCGTTTGAACAAATCCCTCAAGAGTTGTTGGCTCCTCTCAATCTAGAAGATGCTTCACCTGAATTTATTCTGTTTGTTATCGCACTGACTTTCTTTGTCGGTTGTATGTTCGTGGATTCATTGGTGGTTCTGCTTATCTTGACGCCGATTTTCATGCCGATTGTGGATGCCGCAGGTATCGATCCGATATTGGTCGGTGTGATGGTGACGCTACAAATGGCGATTGGGTCGGCAACACCTCCATTTGGTTGTGACATCTTCACCGCGATAGCGATTTTCGAGCGTCCTTATATGGAAGTCATCCGCGGAACATTACCGTTTTTCCTTATCTTGATATTGATGTCTGCGTTGCTGATTTTCTTCCCAAGTATCGCTCTGTTACCAAGAGACATTTTATTCAATTAATCCGTCGAGTTACCCTTATTCAATCAAGGATAGAGATATGAGTATATTGCCATTAACACCTCCGCAGAGAGGGTTTGAATCAGCAGAACTAGAGCAACGTACTGTCGAGTTGCAACAACGTCTTCGCGCGCAAAACATCGATGCTGCGTTTTTCACGACCGAGCCTGAATTCCGCTATTTCAGTGGCTTCAAATCGCAGTTCTGGGAAAGTCCAACTCGACCTTGGTTTTTGGTGGTGCCAGCGGTTGGTAAGCCCATAGCGGTAGTGCCAGAGATCGGTGTGGCTGGTTTTGACGAGACATGGATTGACGATGTGCGCAGTTGGCCTTCACCAAGGCCAGAAGATGACGGTATCTCTTTGTTAGCTTCAACTTTATCTGAAGTCTCCAAGGGTTCTCGCAGAATCGGTTCGATGATTGGCCCTGAAACACATCTGCGTATGCCTGCCACTAACTATGCGTTGTTACAGCAGAAGCTGAGCCAACACAGTGTGGTTGATGTGTCACTGATGGTTCGCGATCTTCGCAGTGTTAAGTCTCAAGCGGAGATCGATAAAGTACGCTTTGCTTGCCAAGTCACGGCGGCGGGCTTTGAGTATCTTCGTTATCATCTCGCGATAGGGATGACAGAACGACAGGCGTGTAAAGCCATGCATTTGGAGATGCTGCGTTTGGGTGCCGATGCGTGTCCTTACTTGATCTCTGCATCAGGCCAAGGTGGCTATGACAACATCATCATGGGGCCAACGGATCGTGTGCTCGGTGAAGGTGACGTGTTGATCATCGACACGGGGGCTAACTTTGACGGCTACTTCAGCGACTTTGACCGCAATTATGCGTTTGGTCATGCGCAGCCAGATACGATAGCGGCTTATGACGCCGTTTATAAATCGACAGAAGCAGGGCTCGCGATTGCAGAGCCGGGACGAACAACCGGAGACGTGTGGCAAGCCATGTGGTCGGTACTCGAAAAGAACGGCGCGCTTGGCAACGATGTGGGTCGAATGGGGCACGGCTTGGGTATGCAGCTAACCGAGTGGCCATCACATGTGCCAAATGGGGACGTGATATTAAAACCCGGTATGGTGCTAACCCTTGAGCCGGGCATGGCATTTGCGAAAAACCGCATGATGGTGCACGAAGAGAACATCGTTATTACCGAATTTGGTTGCGAAATGTTGCACCAAAGGGCATGGCAATCGATGCCGATTATTGGTTAGTTATGCTTAGAATCTAGTCATAATGTTGAATCCTGGTAGAGGAGGGCGTTCAAGCACTTTGTTGGACGCTCTGTTTTATTTTTTACTGCGTCATACCCCTTCATCTTTTACACCCAAAGACCTCTAATTGCTGAATGCCTTCTTGTTTCTAGAATCTATCTTTCTGTTTAAATATTATCCTTATTGAGCAAAAACATTTGACCATTAACTATCACACCTCAAATCTTTAATTAATTTCATTAGTGGTCTAAATGATATCTAACCTTTTGTTTTTGTGGGTTATTTTTGTTTTTGAACGCTGTGTTGTTACAGGTTTGTTTTAAATAATCATTTGAACCCTAATTAAATTTCTGTCATTTTATACTTAACTGAACGTTCAATATAAAATAAAAGGACTAAGAAATGCCGAAGGTTGGGATGCCTGACATACGTAAACCACAGCTTGTTCAAGCCACCATGACGGTGATTGATCGAGTGGGTTTGCATGCCGCGAGTATTGCGTTAATCAGCAAAGAAGCGGGCGTGTCTACAGGTATCATTAATCACTATTTTGGTGGGAAGCACGGTCTGCTCGAAGAGACGATGCGTGAAATCCTTCGCCAATTATCCAACACCATCACGACTTCACTAAAAGCGCTTCCTGTTGATGCTCACCAACAGAGAATTAACGCGATCATCGACGGTAATTTCGAAGGTTACCAAGCCGAAAATAAAGTCGCGAAGGCATGGTTGGCATTTTGGTCCTATTCAATGCATGACCAACAACTGAAAAGACTGCAGCGTGTGAATGAAAAACGTTTGATTTCGCATTTACGTCTTGAGTTGAAAGGTATTTTGAATCATGAACAGGCGGATCTCGTTGCTCACGGGATTGCTTCTCTGATTGATGGGTTATGGCTGAGAGGCACGTTAAACCCTGAAGGTATCGATGCTCAAAAGGCTCGCGCCATCATCAACGATTATCTTGATAAACAACTGACGTTCTACTCGTGTAACACCGCATAGAACGCGGTCGTAGCATTGCAATCATAGTATCTGAACGGCAAACACTCACATATAGACCAGCAGAGTCTAATAACAATAATTAAGTCAGAATCTCAAATGGAAATGAACTCGTTATATATTGATGGCGCAGCGGTTAAAGCTACGTCTGGTGAAACCTTTGATAGCATCAACCCAGCAAACGGCGAGCCTAATGCAACGCTAGGCCAAGCCTCTTCAGCGGACGTGGATAGCGCTATTGAATCAGCGAAACGTGGATTTGCGGTATGGTCAGCAATGACAGCCGTGGAACGCAGTCGTATTCTTTTGAAAGCGGTAGCAATACTTAGAGCTCGAAATGATGACCTTGCAAACCTTGAGGTTGTTGATACGGGTAAGCCACTGCAAGAAGCGATTGAAGTGGATGTGGCATCTGGCGCCGATGTGATTGAATACTTCGCAGGCCTTGCGCCTACGCTACAAGGCGATCAACAACCCCTTAGTGAATCTCAATTCTTCTACACTCGTCGTGAACCGCTTGGCATCTGTGCAGGCATTGGCGCGTGGAACTACCCGATTCAAATCGCGATGTGGAAATCAGCTCCTGCATTGGCTGCGGGTAACGCGATGATTTTCAAACCTTCCGAAGAAACCCCGCTAACTGCGCTTAAGCTTGCTGAGATATTTACCGAAGCTGGCCTTCCTGATGGCGTGTTCAACGTGGTTCAGGGCGATTACCGTGTTGGTCAAATGCTAACGGCTCATCCTGACATCGCTAAAGTGTCTTTCACAGGTGAAACGGGTACGGGTAAAGCAGTAATGGCAGATAGTGCTAAGACGCTTAAATCGGTCACCATGGAACTTGGTGGCAAATCACCAATGATTGTGTTTGATGATGCCAAATTGGATGATGCGGTTTCCGCTTCGATGGTCGCAAACTTCTACACCCAAGGTGAAGTGTGTACTAATGGTACTCGTGTTTATGTACACGAAAACATCTACAACGATTTTATCGACCAACTTAAAACACGCACTGAAAAGCTGATCATTGGTGACCCAATGGACATGGAGACTCAAATTGGTGCGTTGATTTCTAAAGAACATCTTTCAAAAGTTCTCGAAGCGATTGAGCTAGCAAAACAGTCTGGCGCAACATTGCTGACTGGCGGTTATCAAGTGACTGACAACGGGCTAGCGAACGGCAACTTTGTTATCCCAACCGTGTTTGTGGACTGCGAAGACAACATGCCACACGTTCAACAAGAGATCTTTGGCCCTGTAATGTCGGTTCTAAAATTCAGCGATGAAGACGACGTGATTCGCCGTGCTAACGACACCAAATATGGCCTTGCGGCTGGCGTGTTCACGCAAAATCTTTCTCGTGCTCACCGCGTGATCCATCAAATGCAGGCTGGTATTTGTTGGGTTAATACGTGGGGTGACTCACCTGCAGAAATGCCTGTTGGTGGCTACAAGCTTTCGGGTGTTGGTCGTGAAAATGGCCCAGAAACTCTACTCCACTATACGCAAACTAAGAGCATTCTTATTGAGCTAGGCGACTACGCCAGCCCTTATGCCTAACGCGTAACACTTAATTCAACTGGCTAGCTTAAAAGAGTTAGCCTCACTGACTCATCTCAGGGAACTTAAAATATGGAACAACGCTACGATTATATTATCGTCGGCGCGGGTTCGGCCGGCTGTGTGTTAGCGGATAGGCTAACGGAAAGCGGTGAACATAGCGTTTTATTACTGGAAGCTGGTGGTACGGATAAGAGTATTTTTATCCAAATGCCAACGGCGCTTTCTTACCCGATGAATACCGAAAAGTACGCATGGCAGTTTGAGACTCAACAAGAACCAGGCCTTGATGGACGCGAACTGCACTGCCCACGCGGCAAAGTGTTAGGTGGTAGCTCATCAATCAATGGCATGGTTTACGTGCGTGGTCATGCTTGTGACTTCGACCAGTGGGAAGAAGAGGGTGCTGCGGGTTGGAACTACCAAGCATGTCTGCCTTATTTCCGCCGTGCTGAATCATGGAATAAAGGTGGCGATCAATACCGTGGCGACAATGGCCCAGTCGGCACTTGTAACGGTAACGATATGGAGCTTAATCCGCTTTACCAAGCATTCATTGATGCAGGTAAAGACGCTGGTTACCCAGAAACACAAGATTATAACGGCTACCAGCAAGAAGGCTTCGGCACCATGCATATGACGGTAGATAAGGGTGTTAGAGCCTCAACCTCTAACGCTTATCTACGTCGAGCATTGAAGCGTTCAAATCTGACCTTGAAGAAGGGCATCGTGGCGCGCCGTTTCTTACTTGAAGCACTCGTCGTAGAAGACCAGTCATCAAAAGGCCAATCAGGTCTGAAAGCAGTCGGTGTCGAGTTTGAAAAGTCAGGCAATACTCAAGTGGCTGTGGCGAACAAAGAAGTGATCTCTTCTGCGGGTTCTATCGGTTCTGTTCAACTGCTGCAGCTTTCTGGTATCGGCCCGAAAGCCGTGCTTGAAAAGGCAGGCGTTGAGCTTAAACACGAGCTGAATGGCGTCGGTGAAAACCTTCAAGATCACCTAGAAGTGTACTTCCAATATCACTGCAACGAACCCATCACGCTCAACAGCAAGCTTGGCTTGGTCAGCAAGGGCATGATTGGCGCGGAATGGATTTTGACTCGCAAAGGCCTTGGCGCCACTAACCACTTTGAATCGTGCGCGTTCATTCGTTCTCGCAAAGGATTGAAGTGGCCAAACATTCAATATCACTTCCTGCCAGCAGCGATGCGTTACGACGGACAAGCGGCCTTTGATGGTCACGGTTTCCAAGTACACGTTGGGCCTAACAAACCAGAGAGTCGCGGTACGGTTGCGATCACTTCTGCTGATCCGCATGCCAAGCCAGAGATCATTTTCAACTACATCTCGACTGAACAAGATCGCCAAGATTGGCGCGATTGTATTCGTCTGACGCGTGAGATTTTGTCTCAACCTGCGATGGATGTGTACCGAGGCAAAGAGATTCAGCCGGGTCTAAACATTACTTCTGATGAAGCGATTGATGAATGGGTTAAGCAGAACGTTGAAAGTGCATATCACCCTTCTTGTGGCTGCAAAATGGGTTCAGATAACGACCCAATGGCGGTGCTTGATGAAGAGTGTCGTGTTCGCGGCATTGATAATCTGCGCGTGGTCGACTCCTCTGTTTTCCCTGTTATTCCAAACGGCAACTTGAATGCCCCGACCATCATGGTTGCTGAGCGAGCTTCGGACTTGATTCTTGGTAAGCCAATGCTTAAAGAACAAGACGCTCCAGTGTGGATTGCACCTGAGTGGGAAGAGAAACAAAGAATAAATAAACCAGTAAGAGAAGCGTAAATCTCTGTTACTGGTTGAAAAAAAACAAAAAAGTAGCAACAAAAATTAGTCAAAAGTCAGAAGAACTGCTCTCTATCGGTGTTGATATCGAGCAGCAAAAGGAAAGATAAAAAGGAACCATTATGACGACTCTAAATATTCAGAACGTGACCACGAAAACGTTAACAGCACTAGCCATCAGTTCATTTGCATTTGGTGCTAACGCTTCTATTGAACCACAACAGTGCGAAAACGTACGTTTCGCTGATGTAGGTTGGACAGACATTACCGCAACAACTGCCGTTACTTCTGAACTCTTAAAAGGCCTTGGTTACAAAACCAAAACCGACCTACTTTCAGTACCGGTGACTTACTCTTCAATGGCGAACGGCGATATTGATGTATTCCTAGGTAACTGGATGCCAACCATGGAAGGCGATATTGCTAAGTACCGTGAAGCGGGCACGGTTGAAACCGTTCGTGCCAACCTTGAAGGCGCAAAATACACACTAGCTGTACCCAAATATGTGTACGACTCTGGCGTAAAAAGCTTCGCAGACCTAGCAAAACATGCAGACAAATTTAAAGACCGCATCTACGGCATCGAGCCGGGTAACGACGGTAACCGCTTAATTCAATCAATGATTGATTCTGACGCGTTTGGCTTGAAAGATTTCAGCCTAGTGGAATCAAGTGAAGCGGGCATGGTATCGCAAGTATCTCGCGCTGCTCGTCGTAGCCAGTGGATTGTTTACCTTGGTTGGGCACCACACCCAATGAACAGTAATGTTGAAATGGAATACCTTTCTGGTGGTGATGACTTCTTTGGTCCTAACTACGGTGGCGCGAATGTCTACACCAATGTTCGCTCAAACTATCTGTCAGAGTGTTCAAACGTGGGTCAGCTTCTGCAAAACCTAGAGTTCACTCTAGAGATGGAAAACCAGTTGATGGAAGAGATTCTTAACCAGAAAACTAAGCCAGAAAAAGCCGCTCAACAATGGTTGATCAACAATTCTCAACAAGTTGAAGCTTGGTTAGACAATGTAAAAACACATAAAGGCGAATCAGCGACTCAAGCCGTTACTGAATACCTAAAACAAGTTAAAGCTTAGTTCTACCTATCTCAACAGCTACATAAATAATAAAGGTGGGCTTGCCAATTTATCGATTGGTTTGAAGTAGCCCACCCATAATAAAAGGCAATATTGTGAATTTTATTACGGAAAACAAAATCCCTGTCGGACAATGGATGGAAGCGGGTGTTGATTGGCTAACAATCAATGCAGCAGGCTTTTTTGATGCTATTTCTATCTTTTTAGAAACCGTCATTATGTTTTTAGTCGATGTATTTAAGTGGATGCCACCGGCTTTACCAATCGTGATGACCGCGGCGATTGCATGGTACTTACACCGTAAACCCTCGCTTGTGATTTTCGTGGTTGCAGCTTTGCTGACTATTTTAAACCTTGGCTACTGGCAAGAAATGCTGGAAACCTTTGTCCTCGTGTTTGCAGCGACAACGATTTCCGTATTAATTGGCGTTCCAGTTGGCATTATGGCCGCGCATCGCCCTTGGTTATATACGGTGCTTAGACCCATTCTTGATTTAATGCAGACGGTTCCAACGTTTGTGTATCTGATTCCGACTTTGGTTTTATTCGGCTTGGGTATCGTTCCTGGCTTAATCTCGACCATCATCTTCGCCATTGCCGCGCCAATTCGTTTGACCTACTTAGGCGTCACCAAAGTGCCTGAAGAGTTGATTGAAGCGGGTAAAGCGTTTGGTGCTAGCCGCATGAAATTGTTGATGAAGGTGGAGTTACCGGCCGCTTTACCAAGCATTATGGCGGGTGTAACTCAATGTATTATGTTGTCGCTTTCGATGGTGGTTATCGCCGCTCTTGTTGGTGCTGACGGACTTGGTAAACCTGTTGTTCGTGCATTGAACACAGTGAACATCTCACAAGGTTTTGAAGCTGGATTAGCGATTGTATTAGTCGCAATCATCCTTGACCGCTTGTGCAAAACACCAAACCAGAAGGAAGCTTAATCATGTCTAACTCTCAGGAAAAAAAGACAATGGACGCGATTACCATTAAGAACCTCGATGTTGTGTTTGGTAATAAATCGAAACAAGCGCTTGAGCTACTCGACCAATGTAAAACTCGCCAAGAGATCATCGATGAAACTGGTCAAGTTGTCGGCGTAGATAATGTGTCGCTGACGGTGGAAGAAGGCGAGATTTGTGTGTTGATGGGTTTGTCTGGTTCTGGTAAATCATCTTTGCTGCGTGCAGTTAACGGCTTGAATGAGATCAGCCGTGGCTCACTGACAATCAAAGACGGTGACCAACAAGTCGATTTAGCGCAATGTGATGAAGCGACTCTGCGTCATCTTCGTACTCACCGCGTATCCATGGTGTTCCAAAAGTTTGCTTTGATGCCATGGCTTAACGTATTAGACAACGTGGCGTTTGGTCTTGAAATGCAGGGTGTAGCGAAAGATGTTCGTCGTACAAAAGCGCGTGAACAATTAGAAATGGTCGGCCTAGCGGAATGGGAAACCAAATTTCCACATGAGCTTTCTGGCGGCATGCAGCAACGTGTTGGTTTGGCACGTGCGTTTGCAATGGACACCGACATTCTGTTGATGGATGAACCGTTTTCGGCGCTTGATCCACTGATTCGTGCTCAGCTGCAAGATGAACTGATCACGCTGCAAAACAAACTCAATAAAACAATTCTGTTCGTGAGCCACGACCTAGATGAAGCTTTGAAGATTGGCAATAACATTGCGATCATGGAGTCAGGCAAACTGATTCAACACGGTAAGCCTGAAGAGATCGTGTTGACGCCAAAAACCGAATACGTAAAAGACTTCGTTGCTCACACCAATCCATTGAATGTGCTAAAAGGTCGCTCTTTAATGCAGCCTCTTGATTCACTGACGCAAGAAAATGAAAGCTGGAAGATCTGCGATTCTAAAGATCTCTGGATTGAACAGAGTGAAGGTGCTTTATCAGTGAAAGGTGAATCTACTTTGGCGCTTGTTGAGTGGAGCGAGTCTGACGACCTAACCGCGATTAACGCGTCTAGTGTGGTAGTGACAAGCCCGGAGATTGGTATGCGTGATGCGATTAAGCTTAAGCAGATCAGTAACCACCCAATTCTGTTGGTTGAAAACAATCAATTGGTAGGGATTTTGGATAACAGCGAGTTTTACAACGCGCTTACGGGTAATTTTCAGATGAATACAGCCGCGTAAAATTTCGTTTTCCAGCTTGGAGATTAGGGCTGATTTTTTATTGGGTGGAGAGGGTTAAATCTCTCTACCTCTATGATTATTAAAATATATTATTCTTTGAACTTGTATTCTCTGATTCATTATTTTTGCCTTCATTGAAGCTTTCATTCCCCCTTCATTAAGTAAAAGTGCCGTACCACGCAAGTTTAGTGGTATAGAAAAGATTGAGAATAGTATGAACATCAGTACAATGCGGAAAAATCAATGAAGTAATTTATCAATTTACAGTGTAATTCGAGCGCGCGTGACGTAATCACTCGAGACATTTCATCGCTTCGACACTGTAAAACCATTCACAGTATATTAGTACAAAGGTCTGCATCTTGGACAAACATGACGAAATCCTGGTCGCTATTCGCCAAATTATTCGCGCTATCGATTTACACTCGAAGAAGCTGAGTAAAGAGTATGGTTTGACTGGCCCTCAATTAATCTTAATGAGAGCAATCCAAGAAATGGGTAATGTGACGATCAAAGAATTGTCTAATCAGACCAATGTAAGCCAAGCAACGACGACGACGATCATCGACCGCCTAGAGTTAAATGGCTATGTACAACGAGTACGCAGTTCATCGGACCGCCGCAAAGTACACGCGAACCTGACTGAGAAAGGTCAAGAGTTGCTAAACAATGCGCCACCGCCGCTGCAAGATAACTTCGTGAAAAAATTCCAAAACCTAGAGACGTGGGAGCAAAGCTTACTGCTTTCTTCGATGCAGCGCGTATCAGCAATGATGAATGCAGAAGACATCGACGCTGCTCCAGTGCTTCAGCTTGAAGGCATTGCAAACGTAGCTAAAAGCTAACGTTAGTTTTAAATTATTTATTTAAAACAAAAACTTAAATAGTTATTAAATGGTCGCATTAAGCGGCCATTTTTGATCTCACCATGTAAAGTTTCTAGTTATACTGCCTGTTCGCTACGTCCTTCTATTTTAAATCTCCCTGGTTTTTAACCCTACGTTGTAATCACCTTATTTATTTGTATTAAAAAATGCATTGACGATTCTCTGACAATAAAAATATAGACCGACCGGTCTGATTTGTATTATTGTGTGCTCATCTTAACCACGAGGTGATGTATGAAATACGAATTGACGCCAACACAAATGACCATGACGTTGAACAACATGCAGGGAGCTTTTGCACAGAACCCGATGCCAGCGGTATCGGTGAGAATTGAGCAGTTGCTTGCACTTAAATCTGCGCTTATCGATTACACAGATCGTTTGTGTTTAGCCGTGAGTGAGGACTATGGTCACCGCAGTCGACAAGACACTTTGATGGCCGACATATTGCCTTGTATCGGAAATATCGATCACAGCATTGAGTGTTTACCTCATTGGTCGACATCTTCGATTCGTCATTCCGGCCCTTTGCTTTCAACCTCTCGTGTTGAAGTGGTTTATCAACCCAAAGGCGTTGTTGGGATCATTGCTCCGTGGAACTTCCCGATCATGTTATCCGTCGGCCCGCTTATTTCGGCGTTGGCAGCGGGCAATCGCGCCATGATCAAGATGAGTGAATTTACCCCTGCGACGAACCAAGTATTAAGATCGCTATTGGTAGAAGTTTTCCATGCCGATGAGGTGTGCTTGGTTGAAGGTGAGGTAGAAATCGCAGCCGCATTTTCGGCATTGCCGTTTGATCATCTTCTGTTTACGGGGTCAACCCAAGTGGGTCGCCAAGTGATGAGGTCAGCGGCTGACACGCTAACTCCAGTCACGCTAGAGCTAGGCGGTAAGTCACCGGTTATCGTTGCAGAAGACATGCCAATTGATATCGCGGTTGAGCGAATCATTTATGGTAAGAGCCTCAATAACGGGCAGGTGTGTGTGGCTCCTGACTATGTATTGCTACCTGAAGGGAAAGTTGAATCTTTCATTCAAGAGTATAAAAAACAGTACCAATTGCTGTTCGATGAAGGGGTCTATTCCGAGAGTTTGACGTCCCTAATCAATCCTCGTCAATGCGATCGTATTGTCGGCTTGTTGAATGAAGAGCAACAAGCAGGAACGCGAACCGTCGCTTGCCATGACGAAGCGATGGACTTAGATTGCCAACGACTGGTGACGCACCTAATTGTTGAACCAAGCCTGTCATCCAAGGTGATGAACGAAGAGATTTTCGGCCCACTATTACCCTTGATTACGTATCGCAATATCGAAGAGGCGTTCCAAGTCATCAATAGCAAACCAAGGCCGTTAGCGCTCTATCTAATGAGCTTTGATTTGAGCTTACAAGCTCAGGTTAAACACCAAGTTCATTCCGGCGGAATGTGTATCAATGACTGTGTTTTCCATTTAGCGGTTGATGACGCGCCGTTTGGTGGCATTGGTGAATCTGGTCAGGGCAACTATCACGGCAAAGAAGGTTTCCTTACTTTCTCCCATGCCAAAACCGTCTTGGAAACAGGCTTAGATCATCGAGTTAAGCATCTGTTTTCAAAAGAAGACAACGAATTAAAGACCGCAGTGATGAGCATGCTTGGCAAGTAAATCATTTCTGTCATTACTCAATTTATCTACAAGAAGTTATTTATAAGAAATTATTTTTACGACGTTATTTTAAGAGGTTATTTTTATGTTAGAACGATTTTTTGAACGAACGATGAAAGCGTATTTGATGGTTACAGGATTCTTAACCGCAACCGCTTTCTCTACTTTCCTTGCGCCTGATTGGAGTATGCAAACGCTGTTCTCGTACAACGATACGATGATGGTGAACAAAGAGTATCTTATGGGTACCTATCAACACTGGGGAGTCATGGTTGGCTGTATTGGTGTGTTGTTGATGTTCTCGGCGAAGTACAAATCGCTGCGTACTTCGACCATGATTTACAGTGCATTTGAGAAGTCGATGTTTGTGGGCATATTCTTATACAACGTGTGTATCAACGATTATGAGTGGTTTTATGGTTGGAGCGGTGTATTTGCGCTCGATGGATTTGTGACTGTCTACTCTTTAGTTTACCTGTATTACTACCTCACTAGAGACAAAAGCAAGGTGCCAGCTCATCTTCGTTAATAGTTAATAGTTAATAGTTAATAGTTAATGAGTTGCTCATGGTGAATCAATGACACTTATTCAATGATCACTCAATTATTACTACAGCCCGCATTTGCGGGCTTTTTTCGTTTTGGGGCAATGATCCATAAAGATCTTAATTGACATATCTTTGACATTAACACTCTAGACCGACCGGTTTGTATTGGTTATTGTTTAGTCATCAACTAGAAATGAGGTAAATATCATGACAACCAATAATTTTAACTTTCAACTTAAAACCATTGTTCATGCTCAAGAGAATGGCATTGAAAATATCCCTTCTCTTTTTGGTCGCTTAGGTGCGCAAAGAGTCGTGCTCTTTTCTGATAAAGGCTTGGAGTCTCTTGGTTTTGTTGAGCAGTTCTCGGCGTTGTTTGTAAACGAAAAGGTGAACCAGCCAGGTAATGAACAAGCGGTTCAGCTTGTTGGTGTGTACACCGATATCGCGCCAGACGCGACTTGCGACAACATCAACGCTGCCATTGAGTTTGCAAACAGCGTCAATGCTGATGCGATCTTGTCTGTTGGTGGTGGCAGTGTGATTGATGCTTCTAAAGGTGTGAAATACGCATTTCATAAACAGATAGATGATATCCGTACGGTGATTGCGGGCGGCGGTCATATGGATGTGTGGCCAAACAATGAAGATATTCGAGTGCCCCACATTGCGGTTCCGACAACGGCTGGCACAGGCGCAGAAGCTTCTCCTATTGCTGTTTTTTACAATGAACATGAAAACATTAAGGCAAGTCTAGTTGCGTCTGGACTGGAAGCCGATATCGCAATCCTTGATCCAACGGTGACCACTAAGCTGCCAGCTCACCTGACTCGTTCTACCGCCATGGATGCGCTAACACACGCTGTTGAAGCGATTGTTTCTCCAATGAGTAATGCATTCACCGACGCTTACGGCATTCAGGCTGCAAAACTGATTGTTGAAAACTTACCCTTGGCATTGAAAGAACCAGAAAACCTAACCGCGCGCGGCAACCTTCTTCAAGCGAGCACTATGGCGATCTCTGCATTTTATTCGTCTTTGGGCGGGATTCCGATTCATAACTGCGCTCACGCTTTTGGTGCGATTAGCCACATTCCACATGGTGATGCCAACACGGTATTAATGCCGGTTGTGATTGAAGCACTGCCAGAGTTCTACATGCCGAATGCGGCGAAGTTAGCTCAAGCATTCTCTGTCGACAGCACGGGAACCGATGAAATGATTTACCTACGCGTGTTGGATTTCTTAAATAACTTCCAAACTAGTGTGGGTGCGATGAAGCGTTTCAGCAGCTGGAAGTTTGATGACCAAGAGAAGATCAACATTGCAGAAACGATTGAAAAAGACATCTGTTTTCAGTTCTACCCAATCTCGAAACAGACGATTGAAACCATCATAGAGAAAGCGATTTAAGTCTCTGTCTTAATCGACTGAATGTTATGACCATTTAATTCAGTCGATGATTCACTCAACAATCATTACTCGAGAGCCAATTATGAAAATTGAAAACGTATTGCTATCAAGCTTGTGCATCATCGCGCCATTCCTACTTTTCACCTAATTCATTCAACAGGGACGTTGTGAACTTTATTCCCGAGGAGGAAATAAATGCTCAATAAACGTTTAACTACCGTGATTTTGGCGGGTGTTTTGGTTGTTCTGTTTTTTGCCAAGGCAAGCTTTGGAAGCGAGAGCTTTGAGAATGAAGCAACAATGGCGAAAGCGCAGCAGCATCAAGACGTCGTGCAACTGTTGGATGAAGCTTACCAAGGGCAATTGGATGCCCAGCTCTCTGTCGCTTACTTATATCTGAGCGGAGAGGGCGTAGATCAGAATGATGAAAAAGCCGCGGAGTGGTTCGTCACCGCAGCCAATAACGGTAGCCCTGAAGCTCAAACACAGCTTGGGTTGATGTATATCTCTGGAAGTGGCGTTCAAGCCAGCCAAGTGGAGGCTGTCACCTGGATTGGCATGGCAGCAGATCAAGAGTATGACCCCGCGCTCGACTTATTACATTGGATGTCGCAAGCCGCGCATTAATTCAAATCCTAACTCAGGTTAATCACAGAAAGGTTAACCTCAGAAAAAGTTAATCACAGAAAAAGTTACTCGCAGAAAAGTTAATTACTGAAACAAGTTAATCACAGAAATTGGAGAACGTCTTATGCAGACATTCAAGAAATCGTTAGTCTTCACTGCAATGGCCGCGGCAAGCAGTGCTGCTCTGGCCGCAGAATCAGAAAAACCGAATATTGTTGTCATTGTTGGCGATGATGTGGGCTTTGCCGATACTCAGCCTTATGGCTCAGAAGCCAATACACCAAACCTAATGGCGCTGGCGGAAGAGGGGGTTAAGTTTACTAACTTTCACGCGTCACCAACCTCATCGGTAACGCGCTCTATGATGTTAACCGGAGCAAATAGCCACGAGGTTGGGCTAGGCACCTTCGACTATGCTGTCTATCCGGGTGCGATTGGCAAGCCGGGTTATGAAGGTTACCTCACCAAGAAAGGGGTTACGGTCGCCACGCTGCTTGAAGAGAGCGGCTATAACACTTACCTCTCTGGTAAATGGCACTTGGGGCACGACGATGGCTTCTTACCTGACGATCGAGGTTTTGGTGAGAGTTACGGTATCTTAGCGGGCGGCTCGAATCACTTTAATCGAGATATGATGTTCCCGGCCAAAAACGCTGCGACAGCGGATGCGTTGCAAAAAGGCGATATTCCCGGTGTTGAAGTTGAGCCAACTTACCGCAACGGTGAAGTGGTTGAGGATAAGTACAAAGGCGAGTACTCAGACCAAGTTTACACTAACGAGATCATCAAGATGATCGACAGCAAGAAAGACGACGGCAAACCTTTCTTTGCCTACGTCCCATTCACCGGTATTCATCTGCCACTGCAAGCACCTGAGTCTGCTTATCAAGATAAAGTCGATTACTACGTTGAACATGGTTGGGACTCGGTTCGAGAAGATCGTTTCCAACGCATGAAAGAGATGGGCGTGATTCCAAAAGACGCCGATATTTCAGATCGTAACGCATTAAGCCGCCCTTGGGACTCGCTTTCTGAGAAAGAACAAAAGTGGTACGGCAAGAAAATGGCTGTCGCGATGGGCATGATGGAAATGCAGGACCAACAAGTCGGTCAGATAGTCGATTACCTGAAAGAAATCGGGGAATACGATAATACTTACATTATGTACCTAGCGGATAACGGCCCAGAAGCGGCGGATATTACCGGTGAAAATATCAGTGATTTGATCCGAACGTGGACTGCTCATCATTTCGATAATTCGACTGAAAACTTAGGTAAGGCGAACTCCAGTGTGTCACTTGGTCCTGAGTGGGCAAGCGCTTCAACTGGCGGCCTATCTTGGTACAAAGCTTACACAGCAGAGGGCGGTATCCGTGTGCCATTTATCGTTAAGCCAGCCAAAGCGCTTTTAGCCGCTGAAGATGCGTTGCAACCGGGAACTCAGACAGACGACTTATCCCAAGTGAAGGACATTGCAGCCACGATTCTTGAGATTGCAGAGGTCGATCATCCAGGAACGGAATATCAAGGTCGAGAAGTGGCGCCGATGAGTGGTGTGAGCTTGTTGCCTTACTTCAAAGGGGAAACGGCAGATGTGCACAGTGCCAACAATGCGATTCCATTTGAATTGTTTGGTAGCGGGATTTTGCTTAAAGGTGATTACAAGATCATCCGAATTTCTACGGGAATGGGCGGTGACAGTGAGTGGCACTTATACAACACCAAGAAAGATCCAGCTGAGCAACATGACTTGAGAAATGAAATGCCAGATCTGTTCCTTGAAATGGTCGCTGAATATCAAGAATACGAAAAAGCGCAAAATATCGTCCCAGTTGACGAAGCGTGGAACCCGTTTGAAAACGTGAAATAGAGGAAAAAAACCACTCGGCCAACCTAATGCCATCAAGCTTGGTTGGCCGATGAACACCGTGTAAAGGAATTACGAATTGTTTTGGCTAATACAATAACTTTTACATCGAGGCACTCTTCATGACGACATTATCGCTATCAAATCTGAGTTCAGTTCCGCAGTTCAATGGCAAGGCGCACAGCAAACTTCAGGCCTTAGCAAAACCGATAGGTGCGGTGTGTAATATCAGTTGCACCTACTGTTATTATTTAGAAAAACAACAGCTGCTTGAATACCCAAAAGGCTCTCAATATACGATGGATGAAGTTCTGTTAGAGCGTTATATCAAGCAGTACATAGAAGGGCAGAATACGCATGAAATCATCTTTTCTTGGCACGGTGGAGAGCCTACCTTGTTGGGGGTTGAGTACTTTCAAAAAGTCGTCGATCTGCAGAAAAAATATTGTCCTAGCTACAGCAAGATCAGCAATGACCTTCAAACCAACGGTACGTTACTGAATGATGCGTGGTGTGAGTTCTTTAAAAAGAATGACTTTATCATTGGTGTGAGCATTGACGGCCCAGAGCACTTACACAATCACTACCGAACCAACCGTGCAGGCAAAGGTACTTTTTCTCAAACAATGCGTGGCATTCGCTACTTGAAGCAGCATGATGTCGAGTTCGCGACCCTAAGCTGCGTGAATGATGTGACAGGAAAATATCCATTAGAGGTCTATCGCTTTCTGCGTGATGAAGTGGGTTCGAAGCAATTGCAGTTTATTCCTGTGGTCGATAAGCGTGCTGCTCATACCAACAACAAATGGCTCACCAACCAGAAGGCGATCATTCCTGTTTCAGGCGATCTAGAGCCGTGGAGTGTTGAATCAGCACAATGGGGAGAGTTTCTCTCTACGATTTTTGATGAATGGTACCAACATGATTTTGGTCAGGTGCTCGTGCCTTATTTTGAAAACTTCTTTGGTGTGTGGATGGGGAAAGAAAGCACGATGTGCACATTGAGTGAGATTTGCGGGAAAGGGCTCGCGGTTGAACCGAATGGTGATGTCTATTCATGTGACCATTATGTTTTTCCTGAATTTCAGTTGGGTAACATTCAGGAACAAGCACTTTCAACTTTAGCCTTCTCGCCAAAGCAGCAGCGTTTTGGGTTCGCCAAACAGAAGTCTCTGCCGAAACAATGCCAAGCCTGTGAGTTTAAATTTGCATGCCATGGCGAGTGCCCTAAAAACCGCATCATCAAAAGTCGAGATGGTGAGGCTGGGTTAAATTATCTCTGTGAAGGATGGCTGAGCTTCTTCAAGCATATCGACCCTGTTATTAAGGGCTTACTCAAAGCTAATAATATTCCGTCTCGTCTGGGGTGAGGGAGTAAGCGTGAATCGATTTAATCAATGTTTACAGTAAGACAGAAGGCTCACATAAATTATGCGAGCCTTTTGGTATTTGGTAACGGGTATCTAGTCAGCCGATTCTTGGGCTGGGTTCATGGCGAGAAGAGTCTCTTCCATGGCATTGTTTAGAATCGAACGGTTACGCTGCATGGCGGCCATGAGCGTTGAGCCTAGCCATAGACCATAAAGCATTCGAGACAGCGATTCGGGCTCTGCGATCGTGAAATCACCGGT
The DNA here is from genome assembly GCF_057786005.1 of Vibrio sp. QJM3NY_26. Lineage (NCBI taxonomy): Bacteria > Pseudomonadati > Pseudomonadota > Gammaproteobacteria > Vibrionales > Vibrionaceae > Vibrio > Vibrio sp. QJM3NY_26. The sequence continues at coordinate 566,142 of NZ_CM173516.1, read as the reverse complement.
CTCATTGCCTTCTTCAAATAGCTTCGCCATACGCAGGATGATCTTTTCTGCGCCTATTGCCATTGTGGACTGTAGCGGGTTAGCAGACCCAGATACTTCTCCCGCCAGTTTTACGACAAGACATTGGATATTGAAGTCTTCAGTCAGTTTCGATGCACACCAAAACTCGAAATAGGCTTTTACGCGGTCCCGACGAGAAAGCGACTCATCACTTAAAAAGTCATCTAGCTTAGCGAGATGCTCATCAAAGTAGTTAGTAAGAAGGATCTCACCAAAGTGTTCTTTGGATTTGAAGTAATGGTAAAAAGAACCCTTCGTGCCTTCCGCTTGGTTGATGATTTTCATCAGGCCAACACCAGCAAACCCGTGTTCATTAATAAGGCTAAACCCTGCATCGAGCATAGCTTGTCGCATGTCTTTCATTGTTCTTACTCTTTATGCTGAGAATGAGGAATAGTGTAACGAGCAACATACCAACCGTCCAGTCTAGCGCGTTAGGACGCGGTCAATAATTGACTCGTTTCGTCAAAGTAACATTTTCTCTTATTGGCACTTCTAAGCGACAAAACTTTTTTCAAGATAAGCACATCCTATAAATCGAAAATAACAACCTTAAAGGGCTTGTTTGGTGCCTTAAAATGGCTAAATCAGGGTGTTTTAAGTTGCTGTTTTTGTTGGTTTTTAATTTGGTGTTTTCTTGAGATCGCAATGGTAGTCTTAGCTTAATTTCTTTAGGGGGCTAAATGGACACCAATAACAGCACTTATCATCAGCACAGTTTTGCTCAGCAAGATTTATCAGAGCTTACATTTACAGCCTGCACGTTTATCCGTTGTGATTTCAGACGTTCGAACTTACGTGATGCAACGTTCATTAACTGTAAATTTATTGAGCAAGGCGATATTGAGGGATGCCACTTTGATATTGCCGACTTACGAGATGCAAGCTTCCAGAATTGCCAGTTGGCGATGGCGAATTTTAGTAACGCGAATTGCTATGGTATTGAGCTACGTGAATGCGATTTGAAAGGGGCGAACTTCACTCGTGCTAACTTTGCTAATCAGGTAAGCAATAGAATGTACTTTTGCTCAGCTTATATTACGGGCTGTAACCTGTCATACGCCAATTTTGAACAAGCTTGTTTAGAGAAGTGCGAGCTGTTTGAGAACCGTTGGATAGGCACTTACCTTGGTGGCGCATCACTGAAAGAGTCTGACCTCAGCCGGGGTGTGTTCTCGGAAGATGTATGGGGGCAATTCAGTATGCAGGGGGCTAACTTGTGTCATGCTGAATTAGAAGGGTTAGATCCTCGCAAGGTAGACACATCGGGGATTAAAATTGTCGCTTGGCAGCAAGAGCAACTGCTTGAAACCATGGGTATTGTGGTCATGCCCGATTGATAGCTGTAATTTCCAACTGCAGGCTATAGAAGAAAAGCCCAAAGCTAATAACTTTGGGCTTTTCCGTACTTGGTCGCATGCATTTTATAATGAAGTTTAGAAAAGAGAATGCTTGGCGAATATTGAGCTGATTAGTGCATACCTGAGCGCATTTTATCGGCAAGCGCAAAGAAGGCAAACAACACAAAACATACTAGAGCAACACCCAGTGAAACTAAGATTGTTGTTGCATCTTTTGAGATCAATGGGATAACGATAGAGGCTAACGCTACTAACATAACAAGGATATGAACGATTCGTCCGACGATTGGATTCTTATGACAAAATGAAGCCCATAGGTAACGCATTTTTAACACCAGTATAAAATTAGTGGTTTTATTCTATTTGCTTAATGAGTGTTTTGTAAATAAGTTTTAGTTGCAGGTGACTGTAAATATGATCTGGGTCGTTCTAGTATAAAACTGATTAAATAACAGAGGTTTATTTTCTTTTAAAGAATATTTCTCGTCTAAATGACAACTATAGAATTCCGTATTCTTTAGAATAGTAAGTCAAATATTATTCGATTTTCACTTTCTTGACTGAATGTCTCATTTATTGAGCCTTCTGTTAAGAGGCTGGTTGCTTACTCCTATTCCTCTTATAAATGTCACGCAAGCTACAAGCAGGTTTCTAGCCTATTATCCCTTTTTGTTATTTATCAAAGCGACCCCTCAAACTGAGAACGAAGTAATCTTTCGAATTTTTCTGTTTGATATACTCAACGCTTATTCGATGAAGATGATGGAGATGATATGTCGAAAACCGCGAAGATCATTAATGAAGATAAGCTGGTAAAAAAAGCAGTTGAGGTCGGTTTTAAGATGGCAAAACTACAAGGTTTTGATTTGCCACATTCATCCCAACCGATAAAGGTTAAAGCGGTGTATTTGTTCCTTGTAGAGGTTAATCAGATCACACCGTTACCTGACGATAAGCTTGATGGTGCCAACATTAAAAAACGTTTGGCGCTATGGATTCACAAAGCATTGCCTGATAATGACCCATTGAAGTAAGGGCGCCTTCGCCTTTATCGTCTTCAATGAGAATTCATATGTGTTTCTAATTGAAAAAGCCTAGCGATCCCTCGCTAGGCTTTGTTGTTTTTAGGGCCTGTTTTTCAACGATAAATGTTTATTTTCTCGTTTACACAGCCTGTACTGGTTCTGTTGGTTTGTGATTTTCTGAACCATCGTTGGTGATGTGGTCATACTTTTCAGTGAGGTGATCTTGAATTTTTTGGTGATACGCGCCGTTCAGCTTGTAGAAGCGGAAGTAGATGATTAATGCAATGGCAAAGAAGAAAGCAGGTAGGCCGACCATGATGCATTGCATGCCAAATACGGTTTCAGGGCTTTGCACTACATTAGGTACATAGTCGACGGCAGTGAGCGAGATACCGATGAAGAAAGCGGCAAATGCAGAGCCTGCTTTTACGACTAAGGTTTGCACAGAGTAAGCAATGCTTTCACAACGAGAGCCTAGTTTAAATTCACCATAGTCGACGGTGTCTGCCACCATAATGACGTTAAGAACCCAGAATAAAGCGGTACCGATTTGTAGGAATACACCCGCCGTTGAAATCAACAAAATGCTTTGTTTGTCGTACATGCCAACATAGATAAGAACAGCACTGCCTAAAATAGGGAAAGTGGAAGCACAAGCCCATAGAGTACGGCGTGAGAACATTTTTGCGAGTTTAGGAAACAACACCAGTGTGATGAGGTTTGCGATGCCTGCATAAGCCATGTAGTAAGGGAACAACTCTTCGTTGCCTACAACATAAGTGAAATAGTAGACCGCGAAGGCTGTGATGATGTTGGTCGCCAAATTGTAAGACAGTGCCATGCATAGAACGCTGGTCAATTGGTCGTTTTTGTAGATAAGTGACAGTAGCTTTTTCAGTGATACTTTTTCTTCCGGATGTGTGGCGTCGAGGTTCGCGGTTGAATAGCGTTCTTTGACATTACGCAGGGTGATAAACGTCGAGACTAAGAAACAGGCAATCAACAGTAACGTAAATATTTGAAACCCAAACCCCTTGTCGTCACCACCTACATAGTTGACGAAGGGCATTGCAATGGCAGCGGTTACTATCCACGCGAGGCTCGCAAAGAAGCGAGGATATGGGACTAACTCTTCGCGTTCGCGCTTATCTAAGGTGAGTGTTGGGACTAACGACCAAAAAGGAATATCCATTAGTGTGTAAGTCATGCCCCACAAAATATAAGTGACAGCGGCGTAGGCGATGAGCCAAGGGCCTTCGATGTAATGCGCACTAAACACCATGAGTAGCACGACAGAGTTGGCGAGCGTGCCAATTAAAATCCAAGGTTTGAATTTGCCCCAACGGGTGCGCGTATTGTTGACCAACCAGCCCATGATTGGGTCGTTGACCGCATCCCAAATACGGGCGACGAGGAAGATGGTTCCGACGGTAGCGGCAGAAATACCGACTACATCCGTGTAGTAAAACATTAGGTACATATAGACGATGGTGATTGCGAAGTCTTTACCAAACGCCCCAAAGCCATAACTTAGCTTGGTATTCATAGAGATACTCATTGCCACTCCTTACGCCTCCTCTGTGAGGAGGCGCTAATATTCACGTTATTGTATTTTTTTATTAGTATGAAATTACTTGTTAACCCACTCTGGTAACCAACCCTCATGAGCCTCAATCAAGTCGTCGACCAGCGCGTAGATTTCTTCTATTCCAAGTACAGCGGCTGTATGTGGGTCCAGCATCGCAGCATGATAAATACGGTCGCGATTCTCGGTCAGAATGGCTTCAGTCAATAGAGTTTGTACGTTGATGTTGGTCTGCATTAACGCGGCTAAGTGGTTAGGTAGGCGACCAGCTTTGATCGGTTGCACACCATTCGCATCAACTAAACAAGCGACCTCAACACAGCAGCCCTGCGGTAAGTTGTCGATCAATGCTTCATTCTTTACGTTGCCGTAAATGACGCTTGGAGTGCCTGTCCAGATAGAATTCATGATGGTGCTGGCGTACTCATGAGACTCATCAACGGTAATTTTGTCAGCTGTTTTGAGTTCTTGAAGGTCGCGTTTCCAATCGGCTATTTGCTCGACACAGCGCTTCGGGTACTCATCAAGTGGCACTTTATAACGTTCAATTAAATCTGGGCGATTCGGCTTGATAAAGTAGGGGGTGTATTCCGAAAAATGTTCAGAAGACTCAGTCACAAAGTAGCCAAGCTTCTTAAACATCTCATAGCGAACTAAGTTGGTACAGCGACCATTGTGATAAATACCCGGTTTAGGCGCTTGCCCACTCTCAAAAGCTTCAAGTAGATCTGGATAAATATCGATGTATTGACCACTTTCTGTTTTCTTCTCAAGAGTGAGGTAGTAAGCCATGTGGTTGATGCCAGCGCAGGTATAGCGAAGATCTGAATAATCTAAGTCCAGGTCGCGCGCTAATTCTTCTGCTGTGCCTTGTACTGAGTGGCATAAACCGACTTGTTTGATGTGCGGGTATTTCTCGTACATCGCCCACGTGTTCATCGCCATAGGGTTGACGTAGTTGAGCATAGTGGCGTTCGGACAAACCTCGGTCATATCTTCACACACGCTCCAAAGGTGCGGGACCGTGCGTAGCGAACGCATAATACCGCCTGGGCCTAGTGTGTCTGCGATGGTTTGTTCCAGGCCATGGCGTTTACACACCTCGAAATCCGTGACCGTACAAGGTTCATAACCGCCGATTTGAAAAGCGATGACAACGAAGTCTGCATCTTGTAGTGCCTCTTTTTGATTTAAGTGACACGAAATAGAGCCAGTAGCACCTGATGATTCCATGAGTTTACTGACGACTAGGTGTGACTCTTCTAATCGGGTCTCATCAATATCCATCAAGGCGACATGAGCGTTTTGTAGTGCAGAACGATGGAAAACGTCACCAAGAATGTTCTTAACAAAAATGGTTGATCCTGCGCCGATGAATGTGATCTTAGGGCTTTGCATAGTGGAATCCTTTATCTCTCTGAGTTCTTTGTTGATACAGACAAAGTACACCTAGAACCCACGTCGATTCGTCTCAGATAATCAAATAGCTCTCCCGTTTTCTAATATTTTTAAATCATTGAATGGAAATCTTAGGAAATGGGATAACTTACTGGCTTTTGAGGAGAGGGGTTGTGCAATGAAGCGAGTTTTTCACTTAAGATGCTGACTCTAATCACATTGTGCTGATCTTATGAAATGGGGTATTTCGGCACTATGATCGCCTTCAGAGTTTTATTATCGAGGAATTGCTAAAAGTCATTTATACGATTTCCTAAGGAACGAGATATGCCGCAATCAACCCCTGATGCGCTGAGAATTATCACTTTAGATAAGTACTCATCCGAGACCGTGTCGGTAAGCCCGCTTTCTCTCTATTCGTCCTATGAGAAAATTGATATCGAACTTAGAGCTCCTCACTCCATGCCCGGCTATCATTGGCATGGTCAAATTGAGGTGAATATTCCTTTTGGGGACGATGTGGAATACATCATTAACGGCAGCCCAATCGTGGTTAAGAGTGGATCGATTGGCTTGTTTTGGGCATCGGTACCTCATCGACTCACCAATCCCGGCCAAAGCCATAATATGGGGATCATCAACATACCGATTCACCATTTTATGTCGTGGACTCTCAGTCGGGATTTAGTCAATCAGGTAACTCACGGCAGTGTGTTGCAATCGAATTCTTGTTCGTTAGTGAGTGAATTTGAAATTGCCCGTTGGGTACAAGAGATAAAGCATTCGTCAGAAAGTCGCCAGCAGTTGGCGATCGATGAAATTGGCTTGATGCTTAAGCGAATCTGCCTTGATGGTTGGCAACAACTGCTCGTAAATCGACAGGAAAAATCGACTTCAAAAGGGGTGTCGAAACACTCCCAATTCTATGTAAGCCAAATGTTGGAATACATCGCCACGCATCATAACCAACCATTAACCGTGAAAGATATCGCAGAACATATTGGATTACATGCCAACTATGCAATGAACGTATTTCAACGAACGATGCAGATGACCATCAAGCAGTACATTACTGCGATGCGCATCAATCATGCTCGTGCTTTACTGAGTGATACCGACAGAACCATTCTCGATATTTCACTCACGGTGGGCTTCAATTCGAGTAGCCGATTCTATGAAACTTTCCAAACGTACATTGGCGTCACGCCGACGCAATATCGAAAAATAGCGAGGGAAGATCATCGGTGGAGCAGTCATGGAGCCAGTCCCGTCTACGACCTTGAGAAAGGCGCGTGTGATGGTAAAAGGCCGCTAACGGTCACCGATAATTTAAAGGAAAAGTGGTGAGTGTTTATTCCGTTGCGTAAAGATGGCTAATACCCTGAACTAGGGGCTAAGGGGCTAATAAAGCAGAAATAGCCCTTGATACCCCCCAAGCTTAACTTCTGTCACATACTCACCAACCTTGCCATTCATATCGACGGGCCTCATTGGCTTGTTTAATGGAATACTGAGTTTGGGTGCCGAATAGAAGTCACGATTTTTACCATAGAAATCGGTTCGATAAAGTACGCGCCCATGCTCAAACTCTCTTGCGAGCACCATCTCTTGAGGGCCTCCCTCTACGATGTTTGTTTCCGAACGATAAAGAAAATAGGTATAGGTTGGTAACAGCAGAACCTTACCGTTTGGCAGATCAGCATGCACAACTTGATGCTTGGTTGAATCGCCGACAATGGTGTAGTCACTGGGTGTTGAGTGTGTGGTCGAAAGCATTAACGGAATGGGCTCTAATTCATTCGGAATCCGGTTGGCTGGAAAGCCTAGGTCGACCTTGAGCAGCTGTGTCGGTCGGTAAGCGATGTTTTTCGGCACACCACTCTTCCAAAAATTCTCTTCGGTAGTATTGCCACTGCCATACACATAACTGCTATTCCACTGGTTAAAATAACTATGTTGTGGCTGGTAGCTGAGGTAATAAATAGCGAGGGTTGAATACTGATCTTGTTGCCAGTTATCTTGGCTGTTACCTAGGTATTGAACGCGCCCATAGCGAGTAGTGGCTTGGAATATAACGCTTGAATCAGTGTTAGCTAACGCTGAGTTATCCCAAAACTTAGACAATCCGGCATAACCACTAAAGCCTGTAGAGGGGAATAAGTAGTGCTCCCTAAAGTACAGGTTTCCTGAGTTAATTAAGTGTGATTGCCCGTTTCGGCCATAAAGGTTGGCCGTTCCAATATTAAGGCCAATTGAAAGAGTATCGTCGTTAGCTGATAACTGTTTGAGAAAGGCTGCGAAGTGCGTCTTGTATTGCTTATCCGCTTCATTAGGCCCTACGACAAGACCAAGCTCTTGAATGGTTCCTCCTGAATAAACCTCAAATTGATTGCTGCCAAGGAGTTTGTTGGTATCGTCGTTGTAGGCGCCATTGAGCCCTTGTTGCCCCCAATGTTTGGAATAGTAGTTTCGTATCAACATCAGTAGATCTGGGTTAGCAAGGTTGGTCAATGACCATGATGAGTTTTGGTTCCACATTCGGCCGAAAGGAATGACGCGAGACTCCCAGCGAAATCGAGCTGTAGCCAATTTTTTATTCCTATTTTCATATTCAGAAGGTGATAAATAGTTGTCTTGGTTGAGATCGGCTGACTGGTCAAAACCACGGATCTTGCGCCAATACTTGGTTTCGTTTGGTGGTTGTGAATCTGTCTTTGAAGTCTGCAGATCTTTGAGTTCGATTTTCGGGAAATGGTCTTTCAATTGAACTTGATTTAAGCGAGGGCGAATATCATTTTGGTTCCCTTGCCAGCGTACCCTAACAACGTATAAACGCCCGCCATCTCGAATAAACGTAGAACCAAAATACTGCCCCCCACCATAACTCTGGCCACTTCCATCGTGAGTATTTGTTCTTACCCAGTTAGATGGGACTCGCCAGTTTACGGCTTGGTTTCGGGTCATGTTGCTTGTGTTATCTTCCATTATATCGACGCTAGACCATGCCGTGACTTTACCCTCAACGTTCATCGATGATGGATACTCAATCTGAAACTCTCCGCCCTGTGCAAAGTGTGAAAATTCAAATGCTAAGTGATTGAATTTCTCAGAGTGATAAACGTAGAGAGCGCCACCTTTGTCAAAATGTTCAAACACATCAGCATCCCAAGGTGGTGGTTGATAAAGAGCAAAGCCCGCGTGCTTTTCATCAGCGGTATAGCCGATAATCATAGGTTTGCGATTTAAAGTGGTATTGGCACCGTGACTCGTATCAGGCTCTGCCAGAATCGTGTCTTCTGAAAAGTGTAGGAAAAAATCTTCGTAATCAATGCCATTTCGCTCTGCGGCATTTCTAATTTCGTTTTCTAATTCTCCTGAATTCAGATCCAATTTTTGGTTGTACATATAACCAATCGCGCTGACGCTTTCGTTATCATTTTTATCGGCGTAAGCCCCAAACACCAAGTCACTATTGTTGACCTCCCAATCGATCACCTCTCTGGCTGATAAGGAGGAGCCATGTAAGTTGAACCCATTCTCATGTTGGCTTGGTAGCACAATGGTATAGCTTGCCAAGCTGGTGTTTGAAGACACAAGGCATGTAAAGGGAAGGGCCAATAGTAGTCGAGTACGGTGTTTTTTCATCAAGCTTCCTAGTCACAATGGGAGCGGTTTTATATCAGCCAAATTAAGCATCTCACGCTATGTCAGTGTAGCAAAGCACGGTATTGGGGTTGGGTTTACCTCTGGAGGTTAGCTCGAATAGATATCAGAACGTAGCTTCTAACTTGACAGTTTGGAGGTTACTAACAACTATTAAGTTGATGATTTTTAATCCGTAATCCATTGGTTCACCTAAGTTGAATGACTAAGGACGTAGGTGCGGGTGTTTTGTGATGTTCAATATGACTGAACTCGATAAGTAAGGAGGGGATGCCCCTTATGATGTCTTTACTGTTTTTGTTATTACTTGTGGCGATGGTGTGCGGGTTTTTCGGCAAGAAGACCGCCGCGTATGGCTTTTTCGCTGGCTCAGTGATCCTTGGTTTGTATTGGTTTAATCACCATGCGACTGACCCTCTGTCGATCTTATTGTAAGGAGCTAACATGAATCGAAATCAGTTAACTCTTCTGAATACGCTTGGCTTACTGGGTATGACAGCCGTTTTGTTGATCGGCTTTATTCTTCAGTTTGTCCTCAATGAACTTCCTTGTCCTCTGTGTTTGTTGCAGCGCATTGGCTTTGTGATGGTGGCGTTTGGCTTCATGCTGAATGTGGTTTATGGGCCTCAATCTCGTCACTATGGTGTCATTCTGATTGGCGCTTTGTATGGTGTGGCCACATCGTTAAGACAAGTTTCCCTACACGTGATTCCGGGCACTCCTGGTTACGGTAGCCCTATTTTGGGGATGCATTATTACACTTGGGCCTTTGTATTGTTCGCTGCAACCATATTGGGTGTTGCCGTGATTTTGATACTAACCAATAAGGCCAAGTCTCACGAACCTTACAAAATGAGTAACTTTGGACGGATTGTGTGTTTATTAGCAATCGTGGTGGTGGCATTGAATGCTATTGCTACGTTTGTAGAGTGTGGGCCATATCAGTGTCCGGATAATCCGGTGAGCTATTGGTTACTCAATCAAGGTGCGAGTTAGAAAAATGGTGCTTTGAGAGAGCGATTAAAGAACAACTGGTAAAAGAAAAGCCACAGCGTTCGCTGTGGCTTTGTCGTTAGTGTTGTGGAGTTTATGACCGTCAGCAATTAGTTAGAGTGGTGCAATCCATTCCAAACGATGTCGCGGTAACGTGTTTGGTTGGTGTCGCCTTCGGTGCTGAAGAGCATGATGGTTGCGTCTTCATTTAAGCCTAGAGTGTCACGCGTTGCTTGGTCTGCGCCCTCTCGGCAAAGTTGGTAAAGAAGACCTAGTGTAATCGCACCTGACTCACCGCTGATGATTTGGCTGTCACCTTGTAGTGGGTTACCTAGAACACGCATCCCGTTTGCTGAAATACTGTCGTCAACCGAGATAAAGTAGTTACTGCAATTACGCAATACTGGCCATGTCACTGGGTTTGGTTCACCACATGCAAGACCCGCCATGATTGAGTTCAACTCACCGGTTACGTTGACCATTTCGCCTTTCTCGCCTGAGCGGAAAATACAATCTGCGGCTGCTGGCTCTGCAATGATGGTTTCAAATGTATCTGCGCCTAGCTTGTCTGCAAGGTAGCCTAATATGCCGCCTGCCATTGCACCTACGCCAGCTTGTAAGAATACGTGAGTTGGAGCGCTAAATTCTTGCTCTTGAACTTGCTCGACGGCTTCATCTGCCATCGTCATGTAGCCTTGTGAAATCCATGTTGGGATCTCTTCATAACCCTCCCATGCAGTGTCTTGAACAAGCATCCAGCCATTGTCTTGCGCCGTTTGGTTCGCCATACGTACCGTGTCGTCATAGTTAACTTCCGTCACGATGCATTCTGCACCTAGACCCTGAATGCGGTTAACGCTTGCTTGAGATGAACCTTTTGGCATGTAAACCACGGCTTTTTGGCCCATTTCACGAGCTGCCCACGCGACACCAGTGCCATGGTTACCCGCTGTTGCTGTCGTAAATACAAGTGGCTTATCCAGTTTTGAAGCAACGGTTTTAAGATTGATCTCAGAGATATCAATGCCAAGGTGTTTTGCCAATTGGCGACCCAGAGCGTAAGAACCGCCGAGTACCTTGAATGCATTCAAACCGAAGCGTTTTGATTCGTCTTTAACGAGGATCGCCTTAACACCAAGGTGATTAGCAAGATTAGGAAGAGAGACAAGTGGCGTTGGTTGGTAACCTTCGATCTGACGGTGAAACTCACGCGCTTGTTGCGCTTGAGATGCAGTGAATAGCTCGCAAACTTGTCCAGTGTAGAATGAATTTTTTGATAGTTTTAACATAGGGCACACTTAGATACAGGCAGAGGAATTAAAGGCCATCAAGCGATGTTCAATGACCTTACTTTGTCGTTAATAACATTACATAGTTATTTTTTGCTATACGCAGTCACTAAAAGCAATACGTGATTACTTCATGTAAGCGATTGCTTCAACTTCGACTAGTGCGTCTTTTGGCAAACGAGCGGCTTCAACACAAGAGCGTGCTGGCGCGTTCTCTGTACCAAATACTTCCGTGTACACCTCGTTAAATGCAACGAAGTTTTCCATATCAGATAGGAAACATGTGGTTTTAATAACGGTATCCAGTGAACCACCACTTTGTTCCAAAACTGCTTTTAGATTTTCTAGTGACATACGAGCTTGCTCTTTGATGCCACCTTCAACAAACGCCATTGTTTTTGCATCAAGCGGTAATTGACCTGAAGTGAAGATTAGGTCTTTGAATGCCATACCTTGAGAGTAAGGGCCGATTGCTGCTGGTGCTAGATCTGTATGGATTTTTGTTTTCATTTCGTTTCTCTTTATATGATTTCTATGCTCTAAACTCGCGGATGTATTTGTAAATAGCGTGGCGAGTAATACCAAGACGCTCAGATACGAATGCTGTCGCCTCTTTTAATTCGAAAATACCGTTCTCAAGCAATAGCTTGGTAATGGCTTTGTTTCGACCTTTTAAGTTGACTGACTCATCGTTGTCGACTTCAAAAATAGCGTGCTCAAGCGCTTGCTCAATCACTTCTGTTGTTGAAGCTCCAAAGTTCTCATGCACACCCACAGGGGCATGAGCCATGTCTGGCATTAAAGTTTTTATGATCTCAGGAAACGGGTGAGACAAGTTCATATTGATACAGAACAGCCCAATTGGTTTGCCATTTTCTCCAGCTAGCACACAGGTCGTAGACTTAAGTAACGATCCATCTTTGCTGGTGGTGAAGTAACTCTTTGGCGTGATCTCACCAGTGCTCTCAAACACACTCAGCATCTTCAGCCCCAGATCGGTGATAGGTGATCCTACTTCTCGACCCGTGTGGTGTCCGTTCACTATCTTCACTACCGACTTTTCAAAGCTCTCGAATGAATGAATCACAACCTCACAGTGCGGACCAATAAAGTCGGCAATGGTTTCGGCTAAGCGAAAGTTCAGTGCGAGATGCTCTCTATCATTGTCGGTGAATTCTACGTTAAACGATTTATATGCTGATGCGTTCATTTTAGACCACTGTTGTTAACTTTAATTGCCTTTTATTATCTTTGGTTACTCGATGCATTTCAAGTTGCCAATTAACTTTATGTAACTATAAGACTATACATCCGCTTCCCATACAAGGCTAAAGTTACAAATAAGTACCTAAAATTGATCGTAATCAACAATATTCCCAGTTTTAGATGCTTTCTGGTCACTATAGTTAACCCTAAGATCTTGGTCACATTATTTAACTTAAATGTCAGTAAGATGCTCATCGTAACGTAAACAAAATTGAACTATAGGGTTGGTTACTGGTTGTGAAGAGCAGCAGAAGTGCCTACCTAAATACAATAATTAGAGGTTCCAATGACTAACTACCTAAACCGCGGCTTTGAACAAGCTGAGTTTGAAAACAGAACATCACGCGCTCAAAAAGTCATGCATGAGATGAATCTGGATGCGATGATTTTCACAACCGAACCAAACGTTCGCTACTTCACTGGCTTCCACACTCAGTTTTGGCACAGCCCAACTCGCCCATGGTTTGTCATAGTTCCTGCAGAAGGAAAGCCGATTGCGATTGTTCCTGAAATAGGAGCAAGTGGTATGGCGGGAACATGGGTCGATAACATTATTACTTGGCCTTCTCCTCGTCCTGAAGATGATGGCATTAGCTTAGTAGCTAGCGCATTGAACTCTCTGCCTTGTCGTCATGGCCGAGTAGGCGCAACGCTAGGCATTGAATCTCACCTACGTATGCCTGTGAACAATTACTTGAAATTAACCACCATGGTTAAGAAAGACTTTGTTGATGTGTCTTTAGCAATGCATGAACTTCGTCAGATCAAGTCACAAGCTGAAATCGAGAAAACACGTGAAATCTGCCGCATTACCAATGTTGGGTTTAGCAAGATCCCTCAATACGCAAAAGCCGGCATGACCGAGCGTGAAATCTGTAAACAGTTCCGTATCGATATGTTGTTAGAAGGTGCGGACGAATGCCCTTATATCATCGCAGGCTCAGGGCCAGATGGTTATGACAGCATCATCATGGGCCCAACTGATCGCATCATTGAGCCGGGAGATGTGTTGATCATCGATACCGGTGCTGTACGTGATGGTTATTTCTCTGATTTCGACCGTAACTGGGCATTTGGTCATGCAAGTGAGCAAACCAAAGCGGCATACCGCGCTACTTACGAAGCGACCACGAAAGGCTTTGAGGCTGCGAAACCGGGCGCAACCACGACTGACATCTACAACGCGATGTGGGGAGTATTAGAAGCCAATGGTGCATTGGGCAACGACGTTGGTCGTCTTGGTCATGGTTTAGGTATGGAGCTGACAGAGCGCCCGTCTAACACGGCTACCGACAACACAGTACTTAAGCCGGGTATGGTGATGACACTAGAACCGGGCATGGTTTACGCACCGGGTAAGTCAATGGTTCACGAAGAGAATATCGTGATTACTGAAGACGGCGCTGAATGGTTAAGCAAACGCGCAGAGCCAGAACTGATCATTATTTAGCTAAAAACTTAACACCTTACAAACTTAACACCTTACAAATTTAACACCCTACAAAAGCTGGCTCTGGACTCCAGAGTCAGCACATAAAAATTATAAAAATACGAGTTTCTCATGCAAACAATAGAACAGTTTCGTCAATTTGAAATCCCATTACAGCACGTTCAGGCCCCAAGAATTGGTCGAGTTCATATCGGTTTAGTACAACTAAGTACTGACCACTCTTTAGAGATGGACTGGGCAAAGTTACTGGGTACACAAGCGGGTGTGTTTAGCTCCCGTGTTTATTACAGTAGCGAAATGACACCAGAAGCGCTCGACCAAATTGCGGTTGGGATCAGTGAAGCATCAGATTTGATTGCTACTGGCTTACCCATGGATGTCATGGCGTTTGGTTGCACTTCAGCTTCTATCATTATTGGTGAAGAAAAAGTAGCAAACCTTCTTACACAAAATCGCGGTGATATTCCCGCAACGAATCCATGGACAGCTGCTCAAGCTGCATTTAAGCACTTGTGTGCAAAGAAAGTTGCCGTGTTTTCCCCTTATCCAACAGAAGTGAATTTCCCTCTTTATCAACAACTGACTGCCGCTGGCTTTGAAGTTCCTGTTTTGGGTTCACTTGGCATTGAGAAAGACACTGACATTACCACGGTTTCAAAGGAATCAATGATGGAAGCATTAAGCGAAATGCTGCCTGATTCTAGTGCCGATGTTGTATTTATGTCTTGCACCAACCTTCGTGTTCTTGACCATATTCAAGAGATTGAAGATCGATTTGGTATCCCTGTCGTGTGTAGCAACTCTGCGATGTTCTGGCATTGCATGCACCTAGTCGGCAAGACAGCTCAGTGTCCAGGTTACGGACAATTGCTAAATCAATAGCAACCAATGAAAGGAATTTAAAGATGAGTAATACAGTAAAAGGTTGGATCGCGGCCATTTTCATTGGCCTGCTATGGGGTATTCCCTGGATCGTTGGAACACCAATTCTAGAAGTAATGGATGCACAGGTCTTGGTATGGGTTCGCTATACCGTAGCCTTCATTACCTTATTTGTGATTATCCAAGTCAGCAATGCGATGGGTAAACCACAGAAAAAAGTCGACTTTAAGCTTAA
This sequence comes from Vibrio sp. QJM3NY_26, assembly GCF_057786005.1. Classification (NCBI taxonomy): domain Bacteria; kingdom Pseudomonadati; phylum Pseudomonadota; class Gammaproteobacteria; order Vibrionales; family Vibrionaceae; genus Vibrio; species Vibrio sp. QJM3NY_26. Next base: position 550,935 of record NZ_CM173516.1, on the reverse strand, counting down.
CTGGGCAAATCGACACGACATTTTCTGGGCAGCATGTTGCGGCATTATTGGTCAAGGCGCTTTCAGTTTTCTATCGTTCCTGTCTCTTGACTACATCACTGCTTCAGAAAACGGCGTAATCCAAGGGCTTATTCCAATCATTATCTTGTGTGTTGGTTTCCTTCGTCATGGTGAACGTTTTACTCCAATGCAAATTTTGGCGGCGGTTGGTGCGTTCGCTGGTGTCGCTATCTTGGTAATGGATCCATCTGTTGAAGGAAGTGGTTTCAACATTGGTCACTTGATCTGTCTTGGTAGCGCAGCGAGTTTCTCTACGATGGCTTACGCTCGTGCGAAACTTGCTGAGAAATATGGCTCAGTGGCGACGATGTACCACCAGTTCATTTTTGCGGCAATCGGTTTTGGTCTTTATCTACTGGTTGTGGGGGCGGACTTCTCTTCAGCACTCGGTATTTTCAGTTCTCCACTTCGTATGGCTTGTATTGCAATTTTGGGTGTGGGTATTTCAGGTATCAGCTACCTAATCTACATCTATGCCATGGAACGAGTCGGCGTAGACGGAACGGGTATGGCACTTAACTTGATGCCTCTGTCTTCTTTCGTCCTGGCTGTGTTTGCTCTCGGTGAAGCGGTAACGCCAATGCGACTATTAGCGATTGCGGTCGTTATTGGCTCAATGATGCTGTTCATGAAGTTTGGTAAGGCGAAGAAAAAAGCGCCTCAGATGAAAACGGCGACAAACGCTAACTAACCGTCAACCACGATACAAATTACAAGTAATAAGGCGGTGTGCCGCACCGCCATTATCGAAAAATTATGGAAGATAGAAAGATGAACACAACAAACAGAGACACATTTTTAGGATGGACTGCAGCCATTGCTGTTGCCTGTATCTGGGGCGTAACAGGGGTGGTCTCTAAGCCGCTTTCTATGGCTGTTGATCCGATGACATTGGTATTTTTCCGCTACGTTACTGCGGTAATTGGCCTATCAATCATTTTCTTTTTTACATCACGTAGCAAAAACTTAAGTGCAGACTTAGGTTCTTCATTAAAGATCGATACCAAAGATATTGGACGTATTGCGCTTTGTGGCATCGTGGGACAAGGGGTTTTCTCACTTTTTAATTTCCTTTCTCTTTCTCATATTGGTGCGACTGAAAACGGTGTTATCCAAGGTATGCAGCCGTTCGCGACGGTTTTCTTTGGCATGATGTTTATGAACTTCCGTATGAACAAGATTCAGTGGGGCGCTTTCATCGCATCTGCAGTTTGTATTTACGCAATGAGTGTCGGGCCAACAAACACCATTGAAGGCGGTACTCCGCTGCTGGGTTATGTTTACGTGACATGTTCGATGCTGGCTTTAGCGTGGACGGCACATTTACGTGCTAGCTTAGCGGACAAGTACGGCTCAGTGGTTTCCATGCTGTACCAATACATTTCGGTTGCTGTGATGGGCATTATCGTTGTGTTGACCATGGGCTTGGACTTGTCTCAGATTTACATTATTTTCTCTAGCCCGCTGTTGATTGCACTGCTTATTTTCTTAGGTACAGGCATTTCTGGTGGTAGCTACTTGATTCAATTGTATTCTTTCAAGCGTATCGGTGTAGAAAAGGCAACGATGGCATTAAACCTCATGCCTTTGGTTGGCTACTTAGTGGCAGTTGTAACACTTGGTGAGCAGATGGCCATGGGGAAAACCATTGTCGTTTCATTGATTGTCGTAGCACTTTACGTATTCACTAAGTTTGAAACGAAGCAAGAAGAACAGACAGCAGAAAACTTAGCTTGCGATAAGAAAGCAACGCCAGAAGTGAGCTAAGTGATGAAATCAGTGACTAAAGGTTGGATTGCAGCAATTAGCGTTGGTTTGCTATGGGGCTCTGAGGCTGCTTTAGCTACCTTGCCACTGCAAACCATTGATGCGCGATTGTTAGTGTGGCTGCGCTACATGATGGCATTCTCGGTTTTATCTTTAGTCCTGATTTTTGGAGCAATACGTCAAGCCAATACTCAAACTAAACCGAAACTGTCGTTCAGTTGGGCTAATCGAAGCGATTTATTTAAGTTATTAGTGTGTGGTGTAGTAGGCCAAGGTTTATTTAGCTTCTTGTCATTTCTATCACTCGATTATATTTCGCTATCGGAAAACGGAGTCATTCAAGGTCTTGTACCGATTGCAATCTTGGCTATTGGGCAAGTTTTCTATGGTGCACGCTTTACGCGTATGCAAATTGCCTCAAGTGGGATTGCTTTGATTGGAGTGAGCATATTGGTTCTTGCTCCGCCGTTTACTTCGGAAGATAGCGGAATGAACATTGGCCATCTGATTTGCTTATTGAGTGTGTTGAGCTTTGCATCTGTCACCCACTTACGGGCTCATCTGGCAGAAAAATACGGTGCAACTCGCACCATGCATTATCAGTTTGGTTTCGCAGCTGTTGGTTTTTTCATTTATTTATTGGTGTCAGGTATAGATGTACCCAGCCTGCTACTGGTGATGCGCCCTTCTTGGTCACTTCTATGCATTATGGTGCTAGGAGGTTTTGTATCAGGTCTGGGCTATATCGCGTATATCTACGGCATAGAACGTGTGGGAGTTGAAGGCAGCAGCATGGCTTTAAACCTCATCCCTATGTCAGCATTTTTCATTGCTGTTTTGGTGTTCGGAGAGCCTATCACCCCCTTGAGGGCGATGGCGGTTGGCTTAATCATCGTTGCTATGATGCTATTTGCAACCTCCAACAAATCTCGCGAAATGACATCCAAAACAGTTTCAACAAATTAATTTTAAGTATTTATTGGAGTTTCCATGACTAACACTGCCACTGTCACAGAATGGCGTCGCCATCTACATCAGTACCCTGAATTTGGTACTGAAGAGTTCAAAACCTCTGAATTTGTTGCGAATAAACTCGAAGAGTTCGGCATTGAAGTTCACCGTGGTATTGGTGGAACCGGTGTTCTGGGAATTTTAAAAAATGGTACAAGCGGTCGCTCGATTGGGTTGCGTGCTGACATGGATGCCCTGCGTATTCATGAAGAGAATACGTTTTGTCATGTTTCTAAACATGATGGTGCGATGCATGCTTGTGGTCATGACGGGCATACAGCTATGTTGTTGGGTGCCGCGCAAGAGCTAGCAAACAGCAAGCAATTTGATGGCACCGTTTACTTCATTTTCCAACCCGATGAAGAGCGTGGTACAGGCGCCAAAGCGATGATCGAGGACGGCCTGTTTACTCGTTGGAATATGGATGCGATTTACGCAATGCATAACCTACCGGGTATTCCTGAAGGTAAGTTTGTGACTCGCCCCAACTCATTAATGGCGAGTGAAAGTAGCTTTGAAATTGTTATCAAGGCTACGGGTGGTCATGCCGCTATGCCACACATGGGAACCGACCCGATTGTAGTTGGAGCTCAGGTTGTGACCGCCTTACAAACCATTGTTTCACGTAATTTGAGTGCAATTGATGAGACGGCGGTTATTTCAGTGACTAACTTTGTTACCAACGGCACAGTTAACGTGATTCCTTCGCAAGTGACCATTTCAGGTGATACTCGTAGCTTCACGGATCAAGCGTTACACAAGATTGAGAAAGCGATCGAGCGTGTCGTTGCGGGTCAGTGCATGTCAGCAGGCGTTGATTATCAATATCATTTTAACAATAGCTTTCTATCAACAATCAACACGCCGGAAGAGACTGCTCACGCAATCAAAGCAGCACAAGCGGTTGTTGGTGAAGAGAATGTGAATGGAGCTTGTGAACGCTTCACCATCAGTGAGGATTTCTCGTTCATGTTACGCGAAGTAAAAGGGTGCTATGTGCTAGTTGGGAATGGTGTTGGTGAATGTGGAGGCACTGCGCTTCATAACCCACACTACGATTTTAACGACAATATTCTGGAACATGGCGTTGGGTTCTGGAAGACGCTTGTAGAGCAACAATTGTCACAATAGATAGATGAAAAAAGAGCGAGAGGCAAGCCTCTCGCTCTTTTTGTATGTAACGCATTTCCAAATCTGCGAACAGTTTAGACTAACTACTTAACTACTTAACTACTTAGCGATTCACCTGCTCAACAATCTCTCTTGTTAGACGGGCAATCTCGTCCCACTCTTTGTTTTCGACGAGCTTCTTATCCACCATCCAGGTGCCACCACATGCCAATACCTGAGGAACGGCTAGGTAGTTGCCAATGTTTGATGGCGTGATACCGCCTGTAGGCATGAGTCTTATGTCGCCATAAGGTCCGACTAACGATTTCACCATACTGATACCGCCAGAAGCTTCTGCTGGGAAGAACTTCAAGGTTGTTAAGCCCATCTCTAATGCCGCTTCAACGGTGCTTGGATTGTTCACTCCAGGAATGATATCGATGCCGATTTCTTGGCATGCTTTAACCGTGTTTGTATTGAATCCCGGTGATACCACAAACGTTGCGCCCGCTTCTTTGGCTGCGAGTGCTTGCTCACAGTTCAAGATGGTGCCCGCGCCGATCAGCATGTTAGGCTGAGCTTCGCGAAGCAGTCGGATAGCTTCAACAGCGGCGTCTGAACGGAACGTAATCTCAGCAGCTGGAAGGCCATTCTCAGCCAATACTTTGCCTAGAGGGATAATATCCTCTGCGTTATCAATCGCGATAACAGGGATAACTTTAAGTGCTTTTAGCTGTTCGTTAATTGTAGGCATGGTTTACTTCTTAATAGGGTTTGAAAGAGTATCGGTGATGACTTTTGGAATAATTGCACCGTGGTGTTGAATCACTAGTCTTGCGAGTGCATTACCTTGTTGGCAGGCTTCTGAAACAGAACCTCCAGCGAGATAGCAAGATAAGAAACCGCCGTTAAAAGAGTCGCCAGCAGAGGTGCTATCAACCACAGTCTCGACAGGTGTCGTTGTGATTTTTACTGGCTCATTTTCAGGGTTTTCGCTGATCAAGCAGCCTTCAGCACCAAGCTTCACAACAACGGTTTTGACGCCGAGTGAATGCAGCCTTCTTATGGTGTCTTGCGGCGTTGTATCGCCCCACAATAGTTGTTCGTCATCAAAGGTAACCAAGGCGATATCTGTCGCTTGATAGGCAAGCTGATAAGCTTCTTTGGTTGCGTCTTGTGAGTCCCACAACTTTGGTCGGTAGTTACTATCAAAGGCGATGGCCACACCACGTTCACTTAGACCTTGGATGATAGTGAGTAACTTTAGCTGATCGCCATGAGGCAAGATCGCCAGAGATATCCCGCTCAAAAACACCATATCAACATCGCAAAGTTGGGCGGTTATCTTATCGAAATCTGGGTGCTGCACCATGTAACGAGCAGCAGAGTCATTACGCCAATACAAGAATGTGCGTTCGCCAACGTCGTCTAATTGAATCAGATACAGGCCTGGCGAGCGCTGTTCGTCGATAAGCACTAAATCGGTTGATAACCCTTCATCTTGCCAACGCTTAAGCATCTCTTGGCTAATGGAATCTGCTCCAAGAGCCGTGACGTAACTGGTACGAATCCTAGGAGTATTTGTCGAACTGGAATGGCTGGTGGCACTTCGGTTCAAATACACAGCGGCGTTGAGCGTATCTCCACCATAGGTTTGTTGCATGGTACCGAATGGAGCGCCGTTCAGTTCAATCATGCACTCGCCGATAATCGCAATGTGGCTCATAAGTGTGCCCTTACAGAAGAATGGGTATTGCTAGCTATAAATGATGGAACGTGGCTACAAGGAAGGTAGCCACGTTGATTCTGTTCCCAATAGGTTGGGAGGAAGTGTTATTTGTTGTCTAGTTTTACGAACAATAGCGTTAGAACATAAGACAGTACAAACACACCAACCACACCCATAATCGCTTGGATAAAGTTCTGTGTGCCGCCTGCAAGGTAAGCTGGCAAGCTGAAGACAGAAGAAAGAATGTAGCTCGTTAAGTGCGTATCGATTGTTACCGAGATAGCACCGAACACACCCGCAGCCAAACTCGCGGTCATCATCGCTTTGGTGTATTTCGTGAGGACACCAAATAGAGCCGGCTCCGTGATGCCTAAGATAGCGGTAACACTTGAGCCCATCGTGATTGAAGATTGCTCTTTAGAAACTGTTTTACGTTGCTTGTGCCAGATAGCCATTGTCGCGCCAGCAATTGCCATGTTACCTAAACACATGATCGGCATTAGTAAATCCTTACCATACAGAGCAAAGTTGTTCAGGCTAATCGGCGTCATGCTGTGGTGAATACCAAACACAATCGTAATCGGGCGAGTCAGACCAAAAACAAAGCCCGTTAACGTAGGAGATATCTCCAGTAGCGAGCTCATTACCCAACCCGCGCCGTTACTTAGCCAGATACCAGCAGGGCCAACAAATGATAGCGTGATGGTCGAAGTTACCGTAAAGGCAAGCAGTGGTGTAAATACAGGCTTCGCAGAAGAAGGAACTAGACGGTCAACTAACGGAGTCACTTTAGACAATAACCAGATTGCTAGAATCGCAGGAACAATTGCGCCGCCGTAGTTGAGCAGTTCAATCGGAACCACGCCAAGAACCGTCAGCTCCGGAGCAGCGCCAGCATCTTTGAGTAGCACTGCTTTATCGACTAGTTTGGGTGCCAACATCGCTGAAGAGACAGCCAGCGCAATGTATTCGTTTACTTTAAATACTTTGGCTGCAGAGAAAGAAACCAGCATTGGTAGGAAGAAGAAAACAGCGACAGAAATAGAACGGAAAAAGTAAACCGTGTCTGAGCTTTCAGAGATAACGTTGGTTGCGATAAGCCCTGAGAGTAGACCCATCAACATACCAGCGCCCGCAATGGCAGGAACGACAGGGCCAAAGATACCTGCGACAATACGCATCACGCCCTGGAACAGCTTGCCTTTCTCTAGCTCATCAGCCGGATTAGCGTCAGCTTGTTGAGTGTTTGATAGCGCGTTGAACCACTTCTCGACCTCAACACCGATGATGACTTGGGTTTGGCCTTGTTGAAGTACCACACCTTTCACATCAGCGATCTGCTTGATAGCCTCTTCGTCTACCAGAGACTCGTCTGCCAATTTGAATCTTAGTCTTGTCATACAGTGCGTGAGACTCACGATATTATCTTCACCACCAAGTGCTGTGACTAATAACTGTATATTTTCTCTGAAATTTTTCTTTTTAGACGATGACTTAGAGTTATTCATAACAGCATCATTATTTTCAACAATTTGCATACTACACCTGTTACTGGGATATATTTAACTCCAGTAATCATATCGATAACTTATTTAAAGCCAATGGGATAAAAAGAGACTTCAATCACACTTAAAATTCGAATAAATTATTTTCGACCGTTTTGGGCCAATTGGTATGTTTTGTTTATCAAAAAAAAACACTAAACGTACCAATTATTTTCGCATGAAATTTAACGCTTGAAATGTGCTTTTTAACACGGTTAGATAATAAGAGTTGAAGTTAGTTTAGGTTATTTAATTGTGAAAGAAACTATTATATCCGATATCCATTGTATTATTACCAAGCCAGATAGGCATAACCTCATCACGGTTGTTGTTGAAACCAATGAAGGTGTGACAGGCTTTGGTTGCGCGACCTTCCAACAACGACCGCTTGCTGTAAAAACAATGGTCGATGAGTATCTAAAACCTCTTCTAGTTGGTAAAAATGCCAATAATATTGAAGACTTATGGCAAATGATGATGGTCAATGCTTATTGGCGAAATGGCCCTGTTATCAATAATGCAATTTCCGGTGTTGATATGGCACTGTGGGATATTAAAGCCAAATTGGCGGGTATGCCGTTACATCAATTATTTGGTGGTAAGTCTCGTGATGCTATTCCTGTATACACACACGCGACTAGCGACACAATGGAGGGTATTTATGAGTTGGTGGAATCTTTCCTAGACAAAGGTTACAAGCATATTCGTTGTCAGCTTGGTTTCTATGGCGGTGTTCCAACCGATTTGCATACCACTCAAAATCCAACTGAAGGTTCGTACTACGACCAAGATCAGTACATGGACAATACACTGACAATGTTTAAGTCGCTTAGAGAGAAATATGGTAATAAATTCCATATTCTTCATGATGTTCATGAGCGCCTTTTCCCAAATCAAGCAATACAATTTGCCAAAGAAGTTGAGCAATATAAGCCTTACTTCATTGAAGATATTCTTCCGCCAAACCAAACTGAATGGTTGGATAACATTCGTAGCCAAAGCTCGGTTTCATTGGGTTTAGGGGAGTTATTTAACAACCCTGAAGAGTGGAAGTCTTTGATTGCCAACCGCCGTATTGATTTTATTCGTTGTCATGTTTCACAAATTGGCGGCATTACTCCAGCTCTGAAACTAGGTCATCTATGTCAGAACTTCGGTGTTCGTATTGCATGGCATTGTCCGCCGGATATGACGCCAATTGGCGCTGCGGTAAACACGCATTTGAATGTACATTTGCACAATGCGGCAATTCAAGAGCATGTTGAATACAACGAGAATACACATAAGGTATTCCCGAACGCTGCTGAGCCAATTAATGGCTACTTATACGCTTCTGAAATCGCAGGTATTGGTGTAGAGATGGATCGAGAGGTTGCAGCCGAGTTTCCTGTGATGTACCGCCCTCATGAGTGGACTCAAAGTCGACTACCAGATGGCTCAATTCATACGCCATAGTTTGTTGTTTCAATTAAAATTTAGCCGCACTAGCGGCTATTTTTATCTCTGAAATTCATGCTCTCGTTGTTAAAAGGCGTGTGATAAGTGCATTGATAGTTGATGTCGATAATGTCACTGACGATGAACAATTCGCCAGAGGTAAGGAAGCCACGGTTGGTGATGTTCATTGCCGCGACATTCTTCTTACAGCCCAGTAAATCGGCATCATCTTTGGATACGTTGATGGCTTGATAAGTCGTTAAGTAACTGTCGATCTCTAAGCCTTGAGCGAGTGCGTGTTTTTGAAGCGAACTCTCGATGATGTCTGTGTTCATTTCATGAAAGATACTGACAGGTATTTTTGTTTCTTCAATTTGAACGACTTTATTATTAATTAACCTAAGACGTTTGATCTTCCAAATATATTCATCATCACGTAAAGAAAATATTTGCTGTTCGTGATTGTTTGGTAACGTCTTATTCAATTGAATCTTTTTATAAGATATTTCTTCAAAGCTGTTTTCAGTAATCGAGTTATAAACTAGAGGGGTTCCAACCAAAGATGTATTAACAAAATACCCTGAGCCCACCTTAGATGTCACCATGCCAATCGCTTCTAGTTTGGCTAGCGCTTTTCGAATAGTAAATCGAGATAAGCCATATATTTCAGAGAGTTCCCTTTCTGCAGGAAGCTTATGATTGATACTGTTTTGGCAGATCTTGCTAACAATATCTTGGACAACTAATTCATATTTTTTCATTCTAAAAACTTAAAAAAGCACTCATGGTGATTAAATTATAGTTAACTAAATCAGATACTCAGCGCATTCCGAACCAGCCGTTAATTCTAACATAGAAGGCCAAGTAGATTATGAGAAATAGGGTGTTTTGGAGGGCGAATTCGAGGGTTACTTCTGGGTGTGTGACTTCATTCTCTTTCTTCGATATATAGCGGCTGAATGAGGATGTTGTCTACAAGATGTTAAATAAAAAAGCACGCCCAATAGGACGTGCCTCGAATGCTTGAGCTTTGTTAGTTGCGAGCTACATGGCTAAGTTTTCATTTCTTAACTTGGTTAGTTCTTTTAGGCGTTTTGTATACTCTTTTTGGAACTTGTCGGGGTCTGCACCTTCAGAAACTTGAGCGTAAACTCTCATCTTGTTACCGCCGTAGATCTTCGCAAGATCATCATTGCTGTAGCCACGTTTCCACAGTTCATCGGTGATGGCTGCAAGGATCTTCGCTAATTCACCATTGCCCGTCGCGCCTTTGTTGAACGCCTCGATCATGTAACCACCATCGTCGTACATTTTCGCGTTCTTGGTTGCGAAATCAACCACCATGTCAGTTGAGAACATGTCATCGGTGGCGATACCTACGTGGTCAACGCCGACCAATTTTACGTAGTAGTCGATCATATCGGCAGCTTGAACTGGAGAGATATCTTCAGGCCAAACGCCGTCCATCATCCATTCCGTGAAGGTTGGAGCAACGTAGCCTCCTGATTTAGCTGCGCGTATTGCTTCATCATCAGGAATGGCACGGTAGCAGCCTTTTGGTGTCGCATTCGCTTCGTTTTTGTATAAACCGGCAGGCACAGAGTGGGTGTATACAAATGGCACATCAGGGTAGTTTTCTTCCATATAGCCCATGGCATCGTTAGCCGTTTTTGAGCCTGTATGGCTGAGATCTAGAATCACCTGATACTCGACCATCGAATCGATAACAGACTCTCCCCAAGATGTTAAGCCGATGTCTCTGCCATTATATGCAGCCAGTTGTCCCGAACCTGTTCTGAAAATGTCGTTATAAGACAAGATCATGCTTTTGAGACCCATATCTTTAAGGATCGCCATCTTGGTGACATCTTCTTCCAAAATTGTCGCAGTTTGGCTATTCCATAGAACGGCAGTCTTTCTTTCTGTATGGGCTTTTTCAATATCGTGATTAGAGTGGGCAACGATGAACTTATCAGGTTGTTTTGCCATCACAGAACGATGCTTGTGATGGTGGAACAAGAAGTCATCAAAGTTGTGGTCGGCAGCAGTAATGGTGTATTCATGCCCTGTAATACCCGCGTCACGTGCACCTTGGAAGTAATCCAATAATTGTTGGTCGTCACTCCAGCCCGCTCCATATGGGCTCGCGAGCATACCAATGACAATGGTGTCTTGAACAAATGTTTTAGCCTTGTCCGATGCAGGCCAAGTTTTACTCTCAACACTTGCCTGTGCAACACCAACACTCATTGCAATGCTTGCTGCTACTAACGTTATCTTTTTAAACATGAAAACCTCTCAATTACTGGCTTAAGTCCATTTATATTTATGCCTAGATTTAATAGTAGACCCTGACGGTATCGTTGAGTTATTTAAAATTGATAACCCTGTCATACTTTGTAATCAAAGTGTTACGTCCTGAATTGTGATTTCGCCTTAATGCTAAAAACTTAAAGCGCCTCTTGTTAACTTGAGGTAATAGTAGCTAAGCTAGAAAAGTAAAATGTGCATTTTGTGCCACTGAACTTAGACTGTGTTGATGTAGAAATTGATGTCGATATTGGGTTGAGTTTTGGGTTTGACCTATTTGAACAAGACAAAGGAATCGTGAACTGATGCTTGAATTACCATTGATTGCGAAGAGTGTTGTGAGTCATTTCCAGCAGTGCGTGCGAGAAGATAAGTCATTAGCTCCATATCATGCCGCGATAGAAGCGCTCGCAGTTCAAGTGAGCGTGCCGTTCTCAATGGATACTTCAGCTGCTCAATATGTCTCGTTTAATGTGTTTACTCATTTCTTAGAGGGTTTGAGGAAGGTATTACCATCTGAGGTGTTTGTTTTTGTGTTATTAGGCAGTGCTGAACGAGCTGTTTTCGAACTCGATTTTTACAACCTTTCAGCTCACGCTTTTCTGTCCCTTTTTCCGTTTGAACAATGGTCAGTCGAATCGTCTTCACAGTCATTAAAGCTTTCGTTTCAAGTATCTAATAGCTCGCTCAATGGTATTGAAGCTGAGCTGTTTTTGATCGTATATAGCCACGCCTATTTTAAAGCTCAGCAGGCTGATATAGATAAGCCGATTCGTTACGACTTAGTTTCAGTGTCGGCTAGTGCGTTAAGTGAGTTGAGAATACAAACGGAAACGCCACAGTACTTAGGTCAAACTGAGACGTGCATTTCGTATAACCCCTTAGATCGAGATTGTTCAATTAAAGCGTTGGCAATGACGACGACCTCAACCTTCAAGGTGACACAAGCATTACTTCCTTATATCGGCCGAGTAGACGTAGATTTGGTGATGTTTGGTCAGATTAACCGAATGGGTAAGCGCAGAATCCAAAGGGCGCTTAGTGAAGAGGGTACGACCTTTCGAAGCATCAAAGAGGCTCTGTCTTTTGAATTCGCCAAGCGCGTTATGACTGAGCAAGATTATTCGATCTCAGATATTGCGCTTCACTTGGGATACGCAGATGCCTCCCAATTTATAAGATCGTTTAAGCGAGTCAATGGGATTACACCTTATCAATGGAAGAAAGGCCATGTTAAGTGATAAACATGGCCTTCTTTAGATTTAGATTATAGCTGAACTAGTCGCTTTGTTGCTCGGTATTCAAATGTCGAATCAACTTGGCTGGCGTGCCTCCGTATAAGCAGTCTGGTGGCACATCACTATTGACCACAGAGTTAGCTGCGATAACAGAGCGAGCACCAATCGTCACGCCTTGGTTAATCACCGAGTTTCCGCCAATCCAGACATCATCTTCGACTGTAATAGGTAGACAAAACGTTTCCCACTTACGGCGACTGAGGTGATCCAATGAGTGAGAGGCTGTGTAAAATTGAGCACTTGGCCCCACCAATACATTGTTACCAATTCTGATATTGGCGCCGTCAAGCATGACAACGTTCATGTTGATAAAGGTGTTGTCACCGATCTCAATGGTTTTACCAAACTCGCAATGAAAAGGAGGTCGGACAACGCTGCTGCCTACTTTACCAAATAGATTAGCTTGAAGGCTTGGCTGCTGAGTATCGTCTGAACATTGATTGAAGTCTGATAGAGCCTTGCTCGCGTGAGTACGCATGTGGTCTATCTCATGGTCTGCGCCATCAAAAATTTCGCCGGATAGCATTTTCTGGAGTTCTGTTTTCATTGTTTGCATCTCACTAGTCAACATGGGCATTAGAATACGGAGATACAGACATAAAAAAAGAGAAAAGCCTAAGCCTTTCTCTTCCTGTTTTGTGCCTTTAAGCACTAATACTAAGTGAGCCCAGCTATTCAGCAAAAGGCGCGCTTTGTTAAATTAGATTTGCTCAACGAAACCCATTAGGTGTTGTTTCACTTCGTCTGAAGCAAAAGCGCTCTCCACAGAGTACTTGTAGATCTCTGCGTAGTCTTCTTTTGTTAGACCGAAAGTTTCACACACACGCTTCACTTCGTTGGTCATAGTGGTGTTCGACACAGTGCGGTTGTCTGTGTTGATAGTCACAACGATGCCGTCTTTCTTGAATTCAGCAATTGGGTGGTCGCTGAATTTGTGAATACATTTAGTTTGAACGTTACTTGTTGGGCAAGTCTCAAGCGCAACCTGCTTTTCTTTCACGATGTTGTACGCGTCTTCGTTACCTTGGATGTGAACACCGTGGCCGATACGCTCAGCGTCTAGCAAAGTAACCGCATCGTAAACGTTTTGACCATGCCATTGCTCACCAGCGTGCACGGTAATGCGGTAGCCTTTTTCAAGAGCGTACTGTGTGTACTCAGGGAATTCAGCGCAGAAGCCTGGCTTTTCACCGCCAGCGATATCAAATGCTACAACACCTTTACCTAGGTAAGGTTGACCTGCATCGATCACGTCTTTGATAGAGTCTTTAGGGAACATACGAAGCACAGACATGATGTAGTTGCCTTTGATGTCGTATTTCTCTTCAGCACGCTTCATGCCTTTAACTGCACTAGCGATTATTGCATCAAGAGACAGACCTTTGTTTACGTGCAGAATTGGCGCAAAGCGAACTTCTAGGTACTTAACGTTTTCTAGTGCAGCGTCTTCGTAAAGCTCGAAAGAGATACGTTCAATCGCTTCTTCAGTCTGCATTACTTGTAATGGCAGGCTGAAACAAGCCAGGTACTCATCTAAGTTTTTACAATCTTCTGGCACCGTTAGAGATTGAACAACCGCATCGCGATCTTCAGGTAGTTCGATATTGTACTGTTTTGCTAGGTCAATAATCGTATCTGGACGAACACTTCCGTCTAGGTGGCAGTGTAAATCAATCTTTGGTAGTGCTAGAAAATCCATGAGTATTCCTTAATTCTATTATTCTTTGAGTGTATTAACTCACATGCGCTAAATTTACCAAGACAATGATATGATTTAAAGTGACAATTAATCATCATTAACCTGAATTTAGGGAATATCATGGTAGATGTTAAAAGCTTACTTAAATGCGATATGAATTTGCTGCTTTGCTTACACGTTCTGATTGAAGAGCGAAGCGTGAGTAAAACGGCAGATCGACTCTTTTTGAGCCAGTCAGCGGTAAGTAAACAGCTCACTAAACTCAGAGCTTTGTTTGATGATCCGCTGTTTGAGCGTGAATCAAAGGGGTTGTTCCCAACGCCCAAAGCACTCGCTTTGGCACCTAAGGTCCACCAAATCCTACTGCAAATTGAAAAGCTGACCGTTCCCGAAGTTTTCGATCCTAAAGCCAGTGAGCGTACCTTCACTATAGACCTTGTTGAAACTGCCTACACCGCGATTTATCCGCACTTCATGCCGACTGCTCTCGCGGAAGCGCCTCACATTACCATCAACAGCTCAACGTGGAGCAGCGACAGCTTCAAGCGTTTGCTAAAACGTGAAGTGGATTTTGGCATCGGTATTTTTGAGCTCGATGAGCGAGCATCTACCCATGTGCAGTGTATTCCCGATGATCTGGATTACGTAGAACTGTGCTTGGACTATTCTGTGTGTTTGATGCGAAATGACCATCCGGCGTTAAAGGAAGAGTGGAACCTCGACACCTTCTTGAAGTATCGACACATACAGTTGGTGACGGGCGGAGCGGGGGATTGGCTATTGATGGAAGTGCTGAACTCTAAGCAGTTGGAAATCAATAAAGCCGCTAACGTGTCAGACATCACCAGCGCCATTAAATTGTGTAAGCAGAGTGATTTACTGATGTGTTATCCATACAACTCGGTACGTGATTACATTGATAGCGGTGAACTGGTGATGAAGCCTGTTCCAGTCGATTTGGTGCCAGGAGGCTTGTTCTTGCTATGGCACAAATACTTCGATTCAGAGCCGAGCCATAAGTGGCTTCGCGATTTGATCATCGAACAGATTCAATAATAAACGATAATATAATTAAGAGTCAATATTAGTTACTTATTGAAAATTAAAAGAAAAATATCGAATTAGAAACTAGTTGGATATTTTTTTGTTTTTATTTCGTCTTTTTATTATGAGCCTCGTCTTAATTACGTTGCTATAGCTTTTTTAAGACGAAACAATGAAAAATAATCAAGTATTAAAAATTGAAGCCAATCTCGCTTCCTTCCTACAAAATGAACAAGTTCATGCTTCTTTGGCGGGTATCCGTCGCGGTATTGAACGTGAGTTAATTCGCACACAAGCGACCGGTGGTATCTCAGATAAAACTCATCCAGTCGAACTTGGTTCTGCGCTCACACATCCTTATATCACCACTGATTTTGCCGAGGCTCAATTAGAGTTAGTGACTCCTGCGATGGATGACCGAACTGCGACATTCGATTCGCTTGCTTCACTGCATCATTTTGTTGCGACTCGCTTACCTGAGGGTGAAACCTTATGGGGTGCGAGCATGCCACCACAATTGCCGAATGATGAGGCAGAAAGTGAGGGCGCGATTAGAATCGCTAGCTATGGCACTTCGAATGCTGGCCTACTGAAAAAACGTTATCGAGAAGGGTTAGCCAATCGTTATGGCAAACGCATGCAGCTTATCTCTGGAATTCATTACAACTTTTCTCTGCCGGAAGCATTTTGGATTGCGCTGTACGATCACCAGAAGAGCATCGATAGCAGTGTCGCTCAAATGCCTCTGGAAGCATTCGTTTCTGAACGCTACTTTCATATGATTCGCAACGTGCTGCGTCATGGTTGGTTAGTACCCTATTTATTTGGTGCTTCCCCTGCGGTAGATAACAGTTATTTGCAAGGCAAAGCACATGCGCTTGAAGTGTTTGATGACGAGACTTGTTACTTACCGTGGGCGACATCATTGCGTCTGAGTAATCTCGGTTACAGCAGTGATGAGCAGTCATCGTACCCAATCAGTTTTAATAACAGGCAGCAGTATTTATCTGATTTGTATAACGCTTTGACTCGTCCAAGTGAGCGCTACTTACATCTAGACATCGATCAGCAAATGAATGGTTCTGTGTTACAGCTGGAAAACGAATTGTATGGCTCGGTGCGACCAAAAATCGTTAACGATACACTGCGCCCTTTGTATGCAATGTGTCATTACGGTGTGCAATATGTTGAGCTGCGCAGCATGGATAACAATCCATATTTACCACTTGGTATTGCGCAAGAGCAGAGCCACTTTTTGGATCTTTTTTTGGTTTACAGTGCATTAGCGCCAAGCCCCGAGTTGACCGAAGAGGAACGCGCCATTGTCGTTCAACGTCAAGAATCCGTGGCAACACAAGGCCGAAAACCGGACTTAACACTTCCTACATTAGAAGGCGAAGTGTCATTAGAAACTTTGGGGCTTGATCTGTTGGACGCTATCCAACAAATAGCAGCGCTGTTTGATGATGCTTTTTCTACGGATTCATACCAAACCAGTATCTTCAGTGAACGTATGAAACTGCAAAACAGTGACTTAACCCCTTCGGCAAAACTGTTGGCACAAATGAAAAACCAAGGATTGAGTCATCAAGGCTTAATGCAACGTCTTTCTGATGAGCACTTGTTAGTGCATTTGCAACACCAAGTTGAGACGGAAAAAATGGACAACTTAACAGCGTTGGTTGATGAATCGCTTTCCAAGCAACAACAAATGGAAAGGCAGCCAGACATCAGCTTTGATGATTTTTTGAAAAAGCAAAATCAACTACAGCGCGACTGCAAACAACAAGAAATGATGGTTTAACAAGTTATGGATATTCTTTGGAAATTACGTGGCTACATTAAAATGTTCAGCCGCCAATATTTGATCGCCTTTGTTGTTTTACAAGTGGTCGCATTGTTCAACCTAGTACCCTCATGGCTGATTGGTCGCATCGTTGATAGCATCAGTGATGGTGAACTGACTCTATCATTGCTCATGCTTTATGTGGGTGGTATAGCGGGTTCGGCATTTGCCATGTACGGGTTGCGTTATGTATGGCAGAGCAAACTCTATGGCGCGGCGATTGGCATTACACGAGTCATGCGTAGCGAGCTTTTCCATAAGTTCTCACGCTTATCGCCATCATTTTATTCTCGTCGCAGTACGGGAGATTTGATGGCGCATGCGACTAATGATCTTAATGCAGTGGAAGAGGCGACAGGCATGGGCATCATGACGCTGGTTGACTCTCTTATCGCTGGTTTTACCGTGATCTTCGGGATGATTTTTGTCGTCAGTGGTCACTTAACCGCTGTGGCGTTATTACCATTCCCGTTGTTGGTTTACTTTACTCGTCGTTATGGTGCTCGTTTACATACCGCCTTTGGACATGCGCAAGCGAGCTTCTCTGAACTAAGCGAAGAGACTCGTGAAACCGTTGCTGGTATTCGCGCCGTCCGTTCACATGGTATTGGTCAACGACAAGAGCAACGTTTTGGTAAGACGTTAGATGAGACGTTGGAAGCGAACCTTAAAGTGGCAAAGGTGGATTCGGCATTTGCTCCAACGATCCAATTGGTTTATGGCTTGTCGTTTGTGATTTCATTGGGTTATGGCGCTTGGTTAATTGAGCAAGGCAGCATTACGGTGGGCTTGTTCACAACGTTCACTTTGTATCTTGGTCAGTTGCTAGGACCATTCTTACAGTTTGGTTGGCAGTTCAATGTATTCCAACGTGGCAGTAAATCATGGGAACGCCTCGACAGCCTATTGTCAGAGCCTGAAGACGTAACTGAAGGGACGAAAACCCTATCAGACGACGTGAGATCAAGCCTTGACGTCAACATTCATTCATTTACTCACCAAGGTGCAAATAGACGAACGTTAGAAGCGATCAAATTCAGCGTGAGTGAAGGCGGTTTAGTCGGCATTACGGGCCCGACTGGTGGTGGGAAGAGTACGCTGTTGCAATTGTTGATGAGGCAGTTTCCGTTGGACGGAAATTCGAAGATGGCATTGGACGGTAATTCGATCGATGACCTGACGTTTGATTCGTTGCGAAGCAAAGTGACGTGGGTTCCTCAAAAACCATTTTTATTCTCAGGGACGATTGCTGAAAACATTGCGTTAGCAAAGCCGGACGCTACCGATGAAGAGATTAAGCATGTGGCGAAAATGGCTGGTATTCAAGCTGAGATTGAAGCTATGGCTGATGGGTTTGATACTGAACTACGCGAAGGTGGTAGTAATTTGTCTGGAGGTCAAAAGCAAAGGTTAACCCTTGCGAGAGCATTACTTTCAGGTGCCGATATTTTATTGCTTGATGACCCGTTCAGTGCGTTGGACATGAAAACAGAAGTGGTGGTTCGCCGAAACTTAAAGGCGCATTACGGCCACAAAACGATGTTGTTGGTCACTCAACGCTTAACCAACTTGATAGAAGCTGACCATATTCTGGTATTGAACCAAGGTCAAATTGAAGAGCAAGGCTCTCACCACGAACTTGTTGCTAAGCAAGGTTGGTATTCAATGGTTTATCAACGTCAAAGCCAGCTCGGTAAAGACGATATTCAGACCACTACCGATGTTACAGAAACGGCTCACACGTTTAATTCTAAGGCTGTTGAAACGGGAGCAAGTTATGTTTAAGCCAACACAAAAAACTCAACGGTCTCAAAGCCAAACAGATATGAAGGCCAATTCAATGTACCGTCGGTTGTTGGCTTATTCATTGCCACATAGAGCACGTTTTATCTTAGCCTTTGCGATGTTGACCGTTGCCGTGAGTGCTGAAATGGCGATCCCATGGCTCGCTAAAATTATCTTAGACGATGTGATTGTCCCTCAGACATTTGAGTTGCAACACCTTGCTATATTAACTGGGGGAGTGATGATGTTTTACATCATTGCCGCCGTGTTTACTTACCTGCAGGCTGTTACATTCCGCCATAGTGCACTGCTGGTGGTTAATGATATTCGCCGAGAATTGTTTAGCCATGTGCTCAATTTTCCAATCAATACTTTTGATAAGTTAGCGGCGGGTAAACTGGTGTCGTACATCACCAATGATACCGAAGCGATGCGCAACATGTTTGTTTCTACGTTTCCGACTATTATCCAAGGTGCACTACGTATTACGGTGATCTTCATTGCTATTGCACTACTTGATTGGCGTTTGATGCTATTGAGTTTAGTGCTGATCCCAATTCTGCTGATGACCATGCATTTGTATCGAAAAATTTCGATGCCAGTATTTGATGGCATTCGCATTCAAGTGAGTAACATCAACGGTCGATTGAATGAATCTTTGCAGGGAATGGCGTTCATTCAAGCTTTCCGCCAGCAAAAGTCGTTTAAAGAAAAGTTTGAAAAAGAAAACCAAAGCTGGTTTGAATTTAGAGCTAAATCGATCGCAATAGACAGCTTCATGCTGATCCCGCTCACTCGTTTAGTCTCTACATTAACGGCTGCGGGCATTGTTGCTTGGTTTGCTGGTGCTTCGTTTAGCACGGTCGTTGAAGTCGGTACTTTGTATGCTTTTCTTAACTATATAGAACGATTTTTCGACCCATTCCGCCAGTTATCCATGGAACTAAGAAAGCTACAGGTGGCGACGGTTTCTTCTAAGCGTGTATTCGAGCTGCTGGATGATGAATCGGAACATCATCGATATTCTCACCGGTTGGTCGAGGTTTCAGAGCCGTATGACATTGAGTTTAAAGATGTTCAATTAAGCTATGAAGAAGGTTCGCTAGTACTCAACGACGTCAGTTTTACGGCTAAAGGTGGCCAATTCACAGCGATTGTTGGTCATAGCGGAAGTGGTAAAAGTTCGGTGATAAACCTGCTGATGCGTTTCTACGATCATCAAAAGGGTGCAATTTTGGTGGGTGGACAACCTTTATCGGCATTCCCAGAGGAGCAACTGCGCCAACTGTTTGGTTTAGTGTCTCAAGACCCGACCATATTCAGTGGTTCAGTGCTTGAGAACATAGACCTGGCTGGAAGCTACCTAGCTGAACGTGAGCGAGCAGCAAGAACCAAGGTTATCGATGCTGCGAAACAAGTCAAAGCGCACTCATTTATTGAACGTTTAACCAATGGTTATGACCATCAACCTAGTCACGGTGGAGCTTCGTTTTCCGTTGGTGAGAAACAGCTGTTGGCGTTAGCAAGAGCGCTCTCGCATGATCCTAAAATCTTCCTGTTAGATGAGGCCACCGCTAACATTGATAGTGATACGGAAGAGGCAGTGAAGATAGCATTAGAGAAAATCCAAGAAGGCAGAACGGTTATAACGGTGGCGCACCGACTTTCAACGATCAAACACGCTGACCAAATTTTGGTGATGAACAAAGGGCGAATTGTTCAAAGCGGCACGCATCACGAATTGGTTGCTCAAGATGGCGACTACCGTGATTTATATCTAGCCCAAAAGGCGCAAGAAGAACAAGAACACCTAAGCAGCAAGCTAGGATTGTCGGCTGCCACAGCATAGTTGATGGGCGTGTTATTAGAAGAATGACACGGCTAATCATTAATAATTGAGAGTAAAAATAATGAATATCGAAAAAGCATCATTGATTTCACAACAAACGATTGAAGACGCTTGCGAATGGGCAATTATGCATGGTGTCGCTTTCCGTCAGGCCGATAATACGGCGAGGCATTGTCCTTTCAGTATCGCACCAATGACAATGGAACGTAAGGTATATGAGCACTTACGTAAGGTTACGCCTCTGATGACTAAGTTGGTGAGTAACGTATCTGAGGATCATGACTTCTTGCAGTCATCATTGAGCGACATGGCTCAAGCCGATCCGTTTTTTGGTCGCTTGATGGAGTTGCATCAACAAGCTCATGGCAGTGTGGATGAGCGCTTGAATCCAGCTCGACAATCCTTGTTGTTAATGCGTACTGATTTTATGGACGATCGCCAACACGGCGCAAAAGTGATTGAGTTTAATGGTATTGCTGCAGGGATGGCGCCGTTTGGTCAACGTGCAACAGAATTTCACTCATTCATGCAAAACCAATGGCCAAACGTTTATAACCATTGGTTGGAAGAACCGTCAGCAACACCGGCTGAAAACCAAGGCTTAACGCAGTTGGCTTATGGTATCGCTAGTGCTGCCAAGCAAGTTAAAGCGGACTTCAATGAACAAGGCAAACCGATTTTCTTGATGGTGGTACAGAAGAACGAAGACAATGTTTATGACCAACACCTACTTGAAGTTGAGTTACAAAAACAGGGTGTTCGCACGGTTCGCCGTACCTTCGATCAATTGAGCTCTCAGCTTTCAACGGGCGATAACCAACGTCTGCTTTTGCAAGATGTTGGCGCAGTCGATGTTGTGTACCTAAGAGCAGGTTATCAGTATTCAGACTACTGGGCGCCTGAGCTTAATGAATCCGTTTGTTGCCACACGCTAAGTCAGACGCGTTTGTTCATAGAGCAGCACCATGTGGCAATGAATGCGACGATAAGCCAACAACTCGCCACCAGTAAAACCATGCAAATGTTGCTGACCATGATGTCTGCGTCAGAATACGCACGTTGGGGTTTAACACTAGAAGAGGCTGCATTGGTGAAGAGTGTATTGGCGGACATGAAACCAATCACCAGTGAATCGATTGAATGGTTTAACACGCAAGCCGACAAGCAAGAGTGGGTGCTGAAAAACCAAGGCGAGGGCGGCGGCCATTGTGTGTTCGGTGACGATATCAGCGAGCAACTTAGTCGACTTAAGCCAGAAGAGTACGACGCGTGGGCACTCATGCAGCGCTTGTACCCACATGAGCGAGAGGTGCCAACTATTGCAGTGCGTGATACTCAACAAACACTCGTAACAGATTTAGTCAGCGAAGTCGGTCTATTTACCGCTTACTATCAAGGCAAACCCGTTACCGAGCTAGATGGCTACGCGGGCTACCTAATCCGCAGCAAACCAGCCAGTGAAAACGAAGGCGGGATCCACAGTGGAAAAGGGATTTTGGATTCTTTAACACTGATTGAATCCTAATTTCACTAAGCAATAATCTAGTGGTTTTGATAATTGAAATCCCGCATCTACTAATTGGATCCGGGATTTTTTTGTTTTATAGGACGACAAAAAGATCTCATTGACATGGGTAGAATGATCGCTCTACTATGTATGTAGAACAATCATTCTACCTTTGGTTAGGTATAAGAGGTCAGCTTGTTAAGAGAACAGATTGCAGCAAGTCTTGAAGTGGCGTTTAGCCAACAAGGGTTTGCTGAGCCGAGTGTGGCTCAACTGAAGACGGCGTGTAACGTGAGCCTACGTACGCTCTATAAACATTTTCCATCGAAAGAAGCGATGATAGTGGGCGCCTTAGAGCACCGTCATCACCGTTACCTAAATTTCCTATTAGAAAATGTACCTGCTGGTGGCCTTGAGTCGATGCTTGATATCTTCAACAAGTTACAACAGTGGATGGAAGAGTATGCGCCGCACGGTTGTATGTCGATGAATGCGATGGCGGCTTTTCCTGACAACGAGATAATTAACCAAGCTGTTACTGAACATAAACGAGAAGTAAAAGCACTTCTGGGTAAGCAGAGTCAACGAGACGATCTGGCTTCAGAGCTTTTTCTACTTCATGAAGGTGTATCAAGCGCGTGGCCAGTATTAGGCGAAGAAGCGGTGACATCAGCACAGAATATGGTGACAAAATTACTCGAGGAAACACGATGAAATTCGAACTACCTAAAACAATGAAAGGCGTAGAGATGTTAGGACACGGCGGAGCAGAAATGCTTGGTTACCGTGAAGGTATCGCTGTTCCTGAAATTGAACCTAATGAAGTGCTGATCAAAGTGATGGCTGCGGGCGTAAACAACACGGATATCAACACTCGAATCGGCTGGTACTCAAAAAGTGATGACTCAGACGACGCAAGTTGGTCGGGTGAAGCGTTGCAGTTTCCTCGTATCCAAGGCGCTGATGTGTGTGGTTTTATCGTAGCAGTTGGGAATGAAGTCTCTACCGATCGTATTGGTGAACGTGTTCTGATTGAACCTTGTCTGACTGAAGTGTACGGACGAGATTTACCACAACCATGGTATTTCGGTTCGGAGTGCGATGGTGGCTTTGCGGAGTACACCAAAGTGGCGGCGAAACACGCTTATGCGGTGAACAGCACCATGTCGGATGTTGAGCTAGCGTCTTTCCCATGTTCTTACTCGACCGCAGAAAACATGCTGACCCGTGCCAACGTGGCTGAAGCTGATCGCGTGCTTATCTCAGGTGCATCGGGTGGTGTGGGCTCGGCTGCTATACAACTGGCAAAAGCTCGCGGTGCTTATGTGATTGCCATTACTAGCCCAAGTAAAAACCAACAGTTACTTGAACTTGGCGCAGATGAAGTGGTTGCTCGTGATGCTGATCTGGTTAAAGCGTTAGGCGCAAACAGCGTCAATGTGGTTATCGACTTAGTTGCCGGTGACAAGTGGCCTCAGTTCCTTGAAGTGCTGAAACCCCGTGGCCGTTACGCCGTATCTGGCGCAATTGGTGGAGCTATGGTCGAGCTCGATGTACGAACTTTGTATCTCAAAGATCTCAGCTTTTTTGGTTGTACGGTTTTAGAACCACAAGTGTTCCAGAATCTAGTCAATCGTATCGAGAAACAGCAGATCGAAGCAATCGTCGCGCAGTCTTATCCGCTCGCTGATATCCACAAAGCACAAGACGAGTTCTTGAAGAAAAAGCATGTCGGTAAGATCGTATTGGAAGTGTCCCAGAGCTAACTTCAGACAGTGCCACACATCTAACCTATGTAAGAGCGAGCCAGTGTTATGTGCTCGCTTTTTTGTTTCTGACGAATACAGGAGGCCTAGTCTCGCAGGCTGTTAAGTAACAGATCCTATACAGTTGAATAGTTAATGATTCAATTGTCACTGTATGGTTTATGGGTTGTCTGTGCGATAATCACCGCCGTTATATATCCCTATCTATGTTGTATTCATCTAGGAGCCGTATTGATGTTTAAAAGGGTATTGCAGGCATTATTCTCACCTTTTGTTGATTCAAAAAACAAACCCTCTGCAGAGCCTGTCCAAAAAGAGCAACAACAAACCGTTGCTACTGATTCCGTTCAGTCTTCAACCTTTGTTCCGCCGTCGTCAGCTCAACCATCATCATTAATCGTCGATAATACGCTTAGCCTTCACGATGGTGAGTTCCTTGATTATTTGTTTGGAGAGTCTCGCCTGCGAACAGAGTCAGACCCATTTAGCGATTTTGTCGCTTGTCAGATTGAACGCTTGATTCGCTCTCCAAAAGCTTTGCTTAATGAACTGCCAGTGATGCCAGCCTCTGTGACCACGTTAATGGCAGAATTACAGAGTGACGAATTTGACGTAGATGCATTGCTAAAAGTAATTGAGCGCGAGCCGAGTATGGCTGCCGATGTAATTAAACTGGCTAACAGTGCTTTCTATAAACGCAGTGAAAAACAGGTAACCGACCTAAAAACAGCATTCCTAAATATGGGTTCTCAAGGACTTGTTGAAGGGGTTGTGAATAGCTACATGAAGAACTTCACGCCGGGCAACAATATTTACTGGCGTCATTTCGGTGAGAAAATTTGGAACCACAGCGTTCAAACCGCGTCGTTTTCTAAGGAGTTGATGAAAGACTCTTCATCCCAAGAAGATCAAGCGGCGGCGTACTTTGTTGGGTTGATTCGCAACTTAGGCAAGATGATCATTTTCCAAATGATGGTCGAAGCCTTCAAGCATGTTGATCCTTCTGTTCCACCTAACTCATTAGCATTGAAGCGTTTGATGAACAGCTACTCTATTCGCCTGACTTACACCATTGCTAAGTTCTGGGAGTTGCCAGAATCTGTGCTGACGGTGATTGGTTATCAAGAGTCGAACCGATACGAATGCACGCCACTTGGTCAAGCTGTGTTTGAAGCTAACTACCTGAGTGAGCTGTACTATTTACTAGAAGAACAAACGATTGAAGTCGAGCAGTTTAAGCGCAGATGCAAAGAGACACTGATTTCACCAGCGGCATACAAAGTGGCTAACCGTATCTATAAAGAGTCTGAGTTAGCGCTGGTAGGATAATAACGGCCTAGCGTTGGCTAGGTTGATTCTTGAGGTCGTCAAAAAGCGGTATTTTCTAAATGGTCTTACTAAGCAGTAAAGCAGTAAGACCATTTCTGTATCTAGCTTCGATTAAGGGATCTCAGTCAGTTCTTGCTTCAATTTATCGATTTTACGCAGTTCTTTTTCGATCTTACCTTCATACTTTCGAATCTTATCAGCTCTGTCATCTCTCTTGGCTTCTTCTAGGTCGGCTTGGTATTCAGTCAAATCTTGCTCATTTGATTCAATCTTCTCACGCAGATCATCCTTCAAACCTTCATTGGTGCAGTTCTCTTTCGCCGCTTTCAACGCTGTGGTTAATCGCTCTACTTTGTACTGATTGTCGTACTGCTCCGCTTTCTCTATCTGATATTCGATCTCACAGAACTTCTTCTCACAACCCGTTGGCGCGTCGCATTGAGTGCTAGCAGCTACGCTGTTAAACGAAAATGCGCAAAGAAACAGTATTGAGCCTTTTAGGTGTCGAGTCATGATTTACCTTCTTATTGGGTCTAATTAGTTTGTGCTTATATTTGTTGAGTCTCACTTCGAGAGTACATTAGCATCCGCTCACTTTGCTATTGGCAGGGGAGTGTTAAAGATAAGTCGCTGTGCCTAATGACTTATTTTTGAACATGGCTAGATTTACAAATGGCTAATCCACAATTGGTCGAGTTCGCACCAACCGAAGCCATTCACTTGTACGCCGTGTAGTTTTTCAGAAACCTCTAAGTTGAACACCTCTTGCTTGAGCTCAACCACAATCCCTGAATCATTCAACCAATGCTTCAGTGCCAACACTGCATTCATCGCTAACTCAAAGTTTGGCTGGTTTCTTATTGAGGCTAAGCCTTGTTCGATTGTCTCTAGCACTTCAGCAGGCAGAGCTAAGTCCTCAAACGGAAAGCGAATGAAAAAGCTTAACCACGAAGTGAAGGTGTCGTTCTCATCAATAATGCTGCACAGCGCGACATCTTTGGTAGTTAGGTAGTGTCCATATTCCACGCTGGTTTTGCTGTCGCCGGATACTGACAATTGCTCAAAAAGAGTTTGGCATTCAGAGGTGTCTTCAACAGTGAATTCATGAACGGTTTTCGACAATGTTGGGTTCTGAATTTTGAAAAACGTTGAGCCGAAATCCGGTTGAGAAGAATGGTCATCGCCACGCACGGTGATCGTTTTCTCGGGCAGTTTCACGCACACCTGATTTTGAGCGCAAGCTTTGCTCTGTGCCCATTCTGGATAGACCCACAACTCGACTCGATTGAGAATAGGTATACTGTGTGAATACGCGCTATTACGGCTCAATCTCAACATCTTGCTCGAGAATATGTCTAATGAGAACGCGCCAGATCCAATCAGCCTTTCAGTCGGTGATGAGTGATCAAATACGGAGGCTTCAACTCTGGCAAGTAAGCGCGGTAAATGCCAATCAGGTTGATTCAATTTCACGACAACCACACTGCCTGCCGAGACAGAGACCTCATCAATATGCTGATAACAACGACGCCATATTTTGCTTTGAATTAGCGAGTTAAGGTTGCGTGCTATGTCTTGAGGTTCGAGTGTTCGACCGTTATGGAACTGAACGCCATTGCGAATTTGAAAGTACCATTGCGTAGCGTCTTGATTAGGTTGCCAATGATACGCCAGATCGCCGCTGAGTTGACCGTGTTGAACTGAGGTTAGGCGTTGGCAAATCTGCATCACTAAGAAACGTTCGGTGCGCCTAAGTACACGTTGAGGATGAAGCGCTTCGAGTTCTCGGTGAAAGGGGATATACGCGATATTCTGCGCCGACGGATTGGTGTTGCTTAGAAAGGCTTGCAGTTCTGCGCCAGCATTGCGGCCATTGAAGCCCAATGTGCTAAACACCTGTTCTATGTTGCCTGTGTCAGCTTGGGTTTTTGCGTATTGGTAACATGCTTCAATAGGCTCAACCAGACACGTCAGCTGTGCTTTCTTGCTGCGGCCTGAGCTGGCTTGCCACTCAATCCAACCTTGCGTTGTCATCGCTTTGAGTAAGGTTTGAACGTGACGTTCACTCACGTGCAGCAGTGTGGCCAGTTGGTTGACCTGACAATGTGATACTCCAGGCCCAAAAGCCTGAAATATCTTTTCATACAGTTCAAGCTTGCGCTTAAGGTTGCCCAATTTGCTTTTCCTAACGACGAGGTTGAGTTAAATGTTTATAGCCAGAGTCAATGAGTGCTTTCTCCATCGTATCGAGCACTTGAGAGGTTACCTCTGAGCTTAGGATATCCGATTCAGTTTTGCCTTGAAGCACCAAATCTGAAAAATGGTCGATTTCAAATTCGAACCCATTGCCCGTCACTCGTTTGTTGATGGTCGACTTCTGCCCTTGATGTTCAATCTCAATAAAGGCCGGATTCCACCATTTTTCGTGAATGGTGATCTTAGTGTTGGGCCCAGTCAAGTGTGCTGATCGGGGAAGGTTTTGCACCGTTGATGCCGATATCTTACCGTTTATATCGCCAGAGAATGTAAAGCACGCATCGGTATCAACATTCGCCCCCTCATACAGACATGACATCTCTACCTGAGGTTTTGAAGGATTCACACCCAGTGTTCGACACAAATCGTAGAAGAACCAAAGCCCATAGACCCCAACATCGAGCGTTGCTCCGCCTGACAAATTCGGATTGAAGATAAACAAATCGGGCTCATAGTCGTGATGGTTACCAAAGCTGGCTTCGATTGAGTCTACCTGAATGTTGTTATCGACCAAGAATGATTGGAGCTCACGATACGCGGGAAACACCACGGTTTTCATCGCTTCTAGCAACATCACACCATTTTGATTTGCGAGAGCTTTCATCTCCAGCCAATCACAAAGATTGGTGAAAGCTGGCTTCTCGACCAATACGTGCTTATTGTTCTTTAGAAACAGTTCAGCTAAAGGCTTGTGATAAGGATGAACCGTAGCGATGTAAACCGCTTCAACATTTGGGTCATGCGCCATTTCTTCATAAGAGCCATAAGCCTTGTCGCAACCAAACTTGTTGGCGAACGTGGCTGCGCGTTTATGGTCTCTCGCGGCAACCGCATAAAGTTCACCATGCAGACAGTGCTCTGTTACAGCTGTTGCGAATCGATTGGCGATATTGCCTAGCCCTGCGATGCCCCATTTAATTTTTCGTTGCGTGTCGCTCATCAGTTGCTCCAAATCGTTGTTTTGTATCAGTGTACTCAGAGACGCCACATACAAATAGAGAACAGATTTCTCAACCTGTTCTCTATTTATTTTATTCTAGCTGAAGCTCCGGATTAGCTCTGTAGGGAGCGTTTCCAATCGGCTAGGGCTTGAATGTGTTTTGGCCCGATGCCACAACAGCCACCGACAATATTCGCACCCAATGCGTGCCAGCGTTTTACATAAGTTAAGTAACCTTGGCCATCCAGCTCACGCATCTCCTGAAACATATCATTCGCTTCATGTTCGTTGCTGATAGGCGCAAAATTGTTGGCGTAGACACCAATTTCTAAATCACGGCCTAGCTCATCGATCACTTTCTTCGCATCGATAATGGCTTGATCCATCACTTCAGGCACTGAGCAGTTAAACATAATGCCTTTTGCGTTCGATTGGCAGGCAAGTTTGATCGCGTCTGTTACGCTCTCGCCAGAACGAATATTGGCACAATCGCCCTTGGTGTCTTCCAAACTGAATGCGTAGTAACACGGCTTATCGGACTGCTTAAGTACCGCATGAATGGAATCGAATTCTTGTAGGCTGCAAATGGTTTCTGCTATCCAAAGGTCGATATTTGGATTTTGCGCATCGTAAAGGGTTTGAATGATTGGCGCTGCTTCTTCTACCTTGAATAAATCTGGTCGGTAGCTACCAAATGGCGGTGGAATCGCGCCCGCGACTTGTACTGTGTGAGGGGCATTGTCTGCAACTGATTTAGCCAGTTCACCAGACAGTGCGGCCAGTTCAAAACCTCGTTGTTCAAAGAGCTCTTCACCCAAGTGAAAAGGCACACACGCATAGCTATTGGTGATCAGGATTTCAGCACCTGCATCGACAAAGTTTTGATGCGCTTGGCTAACAAAGTCGGGTGCTTCAATCAGCGCTTGAGCACTCCAAAGCGGTTGAGAAAATGGCGCGCCAATTTCTTTGAGTTCTCGGCCCATGCCGCCATCAAGTATGGTTAGTGTTTTCATATTTAATACTATCTAAACAATTGCTGAAGTTCTGCCGTCACCATATCAGACAACTTTGTCAGACAGAAGCCATCAAGCCAGGTCCAACTATCGATGAGGGAGTTTCGTTATAGGTGGTCTAGCGGGCTAGTCGTGCCGCTAAAGTGTTGCCCAATAACGTGAGTGTATATCTGAGTTGTCTTAACATCACTGTGCCCCAGTAACTCTTGAACCGTTCTGATATCGGAGCCTGACTTTAGAGGTTGCTTAATAAATTGATTGTATAAATAGGCTAGAGCATTGAGCGCTACCTTTTGAGTATTGATGGCGACTTTTTGTTGATTAGCTAAATGAGAAAGAAAGGAGACAACTTCAGCGGCATGCATCTGTTCAGGGTGTTTCATTTTATGAAAATGAATGTAGTACTTAATCCAATAACAGTAGGCTTTGATTGTCCTGCGACTATAGCCCCGCATCGTCATATGTTCGCAAATTGCCTGCATGAATTGACTCGCCATATATCCCCCTCACAAAATCTGTACATACAGACAGTTTATTGCTTGTTGAATAATTAATGACTTAAAAAAGAGTGGTTTTTAACTCTGATTGAGCACGAATTTAACGAGAAGTTGATTCTAAATTGTTGATTGATAATGGTATTTATGGGTGGCTAAGGATGATAACGAGCATTATATAGGCGACAAGGTGTGCTTGCACGTTTTCACACTTCATGTTGAGACCCACTTTTATATTAAATGCATAGCATTCAGTTGGTTATGAGCGACCTTTTTGATATGTTAAGCGGATGGATTCGTGCTTGCACGATATTAAAATGTTATAACCTTTTTTGATAAAAATAACCTTTATCGATATAATTATAAAAATTTCAATGAGTTAAAAAATATGAGTCCAAAGTCACATACGTTGTTTCATTTCACTCAAAGCAAAGAGACTTTAAAGTTAATCTTCAAAAATGGTTTTTGGCCTAGGTACTGCCTTGAAGATGTAAGATGGTTTGGTTTTAAGTCGTTTGACTATATTGCTTACCCAATGGTTTGTTTTTGTGATATTCCTCTTTCTAAAATAGACGACCACGTTAATTTTTATGGTGAGTTCGGAATTGGTTTAACAAGAGAATGGGCTATTAAAAATGGATTAAATCCTATTTTATATGTAGCAGGGGATAATCATATAACTCAGTCTTTTCGAGAGTTGAACGATCATGCAAATAAATCAGAAGGAGAGCAACAAACTCGAGCTAAGGTTACAATGCGCTATCTGTTAGCTCATACCAAGCCTACTGAAGGGCAGATGGTCATGAATAATAAGCCTGTCGATAAGTTATTTTACCAAGAATCAGAATGGAGATTTGTACCGAAAGACAGTGAAGCTCCTGAATATTTAGTTAAATCTAATTATGAAGATGAGGCTGTTTTTAATGAGGCTAACGAATTAACATTAAAGAATTGTGCACTTACAATTTCTCCGCAAGACGTAAAATACATTTTTGTTAAAAGTGATACTGATATTCCAGATATGATCAATTTTATTCAGACTGATCTAGATGGTTTTGCAAATTCAGATATAAAAGTATTAATGTCTCGGGTAGTTTCGCTTGAGAGTATTCGTCAAGATATTTAGACGGTTATAACAAATGCATCAACACGATTTGCTACACTCGGCGTTGTCAGTTTGCCTTTAGTTTCAGTGATTAAGGCGGTAAAATTCAGGTAAGTCTGTATCGTAGCAAACGTGTTATGCAGGCGTTAGGTGCCAATTTAGATAGTCATAAAAGGACTAATGTGAAAGATAATCAAAGATGTTTTGGTCGCAATGCTAATTTCACACGTTGTGGGAGGAAAGGCACGTGGCGATTATTTTGTGCGGATCATAAAAACCAGTGGATAGGCTGGTTAGCTTTTATTATTTTTACTGTACTTGGTGGGCTTGCTTCAATCGTAGGATTGTTTCCAGTAATGGACTATTTGCAAAAGGAAAAAGTAGTTGTCCCTGGTGAGTACGCAATTGAACGTATGATTAATAAGGCCAAAATGGAGGGGTCTATTATTCCTGATATTAAGGACAATGCTTTACTAGGTAAAGTATATGTTAGGCCGATAGCAGAGTTTATTGATACAGAAGATAATTTTTCTCATATTGCTGTAACCCTAATGTCGCCGTTTAAACCCTTAGGCTCGGATTACTTATACAAAGCCGATGATTGTCGATTCTTAGGCAAAGCTTCTCACTTTGACAAACGAACAAAAAAAGCACGGTTCTATATTTACGCTGCTAGCTGTAATAGAAATGATGGGACAGTCTATGAAGCAGATGCCAGAAAAATAACAGGGGTAAAAGAAATAGGCTATTTATCATTACCCGGTTTATCAGGTCAACAATATGTTCCTCTTATAGAAGAAGGTAGAAATCATAGCCTTCCCTTTGAAACTAATGTTGAGATTTTTCTTGACTATAATGTGACAAAATTTCAGCGTGTGTGGTAAGTACCTTACAAACGCTTTAAGCCTGATTCGTGAATGCGTATCGATTTCGCTTCGCTCCATTATGGCACACTTCACTCACAGCTTAAGCGGGCGTTATGTGCTTAGAAGGAACTTATGAAATATCGTGAACATTTGAATGGTCTTGTATCAGGCATGTTAGTAACTAATTCTGGTTATATCTTGGCTAGTGCCACCAAGCTCATCGACGTAACTTGGATTCAACTAATCCCATTAACCCTATCGGTTATTTCACTAGGCTTGTTACTTGTACATCGAATATTCAATGTCTATTTTGAAAATCAAACAGCATTGGCAAACACTTTTTCCTTTGGTCTCGTAAGTGGTGGGCTTGCATATGGGTTCATTCTAGCCAGTATTCATATGTGGTTAGCAATAGTAGTCTTATTTGCAGCATTATTGGCTACATATGAGATTAGGAAGGATTTCGGGAAAGCGAAACCTAATTACATAAAGTCTCGGAAAAATTACTACGCCAAGAGCAGGCGCACATAACAAATTGCTCAAGTCGACAGCTAACCGTCGGCATTTTTGGTGTGGTTGCGTTTTGTGATTATGGTGGCTTTGATCGAGTGTCGTGATAGTTAGCTGCAACTTAGCAAGGCGTTATATTTTAAAAACACATGTTTGTGAATATAAAAGAGATGTAAATGAAAAAAGCTTTAATTATTGGTAATAGCAATTATATTGGTTTTGATAGGTTAAAAAACCCCGGAAATGATGCTAACGCAATTTCTGAAATTTTAGCATATAAAGGATTTGAAACTGAAGTCTACTTTGATCAAACAAGTAATGATATGCGAAGTACGTTTGATGACTTTGTTAAAAGAGTAAATGATGGAGATCATATATTCTACTTTTATGCTGGACATGCAATAGAATTTAGAGATAGTAATTATTTGCTTTCAGTGGATCTTGGTTGTGGTTCAGTTGAGCATAACTGCTTAACAATCGATTATATACAAAACCAATTGAACAGAGCTAACAAAAAAGGGGTGAAACTACTAGTCATTGATGCATGCCGTAATAATAACTTTGCATTTGAAGCTAAGGGGCTTAAAAAGGAAGAGTCAAACTTAAATACATTAATCGCATTCTCAACATCACCTGGTAGTGCGGCTAAAGATGGTAAAAATGAGCTTAGTTACTATACTAAATATTTAATAGATAACATAAAGAAATATAACATATCTATAAATGATATTTTTAGAAATGTTAGAGAGTCGGTAATAGAATCTACAAAATTTGAACAGATCCCTTGGGAGCATAGTTCACTAACATCAGAATTTTCTTTTGAGAACATATTTGTTCCGACTAAACTTGAGCAAATAAGTAAGCTTACTTATAAACAGTGTTACTCAATTAAGAATATTGGTGATGGTTTTTTACTCGGTGGGAATGGTGCTGATTTATATAAGTATGTTAAAGGTGAACACCCACAGAGAAGGCTAAGAACGAAGAAAGAAAATGATAATTACGCTATTGAAGAAATTGATTGCAATCAATCATTAGTAGTATTTATTGATAGTGAGGATTTCTTGGTTTTTTTAGATAAGAGGGAGTTGAAGGTTGTGGCGCATGTGAATGTTGGCTTCACACCATATACTGTTTCCATTAACAATGACAAGGTCTTTGTTGCCGGTTCTGGAGATGTTGCAAAGCTCTATGATTTGTCGTCAAACACAGTGGAAGTTATTGACTTAGAAGATGGCATTTTAAAAGAAATCTACAGTAATGATGATGTTATAGAGTATAAGTCAAGAAGTTTAACTATTATGTGCTCAACATTTGCGGAGGAAAAAACTAATATTTTGGCATTCGGTGGTTCTGACAGTATATTTTTTGTGAAAGATATTCTTACTGGGGAGGAGCTACTTTTTAATAAGAATAGAGATTTGTTCACCTACACTTACTCAATTAGTTTTTCAAATGATGGTAAATACATTGCAACGGGTCATGATGAAGGTAAAGTGTTAATTTGGGATGCGAGTCATTTCACTTTACTAAAAGTAATTGGCGAGAATAATAAAATTTTGAAGAATCAATTCTTTGAATTCAAAAATGAAAAAATATCAAATGACATTATGCATTTAAAATTCTCTAATGATTCAAAGTTCCTCGGTGTGGGTACGAGTGAGAGTAAAGTTATGTTCTTTGATGTGGAATATAATGAGAAAATCAATGAAATTGATCTTAATGTTGAACCGTTAGCAATTAACTCTTTTGATTTTGATAGTTGTGATGAGTCTTTGCTTGTCTCAATAAATGATAAATCATACGAGTTCAAAATATAACAAAGCAATCAAGGTGATGCATTACACTCGGCAGCTTTGGTTCTGAGTTCGGTGTGCTTTGTTAGTTCAGTGGGGCACACCTTATTACAGGCGTTAGTTGTACATCAGAATTCGTCTTCTACTTCTAA
Source organism: Vibrio sp. QJM3NY_26 (assembly GCF_057786005.1). Taxonomy (NCBI): domain Bacteria; kingdom Pseudomonadati; phylum Pseudomonadota; class Gammaproteobacteria; order Vibrionales; family Vibrionaceae; genus Vibrio; species Vibrio sp. QJM3NY_26. The sequence goes on along the minus strand of NZ_CM173516.1, from coordinate 516,712 downwards.
TTCGTCTAGATACTCCGGTGAGTGAATTGCACAATAATCAACATCGGCATTTTTATTTAGTATGTCGACTTTTATCTCCGCATCTTCCATGTAAAGAGCGTATTCACCGATAAATTCAACAGATTCAGGGACAACGATATGAGTTATAAAATTCATACTTAACGCCCCATACTCTAGTCGCTGCAATGTGTTTGGCAGAATTATATTTGTTATCCAATTATGGCAAAATGCATTTTGACCAATGATACGAACTTTAACGTTGTCAAAGTGGGAAGGTATTTCTATATCCCTATAATCAGCCTCGTAAGAAAGGATCGTACCAGTTTCCTTGTCAAACTTAACGTCATTTGCTTCTAAGGTGTGGGTAGTCATTGTTAAATCCGGTTAATAATCTTATTGAAGTCATTATGCTACTAGGGAAATATACAACTAACAAACGACTATGGCGCCAATAACTAAATTTTGGTGCTGTTTTCATCTCACATAGTCCCATATGTCATCAACCATTTCAGAGCGTTAAATGGTCGGTCACCACAATCTGTAGAGGAAAAGTGCATTGAAGTTAACGAATAAACTCGTACGTTACCCGCACATTGATGTTGATCGTGCGTTTGAAAAAGAAGATGAGCTATTGCAGCAGATACAGGCCGGTGAGATTGCGCAAGCCTTAATGCTTTGGCAAGCAAAAACGCCGACACTCGTTTTGCCTGCGGGTAAAAAGTGGCCAGTGACGTTAGAGTCTAGAAAGCAACTTGCGGCACAAGGCTGGCAACTCACCTCGCGTAAAACAGGTGGCGCTCCCGTTCCTCAATTGCCGGGGATCATTAACTTATCGCACATTTACCATTGGCCTCGTGATGAAGCCTACAATATCCAAAAAGCGTATCGACATTTATGCGATGTCTTAACCTTGTTTTTTAAAGAACTAGGCATCGATGTGGATGTACACGCAACCCCCGGTTCTTATTGTGATGGTGAGTACAACCTCAATATCAATAAACAAAAAATAGTGGGCACTGCGCAGCGTGTTTTGCTTAAACAAGGGGGCGGTCAAATCGTACTTTCGCAAGCTTGTATCTTGTTAGACGTAGACCTAGAGAACATCGTTGCGCCTGTGAATTTTTATAATCAAATTTGCGATAACCCTACCGTGGTGGATGCGCAGGTTCATACTCCGTTGTCCGCACATTTGACTAGCCTTCCCAACGTCGACTCACTCTTTCAGCAGTTAAGCCAAGTTTTCATCAAATATGCGTAATGTCTTCCTTTCGCTAACGCACAGCTCGCTCTTGGTTTAGGAAGGCCAGTTTCGTCCTTATCCCTTTTCTTTATAGATTGCCGGCTTGATATCCAACAGTGGTGTGTTGTTCAAGCAATCTAAGCCTCTTACTGTCACTGTGCCATTTTCTATTTTTTCAATCGGTAACACGGCAGCACCTATTGGGTTTGGTCTGTGCGGTGAACGCAGTGCAAAGGTGCCTTTGGTCGGTGTCTCTTCATCCCAGCTTTGTATCAATTTATCTCGTTTCGCGCCTTCTAACCAATACAAGATCAAGATGTGGTCTCTTGTCTTTAAACCAAGCAAGCCTTGCTGGTAAACGTCATCTAAGATTATTTCACAGATTGGGCCGTTGTCCGGTTGGATGTTATTCGGACACTCTGAAATCGAGTGATACGGCGTAGTAATTCGACCAATCAATTTTAGTTCTTCAGACATATTCAGCTCCTATTTATCTCTTTATTAGTCATCATTTTTCATCGTCACTAAGGTGTAGATGAAGATCGTAATCAAGATCACCACACCACCGATAATGCTGGTCGTTGGCGGGATCTCGGTGAAGAAGATAAACGCCCAAACTGGCGCTAACACGGTTTCTAACATCAGAGTCATTGATACCTCTGGTGCGGTAATGTGGCGCGTTGCGACCATTGATAACACTCGTCCAACCGGTGCGGTAAACAACCCCATCATGCCCATAATTAACCACGTTTCAACGCTGTAGCTTGATGGCGTTGCGAAGAAAAACATCACAACCGCGAGCAATAAGCCACCTAAGCCAACGCTCGCCAATCGGCTGACGCCTTGATATTTACGCAGCAAGGTAAACATCATTGATAGGCAGATCACCGCGAACACGGCCAATGCATCACCGATCCAATTACCTGAAGAAAATGAGCCTGAAACGACAATCGTAATACCAATCATCACCGAAATAATGGCAACCAAAGTCGAGCGACTGGTGGCTTCTTTCAATATTAACCAGCTGAAAATAGCGGCCACAGCAGGGGCAGCACTGAGGATCACAAAGGTATTAGCGATTGAAGTCATTTTGATGCTGAACACCAAGCCTGATGCACTGCCGAGCATAAGAATACCCGCTGCCAACAATGGCCAACCGCTTTGTGCTACTGCCTTTCGTATTCCGCGTTTGTCGTTGAATTTAAGCAAAATCGGCATCGAAATTGCGCTGAATAAGCCGAACAAGAAGGCCGTATCAAATCCGCTGACACCCGCATAACGAATAAAGATGGGGTCAATACTCATTAATACGGCACCTGCGATCGCGAGTGTAAAGCCGAGGGTTCGAGTGTTTCTTACTTCAGTTTTAGGGAGGTTCATTGTTGTCATTTCTCTATCCAAATATCTGTTATCGACAAATCATACTTGCGAGTATGATTTTGAAAATTGGTTGAGTCAACACAAATCATACTTTAAAGTATGATCTCTGTTTTGGGGTGGATTAAGTAATGAGCAAGATTGAGCAGAATAAAGAGAAGAAACGACAGGCTATTTTGAAAGCGGCTAAAGCTGTTTTTTTAGCTGAAGGTTTTACGCTCGCGAGCATGGATGTGATCGCAAGCGAAGCCCAGATGACTAAACAAACGCTCTATCGATATTTCTCATCAAAAGATGTGTTGTTCAAAGCGACATTGCAGCAAATGGGGGCTCAGTTTGATGAGCATTCCGTCGAGCAGTTAAAAATCTCTGATAATTATCAGGCATTGTATGGATTCGCGACGGCCTTTTTGGCGTTTCATCTGTCGGACGAACATATCGCTACGTTGAAGCTATTGATTGCAGAAAACGGTAAGTCTCCCGCTATCTTGGAAAGCTTTATGTCGGTAGGTGAAAATGAAACCGATATTGCACTCGCTCAGTTTTTCACGGATAGGTTTGATACCGAAGATGTCGCCACTAAGGTTACTCTTTGGACGGGGATGTTATTGAGCTTGAGAAGCGGCGTGTTAATGGGGATGGCAAAACCAAACCTACAAGATATTGAGCAACATGCTCGCGTAAGTACGGAATTTTTGTTGGCTGCGCTGAATACTGATTGATGTTATGGAGTGCTCCTAAATACGGAGCACTCATTGTATTTGGCTAGTGAGCGTGGCATTAGCTAGAGCTGTTCTGCAAGTAACTGGTCGAGAGTCGTCACCAGCTTCTGATTTTTCTCCGCATTTAATGCATCAGCATGAGGGTCTCTAAATAGCCCTGAGTCATTATCAAAATACTTCCCAGAAGCGTTAGAAAACTCTTCCGATAGTGCCGCTCGGCATAAGATATCAGCGCCAATCCCTAAGTCATTGCCTTCCAAACCATACGCATCTTTAACCAATTTACTGCCAAGAAATGAGGCCGGATTAACGGGAATGATTAGGGGCCCTTGATCTCCTAATTGGTGCGCAAGATGGATTGACCACATCGTTAGTGCCAACTTACTTTGTGCGTAAACCGGACCATCAAGTTCACCTGCATTTGGACTGATAAGCGCGTCTAAATCTACAGGCGATTGAGCTGCTGAAGATAGATTGACGATACGACCGTCGGCATCAAAAAGTGGAAGCAGCAATTGTGTGAGCAGGTAAGGGGCGATAGTGTTAACGACGAATCGAACGTCTAGATTATCCTGAGTCGTGATCTCATCAACCTTATAAACGCCAGCGTTGTTAATCAATACATCGAGCTCTTCATGCTTCGACTTTATTTGGTTGACGAGGGCTTCAACTTCAGAAAGAGAAGAGAGATCAGCAACATAACTTTCGATAATCGCATCCTTGGATAATCGAGAAAGGCCGGTTTCTACTTTGCTGAGCTTTGTTGGGTTACGTCCATGGATAAGGATGTGATGCCCTTGTTGGGCTAACATTTTCGCGGTCTCTAAACCGATACCATCTGTCGCACCTGTAATCATGATCTTTTTTCGCATCTTCCTTCCTTGAATAAAGAGTCCGGACAACTTTTATAACAAAGTTTGATTGCACAAAGTTTCTACTACTTCACATGCTGAGATATAGAAAGTACGGATGTGTATTGCGATTGAGAAACCGTGAAACAAGGGTGTGGTTTAACAAACACAGTACTGTTTTTCTGGGCTTGATAAGAAGTTTTACTCAATGCTATTTGAGTGCTGTGAGTGGGGGTTCTTATTTTATTTTCTTGATATCGAATAAAGCTCAAATCAAAAAAGCCTCAACCAGTTTAATGGTTGAGGCTTGGTCGTATTAGCCTTGTTTCAGCCTATTTAGGCCAGTTTGACGTTGTAATTATTTTACCTTAGAGCGGCTTAGTGAGCGTGCTCGTGTGAATCTTGGTACAACTCAGCGTCTACTTCTTCGCCTTTGTTTGGACGAGGAACAATCTCAAAAGAGGTGTCAGCTTCTGTCAGTGAAGACAGCAGTTTGTTAAGTGATGATTTGTCACCTTTCACGCGTGCTTGTCCGTCTTCTAGCAGTTTTCCAAGGCTTGTTTTCTTAAGCACGATATCAGACACGTCAGACTTATTGATGATCAGTGTGGTATCCGCATCTTGCAGCTCTGATACTTGGATGTTGTTCAGGTTGCCGTTAGACATTTCAACGTAGTAGAACTCTTTTACATCAGGCAACTGAATATTCAACGTAAATGGTGTTTCTTGCGCCTTTAGCGAATCCACTTTAACTGCTAAGTAATCCAACAAGTTCTCAATGGTCATGTTAGCCAACACATCTGGAGATGCAGTTTTTGGTGCGCCCGGTTGTGTGCCAATACGAAGTTCTTGGGCGCCCGTTAGGTAGATGTTTCTCCAACCTGCGCCTTCTGATTGATAACCCAATTGCTCGTAAGTATCTGCCAATAAGCCACGTGCAACTTTGTTCTCTGGCTCAGCTTGAATCACTTTATTCAGTGCTGTTGCAACGAAGCGATATTCGCCTTCTTGGAAATCTTGCTGTGCTTTTTCTATCACAGCATCGCTGCCGCCCATGTACTCCACAAACTTCACCGATTCTGGCTCGATTGGTAATGGGTTTAGGTTAGCTGGGTTCATGTCGAAGTAACCAAGATACATGTTGTAGACAGCGCGAGCGTTGTGAGAGTATGTACCGTGGTAACCATTGGTGTGCCAAGACTGTTGAATGCTGTCTGGCATTACCTTGTAAATTTCGTCACCGATGTCTTGTAGAACCACACCGTTATTCGCTAAGCGAAGCGTTTGGTTGTGAGTAAATCCGTAAGCATCACGCTGCATCTTCAGGTAATCAGAAATCTCTTGTTCACCCCAAACTGGTGCCGAGTGAGAGGCGAATAACACGTCAGTTTCTTCACCCCAAGTGACGAGCATCTCGTTGATTTTTTTAGACCACTTCAAACCATCACGTACTTTTGCACCGCGAAGCGTGTACAGGTTATGCATACCTTGGTAGGTCAGTTCGCCAGTCCAAAGTGCTTTCATGCTTGGAATGTAGGTCACCATTTCAGATGCTGCTTCGGTACCTGAAGCATCCATGAATTGCATTTCTAGGCCGTCGATAACCAGAGTTTCAATTTCTTCGTTATGGTTCAGTTCGTAGTCTGGCAGGACGTAAGTAATGCTACCGGTTGATAGGCCTTTAGACAGTGCCGCATCAACAATACCGTGTTCGTGTCGGTTCAGGGTTGCGCCATATTGATAAGCAGTACGACGAGACATCGCATTACCTGCTAATACGTTTTCGTCGACGATTTCTTTAGTGATGTTTTTCGAACCGTACACTTTTACATCTGGGTACGCGTCTTTGATTGCTCTTGCGCCACCAAAGTGATCAGCGTGCGAGTGAGAGTAAATCATTGCAACGACTGGCAGTTCACCGCCATCAGGCACATTGTTCTTGAAGAATTCGAGTGATTTGGCGGCTGATTCTTTGGTAAGAAGAACGTCGTAGGCGATCCAACCGTTGTCACTACGAATGAAAGAGATAGACGCTAAATCCGCGCCTCGAACTTGGTAAACTTTACCCGGAACAACTTCATATAAACCTTCCGCCGCTTGGTTCAATACCGCTTGGCGCCACAGTGAAGGGTTTACCGAATCTGGTGCTTGGTCTGCATTCGTTACACTTGGATCGATGAAGTTAAAGCTATTACGAATGATGTCACCCGTCTCTTGATCAAAGCTAGCAACAAGACCTTTATTGTTATTGTCGAAAGCGCGAGTGTCGGCAAAGTTAAGTGTTTTTGCGAACTCTTGGTTTGCTTTAGTGGTCATCTCGGTTGCGCTTTTGCCACCTTGATCGCCAATTTCGCTGAAGTGTGCGTGGTCATGGTTAGCTGCAATCGCAGGGAATGCGAGCGAGATAGCTAGGAACAGTGATGCATTTTTGAACGTGCGAGAAGTTGTCATAAGAGCCTCTTCATTTCAGAATTTTGTTTCGTTGAGGCGATTATAGGAATAAGACATATAGCAAAAAATAAAGTAAGCTTTATTTAATACATCACGATTGGCTATGTATTGAGTCATGCAATGGTTGGGGAACGAAGACGAAACCTGACCTATGATTGATTAAGACCACATTGACAGGGAGAGTAACGGTGAGCGACGTGGAAAAGTTGGATTTAAATCTATTGAGCGTGTTCTTAGAAGTGTATCGATTAAAGTCGATCACGCTTGCATCAGAATCGCTTGGTATGACTCAACCCGGGGTAAGTGGAGCCTTGAAGCGACTCCAATCTCAGCTTGATACTGATCTTTTTATTCGTGAAGGGCGAGGGATCATTCCAACCAATGCTGCGGTGCAACTAGCAAGCCGAGTGGAACCTGCACTCGAGGGAATCACCAGCGCTGTTAGTACCTTGAAGCAATTCGATAATCAGCAGCATCATGTGTTTCGAATTTTGGTCAACGAGATCGGTTTAACCAAGCTTCAGCCCCTTGTGGAAAAGGACGATACGCTTGGTAACATCTCGATTGAATTCAATATGGTGCCAAGCAATGAAGAAGATCTGCTGCAGAGTTTGAGCATGCAGCAAGCCGACTTAGCGATCGATATTCACTATCCACAAGTGAATGGTTATATGAACCAGCAAGTGATCGAAGATGAGCTCGTATTGATCGCCAAGCAAGGGCACCCAAGGATTGATGGTTCGGTGACGGAAGAGCAGTATTATCATGAGAAACACATCACCTTCAGAATGCGTCGTTCTCGCCTTTATACCGCAGATTACTTTACGAAAAGCCCGATACAACAGCGAAAAGTCAGCTCCGAATGTGATTCATTGATGACGATGTGTGTGTTGGTCTCTGGCTCTGATTGTGTTGGTAGTACGTCTCGTGATTTTGCTAATCAGTTTGCGGAGCGATTTCAATTGCAAGTTCTCGACCAGCCGTTTGAGGTCTTGCCCATGAAGCAGTATATGATTTGGCATAAGAGAACCGATTTGAATCCTGCTCATCAGTGGTTAAGAAACAGGATTCAACAATACATGGCCGACTAACGAGCCGCTCTTGCTGCTCGTTTTTGTTTGACGCTCTCTATTATCTTAGAAGGCGTCATACCGGTCACTAACATGGTGCCGGTAATAACAAGAACCGAACCGAAAATGGTGTTAAGGCCAATAGCTTCGTCTAGGAAAAGGTTGCCCCACAAGATGCCAAACACTGGAATCAAAAAGGTGACAGACAGAGCCGAAGGCGCACCCAATTCAGAAACGAGATTGAAGTAAAGCAAGTAAGCAAGCCCAGTACATACGGCGCCTAATAAGATCACCGATGTGGTGATGGTTAGATCCGGAGCCTCTCTCATCGGCATAAAGAAGACAAACGGCAACACGATTAATACCGCCGCCCACATGCTGCCATGAGCATTGTTGAATGCCTCAACTTTGGGTGCTTGTTTGGTATAGTTCGACGCTATTCCGTAACTAAAGGCCGCCATCACCGCCGCAAAGATAGGAAGCACAGCCTCACGGCCAATGTTCATCGCATCCCAACCAACTAACACGCCAACTCCCGTTACCCCAATACCTAGCCCTAATAGAACTCTTGCATCGAGTGTTGTTTTTGTCCATATCGCACCAATGATCGCCGCCCATATTGGCGCGGTAGAGTTCAAGATAGCGAGTGTCGAGGCGTTCAGTGTTTGCGCTGCATAAGCGAAAAACAAAAAGGGAAGTGCGGTATTAAACAAGCCAAGAATGAAAAAGTGTTTCGCATGGGCATTAAAAGAAAGCTTCCTTTTCAGATAAAAAGAAACCAAGAGTAGAGTGACGGCAGCGCACAGAACTCGCGCTTCAATCAGCACCGCAGGACCCAGCGGATTAGCGGCAATTCTCATGAACAGAAACGAACCGCCCCATATCGCAGCGAGAGTTATTAGTTTTATAAAGTTCACGGCTTATATCTCAGAATGTGTAAAACACTGACTATGGAGGAAAGATAACTATTACACAAACTTAGATGTTAATACTGTTCAGCTACTTGTTATTATTTTGATGACTCAACTGACCGTTAAACAGGAACACATTCGATGAATTTCGTTCTGTTTATTGATCCTGATTTGATGAGTAATCTAGTGTTAGACATCAAACTTAGGTGAACAAAATGAAGATTGAACACATCGCAATATGGACAAAACAGCTCGAAGTACTTAAGCGGTTTTATGAAGATTACTTTGGTGCGGCGTCTAACCAGAAATATCGCAACCCAACTAAAGGCTTCTCTTCCTACTTCCTCTCTTTCGAGAGTGGTAGCCGATTAGAAATCATGGAAATGGATTCGGTTCCTGAATCGAAAGATGATATCTATGATCAATTTACCGGTTTCATTCATATGGCCATCTCATTGGGGTCGGAACAAGCGGTCGATGAGTTAACAAGCCGCTTGATTCAAGACGGTTATGAGCGCTTAGATGGTCCAAGAAGAACAGGTGATGGTTATTATGAGAGCTGTATACTCGATCCTGATGGAAATCGTTTAGAACTTACCGTTTAATAGAAGGAGCTTGAATAGCGTTTAATTCACTAACAGAACTGAGGTATTACAATGATGAAGCGTACTTTGACTTTCTTTTTTAGTCTTGGGCTTATGGGATGTGCTACCTCAGATCTGGTGTATGAGAAGAAGCCAGATGCGAAGCCTGAACCGTCTCAACCAATCGGCTACCTTGGATTCAAAGCGAATCAAGAATGGGCTGTTAAATTCAATGACTGCACGGTTTACGATTTAACAGGCGCGCAACCCTACCAATGGTTTGATCGCACTTTAGCTTCTGTAAGTTGTTATTCGTTTAAGCCAACCGATGCTATTAAGCCTTTGCTGGTTTATTCCGATGCCACTTTCAACAGTAATAAACTCACCCCGATTAATCGCTTTCAACAGCTGCAGGTATCAGAGTCAGGCTGGGGCAGTTTTCCTATCGTCTACGAGACAAACGGAACCAATTGGCTGAAAGTCAAAGAGGGTTGGATTCACCTCACACTAGCCGATCAGACTTTGGTTCAGTTCTATCCCGGAACTCAAGACCAATCTGGTAAATCACAGCATGACCAGTATTTTGAGCAGCATTGATGTTGGGGGGCCATTTGTCCCTATCGAATTGGTAGGGGCAAATGGAGCCGTGAATTATTGACCTTTCTTGAGTTGGATTATAAAAGGCATAATGGCATTGAAAACAATCACCGCGGCGCCAATCAGCGTTATGGTGTTTGGCAACTCGGCAAACAACAGTAACCAAGAATCATGAGTAGATTATCTGTGAGAACTCAACATTCGAAACCATGTTCGCTTCTCTCCATTTGTAAGCGTTGACACCAAACCATTGGCCGATAGAAGAAATAACACCGACCAACACTAACAGCACCAACTCATACCACGTCGGCCATTGCCACTCGATAAGCGGCGGAATCAGCGCAACACCCCCCACGAATATGACTTGATAAGCTAGCACTACGACCTTCTATTCCACATTCGCCATTTTCCTTACGCAGATAGCGGCAATCGTTGTGCCTAACGTGGCCACTAAGCCGAGTTCCAACGTAGAACAACATAGAACAGAGACTCGCTTTCTAGAGTGTGAAGTCTACCTTGGTAGAGGGGGCAAACAGAGTTTTCAAAATATTGAGAGAGAGCATTAATAAGAACTCATTAACTTTTCATTAATTATATTAATAGAAATTAGATAAAAGCATATAAATTATCATCTTGTCGGTTAATAATTGAACGCAGTAGTAATTTTATGGTGGTTTTTATATTTTGACGTAATTAACGAACGCGGTAGATATCTGAGGATATAAGCTGAATAATGAATATTACCATTTTATTGGTAAGGGTAATCATCTCTAATAGTTCTTCTTAATATAAAAACAATGTAAAAGCGCTGATAGTATCAACAGTAAGGTGGTGTAACGATGCGAGTCACCACAAATAAACAGGCTTATTTTTATAAAAAGTAATTCCCTCTCGATTCTGAGTGTGGCTATTGCATGAATGAATTTGAAATAATGTTACATGTGAAGTTTTAAGTTGTTGTTTTTTATGGGTATAGTTTTTCATTAGATTTTATGGCTTGGCTAGCGCTAAGAAGACTTTTAAATTTTACATTGATGAATTGATTAATTAAATTAGCGCTGTCTGTTTAATCAATTAAATGGCGTGTAAGCAATGGTTATCAGAATGGATAATGTCACTTGTAATCGTTGATAGTGTGAATTTTAAAATAGGGCAAAGACCCTAGGGTGAATTTAACTATCAACAAAGTTGTTATACCCAGAGATATCATTGTCTTTTCTTTAATTTCTTACCTAATAATATGTAGAGTTAATACTATGAAGTTGTCGATGAATAAATCATTGTTACTAGCAATGTCAGCGTGTTTTTTTTCTAGTGCAAGTTTTGCAGGAATTAATAGTGATTATCATGTGGTGGCCGATGACTTAACGGCTGATCATAATGAAAGCAACGGCGTACCTATGCCTTTTTATGGCAATGGAAGAATGCAGTCCAAACTTAGTGTGTCAGTTTCCTTCGCTGATAGTTACGGCAGACCAGTAACAGTACCTAAGAGTGACTTAGAAGGTGCGATATCTTTTTACCTTAAGAATAGTGAACAAGAGTTAGGCAAAAATAAAGACTGTACCTACGGAAGAGATTGCTGGGGGTATACATTGAACCCAAATGACTATTCTCATCAAATGGGCAGCAATTATCGGTATTCTAAAGGCCTACCAACGTCTCGTGTTTCATCATCTGATACCAAATTAACCGCTTGGGTTTACAGTAACGAAATCGCTCAGCATCGCGAAGTTTGTATGAAAGTTAAATTTAATACTGGTAGCCAGTATGACAATAACTATTACGACAGCTGCGCTTATCCAAATGAATCAAGTGCCTTCTATCAAAGCGTACAGCCTAAGTCCTATAGTGCTGCTGACTTTTCAGAGATTGGAGAAGGTGACAAGGTATGGGAAGAAAGTAATGCTGATGGGTTCTATTTCGACAAAGCTGAGATGTATAACTTCTATGTGACGCCCAAAGATACTTCAGTGAAACTGGTCGAGGTTGCTATGGATAACTTCGACGAGTCGGACAGCGATAAGGTGTTCCTAAACGATGAGTGGTTAGGTTGTTATTCAGATTGCACTAATGGTTTTCGTTCAGTGAAAGGTTATGTGTTCGCTCCAGGTTCAGAGCGTAATGTATCTGATGAATATGTTTGGAATAGCGCCGCTGGCGAAGGTCGCACGGCGGTATGGCGAGTTAACCAGCAACTAAGATCAGTGACTCTGAGCCAATTGCTTTATTCAAATAGCGGGACATCGAACAATGATTCTCAAAAAGAGTACCGATTTACTGTATTTGACCAATACGGAAATAAGGGACCACTGAAGCTTATTTATCCGCAAAGTGAATTTACCGGTGGCGGCCAGAAATGGGATTACACCCATTGGAACCTGGTTAGCCAGTAACATTCGGATAAAACAGAGTTAGCCCAACCATTTGGGCTAACTCATTCACTTTAGGGGAAATTTATGTCTAATTGGACTTCAAACGCTTTTAACTTTGATAGCTTTTGTTCGGGTGGCGTAGACCAAAGAACCAGAAGCTATTCATATCAAATCTTACTTGGTTCTCTTATTGGTAACTGGCTTAAGGGACCAAACCTCGATATATCCATTCAATTCTCACCTTACTCGACGGATAACCTTGGCTTCGGTAAAGGCTGGAAATTGAACCTCCCAAGATACGACATCGAGAACAAACAGCTCTATCTTGCAAATGGACAATCCTACCGTGCTGAATTAAATGCCAATATCGAAATGAGTATTCGCTACAAGAAACTGCTCGATTTCTCGGTATCATCTAGCGCGAATGGCTATGAAATTACGTATAAAAATGGTCGCACCGATCTTTTGGATAAAGATGGCGACATCATTAAGATCACTCAAAGCAATGGCCATGCTCTCTACTTTTCTTGGCTCAACGTGGGACAAAATAAGCGCCTAGATAAAATTTGGGATGATAGAACAACTAAGCAAACCGCACTTTTGTGGGTTGAGTATATCTCGGTAGGGCGCGTTAATATTTTTACTAATATTGGCAGTACCCATGAAGCTTATTTCAGTCTTACTCTTAGCAATAACAAGCTCGTCAAATGCAATTTACCAGAACAAGCAGGTAGCTATAGTTTTGGTTATGAAAGCATTGGTTCATATATGTTAATCAATGAGGTAAATCACCCTTGTGGTTTGACCGAGCGTTTGAGATATAAAGCTGACGGTATTCGAGTTAACTCAATGACTTATTTACCAGCAGTGACAGCGCACGATGTCCTTACCCTTAATTCGCCAGTTATTGGCACAACCTACGACAGTGTTGGCACAGATAGTCGTAATTTTATGGGTTATGGCGTGCGTGGTGGTGAATTAAGTGAAGGGCTTGATAATTTGCTTGAGCGTGGTTACGAATATACTTATCGCGTACAAAAAATCGAAAATGGCTCTATTGTGACCGCGCAAACATACAATCAATTTCACCTACTCGTAGAAGAAGCCCGGCAGGTAAACGGAGACCTTGTTCATTTGAAAAGGCTGGAATACCCAGCGATTGATAACCAGCAGTTTTCGGATCAACCTGCTCAGTATTCTTTGATCAGTAAAGAGGAACAAATCTGGTTTTCTGGATCGGATAGCCAAACTCAAAGTCGATTATGGGACTACGACGAATATGGCAACATGCTTAAGTTCGTTGATGAGAATGACATTTCTGAACGTTACGAATATTACGCAAAAAATGGTGAAGCAGATTGCCCTGCATCGCCTACTGACATGGTGAATTTCGTAAAATCTCGTACGCTCAACAATGGATCAGAACAGAGAGTGATCTCTTATCAATACGCTTCTCTTGAGGGGCTGAATGGCCATCGTGATGTGGTTCTGAGTTTGGAAGAAGACGTCCAACGCTATAGAAGTCATTACGCTTATCAAACTGATACTGGTGAGACTTACTCTTTCGGCCGATTGGCTTCAGTCCAAAATGACATTCTTCATCCTAACGGCACGTATTCTGCTATTTCTCACTATCGCTATGAGTTGGATAGCGATGTCCTTGAAGAACACGAAGAGCTGACTTGTCACGACAATACGAAAACCAATCTTGCGGTTGGGCACTACCTTGATATTGGAGAACTCGCGCGTCATGTCGATTCAGACGGAGTTAGCTGTGCATTTACTTATGATTCGCTTCGTAGAACTACTGAAGAACGGATTGAAGGAAGTGCAGCCCGTTCGTATCAATACATTGTTGATAATGGTATGAGTCGACAAACCTTGTTGCTAACGGATTGCAAAGGCAACTTGTGTGAACAAAGCTGGGACGGTCAAGGACGTGAATTAGAGGCTAAAGTTGGTAGCTCGGTCGTATGGACAAAAATGTACGATGCGTTGGGCAGACTCCAAAGCAAGAGTACCTACGATGTGCTGCCTGATCGCAATTCCAGATCGGCGCCTGTGGTGTTAACAGAAAGCTATGAATACGATGAGTGGGATCAGGTTAAAGCGACTCTGTTAGCGAATGGAAAACGTCGTGTCGAGTTCAATAATCTCGCCTCACGTAAGAAAACCCAAGGTATTGAAGACTTGACCATGACGGTCAGTTCTCTGAACAGCTGGGGGCTAGAAGAGAAAAAAGAGCAAGGCATCAACAGTTGGAATTATGAGTACGATTCATGGGGAAGATTGATTAAAGAAACGAATCCTCTCGCTCGAGCCAAGTATTACCATTACGACCGTTTTGATCGTGTTATTCGCATGACTCAAGCGAACGGTGTCGATCAAGATATCACTTACGCTGAACACACCGATCAGTCACAAGTTGTAGACCTGAAAATTGGTGGGGTGACTTTAGGGCAACGCGATATTGATGGATTGGGGCGTCCGAGATCTTTGCGCAGAGGAGCGAGTCCCCAAGCTTCATTGGCGTGGACTTATGCGGATAGCAGCAATATCCCAGAAACTGAAACGAGTATGGCAGCACCAACAAGGCTATTTACTCGCGATAGCCAATTGGGTGTGTTAAGTGCTAAGTCGTCTGATGGGCAGGCTTCTAGTTACAGACATGATCCAATATCCTGCTTACCGACAGGGAGTCAGGACAGTGAAGGCAATCAAAGTACCATTACCTACTCAACGAAAGGCTTGCCTGAAGCCGAGGTGAATGATGGTCAGTCTCGTTATTACAGCTACTCCGATGGTGGGGTTATCGCTGCAGTTGAGAGTGACACGGACACTCGCCAATATGGTTATGATGAACTCGGGCGCTTGGTGAAGCTGAGCTCAAATTCAACAACGGTTTACTACGAATATGATGAGTTTGATCGAGTGATACTAGAAACATTGATATCGGGTAATCAAACCCAAGTCACTGAACTCGAATGGGATGAATATAGTCGCGAAGTCAACCGAGCTATAGCCTTGAACGATAATTATATCTTTGAGCAATCACAAGAATATAACGCGTTAGGGCTGCTTAATTCTCGTAAAAAGGAGTGTGTAACTTTAGGTAATCTGACGGAAATCTATACCTATGATGACCTCTCTCAGTTGACTAAAGTCGAGTTCTTCGGCGCGGGCCCACTGAGCGATTGGTCTCAGTCTATGACGTCTATTGACTGGAGCTTCGATGAGCTAGGTAACATGCTGACGCAACGCACAGCTACTGCTGAATCTGAGGATTTCGCTCGTTACTTTTATGAGTCGGATGACCCTTGCCAGTTGACCCGTATTACTCATTCCCACCCACAACTCGATGGTCAAGTAACAGTGAAATACGACTTGAATGGCAACATGATTCAAGATGCGGATGGTCGAATTCTTGAATATGACAATTTCGACCGATTACAGCGTGTGTTAGCTGATAATGCCGAATGGCTCTATCAATATGACAGCAACGACCGACTATCTACACAACAGTCCGCTTCTGAATCTCGTCACTTTAACTATCTATGGGGTGACCTCGCTTCGATCGAGGAAAATGGCAAACTCACTCAGTATATCTATCACGAAGGAGTTCCTAAATGGTCAGAGATGGACTCGGAAACCACGTTATTGGCCACGGATCAAAATGGTTCGGTAATCGCATCAAATACGTCGGGTAAAACAGGGTCTATGTACCGTTACTCTCCATATGGGCAACGTGATCAAGCGGGGAATGCAAATGAACAATAAAGACTCGGTATTTATTACCCCACTTAATCGACGTGAGTTCCTGATTAAAATTGGTCAAACCGCAGCGGTGGCTGGTGGTATCTCACTGCTTCCTACTTCGGTTCGTTTGGCGATGGCGCAGTCGATGACCATCTCTCATTCGGAAATTGGCTTTAATGGCGAGTGGTTGGATCCTGTCCTACAAGGTTATCATTTAGGTCAAGGCTATCGCGTTTACCAGCCGAAGTTGATGCGCTTCAATGCACCGGACAGTTTGTCCCCTTTCAATGAGGGGGTTCACAATGCTTATGTGTACTGCCATAACGATCCGATTAACTTCACCGACCCAAGCGGACACCTGAATATCAGTAAGATCTTATTTGGTGCTTTTGGTGTGATCGCGGGTATTGTTGGTATTGCCTTAGCTGCACCAACGGGCGGTTCTAGCTTGGTATTGGCTGCAGGTATCATCGGTGGTATTGCAGGTATGACTAGTGGTGCGCTACAAATTGCCTCGGGTGTTATCGATGATGGGGATATCTCTCATAAACTCGATATTGCGACCATTCCATTCGATATCATTGGTGTGGTGAGTGGCGGATATTCAGCCTACAAGTCGGTTCAGAACTTACGTTGGGTAAGAGCGGGTGGGGCATTGGAAGATGTCACTCAGCCCGGTCTTGGTTCTCGTTTGATGAACAAGATTAGACCTTCCGGTGAGTACAATCTTGCGTGGGCCTCTAAAACGAACCCAGCTATGCGTATAGGCAGCTCTAAGGGACAGGTGATTGCGACCAGAATGACGCAGGGCGGTAAGACGATGACGTACACGCCTCCTCCCATTCATGGTGGGTTTACCAAGATTCTTCTTGGACAAGTCAAAGTGGGCGCCCGAGGCTATACCATCTATCAAGGCATAATGACGGCGCGCTCGATTGGTGGTTTAGGTTGGTCATCGGTTAAAACAATCCCTGGGCGATTAGATGAAGAAAAGTCTTCTGCGGATACCATGGTTACGGAAGGTCGAAGTGCCAACCCTGCAGCTAAGAAGACGCAAATGTACGCACTCGAAGAGACACGACAACGAATAAAATATGGTAATGAGGTTCAGCAGATGATCCGTCAGTTGCCATTGTCGTAGTCTGATTTATTCTTTTTCTCTAACAACACAAAGCCAGCTCAATCCTTATTGAACTGGCTTTTTTGCATTCTGTGTAGGCGTTCTCGAACGTTATCCATCAACCATGAGTACTTTCCTTAGATCCCACTTCCTGATCAAAAAAAGATCAAAAAGGCATTGTTGAAACCGGTTTCAGTATGTATCTTTACTTTATTGAAATCGGTTTCAGAGTGGCGGTTGCTTTTCTAATACCAATATTTTTCACGAACAATCTGTAGCGAGTAACAGTATGAACAACGAATTTCCGAACGATTTTTTATGGGGTGGTGCGGTTGCTGCGCATCAGCTAGAAGGCGGCTGGGATGCGAATGGTAAAGGTGTGAGTGTGGTCGATGTATTAACGGCAGGCGCTCATGGTGTACAACGTCGAATTACAGATGGTGTAATCGATGGTGAAAACTACCCAAACCAAGTGGCTGTTGATTTCTACCACCGTTACAAAGAAGACATTAAGTTATTCGCAGAGATGGGCTTTAAATGCTTTCGAACCAGTATTGCTTGGACGCGTATTTTCCCAAATGGTGATGAAACCGAGCCGTGTGAAGCGGGTTTAGCGTTTTACGATAACCTGTTTGATGAGCTGTTGAAATACGACATTCAACCAGTGGTAACACTGAGCCACTTTGAAATGCCTTACCACCTAGCCAAAGAATACGGCGGCTGGATGAACCGCAAAGTGATCGATTTCTTTGTTAAGTATTCAACCACGGTGATGGAACGCTACCAGCACAAGGTGAAGTACTGGATGACGTTTAACGAGATCAACAACCAGATGAACACTTCGGCAGACATCTTCGGTTGGTTATGCTCTGGCGTGAAGTTCCCACAATGCGAAAAGCCGCAAGAAGCGATGTATCAAGCGGTTCATCACCAGTTTGTGGCAAGTGCGTTGGTGGTTAAGAAAGGTCACGAGATCAATCCAGATCTTCAAATCGGCGCAATGTGTGCGATGGTGCCTTTCTACCCTCGCTCTTCAAAGCCTGAAGACATCATGGTGGCACAACAAGCGATGCGTGACCGTTATTTCTTCTCGGATGTAATGGTGCGTGGTCATTACCCAAATTACGCTAAGCGTGACTGGGCAATCAAAGGCTTCAACATCGAGATGCAACCTGAAGATGAGCAGATCCTAAAAGAAGGTAAGGCCGATTACTTAGGTTTTAGCTACTACATGTCGAATACCTTGGATTCTTCTTCTCACCAATCTACAGAAGAAGCGATGGACGGCGGTCATGAAAACTCGGTCGATAACCCGTTCATCCAGTCTAGTGATTGGGGCTGGCCAATTGATCCAACGGGTTTACGTTTCTGTTTAGCGTCTCTGTATGAACGTTATGAAGTGCCATTGTTCATCGTTGAGAATGGTTTTGGCGCTGTTGATACCATTGAAGAAGATTTCAGCATTAATGATGACTACCGCATTGCTTACCTTGGCGACCACATCAAAGAGATGAAAAAAGCCGTTGCGATCGACGGTGTTGATTTGATGGGCTACACCCCTTGGGGCTGTATCGATTTGGTGTCGTTCACCACCGGTGAGATGAAAAAGCGTTATGGCTTCATTTATGTAGATAAGCACAATGACCAATCAGGTTCTTTAGATCGCAAACGTAAGAAGTCGTTCGAGTGGTATAAAGGCGTGATTGCATCTAACGGTGCCACTATTTAGAATGCATTTCCCAGCGCAGTTATGTGAACTGTGAGCTGTCATTTTGCAATGAATTAGTCGGCCTATGTCGGCTAATTTTTTATAAAGGAAAAGAAGCGAATGGTAACCATGCTTGATGTCGCGAACCGCGCAGGCGTATCTAAATCGACCGTTTCTCGTGTCTTAAATGGCAAGAACATCGTGCGCCCAGATGTGGTGAAAAAGGTATTCGATGCGATTCAAGAAACAGGCTATCGACCAAACCTGTTGGCTCAGCAGTTGGCGACCAAGAAGACCAACTTCATCGGTTTTGTAATCACCAATGAGTTGTTCAATGGCCCTTACTTTTCTTCTTTGATGTATCACGCGGCTTCTTACAGCGAAAAGTCGAATCACCAGCTGGTGATCACCGATGGCAAACACAGCGCTGAAGACGAAAGAAAGGCGATCAACTTCCTGCTGGATATGAAGTGCGCGGGCATCATCATCTATCCACAGTGCTTAACCGAAAGTGAGATTGCAAGGATCATCGAAAGCACTGACACACCGATTCTGGTACTCAACCGAGAAATGCCGTCGAAGCCCACCCATGCCATTACCACCGACCATTATCAGAGCGCTTGTTTGATGGTTGAACACATCATCGAGCAAGGCCATACAGACATTGCAGTGATTCGAGGTAAAGCCGGTTCTTCGACAGATGAGTTGCGTTACCAAGCTTATCAAGATGTGCTAACTAAACATGGTATGGCATTGGATGAGTCCAAGGTTGTTCAAGGTGATTGGACGATGGAGAGCGGTTATCACACCGCTCAAGCTTTAGTAAAAAGAAAAGCAACATTCACCGCTATCTTATCTGAAAACGATGACATGGCGATTGGCGCGATTAAGGTGCTAACTGAACTTGGTTACTCACTACCTAAAGACGTTTCTATCGTTGGTTTTGATAATAGTAAAGTGGGTGCGTTTTTAACGCCAAGCCTCACGTCTGTGAGTGTGCCATTGGAGCAAATGACTCAAAAGGCAATCCTGCAAATTGTCGGTGAAACTGAGCAAGCCAAAGCTTTGAGTACTACTGGCAGTTTAGTGGTTCGCGACTCAGTTGCTCTGCGTGGCTAGGCTCAATTAACTGTGAGTGAGTTTCATATTTTACCTACAAATCGTGACTGGCTACGCATCTTCGAAATCCGTTAGAAACCGAACTTATTGTGACCGTTCTAGATATGCGATATTGCGTTTTTTGGTGTATGAATTGACTACCATTAGGTCAGTAATGTGAAACTAGGTAAGTAACGTGAGAGCAGAAAAACAAAAAATGCTAGCTGGTGAACCTTATCAAGCTTGGGATGAAGAGTTGTACTCGGCGCGAATTGAGTGCCGAAAAGTGCTTCAAAAACTTAATAACAGTATTCCTGACACACCTGAATGGAAAGCGGCTACTCAAGAGCTTATTCCTGGCTGTGAAAATACGCATTTAGAACCCCCATTTCGTTGTGATTACGGCTCGAACATCAAGTTGGGCAAGAACTTCTACGCTAACTTTAACTGTGTGATTTTGGATGTGGCCGAAGTGACCATTGGTGACAATGTGCTGCTTGGTCCGAACGTTCAAATCCTGACCGCAGGTCATCCACTCGATGTGAAAGGCCGAGTTGAAGAGGGTGTTGAGTTTGGCACACCGATTAACGTCGGCGACAATGTTTGGCTTGGCGGCGGTGTAATTATCTGCCCCGGTGTCACTATTGGCGAAAACAGCGTTATTGGCGCAGGCAGTGTGGTAACCAAAGACATCCCGGCCAATGTGGTTGCGGTGGGTAATCCATGTAAAGTACTGAAAGCGATCGATAATGCGTAATAATCAGATTGAATAGATAAAGCCCGCGAACCTAGGCGTGCCGCGGGGCTTTTAAATCGAATTCGATAGCTGGTCAGTGTGCTTTCTAGTAACAGACTACTGGAACTGTACTTAAGCGATTTTCGTCATCTCATTGAGTGTGAATGACGCAACACTACCTTCCGTTGCAGCCATGTATTCAGCAAGGTGAGTATTGCCCATGTGTACTTGCCAAAGTTCGCGAGACGTCCAGTTTTCATAGAAAGTGAAATGTGCTGGGTTTTCATTGTCTTGGTGAAGGTCGTCGTTGATGCAGCCTTCTTCAGCGCGAGTTATATCAATCAGTTTTAATAGCTCGGCTTTAACCAATTCAATTTTGTCTTCGTTAGCGACGATGTTTGCGATGATAGTCAGTTGAGTCATGTTCGTACCTATATTACTTTTCACCGAAATGGTGAGTTGTCTGTGTTTACAGCGCCACTCTTTGTTCATTGAGCTACAGTCTGTATCGATGGATAAATAATAGTAGGAATATTTGAAACGATAAACAGCGCCACATTTGAATTATTTTCAAAAATAAATTGATAATAACCTGGGGATTATGTGCTACTAGGTGTAGGTAAAGAGTGTTTAAAAACCGCCCGCCCACGCATCAAAATCGTCAATGTTGTCGAGCTCTTCCTTGGTACTTGGGGCTGGGTAATAAGGCAGAGCCAATCTTTGAGCGGAAGGTTGCAGTTCCCAATCGGGCGTAATCTTGAGTCGTGTTAACTCATCGTTGAGGCGCACAAACATATAGTAACCATCGCTATGGGTATTGGCGTAACTTGCGATGGTCGCAATGTCACCAGAAGGCAACTTTACGTCTCTGCCTAGTGGGTAAAGTTGGTGCAGAGCGAAGCTGACCTTAGGATCTTGTAGCTTGCCTTGTTTAAAGCGTTCTAGGCCAATCGCGGTTGAGGTCGTGCGAGGCTTCCAACCTGTGAGGAATAATCCACTCAAGCTATCTTGGAACGGTTTACCTTTTCGATTGCCTTCATTGCTAATGAATTGAACCGTCAGCGTGTCTCCCGATTCTTGCAGGATTTCTAAAAACTGTTCACCAGTGCGATCGACCAAAAGCTTCATAAGATCTAGATACCATCAAGAATGAGAGACGATAAAGGGTACTACTATAGGGGAGGCTTGTGTAGGGACGATAAACGTTATGTAGCGTGAACAATGTTTCCGGTGTTGATCCTTACATGCCCCTTTGATGAACAACAGCTCTAGCGCTTACGTAAGTAATGCGTTTGCACTATCTCATCAAGGTACGTCGTGACGCCTTTCAACGTAAAATCGACAGGGGACACTAAGTCACCAAATAGCGGGGACCCACCACCAAGCAAGACAGGAATGGTCGAGATGATCAGCTCGTCAATCATGTCTTCTTTCAGGAAGTTTTGAATGGTGATGCCGCCATCGATGTACAAGTTCTTTAGGCCGTTGTTATTCAAATCCGCGACAATCTGTTTAAGCTCGCCCTTCATCAAAAATACCTTACCTTCAAGTTCTTGAGGTACTTCATTCAAAGTATTGCTAAGTACATAGACTGGCTTGCTGTAAGGCCAATCGATACCAAAGCTCAACACCATATCCATTGTATTACGTCCCATGACCAGCGCATCGATACGATCGGTATGAGCGTTGTAACCCATGTCGTCACCGTCTGGATTTGGAATTGCTTGCAGCCAATCTAAGCCGCCTTGCTTGTCTGCAATGTAACCGTCAAGGCTGGTTGCGATAAATACAATATTTGACATTTTTAACTCCGATATCGATGAGAAACTTGGTATCTACACGATAATAAATTAAAATATTCTACTGTGTAGAAATAAAGTTTAAGAGGTGACGGCATGACTGTCAAGGATCAGAAACGAGGTAGACCAAAGAGTGGGTCAAGCCAACTCAGCGCCGAGAGAATTCTCACCATTGCCAAAAGCATGATGCGAAATAGTGGCAAAGTGCCAAGCATTCGAGGGTTGGCGACAGAACTCGGGGTCGATGCGATGGCCATATACCATTACTTCAAAAACAAAAACGAGCTGCTTGAGGCAATCACAGTTTCTTTGATTGAAGAAGTCGCGCAGCCAGAGCTGAATCAAGACTGGCGAGGTAATCTTTATCGGCTCAGTGTGAGTTACTTGTCGATGCTCAACGAATATAGAGGCTTGTTAGAGACCTTATTGACCATGAAATCCCTCGGGCCAATAGAAGTATTTAGTGAACGTTTTACAGCAGTGTTGAGCCCGTTATCGTTAACCGAAGAGCAAACCAAAAACGCGTTGGATTTGCTGGTGGATTATTTACACGGCTACGCTTTGGCGTTGAACTGCAACCCAGACCGAACTGAACTCACTATTGAAATGGTCGAAAAGCCGCTGAATTTATACTGTTTGGCGCTCACTCAACTTAAGTGATCTGTAGGCCAATTTACCGACCTTTAAATTTATACTGGATAATTACCTATAAATTTCAGGCTTTAGCAGTAATAATCAATGAATAGATCGGAATAGCTTGTTCATTGAAAAGCTGTACGGAAAGTTTCTAAAGACGCCATCGTGAAAAGGAAGTCAGATACATGCCTGTGCTCCAACGCATCAGTTTAACGTTAATCTTAATCGCCGTTTTAGGTGGGTGTTCTTCACTTCCTGAAGGCATCGACCACCCTGCAGAACCGTACACCTCTTATGGACCAAGCACTTTGTCGGTTTTAGCGGATGAATATCAACCTCAAGCACTAGAGCAGGCGACTACCGCGGTTCGTCTGCAAGAGTCGGGTTGGGATGCTTTGGCACAGCGATTAGCACTGGTCGAAAGTGCTGAGCACACTATCGATATTCAATACTACATCTGGAACTCTGACGAATCGGGCCGCTATCTCGCTAGCCGTTTATTAGCCGCGGCTGAGCGTGGTGTTAAGGTGCGCGTAATGTTGGATGATATCAACCTCAACGAACGTGAAGGTTTGCTGTCGGCACTGGATGCGCACCCGAATGTCGAGATTCGTATCTTCAATCCAACACCAACACGCCGCGGTTTCAGTAAATGGCTGAGCTTTGTCGGCGACTTTTCTCGTTTAAATCGCCGTATGCACAATAAGTCGTTTACCGTAGATGACACTTTGTCTGTGGTTGGCGGCCGTAATATTGGTGATGAATACTTCGACCTTTCTGATGAAATCAATTTCCGAGACCGCGATGTATTAGTCATGGGCTCGGTAGTTAACACCATCCAAACCAGCTTTGTTGAATACTGGAACAGCCGTTGGTCTTACCCTGTCGATATGCTGGGTGATGACGAACAACCTGATCTCTCAAAGATAGATAATATTGTCGTTCCGCATTATCAAAATTATCCTGAATTACCATTAGACCGTGAGGCTGCTGATAGCTTACTGAAAGAAGTGATTGGTGAGATGATTTGGGTGAATGCGCGTTTTGTTTACGATCAACCCGTCCCTGATGACTCCGATAATACTGATGAACCAAAAGCGACCGCGATTCTTCTAGGGAAGTTAGCGAGCGAATCGAAACAAGAGATCTTGTTGGAATCGGCTTATCTAGTGTTTGATGATGGTCAGCTTGAAGAGTGGCAAGTGTTGAACAATAAGGGCGTTGAGATAAAAGCGCTAACTAACTCAATGGCGTCTAATGATCTGGTGACTAATCATTCTGCTTATGCGGGCAGACGTTACGACATGTTAGAACATGGCATCGACCTGTTCGAGCTAAAACCAGAATCAAAGCTATGTGAAGCATCGACTCAAGATGTGTCCAAATGTGCGCCTCAGACGGCCTATGGCTTGCACGCAAAATCAGTTGTATTCGACCGCAGTATCGCAAGTATCGGCTCATTTAACTTCAACTTGCGCTCTACCTATCTCAATACTGAATCGGTTTTGATCATCGAGAATAAAGAGATTGCTGAAATGTTAGCAGAAACTATTAAGCAAGCAATGAGTGACGACAATAGCTGGCGTTTGGAACTGGAAGACGGTGATGTGTATTGGTATTCAGGCGATCAAAGCTGGGACAGCGAACCAGAAACGGGTAAGTGGGAACGAATGCAGTCAGGCTTCCTACAGTTGTTACCGATTGAGAAATACTTATAAAAGAGTTAGCACCGTAGAAATAAAAAATGTCAGCGCATAATACGCTGACATTTTTGTTTGTGCTGCGGTTTGCTGCTAGCTCTAATCGCTTAACGGCTTAACGGCTTAACGGCTTAACGGCTTAACGGCTTAACGGCTTAACGGCTTAACGCTTGGTCAGTTGCTTACTGTTCAAGTAAGGCAGAATGTGCGGGCGAGATTCGCCAGACAGCTTCTGCGTGATCTGTTGTGACCAACTGCTCTGCTTCTGATTGCTTGAACGGTTTGCATAGTAGCTTTGCATTGAATCATCGTAGCTAGCAATTTCATCTAGGCTCAGCGGTTGGTATTGGTTTTCGTGCATTACTACGTGAGCAGGAAGGCGAGGCTTAATCTCAGGTTGTTGTGCCGGGTGACCTAAACACATGCCAAACAACACGGCGGTGTGTTGTGGTAGTGCTAACAGTTCATCGACTTGTTGTGCGCTGTTACGCAGCCCGCCAATGTACACGCCACCCAGACCTAGAGACTCAGCAGCCAGCATGCAGTTTTGCGCCATGATGCCAGAGTCTACCGCGCCAATCAGGGTCAGTTCTGTAAAGTCGGTTTTCACTTCAGGATTAATCTGAGCGTGGCGTTGATAGTCGATACAGAACACCAAAAACTCAGCCGCGTTCTCAACGTAAGCTTGATTGCCTGCGTATTCGGCTAACAGTTTGCGCTTCTCTTTGTCTGTCACCCTCACGATAGAAACAGCCTGCAGTAAACTGGATGATGAAGCCGCAAGACCAGCCTGAATAATCACATCAAGTTGTGCCTTTTCAATCGGTTGATTTGTATATTGACGAATGGAGCGATGCCCCAGAATAGTTTCAATCGTGCTGTTCATAACTCTCAGCCAGTCCTTGTGATGATGACGTAGAGAATCACAATAACGACTATTACCATGAGCGTAAAGGGTGTTAGGGCCTTTCTGGTTAGCGGAATGATATTCATGAAATCAAAAGGATTGCTCTCACAGCCAATCCTTTTTTGTACCGTTTCCTGCTAGAAGCTAGAAGCTAGAAGCTAGAAGCTAGAAGCTAGAATGGAACGCTTAAGAGTTCGCTTTAATGGCGAAGAGACAAAGTGATGAAGTGAACTCTGTTGGTCGAATAGCTGCCAGAAGGCTGAAATAGTCCTGAGTCCGCACTAATTTCACCATGGCCTAAATCTTGGTATTGGTAACTCAACCCTAGATGTAAGTCATTGGATATCTTCTTCTCAGCGCCGAATCCGATACGCCACTGTTTATCGAGCGGGAGCAACACATCCCTGTTTTGACTGCTTACAGGGCTCGTGTCACCGCTCAGTCCGCTGTACAGCAACCAATCCTCATAGGCGTATTCCACACCAACCCCAAGAGAGTAGGTGGTCGAGTATTTGTCATCATAATCTTGCCATGTCTCCATATTGGATCTGAGTAGAAGGTTTAAGCTCTCATTTAATGAATGCTTCAACCCTAAGTTTAAGCTTCGAACCCACGTCAATTCAGAACTGATTCCAAAATCATTGGCGCTATCAAGGGAAAGGTCGTGATCAAATTGGCTCTGATAACTGACACCCAATTGTGTGTTGTCACTTATGTGGTGATTGAGACTCAGGCCGAACCCTAGATCAAGGCTACCCCCTTGAAGTTCGCGACCATTCAAAGCTTGAGTTTCAATCGCTGCGTGCTGCAATATCAAAGAACCACCAAGGGACAGTTGTTCATTAACTTGATATGACAATGAAGACGTTAAGTTGAGTGCTGAAATGCTATTTTCTTTGATCAATAAAGCAGGGTGCGCGGCAACGCCGTGTGAGTATTCAACGCCAGTGCCGCCAGCTGCGTGCAATGCTGCGCCAACGACCCATTGGTCATTGAGCCTTGATGCGTAAGACAGGTGAGGGAGAACATCCGCGCTGCTTCCTGTGGTCGAAGCCGAGTTATCGTCACGGACAAAAGTGGTTTCAACATCGAGGTATTGAACGCCGAGAATCCAAGCGCTTTCTTCAATGGCCGATAACCCCGCAGCGTTGGTGATCACTGCGGATGCATCGTTCGCGGTTACGTTTCCTGCGCCTGCTGTGCCAACGCTTTTGGTAGTCGCAATCTGAGATAGGTTTAATCCTCCTGCGTGAGCAAGAGAGCTGACTATCGCTGTTACTAAAAGAGACAGTGTGATGAAAGGTGTTTTCAAGAATAGAACCTCATTTTCAGTGTATGAGTCATGTTTCCAGTAATTTGGGTGATGTTTCTAGCAGTTCGAGCCATGCTCTTAGAGAGAGAAGTCATTGCCACGAGCGAACACTAAGAGCAGCGTGGCAATTGACTTGATCGACTTAATTGCCTTAGTTGGATTAATCGACGTAATTAACCAAATTGAGGCTAGAGTTTTTCAACTTGTGGCAGTGGATATTCATTGTCGAGAACGGCTTGAGTTGGCTCGTACAGGCGCATGTGAAGATAGAAGTCATCTTGAGGGGCTGGTAGCCAGTTACATGTTGGATCGGACGGTTTTGCGTATTGAATGCATATTGGTAAGGTGCCGTCTTCTGCGTATTTCAGTTCATCCTTACGATTGGTTGAAATGGAGTAGCGTTGAATGAAGTTCTCAACCATGAACAAGTTTTCAGCATCGTACATAGTCAATGACCAAAAGGCGTCAGCGGGTGCATCGGCAGGCATGGTCATTCGATATTGATTGTCGCCCGACAGTTGCTCGCCATTCGAGTCCGTGTATCGATTTGGATAAAGAGCTCGCTCTGGCACATTCAAACCAGCCGCACGCATATTGATGCTCGCTCGGCTCAGGTAATCATTTCCGTAGCGGCCTCCCTCGTACATCATCGACCAGCCATTATTGACATCGCCGATGCTTCGACCTGCGTATTGAATGATCTGTTGCGAAGAGTCAATCGCGCGCATTAGTCCTTTTTTCTGTGCTGAAGTTAGCGCTTCCGGGTTAAAGGGGGTCGATCCTCCAATACCAATTTGTTGGAATTGATCAACGATGGCAGCATCTTCTGGAATCGGGTTTTTACGTAGCTCACGGTCAATTAGCGAATACCACTCTAATCCTTCAGGTCTCGCCATGGGTGGGATACGACCTGTCGAAGCTTTGAGTTCTACGATGTCATGCTCTGCGCCGAGTTGATCGAGTGGGTAGCTGAGGAATTTATCGTGAGTAACCAGTGCGTCATCGAGATCTTGCTCGCCAAACACGCCCGTTCGTTGAATCAACCAAACCATAGGAGTGCGAGACTCTACGACACGATCAATCCCCTCTGGCACTTCGCCAGCCCATCCTTTGTTGACCAAAAGCACTTTGGAACCTTGGTCGCCGACATTCTTCACGTGCAGATCTTCAATCGAATCTGAGTAAGCATCTAATAGCTGAACAATGTAATAACGGTTATCGGTGCGAGGAATATCAATCACCATTGGGCCCGATAAATCCAGATCGTAGTGAGCTTGTGAGTAGAGCGTATCGTTGTTGACGGTAGGTACAATTCTATCCTGAGGTCCGGATAGAACGCGTGTTTTACCCATCTCATTCAATGGTGCCATGGCGTTGTCCATCGGCGCATCGACAGATGTGGTCGTTTGCCTAACCGCCGCCACGGTTAATGGGCCAGTACCATAGATAAATGCTTGAACACCTAGGTTGTAAGCGAGCTCTTCTTCAGGATTAATAGATTGTTGGGCAAGGGATGGCATCGCAATAATACTGGATAAAGAACACACTAAACTGGTCAGTACACTTTTCTTATAGAGCAGCTTTCTCATGGAACACCTTAGATCGTAGGAACAGAATTAGGCATTTATCATATGAGCAAGTGAGATTAAGGAGTGTAATAGCCGATATTAAGGATGTTAATAGTCTCTTTTTATTATTCAAGTGATTGTTTTAATTAATATTAATTCAGGTTGGTGAAGCGACTCTACGACGTGTGCAGGTAGGGGGCCTGAGGCGCTATTGTTTGATTGATTTTCGGTTGATATGTTGGCAAAAAAGTACGGGAATCGATATGAACACATCCACTTATCCTTTTAGCTTATTCATTAAAGCAGAAGGAGCTCAGTGCAATCTGGATTGTAGCTACTGCTATTATCTCAATAGACAAGATGGCGATGAAAGATCGTCAATGTCTTTGGACATGATGGAGCAAATTGTCGGTGCTCATATCGACGCGCAGCCAATGAAAGATCAGCAAGTGGACTTTATCTGGCATGGTGGCGAGCCTATGTTAAGAGGGCTCGATTTCTATGAAACGGCGATGAAAGCACAGGCAAGCAAAGCAACGAAAAAGCGCGTCGTGAATACGATGCAGACCAACGGAACCATGATTAATGATCGCTGGGCGAGCTTCTTTGCTAAACACAATTTCATGATGGGCATCAGTATCGATGGGCCCAATATTCTGAATGACATCGCTCGGATCGACAAAAATGGCGAGTCGTCTTTTGAACGTACAATGCGTGGGGTGTCTTACCTTAAGAAGCACAATGTTGATTTTAATACGTTAACGGTCGTGAACAATAAAACCTACAAACACGGTAAAACGATTTATCAGTTTTTGGTTGAAAATGGCAGTGGTTACATGCAGTTTCAGCCTTGTATCGATCATGAGTTGGACAGGCGAACAGGGCACGACTGGTCGTTAACGGGAGAGCAATGGGGGCAATTTCTTTGCGACTTGTTTGATGCATGGAGCGCCAATGATGTCGGTAAAGTGTATATCCAGTTTTTTGAAAACTGTCTTATGGTGTTGATGGGCTACCAAAGCCAAATGTGTCATCACAGCGCGACTTGTGGGCAGCAATTAATGGTTGAACATGACGGCAATGTTTACAGTTGTGACCATTATGGGTATCAAGATCATCAATTGGGCACCATGAACAGTGATAAGCTTGCGACTATGGCGAGCTCACCAGAACAAATAGCGTTTGGCACCAACAAATATCATGAGTTAAACAGCACTTGTCGACGTTGTGATTTTGTTGAACTTTGCCAAGGTGGTTGTCCTAAAAACAGAATAGCAACAACCGAAGATGGCAGTCCGATGAATCATTTGTGCCAAGGGTATGAGATGTTTTTTCGTCACGCATTACCCAAATTATTGCCAATGGTAGAAGCGATGAAAAAAGGGTATTCGCCAGCGTACTTTCCACTTTTCTAAATCACTTGGAGTAGGGCATGACCAAAGACCTAAACTTACTGCGGCTCATTTTGGTGCTTAATGAAACTCGTCAAACGGTGAGTGCAGCAAAAGCCTTGAACGTAAGTCAGCCGACGATCAGTGTCATGCTTCGTAAACTCAGAGAACAATTTGATGATGAATTGTTTGTTAGAGATAAAGCAAGGCTTGAACCCACTCCAAAATGCTTGAAGCTTATCGAAACCTTGCCTCTGCTATTAGAGCACCTTGATAACCTTTACATACCCAATGATGAGTGGGGCTTGGAAGATTTAAGAGGGGAGGTTCAAATCATGTTGCCTTCCCCGCTGTTGATCCCAGTGGGTGTGCCACTAATCAAAAAACTGACCAAAGAAGCACCGCAAGTGACGTTCCAATGCTCGCCTTGGTTAGATAACGGCGTGCAATCTCTAGAGACCAACCGAATGTGTTGGGGAGTGAGCTATCTTCCTATGGACGTCAATAAAACCCTGACTGAGCGCCCAGTTGGCTTTGATAAGTTCATGTTGGTGCTAAGAGCTGACCACCCAATTCAAGGCAATTCCCTTGAGGACATTCTGAAATACCCACTCTGTATCAATATGATCCCTGGTTACATTCAGCCGTCCAAGACGGAAATGTTGATCAAAAAATATGACTTAGATAAACACATCGGGCTCAGAAGCAACAATATGAATTTGATGCTAGAAGTCGTTAAGGACAGTGACTTCATCTATATTACATCGTCGAAATGCCGCTATTTGCTTGATCACTCTTATCGCTGTATCGATTTACCGCCGGAGCTGTTGAAAGACACCTACCGTCGAGAGTTGGCACTGTTTACTCATCAAGCAAACCGCAATAACCCTTTCACGGATTGGCTTCAAAAAGAAATTACGTCGATTATTCAATCCTAGTGTCACGCTACTATTCCATCTAAATAACGCCTACTTCTCGCAGCCACTATTAATAATCGTAATAGTGGCTATCAAGCTATTTTTGGCGTCATTCTTATATCATTTACCTCAACAATGGTTCGCTGAGACATGCACAATTTCGTTGTGACTTCAGCGATTTACTCATAGTGAATGAGGGTTATAAATGTATAAGTCTTTTGTTAAATCAGCTCTGGCGCTCTCGGTACTGGCGAGCGTCAACGTACATGCAGCGAGCCAACCCAATGTGGTTGCCATCATGCTCGATGATGTGAGCCCAACGGATCTGTCTGCCTACCACCGTGGTTTAGGCGCGGTGGATACGCCGAACATTGATCGAATTGCCGAACGCGGAATGATGGTCAGCGATTACTACGCACAAGGCAGCTCTACCGCGGGGCGCTCTGCCTTTATCACGGGTCAATATCCTTTCCGAACAGGCTTAACGTCTGTCGGTCAGCCGGGCTCTTCGCTTGGCCTTCAAAAAGAAGATCCAACCCTAGCCGAAATGCTGAAAGACAAAGGCTATGCGACCGTGCATGTTGGTAAAAGTCACTTAGGCGATAACAATAGTCACCTACCAACGGTGCACGGCTTTGATGAATTCTTCGGTTTCCTTTACCACCTCAATGTTATGGAGATGCCTGAACAGCCGGAATTCCCAACAGACCCTAACTTCAGAGGACGCCCTCGCAATGTTCTTCACACCGTCGCTACCGAGAGTGTGGATATGCAAGAAGACCCAAGGTTTGGTGTGGTTGGAAAGCAAACCATTGAAGATAAGGGTACTTTGGGCGCTAAACGCATGCAAACCGTTGATGGCGAATTTTTGGAGTTTGCTACGAATTGGCTTGATAGACATGAAGCGGAGAAAGACGAACAACCTTACTTCATGTGGTACAACCCGACTCGTATGCACCAAAAAACGCACGTGCGTCCGGAATATCAAGGCGCGAGCCAAATCAACACTTATTACGATGGTTTGATCGAACTGGATGACCAGATCGGTGTGCTGCTCGACAAGCTTGAAGACTTGGGCGAAATCGACAACACCATCATTCTCTTCACATCTGACAATGGCGTAAACCTAGATCACTGGCCTGATTCTGGCTCTGCATCATTCAGAGGACAAAAAGGCACGACATGGGATGGCGGTTTCCGTGTGCCAATGCTGGTCAGCTGGCCAGATAAAATCCCTCAAGGTGAATACACCGATGGCTTCATGACTTCTGAAGACTGGGTGCCAACCATTATGGCTGCAGTGGGTGAAGGTGATATTAAGCAAGAACTGCTTGATGGAAAAGAGTTAAACGGCGATCGTTATCAAGTTCACTTGGATGGTTATAACCAACTGGACATGTTGACTAAAGGCGAGCCGAGTCAACGTCATGAGTTTTTCTTCTACAACGAGCAAGATTTGAATGCGTTCCGAGTGGATGATTGGAAAGTGCATCTAAAAACCAAAACGGAGTGGATTGCACCTCCTGAAGAGTGGCCACTAGGGATGCTCATCAACATCAAAGCTGATCCTTACGAGCGTAGCCCTGATACTCGCGGTTGGTTCTTATGGATGAAAGAGAAGTCTTGGGTATTACCAAAGCTGCAAAAATCAGCGGCGGAATATCAGAAGTCACTCAAAGCGTTTCCACCAAGACAGAAAGCCGGTGGTATTGGTATGGCAGACAAATCAGTGATTGCTGACTAACGCCAAATACGACTAATGCAAGGTGTGCTGTAACAAGCGCACCTTTTGCACTCCTTTTAGTTGGGATATCCAATGATGAAAAAAAATAGACTTGCGGCAGCACTGGCTTGTGCTTTCATGGTTGCACTTCCGTCTCCGGTACTAGCGAGCCAATCCGTGGACGCGACGAGCGCAGCTATGGCAACAAAAACAGCAATGGCGATAAAAACGGAAACTCTACCCGTTGAGATGGCGAGTCTAGCGTCGCTCAAAAAGGATAATCAGCTATTGGCACAACTTGCCTATGAGTACGCGTACTCGATAGATGAAGCCTACAAATACTTTTACAAAACCGTCGTTGAGCAAGATTACCCTTTGAATCGATTTCAAAATATTCGAATACTTGCTGACGACACTTACACGGCGCATCCGACGATTAACAATGACACGTTACACTTGATGGGGTGGATGGACCTAGCAGCAGAGCCTGTCATCGTTACGATCCCAGACCATGATGAAAATCGATATTGGTTGTTCCATACCATGAATATGCAGCACTTTACTGACTCGGCTTTTGGCTCTCCACAGCGAGGCACAAAAGGCGGCAGTTTCATGTATGCAGTTGAAGGATGGAAAGGTGAAGTGCCTGCGAGTGTCGACCAAGTGATCTATGTCGAGCACCCGCAGGTCAAAATGATGGGTCGAATCATGGACCTTGGCGGCGACGATTCTGCAACTGCTCAAAAGTTAATGGATCAATGGAATATTAGGACGTTGTCGGAATACTTAGGTCAAAAAGGGCCTGCTCCTGTTGAGCGCGAGTATCCCGATCCTGAAGACTCTAATTGGGTCGAGCGAACCAATTTCATCCTGTCTGAAGGAACAATGAAGACGCATGACCAAAAGCTGCTTGAACTGTTTGAGTACATTGGCTTAGGAGATGTTGAATTAGGCAAAGCCAATCATCCATTTACAACAGAGCAGCTTCGTATGATCGAGTCTGGTCAAAAAGACGGACTGGAGCGAATAATTAATGCGGGCTTTGATGATTCACGTGACGTGTTAGGCACTCGCGATGAAATGACCAAGGTTCCAAGCTTTCAGCACGCCTACGGCACCTTAATGGGACAATGGGGGCTGCCTGCAAAGCACACTATGTATAGCGGTGACTTCTTCGATAGTGAAGGTGGTGCGCTCGACGGTCGTAAGTATGATTACACGGTGACCTTCGATGCGCCACCGCTAGAAGAGGGTGGTTTTTGGTCATACACGGCCTACAGTGGTGAAACTCGACTGATGGAGAAAAACGAGTTAAACCGTCATTCCCGTGGAGACAGAACGCTCACGCCTAATGCTGATGGCAGCTACACCATTTACATGAGTAGCGACGTAAAAGGGCATGAAGATGATCCTAACTTCTTACCTATCCCCGCTCACCAATGGTATTCAGTGTTACGCATGTACACGCCCGGTGAAGAGGTAAGAACCGATAAATGGAAATCGACACCGTTCACTAAGGTCAAGAAATCCACGATAAAGTGATGACTTAGATCGCCTGTTTAAGGTTTTGTTTATAATCGATTAATGCCAGCTGCTATGCCGCTGGCATTTTATTATTGAGTGAAATTTGCTTCGAAATAGGCACTAAATGCTCAGAACTGTCGAATAAAATAGGGCATACTGGACGCAATATATAGACCAAAGAAAGTAACCACGCGCATGAATCCAATCTGCCTCAACGACCCTTTTTCTCTTCCTAATGGCCAAGTGATCAAAAATCGCCTGTTCAAATCGGCAATGAGTGAACAGCTAGGTGATAAACATCATAACCCTAAGCAAGGTTTAGTCACGCTTTACCAGCGTTGGGCTCAAGGAGGAATTGGCCTATCCATGACGGGCAACGTGATGGTCGATAGAGGTGCGCTTGGTGAACCTAAAAACGTTGTGTTGGATGAGCAAAGTGACTTAAGCGTATTTCGTGAGTGGGCGAAGGCTGGAACACAAAATGGTTCGCAGATATGGATGCAATTGAACCACCCAGGAAAGCAAATCCCTAAATTCTTATGTGATAGCCCGGTTGCTCCTTCGGCTATCTCTTTAGAGCGTGGATTAGAAAAAGGCTTCAATAGGCCACGAGCTCTGACTGAGACGGAAATAATCGCAATCATTGATAAATTTTCGCTGAGTGCAAAGCTTGCAAAACAAGCAGGCTTTACTGGTGTGCAGATTCACGGTGCTCATGGTTATCTCGTGAGTCAGTTTTTGTCTTCGAGACACAATCAACGCCAAGACAAATGGGGTGGGTCACTTGAAAACAGACTTCGTTTTGTACTTGAGGTTTATCGCGCGATTCGAAAAGAGGTCGGTGACGATTTCCCTGTCGGGATTAAGCTCAACAGTGCTGACTTCATGAAAGGTGGCTTCACTGAAGAAGAGTCGATGCAGGTTGTGCAAACACTGAGTGATAACGGTATCGACCTGATTGAGATCTCCGGTGGCACCTATGAAAGCCCATCAATGATGGGGTCGAAAAACAAAGCCGAGCCATTGAAGTCCAGCACAGTAAAACGTGAAGCGTATTTTATGGATTACATGGTTAAGGCGAGAAAGCTCGTGAGCACGCCGCTGGTGGTCACGGGAGGTTTTCGAACCGCGCAAGCAATGAATGAAGCATTAAACACCTCGGCGACCGATTTTATTGGTATTGCGCGTACGATGGCGGTTGATCCAGATTTCCCTAACAAGTTAATTGAAAACCCTAGCCACGGCATGCCGCTAACGGTGCCAACCACAGGTAAACCCGCATTAGACAAGGTGGCGATGGTTGGGCTGGTTTGGTATGAACATCAGATGTGGCGCATCGCTTCTGGCAAGAACGCCGACCCTAAACTAAGCGCACTCGGTGTGGTGTTAAAAACAATTTTCAGCGCTGGCTGGCACGCCTTCAAAAAGCGCAGAGCGTAAGCAGTCATGGATTGTTAAAGCAGAACTTTGAGGAATTGAAGTTCTGCTTTTTTATTCTGCTCATCGAGCGAAAATAGAAAGGTAAGACGTTATCGGGATTACAGGTTCTCTTAATGCGTATGCATCCTGCTAGGCTCTGCTTTTTGACAGATATGAGGAATATACAGCTTAAGGTAAGACTCGGTAAGTCGGATTGCTTCGTTGGCAAGTTCTGGTGTGATGCAGCCATGTTGGCGATAAGATAACGAGTATATTTTATCTGCGACTTGCAATGAGATAGCGAAGACATTGATGGATTGTGGTAACTGAGGAACATCAAAAAACTGTCGATAAATCGTTTCTACTTCTTTACCCAGAATTAAGTCATTCTCGGTGTCTGCATGTCCTAGTTCAGTGAATGTATGACGACCTAGAATTAACTTTTTAGCAATCGGGTGATTGTTGTAATAATTAACATACGCTGTTTCAATCATGCGATTGATGTCAGTCCAATGATTAACATGCTCGTAATCTATACATTTACCGAGCAGAGAGTCGAAATCAGTAAAAACGTCATCTAATAGATTATGAAATAAGTTCTCTATGTTTGGATAGTGGTGATAAACCGTGGATGTTGCCATTCCACACTCTTTGGCAACATCGTACATTGAAATATCAGTAGCTTCACGGCGTTCCATTAGTTGCACAACAGCATCATGAATTCGAATTAACTTTTCCTCGGTTGTTACTTTGCGCATCTAATGATCCTCATTTTTATTTGGAACACAAAAAACATAAAGGGTTTTCAAGCAAAGTTCCAACTGGAATATCAAAACTTAGACTTTATTACCCTTTATTTATATAAAGCATTATAACCCAATATTAAGCATTAATATGTGTCCCCGTTTTTCCTTCTATGATCTCTAATGCACTCGACAGGTCACCAATGTATCCATGCTGTTTTGTTTTTTCTACAAATTGACAACATGCGTCGACCTTCGGCCCCATAGAACCGGCTGGGAAGGTGTACTTTTTCATTTGTTCAACTGACACGTTCTCAAGCTTCTCTTCCTTTGGGGTTCCCCAATCTAAACAAACATGAGAGCCGTCAGTGAGGATCAGCAAATGTTCTGCGCCGATTTCTTCTGCGATGAGTGCAGCGGTCATGTCTTTGTCGATTACTGCTTCGAAACCCAAATAAGCGCCATCTTTTTCCACTACTGGAGCGCCACCGCCACCGCCACAAATAATTAGGTGCTCTTTCTCTAGCAAGTCTTTGATGGCTTTTATTTCTAGCACTTCTTTTGGTGAAGGTGATGGCACCACGCGACGCCAGTGTGCGCCGTCAGGTTTCACAACCCATTGGTTGGCTTCTGCGAGTTGTTTGGCTTGTTCTTCTGTATATATAGGGCCAATAAACTTGGCTGGGTCGGCAATTGCAGGATCATTCTCGTCTATAACAATTCGAGTCAGGATTGTGGTCGTAAAGCGGTCTTTAATTGCAGCATTTAGCCCTTGCTGGATAAGGTAACCAATCATCCCTTGAGTCTCAGCGCCAAGGACATCAAATGGATAAGGGGGGCAATCTTTATAAGCATTATTCTGCAACGAGAGTAGGCCGACTTGAGGGCCATTTCCGTGTACAACCACTAAACGGTAGTCTTTGCTGAGTTCAGCCAAAGAGCTGGCGGTTTGCGCGATGCTCTTTTTTTGGTTTTCGCAACTCATTACTTCACCACGCTGTAGTAAAGCATTCCCACCGACAGCAACAACAATAATAGGCTTCGACATGTTTAACTCTCCAAATGATATTTTGCTCAGGGCAAATAAGTTGGTTTGAATTGTATTTAAATATTGTCGGTGCCGTGGGGATAAAAATCACAATTCGATTTGTGCTCAATATTTGATGTTTTTAGTCGCCTATATGTCACAGAAAGCCTTAATTACCCTTAGATTAACTAGATATGTGATCTTGGTTTTGAAATGGAAAATGTATTTATTAATCGAATGGTTATTGACCAAAATCAAGTATTCCTACTTTTAGCATTATAAATCTAATATTTGTTGGGTTTATTTTGTTTTTACCCCGAACTCGTTTGTGTAAAACCGATATTCAATTTTCATCCCAGTTCACTTCATCGCTTTGCCGTTTAATTAATCCCGAATTAGAGATTAAGGAGCTAAGAGATGAGTAACGAAACGCAAGGAAAAATGGGGGTTACGGGAATTGCACTCTTTACACTGTGTGCAGTCTTGGTGGTCGACACATTAACCGCGTCAGCCAGTATTGGTGTCAGTGCCATTGGTTGGTGGGTGTTAATGCTGGTCTTCTTTGTCATTCCATATGGCTTAATTACTTCCGAACTGAGTACCACCTACCCAGGTGAAGGTGGGATTTACGATTGGGTAAAACAAGCCTTCAATTTTAAATGGGCAGTCAGAACAACGTGGTTTTACTGGATTAACGTTGGTTTATGGATGCCTGCGGTATACATCATGTTTGCAGGGATGTTTGCCGAACTCTTCATGCCAGATCTGTCTTTATGGGGACAAATCGCCATTTGTATATTACTCACCTGGCTAACGGTTTTGATTTGTAATGTGTCGGCCGACATCGGAGTGTGGGTCACCAATATTGGCGCAATATTAAAGATTGTCGTGATCAGTACATTGGGTGTAGGCGGCTTTATCTATGCAATGAAAAACGGCGTAGCTAACGAATTTACGTTGCCAGCTATGATGCCTTCATTGGATTCTGCGGTCTCTTTCTTACCAGCGATTGTGTTCAACCTAATGGGTTTTGAATTGGTTGCGACCATGACTAAAGAAATGAAAGACGTTCGTGATATGCCTAAGGCCGTCTTCCTCTCTATCGGTATCACCGCTTTCTTATACATCTTCGGTACGGTAGGCATTTTGATGGCGCTACCTGTCGAAAGCATTGGTTTGGTGTCTGGCCTTATCGACACATTTAGAACACTTTTCGGCACTGGTGTGGTTGGTACAGCGATGGTGTACATCTTCGGTACTTTCGCTTTGTTAACGCTTATCGGAAACATGGTGAGTTGGACAATGGGCGCTAGCCGAGCTGCTGCTGAAGCCGCTCAAGAAGGTGAGCTTCCTGCCCCTGTCGCGAAAGTGTCTGAGAAAGGCTCTCCAGTTGGCGCAAACAACATCACAGGCACAGTATCAACGGTCGTCATTCTGTCTTACGCGCTGTTTGCTCAGGGTAATGATGATCTGTTCTGGTCGATATTTGCCTTCTCTAGCTGCATTTTCTTACTTCCTTACCTGTTCATGTTCCCTGCATACCTAAAGCTTCGAGTGGTTGATGGTAAACGCGAACGCCCATTCAAAGTTCCGGGTGGTATGGCGGCTCAATGGATCATGTCGATTGTTTGTTTCTTGGTCGTCTTTCAAGCCGTGATCTTGTTTATTTTCCCTGAGGCTCTTGATTTAACCGTTGCCGATTGGGGATACACAGGACCTGTTTTGATTGGCGTGATTGCCACCATCCTCGCTGGTGAATGGATTCTACTAGGCGCTCTAAAGCGTAAGAAACAGCAAGGATCGGACGATAACGACACAGCCGATACGCAAGATAAAAAAGAAGCTCAAGCATAATTTAGGGGACATAACGATGAAAAAACTGATTGATACCACTCCAAAACATGATGGCTTCAGAATGCCAGGGGAACACGAGCCACACAGCGAAATTTGGATGGCTTGGCCAGAACGAACTGACAACTGGCGCAATGGTGCAAAACCAGCACAAGCAGTGTTTGCAGACGTTGCTACCAAGATCAGCCACACGACGCCAGTCACCATGCTTGCGAGTTCAGAGCAATACGATAACGCAGTATCTCGTTTACCTGAGGACATTCGAGTATTGGAAATCTCAACTGACGATTCTTGGATGCGTGATATCGGTGCGACTTATGTTGTTGATGACAGCGGTGAGCGCCGAGGTGTGGATTGGGAATTCAATGCATGGGGCGGGTTTGTTGATGGTTTGTATTCACCGTGGAATCGCGACAACCAAGTTGCTCAAAAGATGTGTGAAACCATTCGTGACTCTCGATACCGCGCTCCAATCGTACTAGAAGGCGGTTCAATTCACGTTGATGGCGAAGGCACGCTCTACACAACAGAAGAGTGCTTATTACACGAAAGCCGAAACCCAGATATGAGCAAAGAAGAGCTGACAGAAGTGCTGTGTGAACACCTCAATGTTGAGAAGGTAATTTGGCTGCCTCGTGGTTTATACAACGATGAAACCAATGGTCACGTCGACAATATCCTTCACGTCGTGAAGCCGGGTGAAGTGGTTCTGACGTGGTGCGATGACAAGAATGATCCTCAATATGAGATCAGCAAAGAAGCCTATGACTACATCACCAGCCAGACCGATGCCAAAGGCCGTCAAATCAAGGTACACAAGCTGCCGATGCCAGGCCCTCTTTTCATGACCGAGGAAGAAGCGGCAGGTATCGATATCGCAGACGGAATGGAGCGAGAAGCGGGTGAGCGCTTAGCGGCATCGTATGCCAATTATCTGATTACCAATAACCAAATTGTGTTGCCGTTGCTCGATCAACGCTACGACAACGATGTTATCGGGATCCTAGAAGGCATCTATCCGGGCTACGAAGTGAATGGCGTCCCGGCTCGAGAAATTTTGTTAGGTGGCGGCAACATCCACTGCATCACCCAACAAGTACCAAGAGTTTAGTTACAACAGAAAAACCAATTTAATCCAAAACGTAGCGGTTCTTGAAAGTGATGGCAGGTATTCAAAATCAAATTGCCATGAAAGTGAACTTAAAAGAACCGCGCACAAAATTATGAAAAATAGGAACTTATTATGAAATTACCTTCTTCTAGCGCGACTGAACTAAACAAAGCAAACCTAGAGCACATGGTTTCCATGAAAGACTTCTCTGTCGAAGAGATGGACAACATGATGGAGTTGATGACTCACCTGAAACAGGCGCGCAAAGACAACGCAATTCCGCCACTGTTTAAAGGCAAATCAGTAGGGATGATCTTCGAAGCGGGTTCTACTCGTACACGTGTTTCTTTCGAGGTGGCGGCTACATTACTAGGTGGTCATGCGTTATTCCTATCACCAAAAGACATTCACTTAGGTGGCAAAGAGTCGATTGATGATACTTCTCGTGTTTTATCGCGTATGTGCGACATCATCATGGCTCGTACTAATAGCCCTGAAACACTCGATGGTCTACTTGAAATGTCGACAGTGCCAGTGATCAACGGCCTTGATACGCGTTTCCATCCAACTCAAATGCTTGCGGATCTTTACACGATCAGAGAACACATCACTGATGGACGTAAGTTGTCTGATCTCACCTTGGCATTCATGGGGGACGCGACGGATGTGTGCCGTTCGCTGATGCTGACTTGTGCTAAGTACGGTATGGGCTTTAAGCAAATTGGTCCTAAGAAATACCACATGGAGCAAGAGTGGATCGACATGGCGCTGAACTTCTGTGAAGAGTCTGGTGGCAAGATTGAAATTACTGATGATGTAGAGCGTATCAGTGATTGTGATGTGGTGTACGGCGATAGCTTCTATTGGGTGACGCAAATGGATGAGAAGGAAGAGCGTCTCGCGGCATTCATGCCTAACTACGTTATCACAGAAGAGCTAATGGCGAAGGCTCGCCCAGGCGCAATGTTGCTGCACTGCCTACCTGCAAATGACAAAGAAGAAGTGACTCGTGGCGCATTAGAAAGTGAATACTCAGTGGCGTTCGATGAAGCAGAAAACCGACTCACTGCGCAGATGGCGATTTTAGTGTACTTCACACATAAAGATGCGGTTATCCCAACGCAAGAAACCGTTAAGCATCACGAAGAAAAAATCAGTAGCTTCCTAAGTACTTTGTAGAGGCTTATTCGGGGAGCACTAACGCCTCCACTGTTTAACGTGAATTAAGCTGGACCAGTATTTATCACGATTTATTGGTTCGGCTATTTTTGTGCCTTTTATTTTGAAATGTCGGTAAACACGCAGCTAATTGGCTCTATCTGACATCAATACTCGAATAGGAGATGTATCGACATGAGTGCCGATATTATTAAAGTTTCAAGAAACACTGAAGATGCACCATTGAGCCCTTTCTCAACACAATCGGTGGCATTTTCACACTACAATAACCTCTCTGCTCAATTACCTATTGATCCTAAAACAGGTAGCCTGATCTCAGGCTCTTTAGAAGATCAAACCAAGCAGTGCCTATTAAACATTCAAGCGATTGTGGAGAGTATTGGACACCGCATGCACGACCTTGTGAGAGTAAATATATACTTAAAAAACATTGTAGATATCGATGTGGTTAATGAAATCTATGCGTCGTTTTTCCAACACTATGTTCCCACATGCACGACACTCGCTGTCGTTGATTTACCGCTCGAAGGCGCTCACTTGCAGATGGACGCTGTGATCTCGAATGGTGAAGGCACTTACCCACAAGCAGCTTGTGAGCTAGTTAAAATCGCCAGAAATACTCCATACGCGCCAGTCAGTTCTCTATCGACTCAGACGGTTGCTTTCTCTCACTATAATCACATTTCAGCTCAGCTACCGATTGACCCGCAATCGGGGAGCATCGTCGTTGGTGCAGCAAAAGAGCACGCGATTCAATGCCTCAAAAACATTAAATCGATACTGGAAAATGTTGATGTTCCTCTTGATGACATTGTGAAGGTGAATATTCATGTGAGAAGCCTTGATGACCTTGCAGCAGTCAATGAAGTGTATACCACCTTCTTCCCGGACTCCGCTATTGCAAGGGCTGTCGGATACATGCCTGCGCGCTCGGTGACGGTGGTTGAAGGCCTTGCAATGGGAGCGTTAGTACAGATGGATGCGACCGTGTCACACGGCGATGGCACTCCGCCACAAGTGGTTGAAGACCGACATGGGATTGTAATTAATGCGAACAATACCAAAGCTGCGCCAATAAGCCCGCTTTCAACGCAAACTGTGGCCTTTTCACACTACAACAATATCTCCGCTCAATTACCGATGGATCCAAGAGTTGGAGCGATTGTTGCGAATGGCGCAAAAGAGCAGGCGATGCAGTGCCTGAATAACATTAAAGAAGTGATTGAGAGCGTTGGTCATGTCATGGATGACATCGTGAAGTTGAATATCCAATTAAGAGACATGGCAGATCTAGATGTGCTCAATGACGTGTGCACGCATTACTTTGACGGTCCATTGCCTGCGCGCACGGTTATCGGTGTCTCTGATATTCCTACGGGCGCCTTGGTGCAAATTGATGCGATTGCTTCCAATGGTGAGGGTACTCCACCGAGTCTTTAAGCTTTCCATTTAGCTTTTTAAACAACGAGGGTTGGCCGTGAGGTTAGCCCTCTTTTTACGGCAGTACTAACGACAATATGAGTATTGGTTATAGTGTCCATAAGTGGAAAATTAGAGTAGACCAACTAGGATGAATTGAATTAAACCCTACAATTAATTCAACAACATGGTAGTTGCTATGAAGAAAATAACTCTTTTATCCGTCGCGATCTTATCCAGTCTTTCTTTCTCATCTTTTGCTAAAGATTG
Source organism: Vibrio sp. QJM3NY_26 (assembly GCF_057786005.1). Classification (NCBI taxonomy): domain Bacteria; kingdom Pseudomonadati; phylum Pseudomonadota; class Gammaproteobacteria; order Vibrionales; family Vibrionaceae; genus Vibrio; species Vibrio sp. QJM3NY_26. The sequence goes on along the minus strand of NZ_CM173516.1, from coordinate 473,620 downwards.
TGATCCCAACTTGCTGCCTTCTTGGAAAGACAGCGAGAGCAAAACCGCTATTGTGGATTTTGTTGGTCAAGCCACCAAAGCTGAGTCTGATACGTTCGTGGCGATTGAAGATCGCATTGCCGTGTTCGATAACGACGGTACGCTTTGGTCGGAAAAGCCTTACTACTTCCAACTGGCTTTTGCGTTAGACCGTGTAAAAGAGATGGCACCAGATCACCCTGAATGGAAAACCGAAGCACCTTTTAAGTTTGTGCTTGAAGATGATATCGAGAGCGTTCTTGGCAGCGGTGAAGAAGGGTTATTGAAAATCATTATGGCGACACATTCTGGTATGACTGTCGAGCAATACCAACAAGACGTTGAGCAATGGTTGACGGTAGCAAAAGACGGACGTTTCAATAAAGCCTACACAGACCTTACTTATCAGCCAATGAAAGAGATGCTGACTTACCTGCAAGAGCATGACTTTAAAACTTACATTGTGTCGGGAGGTGGTGTTGATTTCATGCGAGCGTGGGCTCCGCAAGCTTACAACATTCCTACAGAACAAATCATTGGTAGCGCCCTTCAATACAACTACAGCTACAACGATGGTAAGCCGACGGTTACTAAGGATTCGTCCATTTTGACCATCGATGACAAAGCCGGAAAGGTCACTAACATTCAGCATATTATCGGTAAGAAGCCTATTTTAGCAGTAGGCAACTCAGATGGTGACCAAGCAATGATGCAATGGGCAACGAGTCAACCCAACTCAATGGCTATGATTGTTCATCATACTGACGCTGAGCGCGAGTGGCAGTACGATCGTAAGTCTCATGTTGGTAAGTTGGATAAAGCGCTAGATGAGGCGAATTCCAGAGAGGATTGGACGCTGATCGACATGAAATCCGATTGGTGTGAGGTGTACTAACGCCTAGTTTTTCTTTGGTAAAAAACACAAAGGCTCGGATTGTTGATTCGAGCCTTTTTTGTTCGCGGACGTTTTTGAAATCAGAGGTTTGGAATGAACGCTTGAAAACAATGAAGGCTTAATGCCTCGCTATAAGCAAGAACGTACTATAAGTTCTTAACTCATGACGGTTTAATCGGATAGTTGAAAAATAAAGGAATAGAAACATGAAAACGATCGGTTTGCTCGGCGGTATGAGTTGGGAGTCGACAGTGAGCTACTACAAATCCATCAACGAGGGCGTTAAAGCGATCCTTGGTGGGCTCAATTCTGCAAAGGTTTGTATGTACAGCGTGAACTTCGATGAGATAGAAAAGCTGCAACACCAAGGTCGTTGGGCTGAGACGGCTGACATCTTATCGGACGCGGCTTTATCGGTAGAGAAGGGCGGAGCGGACTTCATCCTGATCTGTACCAATACCATGCATAAGGTCGTTCCTGAGATCGAAGAGAAAATCACGATTCCTATCTTACATATCGCAGATACTACGGCGCAGAAGCTGCTTGAACAGGGCGTGAAAAAAGTCGGGTTACTCGGCACCGCTTTCACGATGGAACAAGATTTCTATAAAGGGCGCCTGACTAACAAGTTCGGTATTGATGTTGTGATTCCCGATGAGAGTGACCGACAGAAAGTGCACAACATCATTTACCAAGAGCTGTGCCGAGGTGAAGTAAGAGAAGAATCTCGAGCTATCTATCGTCAAATCATTGAGAAGCTAAGCCAGCAAGGTGCAGAGGCCGTTATTTTGGGATGTACTGAAATAGCCCTGCTGATTCAACAGCACCACACCGATGTTCCTCTGTTTGATACCACTGCCATCCATGCAGAAGCGGCAGTACGTTTGGCGACGAGTGACTAACATCTAGCTCTTATTCTTAGTTCCATAACTATCCTCTGTTCACTCCTGTGCAATTTTTATTCATAGGAGTGAAAGTTTTTTGTACAAAAGCAGGTCGTTAATTAATGAAGCGATGCTTTGTTCATTAACCAAGGCTTTATCGGTAGGTAAGGCTTTAGTTAATGACTGAGGTGTCCGCGATTTTAAGCACTATGCTTAGTCATGACCAAAAGAGGATTTATTATGAAATGGCTTATCTTATCTGTAACGCTGTTATTCGTGGCAGGATGTCAATCGACGGGCTCTGACACATCTTCACATGATCAAATGAATCGAGTTCATTCTGGTGGGTGTAGCAGCTAATCCTTTTTTGAAAATACTTTTTAGCTGCTGTTATTATCATTTTTGTCACTGTTCTTATAAAGAGCCCCCCCCCTAAAAAGCCTTGTGATTACACGAGGCTTTCTTCTATGTAAAACAGCGTATCCCACCGACTGATGTTGTAAATTTGTGAATCTGAATTGTCTATATTCTAGGCTGTGTACTGGATCTCATTTGTTATTTGAAGCACTTGCTAAGGTTAATAATGAAATGTGCTTAATACCAATCACTTTACTCAACTTAAGAGGTTTCTATGCTAGGTGAAAATCACTCTCTTGTTCACGAATTTCCTGAAATGAAAGACAAAATTGCTGAGCTTGCTAAAACTGACGATGGCTTTGCAGAAGATATGAAGACATACGACAACCTTGATAAAGAGATTCGTAAACTAGAGCTGAAAGATTCACCCATTGATGACGGCTCGATGCACCAACTAAAACATGATCGTTCTGAGCTTAAAGATTCACTGCATGCTCGTTTAATTGCCTAGCTAGCGGGTTATTTTGCTGAATAGCTAAATTAAATAGTTAGTTAGCGGATTGCAGATTGAGACAATAAAAACTCCTTCGGGAGTTTTTTTGTTTCTGCATTCCAGTCCCTATCTGAACGCATAAGAATATTTGGATACAAGAAACCGTAGATATAGGCAAACTCAATTAGCACTAAGGTTTTGTAAATAGAGCGGATATAAAAAAGCTTAGCGCGGGGGACGCTAAGCTTCGTTGTTAAGTATGTTCTTGAACCATGTTTAGGCTGGTGGGGTTAACCTACTTGAGAAAAGCTCACTACTTTGCTTTGTAGTTTATCTTTCAGGTAATCCGTTACTGCTTGCTGCTCTGATTCACTTATGTACAGGCCAAGCTTGGTTCTGCGCCACAAGATGTCTTCGTCAGTCATCGCCATCTCTTCATTGATCAAGTAATCGATTTCAACTTGATAAACGCCATGGGCTTCGCTTGAGAATTGGCTGCCAAGGTCAGCTTCGCTATTCGCACCTTCCAGTAGTTTCCACGTGTAAGTTCCGAATTGAGTCACGTAGCGAAGCAGCAACGCTTCAGATGCCCAAGGGTATTTAGTATGGATCATCTTCGCAAGTTGCTCTCTGCTACAGCTGAAGTTACCACCTGGAAGCGTGTTGTTGGCTGTCCAAGGCGCACCCATATTGGTTAGGTGTGGTTCTAACTTCTTAAGTGCTGCTTCGCCTAGCTTACGATAAGTGGTCAACTTGCCACCGAAGATCGAAAGCAGTGGTGCTTGATCGAGCTCTGCGTCCAATTCCAATGTGTAGTCACGAGTGATCGCTTGTGGTGAATCAGATTCGTCGTCACAAAGTGGTCTTACGCCACTGTATGTCCAAACCACGTCTTCACGGCCAAGCTGTTTAACAAAGTGCTGGTTAACGATATCAATCAAGTAATCCACTTCTACATCATCAATTGCGACGTTACGTGGGTCGCCTTTGTATTCAAGGTCGGTAGTGCCGATGATCGAGAACTTATCTAGGTAAGGGATCATGAACACAATACGATTGTCTTTGTTTTGCAGAATGTACGCTTGTGGTTCGTCATGAATGCGTGGCACAACAATGTGTGAGCCTTTGATTAGACGAATATTACGAGGCGAAGCCTGCTCTAATCCATCATCAAAGAACTGTTTAACCCAAGGACCAGCAGCGTTAACAAGCGCTTTTGCTTTGCGTTCAAAGCGTTGGTTTGTCATGACATCAAGGATCGTTACATGCCAAATACCACCGTCGCGGTGCGCTTTTTCAACACGGCAGTAGTTACGTACTTCTGCGTTATTTTCTTTTGCTGCCAACACGTTGAGCAATACCATGCGTGCATCATCTACCCAGCAATCTGAGTATTCGAAACCTGTCTTCATCTCTGGCTTCAGTAAACCTGATTTAGCCAAGTTCACCGTTTTACTTCCAGGAAGCGTAGTACGTTTACCCAAGTTATCGTAAAGGAATAGGCCACAGCGAATCATCCAAGCTGGGCGTAAAAATGGTCGATGAGGTAAACGGAAACGCATTGGCTGAGCAACGTGAGGCGCTTTTCTTAACAAGACTTCACGTTCAGCGAGTGCTTCCGAAACCAAACGAAATTCGTAATGTTCAAGGTAGCGTAGGCCACCGTGGATAAGCTTTGAGCTAGCAGAAGACGTCGCAGACGCGAAATCATTTGCTTCGTATAAGCCAACGTTTAGACCGCGACCTGCTGCATCTGCCGCGATGCCTGCACCATTGATGCCGCCGCCAATCACGATCAAGTCTAAAGTGGAAGATGTACTGTTGTTTGAATTATTTTGTTGAGCACTCATGGTTTTGACCTCTTCTGAGCGAACGAGCATTTTAGAACATAATTGAATCCTATATGAACTTTCGTTTGCGGTCATTTATTATTTTCGTTTATGCGCGTTTTATGTGATTTGGGCATAAAAAAACCTCTGCTTATGAAAGCAGAGGTTCAAATAAGTCTAATTCGAGCATAGAAGCGACAGTGACAGCGAGCAAGTTTTACTTTTTTAACTTTTCTATAAAGAATCGTGATTCATTTAAGAAAATGGCGTCACTGAGCACTTATGTTGAGTTATTCGCTCACAGGACGAGCAGTATCGATCACTTCTAATGGTATTGCTGAATCTTTAAGGATGTTGAGAATCTCTTCTGGTGGCTGTTTATTGGTAAAGACCATGTGCGCTTGAGAGATATTACCGAGCTTAACCATCGCGTTACGGCCAAACTTAGTGTGGTCGACGGCTAAGAAGATGCTGCGACTGTTTTCGATGATAGCTTGTTTCACACGAACTTCGTGGTAATCAAAGTCGAGCAGTGAGCCATCAAAGTCGATGCCGCTGATGCCCAAAATACCGAAATCAAGGCGGAACTGCTTCACGAAATCGAGTGTCGCTTCGCCAACTATACCGCCATCACGGTTGCGTACTTCGCCACCCGCCAAGATAACCTTGATCTCTGGGTTCGGTAGAAGGATGCTGGCAACGTTAATGTTGTTGGTGACGACTCTTAGTTGTTTGTGGTTTTTGTTGAGTGCGCGTGCCACCGATTCTGGCGTGGTACCGATATCAACGAATAGGGTTGCACCATCTGGGATGTGCTTAACCAGTTCGTCGGCGATCACGTCTTTTTCGTTGAAGTTAAGCGCTTTACGCGTGTTATATGAGGTGTTTTCCGAGCTTAAAGGAATGGTTGCACCACCATGATAGCGACGAATTTTGTTGCTGTCGGCAAGTTCATTGAGGTCTCGTCTGATGGTTTGTGGGCTGACATCGAACTTTTCAACGAGCTCTTCGGTACTCACATATCCTTGTGTTTTTACCAGATCTACAATCTGCTGGTGTCTTGGTATCTGCTTCACTTAACTTACCACTCCCTGCGCGCAAAGGGCTCTAGCGCGTCAAAATCGAAAATATAAACTCACGCTATTGTGCTCGAATTGATGAAAAGAGAGAAGTAATGATGGTAAGGAATCATGTCTAAACCGCAAAAACGCTGCGCAAAACGCGGAATTTGAGCCTGAAACGCAAAAAAGAGCACAAAATAGTGCTCTTTTTAGTTTCGTTTTCTGAGGTTCGAACAATCTAGTCGATTAGATTACTCGAGTTCCTAGATCAGCGGCTAATGATTAACGATTAGCTGAGTACTTAGTATTACTCGTTGTCATCGTCATCGTGTAGCTCAGACCAAACCTGTGCACACTTGATAGCACGTTTCCAACCTTTGTAACGGCGGTTACGCTTCTCTTCGTCGTGGTGCGGCATGAATGTGCGGTCAAGAACGGCTTTGTCTTGAAGCTCATCAATACTGTCCCAGAAACCAACCGCTAGGCCAGCAAGGTAAGCGGCACCCAGAGCGGTTACTTCCGTTACTTCAGGGCGGTGAACTTCAGTATCTAGCACATCAGATTGGAATTGCATTAGGAAGTTATTCGCTACTGCGCCGCCATCAACACGTAGTTTCGCTAGCTTGATGCCAGAGTCCGCTTGCATTGCGTCTAGTACGTCACGCGTTTGGTAAGCAATGCCTTCCAACGTTGCACGGATGATGTGGTTAGAGTTAACACCACGAGTCAGGCCAACAATCGTACCGCGAGCGTAAGCATCCCAGTATGGTGCGCCTAAACCAGTAAATGCAGGGACTACGTAAACGCCGTTTGAAGAATCTACTTTGGTTGCGAAGTACTCAGAGTCTTCTGCACCAGCCAGTAGCTTCATTTCATCACGTAGCCATTGGATTGATGCACCGCCCATGAATACCGCACCTTCAAGCGCGTATGCAGGTTCGCCTTTAGGGCCACATGCTAGCGTTGTTAGTAGACCATTCTTCGATGTTACTTTCTCTTGGCCTGTGTTCATTAGAAGGAAACAACCCGTGCCGTAAGTATTCTTAGCTTGGCCTGCTTCTACACACATTTGACCGTAAAGTGCAGCTTGTTGGTCACCCGCAATACCCGCGATTGGGATACGCGTACCGCCTTTACCACCAAGGTTCGTTTGACCGTAAACCTCTGAAGAGCGCTTCACTTCAGGCATCATGACTGCTGGAATGCCCATTTCATCGAGTAGCTTCTGATCCCAGCATAGGTCATTGATGTTGAACAACATAGTACGTGACGCGTTGGTGTAATCCGTAACGTGAACACGTCCTTGAGTCATTTTCCAAACTAACCAAGTATCAACCGTACCGAACAGTAGTTTGCCAGCTTCAGCGTCTTCGCGAGCGCCTTCAACGTTGTCTAGAATCCATTTTACTTTGGTACCTGAGAAATACGGGTCAAGGACTAAGCCTGTATTGTCACGTACGTAGTCTTCTAGGCCACGAGCTTTTAGGTCTTCACAGATGTCTGCTGTACGGCGACACTGCCATACGATTGCGTTGTAAACCGGTTTGCCAGTTTCTTTGTTCCAAACAATGGTGGTTTCACGTTGGTTAGTGATACCGATACCCGCTAGCTCATCGCTGCGGATGCCTGCTTTAGCAAGCGCTTCAACCAATGTAGAGCTTTGAGTCGCCCAGATTTCCATTGGATCGTGCTCAACCCAACCGGCTTTTGGATAAATCTGAGTAAATTCTCGTTGAGAAGAACTAACGATGTTTGCATCGTGATCGAGGATTACAGCGCGAGAACTTGTGGTGCCTTGGTCTAGGGCAACAATGTATTTTTGCTCGGTCATGGTAAGAATCCTTTTTCTTTTGTTATTTATATTTTAGTAAATGTAGGGTCGCTTAGGAATTAAGCTTGAGCTTGTTCAGCTTCTTCTTCTGTTTCACATTGGTTTGGAATTGTGCAGCCTTGGCCTTCTACTGGTAGGTAAGCACCGATAACACGTGGGTACAACCAACCACCAAAACACGCACCAGCAATTGGAGCAAGAATTGGAACGATGAAGTAAGGAATATCACGAGCACCGCTTAGTGCGAAATCCCAACCTGCAAAGTAAGCAAAAAGTTTTGGCCCGAAGTCACGAGCAGGGTTCATTGCAAAGCCAGTCAGTGGACCTAAAGAACCACCGATAACCGCGATAAGAATACCGATCAGTAGAGGGTTCATTGCACCGCGAGATGCGCCGTTGTTCTCATCACCTAACGCTAAAATGGCAAACATCAACACTGCAGTAATCACGAATTCCACAGCAAAAGCGCCGAAGAAAGAAAGTGAAGCATGTGGGTAAGTCGAGAAGATACCAGCAGTTGATAGTGCGTCTTGGCTGCTACGAACAAAGTTATGTGCGATTTCGTAGTCAGTAAATAGGTTGCTGTATAGGCTGTAAACCAATGCAGCAGAGCAGAAAGCGCCAAGCAGTTGCGAAATGATGTAAGGCACCACTTTCGCTTTATCAAAGCCATGGAACATGGCCAGTGCAATCGTTACGGCTGGGTTGATGTGTGCGCCTGAAACGCCGGCAGTACAGTAAATTGCAATCGCAACACCGAAGCCCCAGATGATGCTGATTTCCCATTGTCCGAATGTCGCACCAGTTAATACCAGAGCGGCCACACAGCCAACGCCAAAGAATATGAGTAATCCTGTGCCGATAAATTCAGCCAAGCATTGCCCAAATAAAGAAGGGTGTTTGTTTGTTGTCATGTTCGAGTCCTTTTTAGTTTTGCTTATCTAGCACGTGTATTGTGCATATATTTGCGAACTCGAAAATAAACGAACATCAAAAGTGAGCGTTTGAGCATAAAATTGTTAATTAAAGTCACTTGAAATGTTAATCCGAACACTTTTGCTCGTAAAAGATGCTCGCATGAACGTCATTGCTCGAATTGATAGGTTGCGAAGCCGCTCAAACTACCTATATGTAAATGAATGCGCAACTGGTACGAGGAGTTTATGTTTGGATTTGTGATGCTACTTCGTGGGTGGTGGATTATTAAACTTAATTAGGGAGGGCTGTGTGATGTTTTTGCTATGTAACAAGGGCGTTAACAAATGAGCTTATATGCATAAGTGAATAAACTGCCAACTATGTTGTAGTTTGGCAGTTTTAATTTGGGTATTTGTTCTTGTGATAAGCTACGAACTTGCAGCTCTAAACCAGAGCTGCAACCTTTCCTCTCGCAACCAACTGAGCTCGGATCGAGTCATACGCCCAGTTGAACGCAATCGCGTACAGCACGAAGAAGATAACAATTCCGATATCCATTACTAGTACAGTCCAGAAATCGAGTTGAAGTACCCACATTAGTAGCGGGAACGTCACCAGCATCAAACCCAGTTCGAAACCTAAGCCGTGCAGAATACGTGTTTTCTTGGTTCGTTTGCTGCGGTCAGCACCGTAAATCTTGTCGTAACCGTAGTTGTAGACGTAGTTCCACGTCATCGCAATCAGTGATAAAGACAGCGCCAAGCCTGCCATTTTTACTGCTCCGCCTCCGACAATGTAAGTTGCCGCCACGGCCATCAAAATCAAAGCTGCTAATTCAAATAGCACCATGTGTAACATGCGTTCTTTATGTGACATCTTTTTACTCTCTTTATGTTTTCTAGCCTCTATGGGCTAATGACTTGCCTAGATAATATCTATTTAAGTGATAATATAAAGATAGTTAGCATCATATATGATGATAGTAAGTCTTAGGAGACGCCGAATGTACAACATAGAACAGCTGAAGATGTTTGTGTATGCCGTTGAATTAGGGTCATTTTCTGCCAGTGCTCGCGAGTTAGGTAAGGTACAGTCGGCGGTGAGCCAAGGTATCAGTAATCTTGAAATAGATTTTAATGTTCAACTTTTTGACCGTTCGACACGCAAGCCAACGCTGACGGCGCAAGGTCATCAGATTTTCAAGCAGGTCAAAGCGATTATTCTACAAGTGGAAGATCTCAACTCGTCGGTCAATGCCATCAATAATCAAGAGGAAGGGCTACTGCGTATCGCTTTAGACGATGCCTTGTTACTTCCTTCATTGCCTAAGGTGTTGGATAAATTCAGCCGGACATTCCCAGCGACAGAGGTTGAGTTAATGGCTGCGGCGAGTACCGATGTAAACCGCTTGGTGTCACAAGATCGCGCAGATATTGGCTTGATGTTTACCGACCTCGCTTTTCATGCCGATTCAGAGCCGTGCTTTATTGGTAACCTGCCTTTCGTTGCCGTGTGTCACCCAAGTCATGCTTTGTCTGAAGTGGGTATCGCCAAGTTGCCTGATTTCATCCCTCATCGTCAGCTCATCCTACGCGGCAACAAAGGTAAGGTGATTGATCATTTTCCGGTAGTAGCAGGCAAGGTGTGGTGGGCGAATAGCTTTGTCGCCATTAAAGAGATGATTGTGCATAGTTCAGTGGGCTGGGCGTATCTGCCGCGTTACTTGGTGGAAGATGAGATTCAGCAGGGAAAGCTTAACCAGATTAACGTCTCGTTTGACCATAAAACATGGTCGCCTCCTGTCGATTTAGTGATATCTAAGAAAGCGATGAAAGGGCCGGGTTTGCTGTGGTTGGAAGAGAACCTCAAAACCTTGCTCGACTAACTTTTCACAAGTGACAGACAAATAAAAAGGGCTTACCCCGAGAGGTAAGCCCTTAGTTTTTCAAATCTTATGCTAGATGCTAGATGCTAGATTTAACCGTCAGACCGTTGTAGTACTTGTCTTTCATCTTAAGCGCCACGTTCACTAGGTAAATCAACACAGGTACTTCAATCAGTGGACCGATAACACCGGCAAACGCTTGGTCTGAGTTGATACCGAATACTGAGATTGCCACTGCGATTGCTAGCTCGAAGTTGTTACCTGTCGCTGTGAATGCAATTGATGCGTTCTTGTCGTATTCAATACCCATCTTCTTACCAATGAAGAAGCTGATGAAGAACATCGCTGTGAAGTAGATGGTTAGAGGAACCGCAATCAACAATACGTCCATTGGCAGTTCAACAATCATCTCGCCTTTTAGGCTGAACATCAGCACGATAGTCGCCAGTAGAGCAATCAGTGTGATTGGCGAGATGCGAGGAATAAACACATCGTTGTACCACTGCTCATCCTTCATCGACACAAGGATCTTACGGCTTAGGAAGCCTGCTAGGAATGGGATACCTAGGTAGATAAGAACACTGTGTGCAATATCGATCATTGAGATATCAACCATCATGCCTTCGTAACCGAATACCGGTGGTAGAACGCTGATGAACAACCACGCCATAAAGCTGTAGCTCACCACTTGGAATGCACTGTTTAGAGCAACCAATGCCGCGCCGTACTCTTTGTTACCGCCGCCAATGTCGTTCCAAACCAGTACCATCGCCACACAACGAGCTAGACCAATCAGAATCACACCGACCATGTAACCGGGGTGATCACCCAAGAAAGTCAGTGCCAACACGAACATCAGAATAGGGCCAACAAGCCAGTTCATGATCAAAGATAGCTTGATCGCTTTCTTATCTTTTACCACGGAGCCTAGCAGGTTGTAGTTAACCTTTGCCAGAGGAGGGTACATCATTAAGATAAGACCAATTGCCAGTGGAATGTTGGTTGTGCCAACAGACATTGATTCGTTCCACTGTTCGATTTGTGGGAACAAGGTGCCAAGTAATACACCAAGCCCCATCGCAATAAAGATCCACAGTGTTAAGTAGCGATCTAGAAAACCTAACTTTGGTTTCATGATATTTTCTCTTTAGTTGATATCGTCAATCGTCGAAAAACGATATTAAAGAATAAAAAAATACGCTTAGTTTATCCTGTATTCGACAAACTAAGCGCGATGAATCTATTTTAAAATGGTGTCGATTAGCGTCTCAAATTGCTGAATATTATCTCGATTAATGCGGTAGCACATCTTCGGTGGTATCGATTCAGCAGTGATGAAACCTGAGGTTTTCAAGATTCTTAGGTGCTCTGATACTGTTGATTGCGCCAAACCTAATTCGCTAACCAGATCACTGTTCAAACAGCCACCAGACTTTTCTAAAGCGGATAAAATACTAAGTATGCGAATTCTCGCTGGATGAGCGAGTGCTTTTGCTAACGCAGCCATCTCTTTTTCTGCTTCAGCATTACTTGGCGGAAGAGGTAGAGAACAGCTATCTGTTGCTTGGCATGTTGCAGTCATACTTAGTGGGCTCACTTACTACTAATCGTTAAAAGACGATTGATAGTAAGCCTATTTCTTTTATTGGTCAACGCTAATTTGTTTATTGCCTGACAGGAATGGGCAACCTTAAGGTCGATTTAAGATTTTCCTACCCAGTAAAGCGGCCACTTCTGGTGTGCTGATGTGTTATTGAGCATGGCCCCAACACAAACCAATGCAATGCTACCAATTAAAACTGGGGTAAATAGGAAAGTCCAATCCACAGCCGATGTGCCAGCTAACGCGATGACGATTGGGTTAGCTCCTGCTGGTGGATGAACTGCGCGGAAATATTGCATCAACATGATTGCCGAGCCTACTGCCATCGCCATTACTAAATAAGAATCACCAAACCCATACAGTGCGATCAACCCAACCGCAGCAGAGATAAAGTGACCAGCGATGATGTTCCTTGGTTGAGCGAGAGGCGATGTTGGAACGGCAAATAAGAGAACACAAGTCGCGCCAAAAGGTGCCATCAACCAAGGAACTTCAGATTGCTCTGCGAGTAAACATAAAAACAAGATGCCTACCGTGCCACCAACAAATCCCTTTATTAACTGGCTGAACGTTGCCCGTGGTGGAAGTTCACCTCCGCCGATTAGTTTTTTCATCATCGCGACTTACCTCTTTCAAGACTAAAAACACAAAGTGTACAGATCTGTACCTGTTGAGTTGAATGATACAGATCTGTACACTGTTGGCAACAGGTAATTTAGTCGCTGTAAATTTAGCAGCATCAAATTTTTCCCGATTTGAAAGAGTAATAGGCATGAGTAAGAAAGAACTGATCTTGGATGTAGCCGAATCTTTGTTTAACCAATTTGGGTATACCGCCGTTGGTGTAGATAGGATCCGAGATGAGGCTGCGGTTTCTAAGACATCGATGTACCGTCACTTTGGGTCAAAAACTAAGTTGATTGAAGCTGTGTTGGAAAGGCGTCACCAGCGTTTTGAATCGAGTTTAGAAGTGGCACTGGCATCGGTTTCTGGCTCACAGAGTCAGCTAAATGCATTACTGGATTGGCACTTTGCTTGGTTTGAGCAACCTGACTTCAAAGGCTGCATGTTCATGCACGCCTTGGCCGAATTTAAAGAATCCGACAGAGATATTTCTGCTCTAGCTAAAAAACATAAATATTGGCTGAAGCAGCTATTAATACGTACGATTGAATCAACAGGAGTCGAGGACTATCTAGTTCGCTCGGAAGTGATGATGGTATTTTTAGAAGGGCTGATTGTAAGGTCTGAGTTCCAAAGTTTAGAATCGGATAAGTCTTATTATCACCGAACTTGGTTTGAGTTATCGGGCTTTTGCAAGTGATTCCATTAAATGACACCAGTAAGAAGCGTCCTTACTGGTGCCGACGTGAATTACAGCTCAACCAAATTGGTCAGTGAGCTGAACGAGTCCATTATACCGTTATTTGATTCACTAGATTTTGGAAGTGGAATACCCGCATTACTATGACATTGCGCAACGATATTACTTTCACTTAGCGTTTGGCATTGGGTAAGAAGCTCGGCTACTTGTGTGTTGTTACCTAATGCTTTATGAGCTGCGATGTATTCAGGCAAGAATGGTACTTGGGTACCGATGACTTGCTCGCCTTTCGCAAGAAGCTTGAGTGAGCTCTGTGGTTTTTTCTGATCTCGATAAGATTGTGCCGCGAGGGTAAAGGTTTGGATAGAGGCGTAATCCCAGTTTTTAATAAGCGCCAAGTTTTGTAATGCTTTGGAATCTAAATTCTGCATTTTTCGGACACCATAGAATGCAAGTCTTGGGTAAGCATGGTGCTTGGTTGGGCCCGTTACGGATTTTCTCGCGAGTTTCTCAGCGGTTTTTATATCGCCAAACTCCAATGCTTTGAATGCTTCCGATGCATACCAATAGTTCTCTTGAATCTGTTTCCCCTTACCCGTTTTCACAACTTTTTCGAATTCGACAGTTGAAAGGTGTTTTTTCCGCTCTGTGCGATATTCACGTTTTACGTACGCTGACATGTCTTTCTTACGATCCATCGGAGAGGCATGTCGGGCTGAGAAACTTTGTAGCAGTTGTGTACCAGCTTCGTTTGCTGCTAAGTAACCCAGGTTGCTCCATTTATTGTCACTGGATAAGTGTTTTCCCGCATCACTGGCAAGGGTAACGAAGCTTTGGAATTCTTTCTTCTTCTCTTTCAGTTGCGCAGCAGTGTGGTTTTGGCTGCTATCCAGCCGCTCGAGTACAGGTGAAAATGCTCTTGGGCTGTATCCTGCCTTAACCAGTAGATCCATACCAAGTAGGTCGGCTTCATCTTCGTCGCTGCGGCTCATCGAAGAGCTTATTACATCACGGCTTAATCGATTGATCGTCAACCCCGCTCGATAAGAGTCTTGAATCAGGTTCTTGGTGGAACTCTTATTCTGGCTTGCAACCTTATAGCCGTTGACGGTTTTCTCTGCCTTCATATCCGTGATGAGCGCTGTGCTCATGGCTATATTGGCAGTTTTACTAACTAAGGCGCTTTGTTTAGCAAAATACTCATTGGTCTCATTGTGTTCTAACAAGATGTGGGAGAGTTCATGGGCAATAATAAACGCGAGCTCATCTTCAGAATCAGCGTCTGCTAATACGCCTTGGGTAATCACAATTGTATTAGGTGTTGCATATGCAGAGTAGTTGCGATCGGACGAGACCAATATCGTTATGTCTTTATCGATAGGCTTGCCCCACTCCTTGACGATCTTGTCTAAAATGCCTTCCAAATATTTATTGACGTATGGGTTAGCAATCAGGTCCTTATCAGCGGCAGCTCGAGTATTGACGATGTTTTGAAATTCTTTGCTAGTAGCCGTATTGCTTGCTGATGTGCTCTTTTCTGGTGCGTTAGTTTCAGCAAGATGTTGGTCAATAAATTTGCCATCGAAGGACTCATATTTACTGCTCATTAAATTGTTGATGCTGTCAACAGCACAACCTGAGATCAAAAAAGGTGCGGCGATCCAAAGTAGTTTTTTCATTAGTTACAGCCCTCACCAAGCCCCAGTGTTGCATATGTGCCACTGTCGCTTTTTGCACTGATCTTTTGGGTACTACATACTACACTTGCCACAGCTGTCTTATTCAATTGCACTTCAATTTGGTCAAACCATTTTTCTTGGCCATTGATTTTTACCATGATCATTTGCTCTTCTTGGTCATAGTTTTCAACCACTAAGCCGTTTTTCTTTGGGTCGGGCAGAGTGTTCTTTGGTACATCTGCACAGTCATTGTTTTTATCACAAACCCAAACGTTGTCGACTAAAAAATCGATAACCTTGATTTGTTCTTGCGCCATCACAACTGATGGTACGAGACCAATACCTAAGCCTAAAACTAACGTTGATAACGATTTCATAAATGTTCCTTATTTACTGAATGTTTGTTGTTTATTGTGTCTTTCTTAATTTATGTTTTGTGTTTTTTGCGAATAGACAGACCCTTTCCTTATAAGTTTGGAGTTTTGGTCTGAAAGCTTCAAAAATGAAGAAGAAAAAGATGGGTAGATCGATAAAAATAATTAGGATTAACCCGTACCAGTTTGGAGCTCCCACATTGAGCACGAAATGGGAGACCGCCACTGAAATACCGATGACCGCGATGATAACAAGTATGGGCACGAAAGCGCCCCATAGTTTTTGTTGTTCATCGAAATGCTGGTTTTCTTGTTGCTCCAAAAAATTGAAACGAAACCAAATAACAAGAAATAGAACTATGGTTTGCACCGATATCTCGACCATGTCAGCAATGCTCAAATTGAATAGACCTGTATCGGCGGGTGATCGCCAGTACTCGCCATTGAGCGTTACTAAGTTATCGAGTGCCATAGCATGAAAATAGACGCCTGGAAGCGTGCCATGGACCGGCGAAACTACGAGGTCAACCCCACCAGTAACATGATAGCCAACCAATACCATTTTCCCTTGAATCGCTTGTTTTAGTTCACGAGAACCTGCAGATCCAGGAGCGCTGAGCTTCGATGCCGCTATGGTGAGAAAAGGCGGACAGCGTTTTCTGAGTGTAGCATCGACATCATTTTGATCTTGTATGCCTTGAGTAAGGCTTACGACAAGTAACTCTTTTAACTGTTGTGACTGGTTGGTATGTTCCCCACAGTCAAACCCAAGTGGAAAAAATGACTCCTGCTTACTAGCGTGTTTGTTACTCCATTGAACAATGACAGCGTCATCCATATTGCCGATAGATGTGGTATCGCACTGTTTATCTCGTGTACACCAGTCTTGGTACATCGCTGCTGCAACGGTGTTCATTGTCTTATCATTCCATGGGACAGACAACGGGTAGTAGCGTCCTTCACCACTCCAAGATACCGCTGCCAGTTGTGCGACATTTGCTATTTTGTGTCTCAATGATTCCGGATCATTAAGTCTTTGTTCAGTGTCATAAGTGGTATTACTGGCCATAAAAATGGGAAATTTTTGGTTATCGAGTGTTTGTAACCAACGGTTTAGGTTATCTGAGTGCTCGTGGTGTTGAAGAATGTCGTAGAACATTGAATCGGGTTCGAAACGAGAAATGGTTTTGAGTAGTCGTGTAAGATTTCGATAGCTCACCGGGTAGGTCTTGGTTGCGTCTATGTATTGATCATCAATCAACACTACTACAATTTCATCAGAAACGGTTTGGCTAAAAAACGGTGACCAGAGTCTAAGTATATGATCTTCGTAATGGTCTTCTGCTGAATTTCGGATGCCCAACGGGTCAACGATAAAAACGAGAAGTATGAGAGCTGTGGTGACTAACGCTTTACAAAAAATTTCTAAACTAAAGGACATGAATGTTGGCCGTCGATAATCCATAGGTGATTTGTTGGTAAACAACTGGTTGCAAATTTGTTTAAAAAAATAGCACTGTAGAGTTGTGTTTTATGGGAGCAATATCACAAATGAAATTGGTATTTATAAATGAAACAGTAAGTTAGCGATAAGTCTCACTTTTCAAGGTGGGTATTGATTTATTCATCAATTTAAATATGCGTTCGGGACAAGAAATCGAGTTAGGTATTAAGATATACTTTTGATCTTAATCTGCGGAGGCAGGTATAAAACAATAATTTAAGGTAAGCCCTGAAATGCCACAACAGAACATCAAATTTATCGCTGCTGATATGGACGGCACTCTGCTTAATGAACACGGAAAGTTAGACCCAGAATTCTTCAATCTTTATGAGCGACTAGAAGCTCAAAACATTATTTTTGCTGCGGCATCGGGTCGTCAGTATTACAGCTTGATGGAAACCTTTGCCCCGCTAAAAGATCGCATGATGTTCGTTGCTGAAAACGGCACATTAGTGATGCACAAAGGCCAAGAGCTTTACAGCTGCTTACTTGATACTGATGCCATCAAAGAGATCATTAAAGAAGCTCGCGCGATTGAAGGCGCGCATGTGGTGCTTTGTGGTAAGAAATCGGCATACATTGAAACCAAAGATGAGCGTGCCCTAGCGGAGATCTCTAAGTACTACCATCGCCGTGAGCAAGTAGAAGATTTACTGGCGATAGAAGATGATTTTATTAAGGTCGCTATCTGCCACTTCGACGGTTCGCAAGAGAAAGTGAACCCAAGCATTAATGCCAAGTTTGGTGAGAACTACCAAGTGGTTGTGAGTGCAAAAATCTGGCTAGATGTGATGAACGCTGAGGCATCAAAAGGCGCGGCAATCAAACATCTACAAAACACACTCGGCTTCACTTACGAGGAGACCATGAGTTTTGGTGACTACCTCAATGACTTGGAAATGCTTAAAGAGAGCTACCACTCTTACGCGATGGAAAATGCACATCCAAAGCTGAAAGAGATCGCTCGTTTTGGCGCGCCAAGTAACATCGATGCAGGTGTGTTCCAAGTGCTAGAGAAGCTGCTAGCGTAACGCGGTTAAGCTCAGTCCGATATTTATGAAAGCCAACTCGGTAATAGGAGTTGGCTTTTTTGTTGGTTACTGGGGTATCGAGTTTAATTTGAACGAGTGTTCAGCTTGTTGTAGTCTAATTAGAAAGATGGGTATTCACTTTGAATTGGATACGCCTTAGCAACGATATTTGGAATGATTATGAGCAACAAACTTCAACTTGATATTATTTCTGACGTAATGTGTCCTTGGTGCGTAGTCGGTTACAAAAACTTAGAGCTAGCCGTTGCGGAACTTGGATTAGAAGACCAAATTGAACTTGAATGGCAGCCGTTTGAGCTTAACCCTGACATGCCGAAAGAGGGTGAAAACCTGCGTGACCATATCATGAGAAAATACGGCTCTAGCGCAGAAGAAAGCCAAAGTTCGCGTGAGCAACTGGCTGCTCGTGGCCAAGCGGTAGGGTTCGATTTCAATTTCTATGACAGCATGAGAATGGTCAATTCACGTCACCTGCATGTGCTGCTCGATTTTGCTCTAGCGCACGGTAAACAGACTGAGTTAAAGCTACGCTTCTTTACTGCTCACTTCACAGAGCAAAAAGATCTGTCTGATCTTGAGGTTATCGCGCAAGAACTTGAAGCAGTTGGCTTAGATTCCACGAAGGCACTGAAGCGCCTAAAGAACACCGATAACTTGAAGCAAATTGAAGCGCAAGAGTTTGAATGGCAACGCATGGGGATATCTGCGGTTCCTACAGTGGTATTTAACCGTAAGAGTGCAGTCACAGGCGCGCAGACGGTCGAAACGTACAAGCAAATTCTTCAAGAACTTATTGCTGAATCATAAGCCGATTATTGGTATCAATTAGAGTCTGAACTTCATGGAATCATTGTCACTCGCTCAAGCGCAAAAGATTGTACTACTTTCGCAAAAGCTGCCGCCTAAGAAGCTGCCACCTAAAAAGCAACGCAATGGAGGCACTTTGGCGAACACGCTGTCTGCGATTGAAAACCTTGGGTATGTTCAAATTGATACCATCTCTGTGATTCAGCGAGCTCACCATCATACGCTGTGGAATCGTAATCAAGACTACAAACTTGATCATCTCGACAAGCTGCTAGAGCGTCGAGAAGTGTTTGAGTATTGGTCGCACGCTGCTGCTTATCTACCTATGCGTGATTACCGCTTCAGCCTTCATCGAAAGAACGGGTTTGCGACCGGTAAGCTTAAGCATTGGTATAAAAAGGATGATGCACTGATGGCGCATGTTCTCAAACGCATTGAGAGCGAAGGGCCATTAATGGCGAAAGACTTTGAAGGGGATAGACCAAACCCCGGCGGGTGGGGTGGCAAACCTGCTAAACAGGCACTAGAAACCTTGTTCATGCAAGGTGACTTAATGGTGCCAAGGCGAGTGAACTTTCATAAGGTGTATGACCTAACCGAGCGAGTTTTGCCGAGTGGCATTGATACCTCAGAACCAACGGAACAAGAGTACATCGAGCATCTGATCACGCGTTATTTAGAAGCCAATGGTGTGGGAATAGCGTCGGAAATGAGTTATCTACTCAAGAACACAAAACCTCTGATTCAGACAACACTCCAGCAGATGCTTGAAGATAAGCAGTTGATGAAAGTAGATATTCAAGGCTCGGATTATTATGTGTTGCCGGATGCTTTTGAGCTGTTGAATCAACCTCTTTCTAGAACCAAGTTAAAGATACTGTCTCCGTTTGATAACTTGTTGATTCAACGAAAGCGAATGCAATCATTGTTCAACTTTGACTACCTTCTTGAGTGCTATGTTCCAGAAGCCAAGCGCCAGTTTGGTTATTTTAGTTTGCCGATTTTGTGGCAAGGTGAGCTGGTGGCACGAATGGATTGTAAAGTTGATAGGAAGAGTGGTTTGCTCAATATCCGTAACTTGGTTGTGGAAGAGCGAATTAAAAACCATGAGTCGTTGGTTCATGCTTTATGCGATGAGCTAAAACACTTCATGGTGTTCAACCAATGTGATGAGATGATCGTCCATAACACCACGCCCTCTGATCTTGGCAAGCGCTTGATGAGCCATTGGCAAACAGCCTAGCGGTTTTGTTGAGTCGGAAACTCTTCGTTACTTAGAAGCCTCTTTGCTAATTCGTCAGCTCTTAGTTACTCAGAAAGAGTGGCTAACAAGAACTCGACAAAGGTTCTGTTCTTCAACGACAGTTGCTTGGTCTTGTAGAGTAAGTGAATCGGTTTGGGTAACGGTGCCATGCCGGGCAAGATCTCCAATAGCATTCCACGCTCAATTTCTTCGGCAACTAAGATAGTCGGCTGTAACAATACGCCTACGCCTTGAAGGGCAGCATATCGCAACACATCCCCATTGTTCGACATCAAGCGCACGCGTTCTTTATTCGGTGTGGCGTGAGGAACTTGGCTGCTGTAACTGAACCCAAGCGATGGATGCTGCGCGAGATCTTCCAACACGCGTATCTCTGCATGTTGACTAAGGTACTCAGGAGCCGCGCAATAACACATCTCATAATCGCCTAAGTATCTGGCGACTAAACTGGAGTCAGACAGGTCACCGATTCGCACCATCAAATCAATATCAGAAGAGTAAGGGTCAACAAGATCGTTGTCCAACACGAGTTCGACGTTGATCGTTGGGTGATTTGCGAGAAACTTAGCCACTATCGGGGCAAGTACCTTGTTTCCATAGGTGACCGGGCAGTTTATTTTTACCGTGCCTTGAGGCTGGTTTTCCAAGGTTTGAATCAGGTTTTCAGCATTACTGATGTCTTCAAGAATTCGTTTACATTCTCGATAATAAAGCTGCCCTGAATCGGTTAAAGACTGCTTGCGTGTAGTGCGATGAATCAGCTGAGAGTTAAGGCTAGTTTCAAGGTGGTGGACATGTTTACTGATCATGGTTGCCGACAGGTTGAAGTGGTTGGCGGCGCTGCGAAAGCTGCCTTGCTCCACTACGTAAACGAAGACCTTCATGCTGGTTAACTTATCCATTAAACACTCTCAGTTGATAAATAATAAACAAAAGGTGAGTTTATCAATTATTAGGGGTTAATTATATTAATGGCAAACCGATAATTAACTAAAATAAGAGCGTGAAATGCCTCAAACAAACGAAACCATCTTTGTGACTGCCGAACTTAAGATCAAAACCAACATTGAACGTGAGGCTGCGGTTGAAGCCATCGAGCAGTTTTGTCGAGATATGCAGAGTGAGCCGGGTTGCTTACAGGCGATAGCAACCTATGATCAAAACCAAAGCGCTCGCGTGATTTTGCTTGAGCAATACGCAAATCGTGAAGCGATTAATCAGCACTTTGGTATGCCTCATACCCAAGCGTTTATTGAGCGTGATATAACGGAGTTAGTACAAGCTTTTGAAACGCAACGTGGGCTTATCAAAACACAAGAGCAGGAGAGCTAAGCCATGAAATGGGGAATCCTAGGAACCAGCTTTATCTCAGGCGTAATGGCCGATGCGATTAAAGGCGATGCTCAAAGCGAGCTGTATGCCGTCGCTGGACGTACAGAGAAAACACTCAATGAGTTTGCTGCACAGTACCAGCCAACACGAACCTTCAACAGCTATGAAGCCTTGATTGAAGATGAGTCGGTCGATATTATCTACATTGCTCTACCAAACCATGTTCACCACGAATACGTAATCAAAGCTGCTCAAAAAGGCAAAGCGATTCTGTGTGAAAAGTCTCTGTCGGTTGATATGGAAAAAACCGAGCAAGCTTTGCAAGCAGTGAAAGAAGCAGGCGTATTCTTCGCTGAAGGCCTGATGTACCTAAACCATCCACTGATCGCCAAGCTTCATCAAGAGCTAGCGACAGGTGAGATCGGTGAGGTACGCTCTATTCAAGGTTCATACGTAGCTGCGATTGACCAGTTCGTGAACCCTGCGAGTAAAGGCGCACTGTACAACTTGGGTTGTTATCCAATGTCGCTGATTCACTCTGTTGCGCAGCAGCAATTTGGCGAGAGCGTGTTCGATGAGATGCAAATTTCAGCAATCAGTCGACGAGGCCAAGATGGCAATATTTGTGAATCGTCGGCGATGATGCGCTTCAATGACTGTTTTACCGCGCAAATCCATACTGCAGAAGACCACGGCTTAAAGCATGGCTTCACGATTCTAGGTAGCAAAGGCTGCATCACTCTCGACACCAACCCATGGTTACCGACCGAAGAAAACTCGTTCACTGTTGAGATCTATGAAACGTCGACACGTGAAGTGAAAGTTGAAGCGCAAGGCGACGGTTTCCACTATCAAGTGCGTAATATTCGCCAAGCAGTTGAGCGAGGTGATACACAACTTGCTGCTCCGATGGCGACTCATCAAGACTCGCGCGTAATAATGAAGCTATTGACCGATTGGGAACAAGCGGCGAGCTAACATCTTCGTAAATTCTATATTCGTCTCATGTTTGATTGTCTCGTCAGTGATCAAGCAGGAGGCGTTTCCTCTATATCTTCCAGTCGACTCTCCCAATAAATACTTTGCATTTGAAACCGCCACAGTGTCCAATGTCGGTTAAGACAATATTGACCGAAAAACCTTATTTTTTAAGGTGTTAAATAGGATGCTTACTTCATGCGTAAATCAGATAAGAAGACCGAAAACCAGATCAGAGACGTGCTAACTGACGTTTGTGAAGGCACGTTGAAAAGCTACGATGGTTTTCTATGGGTGACTCACTCGGTCAACTTCTCTTCATTCCCACAAAGTTTGAAAATTGTCTGTGTATTCGACACCAATCAAGATAGAGCTAACTTCTTAGAGGGAGGAGGTCAGCAGGAGGTCTCTGTTACCATCCAAAAGGCGTTTAGTCAGGTTGGGATTACATTGAAGAATATCGATAAGCACGTGAGCTTCGATACACAAGAGAATTGCGACCGTGACCATCAAGGTAAGTGGAATAAAAGGCTTTAGTACTCTTACTTCTTTAGAGATCCCCCCCTGTGTTGTGATAAAAAGGTCGTGAAATGAAAAAAGCTCAAATATCGCTTAACAAGAACACACTACTAGGTGTGTTCGAGCAATTTTCAATATTAGCCTTATGGCTGCTCGCAGGAAGTGTCGTTTGGTTTGTTTGGTTTATGTGGGGGATTAACGTTGTCCCTTTTGACGATCCTTACCTCTCTGATACTGAGTATCAACGTCTAATTGAGCAAGAAACTCAGCTGATCAATATCGGCCTATGGGTAGGTAAGCTCTATATCGCGTGTGTGGTGATGTTTTTTATTGTACGCGTTAGGAAAGTACTTCGAGCCTCAAGCGATTGATGAAATCAGTAAGGGGTTCGCTTTGAACTGTCTTAACTGTTAGATGGAAATGGTAAGGCAAAATTTAGCTTACCTCCAGTTTGTATCCCACTCATTTTGATTGTCATGGTCCAAATCCGTTTGGGCTATGACATTACTGGTGTCTACTAGTATTTATTCTCATTTATTGACTAAAAAGCTTTGAAACAGGCCGGTTCTATCTCCAACCTAATTACGTAACAAAGCTGTTGGAAAGCGCTCTAAAGAGACGAAAGCCTACGCGAAGTAGGCTTTGTTATTGTATTTACTATTGTTACTTAATTGCAGTACAGAAGCTGACGTCTGAATGGTGAGTTTGCGGATCGTAGCTGTGGTAGAGCTCAAAACAAGGTCGGTCTTCGGTTTCAATGCCGGATTCAATGACGTTACTCATTAAATCATCCCATGCTTTTGCATATTGACCGACTTCGGTGATCGTTTGTCTCATCACCGCATATTGCCCACCGGGAAAATCTTTTAATTCGATCCCATTTGGCACTTCAGTGTCGTCTGAAACCATCAAGCAGATGTCTGTTCGGCACTTATCTGTTGGAGTGATTTCTGGATTGTCATGATAGATAAAGATGCAACTATTACTCGCTAGTCCCTTCATTTCTGCCCATTGATAAAGACGACCGCTTGGCTCTTCATAACCTTGTCCATAGGGGCCAGTCACTCGTACATACGCCAGTTTCGATGCTTCAAATTGTTGTGTTTTCATTGTCATACTCCATGTTGAAAGTTCGGAGTTAGTATATGAATTGCCGTCAGTTGCATCGTTTCCATTCTTGCGCAATGAGTGTCCAATCTTGCTATTTCGAGTTAGCTCGCTGAATGCTTGGTAATCTTCGCAATCACGAAAGGCACTAGGCGTAACACCAAAGTGTTGTTTGAATGCCTTGGCAAAGCTCTGAGACGATGAAAAGCCATAATCCAATGCGACGTTAATAATAGGTTGTTTGGATTTGAAGAGATCATTGGCTGCCGCTTCAAGCCTCAATCGCCTGATGAAATCAGCAAGGGTCTCGCCTTGAACGGCCTTAAAAGTACGATGGAAATGGTAGGGTGAAAAGTTGGCTAACGCCGCTACCTCTGGCAGGTTTAATGGCTCATTAAAGCGTTTTTCTAGATAACGGATAACGGGAATCAGCCGTTTTTGATAGTCAACTTTCATTGCTTTGCTCGCCTGTCTTGGCTTGTTATTGGTATTAGACAGAGAGCCTAACCTATCCAAACAGAGTTTCAATATTCACAGTGTAAAGGTGAGATTAGGTACCGGAAATCACAGTATGTTTATGAAGGGCCCCAGATCGTTTAGGTGTTCTACAGAAGAAAAGGAAAACTGGTTGGGTAGATAACCGAGCCATTAAAGGCTCGCACATCCAATTATTTGATGACCATTATGCCGAAGCGTTAATTACTTCAATACCTTTGTCATTTAACTCTTCAATTACGCTGCTTGGGAGATTGGTATCGGTAATGACACCATCAAGTGACTCCATATCAAGTGCGTGAAAGCTTGCTACTCGACCATATTTGGTGGAATCCGAGATCAAGTAATTGGTTTGGGCTGATTTTACAATCGCCTTTTTCACTAATACTTTATTTTCGTTTGGTGTCGATAAGCCTTTTAAGCTCCAAGAAGAAGAGGAAATAAACGCAATATCAATATTCATCCCTGCCAAGAATTCAGCTACTTTGCCCCCAATACTCGATTGGTTCTCTCGATCGACTTTACCACCCGTATGATAAATCTCGCATGGTGAGTGGTTCATTAAATAAGCCGCGATTGAGAAGTCATTGGTGATGATTAACAGATCTTCACGTGTTGCTAACTGATGGGCGATTTCCAATGAGGTCGTTCCAGCATCTAAATAGACAGTGGCATTTTTTTCGATAAGTTGGGCAGCAAGCTTACCGATTTGGACCTTTTCGTTTGCTTGCTGTTCTACTTTAGCATCATGAGACAGCTCGCGATGCAAGGCTTGAGCTAATTGTACCCCTCCAGATACTGAAACGACTTTTCCAGAAGCTTCCAGTTTTACTATGTCTCGACGAATGGTCATGTGTGACACGTCGAGCTGTTCGACTAACTCAGAAATACTGATCACTTCTTGGTGTGATAACAGTGACAAAATGGTTCTCTGACGCTCTGCTGGAATCATGGTTTTCTTCTATGTTCTTGTTTTTCATCATCCTAACAACCTTTATCTTATTTGTGAAGATCTGTGAACTTATGTTCCCTGTTTGGACTTTAAAGTGTGATAGCCGCCTTTTAAGTGAATTTGTGCTGCCTCTAAAGGGCTAAATTGAGTGGTGGTGTTAAGTTTTGTTAAAAATGTGACTTATCACTAAGTCACTGGTAGCCACTTCACATATAATCACAAACATAAACAAGAATTAACAAACTTAAAATGAACGAAATTACCAAGAAGGCATTGATATTATGAGTGAAGTTCAATCTGTCGGAGTGATCGGTTTAGGTTCAATGGGAATGGGCGCTGCGAAATCATGTGTACGTGCTGGCCTTGATGTCTATGGTTTTGACCTAAATGCACAAGCACTAGAAGAACTGGGTTCGTTTGGTGCAAAAGCGGTGTCGACGAATGCTGTCGAGTTTGCAGATCAACTTGATTCGGTATTGGTGTTGGTTGTGAACGCACAACAAGTGAACACAGTTTTGTTTAAGACTGGCCTTGCTGCGGCACTAAAGCCAAATACTCCAGTGATGGTGTCCGCAACTATCTCTGCTGAAGATGCAAAACAAATTGAAGCCCAGCTCGCTGAGCATAAACTTGTAATGCTTGATGCTCCGGTATCTGGCGGTGCGGTGAAAGCGGAAGCTGGTGAGATGACGATAATGGCATCGGGTGCTCAAGGCACATTCGACACGCTTGCTCCTGTTCTTAATGCAACAGCTGCTAAGGTTTACAATATCGGTGAAGCGATTGGCCTTGGTGCGACAGTGAAGATTATCCACCAATTGCTTGCAGGTGTTCATATTGCTGCGGGTGCTGAAGCGATGGCACTAGCCGCACGCGCAAACATTCCGCTTGATTTGATGTACGACATTGTTACGAATGCAGCGGGCAACTCATGGATGTTCGAGAACCGCATGAAGCATGTAGTCGATGGTGATTACTCTCCAAAATCTATGGTTGATATCTTTGTGAAGGATTTGAACTTGGTATCAGATACCGCTCAAGACCTGAAATTCCCACTCCCACTATCAAGTGCTGCACTGAACATGTTCGTTAGCGCGAGTAATGCTGGCTTTGGTCAAGAAGATGACAGCGCGGTGATTAAAGTCTTCCAAGGTATTGATCTGCCGGGTGTAAATACGTCAAAGGTGGAGAAATAATCATGTTATTAGGTGTTATTGCAGACGACTTTACAGGTGCAACAGACATTGCTGGTTTCTTGGTTGAAAACGGTATGCGTACTGTTCAATTGAATGGGATTCCAACGGGAGAGTTTGACACATCAGCAGATGCTGTGGTGATCAGCCTTAAATCTCGCTCTTGCCTAGTTGACGAAGCGGTGACGGATTCGGTTACTGCGCTTAAATGGCTTCAATCTCAAGGTTGCCAACAGTTTTATTTTAAATATTGCTCAACGTTCGACAGTACCGCTGAGGGCAACATTGGTCCCGTGACAGATGCGCTTTTGGCTGAGCTTGGAGAATCTTTCACTATCGTTTGCCCTGCATTACCAGTAAATGGTCGCACGGTTTACAACGGTCACTTGTTTGTCTTTGGTGAGTTGTTAAGTGATTCAGGTATGCGTAATCACCCTGTTACACCAATGACGGATTCAAGTGTGGTTCGAATGATGGACGCACAATCAGAAGGCGTTTCCGGTTTAGTGAACTTTCAAACGATTGAACAGGGCTCTGATGCGGTTACCGTTCGTTTTAACGAACTCAAAGCTCAAGGTAGTCGCTACGCCGTGGTAGACGCATTTAATGCCGAGCACTTGGTGACGTTAGGTCAAGCGGCTAAATCTATGAAACTAATCACAGGTGGCTCCGGACTAGCTGCGGGTATCGCTAAAAATTGGACAGAACATCTTGTTGACCAAAGTGATGCAAAACATGCAGGCAGCCCAGTAAAAGGAACAACCGTTGTGTTCTCTGGTTCTTGTTCTGTGATGACTAACCAACAAGTTGCTGTATACAAGCAGCTTGCTCCTCACTTTGCTATCGATGTGAAGGCTTGCTTGACCAATGATCAATACGCAAACGAAGTGTTCGATTGGGTAATGACCAACAGCCAAGGAGATTTTGCTCCTTTGGTTTATGCAACGGCAGACGCTGCTGAGCTTAAAGCTATTCAAGAAGAATACGGTGCACACGCTTCAAGCCATGCCGTTGAACAGTTTTTTAGTCAACTCGCTATCAAACTGCAACAACATGGCGTGAAAAACTTCATCGTTGCTGGTGGTGAAACCTCTGGTGTAGTGACCCAAAGCTTGGCTGTGAAAGGTTTTCATATTGGCCCTCAAATCGCACCAGGTGTGCCTTGGGTGAGGTCGGTTGAAGGTGATCTTTCATTGGCACTTAAATCTGGCAACTTTGGTGATGAAAACTTCTTCGCTAAAGCTCAATCATTCTTTTCATAAGCGAGATTCAAATGAGTAAAGTTTTGATGAACGAGCAGCAGTTAAGAGAGCAAATGGTCACGCTCGCTCGTTCAATGTTCGAACGAGGTTACGCCACAGGTGGCGCAGGTAACCTATCTATCAAATTGCCAAATGGACATTTTCTAGCAACACCAACTGGTTCTTCATTTGGCCGTCTTGTGGCTGAGGAGTTGTCGGTTGTCGATATCGATGGCAATCATATATCAGGAAAGAAGCCGTCAAAAGAAGCCGCGTTCCACTTAGCGATTTATAGAAATAATGCAGAGTGCAATGCGATTGTGCACCTGCACTCTACATACCTAACTGCACTGTCTTGCCTTGAAGGGTTGGATCGCAACAATGCAATTAAAGCGTTCACTCCCTATTTCGTGATGCGTATTGGTGAGTTACCAGTGATTCCTTACTTGCGTCCGGGCGACCCACAAATCGCTGAAGAATTGGCAAAGCGAGCGGGCGACTACCGAGCATTTTTGTTGGCTAATCACGGCCCAGTAGTAACAGGCACTGACTTTGTTGATGCCGTTGATAACGCTGAAGAGCTAGAAGAGACCGCCAAATTAGCATTCTTATTGAAAGGGAATGATATCCGTTACCTAACGGACGAAGAAGTGATGGATTTAAAAGGGAGAGGCAAATAATGGCTAAGTTAGCAGCAAACTTAACGATGTTATTCACAGAAGTACCATTTCTAGAGCGTTTTGAAAAAGCACACCAAGCCGGTTTCAAAGCTGTTGAATTCCTATTCCCTTATGCATTTGAGGTCGAAGAGCTTACAGAAAAAATGCAGGAATTTGGTTTTGAACAAGCACTTTTTAATATGCCTCCAGGCGATTGGGACGCAGGCGAACGTGGCTTTGCAGCGATTCCTGGCCGTGAAGATGAGTTTAAAGCCAGTGTTGATACCGCACTTATGTACGCTAAAGCGCTGAACTGCAAAAAAGTCCATGCGATGTCGGGTCTACATGATGCGAACTTCACGAGACAACAACACGTTGAAACCTTCATCTCGAATATTCGTTTTGCCGCAGATAAGTTTGCTGAGCAAGGCATTGAATTGATGATTGAACCGCTGAATAGCCGTGATGTTCCTAATTACTTCGTGGCTCACCAACGTGATGCTGTCGAACTTATTAAGCTGGTCGATAGGTCAAATGTGAAACTGCAACTCGACCTGTACCACGCGCAAATCATGGATGGCGACTTAAGTACTTTGATTCGCGAAGTTGCTGCTTATACCGGCCATATTCAAATCGCTTCTGTACCAGAAAGGCACGAACCATCGGAAGGCGAGCTGAATTATCCACATTTATTTAATGTTCTAGATGATTCAGGTTACCAAGGATGGATTGGTTGTGAATACAACCCCAAAAATACAACTGAAGCTGGTTTGGAATGGGTTAAACCGTATTTATAGACGCAGCCAGCACGAGCCTTTAAGGCAGATTTGAACTCGTAAAAATAAGATAAAGCGGCCAAAACAAAAAGTCGCTGTACAACAAAGTGCAGCGGGAGGCACACCTATGTCTCTCGTTTGCAAAACCCTACACAACAAAAATAGACACAAAAAGGAATACACAATGGATGGAGCACTGATAGGCATTGTAATTGGCATTTTAGCCATGATGGGCATGATCATAAAAACAAGAATCCCAGTGGCGCTTGCTATGATTATCGCAAGCATCATCATGGGTCTGTTTGCTGGGATGGCACCCACTGAACTTATTAATGCAATCAAAGCGGGCTTTGGTGGCGTTCTTGGTGGTATTGGTTTAATTATCGCGTTTGGCGTGATTATGGGTGCATGTTTTGAGCGTTCTGGCGCTGCTGTAAGAATGGCAAAAACGTTTGTAAAGCTATGTGGTAAAGGTCGTGAAGACTTGGCACTTGGTTTCACAGGTGTACTTGTCGCTATCCCAGTATTCTGTGACTCTGCGTACATTATTTTACACTCGCTTGTTCGCGCAATTTCACGTGATACAGGTAAGTCAGCGGTAGGTTTAGGGGTGACACTGGCACTTGGCCTACTGATCACCCACGCACTTGTTCCACCAACACCGGGGCCAGTTGCTGTTGCGGGTATTCTAGGCGTTGATCTAGGTGAGTACATGATGTGGGGTTTGATGGTATCTATCCCTATGATGTTGCTTTCTATGATTTACATTCGCCGCGTGGGCAATGAATACTATCGTGTACCAAACGGTGAAACATGGATTACTAACCAAGCTGATTGGGCAAACCTAGAAAAAGTAAAAGAGACGGATGACAAAGAACTACCAAGTAACTTCTTATCATTTGGTCCAATCCTTCTTCCAATCGCCTTTATCCTAATCAACACACTTGTTGGTCAAGGTGACACTGCAATGCACAACGTTATTTCGTTGATTGGTAACCCAGTGGTGGCTGTGGGTATTGGTGTTGTTATGGCGCTATACGGTCTTACTCGCCATATTGAGCGTAAAGACATGGTTAGCTCTATGGATGATGCTCTGTCTACTACGGGGCTAATTCTTGTAGTGACTGGTTGTGGTGGCGCAATGGGGGCCGTACTTAAAGCATCAGGTGCTGGTCCTCAAGTAGCAGAAGCGATTGCAAGCAGCGGTATTCCTCCATTATTAGTTCCGCTAGCCATCGCATCAATGCTTCGCTTAATCCAAGGTTCAGCAACGGCATCAATGATGGTGGCAGCAACGATGACACTGCCTCTAGTTGAAACGTTAGGTCTAGACCCTGTGTTCGTTGCACTAGCTTGTGCGGTAGGCCCGGTTGGCTTCTCTCATTTGAACGACTCTTACTTCCATATTATCAACCGTACCTTAGGTATTACTGAACTTGCTGACCAAATCAAAATCTGGTCTGTATCTTCAACCGTAGCATGGGCAATTGGTGCAAGCATCATAATGATTCTTAACCTGGTGTTTGGTAAAGGCGGTACGCTGATCGACCCACTGATTCCAATTGCTGTTCTAGGTGCTGTATTTGTGTGGCTAAAAAGCAAAGAGAAATCACAAGTAAAGACAGCCGTTACTAACTAATACTGCTGACCTTTATATACTGCCCCTATTAAGTGATTAGCTTGCTGATCTTCAATAGGGGCATTTTTGGATCGGGCACTCATCAAACCTAATATTCTTTTGGATCTCTCAGTATGAAAATTGTTATTGCACCAGACTCGTTTAAAGAGTCTTTATCTGCCGTATCGGTGGCAGCGTGTATCGAAAAGGGCTTTCGTGAAATCTTCCCAGACGCTGAATACGTAACATTGCCTTTGGCCGATGGCGGTGAAGGGACTGTGGATGTATTGCTCCAAGGGCTTGTTGGTGAAAAGCGACATAGCCAAGTCGAAGGGCCGTTAGGGCAACCAGTCAATGCAGAATGGGCAATGCTAGAACCGTCGGATCAGAATCCTAAGAAAACGGCTTTAATTGAGATAGCCGCTGCCTCTGGTTTGGATTTACTTAAATCAGAACAGCGTAACCCGTTAATAGCTTCTTCATTTGGTACAGGGCAATTGATCTTAGAAGCCATTGAACAAGGTGCTGAGAGCATTATTTTAGGATTGGGTGGCAGTGCGACCAACGATGGTGGTGCAGGTATTGTTCAAGCGTTAGGTGGACGCTTGTTAATTAGTAAAGGGCAAGATGGCAAAGGGCAAGATAGTACTGGACAAGAGCTTGGCCGAGGTGGTGCTGCACTTGCAGAATTAGCATCAATAGATCTTACAGGTTTGGATTCGCGCTACGCAGATGTCGAGTTGATTGTGGCATGCGATGTTGATAATCCATTGTGTGGCGATAACGGTGCCAGCCATATATTCGGCCCACAAAAAGGGGCGACACCTGAACAAGTCTTACTGCTTGATAAGGCGCTAGCGAATTTTGCTCAAATCGCAGAAAAGCAAGGTTGTGTTGGTGGTGATGACCCTGTTCACAAGCGGGTGGGTTATGGCGCGGCTGGTGGCACACCGATGGGGCTTGGTTTGCTATTTAATATGCAGATCAAACCGGGTATTGAGATGGTGCTTGATGTTCTCCAAGCCGATGAAGTACTGAAAGGTGCTGACCTTGTGATCACTGGCGAAGGGCAAATGGACAACCAAACGCTACAGGGAAAAACACCTTATGGCATTGCTAAACGTGCGAGCTTACAAGGTATTCCCACCATAGGAATTGCAGGATCTTTAGGTTCTGAAGTCGAAGCCTTATATGGTGAAATGAGCAGCTTGTTTGGAACGGTACGTTCTCCTCAACCACTCAATCAGGTACTGCAAGAGGCAGAAATGAATCTAACCAGAACGGCAAGAAATATAGCAGCGACGCTCAAGCTAGGAAGAAAGATACTTAGCTAATCAGTGCATCACATCGTTGTTTCTAAGTTGGCCGATTAATAGGTTTTATAGATTATAACGATAAATACAAACGATTATATTTTATGCCATTAGAGGTCTATTCTATATCCATAGTATTTTAGGGGCTTTTGAAAGGGAGCCAGTATAAATATCAAGGTGCATTGCTATTGCTGCATCTTTGGACCTTAAGGAATAGATCATGAGTAAAAAACTAACTACAGCTGCAGGTTGTCCTGTGGCTCATAACCAGAATGTTCAAACTGCGGGTAAACGCGGTCCTCAACTTCTTCAAGATGTTTGGTTTTTAGAAAAAATGGCGCATTTTGACCGCGAAGTGATTCCAGAGCGTCGTATGCACGCGAAAGGTTCAGGCGCTTACGGTACATTTACTGTTACACACGACATCACAAAGTACACCAAGGCAAAGCTGTTTTCTGAAATAGGCAAAAAGACCGACCTATTTGCTCGTTTTACAACGGTTGCCGGTGAGCGCGGCGCCGCTGATGCTGAGCGTGATATCCGTGGCTTTGCATTGAAGTTTTATACTGAAGAAGGTAACTGGGACATGGTGGGTAACAACACCCCAGTATTCTTCCTTCGTGATCCTCTTAAGTTCCCAGATCTAAACCATGCGGTTAAGCGTGACCCGCGCACCAACATGCGCAGTGCAAAGAACAACTGGGATTTCTGGACTTCTCTACCTGAAGCGCTTCACCAAATCACCATCGTAATGAGTGACCGTGGTATCCCTGCTACTTACCGCCACATGCACGGTTTTGGTAGCCACACGTTCAGCTTTATTAACGCAGACAACGAGCGTTTCTGGGTGAAATTCCACTTCAAATCTCAGCAAGGCATTAAGAACTTATCTGATGCAGAAGCCGGACAATTGATCGGTAATGATCGCGAGAGCCACCAACGTGATTTATTAGACAGCATCGACAACCAAGATTTCCCGAAATGGACGTTGAAAGTACAAGTGATGCCAGAAGCAGACGCAGCGAAAGTGTCTTACAACCCATTCGATTTGACTAAGATCTGGCCACACGCGGATTACCCATTAATTGAGGTAGGTGAGTTTGAATTGAACCGTAACCCGCAAAACTTCTTCGCAGAAGTAGAGCAGTCGGCATTCAACCCGGCGAACGTAGTTCCGGGTATTAGCTTCTCGCCAGACAAAATGCTACAAGGTCGTTTGTTTGCTTATGGTGATGCGCAGCGTTACCGTTTGGGTGTTAACCATCAGCATATCCCAGTGAACGCACCTCGTTGTCCTGTACACAGCTACCACCGTGATGGTGCGATGCGTGTCGATGGTAACTTTGGCAGCACATTAGGCTATGAGCCAAACAACGAAGGCCAATGGGCAGAGCAACCAGACTTTGCTGAACCAGCATTGAACCTAGATGGCGCAGCGGCACACTGGGATCACCGCGAAGATGAAGATTACTTCTCGCAACCAGGTGACTTGTTCCGTCTAATGACACCAGAGAAGCAAGCGATTCTGTTTGATAACACTGCTCGTAACCTAGGCGGCGTGCCAAAAGAGATTCAACTGCGTCACCTAAGACACTGTTACAAAGCTGACCCTGCATACGGTGAAGGCATTGGTAAATTGCTTGAAATCGATGTGAGCGAATTTAAGTCGTAATCAATAAATTTGATTAGTTAAATGAAAGGCCGTTGAGTGAATCACTCAACGGCCTTTTTTGATCATGCTGTGTATTAGGTGAGTCATGTAAGTAGTACCAATTACTTGAAAATTAGCACTATTTCTATTGATAGTTTTTGCCTATCGAATTGATAAACACATCCCATTATCTTTATAAAATGGACGGGATTATCCTACGTCTATCAGTTTATAAAGTAATAGAGTTTGAGATGAGTAAAAGCGCATTAATCGTTGAAGGTGGGGCTATGAGAGGCATCTTCGCTGCCGGAGTGTTGGACGCCTTTATGCAAGACGACTTCCGTCCTTATGATTTTGCCATTGGTGTATCTGCGGGTGTGTCGAATTTGGTTGGTTACTTATCTCAAGCACCAAAACGCAGCTATAACGTGATTACTACCATGGCGACCGACAAAACCTTCTTTAATCCAACTCGCTTTGCTAAAGGTGGCAATTTGGTCGACGTTAAGTGGTTGTGGGATGAATCTAACCAACGTTATCCGCTCGATTGCGGTGAGCTGTTCTCAAGTGTTCCCTTAGTTGCTGCTGTAACGAACGTCGATACTGGCAGTGCGGATTACTATCATATCAAGCCTGAAAACCTTTCTAATGTGGTTGAAGCGACAACGGCGCTACCGATTGCTTATCGTGAAACACCGTGCTTCTCTGGCGGCTGTTATACCGATGGTGGCGTGGCTGATTCGATTCCAGTGCGTGAAGCATACCGACGTGGTGCACGCGATATTACTGTGATTCTATCCCACCCACTTAGCTACCGAATGAAGCCGCAGAAGTATCAGTGGATGCTGAAAAAGCTGTTAAAGAAATTCCCAAATATTGCGGAGTCGATGGCGGTGCGTGCTGAAAACTACAACCAATCTTTGGAGTTTATTCGTAATCCTCCAAAAGATGCGACCATCAAGGTGATTGCGCCACCAGAAGCGTTTGAGGTGAAGCGACTCACTATGGATCAAAGTATCTTGGATGCAGGTTATGAGATGGGCGTGAAGGCTGGTGCAGAACATCTGGCCATTCGCAAAGGCGT
Organism: Vibrio sp. QJM3NY_26; assembly: GCF_057786005.1. Taxonomy (NCBI): domain Bacteria; kingdom Pseudomonadati; phylum Pseudomonadota; class Gammaproteobacteria; order Vibrionales; family Vibrionaceae; genus Vibrio; species Vibrio sp. QJM3NY_26. The sequence goes on along the minus strand of NZ_CM173516.1, from coordinate 438,924 downwards.
TTATGGTTTGGATGTCGAGGATTGTCATTTCTGCGTCTAGGAACTGTTTTTGAATACTAGATAAACGAAAAAGCCACGCTGTTCACTTAGGAATAGCGTGGCTTTGTATTTGTGGAGCTAGTTTGTTTTTAACTCAGTCTGCTATTAACTCAATTTGTTGTTAAACCAGTTCGTTGCCGCTGGTGTTGCCTGCAAAGAAAGCATCAACGCTGGTTAGAGTTGTATTGGCAATGTTGAACAGAGCATCTTTAGTTAAGAAGGCTTGGTGACCGGTGAACAACACGTTGTGACAAGCGGATAGGCGACGGAATACGTCATCGACAATCACATCGTTAGATTTATCTTGGAAGAATAGCTCTTTCTCGTTGTCATAAACATCAAGGCCAAGCGCACCAATCTTGCTCTGTTTCAGCGCTTCAATTGCGGCTGTCGAATCAAGCAGTTCACCGCGACTGGTGTTGACGATCATCACGCCATCTTTCATTTTGCCAAATGCCGTTGCATCCAACAGGTGGTAGTTCTCTTTACTCATTGGGCAATGCAGAGAAATCACGTCAGATTCTTGGTAAAGCTCATCGAGCTCTACGTATTTAGCACCCAGTTCTTTTGCCAAAGGATTTGGGTACGGGTCGTAGCACAAGATGTTCATGCCTAAACCTTTCAGAATACGCATCGTCGCTAAGCCAATCTTTCCTGAACCAATTACACCAACGGTTTTACCGTGGAAGTTGAAGCCAACTAGTCCCTCAAGAGAGAAGTTCGCATCACGAGTACGTTGGTATGCTTTGTGTAACTTGCGGTTCAAACACATCATCATACCGACGGTGTGTTCTGCTACAGACTCGGGAGAATAAGCAGGGACACGAACGACTTGCAGACCAAACTCTTTGGCTGCGTCTAAGTCGACTTTATCAAAGCCCGCGCAGCGCATCGCAATCAGCTTAGTGCCGCCTTTTGCTAGAATCTCTAGCACATCTCGCGATAGGTCATCGTTTACAAACGCACAAACGACTTCGTTGTCGTGCGCCATTTTTGCTGTTGTTGTAGTGAGTCGAAAATCGTGAAAATGGAACTCGGCGTTGAGTTCGCCTTTTGCAAGTTCAAATGATTTTTCGTCGTATGATTTTGAGCTAAAAAAAGCAATGTTGAGCATGGCTTCCTCTCTTACCTAAAATATAAATAATCCACTTATTCATTATCTGAAACGGGATTAAAACTAATAACTTTGTCCAGTGTGCTAGAGTTTTTTTGTCTTGTCTATCACCATTAGTCACTGTAATTACTATGGTTATTTGATCTTCTATCATCACTTCTTGAACATTAAAAATCACACTACGAAGTAGCTTGCTTATAAGTTCATCAATATTGAATGGATCTTACTTTCGGGTGTTGAACATCTTCTTGGTCTCTTTTTCTGACCAGAAGTTAATGTTGAATTGCGCGTCGTCACTCAGCTCTACTCGATGCCAATATTGAGGTGGACTTGTGGCAAATTGCCCTGCTTGGATCGTGATAACATTTTCTGGTTCCGTTGCGTCTGCACCGGCAAAACCGTAGAAAGTGACGGTACCTTCCATTACGCAGATCTGGCCGAATACACCTTCTGCGGTGTTGTGATGATTGAGAAGCGCAGCCGGTATGTTGTCTTTGGTGAAAAATGGCGTTGAACGTTGAATTTTCCAGTGTGACGGAATACGTAAATGACTCATATGAAACCTCTTATCTGCCTGTATTTTGAATACAAGCTTTAGCTTTGATTGAATTGGTGACCGTGATTACCAGTAGTTTTCACTGCTGAATTGGCCGGGCTTTCGGCGTAAGTGCTTCTCGAAACCTAAGCTGGTTAGTGCTTCACTTGTGTCGCGAACCATTTGCGGATTGCCACAAAGGTAGAAAAAACTGCGGGTTTGATTGAAAGCGACAGACGTGGTTTGCTCAAGGTCGCCTCCAAGTAACAAGCTTGGGATTCGTCCGCGCAAAGTTCCGGTGACTGATTCTCTAGAAATAATTGGCACATATTGTAGTTTCCCTTGGAAGTGATTAACGAGTTGAGCGATACGGTCTCGATAAGTCAGGTCTTGTTCTGTTCTTACGGCATGAACCAGTACAAGGTTCTTGAATGACATTACTTTTTCGACATCTGAGCCATTTTGCTGCTGTATTTGCATACTTTCGAGCATAGAGATAAATGGACCAACCGCGGTTCCTGTCGATAGCATCCATAGATCGTCTGCGATCTCAGGGATCTCATCTAATGTCATAAATCCACTAGGGTCTTTGCCGACAAATATGTCATCGCCGACCTTCAACTCATGAAGTTGAGGAGAGAGCTGGCCGTTTTGATCCTTAACAATCAAAAACTCTAAATGCTGATGACCTTTTGTGTGTTCTGGCGCATTCACCATTGAATAAGCGCGTCGAACAAACTCATCTTCACTGTTGAGTAAACCCAACTTTGTGAATTGACCCGCTTGGTAGGGTGAGACTGGTGCACTGACTTGAAGCGAGAACAATTGATCGGTCCATTCTGTCTTGTGTGTTACTTTTCCTGTTACCAAACCATGAGGAATATCTGTCATATCATCACCTTTATGTAGAGAAGTTATCTCATTAAGGATACTCAACTATCTTACTTTTTGGAGTTGCATGTACCATGCCAATAATGAGAATGCTTATCAATACTAAATTGTTAAGAGGGATTACTTTTAATGGAGTCAAAAATACACACTTATAATTGAGTCTTAATGACTTCTTGTGGTCTTTTTTGTTCTTGTTGAGAGTTGGATCTTGGTGGCTTTGCTATGGCTAATTTTTGAATTGAGCTTGATCAATCTCAATGAGTGGTTTGACCCTTGAACGATTCCACCAATAACTGAAGAGAATAATTTACAGATGAGTATAATGTCGGCTTTCGATCTCAATATAGCCGTGTTTTATGCTTGATAATCTTCGTATGGTCTTGAACGTATTGTTCGTGACTATCAATACCGCAATGACTGCGTTTACCGTGAGCTTCTTTGGCCTCATCAAACTGATTCTTCCAATCTCTATTGTTCAAAAGTCATGTACTCGTTTAGCGAATTTCACGTTTTGGTGTTGGGCTTCGCTTAACCTTTGGATGTTGAATGTGAATAACGATATCGAGTGGCAAGTCGAAGGAGGGGAAGATATCTCGACTAAGCAGTGGTACCTGATGATGTCGAATCACCTGAGCTGGGCGGATATCGTGATTTTGTCTTCAATCTTGAAAGACAAGATGCCAATGACTAAGTTCTTCCTCAAGCACGAACTGTTGTATGTTCCCTTTGTTGGATTGGCCTGCTGGGGCTTGGATATGCCGTTCATGAGACGCCACTCGCGTGAGTTTTTGATTCGTAACCCTGAGCGCCGTAATGATGACTTCGACGCAATCAACAAGGCATGCACTAAGTTCAAATGGGCACCAACAACATTGGTCAACTTTGTCGAAGGGACACGTGCCAATCACGAGAAACTGGCGACAGCGAAAACACCGTATCGACATCTACTCAAGCCAAAAACCGGCGGTGTGGCGTTTGCTCTGTCTGCAATGGGCCCAATCCTAGATGGTATCGTCGATGTTACTTTGGCTTACCCAGAGAATCAGACTTCTCCGTTTGAAGACATGCTGAAAGGTAAGATGAAGAAGGTGGTCGTGCGTATTAAATTGCATCCGATGGATGAGAACGTGAACGGCAATTACTTTGAAGACAAAGCGTTTAAGCGTCGTTTCCACAGTTGGTTGAACAACACGTGGAAAGAGAAAGACGAGTATCTCGATACGGTTTATGCTCTTGATACGGTTGATACGGTTGATGCGGTTGATGCGGTTGATGCGGTTGATGCGGTTGATGCGGTTGATGCGGTTCATAAGAAGCAAGCGCAGTAAGATCAAACCAAACAAATAGCATCAAAAAAGCCGATAGTTCATTGAACTGTCGGCTTTTTTATTGAATCTGCTGTATGGGCTTTGAACAATGAAGTTAGTGCTTACTATGTTCTTAACTCTTTAAAGTGAATACGCTCAAAGTGAGTACAAAGCTAAATCGCTTGGTAAGCATCGATGATGTGTTTCACTTGGCTCGGTTTGCCTTGCTTCTCTTGCCCTTGATGGATGCGTAAGTAATGCTGCAATGTTTTGGCTTTGTATTGCTGTGATACTTTCATTTGTTCATCACAGCTTGGTGCCCAGATCTTGTCACCGACGTTTGATATCTCGTTAACGTTTTGGCTCTTTTCAGCATCACCTTGGTTATTACTAATCAATAAAATTTCGTAGTAACGACGGTTCTCTTCAATCAACACTTCGTCAATCAGGCCGAGCTTGAGCGCTTTTAAATGACTTCTTAGCTCGAACTGCTGATGGACTGGGCAAAGCAAAAAATCGATATCTTTGTCTGGATGTTGGCGATGAATGTCGTCGACGAGCTTCTGCGTGAGATCGCCACCGACGCCCGCGATAATAACCAGGTGTTTACCAGTATGTTTCTGGAGCGGAATAGCAGCGACATCCATGCAGTAAACTTGCCATCGGCTGGTAACCGTTTGTTGGTCTGAATTATCTTGGGGAAAGTAACGAGTTAGCTTGTCTTCCAGTTCATTCATCAGAGACGGGACAATATCGACAAAGTGAATCTGAGGCGCTCTATTATCCGACAACAGTTGAACGCCCAAAAATCCATGATCGCAGCAGCAGTCCCAAATATGTTGGTAGTCATTGTTGACAAGGGAGTGGAGAGTTTGCAGTCGGTTACTTAGCTTCATAAGGTTCGTGTCGTTAGAAAGGGAATATTGTCGTGTCGAAGGCGCATTGTAATGACTTTCCATAAAAACAAAAGCACCTAGGGTGTGAATCCTAGGTGCTTTGTGTGCACATACGAATCTGCGGCGTGTTATGAAGCTTGCGCGACAGCTCTTATATGTCCTTCCACTCGGTTCTTTCCGAGCTGCTGAGCGATGAGTTTCGCCTGTTCTGCAAGCGCTAAAGCCGAATCTGTTTCACCTACTATTTGCGAGAATCCGACGCTGACACCTAATGATAACGTGATATCTGGTGTGGTAACGGCTTGATCACTAACTCCAATTCGACATTGGTCGAGCTGGAATTTGGCATCCTTCACATCATTTGCTTTGAACAATACAGCGAACTCCTTGCCTCCAATACGTGCAAGACAAAGCCCTTTAGGCTTAGGGAAGTATGAGCGTATCGCTTCTGCAGTCAGCTTGATCATCTTGTCACCGACCGCTTCACCATAGGCGCGATTAACGTGGTCAAAGTTATCGATGTCGAGCAGAGCAACATAGGTATCTGGCTCGTCGGCGTAGTTTTCCAGTGCGATATTGAAACTGCTTTTGTTGTCCAACTGAGTCATCAGATCTTTACTGCTCAATTGATGGTGGAGCAGTAAGTTAGACAGCGAGACCTCAGTGTAATCTCTGATCATACGCAGAATACTCTGGCTGATCGGTAAGTTCGCGTTCACATAAAGCACTGCGACCAACTGTTTGCGAGAGTGCAAAGGAATGCAGTAGTGACGTTGGTGTATTTTGAGTTTACATGCCAGCGGATCAGCGTACTTACCACTTCGATAAGCCATGGTGTCTGGTGTAAATCGTTCTGCAAGGGCCTTGTCACAATGTACCGTTGATTTGTTTCCGTGATAGTCGATGGTACTGAATGTGTGGTTTTCAGGCTGATAGAGACAGAATTGAATGCCTTTTTGGTAAGTAAAGCTAGCCAGTATGGATTTCAACTCTCGTTTAAAGCTTACGAGGTCATCGACCTTATTCAGTTGAGATAAAGATACGTTCAAGCGATAAGACAAATAGTTTGCCCCAACCCACAACAGAATCAGAGAACCAAGTACGACACCAGTTAATGTGAATTGATATGAGCTGGTTAGGATATCATGACGATCGGTACCTGCGATGAACACCCAGTTCAAGCTATTGTCAGCGTCAAATACCGATATTTTGAAGTTATCTTGATAGTAGTATTCGTGTTTACCGACGGTTTCGCCTTGCGAGAGTTGGTGGCTTATTCCAGCGTGGTAGCTGATAGATTTAGAGCCGATACGTTTCGGATTAGGGTGAAAGACAAGTCGTTCTGTTGCTCGATCAACCACAAACACATAGCCGTGATTAAGCGTTTTTAAGTCTCTTAATCCTTGGGTTGTGTGCAATAGATCAAACTCAATCCATATCTCTTCGTTCAATCTTTCCGCTGTATGTTTTACCGCGAATACCCAACGACCATCGGGCTTTTGATAAATAGAAGAGATATAAAAATCGTCAACAACACTGTCTATTGGGTTCCATTTGATGGAGCCAACTTGTTCATTGGAAATAGGTAAGCCACGACTTGATATATATTGTTGGGTTTTAGGTTGGTATCGAATGATATCGGAGAAGTTAGGTGTTCTTTTTAGAATGTTATCACTCAGTTCTCTGAATTTTCGGTCACCGATTGGAGCCGTTTGAGGTAAGCCTAGACTGGTTTCTAGAAAATAGAGCTTGCCAAATGTGGCTTCGATGTTGGAACGAATCGTGGAGCTTGCGATTCGAATATTTGATGATGATTGTTCGGTTGCTGCTGTTTCTACTTTTTCAAGTTGAGCCACAGCAAGATAGAGCATCCCTCCAGTTAATAAAATAATGTATGGTTTAAAAAGCCGAATTAATGTTTTAGGTAAAGCCATGATATCCAAAGACGTTATAGATTCATTTTTATAGTACGGCCATACTAAACAGTTTTTGTAATCACATCAATGCAAATGATTCCATATAAATGAATGACTTTTCTGATATTCGGCTAACAAAAAAGCCAGTCATAAACATAACTGGCTCCTATGGTTTCTGGTGGTTTATTAAGCTGGCTTAGCTTTTAACTTAAATCAAATCAGTCTTGTCTGGCGAATAGTGCAGAATCGCCATTGAAGCTGGAGATAACAGCATTTCACCTTCAGCATGACCTGGTTTTACATTTCTTAGGTTAGTATCGCAGATAGTCACCCAGTTTTGCTCACGGTCACTAGGTAAAGAAAAACGCGCAGGTGCGTTGGTTTGGTTGATCAGATAGATCAACTCGTCACCATCTTTACCAATACCTAAATGCAACGCAACCGAGCTTAAACGGTTCCAATCATCATGCTCCATGAGAGTGCCATCGACACGGCTCCAGAAGATGCGGTTAGAGTTACGCTTTTCGCCACTGAATGCCTTAATAAAAGGCACCATGTATTGCTGACGTGCGGATATCATCTCAGACAGCCAAGTCTTGAAGTAAGTCTTACGCTCAGAATCTTCCCAGTTCAGCCAGCTGGTTACGCCGTCTTGGCAGTAAGCGTTGTTGTTACCCTTTTGAGTATGAGATAACACATCAGCCGTCAGAATATGCGGAATACCAAAGGCGAACAGCAGGCTTGCCATGAAGTTACGCTTCTGCTTTTCACGTGTTGCGACGACCAATAGGTTTTCGGTTTCGCCTTCAACGCCATAGTTTTCAGAGCGATTGTCGCCGTGCCCATCGCGATTGTTCTCACCATTTTCTTCATTATGCTTGTGCTTGTAAGAAACAAGATCCTGCATGGTGAAGCCGTCATGGTAAGTGATGTAGTTGACGGTCAATTTGTACGGCCAGTGCGCTGCACTGTAGATATCACGCGATCCCATCAAGCGAGTTGCAAACTCTTTCAGATAGCCTTGATCACCGCGCCAGAAGCTGCGTGTAATGTCTCTGAGCTTGTCGTTACACTCATTCCAACCTAAAGGAAAATTACCAACTTGGTAGCCATTCGGGCCGATGTCCCAAGGTTCCGCAATTAACTTGGTTTCTTTAAGTACAGGATCTTGAGCAACGGCTTTGAAGAAAGCGGCCTCAGGATTGTAATTATCGCCTTCACGGCCTAGCGTTGCTGCTAAATCAAAGCGGAAGCCATCAACTTTAAACTCATTAACCCAATAGCGAAGCGTATCCATCACTAAGTTGAGTGCTGGCTGGTGGGTTAGGTCGACCGTATTACCGCAACCAGTAAAGTTCGCATAATGACAACCATGTTTAATGTAGTAGCGACTATCCAGTGCTTTTAGGTTGAAGGTAGTTCCACCTTCACCGCCTTCTGCTGTGTGGTTGTACACGACGTCTAGAATGACCTCGATGCCATTACGGTGCAGTTCGCGAATCGCAGTTTTGAGCTCATTCACGGCGTCCTTTTCGGCGTAGCGTGGGTCAGGCACCATGAATAAGTATGGGTTGTAACCCCAATAGTTCACTTTCCCCATATCTAGTAGGTGAGGCTCATGCATGCATGCAGCAATAGGTAAAAGTTGTAGAGAGTTGATATTTTGCTGTTTGTAGAACGCGAGCATTTCAGGGCTAACTAACCCTAAGTAACGGCCTTTAGTATGGGGCGCGACTTCAGGGTGAAGCTTAGATAGGCCTTTTACATGGGTTTCGAAAAGAACGGTCTCTTCTCGGCTAATACGCGGCTTGTCTACATCTTGCCAATCGAAAGTGTCATCAATAACAACACATTTCGCCATCGAAAAGCTTTTTTCATTGGTATACGGCGTGACGTAATCGAGCGGTTCGCTGATTGCTTTAGCGTAAGGGTCTGAAAGTAGGATTGGACCATTTTCAGTTTCAGCAATGAAGCCGTATTTTTGTCCTGCTTTTATACCGTCGATAAACACATATCTGATATCAGCGTATTCATTTTCCAACTTATAAGTGGTGAACTCATCGTTCTCGTCAAAGAGTGCGAGGGAAAGTGATTTACAGTCAGGAGAAAAAATTGAGAAGTTGCAGCCAGTGTTACCTAGCGTTGCGCCTAGCGGATAAGGGCGAGCGAGCGTTCTAGTCATTGCTTGATTTCTTGTTCGTTTATCGACATCAGTGAACTATAAGTAAAAAGCTTTGTCACAGTAAGGTCAAGCAACTTCACAGAATAATTATTGTTAAAAAAATAATTTACCGATTAGGTTCAAATTATATATTTGAAGTAGATCTCACTTAAGGTGAATAATTAGATCTGTGTGCTGCCTACTCCTCCTAGATTAAGTGATCTAACTCCTGTAAACACCGTTCCGTATAATTTCTACTCCCTTCTCATCCCCCTTAATTTAGTTCAGGGCGGAGGAAGTCAAACTTGTCATCCCCTCTTAATATTGGCTCCGTTGAAACGAATCAGGGGCAACCCTAAACCTCTCTATCTTACGTCCGCCATAACTGCCTTTGGTTGTCGCAAGAGAGCAAAAATATAAAACCTAATAATAAATCGTCCTTAATGGAGTTAAGAATGAAAAAAGTAAGTTTGATTGCTGCAGCGGTGACTACTGCACTTATGGCTGGTTCTGCATTTGCTGAGAATGAAGTTGCACTGGATGTAACAAGCGGTGACTCTGCAATGGAAGTAGAGGTGAAAAACCCTACTGATGTTATCGCTGACGGTTGGGAAGTGCATGGTTATATGTCTTCCAACGTTCGTGTAGTAGATGGTAAAACAGTAGACACTGAATTTGGTAAGCCAGATTACAAAACGGCTGGTACTCACGGTAAGAGTACAAACCAAGTTGAGTTTGTAGTTAAGAAGCACTCTGAATACCAAAATGGTGTTTGGGCTGACTACGTTCTACGTACTGAGTATGGTAATGGTAACTCTTACGCTTACTCTTCATCCGGTAGCCAAAAAGATAACACCACAGCACAATTTGAAGTAAAAGAAGCATATGTTGAGTTAGGTGGTATTCTAGGTGACGACACTTCAATCTGGGGTGGTCAACGCTTCTTAAACCGTGCTGCAGGTATTTTGTCTGGTGAGTTCTGGAAACAATCATCTGGTATCGGTGCAGGTATTCAAACTAAGTTAGGTGGCAACACAGCTGGTATCGCATATGTAATGGCTGACCCTGATGCTGGTTCTTCAACTCCAGGTGCAGAGCGCACTACTGCTTCTTCTGTAGACTTATATTACTACGGAGTAGATGCAGGTATTGGCTCTCTAGACTTTGATTTGAAATACGGTCAGAAAGTTGTAAACGGCGATGAAAACGAAGACGGTATCGGTGCATCTGTAACGCTTAATACAAGCTACTACGGCCTAGACGGTTGGACACAAAACGCGATTGCATACGGTACTGGTGTAATGCAAAACCGTGGTGTTAACTTCGGTGGCTGGTCTGGCGGTAATGATGATGCCGAGTCTCTATTCTTGACTTCTTACGGTGTGCTAAACATCTCAGAAAGATGGCAGCTTGGTACAGAAGCGACATATATCACAGCTCTTGACGAACTTTGGGGCGCTAAAGGTCTAACACGTTATATTGTTGCAGCTCGTCCTTCTTACAAACTGAATGACAACATTCGTCTAGAAGCAACAGCTTCTTACGGTCACGAAGAAGGTGATGAAGGTTACTGGGGTCGTACAGGTGACGATGTAGAAAGTAACATCATTAACTTAGAGATTGCTACAGCATTTACGGCAAACTCAGATTACTTCGGTCGTCCACAGGTAAAACCTTACATCAGCTACATCAAAGCTGATGACGATGCAAGTGCTAAGCAAATTGGTATCGAAAGCGGTAATGACCAGTTTGTATTCGGTGTGCACACTGAAATTTGGTTCTAAACCATTTACAGTATAAGGCAGCCAATTGGCTGCCTTTTTCCGTTTCCCCCAAACAACCAATAGTAAGAGAGATTAAAATGACAAATAAAAGCTCTATGTTAGCCGTGGTACTAGGTGCCTTGCTAAGCGGTTGTGCTTCAGATGCTCAGGTTCAAACTAAATTAGATGCACCTACTAATGCAGAAGTATGCTGCAGCGATTTTTCGCAATTCCCATACGCTCGATTAAATAACAATGAAGATTTAAAATTTGATATCGACTTGGGTTCACCTGTCGGTACATTTACGACCGGTAATAGCCACTTTGCAGCGTTCAAGTTCAGCGAACGCTCAGGTGAGATGGTAGTTAAGCTATCCAGTTTGATGATCGATGATTCGGTTTTTGCTCCAGAAGCTATACTTCTCGATGAGAACTTTAAGCCATTGCAAACATTGAAGTTTGAAGACTTTAAAGTTCAGGCATCCGATGCGTTTACACGCACTAGTTACATTGAACGCTTACGTGTTGATGCAAGTAAAACACCTTACATCATTATCTACACACCAGCTGATGAGCTAGGAAAAGCGATTAAAGTTGATCATCCTGCGAAAGTTCGTGCGAAAGAGTTTGGTGAAGTGATGCCTATGGTCACCGATCCTGTATACACCAATCAACTAGGTGGTCGTCTAGAGTTAGAAGTAGAAACTCTAAAGCTTCGCCCTTACCGTGCTAAACCTGCTGTAGTACCAGTGGCTGCTGTTGCGGCACCTGTCGCTCTGGCAACGACTACAGCAGTAGCACCGAAGAAAGCAGACACGCAGATACGTGTGCAGCAAGAGACAAAAGACTTCTATTTGTCCGCTATACAAAATTCGGTGAAATCGGGTGACATACCGAAAGCTTTAGGTTTGCTAGATGAAGCGAAGGCACTTAATGTTGAAGGCGCACAAGAAGCTTTTGTGCGAGCCGTCAACGCAAAATAGCTTGTTAGCTTAATAACGTAATAGATTAGTAGGCTGAATGGTTTAGCAGCCCAGTATCTTAGTCGCTTAGATAAAGATAAAGATAAAGATAAAGATAGAACGCTCCTTTAAAGGGGCGTTTTTTGTATCCGAATTTATAGACGCTTCAAGTTTAGAGGTCGTTATGCAATCTGAATTGATTATTATCGATGAGTTCTTTATTCCACAGTTGAATCGAACTCGAACGCTCCGCATTTATCTTCCTGCGGGTTACCGACAATCAGAACAAGCTTATCCGGTCTTATACATGCACGATGGACAGAATGTCTTTGAGAAGTCTACAGCGACGTATGGGATGTGTTGGGATGCACAAACGACACTCGATGAGATGCAAAGGCTCGGTAAGTTATCAGGGTTAATTGTTGTCGCAATCGACAGCAGTCATGAGCTTGATGGCATGGAGCGTTATAATGAGTATTCGCCTTGGCGCGCCAATCAAGAGATAAAAGAGTTGGGTGTTGGTGATGAGCTACTTAAATTTGGTGGTGAAGGGGACGAGTATATGGCGTTTATCTGTCAAACATTGAAACCTTATATAGACCAAACATACAGAACAAAGCCGAACCGAGAGTTTACGTATCTTGCTGGCAGTTCCATGGGCGGGTTAATAAGCTTGTATGGCGGCTCACTGTACCAGAATATCTTTGGCGTGCTTGGGATCTTCTCTCCGGCGTTTTGGTTCAATAAACCCTCATACTTCGAGTATATGAAAGAGTTTAACTTTCTGTATCCAACAAACATATATATGGATATGGGAACGAATGAAGCTCGTGAAGGGACAAGCGTGGATTTTGCTGACGTTTATCTGAGTGGTTCAAGGGAAATGAATAAGTTACTCGCTCAAAAACACAACGTGACGCTGTTTTATCAAGAAGGTAAAGATCATAAGCATAATGAAACGGCTTGGTCTCTACGATTCCCTGATTTCATCGACTTTATTTTTAGACAATAAAAGAAGGCCTAATTCCATTCTCTTTCTAGTAATAAGTGGATTAGGCTTTCTTTATATCGGCTTGCTAACAATGAAATTAGTCTTTGGCTACTGATAGCTGTTGTTTATTCCGTTTGTTCAACAAGTAGTCATTGTTAAACATGCTACGGTGTTTCCTGGAAAAATCAGGTTTAGCAAATTGTAAGTCACTTAAGATGGCATTACTTTGTTTAGGTTGAATATCAATATGCGCTTGTTTATTGCTTACAGTGACCTGTTGTTGGTGACTGTCGATCGTGATCTCCAACGATTGTGTTAATGGTGTCGAGATTACGGCAACAGACTCATGGTTTATGTCTAACGTAAGCACCAATGTGATCTCGGAACTTACCGTATCTTCTCGATTTGACTGAATCTTGTAGCGAGAAATACCGCACTCAGATTCAAATGACAGTCGTAGCTGGTTTCCTTGACCGAAAGGCAACGAAGCCACTAATTCACTCCAACAACTTGGAAAATTTGGTGTTAGGTGTATCTGATTGTCCAATAAGCGTGGGCAATATCCCAAATAGTCCTGTTGCGCGTTACGAGCGTATTCTGAAACAGACCAGGCTTGTGCAAATGTGCCTGATTCTACAAGATCGCGGTCATCGAGTTGGTAGGCGTCCAAATTTTCACTCATTGTCCCTCTACAGCCTTGTGTAAGGATCTGTTTTGCCAAGTTTTTGGATAGCTGGTAACTGAGATCTTGCTGCTTAAACTTGTTGAGAGCAGTGATGGTAAAGCCTGCATTCCACCCCCAGATCGTCCCATTGTGATAAGCCGCATCTTTGTGGTACATGGCTTGATTGTCATGATATGGGTGAAAATCGACATGCTCTTGTTGTAGCGAGCAGATCCCCCATGGGAACAATAGCTTTTCGACCGCATTCTTGACGATGTATTGCTCTCTTTCGCTCTGATTAAGCTCAACTTTCTGAGGAATTGAAATCGTCATGAGTTGGTTTGGACGCACGCTATAGTCGGGAGCGTCACCTTCAGATAAATGGTCGGCTAATCGATTATGTTCATTATCCCAAAATTTGGTTGCGAAGTTTGCCTTCACTTTTCCTGCTTGGATTGTCCAGCTCTTTTCTGCTTCGGAGTCGCCCACTAAAGTTGCGAGTTGAATGGCACTGTTTAAGCTCTCAAACCATAAAGCTTGGATATCATTGGCTTTAGGTCCACGAGGAGACCAAGGTGTCATCCCATCAATTTTTGCATCCATCCATGTATCAGGGTGGCGATGTGCCATCAAGCTATCTTCACTTAAGTAGTGTTTTTCGACACCTGTGATGAAACGCTTCAGGGTTGGGTAAATAGCCTTAGCGAACGCCACATCACCAGAATAGTTGATGTATTCGAGAGCTTCTCGAATCATCCACGGTGTGCCATCAGTAGTGTTGTAAATGATGTTCGTTTTACTTGTCACGCGATTGGGGATTCGGCCAAAATTCACGGAGCTTTCGTCGAGCATCTGCATTGATGCAAAGTTTTCAATTATCTCTTTGGCTTCGCTAAATAAGCCATTAACCAAGCTTGTTCCTGATAAAGCGATAAACGTATCGCGGCCCCAGCAGTCTTTGAACCAAGGTAGCCCAGCCCAAATACCGGTCCCAAATTCATGGCTAACAAAGGCTCTACTGGCAAGACGTGACCACATAACCGCTCGGTTGTATTCCAGGTCGTTGGTCCACAAATAATTATTGGTTAAGAACTCATAAATCCGCTGTTGGTGAAGAACGTGTTCGTTATTTTTGATCGCTTGATTAACCAATGAGCTAGCGGTTTCAAGAGTTTCAGCAAAGCCGAGGTAGACGACAAGTTCAGTTTGTTTATCTGACGTCGTGAGCATGAGCTTTGTATTGCTCTCTGAGAGCTGAACTAGGTCGCGAAGTTCAGGGTGAGCGTCTAGCGAGATCTCTCGTGCATGTACTGCATGATTGCTCACGATGGCGACAAACCTTGGGCAGCCGTCTGGGCAAACTTGAGGGTTGAGTTCTATTACGATATTTGAGTCTGAAATGTGAACTTTAGAGTGAGTCGTAGGTACGTTGAGTTCTGGAATTAGGCTTAAAGCGCTCGGTTTGTTGGACGATACCTTAAGCGATACGAGTCTGGAACCTTGAATCAGGCTCAGCGATTCTCGACTATTCTCATAATGATGTTCAATACCATAAGGCGTCAGGCTAGCACGTTCAGCCTCTAACTTATTATTGAACTTGCCGTCGATATAGCTGGCGAAGGTTCCCAGTATCCAACCTTGGTGGTGACGATATTTACCACCGTTTACATAGCTATAGGTTGCTCCATGATAGTAACCATCGACATTATCCCCGAACACAAACGGGAATGACTGTGTCTCTGAGATGGTGAGCTCTTGGAATAGTTGGTTATGTGGCATTGCAAATTCAGGGTGTTGCCAGAGAGGCAGCGTCTCCTCTGTCTCACCCTCTATCAGACGTGTGTTCATAGGCTCGCGTTGAGGTGTTGATAGATCATTGTATTCCCCCTTGGTTACGGTGATCGTTGGCGTCGAAGCGCTGAATTGCACCTTCAAGGAGTATTGACCAGCGACAGCGGGAGAGAGCAGCAGATCATTGCCAATACCTTGTGTGTTGATAAGCGGCATTGCTTGTTCTAATTCGCAGAGTGTGGCTTCACTTTCATGCCCTGAAAGCGTCCATTGCTTGGTGCCATCTGAATCCGAAATTTTGAAGCGATAAAGGTCGGTAGATAAGCATAAGTTTGCTCTGTAAGAGCCGTCTTGCTCTTTGAACAATGGGGTGTCTAACCCCCAGCCATTGAACGTACCTTTTAGGTAAAGAGTAGGGATTTGCATAGCGAGTTGATTTCCAAAACAAAAAAGGCACAGCATGCGCTGTGCCAAAGGACAATAGGATATTAATAATAAGAAAGGTTATTTGGTGATTTGTTTCGCTGCTGTGTCTAGTGCTTCTCTAACGGTTTGCTTACCCTGCATTGCGTTATCGATAGCCGCACCTTCAGCGAACCAGTAAGCCGTCATTTGCGGGATGTTTGGCATGATTTCGCCGTTTTCAGCATTCGTCATGGTTGATTTGATGCGATCATCGCTCTCAAGAATTTTTTGGAATGATTTTAGTGTCACCGCGCCAAGAGGCTTGTCATCATTCATGGTTTTCAGAGCGTCGTCTTGGAATAGGTAGTTTTCTAAGAACTCGACAGCAAGATCAGTATTTGGACTCGCAGCATTGATACCCGCACTTAGGATTCCAACAAATGGGTTACCTTTACCGCCATTTAATGTCGGCAGTTCAGCAACGCCATAATTAACCCCAAGCTTGTCTAAGTTACCCCAAGACCAAGGGCCATTAATGGTCATTGCCACATTGCCATTGGTGAATTCTGCTTCTGCTACTGAGTAATCCATATTCGGGTTAACTACCCCTTGGTTTACCATATCAACTAAGAATTGAAGGCCACGAACACCCGCAGCATTGTTAACACCTGTGCTCTTGGCGTCATACCCTGTTGCTGTTTTTTCAAACGCAAAGGCACCACCGGCAGAGATCATCGGCCACGTGAAGTACGCATTTTTCACATCCCACATGATGGCTTTTTTGTTTTGCTTAGCCATCTCTTCCTGAATGGCAGCAAGCTCTTCCCATGTTTTTGGTGGGTTTGGAAGTAGGTCTTTGTTGTAGATCAGAGAAGGTGCTTCGATTGCTAGAGGGTACCCTACAATTTTACCATTCACCGTTACCGCATCCCAACTGAAGTCGACGAGCTTTTCTTTGAACTCTTTACTTGGGTTTAGTTCGTGAAGTAAACCTGATTCTGCATAGCCACCAAAACGGTCATGTGCCCAAAAAATGATATCAGGGCCGCCGCCTGTCGCTGCGTGTTGTTGGAATTTCGCTTCTAATGAATCTGGGTACTGAACGTTAATTTTTACGCCAGTATCTTCTTCGAATTGCTTACCAATTTCAGCTAGGCCTGCGTAACTTTTGTCGCCGTTAATCCAGATTGTGATTTCACCTTCTTCCATTGCAAAAGCAGGTGCATTGAAAAGAGCAGCAAGGGTACAAATAGACAGTGTTTTCAATAGAGGTTTCATAGTTTTATTCCATATTCAGAAGGTTATCCATAACGATAATCACTTCTATCAGTTCTTATTATCTGAGAGTGATTTTATCGATTTCGTCTCTTCTTGAGAAATAGGTAAACAGCTAAGAGGTATAGTAAAAATCTATATCATTATTGTGAACCTAGTGTTTAGGAGGTAGGGTGTAGCTTTTGTGATGTTGAACGTGAAAAGAAATGTGAAGACGGGCTCAAACAAATTGATGGTGGTTTGGCTATCGCTCGCTAAGAAGAGCGTTGCGTATATTGGTTTATGCGATGTCGGATTCAATATACGGATATGTTGGCTAGATATACGGCTTTGACAGTTAAGTTTACGCGCTAAAGAACAACGAAAAAGGCAAGGGTTTACCTTGCCTTTATTCGGGGAGATTGGCTCTTATGGTGCTATAGCTTCATAGCTTCATAGCTTCATAGCTTCATAGCTTCATAGCTTCATAGCTTCATAGCTTGATGCTTTACAGCTTTAAAGTGAATGCTTCATAAGGGGCTAAGTTTAGTTGCGTGTCGAGACTCGAAACCTCACCATAATTGTTGATTAGGCAAGTTGCTGTTTGAGTGCGATATTGCTCAGGGACGTCAAGCGTTAATGAGTCACCAGAGAAATTACATACGACAAATAGCTGCTCACCATCCAACTCACGTACGTAGGCGAAAACCTTGTCGTGTTCTTCAAAAACAGGAATAAATGAACCGTAGACAATCGCTGGATGAGCTTTTCGTAACTCTATCAATGTCTTGTAGTGGTAAAATATTGAGCCTGGATCGGCCAACGCACTTTCGACGTTTATCTCTGGGTAGTTTGGATTCAGCTCAATCCACGGTGTTCCCTCAGAGAACCCTGCGTTAGTTTGGTTGTTCCAGTGCATTGGTGTTCTAGCGTTGTCACGGCTGTTCTCGTGAATGGCGTCCATCATGTGTTCATGAGTGACACCCGATTCCGTTTTTACTTTATAGAAATTGTGCGTTTCAATATCTTTATATTGGTCTAGATTGTCAAAAGCGACATTGGTCATGCCAATCTCTTCACCTTGATAAATGTAAGGTGTGCCTTTTAAGAAGTGCAAACACGTCGCCAGCATTTTTGCTGACTCAACTCGGAAATGTTTGTCATCACCGTATTTTGAAACCAAACGTGGCAAATCGTGGTTGTTCCAAAAAAGGGAATTCCAGCCACCATCGGCCAGCTCAAGCTGCCACTTGGTCAGCACATTTTTGAACTCTCGAAGATCAAGCGGAATAGGGTTCCATTTGTCACCGTTTTCCCATGTCAGGGTAATGTGCTCAAATTGGAATACCATAGAAAGTTCATTTCTATCTTGTCCACTGTATAGCTTGGCTATTTCTGGTGTTGCGCCCCAAGTTTCTCCTACGGTTAACAAATCCTTGTTACCAAAGGTCGCCTGATTCATTTGTTGTAATAGCTTGTGCAGCCTTGGTCCGTTACCAGTGATTCCTTTATCGATCTCTTTACCAATAAGATCAATCACATCTAAGCGGAAGCCGCCGATGCCAAGGTCAATCCACCAGTTCATCATAGTATGAACTTCTTCTTGAACCTTCGGGTTTTCCCAGTTCAAATCTGGCTGACGTTTCGAGAATAGATGGAAGTAATATTGTTGTGTGAGTTCATCCCACTGCCAAGCACTTCCGCCAAAGATAGAACCTTGGTCATCCGGTGCGCTGCCATCCGGTTTTGCATCGCGCCAAATGTAATAGTCTCGATACGGATTGTCTTTTGAAGAGCGTGCTTGCTCGAACCAACGGTGCTCATCTGACGTATGGTTTACCACTAAATCCATAACAATCTTAATGTCACGCTCTTTCGCTTCATCCATCAGGCGTTTCATCTCTTCCATCGTGCCAAACTCTTCAGCAATCGCTTGGTAGTCGGAGATGTCGTAGCCGTTATCGTCCATTGGAGATTGATAAACAGGAGAGAGCCAAATGACATTAATGCCTAGTTCTTTAAGGTAATCGAGTTTGCTGATGATTCCATTTAGGTCACCGATACCGTCATTATTCGAGTCTAAAAAGCTACGCGGGTAAATTTGGTAGACCACTGCGTCATGCCACCATTTCTGTTCCATCTCAATGTCCACTTAATGAGTTAATTGACCTACTATAGTGATTTCATCTTACACTGGGAAATAGCATTACTAATGCTCTCTATAGAAAAATCCTATATCATGAGCTCTATCCATTGCGCACTGTGTTCAGTGGTTTAATTTGTTGAATTTCTAACCTCGCATTTTGTGATCGAATGCAAACTAAGAGAATCCTATGAACAAGCTATACCGATACTTTCTGATGGTTGCGCATACAGGCAGCATTAAAGGTGCAGCAGAAAAGCTGAATATTAGCCAACCCTCCTTGACCGCTGCGATCAAAAAATTAGAGAGTGATGTTGGTGTGGCTATTTTTACTCGCAAGTCAAAAGGCGTTGAGCTTACCGAGTACGGGGTGTTGTTTCGGGAGTTTGCACAAGAACAGCAAGAAAAGCATCTGTCGTTGATGCACCGCTTTACTGATATGCAGCAGCGACAATTAGGTAAATTGAAGCTCGGAACCGGGGAAGCTTGGTGGGAACAATTTGTTTGCCACTCTGTTAAAGAATACAAACTAATAGAGCCCGCTTGCTCATTGCATTTGGAATTTGGAAATAACTTGTCTTTGATGCACCACCTTGTTCAAGGTGATATCGATTTGTTTGTGGGGCATGAAGTCACAGGTTTACATGAACGCTGTAAAGTGACATTTCACCCTTTGTTTCAAGATAAAGAAGCCATTTTTGTTCGAAAAGATCACCCGCTGCTGACTAAGAAAAAATTGGGTATTAGTGATCAATTGAAGAGTCAAGAACAGTACCCGTTATTACGAGTGACGCCTGAGCATTCAAGGCACAATTCGGTTCTCTCTGATCATGTTAATTCCCAAGAAGATGCAATGGAAAGCCAATTGGTTGGGCGTGATGTGTATGATGTAGATTCACTTTTCGCCAGCATTGATATGTTGAAAATGACCGATGCGGTGATGCCATATAGTCAGAAAATGTGCGCTTGGATGAAAGAGCGAGAGATTGAAACCTTACTGGTGAATGAAGAAAGGTTAGGTAATGTCGGGATCTATACCAAGCAAGGTATTGATGACCAAAAGATACAACGATTTGTGCAGATTTTGCAGGAATCAATTTAAAGCAGTTATGTAAGGCGGCTTCTAAGCTATGCCAAATCAAGATACAAGCTATGTCAAACCTAGCTTCAAGCTGAACCAAAAACTGATTTGTATATAGCGACTTGCTTAAGGCTATTGAAGCTACGTTTCTAGAAACTCATGCACTAGAAATTAATGCACTAGAAAACAAAGGTCTAGAAACGAAAAAGCGCCAACCTTATGTAGGTTGGCGCTTGCTTTTAGTTGGTGCTGTTTTAGAGCAGCCCAACATTACGCTTTCATATTACATTGACTAAAGTTACTTAGCCGTAATTGTTAGCTCTTTGTTTAGTATGTTGAATGCCACTTGGTAGCTACCCGCTGTTGCAGGAGTGAAAGCAATATTGCCGCTTGAGTCAGTAATCTCTAGAGATTCAGAACCCTGAACAACATCATTAAAGGCATGTTCACATTCGCCCCAGTTACCACAAGTCATTTTAAACTGAGTAGTTTCACCGGCAGTCAGCTCCGCTGTTGTAAATGAAATCATTTCAGGCTTATCAGCATCTGACGTCATTTTCTGTGCATCACCGTGTGCCCAATCTCCAGAGATAGTACCTGGAATGAACCAAGTTTTGCCTACATAGCTTTCACTTAATACTGCATCAACCACAACTGGTGTCTCAGCATTGGTTGCATCAAGTGTAAACTCGTACATACCCATTTCAGAGAAGTTACTTGGGCAGTTATCACCACCACAGCTAATTTCTGTATCCCATGAGCCTTTAGTAAATTTGTAGCCAGTATCTTTAGCAAGACCTAGTTGAACTGTATACAAACCGCCATTAGCGTAAGGTACTTCGATAGTTGATGGATCCCAAGATGCAGCAGGGAAGTCACCAGCAATGTAGATCTTGGTGTTACCAAATGGAGGTAAATCATCAAGTTTTTCACTCACTGGTAAACCTAGCCCACGTTCGCCATTACGAGCTTGTACAAACACTGCGCTAGACCAAGCTGGAACCGAGAATTTACCTTCAGCAAATTGTGAAGCACCGGCTACGCCGCCATCCACATGTTCTTCGCTTAATGCAAATCCAGCCAGTTCGATAGCATTGCTCTCATGGTCAACGAAGTCACCCACTACTTGAGTTTCTGGTGATGCGTTAATAACCACTACGATTGAATCAAGACTAGAATCTAGGTCAGTCGTTTGTGTTGAACCGTTATCAATAGTCATCACAATCAAACCAGGTGTTTGACCTTTGCCTGAATTACGGAAGTCGACACGTTTCATGATTTCTTCAGCACTTGGCAGTGTCATCAAATCAGAAGCACTACGGATGCGTAGCATTTCTTTGTAATTTGAGTACATCAATTCCAAGTCTTTAGCTTGTGGGTGCGCGTTAACGTCGGCCGTTACTTGGCTGATCAAATCATAGTTAGCGAAGTCTTTATCTTTTGCAGGTAAACCTTTGTTCCAGTTGTTGTCTGCAAGAGTAAAGTCGACAAGGTTGTACCAATCACCGTAGTCGTAAGAGTCACGCTGCATTGATTTAGAACGTAGCAGTTCACCACCCATATGGTTGAACGGCATTGCTTGACCCAGTAGAACGGTCGCCATACCAACAGACTGCATTTGAACGCGTACTTCAACTGATGCCTCTGAAGGCACTTTGTACATGTTGATGTCCCAGAACGTTTGGTTATCGTGCTTAGAAACGTAGTTTTGAACTTCCCAAGGCTGTTCTGCGTAACCTGCTTGCTGACCGTTATAGTCAATGCTTGAACCTAATTGAGTGGTCCCTTCGTAATCGACCATCTTGAATTTCTTCAAGTTGCCAGCCATACCTAAGCGAGTTAAGTCAGTTTGGTGAAGTGCGCGAGCTAATTCTGCATCAGACACATTGCCTTCTGCATCTCGGCTTAACTCATTAGGTAATACTGCTGCACCAGTAGCAAAACCTTGAGTTTCACGGATGCCGTTAGCTTCATCAAATGGGCTACCGCCACGTACTGCATCTCTCAATCTGTCTGAGAATGAACCAATACCAGTGCCGCCAAGATTCGGTTGAGTTGCTTGTACAAAACGTTTGTTGTTCTCAACTTCACCAAAGTTCCAGCCTTCACCGTAGAAGTAAACTTCAGAGTTGACTTCACGAGCTGCCGCTAAAGTTTGCTCCATTTGTGAAAGTGGGTGGTGACCCATTAAGTCCCAACGGAAAGCATCAATTTTGTAAGCTTCAACCCAAGTTTGGATAGAGTCATCAATCAGCTTGGCAAACATGGCATTTTCAGGTGCTGTGTTTTCACAACAGGTTGATGTTTCTACTAGGCCTGTATCTGGTACTAAGCGTTGGTAATAAAGAGGAACCACTTTATCCAGTACCGACTTGTCGTTCATGCCTGAAGCGTTGGTATGGTTGTACACCACATCCACAACGACGTTCATGCCGATGTCTTCTTTAACTGACTTCACCATTTCACGGAATTCTAGGATACGCGCGGTACCTTCTGCATCGCTAGAGTATGAACCTTCAGGAACCGTGTAATGGAATGGGTCATAGCCCCAGTTGTATGAGTCGACTGAACGGACGTATTCGTTAAGCCCTTCAACCACTGGGTTCTCTTTTGAATCGCTTGCTTTTAGCTCTTCAAATGCGTCAGCAATAGTGCCACCACTTGTACAGTAGCCACTGAATCGGTCATCTTTTTCAACAGACGCATTCAGTGAGCATAGTTTGCTAAATGGTTCGTTGATATTAGCAACTTGATCAGGGTCTTCGTTGATCGTCGCGATATCAAACACAGGCATTAAGTGCAGGTGAGTCATACCCGCATCACTTAGCTCTTTTAGGTGGTTTACTGGAACCGAATTTTGCTCGGTGAAGGCGAGGTACTTACCTTTGTTGTCTGTACTTGCATCTTGAGCCGAGAAGTCACGGACATGAGATTCGTAAATCACCATGTTAGACAAATCACCATTTTCAGGATTTTGAGAGTGGGGTGCGTCTAGACCGTCCCAACCAGCAGGTTTCAAATCATCTGAATCTAAATCGATGGCTTGGCTGTATAGAGAGTTTGTTGAAAGGCTCACTGAGTACGGGTCAGTTACTTCGTAGCCGTAACCTTTTTGCTCTCTTGGTTGGAACACTTTCATTGCGTAACGGTAGAATTTGTTGTCTACCGCGTCAGTTTCTAGTTCAACGCTCCAGCTACCAGAAGCAGTATCTTCAGTCATTGCGTGACGTGAAGCTTCAGACTTGTCGCTGTTGTAAACCACCAATTCAACTTCAGAAGCTGTTGGAGCCCAAAGGCGGAAGGTCACCCCGTCATCACCATAAATTGGACCGTATTCTAGGTCTGCTGCATCTTCAGCAAAAATAGCATCAATTGCGCCAGCAAACTGAATCGCAGTAGAAGAACGCAGCTCTGATGGTTCATTCGCAGCACCGTTTGAAGAAGCAATCGCAATTAAGCTGCCTTTCATCAAAGAAGCCAATGACAGATCCGTTGGAAGATCTGGCACCTCAAATGCTGGGTAGTCAGCAAGGTGTGGGAATTGTGCTTTTTGCGCTTCTGTTAGTGTTGCACCAGTAAGCTTGATTGAGGCACCGGTGACGACACCGTTTTCTGATACATCGTACTTGCCGTTTGAGCTGAACATGATTTGCACAAGGTCAGCACCGCTGCCTGCACGCCACACCATGGTGTTGTCATCAAGTAAAATTGCCCCAACGGTATCAATAGTGAATTCTGAAGATGGACCGCCTACTGCAAATGCATCATCTCGGGTTGGGTAAGACGTTCCGCTGCCAGGAATATAAGTGACGCCTGGGTTATCTGCTTGACCTGAAATATCAATCACAAGGTCGTTACCAATAAGCTTATCTTTGTTGGCATTACGGAAAATTACGTTGAAACATTGAGTGGCATCATCAGTAACCGGTACATACCAAACGGGACCAAACTCATCAGAGGCATCTGGTGTTACGCTTACGTCGTCCCATCCACCATTTAGGTAGTCTTCACCTGCTGCGGCACAATTTGCGTTATTCCAGATATGCAGGTTTAAGTTTGCGTAGCCGTTTTTCTCTGCACCTTCTTCTTTGTAATCACCTAGTGCATCGTATAGGTGCAATGCAAAGTGACCAGACGGTGGAGCTGGCAATTCACCAGGAGCTGCTACTTCTGGTAATTTTACGTCAGTACCGGTTTGATCAAGCCCGTGAGCCATCATCATGGTGTCTTGACGAGAACCTTCAACTTTGTCGCCAGTATGAGTCACACCAAATGACTTACCAGCATCACTGCTGTCTAGCGTCACGGCTGCTTGTTGAGTTGTACCATCTGAAATACTGCACGCGCCTTGTGCTTCTGTTGCGGTAACTAACCAAGTCGGACCAAAATTATCAGACGATGTCGCGGTAAACGATTTATCACCACACTCCAATACCCATTGGCTAAAATCGGTGGTGGCATTTGCCATGCGAGAAACTATGGATGTCGTATCTGCAATGTAGCTAACCGAAATTTCGGTGGCTGCTGGTGTTGCAGCAGCAGAAGGGAGAGCTACATTCGGTGCAAGTTCCACTTCAGCGGGCACAGAGGTTGATGGTGTAGGAGCGGTATAATTTGATGAGTCATCATCATTACAGCCCGCAATCACTGTTGCCGTTAGAATTGGCAGCATAGCCTTGGATAAGGTCGATAGCTTAAAGGTTTTTGTATTCACGTTTGATATCCATATTGTTTTTATTTCAGTTGAATATCGTAGTGTTTAATAGGTCGAACGGTGTGTGAGCGATATATCCAAAGTTATTTTTGATAGGGAAATTTAGAAAATACAGTGAGGTCGTCACGCTTTGTATAACTAAAATGAATATTACGTTTGATCAATCGCTCACAAATTAACTATTCATGAGGTAAAGGCGTAGTGCATGGGAGTAGGAGGTGAGGATGAGCTCTACTCCTCAGAAGTGTGAGCTTAATGCCGATATAGAGCGATCTTATTTTTTATCGAAAATAAAGGGTGAATCATTCACCCTTTATTGGGGGTACTTAGTGCGAAAATCAGTATTAGATTTGCTCTTTAAGCTCGTTTTTCATGGACTAAATTTGCTTCATTAAAGTGGTAGAGTCAAAACTAATGCGGAGGTTGCTAGTGGCTCTAATTGTAAACTGATGAAACCTTCCCCGTGGTTGTTCACTTTTAATGTAGCCGTTGAATGGTTACCAATACATTCGTTCATACCATATATTCCTTCTTTTAAATCAATATCTTGAAGGACATTTTGCGGAATGATGAGATCAATGAACTCGGAGTTCAGTTGATGGAAATTCGCCGCAGCAATCACCAGTTCATTCTGGTCATGGCGGATAAACGCGTAGCATGAATCGTTTAAATGATTGGATTGATGTAAGTCGACATAAGCACCTGTCATGGATGAATGTTCTAGGGTGAAATTCATCACTTTTTTGTAGAAGGCACGAAGTTGCTTTTCATCGTCATTGAGTTGCCCGCCGTCAAACTTCCCGTCATTCATCCACTTTTGGTGCTGAGGTACGCCAATGTAATCAAAGATAGAAGTGCGTGAAGGTTGCCCAAACCCTGCATTTTCAGCCCCTGATTCACCGACTTCTTGACCAAAATACAACATAGTTGGTGAGCTACTCAATAAAGCGCTGACTAGCATTGCAGGCTTAGCAATATTGGCATTACCTACAAACTCTGGTGAAGCAATTCTTTGCTCATCATGGTTATCAAGGAAGTGCATCATATGGTGTTCAATGTCTTGCAGCTGATGCTGAATCTCCGGAATGATTGCGGTTGATGCTTTGCCTTGCATAATCGCCTTCAAACCATCATACAGATCGACCTTATCGTATAAGTAATCCATTTTTCCGAGCTTGATGTAATCTCGGTAAAGGTGAGGCTGATATACTTCGGCCATTAAAAACGCTTCTGCATTATTCATTTTGATCGATGAGTTGAGGTAGCTCCAAAATTCAACGGGCACCATTTCTGCCATATCATAGCGGAAACCATCCACGCCTTTAGATAGCCAGTATAGGGCTATGTCTCGGAATTTAACCCAAGAGTCAGGGACTTCAAATTCAAGCCAAAAGTGATAATGATCCATGTAATCGCGGTGTTCAAAGTCACGAGGTAATTCCGGGAAATCTTTGGTGCCATCGGGCTTAATACCATAGTTCACTTTAACGGTTTCGTACCAATCGTCGAAATTTGGCTTGGAAAGGCGAGATCCATTACCTGTCCATTTGGCTGGGTTTTCAATAAATGGAGTCGCTAGGCTTGGATGATCTTCTCCACCAAGAGGCAGGAATTCGGAGATGATGTCTGGCAATTCAAACGCAGCATCAGGAATGTAATAGAAGTTATTATCGCGGTGGTACTCTACGCTGGTATTGTCTTGGCTACCGAAATCTTTGATACCAAGCAGGTTGTTTTCCCCTTTGTATTGGCGCGCAACATGATTGGGTACGATGTCTATAATGACTTTTAAGCCGTTTTCATGGCTTCTTTGTATTAGCGCTTCGAACTCTTCAAGGCGTGATGCAGGGTCATTAGCCAAATCAGGGTTTACTGAGTAGTAATCTTTGACTGCATAAGGAGAGCCAGCACGCCCTTTGACGACACTTGGGTGATCATTGGTAATACCGATATGGGTGTAATCCTTGATGACAGCATGATGCGGAACGCCGGTATACCAAATATGAGTAATGCCAAGGTCTTTTATTTCAGCCAGAGCGTGATGCGTGAAATCACTGAATTTTCCTACCCCATTTTCTTCCATCGTGCCCCATGGAGTATTAGTGGTATTTTTGTTGCCAAACAAACGTGTAAAAACTTGATAGATAGCATGTTTTTTATTATTCATTGTTATAATTCCTTTATATTCCATCATGTTATGTAGGGATGGATAAGGCATTTAGGCTAACGTATTTGTAAAAAAGCTTACTCCTCCTTTATTAAAGATTTAAGGGCGTAGTTGGGTTTTATTTGACGGTTTGAGTCGCTAAGCTAAGCATGTCAGATCCATACTTCGATAAGTGATATATAAATCAAATATATACCGAGTAAATTTAAGGGTTCATTTTTGTCTATCTCAATTATTCTCAGTTTTGTATACCTAGCTATTGTTGCAGTGAGCATGTTGTTTGTTGCGTCTTATGTACCGATTCTTATTGCCTACATTGTGATGAGCCTTTTGACCTTTGCGCTTTACGCGAAAGATAAGCGAGCGGCAATAAAAGGTCAGTGGCGAACCAAGGAAAGTACGTTACACCTGTTTTCTTTATTGGGAGGTTGGCCTGGGGCGTTACTGGCGCAAGCGAAGTTACGTCATAAAACTCAGAAACAGCCATTTAAAGCCATCCTATGGATGTCGATTCTTGGGAATATTTGTGGTTTTGCGTGGGCTTTGACGGCGCAAGGACAAGCCGTGTTACAGCCTATCCTTGCCAACTTATTGGCTAACTAAACCATTTGCTAACTAAGTTATTGGTTAACTGAGTTATTGGTTAACTGAGTTATTGAGCAGTTAAGCATTTAAGTGAACTGAATTTTCAGCTGTGTGAAAGCGTTAGATATCCAGATAACGTTTTGACTCCATGGCTAGAATTTAGAATTTAGAACCTAGAAGCTAGATGAATCAATAACTAGAAATTAGAGCATTGGAATCGTTGATGCTAACAGCAAGCCCGCCATACCGTAGTTAAAGCTTTTGATGCGTACTGGCGTTGTTAGCCAGTGCTGTAGCTGTTTGCCTGCTGCCGTCCAGAATGTCACTGATGGCAAGTTGGCTAGCGTGAAGATCGCTGCGATGATCGCAAGTTCCCACCATGAACTGCCACTGCTATAAACTGAAATCGCAGTCAGAGCCATTGACCAACCTTTAGGGTTTACCCACTGAAAACTTGCCGCGCCAATGAAGGTCATCGGTTTATAAGCCTCGGTACTTTTGGCTTTGCCGCTCAATGCTATCTTAATTGCTAGGTACACAAGGTAAGTCAGGCTTAGGTACTTCAATATTTGGTGAGAGACAGGGTAAGCGTTGAAAATGCCCATTAAGCCGAAGCCAACCAACAACAACATGGCTGCAAATCCCAGAGCTATCCCAAGCATGTGCGGAATAGTACGGGCAAAGCCAACATTGGCACCTGATGTCATGAGCATGATGTTGTTTGGCCCCGGCGTGAATGTCGAGACAAATGCAAACAAGGCAAGTGCGCTAAGTTGTTCTAAAGGCATAATGGTTCTCCTACAATAAAATGAACGAAGTGACTGACCGGTCATGACTTTCACGTGTTGAGAAGCATAGTAGGTGGAAAGTGAGGCAATTATGTGCTTTTATTTCACTTATTATCACTAAATGCACAATAATAAGTACCTATGGATAGATTTGACGAAAGGATATTGCAAGAGCTTAAGTTGGACGGCAGAATCTCCAACATTGAGCTTTCAGAACGAATTGGTTTGTCTGCTTCAGCGACCTTAAGGCGAGTACAAGATCTCGAGCGTAAAGGGATCATTCAAGGTTACCGAGCTGTTCTGGATAATGGCCTGATGGGCGTGGGCTTTATTGCTTACGTTTCGATTGGTTTATCGAGCCACAGCAAAGCGGCTCAGCTAGAGTTTGAACAGCATGTCAGTATGGAAAAAGAGGTGGTGGAGTGCCACAACATTACTGGTGCCAACGAGTACTTGCTAAGGGTAGAAACCAAAGATCTACCGGGCTATAAGAAGTTTCATGCCGATGTGCTTGGGGAATGTGCTCAGGTGCAATCTATTACGACTATGGTTGTGATGGACACCCCTAAAGACGAACGTTAGTCGAGTTTTATTTCAGGAGAGGCGCAGTGCCAAATACGAATCAGCTGTTATTGTTCTTAGATGTGGTTCAACAAGGATCGTTTACCAAAGCGGCAACCTTGCATGATATGGACAACTCATCACTCTCTAAACAAATAAAAAAGCTTGAGCAAGACCTAGGTGTTCAGCTTCTCAACCGTTCTACGCGTTCGTTCTCGTTGACGTCGGCAGGGGAAGATATTCTCGCGCAAACCTATGTGCTGAAAGATACTATCAATCAGATTCAAGGCATTGCAGATTCATACCAGTCCGAGCCTAAAGGCGTTCTGCGAATTACTTCGCCGATCTATTTTGGTCAGCAATACTTGCAACCTATCATCACTCAGTTCATGAGAAAGTACCCGGATGTACAGATTGTGCTGTCATTGGACGACAAGATCGCCAATATCATTGCAGGACAGTTCGATATCGCGTTTCGCTTCAGTAAGCTCGTTGAATCGAATTTGATTGCCAAGAAGATTGCCGACAGTAACTTTATGTTGGTTGCCTCGAACGACTTTGTGAAGCAGCATGGTGAACCGAAGACGCCACAAGATTTGCTCGCGTTACCTGCTGTAATTTATACCAATGGCGATATGACGGTTGATCATTTACGTATCAGCGAAGAGCCAGGAGGAAATACTTTCCAAAGCCTAACGATTCGTGGCAACTATAAAGTGAGTGATGTTCGCACCATGGTCTCTTGCGTAAGAGATGGCCTAGGGTACGGCTTCCTCGACCAGTCAAATCTATACGCATCAATGAAAGAACTTGGCTTGGTCACTTTACTTCCAGACTATCCAATCTCTACTGCTGATACGGCTATTTATGCCGTTTACCCGCACCGTAAGCAGACCAAGCTGGTTAAAGAATTCATCACTACGGTTCAAGACTATATTGGCTCTCCGACCATTTGGGAAAAGATGCAGCAAGGTTAGTTTTTTTTTCTAATCGTTCAAACATAAAAAAGGAGCCAGATCGTCACACGATCTGGCTCCTTTTTATTCTTCCGGCTATAACTGATTTACAATGTAAAGCTTAGCTATAGCAGGCGTGAGCGGTTCTTTTTATCGAAAGAACTGTCTCTTGCTCTCGAAAAGAGTGTCTCTTGATTCGAGACTAGTGTTCGTGAATCGCTTCCTTACCACTTGGGTACGCTTTTGAACCCAATACATGACCGTCGACTTCTTTACCATAGTAACCTTGGTGGTTGTGGTAACGCTTAGCATTGCCTGCAACATCACCCTTGTATCGCGGATCTTGTGGGCGTTCATGACTGTTTACAAACGCGGCCACATCCCATGCATCCTGAACTGAAAGCTGTTGGCTCTTTCCAAGTGGCATGTTTTCGTAGATGAAGTACGCGGCGGTGTTCACACGGTGCATACCTGCGCCCCAGTTGAACGAGTTTTCGCCCCAAAGAGGTGGTAGGTATGAGCGACCATCCGCCCCTTTAATGCCTTCGCCATTTTGACCATGACAGGTTTGGCAGCTAGTTTGGTAAACCTTCTCACCACGCGCTATCGACGGTTCTTGTTCAGGGTTAGCAATCTTAGGATAGCCGCGACCTGCAAGCTTGCTGCGGTCATCGATTGGGTATTTGCTTAACAGCTCTTCAGGAAGAGGGAAGCTCTCCGCTTTTCCTCCGACTTGTAAATCTGCATCGCTGATCTCAGGAACGGGCGTGTCTTGCATGCCGTTCTTATCCAAGATGCCGCCCATTGCTAGCCAGTATGAGTAAGCTGTGAGCGCGACCATCTCTTTTGAGCCCACTGCTGGTGGCAGGCCATTCATTGAATAAGTAAAACAGCCTTGGATACGTTCTGCGTAGCTGTTTACCTTGTCATTTTTCTTACGGTAAGCAGGGTAGGCCATATAAGCTCCCCATAGAGGCGCCGCATTCGCCTTCATGCCCGCTTGCATGTGGCAGTTGACACAGTTTTGTTCATTGCCGACGAACGTACCGCGCATCTGTTGTGAATCGACAAACAGTGAATAGCCCAGTTTAACTTTGTCGCCAAACTCCCCTGCAGGAATATCGACCAAGTCTCGTGGCACCAGATATTTGTTATCTTGTGGTTTCTCAACAGCTGGGAGTTCGGTTTGGCGATCGGGCAACTCACCTTCGGCATAAGCGATTCCAGAGACAAGGGTTGCGGTAATTAAAAGTAATGTTTTCATGCGAGCCCTTTAGTATCGGAAAGATGCGAAGTAGTAAGACAGGTTTTTGATCTCATCGTCGGTTAGCTTGCCCGCGATGTTGCCCATCATGTTCAAATCATCACCCTTCCGAGTGCCGTTTTTCCAAGCGTTGAGCTGAGTTTGAATGTAGTCGGCGTGTTGACTGGCTAGGCGTGGGAATTTTTCTACGCCCATCCCACTTGGTCCGTGGCAGGTTGCACAAGCTGGGATGTTTCGGTCCCAATCGCCTTGGAATACAAGTTTACGATAAGGGTTATCGATATCAGCTTGTGAGCCGCGCTGTTCTAAATCGGTGAATTCGTATGAAGGCAGTGATGCAAAGTATTCTGCGACTTCACGACGAACGGCAGGGTCAGACACACCGTCAGCCATTCCCTTCATGATCGCGCTTTGACGCTCACCACTTGAGAACAGGATTAGTTGGTGTTCGAGGTAATCAGCATTGAGCCCTGCAAGCATAGGGGCGATGTTGGGCATGCCTTTACCGTCGGCTTGGTGGCAGCCGCTACAGGTTTCTGCAGCTTCTGGCATTGGGTTAGGCGCTGCTTGTGCAAAAGCGGATAAAGAAAGGCTTCCTAGAGCAGCGATGCAAAGCGTTAAAGTTTGAGTTTTAATTGTCAGCTTAGTCATGAGGCGTCGCTATTGGTTGTAATGCACGCATTTTCGACATAATTGGTTGTTCGCGCTATTGTGGATTTCCACATTAATTCACTTGGAACTTGAGGTGAGTCTCACATTAATAACCTCAATCACCATAATGGTATTGATGTGAACTTCGATAGGCTGATCCAACTGCCGTTAACGAAATGCAAGGGAACTGCCATGTTCGCCTCGGTGTAACTGCTTGTTAAGGCTCTTTTATGGCACCGATCGTATAAGCATAGCTGCTTTATGGATGCTGGCTAAAAAAGTTGTGGTGAAATGAAGATTACCTAATGGCTTTGGGTTGATTACTCTATCTAGACCGGATGCTTTATCTAGCCCCGATGTTGTATGTAGATTGGGCGTTTTATCCAAATAGGGTGCTTTCTAGATTTAGGGGATGAAAAAGCAGAGCAACCTCGAATGACGAAGTTGCCCTGTTGTGTTCTCATCTGCAAATCAGATAAAGAAGTGTTTTGATTAAGTGCTTAAGTTAGAGCTTACTGAGTTTAAGCTAGACCTTGTAGATCTTAGCCGGAAGCGCTTGTCTTGCCGCTGCGCCCACAACCCAATCAAGCATCACGCCTTTGCCTTCTCTCGTCGGATCAATCAAGCCAATATCATTGATGTTAACGCCATCGTTTGACTTCATTTTCACTGGTTGTTGTGTGTCACCAATCCAGTGCGCACGCTCACCGAGTTCTTTGTGTCCAAAGCCGTGTTCAAAGCCTAATGTTCCCTGTTTTATACCATCAATCACCATCGCCAACGCATGTGTGGTTGAACTCGGTGTTTCAATGGCAAATACATCGCCTGTTTTGATGCCAGCAGAAGAGGCGTCTTGCGGGTGAATGTAAACCGGGTTCACGCCTTTGATCGACTCCAAACGTGGTGACAAGTTAGATACTGCACTGTGAATGTTGGATTTAAAGTTGGTTAGAGTAAATGGCCACTCTTTGGCCGGGAATTGCTCTGCTAAAGGTGTGCCGTCTGCCAGCTTCTGTGGATACCATGTCGGACAACCCATGTACTGTTCGCCACTGATGGTGTTGCGAGAGGTCCCCAGCTTTTCATTCCAGATAGCCAAAGGTTTGGTCCATTTGTATTTCATGGTTTCATTGGTGTAGGCATTGGTTGCGTCTTCAAAACGACCGCCACGCGCAAAGATATACGCCACTTTGAGCATCTCTTCTGGCTTAAGCGTTTTGTTCATCACTGGCACTAGGCGCTCTAGACCAGACCAAACGATATCTTCGGCATCTACATTCGGCACTCCGCCTTTAACGAACGCTAGATTAGCCGCAGAGCGTAAGTAGAAATCTTCCGCACTATGGATGCCGTGCCAGTTACCTTGGCTGTCTTTAATTACGTTATCGCCAAAGCCACCTAAGCCAAGTGTTTTCGCCACATCAATAAAGAAGTTCTCTAGGTTGATGGCGCGCCCATCTTGAGTGCGTGAGGTTTTAGGTTCAACAATCGGCCAACGAGCGGTGATCGCTTTGGTCGCAACACCATGCCACGGTGTTGCCATGCCCCAGCTTTCGTAGGTCACTGTGTCTGGCACGAGGTAATCCGATAATGCTGTGGTCTCATTGATGAAGGCATCGATAGACACGATCAAACCCAGTTGCTTTGGATCCTTAAGCTTTTCACCCAACAGGTTATCTAACCCCGGAACGCCATAAAGTGGATTCGCCATGTGGTTGATCCACGCTTTTGCGCGGTAAGGGTAGCCATCAATCGCAGCTGATAAGTGCTCGGTTAAAAGCGGCGCTGAGATTGGGTACCACGGCGCGCGTGTCGGGTAAGGTGATTCACCTGCCGCAACGCGACGCTTGTATTCGCTGGTCTTGTGATATGGGAATTTGCTGCGAGATAAGAACACCCCTTGAGGCTTAGTCTTGCCTTTGAACTTGGTAAAGTCGTAACGTGGGCCTGCAACCGATGTTGGGTAGCCACCTGCTTTCGCCATCGCACCGCCTTTTGCATTGATGTTACCGATCAGCGCGTTCAGCATTAGAATAGAGAACGAGTTGTAGAAGCCGTTGGTGTGCATGTTGCCACCGTGAGTATCAACAACTGCTTTAGTTCCGTAGCTGGTGAAGCGTTTCGCCAGCGCAATAATTTGATCTTGCGGGATTTCACACTGCTCACTGTAGTAAGCAAGGTCATATTTGAAGGCTTCTTCCTTCAATCTTTGTAGAGAAGACTTCACACGAACGGTCTGACCATCGATTTCTACGTCTTGATCGACAAACAACGCCGCCTCATCGACCTGTACATTTGATGTTGGTAGTGACGTTGTCACATCTAGTGCGATAAATCCGTCATCGTCAGATAGTGGCTCACCCGTTTCTAGTAAACCCATATCCGATGCACGAAGCATACGCCCGTTCTGAGGGTGTGTTTCGTCACTGATCACAAGGTGTGAAGCATTACACCAATGCGTGGTGCCTGCTTTCTGCATCGCTTGTGCACTTGGGCGAGACAAGAAATCGTGATTGTAGCGCTGGTTTTCGATGATCCATTGGATCATGCCCAGGACTAATGCTGAATCAGTGCCCGGTTTGATCGGTAGCCAGTTGTTACGATCGCCCGCCGCAAGGCTTGATGATCCTGCTGGAAGGCTTGGAGTCACAATGGTGTAGCTCAGTTTTCCATTAGTACGAGCTTCAGCCAGTTGTCTTGCTTGACGCTTGAACGGGTTACCCGCTTGAGCTGGAGACATACCGATGAAAAGAATGAACTCTGCGTTGTTGAAGTCTGGTTTTAAGTGCGAGAACTTGTCTAAATCATTCATGATCGCGCCAGAACCCGCGCGGAATGCGTAACCACAGTAAGAGCCGTGGTGACCAAAGTTGCGTGTTCCGTAGCTGTTAAACGCAAAGCGCTTCAAGATGTCATCACGACCTTCATTACCGGCATTAGTCACTAGTAACTGGTTGGCTTTAGGACCGTATTCAGGGTTGTTCGGATCGAGCGGTGTTTCGATATCACGAATCGAACGTAGGCCCTCGACTTCGCCCTCTCCGAATAAGTTACCACCTTCGGTGATCTCAGAGATGAGTTGTTCGTAACTGATCGGCTCCCATTTACCTTCACCACGCTTACCAACACGTTTGAGCGGTTGAGTGATTCGGTACGGGCTGTTTTGAATTTCTAACATGCCGTTACCGCGGGCGCAGGCTGTCGAGCGGTTATTGATACCTGATTCACCAGACAAGCCAATGTAGGCGTCTTTTACGGGCGTTTTGAACGGGATCTGCTGGTCACTTGATAGCGGGTGATACGGGTTACCCGAGATACGCAAGATCTCGTCATTGCGATTATCGATACGCACACGCAGGCCACACAGTGTCCAGCAACCGAAACACATTGACGGTGCAACGCGTTGGTTTGGATTCGGCGAAATCTTACCTTGCTCATCGACACTGTATTCCGTCTCTAGCGAATTACCGTGGTGGATGTGGTTGGTTTTTTTACCAGCGGTACCATCGATAGCACCGTGAACCATGTGTTTTGTGGTTGTCGCATAACCTGCAGCAAAAGCTCCAACACCACCGGCAGCAAGGCCTGTTTTCAAAAATTGACGACGTTTGTTATCCATGATGATTCCTCAGACTACAAGCTATGTGAGCGGTTAAGTGGTGAAGGTGTATTTTGGTTAGGCTTTGATGTTGTCTTTGGCGCACAGCCAGTTGCTCTTGTAGACCCAACAGTTCGAGTAGACACGATTTCAGAGGCGAACAACGCAAGTGCTAACCAAAGGCCACACATACCAACAATGCCAAGTAAACCAGCGCTACCCATTGGCAGTTCATAGGGGAATGGACCTACATCAAAATGGGGAATGGTTTGAACTTCCATCATGGTGACCCAACGAACCGCCCATGCTGAAACGATGGTCGCAAGCGCAACACAGATGACTCCTAGCTTGCTTTGCGATAGGCGTTGCAGTGGTAGAACCAAGATCATGCACAGCAAAATGCTGGTGGTCATGATGCCTAAATTGATGCCCCAAGCGTCGTTCTCATACAGGCTGAAGTGACCATGGTTAGATGCCCAAATCGACGTAAGAATGATGGCAAGGCCACCGGTTAGGGTAATCGTTCTTTGTACCAGATCGAGGTCTGTTGGTTTTAAGCTTGGCTTGGTGGATGGCAACAGAGCCCAAATCAATAGGGTTAAACCTATTGCAGCAAAGAATGCGGTCGTGAACCAAAGCAGCGGAGAAGCCGGTTGATGCCAAAGCGGGCGACTAGCCAAAATAGCAATCTCGGCACCTGTATAAAGCGCGATACTTAAGCCTGATAACGCAGTTGCAGCGGCTAATGCAATCATAACTTTTTTCGATACCTGCCATTGGCCCAGTGTTAACCAAGACAGACGCTTTAGAAGTGGGTTTTCACTCTCTTTAAGCTGTGCGATGTCATCACGCAGGTAAACCCAAGCAGTCGCAACAGCCAGACCAGAAAACAGAGGAAGAAACAGAGAGCCCAATGACATCCATGACCAAGGTGTGATGTGAGCGTAGAAGTGCCACGCACGTCCCGGTTGGTGTAAGTCACCAGTGAGGGCTAATGGTCCAACAATCGCGCCAATGGCCATTACAAGCACAAGGGCAGCACGGAATTGGTGGCTGGTAGAGTTTTTGAAGATAAGTGCAATCAAAAACAGAATAGCCGCCGCGTAAGCTGAACCTATGTAGAAGAAATACTGAACCGCCCACGGTAGCCAAGCGATCTCTTGAGCGGGAACTAACACCTCAGTGATATTCATGCTGTCGCTCCTTGTGTCGCGATTGCCAATTCTTGTTTGCTAGAGGATGAGTTATCGATGGCGGCTGGATCATAAATCGCAGGTTGGCCTTCAATGTGGCTAACGAATCGCTCGTTCATGCCGATATAGAAAACATGGGGGTTGGTATTCTGCTCTGGTTTAAGCACCTTGATGTCGTCTTGGTTTTCATTGAGCAGGCGGTTGATCTCGCTGTTTGGATCTTTCAGGTCACCAATGACACGCGCACCTCCAACACAGGTTTCGACACAAGCGGGCAGTAAGCCGTCTTCAAGGCGGTGTGCACAAAAGGTGCATTTGTCAGCGGTAAGCGTGTCGTTGTTAATGAAACGCGCATCGTAAGGGCAAGCTTGAACACAATAAGCGCACGCAACGCAGCGTTCGTTGTCGACCATCACGATGCCATCTTCACGTTGGAAGGTCGCTTGAACAGGGCAAACCTTTATGCAGGGTGCGTTGTCACAGTGATTACAAAGGCGAGGCAACATGAAAGATTTCACGTTTTGTTGAGCTGTCGAACCATCATCAAGGGAGACTTCATATTGTTTTACAGTGGTTCTGAACTGGCCAATCGGCGCTTGGTTTTCAACGCTACAGCCAACAGTACATGCCTGACAACCAACGCATTTACGTAAATCAATCGCCATCGCGTAGCGTTTACCTATTTCGCCTTTGCGGTCAGGTTGGTTGTTATTGCGAATGGCCGTGCTCGCGACTGCGGTGTTGATTCCGGCAATGGGAATGAGCGCAGCACCGGCGGAAACTTTACCGAATTGGCTGAGAAACCGTCTTTTCAATGAGTCCATAGTGGTACCTATAAATGGGTATTCTTTCTGTTGAGCTCATTGTCAGTTTTTGACCGTACACGGGGTATTGTGGATTTCCACATACCCAGATCAAAGTTGATCTAGAACAAATGTGGTTTTACCAATCTAGCTGTTATGCTTTGTTTTAAAGACTTGTTTAAGGCGATCTAAAGCATGAGTTAGGCGTTAAACATGTCGTCAGCGTAAAGACGAAGTGAAATTAATAAACAGTCCGTTTGGAGAAAGAGATTTTAGTGACAGTCAGAAACCTAATGACAATCGTTGGCCTTTGTTGGTTGAGCCTAACTGCGGGTGCGTGTTTAGCCGCTCAATCTGAACAAGCGATAGCAGCCCCAAGCTCAAGCCTAAACCAAAACACAGATGAACCCGATCAGGTTATCGAGGTTGGCGTGTTGGCGACTCGAGGTAAGCTTTCCGCTCAACAGCGTTGGCAGCCGACAATGGATTGGCTGTCGGATCGTATTGCGGGTAAGCACTTTGTCCTCAAGCCTTTCAATTTGGAAGAGATGGCTGAAGCGGTGAAAGGGGTCACTGTCGATTTTGTTATTACTAATCCAGGTCAGGCGGTTCGATTAGGACGCCAGTATGCGCTTTCTTGGATGGCGACCATGACCAGTCATAACGTTGAAGCTCAAGGCGCCAGTAATACACGCAGCATTGGTTCCGCCTTGGTGGTGAGAAGAATGTCGCCCTATATTTCTTTTGAACAACTAAGCGGTAAGCCGATTGCGGCGGTATCGGAAAATGCATTTGGTGGTTACTTAACAATGCGTTATCAAGTGATGCAAGAAGGGCTTAATCCCAACCACTTTTTTTCCAATACGCAGTTCTTAGGTTTCCCTATCGATGCCAGCTTGTACCAACTGCGAGAAGGACACATTGAAGCGGCTGTGGTGCCAGCTTGTTTGGTCGAGAGCATGATCAGTGAAGGCTTGCTGGTGGCGGGTCAATATCGCGTTATCGGTAATCAAGCGCCTGAAGGTTTTCGATGCCAAGTGTCTACGCCTCTGTATTCCAACTGGTCGTTTGCCAAAACAGAGCGAGCCTCTTCGGCATTAGCTAAGCAAATGAGTCAAGTGTTGTTTTCAATGCCAAAAAGCAGTGTGCCAGCCATTGCTGCGAATGCATCGGGTTGGACGTCACCGACAAGCTTGCTCTCAATCGACAAGCTTTATCAGCAACTCGACATGCACCCACTGCAACAACCTTGGTGGAAGGAAGCGTTAATCTGGCTCAAGTACAATCAACAGTGGGCATGGGCGTTCTTTATTCTTGTCGTGTCGCTGAATGCTTACCACTTCTGGCTAGAATACAAATTCAGTCGCAGCAAGAAACAACTAGAAGCGACGCTGTACAAGCTGAAAAGTAAGAGTGAACAGCTAGATCACTCACAACGTATCGCGGTAGTCGGTGAACTGGGAAGCAGCTTGGCACACGAGATCAATCAACCTTTGGCGGCCATTCGCAACTACAGTGAAGGTGGTTTATTGCGGATTTCGAAGAACAAACCATTGACCGATATTGAACCTGTGTTTGAGAAGATTCAGTCTCAAGTGGATCGTGCTGATGCGATCATTCAACGCTTGAGAAGCATGATAAAGAAACGTTCATCGGAAAAGTCACGGACTGATATCGAGCAGTTACTCACAGACACTATCGAGCTACTGCAATTTCGATTACAGAAACACAAGATAACCATTGAGCGCGACGCTGTAGGTAAGCCTATCCAACTGCATGTTGACCCGGTGGGATTGCAGCAAGTGATTGTAAACCTGATAAACAATGCGACCGACGCATGTAATGCACAACAGCATCGCGAACAAAGCGCTACGTCTGATATTGGTAACAAAAACAACGAACCATCGACAATTAAAGTGATTACCGAGTATCAACCGGATAAAATGATACTGTCGATTATCGATAATGGCACCGGTTTAGATTTCACTGAACAACAAGTCACTCAAGCCTTTGTGAGCAGCAAAGAAAACGGCTTGGGTTTAGGGCTGGCGATTTGCCAAGACGTGATTGAAGACCACAGTGGCAAAATGAGCATCACCTCACTGACTCCTCATGGTTGTCATGTCGCGGTGACACTGCCTTCCTCTATTTCAAATGACTCATAAGGAATCTTGTTATGTCTGAACTTCATCATACGTTGCCAGTCTATGTGGTTGATGATGATGAGTCGATGCGTGACTCATTGGTGTTCTTATTGGAAGAGCATGATTTCAAGGTGACAGCCTATGAAGATGGCCCGAGCTTTTTGGATGCAGTGGATTTGAATGCGACGGGATGCGTGGTGTTAGACAGTCGAATGCCTGAAATGAGAGGACAGCAAGTTCATGAGTTGATGATGAAAGCGCAGAGCCCATTGTCGGTGATTTACCTGACGGGCCATGGTGATGTACCAATGGCGGTGGAGGCATTGCAAGCCGGTGCGGTAAACTTCTTTCAAAAGCCAGTTAAAGGCAGTGAGTTAGCTGAGGCGATCAAGCAAGGGCTAGAGGCTTCTGAAAAGCATTTACACATGAATGTTTATCGCCAAGCGTATGCGTCGTTAACTGAGCGAGAAATCGATATTCTTAAGCAGATTATCGACGGCAAACGTAACCAGAAAATTGCCGATGAATTATGTATCGCGATGAGAACGGTAGAAGTACACCGAGCGAGTTTAATGAAGAAATTTTCTGCTAAAACGGTTGCTGAGCTAGCTTACATATACGGTCAACTGAACTAACTACAGCGACACGAAATTGCAGATAGGTATTCATCAATTTCGTTGTCGTTTTTTAAGATTATTTTGCTCAAAGGTGGTCTTCATTATCGAACTCTATTGAAGCAAGATCACACCATTTATGGAGTGCATAAGGATAGGTCTTAGTAGACTTTTTATCGCTATGTATTCCTGAGATACTGAACTAAGTTCATTTTAGGGCGGAACGTTTAAATAACGGCGCTTTTCCCTGTAATTAGAAACATTCACTATGGGTTGATCACCTTCCCGATATCGGGGCTAGTATCAGCCGAGTTAGGTTAAAATATTTTATGAGTACAATGGGAATCGCAATTGGTGCGACGGCTCTTTCGTTAATACTTGTCGCCGTGTGGCTGATCTCTTTATCGCTAAGAAAGCAGCGCTTGGAACAAGAACGTAAGGCTCGTGCTGTCGCTTATCGAAAAGCGATTGAAAAAGCGCGCATACAAGAGCAAAAAGAGCGTCACTTCAAAGCCGAAACTGGGCATGTACCGTCGATTCTGTATTTGGCAAAAGAAGCTGAACGTAACAATATTAAGGAAGCTCTGTATTGGTACGACAAAGCGGCGCAACTCGATAATATCAATGGCATGTACGGCATTGTGCGCCTAAGCATGAAGCGTAAAGAAGACCTGATTTTAAGAGAAAAAGCCAACTTTTGGCAGCTGGCAATCTCTGCTTTAGACAATGACGTATCGGCGAAATTCGAGATGGGCAAAGCGCTTGTCTTTGGTCGTGGAACCGATAAGAACATCCCTAAGGGTTATACCTATATTGAAGAGTCAGCGGCTGGTGGTAATACGGAAGCGATGCTGTTTATCGGTGACTGGTGTCTAGATAAAGAGAATCCCGATTACTCGGCTGAAAGCTCTGTTGAGTGGTACCAAAAGGCCGCTGAAAAAAACAACCTAGACGGCAAGATCAAACTCGGTATGAGTTATTTGAACGGTGTGGGTGTTGAGCCTAACCATGGCGAGGCTATTTACTGGCTTGAGACGGCTGCAGAAAAGAACAGTGCAGAAGCGATGTTTAGAGCAGGCGAAGCTTGGATTGACCATGGTGAACACGGCAACGCCATCGCTTATATCTGGTTATTCCTATCAGCTCATTTTGGCTACGCAGAAGCGAAGCATTTGAGGGATAAAGTCGGCGGGGAACTTGGTGTCGATGCAGTCGTGGGCTTACAGGCTCTGACTAAGCCAATAATGACTAAGCTGACCCAAGAAGCAATCACTAAGCATTCAATCATCAAAGCGCTTAACAAGCTCTACAAACGCAATGTGCCTGTTCCTAAGAAGGTTAAAGAAGCCTCCGAGGAAGAAGGTGAGGAGTTAAATGTAGATGAGAGCCAAATAGCGACTCAAGCGCCGAATGCTCAAGATACTAATGTTGATTACAGCCAGCAACCTAACACCGAACAAGCTTCAACAGAGAGACAAGCTACACCAAATAGTGATCCTCTAGATTTCAGTCAGTCTGCTGTTGAGTCTAACTGGAATAGAAGCCAGTAAGTTGCACTCATTGTTTGTGTACGGTTGATAGGTCGTTTTAGCTCTAATCGAGAAACTCAAGACAACAAAAAGGGAAGCTGATGCTTCCCTTTTTATTTATGTGCTATTTGCTTTTAGAGCTTATTAAGCTTTGTTTTGCTCAGCTTTACATACAGCCGCAGTGAACACGACGTCTGTTGAGCTGTTAAGCGCTGTTTCAGCTGAATCTTGAATCACACCGATAATAAAACCAACCGCTACAACCTGCATCGCTACATCGTTAGAAATACCGAATAGGCCACATGCTAGTGGGATAAGCAGCAGTGAACCGCCTGCAACACCCGATGCGCCACATGCCGAAATTGCAGCAACAAGGCTCAGTAGAATCGCAGTGAAGATATCAATTTCAATACCCATTGTGTGTACAGCTGCAAGCGTTAACACAGTGATGGTGATTGCAGCACCTGCCATGTTGATGGTTGCGCCTAGAGGGATTGATACAGAGTAAGTATCTTCATCTAGCTCTAGCTTCTTACAAAGGTTCATGTTCACTGGGATGTTTGCAGCGCTTGAACGAGTGAAGAATGCCGTTACACCAGATTCACGAATACATTGTAGTACAAGTGGGTATGGGTTCTGTTTTGTCTTTACAAAGACAAGCAGAGGGTTAACCACAAGTGCAATGATCAGCATTGAGCTTAGTAGAACCGCTAGCAGTTGACCGTAGCTTGCTAGTGCATCGAAGCCCGTTGTTGCGAATGTAGTCGAAACAAGGCCGAAGATACCGAATGGCGCAAGACGAATAATGAAGCGAACAATGTGTGAAACACTGTGGCTTAGGTCTTCGAAAACCGCTTTTGTTGTTGCTGATGCGTGGTGCAGAGCAAGACCAAGACCGATTGCCCAAGCAAGAATACCGATGTAGTTAGCGTTCATTAGTGCGCTAACTGGATTATCTACAAGCTTGAATAGAAGCGTATGAAGAACTTCTGCAATACCTTGAGGAGGGTTAGCACCTTCAGCGCCAGCAACCAGTGTCAAAGTGGTTGGGAACATGAAGCTCAGTACTACCGCAGTCAGTGCTGCAGAGAACGTACCAATCAGGTAAAGCACAATGATTGGACGCATATGAGTATGCTGACCTTTCTTTTGGTTTGCGATAGAAGCTGCAACAAGAATGAATACTAAAATTGGAGCAACAGCTTTCAGAGCACCAACAAACAGACTACCTAATAGGCCTGCATCTTGAGCTGCTGAAGGAGAAACCATGGCGAGAACGACACCGAAAACAATACCAGCAAGGATCTGTAGAACGAGATTTCCACGAGCGATGCGGGCGAGCATGTTGTGATTTTGCATAAAATACCTGCAATTGTTAATTTATTATAGTGATGTATTTTTTTATAAAGTTGTACCAAATCCAACTATACACTAGTGGAATGGGCGGTCATATTAGCGGGATCTAAGAGGGTGTCTAGGAATAGTTTACTTTTAGGGTGATTGTTTGCGCTACGTGGTGTTTTTAGAGCTAAATGTTAAATTTTTGTACTCTTGTTGAGATATAAATCTGCATGATAATACTCATTCGGGTCAATGTTCTGGTTCTAGTGCCGCCAGAGTCGATTAGCAAGATCATTGTGTGCAGAAATAATCCTATTGAGTTCCTGTTGATACAAAGAAGCCCCGCTGATACAAAAAAGCCCCAGCCCAATGCGTTAAAGAGCTCATGAATTAATGAGCTAATACGCGATAGGGACATAGGGCTTATTTACGTGTTGTAAACCTAATCCAATAATCGGCTATTTAGACGATTTCTTGATATTACGGCTCTCTGACTGCACGGTTTTGTACATTTTAGAAAGCTGCTTACTGTTCGCTCTCTGTTCTGCCAATGAGGCTCCATTTCTTGCTTGCTCTCTGAGTAGCTTCTCATAGTTAGAGAATCGTCTTTCAGAAAGCTCACCGCTTTCAATGGCTTTGCGTATTGTGCATCCTGGTTCTGACTCATGACTGCAATCAGAAAAGCGACAATGCATCGCTAACTCTTCCACATCCGAAAAGGTTTCACTTACTCCTTCAGCACAATCGGCGAGTTGTAACTCTCGCATACCAGGAGTATCGAGCAGTAAACCACCCGATGTTAGCAAGTGGAGCGATCGTGACGTGGTTGTATGACGGCCTTTGCTGTCGTCTTCACGAATACCGCCCGTTTCTTGCTGAGTTTCGCCAAGTAGCGAGTTCACGAGTGTCGATTTACCAACGCCGGATGACCCCATTAAAGCCACCGTTTTGCCCGTTTTACACCAAGGTGATAATACTTGAGTAGAGTCTTGGTCTAGGCTATTAACGGCTTCGATCATCAGCATAGAATCTAAGCTTTGAACTTGTTGTACTTTGTCTTGGTAGTCGTCACACAAGTCTTTCTTGGTGAGTACGATAACGGTTTCAACTTGCGCTTCGTTGGCGAGTGCTAGATAGCGTTCGATGCGGCTTAGATTAAAGTCGTTATTTAACGAAACCACGATAAAAACGGTGTCGATATTGGATGAAATATATTGTTCAGCTAAGCGACTGCCTGCAGCTTTACGGCGGAAGAGCGACTGACGCTCAAGTAAGCGGTCGAATTGCAGCTCAGAGTTCAACATCACCCAGTCACCAACCGTCATTGCGGGTTGGTTTTTATGAACGGGTAGAACGATTTCGCCTTGCTCTGACGCTAATGTATAGCCGCTGCGATGGTGCGCGGTAATGCGAGCAATGACGGAATGATCATAGTCTTCGAGTGTCAGTTGTTGTTGAAATACAGGTTGCCATCCAAGCTGTTGAAGTGACATTGGATGAGAAAATGCAGTTTGTGAATTCATGTTTATTTACCCAGACGTGCGAGCTTTCTTTTCTTGTGAGAGCATTAAAGTCTTATCAGTGCATTAAAGTCTTATGAGAGCATTAACATCTTGTGAGATCTCAGGTTATTGACGAGATCAAAAGAGTTAATGAGACCAAAAAGAGTTGCTGAGATTAAAAAGTGTCGAGACGTCAAAAATGTTTTGAGCTTGGGTCGAATTCAAATAGATAGGACCCCGGATTTAGTCATGCGCTATTGGCATGAGAGATTGATCTCTTATAGATCAATAGTTAACCGGGTAAAAGTGTGCGGTAGTCAACGGGTGACGAGATGTTGGTCGATCG
The DNA here is from genome assembly GCF_057786005.1 of Vibrio sp. QJM3NY_26. Classification (NCBI taxonomy): domain Bacteria; kingdom Pseudomonadati; phylum Pseudomonadota; class Gammaproteobacteria; order Vibrionales; family Vibrionaceae; genus Vibrio; species Vibrio sp. QJM3NY_26. The sequence continues at coordinate 394,255 of NZ_CM173516.1, read as the reverse complement.
ATATTTAAGTTGGATTAACCAAACATATTAACGCGTTACTTTTACTGCCAGTTTTAGTGTGTTCATTACAATCATCTTCTATTCTCCTTGGGTTATTTATGTGTTCAGGCTTTGAATAAAAAGCGAACTCAGTTTAACAAAAAGCCACGATGGCGAGAAGTCATCGTGGCCTAAATTATTTTATCAATTGTGAATACGATTAATGATGATCGTGATTCATCTTTTTCATGCCGCTCATTACTTTCTTAACCGGCGCATCGAAGGTCTGTGTTTCACCATTGGCGAAAGTCAGTGTCATCTCGATTTGCTCACCTTCTTTTAGGCTGCTTGCTAGGTCGAACAACATGATGTGTAGGCTACCTGGTTTAAGTACTGCTTCACCGTTCGCAGGGATGGTGATCTCTTGAACTTGGCGCATTTTCATAACATCGCCATCCATGATTACATCATGAAGTTCTACTTTACCTGCTGCAGGTGTTGTTGCAGAAACAATAGCGCGATCTTTATCGCTGTGGTTCATCAGAGTCGTGAACACCGCGCTGTTCACTGCTGAAGGCGGGGTTGCACGAGCGTAAGCGTCGTGAACCATAATGTCACCTTTAGCATGAGCAAGAGGTGCAAGCAGTAAGCCTGCTAGAGCAAGAGCTTTTAACTTCATGTTGTTGTCCTTAGTTTTTATGTTTTGGTCTGGGACCTGACTTTTTTAGTTCGAACTTTATTGAGTAAGTTCTTTATTTTTACGTTTTACTGCGTCAATTTGTTGATGGCCTCAACAATTGGCGCTGGCGTTAACGTATGCGGCACTTTGGTAATCAGTGTGCCGTCGGGCTTTAAAAAATAGAAATATGAGCTGTGGTCTAAGGTGTATTCCAACTCTGAACCTTCAAGCTTAGTTTTTCTGAAAATAACACCGTAGTTATGGGCCAGAGTAGTGGTGACATCCAATGGACCACTTAGTCCTTCCATCATCGGGTGGAAGTATTGCGCGTATTCATACGAGGCTTCAGCGGCATCACGTTCTGGATCGAGAGAAACAAACATTGGGCGAATCTTTGCTTTTGCTTCATCAGAGACTTGGTTAAGTGCTCCGGCCAACATAGCCAAAGAAGTCGGGCATACATCTGGGCAACGTGTGAAACCGAAGTAAACGATACGAATTCTGTCATCGGTTTGGTCAAAGATTTCCGTTGGCTGGTTGTCTTTGCCGAAAAGAGTCGTTGCGGAGAACTCTTGTTTTGCAGCGTGTTGTTCTTGAACTTCGTTTTGCCCATCAAGATAGCTTTTGACACCAAAGCCAAGTACAAAAGCGACAACCAATGCTAACGACCAATTTCTACTCATCTTGCCATCCTTATTGCAGGGTTTACAGTATCGACACCATCAGTGAGCTCACCGACCCATGTCATTTTATCTAAAGTACATACAGGTAAAATCACTTCACCTTCATAGGTATTATTGCCAATGCTCTTCAATTGAAAACGCGCTGATCCCATTTCCATTTCTAAACCGGTGAGCGATAACATCAGTGTCTCAGATGCAGCACCTTCCCAAACGACCTTTATCTTGGTGGGTAGAAGAGGTTGCGCGGTTTCGCGATCAAGCGACATTGAAATGGATTCCTGCTCACACGATATGGTTGAAAGCATGCAGTAGTCATCCAAGTTGACTTCGGCAGTTGAGTGCTCAATGACCGACTTAAATTTTTGAAATACTTGCGGCCCATAAAAACCTGCCACGAGAGCTATGCCAAGAGCCACCACCTTTAATGCTGGGTGCATGTCGTGTTCTCATCTAATTTTATAAGAGCGGCGATGTTATCATACCCCTCAATACGTGCTTGTATCAAAAAGCAATTTTGTGCGTATGGTAGAACTAAAAAAGCGAAGCCATTGGCTTCGCTTTTGTCTGTTTATCGAGAGGTGAGCTTAGTATTTCTAAGCATTATCCGTTCTAAACGCTTTCCAGAAGTTGGTTGAATGATTAGTCAGCGTTGCGCTCTGCAAATTTCTCTAGTCCTAGAACCAAGGCAATAGCAGCCAACATCATCACAATCGCCATTACCAGCTGAGAAGGCTGAGAGGTTACGGCTTCAAAATCAAACGGTGACAGATTTTCTTGAAGTAGAGGAACTTGCTCACCCTTTGAATTTGTACGCCAGCTGATGGTTTCTTTCCACGGCCAAATCTTAGGCAGCGTACCGATCATCAAACCAGTTAAGAACACTAATGTGAAATCGCGGAATGAGCGCAGTAACCAAGAAAGTACGTGCGAGAAAGTCAGTAGGCCAATCACACAGCCACTAAGGAATAGCGCAAGCACATCGATTTGGAACTCTTTAACCGCACCAAGAACCGGACCATACATACCAATCAATAGCAGAATGAAGCTACCCGAGATACCCGGCAAAATCATCGCACAGATCGCAATCGCACCCGCAATGAGAACATTGATGCTGGTTGGTTCCATTTGCAGCGGCTTAAGCACGGTAATGCTATAGGCGAAAGCAACGCCAAGCAGCAAAAACACGAATCGAATCATATCGCGCTTCTCTACTTGCTTAAGAATATGGAAAACCGACACCAAGATCAGGCCAAAGAAGAAAGACCACAGTGGAACGGGGTGGGTGACTAATAACCAAGAAATCAGTTTTGCAAATGTCGCAATGCTCGTGAATACGCCTGCGAACAGTGAAATCAGGAAGAAACCATTGATGTGGTTAAACGCGGCTTTGAAGCCTTCGCGTTTCCATAAGCCAAGTAAGCTAGGGTTAATCCTGCGAATGCTTTCTAGCAGCGTATCGTAGATACCAGTGATGAATGCGATGGTTCCGCCCGACACGCCAGGAACAACGTCTGCTGCGCCCATTGCCATGCCTTTGAAAAAAGTACTTAAGTAGTTCATTGCTTCATAGAGTTGAGGGTAATTTTGTGCAGTATACAAACTTTAGTGTAAAAAAAGTATGAATATGCCATTGGGGAAGGGCTTTTATTACTCTCTTAATTGTAAGGCAATAAGTTGAACTGAACATTTGCCTAACATTTAAAATACAACCACTTAGTAATTTGTCATTAAGAGCAGAGATGAAACTGATCTCTTATCGATATTGCATCTTGGTTGCATTATGCAAATGCACTTTGCAATTCGCATGACAAATTCATGGTTTTTATGCGATGCAGGGCTTATAAAACGTCGAATAAAAGTTGGCACGCTAACTGCATTATATTAATTGACCCTTCTTAAGCCGAGGGTCACCTAGCCAACTGACGTTGTTAGTGAACCTATTGATTTGTTCACAAATATATAGAGCCAATCGCGATTATTGCGGTTGGCTATTTTTTTGCCTGTCGTTTGGTGATTGTCTTTTTTCTTTTCCAGCTCCTACATTTTTAAGCTCTAAACTTCAGATGAAAAAAAAGCCAGCCACCATTGGTGACTAGCTTAAGCTTTTCTCGAATCAATCTCGATTCCGTTTTAGTACCCCATCAACTGCAGCAAGTTCTCCGCCGTGCTGATTGCTTCTTTACGGTTAGCAATGTTGAGCTTTTGATAAAGGTTACGGATGTGAGTTTTGATCGTGGTCCCCGCTACATCGAGCTCTTGAGCGATTTGCTCATTACTGAACCCAGAATAGATCAGACCAAGTACTTGCCATTCACGCTGGGTGAGTGGGCTAGTGCGCACAAGCTCAGGAATATTCGGGTGATTAACTAAGTTCTCAACAAAGTCTTCATCGAAGTGAACCGAGCGGCTGCGTTGGGTGGTTGAGATATCTTTCATGATCTGTTGAGCGCGATGGCGTTCTAAGTCACCTAAGCCTGGCTTGTTGCTCAATTTATCCAAGATATGCCCGATAGTTCCACCGTCGACTAAGAAGTTACCAACCATACCGGTTTGGTTGGTCATATGAAGCGCTTCTTCAAGTAGCACGCGTGCGCTGTCTTCATCGTTAATTTGTGTACGCAACACCGCTTCAACGATCAAGTTTCGGTTGGTGTCTGTAATCAGATGTGAACGCTGCGCTTCACTCTTAAGGAAAATCAGCGCTTCTTCCGCATCTTCATACTGCTCAAGGATGATGTGAGAACGTACGATGTTTCGCCATTGAAGCTGGCAAAAGTGGTTACTTGCCGATTCAGGTCGAACCGCCACGCTTAGCCAATCACGGATTGCCTCTTTATTGCCTTTTACTTGCCAGAAAAGAATCAAAGACAAAGAAGCATTTGCCGTCCAGTCCACGTGGTAAGTTGATTGACGTAGCAGGTGTTGAATTTGGTCGATAAACTTCGACGCTTTATCAATCTCGCCGCGGCTCAATGAAATTCGAGCCAGCATAGAATAGCTGTGCAGGTGTTTACTCGGAGAGTGGTGACCAAGGATATCTAAGCCTTTGTAGCAACATTCTTCCGCTTCATCTAGTCGGTTCCAACACCAGAAGATCTGAGCGCGAACACGCAGCAAAAATTCATGTAGAGGAACGTATTGAAGCTGATGCTCTTCGATCAATTTGAATGCGCTGTCTTGTAGCTCAAATGCAGCTTGAACATAACCTTGAGCAATCAAGATTTCGCTTTGCTGAAGAATTGCCCATAGAGCCTGATGGTAAACCTGATACTGACGTGCCAGTTTTTCTGTTTGTTGCATCATCGGTAGCGCACGGCTTAGGTTACCCATTACGTGATTCACTTCGCCCACAACCGAGGTTGCGACAATGCGGCTACGATAAACGGTGGTGTTCAACTGGCTCAACGAAAGCTCAGCCAACTCCAATGCTTTCTCAGGCTCATTGCTGTTGATGGCAACTTGGGCACGCAAGGCATTGTATTGGCCTTGTTGCTGAGTATCGAGTTCAATGTTTCGAGCTTGATATTGAGTCTCAGCCTCTTCCAACAAAGTACCCACTTGATCATAACGGTGCTGACTTTGTGCCAGCCAAGCGCGCAGCATTGATAGCTTCGGCTCACTGTATAGTTGATCCGTAGTCAGTTGCTTGATCGCCATCTCTAATGATGAAAGCTCACCTTGGTTGAACATCGGCCAACCGTGTTCAGTCAGGATTTGGATGATCAGATCTGGATCTTCAGCACGTTGTGCATGTCGCAGTGCTTGATGAGGCGTTTTCTGTTTGATCCACGCTTTCGCGGCACTCCGGTGCAACTCGGCTTCTTGTTGCGGAATTCGAGCTTGGCGCTCATGGGCAAGAAACTCACCGAATAGATTGTGGAATCGGTACCAGTTTTTCTCGCCTTCAAGCGGGTAGATGAATAAGCCAAATCGGTTGAGTGATTCGATCATACCCAGTGCGTCTTCACGCTGTGTAAGCGCGCAGACTAATTCGTCATTGAAATGATCAAGTACTGAACACTGCATCAAGAACTGTCGGGTTTCTTTATCCAGTAGATCGAATACTTCTTCAACCAAGTAATCCCAAAGGTGGGCATGGTTAAAGTGAGAGAACGATTCTGCAGATTGCGCAAGGGTACGTTTTTGATGTTGAGCTTGAAGGGCAATAAGCTGTAACGCCGAAGGCCACCCCTCAACATAAGTACAGATACTACCAGCGGTCGTGTCATCTACGCCATCGGCGACACGTTGATTGAAGAAGCGCGTCGTCTCTTCAGTATCAAAAGCCAGAGAGTCGTTTCCAATCTCAATCATCAAATCACGAACACGAAGGTTTGCAGTTCCAAGTGGTGGAGTGCCACGGCTAGTCACAACAAGCGTCAGGTTGTCAGGCATGTGTTTAAGGAAGAAGCGCATAGCTTCGTGGATGTCGTCATTGTTGACCAAGTGATAGTCATCCAACACAAGGAAACATTCGTGATGGAATTCAGACATCTCAGCAAACACTTCACTTAACAAAGAATGCAACGATGAAAATTGTCGCTTTTCTGCCAGCTTTTGGGCATTAGGGCAGGCATTTTGAGTCGCTTTATTGAGTGATTGCATTAGGTAGTTGATAAAGCGAAAGGCATCGTTGTCACTGTCATCAATGCTGTACCAACCCACATTGGGCTTATCTACCAGCCATTGAGCTGCCATTGTGGTTTTGCCGTACCCCGCTGGAGAGCGGAATAATACAAGCTTATAGCAATCTGCGTGTTGGAGCAGATCGAGAACCCTAGGTCGTAGGATTGCATTATGTAAGCGGCCGGGACGAGTCAGTTTCGAAGGGATCCACATGTCGAAGTTTTTCACCTATTCCGTGGCTTATGTTCTGGATTACCTCAATCTATCGTTGAGTGTAATCGAATGACATCAGCCTAATTACTTAAGTCTTCAATCATATTACGTGAAGCAAAACGGCACCGACTATGATCCTCCTCAGAAACCTTGCACTCCTGCATGTTTTTAGGCTTCTACGCCCTTTATTTGAGACTTTGCTCACATAGCGGGTTGGTTTGTGAATGTGACTTCCTTCATCTCAACACGTAAATCTATGCAAAAGATGAGAGGAAGAAATTATTTTCGTGATCTGAATATCAAATTTGATAATGACTTTAATCCGGTTAAATAAAAGTCACATCAATTGAAGGTAAGTTATCGAACGGGAGCTTGTGATCTTAGTCACTCCAAGTTTTTGTTCGAAGTCAGAACATGAGAGTCAGATCACTAACCCTATGTCGGTACGCCCCCTACGCCCTCCCATCTACTCCTAGTTTGTCGCGTTAGCGGGAGGATGTTTAGTTAATGGTGACCATGCACGATATGTGACAGATGAATTAGAACTATTAAAAGCGAGATTTCTGAAATGAAACCAACTCAGCAAAAAACTTTCGATAAAGTGTCGTTCCAAGAAAGCGTTAAGAAGCATTTATCTGCAACCTACGCAACAACGATTGAAAACGCAGATAGCCGCGCATGGTACCTAGCAATGGGGCGTGCGCTAGCAGAATTGACAACATTTGATCTGTTAGAAACTGAAAATGACGAAAAAATTAAGAACGCGAAGAGCGTTAACTACCTTTCACTAGAGTTTTTGATTGGTCGTTTAACAGGTAATAACCTGATCAGCATGGGTCTGTACGAACAGATCACTCATGCAATGGAAGAGCTAGGTCAAAACCTAACGGATCTTCTAGAAGAAGAACGCGACCCATCACTAGGCAATGGTGGTCTTGGTCGTTTAGCCGCTTGTTTCATGGATTCTTGTGCCGCTCAAGAATACCCAACAGTAGGCTACGGTCTTCACTACGAATACGGTCTATTCAAACAGTCTTTCCAAGACGGTCGTCAACAAGAAGCACCTGACGCATGGCGTGGTGTTGAAGGTTACCCATGGGAAGTAGCTCGTCCAGAACTAGCACAACACATTGGTTTTTACGGTCATGTAGAAGTTGAATATATCGACGGTAAAGAAGTTCGTACTTGGGTTCCGGGTATGGAAGTGAAAGCAATGCCTTGGGATCTACCTATCGTAGGTTACGAGTCAAACACAGTTTACCCATTGCGTCTTTGGGAATGTCAGGCAATCGCACCATTCTCACTAGCAAGCTTTAACAACGGTGACTACTTCGAAGCGCAACACTCGCTAATCGATGCAGGCAACATCACTAAAGTACTTTACCCGAACGACAACCACGAGAAAGGTAAGACACTGCGTCTAATGCAGCAGTACTTCCACTCAGCAGCGTCTGTTCGCGATATTCTACGTCGTCACGAAGCAGCAGGTTTCTCTCTAGAAGATTTGCCTAAGCAAGAAACGATTCAACTGAACGATACGCACCCAACGATCGCTATCCCTGAATTGATGCGCATCCTGATCGATGAGAAAGGTTTAACTTGGGACCAAGCTTGGGAAATCAGTGCTCATACGTTCGCATACACGAACCACACACTACTTCCAGAAGCATTAGAGACTTGGTCTGAATCTTTGATCAACCGTCTTCTTCCACGTCACATGGAAATCATTTTTGAAATCAACCACCGCTTCATGCAAGAAGTTCGCAAGATGTGGCCTGGTGACGGTGAGAAGCAAGCGAAGCTTTCTATCATCCAAGAAGGTTTCCACCGCATGGTTCGCATGGCAAACCTATGTGTGATTGGCTCTTACAAAGTAAACGGTGTAGCTGCGCTTCACTCTCAACTGGTTAAGAAAGACTTGTTCCCTGAGTTCAACGAAATCTTCCCAGGCAAACTGACTAACGTAACGAACGGCATTACGCCACGTCGTTGGTTGAAGTTCTGTAACCCAGGGCTATCTACGCTAATTACTGGCAAGATAGGCACTGAGTGGCCAGCAAAACTAGAGCAGCTTGAAGGCATAGCTAAGTTTGCAACAGACGCGAAATTCCAAAAAGAATTCATGGCTGTTAAGAAAGAAAACAAACAGCGCCTTGCTGATTGGGTTCAAGAGAACATGGGTATCGAGCTAGATACGAACGCTATCTTCGACGTGCAAATCAAGCGTCTTCACGAATACAAGCGTCAGCACCTAGATTTGCTACACATTCTATCTCTGTACCACCGTATTCTTAACGAACCTGGTTTCGAGTGTGAGCCACGCGTATGTTTCTTCGCAGCGAAAGCAGCACCGGGTTACCACCTAGCGAAAGAGATCATCTTCGCGGTTAACAAGATTGCAGAGAAGATCAACAACGACCCTCGCATTGGCAACAAGCTGAAAGTGGTATTCATCCCTGATTACCGTGTAAGCATGGCTGAAATCATTATTCCTGCGGCAGATGTTTCTCAGCAAATCTCACTGGCTGGTAAAGAAGCATCGGGTACGGGCAACATGAAGATGGCGCTAAACGGCGCGCTAACTATCGGTACGATGGATGGTGCAAACGTTGAGATTCGTGAAGAAGTTGGCGATGAAAACATCTACATCTTTGGCCTAGACGTTGATGGTGTAGTGGCATTGCAAGCTCAGGGTTACAACCCATACGATTACTACAACGCAGACCCACTGCTGAAAGCATCTCTAGACCTACTGACTGGCGATGAGTTCTCTCCAGGTCAACCAGGCCTTCTACGTGCAACGTTTGATAGCCTACTAGACGGTGGCGACCCGTACCTATGTCTTGCTGACTTCGCATCTTATGTGAAAGCACATGAAGACATGGGCAAGCAGTACAAAGACCAAGCAGGTTGGGCTAAGAAAGCGATTCTTAACACAGCATTGGTTGGTAAGTTCACATCAGACCGCTCTATTCGCGATTACGTGAACAACATTTGGAAACTTGAAGCGGTTAACCGTTAATACTTCCAAAGTAGCCAAGGCAGTTTCTGCCTTGGCTCAATTAGCTTGTGAGCAAACGAAAGGCTTAAAGGTTTGTCGTTTATAAACAAGATGCTTACAAACTGATTGTCACAAGCTAATTGATTAGTAACAAATTAAATAACAACCCTACAAAATTGAAAGCGTCAGAACGTTTTCGGAGAGAGCGATGAAAGAACAGACCGTATTAAAACAAGTCGCAGAAATGGCAAATATTGCCGACAGTTACGTTAGTGCGTGGGGCGATGAAGCACAAGTATCAGAAGAGACGATTACGTCTCTATTGGCTTCATTGGGCTACGATACAAGCAGCGATGATGCACTGCTTAAATCTGCAGAAAGAAAACACAAAAAAGATGTACTAGACCCAGTTCTTGTCTTGCGTGACGGTGAGCCAGTAGAGGTGGCGCTTAATCTAGGTGTTAGTGCTCGTGAAAGTGAGTTCAGCTGGCGCTTAGAAACCGAGCAAGGAGAGGTACTTGAAGGCTATCTTCAATCTCAAGTCGTTCGTGACGAGCGTGCCGAGGGTGGCCCTTTAGTGTTTGCATTGCCAAGTGATTTGGCATGGGGTTATCACAAGCTGATTGTGAGTCGTAAGCGCCGTAAGAAGCCTTACGAGATGACATTGATCATTACGCCAAAAGCGTGTTTCAAGCAGTCACCAATCGAGCAAGGCAAAAAGCTTTGGGGACCAAGTGTTCAACTGTACACACTAAGAACTCAGCACAACTGGGGTATTGGTGATTTTGGTGACCTTAAACAGCTTGTTGCTGATATCGCTTCTCGCGGTGGTGATTTTGTTGGCTTAAACCCAATTCACTCATTATTCCCAGCGAACCCAGAAGGCGCGAGCCCATACAGCCCGTCGTCACGTCGTTGGTTGAACATCTTATACATTGATGTGAGCTCAGTACCTGAATTCGCATTAAGTGCTGAAGCACAACAAACGGTAGGCAGCGCTGAATTCCAACAGCGTCTACAAAAAGCTCGTGAAGCGCACTGGGTAAACTACACCGAAGTGTCTGAGCTTAAGATGAGTATCTTGCCTCTGTTATTCGCAGAATTTAAGACTCGTCATCTAGACAAGAACAGCGATCGTGCACAAGCGTTCTTAGCATTTGTAGAAGAAGGTGGTGAAAGCCTGATGCATCAAGCGGCGTTTGATGCTCTGCACGGTGAGTTACATGCCGAAGATTCAGGTATATGGGGCTGGCCAGTATTCCCAGAGAAGTATCGTACATTCGAAAGCCCAGCGACACAGAAATACATTAAAGAGAACCTAGAGAATGTTCATCTTTACATGTACCTGCAGTGGTTAGCGGATTGCCAAATCAACGATGCACAGTCTCTTGCTGAAGAGAAAGGCATGGCCGTTGGTTTGTACCGTGACCTAGCTGTTGGTGTTGCTGATTCAGGCAGCGAAACTTGGGCCGATGAAGGCAACCTAGTGATGGATGCGAGCATCGGTGCTCCACCAGATGTGCTTGGTCCTCTAGGTCAAAACTGGGGTTTACCACCACTTAATCCTGAAGTGCTTCAAGAAACGAGCTACGACGCATACATTAAGCTACTCCGTGCCAATATGAAGCACTGTGGTGCACTTCGTATTGATCATGTTTTGGGCCTACTGCGTTTGTGGTGGATTCCAAAAGGCGAAAACGCAACCAAGGGTGCGTACATCTACTACCCAGTACAAGACATGCTGTCAATTCTGGCGCTTGAATCTCACCGTTACCAATGTAGCGTTATTGGTGAAGATTTAGGTACTGTGCCGGATGAAATCGTCGATATTCTAGCGGATGCGGGCGTGCATTCTTATAAAGTATTCTTCTTCGAAACATCAGAAGATGACGGTGGCTTTATTTCACCGAAACATTATGCGCCACAATCGATGGCGGCACTTTGTACTCATGATATGCCAACGCTTCGCGGCTTCTGGCATTGTGATGACTTGAAAATGGGTCAAGAGATTGGTTTATACCCAGATGCAGAACAGCTAGAAACCTTGTTCGATGACCGTCTGGAGTGCAAACAAGGTATCTTAGATTCAGTGGCATGGCATGGCTTCTTACCTGAAGGTGTTGGTCGTGATGCAAGCCAAGTACCGATGGACTCTTATCTTGCTGAAGCACTTCAACTGCACGTTGCGGCTGGTGGTTCGACACTTCTTAGTGTTCAACTGGAAGATTGGTTAGAGATGGACAAGCCAGTAAACATTCCTGGCACTGTCGATGAATACCCTAACTGGCGTCGTAAACTATCAATGAACTTGGACGAAATATTTGCTCACGAAGGGGTAAATCGTATCGCTTCTAAGCTGACTGACGTTCGAGAAAAAGCAGCTAAGTAATGACGTTGAGTGGCTTGAAAATAGGTGGTTTTTTGCTTACGCCGTACGAAACTACAACCTCGGTCACTCAATAATGAATGCTCATCTGGTAGAATAAACCGTCGTTATATTGCCCGCACTAATAGCGGGCATTTTTGTATTATATTTTTTGGATGTTTGGTTAGGGAGAAGCGTTTTGGAACTAAGTTCTATTTCAAAGCAAAAACAAATATATACCCAACTATCACAGGCTTGTTTCACTGACCCATTTGCGTTTTTAGGGCCATACCTACCTTCTGAGCAAGGTGCATTACGTGTGTGGATTCCTGGGGCAAATAAAGTCGAGTTGATTGTTGGAAAGGAACCTCGTATTGAGTTAGCGCGAGAGGGTGAAAGTGGTTTCATTCTTAAGCAAGAGAGAGATTTACGTTTTACTCACTACAAGCTCGCGGTTGATTGGGCTGGAGTCGAGCAGATCATCGATGATCCATATCAGTACCACGATCTGTACGCGAGTTATGAAGATCTCCATACACCTAAAGATATGTATCATCACATGGGGGCTCAGTTTATTACGCTAGAGCGTGATGGACAGACGATTTCAGGTACGCGTTTCTTGGTGTATGCACCGCATGCAACAGCGGCAAGCTTAGTGGGTAACTTCAACGCTTGGGATGGTCGTCGTCATCCAATGCAACGCTTAGATTATGGCATGTGGGGCCTATTCATTCCTGAACTGGAAGAAGGCGCTCAATACAAGTTTGAATTAAAAGGACCTGATGGCGAAGGCTTACCACACAAAGCTGACCCATGGGGTTTTTACTCTGAGCAATACCCTTCATTTTCTTCTGTGACTTACGATCACGCTCGTTACGAGTGGCAAGATACTCAGTGGCAGAATCGCCCAGTAACGCAAAAGCGTAAAGAAGCACTTTCGTTCTATGAACTGCACGCTGGTTCTGGAAGCGTAACGCTGAAGGGGAATTCTTAAACTACCGTGAACTTGCTGCTGAATTGATCCCATATTTAACGGACTTGGGTTACACGCATGTAGAGTTGATGCCGGTTTCAGAGCATCCGTTTTACGGTTCTTGGGGCTATCAGCCAATAGGCTTGTTCGCTCCAACGAGTCGTTTTGGCTCTCCTGATGACTTCAAATTCTTCGTCGATCAATGTCACCAAGCTGGTCTGGGTGTTGTTCTGGATTGGGTTCCAGCACACTTCCCTAGTGATGATCACGGCTTAGCCAACTTTGATGGAACACCTTTGTTCCATGATCCAGATCCACGTCGTGGTTGGCACCAAGATTGGAGTTCGTACATTTACGATTTAGGCAAAGAGCATGTGCGCCGTTTCTTGGTTGCAAACGCACTGTACTGGTTTGAACAATTCCATATCGACGGCATTCGTGTTGATGCGGTTGCTTCGATGTTGTACCTCGATTATTCGCGTAGCCATGATCAATGGATTCCGAATGCAGACGGCGGCAACGAAAACTACGATGCTATCGCAACCCTTAAGTGGATGAACGAAGAAGTGTACAAGCACTTCCCGAATGCGATGACGATTGCTGAAGAATCAACGGCTTTCCCTGGTGTTTCAGCCCCAACCTTTATGGGCGGCTTAGGCTTCGGCTTTAAGTGGAACATGGGTTGGATGCACGATAGTTTGTCTTACATCCAAGAAGATCCAATCAATCGTAAATATCACCACGATACAATTACCTTCCCATTGGTTTATGCACACAGTGAGAACTATGTATTGTCTCTATCTCACGATGAGGTGGTTTATGGTAAAGGATCTATCCACGAAAAAATGCCTGGTGATGAGTGGCAGCAAACGGCAAATCTACGTGCTTACATGGGTTATATGTACGCGCAGCCAGGTAAGAAACTGAACTTCATGGGTGCTGAATTTGGTCAGACGGCGGAATGGAACCACGATGATCAACTGCAATGGTTCTTGCTAGATTATGAACGTCATCAAGGTGTTCAGCGCTTAACGAAAGATTTGAACAATCTGTACCGTTCTGAAGCCGCAATGCATGATCTTGATTTCGACCCAAAAGGTTTTGAGTGGCGTCTACAGGATTCAGCTGAAGCGAGCATCTTAGCTCATGAGCGTATCAGTGAATCAGGCGAGCGTGTATTGGTGGTTTCTAACTTTACCCCCGTTCCTCATGAGCACTTCCGCTTAGGCGTTCCAGCACAAGGTCAGTACTCTTTGTTATTGAATACAGACTCTGCGGATTATGCAGGCAGTGGCTTTGAAGTGAAGCCGGTTGCTGAGGTTGAATCAGTAGAAAGCGAAGGCTTAGACACATCGATTGAGCTGCGTTTACCACCGTTATCGACCGTTTTTTACAAGCTAAATTAGGTCTATAAGTTGAAGTAAGCGATAACTAAAAAGAAAATGGGAGCTGAAAGGCTCCCATTTTTGTATTTCTAATGCTTGGTTTAATGCTTGGTTTAATGCTTGGTTTAATGCTGTTTGAAGTTCGTGAGATAGAACATTGAACGTCCTACGACAGTTTCAAGGATTCGAACGGAATCAAGCCCAAAGCTATTAAACATTATCTCGCGGAATTGACCATCTGAACTGATATTAAACTGTTCAGGGCTCTTGACCTGGGAGGCATGGAAAAACATCAATTTGATCACGAATCGAAATTGATCATTATCTAGAGCGTTTTGCCAAGATTGAATGAATACTTCTTCCGACGAGAACTCTAGATTCTCTATAACAATTGATAGCATGTGTTGGTGTAGCGCTGATCGGATAGCGCGGGTCGATGGATAATAGCCCTGAAGCGTCGTCAAACTAATGCCAATTTCTTGAGCAATCCTTGCATAAGTTAGTGCTTCATGTCCTTCAGCCAGAAAAAGGTTTAGTACGATCTCATCGTAGTGCTTTTGATTTTCTAGTTTCTGTACTTGAGTAATTCGAGCGATTACAAATCTCTATTGAGTGTAGCATTCTGTAAGCGTGTGTATTAAGAGTTTCTAAATTAGATTTCAAACCAAAGACGTAAGTAAACGGTCAGTTTATCGTCAAAAATAGTCAGTATTGAGTTATTGGTTCAATTGTTAATCAGATCTTGGCACACATAAAAACACCGCCCTACTGAGCGGTGTGTAATTTTAAGTCGTTGTTTGTATGTGGTAAATGAAAACTTAGAATGGATACCAAAACAATTCAGGTTCAAGAATGCGTTTCGCTATGGCCAACACCACAATAAAAGCAATGACACTCAAACAAACAAAGTCGATACGTCTCAAAGGCGAATAGCTATACCAAGTACGTGCCTTGTGTCGGCCAAAGCCTCGAAGCGTCATTGCATTTGAAATCTCGTCTGCGCGGTCTAAGCTAGAGAAAATGAGCGGCCCTAGAACCTTAGCCACGTTTTTGATTCGAGTTATTAGGGGCGCTTTCTTCGAGAGTTCTACACCACGAGCTTGCTGAGCATGCATGATATTGATGAAGTCCTTCTTAACCTCTGGCAAGTAACGCAGCGTTAAGCTTACCGCATAGGCGATCTTGTACGGAACACCGATACGGTTGAGGCTTGCGGCAAACTCAGTCGGATGCGTAGTGAAGACGAATATTAACGCTATCGGAAACATGCTCATGTACTTAAGCGTGACGGTGACTAAGTAAAACAGAGTCTCCTGGCTCAACGAGTAGTTACCCGGTAATGTCAGTAATACAGTTTCGCTACCGATGAGCTCAGTGCCTTGCTGCGGAGCAAGCAGGAACATGAATAAAGCATTTAGGCTTAAGACACTCGCCGTACCTAATAACAAAGGCTTATACACGCGTATAGGCACATTGGTGAGCTTTAATAGGTATAAACCAGTCATAATAAGCAGCGTAATCAATCTCAGGTCGAACGTAGTCAATACCACGGTTACCCAAGCTAAGAAGAGTGCAAATTTCGTGATGCCATTTAATGCGTGCAGGGGGGATTTGGTATCAATGTAGTTGATGCCGAATTTTACTTTTGATGCGTTCATAGAGAACTTCTCTCGTAGTCGATGAAGTACTGCATAAACGCATTGGTATCGTCGATTTTCATCATAGTCGCGAGTTCATAAATACTAGTGGTACAGAGGTTTGCACGTTCTAGAAGCGATGGCTGACTAAACACTTCCGTCATGGCGGCATTGGCAATAAGCTTGCTGTCTGCGATTACGATCGAACGTGTGGTGTACTCTAGAACGAGATGCATGTCGTGTGAGATGATCACCACAGTAATCCCCAAATCACGGTTAAGCTTTTGGATAAACGCCAACATTGACGTGTAGTTTCGGTAATCTTGGCCAGCTGTTGGTTCATCCAAGATGAGGAGTTCAGGCTCCAACACTAAAATAGAAGCGATCGTTACACGCTTTTTCTGACCGTAGCTCAAAGCTTCGATAGGCCAGTGACGGAACTTACTCAGCCCACACAGCTCAAGAACGTTCTCAACTTTTTCTTTGACCTCATCTTCTGCAACGCCACGGTTACGAAGACCAAAAGCAATCTCGTCAAAAATCATATGATGCGAGATCATATGATTTGGGTTCTGCATTACTACACCGACTTTTTGGCTTCTTTCGAAGATAGAAAGCTCAGATAAGTCTTCACCATTGAGATAGGAAGAGCCTGAATCGGCATCGATCACACCCATGATGAGTTTGGTGATGGTAGATTTACCCGAACCGTTCTTGCCCAGAATCGAAACAAACTCGCCTTTGCCAATCTTGAAGCTCACATCTTCGAGTGCGTTCTTCTCGCCATCGTAAGAATAAGTCAGACCATGAACTTCAAGTAAAGGTTGATACTGCTTTTCTGCAGCAGGGGCCGGGCGGTCAGCAAACCAAGCTTGAACTGCTGGGCGGAACCTTTTGTAATCCAAAGCTTTGAGGTTTGACAGCTTATCTTCGCAGGTTAGTGGGGCTTTCGCCGCTTTAAGCGCAGATAAGTAAAGAGGCTCACGAATACCATGCGTATCAAGTAACTTAGACGCTAAAATTTCATCGGGAGTCATATCCGCGACGATTTCACCGCGCTCCATTAAGATCACACGATCGATATCACGATGCAGGACATCCTCAAGGCGGTGCTCGATAATCACGATGGTTTTGTTGGTTTCTTTATGCAGTTGGTCGATGATCTCGATGGTCGCCTTGCCGGTCTTAGGGTCAAGACTGGCTAAAGGCTCATCAAACAGCAAGATATCAACGTCATCAACTAAGATGCCGGCTAGCGATACTCGTTGCTTTTGACCACCTGAAAGATCGTGTGGCGAGCGCTCAAGCATGTCCGCTAGGTCAACCATTTTTGCAGTCGACTTAACTAACGGGTACATGTCAATGTTCGACATCAACTGGTTTTCTAATGCGAATGCGATATCTTCGCCGATGCTTAAACCCACAAATTGGCTGTCAGTATCTTGCAATACTGTGCCTACCTGCTCGGTATAGTCGTGCATCGAAAATTCAGAGATATTCTTGCTGTTGATCTCTAAATAGCCAGTTACCTCACCTTTAATTGCATGAGGTATTAGGCCATTGAGGCATTGACCTAGGGTAGATTTACCGCTTCCGCTTGGTCCAATAATGACGATTTTCTCTCCTTTCTCTATCCTTAGATTGATATTTTTTAGCGTCGGTTTATCCAGCGACTCATATCTAAAAGAGAAGTTCGAAAATTCTATAGTCATTGGCGCTTATGCCTCAGTCAGGTTGCGGCTTTGTTTGTTGCGTTTAGCGACTGATTTTAGGATCAGGAAGCCCACAACAGCAATCAGAACGGTGTTACCCGCTGCGATGATAGACAGTTGAGTGAAGACTTTAGTAAACGGTTCTGCGTATAGGATAGTGTCTAGGAATGCGGAACAGCCGTAGCCTACAACGTTACCTGCAAGGGCAAGTACCACGAACAATACAAAATCTTTCATTGGCAGTTCACCTTGTTGAAGACGGTTCTTAGTCATCATAGGGAACAAGCCGATAACCATGCCTACGATGCCTGAGCCTAATACCCAAGTTAACCATACGCCCCAACCAGCAAATAAATCCGTTACCCAGTGACCAATAAAGCCAACCAAGAAGCCAACGATAGGGCCGAACAAAACAGAAAACAGTGCTAAGACTGCCATTGCTGGTTTCAATGTCGTGTTAGCAAACACTGGGACACCAAACATAGGTAAACCACCAATGCCGTACAGTGCCGCGCCAATGGCGATAACGACCACTGTTTTAGCTGAAAAGTTCATAGATAACCTCGAATACTGAAAGATAAAGCATGATAAAGAATGAATATTCGCCATTATTAATATGTGTCTCAATGAGAACGTTTTTTGGGCAAATATAAAAAATAAGGCGCGCATTATACAGTAGAACCCTTCCATAAGGGAAGATAAGTGTCTAGATGTCTAAAATTCCATCCGAACACTTAAATATCATGTAAAAAGTCCACTTTTACGGTTAATCAAGCAACAAAAAAGCCAGAACGGGTCTGGCTTTTTGATTCATCTTAACAATGTGTTAAGTGGGTTCATCGTATATCTACGACCATTTTGTGGTCTAGGTACAGTTAGTGGTCTAGATATAGATAGTTTTGCCAGCTCTTCATGCGAATAAGGACCTTACGCATGATAGACACGTGAGTGAAACTGTCAGAATAAACGGCAACCTCAACTGCAGTACCCATAGGTAAATGGTAGTCAGACAGATCATCAGTGATGCTCAATTTAACAAACACACGACCACTGGTACGCAATGCGTCAGTACCTAGAAGCGCGCCTCGAGCTTGGAATTGGCTCTCACCAATAGCTGGAATCACTTCATCAATACGTCCTTTAAATACTTTTCCTGGCAATGCTCTAAATAGGAACTCAGCTTTGTAACCTGGTTGTAGGCGCTGTAGCGAGTTTTGTCTAAATGCAGCGGTATAGAACTGCTCCTCTGTGTGAACAAAAGTCATCACAGGAGCTAAAGGAAGTGGTACTGCCATTACACCTGGGCGTAATGCTAGTTGCGTAACGTATCCGTCAGTGGGAGCTCGAACCACGGTTTGTTCTAAATCAAACTGAGCTTTACGTAATTCAGCTAATAAGCTTAAAACCGCTGTATTCTCGCCACCTATTTCAGAGTCCAAGGCGATCTTTGTTTGTTCTAGGTTTGCATCTGCAACTTTCACGGCCGCTTCCGATGCTTTGTAAGCTTGTCTGCGAGTATCCAATTGTTGCTCGGTAAAAGCGCCGCTGTCGTAACCGCGCTTGTAACGAGAAAACTCACGTTTGGCTTTATCTCTTTCTGCGATGGCTTTGATTTTTGCAGCCTCTGCTTCAGCCACTTCAGATTCCATTCCAAGCGCACCTTGGCTTGCTTCTTTTACCTTGGCTTCTAACCTTGCGACTTCAGCTTCGAATGGAACTGGGTCGATTTTGAAAAGAATATCCCCTTGCTTCAGAGGTTTGTTTGCTTCTACAGGCACTTCGATAACTTTACCCCTAACGCCTGAAACGACTGGCGTTGTTGAGTAAACTTGGTTACCGATTTGCGTAAATGGATGATTGTAGTTCATTAGTAGAATTAGGGTACCTACTATGATCACACCTCCAAGTACGGCAGTGGGTACTGTCCACTTATTTAGCGGGATATTGAACACCTTGAAAATGGTGATACAAAGAGCCGCGTAGGTCATTATCAGCAGTAAATCCATTATTTAGCCTCCTGATCTTGAGCGTTATTCTGATCTTTAGCTTGATTCTCTTTCACTGAATCGGCTTGTTTGAGTTGAGCAATCTCTTCCTGAAGCGTGCTAACCTGATCGATTAAAATATCAACACGATGATGAATGTCGTGTTGTTCTTCTTCTAATTTAGCAAAGCCCCAGCCACGATCTTTGCGCCATAGTGTCGCCCAA
This sequence comes from Vibrio sp. QJM3NY_26, assembly GCF_057786005.1. Classification (NCBI taxonomy): domain Bacteria; kingdom Pseudomonadati; phylum Pseudomonadota; class Gammaproteobacteria; order Vibrionales; family Vibrionaceae; genus Vibrio; species Vibrio sp. QJM3NY_26. The sequence continues at coordinate 374,792 of NZ_CM173516.1, read as the reverse complement.
ATCCATAGGAACGGCCAAATTGTGTGCAAAGTGAATAGGCTAACCCAGCCTGAAACATGAATAGCATCTTGATGAGGATGATTGCGTTCTTTCGCTATTTCGTAAGGAATATCGTGAATAACGATGATGCCGTAAAAGATGACTAATGCTACGAAAATAAGTAAGCCGAGCGCAAAGTAGTCTAAAAACATAACAGATCCTTGTAATGTTAGATATTAGTTATAAATATACTACGCTATCATCCAAGTAATTGTTATAAAAATGATTTACCGAATTGAAAATAATGTGTTGTCGCTTCTTATGAGAATAAAAGCATTGATGAATCTTATAAAATCTCATCGCGTTTGAAGAGGCTATTTCGGCTTTCTGGTTGGTATTTCAGCTGAAATGATGACAGCTACGATTCTAAATGACGTGCATAACCACAAGGGGCAAATACGGATGTATATAGGTGAATTGGCGGCCATTGGCGCTGCAGTTGTGTGGGCATGTGCGACATGGATCTATGGGCAATTTGGACATCGCTTCTCTGCGATGCAATTGAACATTGTTAAGGGTGTTGTAGCCTCTGGCATGATGCTGTTAGTCATGCCGTTAATACCGATGCCTGAATTTGAATTGAGTACCAACCATTTTCTGATATTGGCAATTTCAGGTGTGATTGGCATTGCGATTGGAGATAGCGCCTATTTTGCGGCGTTGAAAAGAATCGGTGCCAATAAGACGCTGTTACTGGAATCTTTAGCACCACCTCTTTCTGGTGTGCTGGCATTAATGTTCCTTGGCGCTGTATTGACAGTACAAAGTTGGCTCGGTGTCGTGATTACAACACTAGCGGTAACCTTCGTCGTGTTTCAACCGTCAAAATCGGCGAGTGGAGAATCTAGTGGTAAAGCGCAATGGAACGGCATTGGATACGGGCTTGTGGCGAGTGTTTGTCAGGCATCCGGTGTGGTTATTTCTCATTACGCGTTAGTGGCTGGTGATATTCCCCCGTTATTAGGGGCACTGATTCGTCTCACGATAGGTGTGTTTGCCGTTATGCTTATTATCCCTTTTGTTGAGAGTAAGCCTTACTCGTCTATAAAAAGAGATTTATTGGAGATGACTAAATTCGACAAGCTTTGGCTTTTAGGGGCAATCTTTGTCGGAACCTTTTTGGCATTGTGGCTTCAGCAAGTTGCATTGAAGAATGCGAACCCTGCGATTGCACAAACATTGATAGCGACCAGTCCGGTCTTTATTTTGGTGATTTATGCGATTAAAGGGGAGAAGGTGTCAAAGCAAAGCGTCATAGGGACGCTTGCTGCCCTTGCTGGAATATCTCTGTTCTTCTATCAATAAGATGCAGGCTTACCTACAGACCTACAGACCTACAGACCTACAGACCTACAGACCTACAGACCTACAGACCTACAGACCTACAGACCTACGTGGCACTATTCTGTACACACTTGATTACGGCCATTGGCTTTAGCTCGGTATAGCGCTTTATCGGCACGGTAGAAGGTACGCTGAGTATTTTCTCCGTCGCGATGTAAAGTGATACCGATACTCACGGTTAAACCGCGTTCTCCGAGTATTTCATGCCATCCGAATTGGAAGATACGCTCTCGATAATTTTCAGAGTGCATTTCTGCTTTCGCAAGGTCAGTGTTCTCAAGGATGACTAGGAACTCTTCTCCGCCAAACCTGACACATGACGCGCCTCTAAACTTAAAGTATGAGCGCAGCTCTTGAGAAACGCTGACAATCGCTTTATCACCCACTAAGTGGCTGAGTTCATCATTGATAGACTTAAAGTGGTCGATATCAACAACCATCAAGGCGAAAGGTGCTTCGTGAAGCAACAGGTCTTTTAGTTTCACATCTAACCATCGACGGTTGTGTAACCCGGTCAGTGGGTCGGTGAAAACATCTTGTTGTAGTTGAGCAACTGTATTCTTGTGTTGTTCAGTCGTCTCTTTGAGTTCTCTATTTTCTTGTTCAGAGAGAATGAGTTTGAGTTGTAACTCAAAACGCGATAGGCGGCGTAGTTGGCTTGCACCGAGTTCGCTGATCGGGATCTGCTTCATCAGATCCGTTTCAATTCGGTAACCTTTTTTCTCATAGCTCAGAGCTTCTTGAAAACGGCCCTGATTCATACATACGTCACTCAAAGAGTCATAGAAACGCTTTGCAAGCACTGGCGATGAGTAGGCTTTTACACGTTTGTCTGTGCTCGACAAAATCATGCTCGCATAGTCTTGCTTCCCGGTTGCACTTAGGCAATGTGCTAACTCGAGGCGAGTCATGGTTGCGAGCCAGCTTGCTTGAGTGCTGTTGGCTGGGTATTGAACTTTTGATAGGCAACGTAAGGCTTCATGGTGTTTTTTCTTAGCACGAAGCACTTTCGCCTGGTAAAGCAATATCTGAGCAGTGAGCAGCTTGTCACTTACCAAAATACTGAGTTCTTCGCACTCATTCAGTAAATCGCTGGCCGCGGTAATGCGGTTGAGCAGAAGTAGGCTTGCTACCATATGCAGCTTGAATTTGAGGCGAAGTGAGCGACTGCTTATCGCGTGGTCTATACTGCTGATTTTTTGGTAATAGCGAAGAGCTCTGTTGTGATCACCATAGGCATCACACAGGTTCCCCATGCCTAAAATTGCCAATACATATTCATCGATATGGCCATGTTCAACCGCGATTGTCGATGAGCTGACGAATTCATTCAGTGCCGATGTGTAATCACCAATTTCAACTAAGCGGTCGCTTAGGCTGGTCTTTACTGTGAGAATGTCTTCGATATCTACAGGAAGGTGGAGTAGGTCGAGTGCAAGCCTGAGTTCTTCAATACTGGTTTGATTTTGTTGCAACTCGGCACGGTACTCAGAGCTGATTATATAGCAGTGCGCTTGCTCTGTTTGCGTGGTCGAAACGTGCTGGCGAATGTGGTTCCAGAATATGATCGCTTCTTCACCCGATACCGATGAAGGGTCTAAACCAGCATCTGTGATTTTGCGTAATAGGGTTTCCATTATTCTATTACCTCAGCATCGTCTTCTTCTAATTGTTCAAGAGTGAACGGGAACGTCAAAATATCATTGAGGCTGACGGTAGGTCTCGAACCTTTTAATCCTTTTCTATGCCATGGATATATTTCTAGCATGGTGCTGAGAGTTTGGAAGGTTTGTTCTGCGGCTTCGCCTTTCTCTGAAAGCATCATAGCAACACGCTCTGAACTCAGCCTAGCGATGAAGTCGTTTTGATTACACAAGGTATGAGCAATCTCGGTACAGACATCTAAGTAATCGGTATCGACATGATGGAACATAATGATGCTGTGGTTCGAACGCTTAAGTTCTGTCTTAAATAGGACCAGCTTCTCCCACCAAAAGGTTTCAGAGACGACATAAGAGAGGTGCTTTTCAGGATCGTATTCATGCTGGCCACGAATACGATTAATCAGCTTTCGTGCTCTCTGTTCAAGCTGGCGTTTTGAACTGCGCGCTTTGTCTAAACCGACACGATTAGTTTGCTCTTTAAGCATACCGATGGAATATTGACGGTACTTTTTAAAGGCGACCAACGCAGCTTTGAAATCTTGGTTTTCTTCTGCAACTAAGGATTGTTGGTAACAAATTTGGCTAAGCAACTCACCATTATCGAATTCATTTGCAGAGTGTTCAGCGAGTTTCAGTAATTCTGCCGCATGTTCTGGTCTTTTTCTGAGGAGCTCCAATCGAGCTCGACTTATGTAAGAGTGCGCTTTCATCCAAACGAGGTTGTGTTCTACGGCTAGATTGTGCGCTTTGGCTGTCGCGCGCTCTGCATCATCTAGACGTTCAAGCCCAAGCAGAGCAAGGCCTCGAAAGTCCCATACTTCGGCATGCCAAGTGTTATCTTTATGCTCTTTTAACGCTTCTTCTGCACCGTCGAGTACCGACAGCATTTCAACATAGTTGTTAAGCAGGTAGTAATCCCAAGCGAGCAGTATTCTTGCTTTGCCCTCTAGCCAACCAATGCGGCTGTTGTTAGCCACTTTAACGGCAAGCTGATGGGTAGAACGTGCAAGCTTATATTCATGAGTCATTCGCCAAATGTTGCCAAGCCCAATGAGACATTCAATTTGAATCTCGACTTCATCAACCAGTGCAGATTGCTCTAAGGCATTGATCCAGAACTGTTGGGCGGAGTAATACTTGGCTTGTCCCCAGTACTGGAGCGCGTGTAAATGGAGGATTTCAGGGAGGAAAAGGTCGGTATCTAATCGGTTCTGGCGCTTGTAGGCTTCCTTGATGTACTTCAAACCTTTTTGGTAATCCATCAGGTTCCAGCTACACCTTGCCATTAACATCAACGACTGGATAGCACCCTCTTCAAACAGAACTTGCTCCGATCGGACTAGGCACTGTTGAGCAATCTCAAGGATCACCGATGGCTCAGAGTCGACACGAGTTTTGAGTTGTTCTAGTTCTGTTTCAAGAAGGTACTGGTTTTTGTCCAAGACTTAGATCCATAATTATCGAACATATTGATAACACAATCATTATAAGTGTGTGATTTGAGATAAGCACCAATTATCTTTCTTAGAGCGTCAAAGGAACATGTATCTTTTCTAATTATGGGTGTTACCTCATGTTGTTGCTTTAAAATCAATGAGTTCCCTAATAATTATCTAGCTGATACGTGTCTATGAAAGTAGTTGCTTTAAGGTCAATGGCTGCTCTGCTACACCTAAGCGCTGCGCTGCCGTGAGCCCTTGCTTATCTTGGTAGCACAGATTGTGCCAAGCTCTGAATATGTCGAGTAATGGAAGAATGCCCCCAGGACGAAGCTTACGTCTGGGCTCATTAATGAAGCTATCAAATAACAGCTGGAAGCGTTGTTGATAGAACTTGGTTTGCTGAATTGAGGCCGTGTTAAACCACTGTTTTGGTTCTGGATTGTTACCCGTCAGGTAGCAAATGCCTTTCTGATTATCACCTTGATTTGCGATAGCCCAACGATCGCGCCACCAACTCATGTGAACGATGTCGATCTTTTCGAAACTTTGATCGTCTTGCCAGCCAGGATCTTCCTCTACATACATAAGGTCAATATTTTGACTCTGAATACGCGGCAAACATACACTTAAAGCGGCAGATCTTAGTAATGGATCTTGTGGCATATAGATAGCTACATGCTTGTCTTCATTACACATATCAAGCACATGTAAGAAGTGAGCATAAGAGGTATAAGGCGGTCGAATCAGCGCGCCTTTCGAAGGGTAGCTAAATGTGGTGAGGTTACCCATGGGATCCTCAACGTTACCTCTCGCTAGAATCACTTGGTACTGCTGTTCAATACGCTCTTTCAACTTGTCAGATGGCTGAGGTTGTTCGAGGTTCGCTTCTGATGAGTGATCTTTGGATACAAAACGCGCAACATCATCGTAAGGATTGTGGTCAACATTCCCTGAAGGCTCTTCATTTTGAGAATAGTTGACGTGTTGGCAAAGGATATAGCCAGAATGCGCTTCACCCGTCGCTATCCAAACCACACCATTGTTGCTTTGCGGTTGCAGACGTTGATAGTGAGAAGCGAATTGATAATCTTTGGCATGATTAACCCATCGTGCATCGATCATCGCTAATTTGCGACGACAACGGCTGGCGATATGGTCAACATGATCATAGAAAGTCTTTGGATTGATCTCTAATTTTCTACAGATTTCACGTACAGAATAGCCCATGAACAATAAGCCCATAAGGTTCTCTTGAAACTGAAGTTTTTTATTGGATCCAGACCACTTATCAACGAAGGTTGATTGGCAGTCTTTGCATCGATAACGCTGCCTGTCACCGCTGTAACCGAAGGCATGATAAAGATGTTTGTGGGTATGAACCGATAGGCCAAAGTTATCGCAATCATCATTACGGCAAGCAGGAAGGCCATCGCTGTGAAGTTGTCTCAGGCGATGAAGTTCGCTTAACACTTCACGATTGTTAAGTAAGGGGGGGAAAGCTCCACATTCACGACAAACCATCGCTGGACGCTTAGGGTTAGCGTGTTGCAAAACATACCGTTTTGCATCGCTCAAGCCAAAGTTGTCACACGCCAATGTTTTACAAAAGTTGAGTTGCAAACCATCCGCATCTTTTGGCAGCTTGTCGTTAGACACGATCTCCCCCTCGGGATTATTTGAGCAGCCAAGCAAGCTTGGCTGCGGGGTAACGCTTTTCAATGTATCTTATTCAAGTCGTTAGATGTTGATTGCAGTCTCTAGAGCAACTTTCATCATGTCGTTGAACGATTTTTGACGATCTTCAGAGCTTAATTTCTCACCACGGATGATGTGGTCAGACACTGTTAGGATAGTTAGTGCCTTAGCACCAAGATCCGCAGCAACACCGTAGATACCAGCCGCTTCCATATCAACACCAAGGATACCTAGCTTTTCCATTTTCTCGAAAAGGTCAGCTTCTGGAGTGTAGAAAAGGTCTGCAGAGAATACGTTACCAACTTTAACTGGAACTTCTTGTGCACGTGCTTGGTTTACTGCTTCTTCTAGAAGACCGAAATCGGCGATAGCAGCGAAGTCGTGGTTGTTGAAACGAATGCGGTTTACTTTTGAGTCTGTAGAAGCACCCATACCGATAACAACGTCCATTAGTTTAACGTCGTCACGTACCGCACCACAGCTACCTACGCGAATAACGTTTTTCACGCCGTATTCAGCGATCAGCTCGTGTACGTAGATGCAGCATGATGGGATACCCATACCGTGGCCCATTACAGAAACTTTCTTACCTTTGTAAGTGCCTGTGTAACCAAACATGTTGCGAACGTCACAAACTTGCTTCACGTCATCAAGGAATGTTTCTGCAATGTATTTTGCACGAAGCGGGTCGCCCGGCATAAGTACTGTTTCTGCGAAATCACCAGCTTGAGCATTAATATGAGGTGTAGCCATGGTCGTTCTCCAAAGTTTAAACGGTAATGATAGGAACAGGATTTAATCAATTACCGATTCTGTTGAATTTAATTCGTTTTGTTGAGGCAATATTAGCGAGTTAAAACGAGGCTCCATGAGACTTTAGTCACAAAACTGCTTTGCCATTATAGTTTTATTAATATTGATAACCAAATGTGTTGAAAGCGTAAAGGCAATCGATTTTGTATGGGTAAATTGCACGATATTTAAAGATAAAGCTCGAAATATAAATCTGTTGCATATTGCCTTGGAGGCAACAATACGTTGTAGAGACGTTTGATCAGCGATAATCTAAACTTTGATAAAGAGACAAACCAAGGAATTGTATGTCGTATTGCGCTAACTCGACGCCTTCGCACTCGATGAAAACACAGTTACAGACGAAAACAAGGTTACATAAGCTAGCGTTGGTCGCTGTTAAATCCACATTGATTGCTGTTAAGTCGACATTGATTACTGCTAGAACGACTTTGTTTGCTGTGAGAACTGCTTTACTTGCTCGGGTAATTATTTTGCTTGCTGGCGCGACGATTTCGTCGTGGGTGTCTGCTGCAACTTTTGAGTTGCCACCAACAGAAAGCCGTATCGTGGGCAGAATACAGCAACACGAAGTTGCGGCGGGTGAAACCTTGGCGATCATTGCAAAGCAATACGATATTGGCTTTCTTTCTTTAATGGCGGCAAACAAGGGTGTCGATCCTTTTCTTCCTTCTGAAGGTTATGTGCTAAGCATTCCTAGCCGTTTGATTCTGCCGGATACTCCGAGAAAAGGCATTGTGATTAACCTTGCCGAGTTGAGGCTATATTACTTTGAGCCTGAGAAAAATCAGGTGCATGTCTTCCCTGTTGGTATTGGTCGAGTAGGGCGTGATACCCCCGAGATGATCACCAAGATAAGCCAAAAAAGACCTAACCCGACCTGGACTCCTCCAAGCTCAATTCGCAAAGAGTACTTAGAAAAAGGGATTGAGTTACCAAGAGTGGTTCCCGCTGGGCCTGAAAACCCTTTGGGCGAGTATGCACTGCGACTTGCTTATGGTGCTGGTGATTATCTGATACACGGTACCAATAAAGACTTTGGAATTGGCTTGCGAGTGAGCTCAGGGTGTATCCGTATGGAACCTAAAGATATTGAGTGGCTTTTTGAACAGGTGAGTCGTGGTGAACAAGTCACAATAATCGATGAGCCTATTAAGGTGTCTTTAGAGCCGGATAGAAGTGTATTTGTTGAGGCTCACGAACCTTTGACGCGAAGTGATGGTTCTAAGAAATTACTGCAAATCCCTGTTGAATTAAAATGGTGGCTTGAAGACGCTGATCTACCTAATTCAAAAGCCAAAGCAGTCATCTTTGCTCAAAATGGTGTGCCTGTTGAAATTGCGCCACCTGTGATTGAGTTCTAATTTGCTCGGTTGTGAGTAAAGCCCCATAGCCTTCTTTTTCTTTTCCCTCAATAAAAAAACACCACCTCGAAAGAGGTGGTGTTTTCAATTTACTGCATGTATATACGTCTTTTGAAATCTACAGCTTCATTGAGTTTCTATCTCAATTACTTAGTGTAAGACTCAGCAATGTTATCGATACGGTCGTTAGCACGATCCGCTTCTTCTTTTGCTGCCATAGCCGCAGCCGATGCTTCTTGAGCTTTCATTTCAGCAGCCGCTTTGTCACTCTTAAGTGCTTCTACTTCGCTGCTTAGCTCAGCAACTTGGTTAGTTAGTTGGTCCATTTCTGATACTGCTGCTTCTTCAGGCTCTGAAGAACAACCAGCTAAAATAAATACTGAGGCTGCAGCTGCGATTAACGTCTTATTCATAAGAACTCCTTGCTTATTTATCATCAAAAGATGCGCTATACATTCTTTATCATATAGTCGCTTCATTAATGATTGTAGCGACTAATTTTTTAACTGCAAAAACAATAACTAAAGAAATTGCTTAATCTTTGAGGTAATTAGCTAAGTGTCACGTTCTGTCTCACTTCTGAGAGTAGGGGTTTCGAGGCCGTTTTGATACTACTTTGGAGAGTGCTCCCTTTGTTAGCACGCATACAATGTTCTAGTTAACATCAGATAAAAGGATAAATTTACTGTGATCTCTATCCTTATAAAGTACTTTCGCGGTATCATGTCACGTTAAATTAATTTTATTCAATACCATCATGACTGGAGAGTCCTTTGCACTTTAAAGATTTAGGCTTAGATAACCGCTTACTGAAGAACTTAAAACATTACGACTTCAAGAAGGCGACAGAGATCCAATCAAAAGCGATCCCTGTTGCTATTGCTGGTAAGGATCTATTGGCTTCATCAAAAACGGGATCAGGTAAAACATTGGCGTTTGTGTTGCCGATGATACATAAAGCATTAAAAACAAAAGCGTTTTCTGCTAAAGATCCTCGTGGTGTAATTTTGGCTCCTACTCGTGAGCTAGCAAAACAAGTTTACGGCGAGCTGCGTAGCATGCTTGGCGGTCTGTCTTACGAAGCCACACTTATCTTGGGTGGTGAAAACTTTAACGACCAAGTTAAAGCCCTGCGTAAGTACCCTCGTTTTATTGTTGCGACTCCAGGTCGTCTGGCCGATCACCTTGAGCACCGCTCACTGTTTTTAGATGGTGTTGAAACACTAATTCTTGATGAAGCTGACCGTATGCTGGATTTAGGCTTCGCGCCTGAATTGCGTCGCATTGCGAATGCAGCTAAGCACCGTCGTCGTCAAACGTTGATGTTTTCTGCGACGCTTGATCACGCTGAAGTGAATGGCATTGCAAATGAAATGCTAGACGCACCTAAGCGTATCTCTGTTGGTGTTTCTAACGAGCAGCACCTTGATATCACTCAGAAATTCTACCTTTGTGACCATCTCGATCATAAAGAAGCGATTTTGGATCGTGTGATTGAAGAAGCTGAATACCGTCAGGTGATGATCTTCACTGCAACTCGTGCCGATACTGATCGTTTAACGGATAAGTTAAACGAGAAGAAGCTTAAAGCCGTTGCATTGAGTGGCAACCTAAACCAAACGCAACGTAACGCGATCATGAGTCAATTTGAGCGTGCGGTTTACAAGATCTTGGTAACAACCGATGTTGCTTCGCGTGGTATCGATATTCCAAACGTAAGCCACGTTATCAACTTTGATATGCCTAAGCATACAGAAGAGTACGTGCACCGCGTTGGTCGTACTGGTCGTGCGGGTAACAAAGGTGATGCAATCTCTTTGGTTGGTCCAAAAGACTGGGACAGCTTTAAGCGTGTTGAGCTTTACCTTCAACAAGATCTTACTTTCTCTGTGCTTGACGGTCTAAAAGGTAAATTCAAAGGTATTAAGCCTCGTAAACCTGCTTTTGCTAAAGGCGGACCTGCGAAGAAGAAGACCAGCACTCAAGTTAAGAAAACGCCGAAGAAACCAGTTAAGCGTGATAAGAGCTTCCACCAAAATGTGGCAGTGGGTGATACCGTGTTTATCCCTAAGAAGAAAGTCGCACCAAAAGTGGATGACGAGTAATCAACTTGCGTGACCCAAAAGCTGATGTTTATAAAAACTGATCTTTATAAAAGTTAACGTAAATAAAAACCGCCAATGATGGCGGTTTTTTTGTACCTGTACTTCGTGTAAGCCCTTAGCTTCTGGTACTTACAGACGGTATTTGATGATACTCGACGAGGTTTCCTCGTTAGAAATCAAAGGTAGAGAATGAGTACGCCAAGATATGGTCTGCGATGTATTTATGAGTAGCCGTCGTTGGATGCGTAACTCCCCAGAACACATAACTATCAGAGCCGTATGTGGCACAGTCATTGGTTAAACTATGACTGCGTAAATAGTCGGTTGATGAGCTTCTGTTGATATTTAGGCAAGCGTCACTCGCATTTCTAAAGCCATGCTGCTCAGGGTTATCGGTAATACTCGCGAAGAGTGCACTTGCATCGAATAACACCACGTTTTTCCCCATACCTTGATAATATTCGGCTTGGGCTTTGATGAATTGGTTGAATTCTAATATCTTGCCACGAACTTTAATGATCTCTTGCTCCGTCGAGTATCTGAATTGTGGCGCTTTGGTCGCATCGGGCAATGTGAACAGCAAGATATTACTCGCACCAGATTCCGTTAATCGGATCAGAGCGCTGCCGAAATCAGCTTTAACATCGGCGACTTCTCGGTCGTAATTCATAAAATCATTGAGCCCAAACTCTAGAGTAAACAAGGAGTTTTCTGGGCGATAGTTTTTAGCGACTTTCATGTAGGTTAGATAAGAGGTGACTTGGTCATAGACGCCTGTTAGAGCGACGTATTGATTGGTACCTGCTGCGCCACCCACGGCCCAGTTATATAGGGGAAGATCTTTCGCTTTTGCTAAATATTCGGTCCACACCAAACCGTTTGAAAAGTGTCCCAAAAACCATGAATTCGCATTTGGGAAAACCCATTGAGAGCCATTAAATAGGTTGCCAGTGTCAGAGAGGCTATCACCAAAAGTGACAATACGATTAATTGTATTGGCTTGCACAGCGTTATCGTTGGTCCAGATGGAGTGATTGTAAGAGAAGCGATTATCTGCTGCAAAATAGGTGATATCTGCGACGTCATGTTGGATGTCGAGCGTCTTTTCACAACGCTGCTTTATTTCGGATTGAGGCGCGTCACTATAAAACATGTTCTTGAACGAGACTGAAGACCACCAATATCCGTTGATGGTGTAATAGTCCCCGTTCTCTTTTCTTGCCCATTGCCAATCAGTGGCTGAGGAGTCGTGTGATGCGTCGGTTCGATACCAACATCGAACATACGAATAAGTTTGTTCCCCTTGCGTTTTTAGAACCTGTGCAGACGTTATGGATTCTGGAGTGGGTATAGAATCTTCAGCTGCATGAGCACCAAAAGGGATGGATAACGCGAGTATTAAAGCCGTATTTTTCATCACTGCATTCTCTTATTGTATTTAGGTAAGCCAAAAAAACGTTGTTTCTTGTTGCCTGTTACTTTTAATAACTGAATAGCGAATAACTGGTAAGACCTATATCTAACATCAATAATTCACGTCAATACATTCAACTGTCCGTCGGCTATAACTGGCATAAACATCAAATTTTCAACGTGTTTTCTGTTGTTAGAACACTCAAGTACAGGATGAAATTCGTCACTTTTTTTGAGGGTTTTGGTATCCGTTTTAGAGGTATGCAGTGAGGGTAAATTAGCAGTCTGTGCGGTTTTCGTAAGTTGTTAGATCTAATGTGACCTTTATAAAATGTGCCAAAAACCAAGGTAAGATTTTTTTAATCAAAGAGTTAAAAAAAACTGTCTATTGGGATACATATTTCAATGTTAATCACCCCTGTTTAATTTAAGCCCATCATCACAAATATCAATCTCGAATTTTTTATTTTATAAAATTATAACCTACGGTTCCTTTACTCATCAGAGGTCTAATCTGTTTAAGGAAAGAGCATTGAAAAAGATATTAATTTGGACAATAGCCTGTCTATCGAGTTTTGGTGTCTATGCCGGAACAAGCGCATCGGCATTAGAAGTCAGCGGGTACACAGAAACTAAATACCCGATTATGTTGGTACATGGTCTGTTTGGTTTCGATACATTAGCGGGTGTGGACTATTTCTATGGCGTACCTGAGTCCCTAACCAAAGATGGCGCGAGTGTGTATGTAGCGCAAGTATCAGCGACCAACAGCTCTGAAATACGTGGAGAGCAGTTACTGGCTCAAGTAGAGACTCTGTTAGCTGCGACTGGGGCAAGCAAAGTGAATTTGGTTGGTCATAGCCACGGAGGGCCGACTGCACGTTATGTGGCGTCGGTTCGACCTGATCTTGTTGCGTCCGTGACGAGTATTGGCGGGGTTCATAAAGGCTCAAAGGTGGCTGACTTAGTGCGTGGAACCGTAGATGAAGGCTCTGCGACAGAAGGTATTGCGGTTAAGTTGGCTGGTGGATTGACCACGCTTATTAACTTGCTGTCTGGTGGCTCAGATTTGGATCAAGACGGGCTTGCCTCTCTTGAAGCTTTGACCACCGAAGGTTCGCTAGCATTCAATCAGTTTTACCCTGAAGGCGTTCCTACGTCTGAGTGTGGTGATGGCGAATGGCAAGCGAGTAATGGCGTTTATTACTACTCGTGGACAGGGTCTTCCAATTTTACCAACCTTCTTGATCCTACTGATGGGGCGATGACAATCCTTGGCTTAGCATTCAATGAACCTAATGATGGTTTAGTGGGAGCATGCAGCGCGCATTTGGGCAAAGTGATTGGTGACGATTATAAAATGAATCACCTAGACGAGATCAATGGCTTGTTGGGTATCCACCATCTTTTTGAGACCGATCCTGTGACGCTATATCGTCAACATGCGAATCGATTGAAGCTGGCAGGCCTGTAGGTGGCTCTGCCCATTTAATAAGATAACAAGGAAAATACAATGAAAAAGACCGCCATTTTGTCGATAACCACAATAGCCCTGATGAGCACAGCGGCGGTCTTTTTATATGTAACCTTTTTGCCTGAAAAAACAGACAATCTAAATCCAAACAACAAACAACAGAACGCTTCCTCATTGAAGGTTACCTCTCAACAAGATACCGAAATCGATAATGCATCAGCCAAAGACATGATGGAATATTTCGTGTCAGGTAATACCGAATTAACCCTTGAAGATATTCGTGACAATGTGGCAAAACACCACGAGCAATCACAAGCTACGATTGTCGATGAAGCACTGTTTGCCAAGTATCTTGAGTACAAGTCGGCACTGACATCATTAGATGTCCAATTCGACACCACATCAATATCCGCTGAGGACCTACGCGCACTCAATCAAGCGTTGCTCGAGCTCCAATCTCAATTTTTCAGCGAGAGCGAGATAAGTATTCTATTTACCCATGACAACAGAATGAGGGAAATCGCTTTAGAAAAGTTACTTCTGAAACAAGAAGGGTTAGACGAGTCGGAATATCAACAAAGGCTTGAGTCTTATCTATCTGAGCAGCCGGATTACGTTCAAGTCAGCCATCAAAATCAAGTATTACTCCCGCAGCTATCCAGCTCACAAGGCCTAGATGAACAAGGGAAATACTTGAAGAGAAGCGAACTGGTTGGCGAAGAAGCGACACAGAGGCTCGAAGCGCTTGATCAACAAAGGTCGGACTTTGATGGAGCTTTAGAGGTCTACTTTGTCGAACGAAATGACATCTTGAATGACTCAGCACTCTCTGAAATTGAACAAAAAGAGACGATTGCCCAGCTTCGAGAAGCTCATTTTCAGCCCCAGCAACTTAGAAGGGTAGAAGCGATTGAGAGAATCAGAGCCACTGAGAACGCTCAGTAAGGTTTGCTGAGTTAGTAGAACATCTATCAAAAATAAAAAACCAGTCACGAGTGACTGGTTTTTTGGTTGTGAGGAGAGTTGCAACGTAAATAAAGCTAAGTGTCTTTATTTCTTAAACCTTAAACTTTATGCGCTAAACCTTACTCCCTCAACTTAATACCTTGAAGCTTATACCTTAAAATAATCCAACTGCTGCTTTTGCTGCTCAGCTAAGTTAGATAACTCGTGGCTTGCTGCTGCGGCTTGAGTAATACCGGTTACGTTTTGGCTTACTAGGCTGTAGATGTTTGAGATATTACGGTTGATGTCTGCAGTCACTTGGCTTTGTTCTTCTGCGGCAGAGGCAACCTGAGTGTTAATTTCTGTCATGTCGGTTACTGAGTTAGCAATACCTGAAAGGGCTGCACTTACCTCGCCTGAGAGCGTTTGGTTGTGCTCTAACATAGACAGTGAACTGCTCATGCTTTCATTAGCGTTGCCCGATTGAACCTGCAAGCCTTCGATGATCGCTTGGATCTCTTTGGTTGAATCTTGTGTGCGGGCTGCCAGCATTCGAACTTCATCGGCTACAACTGCGAAACCACGGCCACTTTCACCAGCACGAGCTGCTTCGATTGCTGCGTTAAGCGCAAGCAGGTTAGTTTGTTCAGAGATGCTTTGAATCACCTCAATCACTTTACCAATTTGTTCAGAGTGCTCTTTTAGCGTGCCTACAACGTTTGCAGCTTCGCTAAGCTGAATCGCCATTTGCTCATTGGCTTGGTTGCTTTCATTAAACAAGCTCATACTGTGCGTCGCCATTTCATCGGCTTGCTTAGACGCTGAGTCGGCTTGTACTGCATTCTCGTTTACGTGCGATGCTGTGCTCTCAAGTTGATTTACAGCAGAAGCAACCTGTTCAACCTCTTGCTTCTCTTGATCAGAATTAGCACTTGATTGAGTCATCACAGCCGCCAACTCTGTTGATGCAGACGCCACTTCAATACTGATTCGAGATAGTGAACTTACTGTGTCGCGCAATTGTTCAACGGATTTGTTTACGTCTTGGGCAAGGCGAGATATTTCGTTGTCGCCATGCTCTTCCGCTTTTACTAGCAGGTTACCTTTTGCTACTTCGCGCATGGTTTCTTGGATATTGCTAAGCGGCTTAACAATGATGCCAGCCAGCGTCCAGCTGATGACTAATGCGATTGAAAGAATCACCAACAGTGCGATGGTTGCGGTATTGAGTGTGCTGGTGTGTTGCTGGCCATTGATATCCACTTCTTGAGTGGCAATACGGTTCAGTTGCTTTGAAAGGAGGTTGATAGCCTGCACCATTTCGTTACCCGCGTGACGATATTGGTCGATTGCGATCTGATAGCGGTTATCAAAGTCAGAAGGTAGCGTTGCGCTGCCATGCTTTGCTCTTAATAGAGGAAGCATAGTGGTGCGAGAAAAGTCGACGTAGTGATTCATCGCTTTGCTCATTGCGGCCACTTCATCTTGCATGCCAGGTACGGTATCAAGCGAGCTCAGTAGGCGAGTATTTTGGTCACGTTTTTGATTTAGCGTTTCGACAAGCGTTTTGACGTCGTCAGGATTAAATAAGCTATAGATTGCTTTGATGCGCATTCCGTAGCTGTTGTCGACGATTTCGCTAAGTTCTTCTTTATGTAGAATGAGTTGATCTGTTGCTGTTGATACATCTTTAAAAGCATTTTCCAGTTTGTCACCACCGATAATGACACCTGTCAAAAGTAGTACGACAGAAAAGAGCACTGGGATAAGAATTTGTATTTTTATAGATAAGCCACTGAGAAGTTGTCGCATGTATTGTCCTTCTTTGAATAAGTAAATGAGCAGAAGCAATTGTTATTATTGTTATTAGCCAGTGATTCTAACTATTGAGAATGACAATTCAATCAGTAATAGATGCTATTTTTATATATGCGATAGGTATTTCATAAATTATGATTATTTATCGTACAAACAAGGCTTTAGCCATTTTTAAGGTAGGGTTATTTAACGAGGAACCTTGTGCGGTATTAGGTAATAAAAGGGATGGCGAGATATTGAGCGGTTTGGCTTAAATAGGTTGGAATGAATATTCAGTGCCTATGAGTGAGGCTAATTTATTACTTCAAGGTTATTTGGTAGGGGGAAAACAAGAAAATAAATTGTAGTTGTCATATAGGCTTCAATTAAGTGAAACACAACTGTCACATTCGGATTCTAAAGTAGGCCTCGTTCAAGCAAAACAACATTACGGCAATAACGCCACTAAAGGAAATTTGTGATGAAAAAGACAGTTATCGGTGCAATCGCACTACTAGGCGCTCTAACAGTGAATACAGCTTCAGCTAAAGAAACTATCTCTGTAGTTGGCTCTAACAGTGCTTCTCCACTGGTTGAAGTTTTTGCAGAAACCTACATGAATAAAGGCGAACCAGTGTTCATCGAAATTCAAGCACCGGGTTCTTCTGCAGGCATCAAAGCAGCAAAAAATGGAAGTGCTGACCTTGGTATCTCTTCTCGTGACCTAAAAGAAGAAGAGAAAACAGCTGACCTGAAAGAGCTCGTTATCGCTCGTGACGGTATCGCAGTTGTTGTTAACCCAAATAACGAAGTATCTGCTCTTACAGCTGAGCAAATCACTTCAATCTACAAAGGCGACATCACTAACTGGAAAGATGTTGGTGGTGCAGACAAGCCAATCGTAGCAATCACTCGTGATACTGCATCTGGTACACGTGGTGCATTCGAAGACATCATGAAACTTAAGAAGAAGATTGGCGACAAGAAAGTATCGGCTATCTCTCAACGTGCACAAGTTGCAAACGGTAACGGCGCACTTAAAGTTTCTGTAGCAAGCAACCCATACGCTATCGGCTTCATCTCTCTTGGTACTGTAGATAACACAGTTCAAGCTCTAACTATCGATGGCGCAGCAGCATCAGTTGATAACGTTAAGAACGGTTCTTACAAAGTTGCTCGTCCTTTCCTAGTTCTTTACAAAGCCGGCGCTCCAACAGCTGAAACTCAACAATTCCTAGATTGGATGGTTGCGGATGAAGCTCAAGCTATCGCTGACAAGAAAGGCTACATCACAGTTAACTAATCTTAACTGACCAACACTTAATTATTGCTCAGCCTAACTTAGGCTGAGCCTTTTCTTTCAACTTTGTCTATTTCGAGCTCTTATTGAGCCACAAAGTTTGAGATTTTATATATGACCATCGCAAATAGTGAAAAGCTTATGAATACTGAAGCGACTCAAATCAATAAGCCAAGTCTACGCGCTAAGAAGCGCATTGACTGGAGAGAAAGAATCTTCCACGGCTTGTTCTTATCGAGTGCTGTAATCGGCATCGTATCACTAGCCGTTATCGCTTACTTTATCGTTGCAGAGAGTATCCCTGCATTCCAAGAGGCTGGTGTTTCTGGCATCGTTCTGGGTGTGGATTGGTTACCGCCAGCTCTATTCGGTGTTGCAACAATGATTGTTGCATCGATTGTCTCGACGCTTGGTGCCGTAGTTGTTGGTGTACCAGTTGGTGTATTAACCGCCATTTTTATCGCTGAGATTGCTCCTAAGCGTCTTGCCGATATTATTCGACCAGCAGTTGAGCTTCTAGCGGGTATCCCGTCAGTAGTTTACGGCTTCTTCGGTCTAGTAATCATCGTTCCTATGATTCAGAACATCTTCCAAGTACCAGCGGGTAACACTATCTTCGCGGGCATCATTGTTCTGGGCATCATGATTCTTCCTACCGTTATTACGGTTTCTGAAACTTCGATCCGCGCTGTACCTCGTACGTACAAAGAAGGTTCACTTGCACTGGGTGCTTCGAAAATCTACACGATTTTTAAGTTACTCGTTCCTGCTGCACGTTCAGGCATTATGACGGGTGTGATTCTGGGTATCGGTCGTGCACTTGGCGAAACGATGGCAATCATCATGGTGATGGGTAATGCGCCAGCAATGCCAGAAGGTATTTTGGATTCGGCTCGTACGCTAACCGCAAACATTGCTATTGAAATGTCTTACGCAAGTGGTATTCACGCGAGTGCACTGTACGCAACCGGCGTTGTGCTTCTGGTATTCATCATGATGTTGAATGGTGCTCTGCTTTATCTTAATCGTGAAAAAACGAAGTAGGCGAGGATAAGTAATATGGATCGCGTAAAACTAAAACAAGCACGTCAAATGAAAGATAATGTCTTGAAAGGCTTTATCTGGGCGGCAGCAGCAGTCACCGTTGGTTTCTTATTCTGGATCATTTGGTACATCCTATCGAATGGCCTGCAATACGTAGACTGGAACTTCATCACCGACGACTACACTCGAACCGGTGAAGAACGTGGTATTTTCCCAATGATCATTGCCACGATCTACATGGTAATCGCATCGATTGCAGTGGCGGCGCCACTCGGCATTATGACGGCAATATACCTAACCGAATACGCAAAAGTGGGCAGTAAATTGGTTAAAGTGATTCGTTTCTGTACAGAATCTTTAGCGGGTATTCCATCGATTATCTTTGGTCTGTTCGGTATGACCTTCTTTGTTTCGATTCTTGGTCTTGGCTTCTCGATTCTGTCGGGTGCACTAACACTAAGTATCCTGATTCTTCCTGTAATCATTCGTACTACAGAAGAAGCATTGATGTCAGTACCACAAACTTATCGTGAAGGTTCATACGGCCTTGGCGCTTCAAAAATCTACACTATCTGGCGTTTGATCTTACCAAGCGCAATGCCAGGTATCTTAACTTCGGTCATTCTTAGTATTGGTCGTGTAATTGGCGAATCAGCACCTGTATTTTTAACAGCAGGTATGGTGGCACGTGTTCCTGAGTCGGTATTTGATTCTGGCCGTACACTAACGGTTCACCTATATAAGCTGACAACAGAGCTATTTACTATCGATGAGTGGAACCAAGCCTACGGCACGGCGACAGTCCTAATCGTATTGGTTCTCTTGATCAACATGGTTACAAAACTGATTGCGAGACGCTTCAACACGGCAACTTACTAAGCTCATTAGCTGGCTCAACAATAAAAAGAGCCTCCGTGATAAAGAAAGCATCAAGTTAGACACGAATTTAAGAATTTAGAGAAGACGACAATGAACAAATTTGATATTGAGAACCTAGATCTGTTTTACGGTGAAAACCAAGCGCTTAAGTCTATTAACCTGCCAATTCCAACGCGTCAGGTAACGGCTCTGATTGGTCCATCTGGTTGTGGAAAATCGACACTGCTACGTTGTTTGAACCGAATGAATGACCTAATTGAAGGCGTTACCATTAAAGGTAAGCTAGATATGGATGGCACTAACATCTACGGTAACATTGATGTGGCTGACCTACGTATTCGCGTAGGCATGGTATTCCAAAAGCCAAACCCATTCCCAATGAGCATCTACGAGAACGTTGCTTACGGCTTACGTGCTCAAGGTATCAAAGACAAGAAACACATTGATGAAGTAGTTGAAAGCTCACTACGCAGTGCGGCACTTTGGGACGAAGTGAAAGACCGTCTTAAAGCACACGCATTTGGTTTGTCTGGTGGTCAGCAACAGCGTCTATGTATCGCTCGTACCATTGCAATGGAACCGGATGTAATCCTGATGGATGAGCCTACATCGGCACTTGATCCAATCGCGACACACAAGATTGAAGAATTGATGGAAGACCTGAAGAAAGACTTCACTATCGTTATCGTAACGCACTCAATGCAGCAAGCGCGTCGTATTTCAGACCGCACGGCTTTCTTCCTAATGGGAGAGCTTGTAGAGCACAACGAAACGAGTGTTATCTTCAGCGAACCAAAAGATGATCGTACTAAAGGTTACGTAAACGGTGACTTTGGTTAATTCGATTAACTCAGTGCTGTTTTAGTTTTTTAAAGGACAGCACGCTAACTGAAACGCAGGTTAGATAATCGAATAGATCGACAGAATTATCACTATAACTATAAGCGATGGAAGTTTTGCCCCACTCTAATGTGGGGCTTTTTTATGTCGCTAAAAAAGTCTTAATGTCGATGAAATTTTGGGCAGGAAATCCCATTTTTGTCGTCCTTCTCATGCTTGTGATAATGTAAAAAGTGAAATTGCGACCCGCTTAACATCTCATTTTTAGTTACATTGATTGCATATCAAGGCTTCGGTATTTTTGCTTCAATCTTATTAGCCAATGGACGGAAGCTGTGCCTGTTAAAGCCTTTGCAAAACAAATATCTGCTACTCGCGACCACCGTCTGTTGGCAGAGTCTCTTTTTGGTTACCTTGTTGAGGTACTTGCCCCAAAAGGGAGCGGAGTATTTGCCGAGCCAACACCAGAAGGCGATTCGTTACCCTTGTTTTCTTGCGGTGAGCTAACCTCCCTCGACAAGTATCCCTCAACATTTTGGCCTTGGGTTTCCCAGTTTGATACCGCAGATGGTGTGCTTCCAATGTCTATCAATACTTGTAAGTGGGAACACATGGAGGTGCTGGGTGGTGAGTCGTTCATCATGATGCTAGACAACGCGCCTGCCTGCAGAACTTATTTAATTGTTCAAAATTGCAATGCTCAGCAGATCAACCAAACGTTCGACCAAGATCTTGATGTCCTTCAACTAGCCGCAGCTCGCTGGCAGTGTATTCGTGCGGAAAAGAACGCTGCGCTTGAGATCAAATACAGAGACACACGTGAAGCGCAGTACCTTGATGAAATTAAGCTGCGAGAGCTATTTGTTGAGAACATGAAACTAGTCCATCAGGTCGCGTTAGAGCTTTCTAATCCTGACTCTTTGGATGCTTTGTATAAGGCTTCTGTTGAGGCAGTGCGCGACCGTCTAGGCTTTGACCGTGCGATCTTTATGTTACTCGATATGAAAAAGCGCTGTTTTAGCGGCACTTATGGTACTGATGAGGCTGGTAAAACCAACAGCGAACATCATACTCAGTACGACTTACATCAACTTGAAGCCGAATACATTGAGGCGTTGTCTGACAATCACAACAACCTAGTTATTATTGAGAAAGCGCCGCTATACACCGAAGGCAAAGTCGTAGGGCAAGGTTGGAATGGCATGTTGATCTTACGTGAAGGAGATAAACCCGTCGGTTGGATTGCAATGGACAATTATATTCACCGTTCACCCATCACTAATTATCAAAAGCAGATGCTTGAATCATTCGGATCTCTGCTTTCTCAGATCTACATTCGCAAGCGTCAAGAACAAAACATACGCATGTTGCACTCAAGTATGGTGGAGCTGTCTCGTTGCGATAGCGTCAGTGAAGTGTGCAAATCGGCGGTAAGCTTTGCGATTCAGCATTTAGGCATTGATCGATTGGCGGTTTTCCTCACCGATAAAAATTGCAGTTACATGCAAGGCACGTGGGGCACTGACATAAAAGGCGACATTGTCGATGAATCTTATTATCGCTCTGAGCTGGTGGAGCGTGACATTGTCGCCGCAGCACGTGCCTGTCCTAATCAAGTCGCCTTTGAAGAATCCGTGCCTATCTATCACGATTTTAATATTGTAGGTGTCGGTTGGACGGCAATGACGATGCTCACTACCAATACGGGTGAGCCGATTGCGTTTATTGCCGCGGATAATTTGTTAACTCGCAGCCCTTTAACCTCACAACTGCGTGAAGTGATACGTATCTTCGCTTCGAGTTTAGCTGAGGTGCTACAGAGAACTATGGCGCAAGAGGAGCTCAAAAAGCTCAATGAGACGCTAGAGCAAGAGGTCAGTAAGCGCACTCAAGAGCTTGAACGAGCCAATGAGCAGTTGGATATCATCTCTAAGCTTGACCCTCTGACACGCCTTGGAAATCGTCGTATGTTGTCGCAGGTTTTAGATGATCTCAATTGTGATGATCAAGGGGCATTTGCCACAGAGCACGAAGTCACGTTTGGACTCATTCTTGTTGACCTTGATCACTTTGGTTTGTACAACACGGTTTACGGGCATACAGAAGGTGACGCTGCTCTGCGCACCATCGGCAAGATACTTAATGCCCATGTTCATAGCGATAAGGAAACTTTTTGTCGTATTGGTGGTGAGGAGTTTATGTTGTTGATGATCGGCACTCATCACTCTGAAACTAAACAGCGTGCAGAGTCGATCAGAAAATGCATTGAAGAGGCGAAGATCCTTCATTGTGAAAGCAGTACCAGCCAGTATTTAACCGCATCTGTCGGCTATGCCTCGATAACCTCAGACCAACATCAATTCGATTTCGATCTGCTGTATGGCAAGGCAGACAAAGCCTTGTATCAAGCTAAAGACTCAGGGCGAAATCGAATTGTATCTGCTCTAAAGCGAAGAAAGGTCGCGACGCCACTGATTTAGTTTGGCGTTTATTTTTCCGGTCTCAAAACGATTGAAGCTGTGATGATCACAATGTGGTCATCACGGCTTCGTTCTTTTTTGTTTACTTAGACTTTCTGTTTAACTAGCTTTCTGCTTACTTAGAACGCTGGTTAATTAAAGCCTTTCTAATGTGCTCTTGTGTGCTTTGTTCGAGATGCGTTTTGGCTTCTTAACCGCTTTGATTGCCTCAGAAGGATCCCATGACTGACTTGGTGAACCAGCTTCAGCGTAGAGACTCTGATTTAGCTTGGTGAGCTCAGCTTCGATTGTTTCTAACGTCTCATCACTCAAGTCTGAATTTTCTGTTTTCCACTGTTCGAACAAAGTTCTCGTCTTCACACCATCTTTCATCTTCAGAGCGGCAATCAGCGCTTCTGCCGTATCGGATTGACGTTCATCTTTTTGCTTTGGTTTTACTGCTGTACCGCGGCGTGACCAGAAGTAGAAAGCAAACGCCGAGCTGATTAACCATAATGCTGCAAACAGCGCCGTTAGATAAGGCCACATTCCTGGTTTTTCAACGGTAACAATTGTCGGGCTGGCTTGCTGAGTTGGTGTTTCAATAACAGGAGGCGGTGTGCTTGAGGTTACGCGATCACTTGCCTGAACCGACAACTCAAGCCCAAGAGCCTTACTGGTTTTTTGTGATTGCGAATCGGTGTTAAACCAAGTTTGAGAAACACCAGGCAGGGAGATGCTTCCAGATTCCTTAGGGATGAGAACCTGCTTATAAACAACGATAGCATTACCGGATTGGGTAGTGCCAAATTGCGGTTTCTCTTCATACACGCGTACCGATTTAGGGTAGGTGATGTTCAGTTTTGGTAACTGGTGTTGGGTCAAGTTGCTGGCTGTCATTGTGATGGTACGAGTTAACGAATCACCAGCTTCCATCTCAATATTCTGCTTATCGCCACCTAAAGTATTACTACCTGTCAGCTCGTTGCCTTGGCTATCTGACCATTTCTGAATCAACTTGAAGTCCGATGTTGGTAACCACTCACCTTGGTAGCCTTTTGGTACAGGATTCACTGTGACATCTAAGGTTTCAACGGGCGTGTCGAGCTGGAAAAGGCGCGTTGTGCTTGAGTTGTTGGTTGAGTAAACAACTGCACCAGTTAACTTCGGCCCTTGAAGCTGAAATTGCCCTGCTTGTTGTGACGATATATGGAAAGATTGCTGAACAACGGTGACTTCTTGTCCGTTGATAACATCTTGAAATTGCTTAGACTCTCCAATCGGTTCTACGTCTAATTTCGCTGAACTTGGTGGTGCGATTTTAGGATCTTGCAGTCTTCTAGGATCAGCCTTAATAATGAGTTTTACATCAAGCTCTGCGACCTCTTGAGGGTACAGCGAATCTTTACTCAGATTAAGTTGAAACTCGGCCATATCACTCTGCTTTGGAGCGGCTTTATTAACCGCAACGTTGATGGTGATCGGTTGGGTTTTTGCGCCTTCAATATCAAAGCTAGGAATATCTAATCGGCCTAATCGAAGTGGGGCAAGGGTAATATTCCATTCGCTAGACACAGTGCGGCTGCCATTGACGATTCGCATCGACGACCCAAATCTTGGGGTGCTGACGTAGAAATCCTTCTGAAGAGGGGTTAGGTCTAAAGCACCGGACGATACTTTTTCATTGGTAGCCACTCTAAGTAGGAAGACTTCATCTTTGGTCACACTGTTTTGTGAAACGCTCGCAACAGCGGTCGCTGCGAATACAGAATGTGACGAGAAAATACCGATTAGCAGTGTCAGTAGCATTGATAAAAATGGCTTGGTTAAAAATCGCATGGTTACCACTTTTTGTTTTGGTTATTAGGAGCACTTTTTTGTCGTGCTTGTAGAATCATTTGCGCTTTCAGCAGTTGGCTCGGGTCGCGAGCACTCTCGACTTGCTCAAGCTTACGCATATCGGGATCGCTCGACATAGGTTGACCTGATACTTGTGCTGCGGCTTGTTGGGCATTGCTGTCATTGTCTTTCTTAGCTGCCTCTTGTGCTTGGGCAATTTGAGATGCTGAGTCATCTTTATCTTGTGGCTGCTTATCTGCTTGACCTGCTTTGTTTTGTTGCACAGCTTGCTTGTCGTTTTCTTCATCCGCCTTGGAATCAGGGCGGCTATCAGCTTGGCTTTGGTCAGTATTCTGATCTTGGTTTTCACTTTGATCTTGGCTGCCGCTTTGACTTTGCGACTTCCCATTGTCAGCTGAGCTTTGTTGTTGATCCTGCGAGCTTTGCGAAGAATCATTTTGCTGACCTTGCTGACCTTGCTGACCTTGCTGACCTTGCTGACCTTGCTGACCTTGCTGGTTTTGTTCGTTTTGGTCTTTGGACTCAGAATCGTCTTGCTGTTGCTGTTGCTGTTGCTGTTGCTGTTGCTGTTGCTGTTGCTGTTGCTGTTGCTTCTGAGCTTGTTCGACAATCTCTAGATTCTTCTTCGCGTAAGCATGTTCAGGGTTGCTTTCGAGAATACGTTGATACTCTTTTATCGCTTGGTCGTACTTACCTTGCTTTGCTTGTGCATTGGCGAGGTTGTAGCGAGCATCTTCGCCAGAAAGGCTTTGTAGCGTCTGTTCGGCCGCTTCGAAATCACCGGCTTTGTATTGCGCTATGCCTTTCCATTCTTGCTGTTCGAACTGTTCTGCGGCTTGTTGAAAGTCCTCATCTTGATACAACTGATAACCCACCTGGTCGTCGGTTTTCCACGGATTCGCAAACGCGGTATTCGGTTGGCTGAAGGACAAAACCACAGCTAACCCACACCAAATAACCCCTTTTCGGAATAACCCAAGTGCGGGAAGTAACAGAAACGGCAATAACCAAAAACCGTTGTTTACTCTGGTGTTGAGTGAGTTATTGGTTTTAGTCACCTCTGAAGTTGTCGCAACTCGGTCGAGATAACTCGCGATGTGCTCAACGTCTGAGTTATTAAATTGCACCTCGGTGAAGGTGCCACCAGAGCGACGAGTCAGGTCGCGCATATTGTCTAAGTTAGTTTTTGCCACCACGGTTTGCCCTGAATCTGTTTTCAGCATCGACCCGCTTGGTAGAGAGATTGGCGCGCCACTTTCCGTACCTACAGCCAAGACTGATAACGTCCAATTACTACCAGAGAGCAGCGAGTCGATATCTTTCTTCTCTTGACCATCAATATCATCAGCAATCAGTACCAGATCGCCTTGATAGATATGAGCACGAGTCATCATCTCAATCGCAAGCTTAACTGCCGATGCTGCATTGCCGCCTTGGAAGGGCATGATATCTGGTGATAGGTTGGGTACCAGGTTCTTGATGGTGTTGATGTCGGACGTTAGCGGGCTAATGGTGTAAGCATCGCCAGCGTACGCCACCATTCCGGTTAAGCCTTCTTTCCACAACGAGAGCAGATCAAGAGCTTTGTATCGCGCTTGAGTCAGGCGATTTGGTTTTATGTCGGTAGCGTATAGAGACATCGACATGTCCATCATTACAACTCGCGCCTGCGTTTTTTCAAAGCTCGGCCGTTCATTGTTTTGAAAGCTGGGGCCGGCTAGTGCAACAACACCGACTATCCACCAGATACCAAAGTAAGTGCTGCGGTTTTTTGATGGCTTGCTTGATTCTGGCGCCAAGTATCGAGCGATATGAGAAGCCAATAACCCTTGCTTAGATTGCTTCTTGCTAAGCCACCAAATCGCGGGCAGCACGGCAAGAGCCAAGAACCAAAATGGATAGATAAAAGTAAAGTTAGACATTGTTTCTCCTAATGGCTAACAGCATAAATGCGAAGAACATTGCCGCAGACAAAGGCCAGACAAACCACTCTTGTTGTGGTCGCCAGATCTTAGTGGCGTTCGTCACGGGCTCTAACTGATTGATGGTGTCGTAAATCGTTGCCAGCTCTTTGCTGTCACGCGCACGGAAGTACTGACCGCCAGTGCGTTTGGCGATTTCCATTAGAGTACGTTCATCCAAGTCTTGAGCAGTATTGACCTTACGAGTCATGAAGAACTCTTTGACCATCATTTCACCCGCACCGACACCCACAGTGTAAATCGTCGCGTTGTACTTCTTAGCAATATCCGCGGCTTCAAGTGGATCTAATACGCCCGCGGTATTGCTGCCGTCACTGAGTAGAATCATTACACGCTGAGGGGCATCGCTGTCGACAAAGGTTTTGGTGGCAAGGCCGATACCATCACCTATCGCAGTTTGAGTACCAATCAGCTTTAACACAGCCTGATTGAGTTGTTGTGAAAGCGTGTCTCTGTCTAACGTCAGTGGCGTCTGCAGATAGGCGTGATCAGCAAATAACACCAGTCCGACTCGGTCACCTTTGCGTCGCTCAATAAAGTCACTCAATACATGTTTTACCGCAGATAAGCGGTCGATGTATTCGCCATTGAATTGCATGTCCTCTTGGCTCATCGAGCCGGAGAGGTCGACAACCAACATCAAATCACGGTGTTTCGGCTGAAACTCAACCGGTTCGCCGTACCAAACTGGACGTGCCATCGCAGTCACTAATAAAAGCCAGGTGATGACCGACAATGCTTTGGGTAAGCGACTGCTCGGCGTTTTGGTATTGCTGTCCTCGGGCAAAAACGGAAGCCTTAGAGCGCTGCTTGATTCTGATTTTGGTGAGAATAGGTAAACGAGCAACGGTAGTGGCGCGAGGAAGAACATCCACCACCAAACGAACTCGATGTTTAGTAAGCTCTTGCTTAGAAACATAGTGCTTAGAAAACCAAAGCTTAAAAGATCAGTCATAACGGCCTCGCTTTGGAGGAAGGGCTTTACGAAGCCAGGTTTCGCAATCATTAACCAATTGCTGTTGAGCCTTTTTCTGTTCGTCGTTCATTAAGGCTGTATCTTGGTAGAGCGCTTGCTGCCAAAGTGACTGTTTTTCGGAAAATAACGGCTTCGTTAATTGTGCATCTAAGAACGCCAACCAATCGTCACCAGATAAGCCTGCCACTTTGTCGCGTGGGAAATAGCTTAGTGCTGCCTGACGAACGATGTCTTGAGCTGCACTCGGAGACAAGGTATTTGAAGACTGACTATTACGAAAGCAAGCAAGTGCTTCGTTCTTCGCGTATTGGTTCTTTTGTCTGCGTTTTACAATGAAAAACACTAAGGAGATCAGAACGATGGCCGTGATAATGATTGACCACCAACCCCATGCCAAAGGCCACCACGATGGTGCGCTTGGCGTAATAATCGGACTCAAGTCGAGAGGTTGATTCATGACTGAATTCCTGATACTTGACTCATTAACGATTGCGCACAAGACAATGAACTGTATGGGATCGCCAAAGAAAGGCTCATTTGCATAAGCTGTTGTTGTTTCATGTCGAATGCATGACTCAGCTTTTCCTTTTCCTTACTGGATGAAAAGTTGAACCATTGAGTTTTATTGCCGTCGGTGATCTGTTTTGAACCTTTGAAAGCAGTGACACCTTGCTCTAATGGATCGTAAAAATGCACCAAGCGAACCCGATTATGTCGACGTATTTGATTGATCAGTGAGTAATTACTTTCGTTATAACGGACGAAATCACTGAGCATAATGATATCGCTTCCTTTCGGGCAAAGCTGGTGGAGAGACTTCAGCCCATGCTCTAAGGTTGTGTCGTTGTGATTGTCTTGGTTGGTCAGCGCTGCGTTATTGATTTCTATGACTTTTTGTAAAATCCGCAGCGGAGCGTGGTTGCTAGCACTGGGTTTAATCTCAATGATCTCTTGGCCAGTATCTATCACTGCGCCAATACGGTCTTTTTGAGCGACGGTTAACCAGCAAAGTTGGCTGGCAAAGTGCGCGAGTTGAACCGATTTAAGCAACAAGGTTGACCCGAAAATCATACTACTTGATAGGTCCAAGAACAAAATCACAGGTTGCTCTCTTTCTTCAGAGAACAACTTGGTATGCGCCTTGCCTGTTCTCGCCGTGACGCGCCAATCAATGCTGCGGATATCGTCGCCCACCTGATATTGACGAACCTCAGAGAAATTCATCCCGCGACCTTTACGATTGCTCTCGTGTTGCCCGTTTAGTTGCGACCAAAGACTCTTGGCTGGAGGCAACCAGCGAACAGACTGCGCTTTGTATTGCAGCAGTTCGTCCAGATTTAACGTGACACCGTCACTATGGTTAGGTAATTGATTATTCATGCGCGTATCCCTATGCGCTACCAACCAACGAGATAAGGTGTGCGATCACTTGGTTTGCAGTGACCCCTTCAGCTTGTGCGTGGTAACTGCGAAGTAGACGGTGGCGTAATACAGGGAATGCCATCGCTTGAACATCTTGCGGTGTTACGTAATCGCGGCCTGCTAGCCATGCGTGCGCTCGGGCACATCGGTCTAAAGCAATAGTTGCACGTGGGCTGACCCCCATATCTAACCATTGATCAAGTTGGTCGCTGTATTGCTTAGGTTGGCGAGTCGCCATAACCAGTCGAATAATGTACTGCTCGATGATGTCTGCCATGTGAATGTTGAGCACTTCTTGGCGCGCTTCAAAGATCGTTTTCTGAGATATCTCTTGTGGCTGAACAGATTCGTTGCCTTGAGCTTCGCCTCTGTTTAGGCGCAAGATCTCCAGCTCACTTTCCATGTTTGGATAAGCCACTTCTAAATGCAGCAAGAAACGGTCTAATTGAGCTTCTGGTAGCGGGTAAGTGCCTTCTTGCTCAATCGGGTTTTGCGTTGCCATCACCAAAAACAGATCCGGTAGCGCATAGGTTTTTCGACCTGCAGTCACCTGTTTCTCGGCCATTGCTTCTAACATCGCGGCTTGTACTTTCGCCGGAGCACGGTTGATCTCATCCGCTAGAATAAGCGAGTTAAAAATAGGCCCAGATTGGAAGGTGAACTCTCCGGTTTCTGGACGGAAAATATCGGTGCCCGTCAAATCAGCTGGTAATAGATCGGGAGTGAATTGAATACGGTGAAAATCTCCCTCGACACAGTCAGCCAGTGACTTTACGGCACGGGTTTTTGCCAACCCTGGAGGTCCTTCAACAAGAATATGACCATCTGCCAATAAGGCGATCATCAGTTGTTTAACGAGCTCTTGCTGACCAATGATTTGAGACTCTAGGTAGTTTTGAAGGATTTCGAAGTTATTTTTATGCATTTTTGGACTCTCTGGGGGCCATTTGATTCTTATTTTGAGTATTGGTCACTGATTACCAGGAAAAAGTTCCAGTACATTTGCGGAATTTATTTTTTCAAAATTGGAAAGATTTACAAGTGTTTAGCTAGAAAAATCACTGAACAGTGAATTTTCATCATATCAATCGCTTTTTATACAATAAAGCTCAAAGGTGTGATGCTGCCTGACTCAGATAAAAACTAAAGGGTTTGATAATAAGGGTGAATATCAATAAGGGGGCGTATTTAGCTAGTTAATCTCAACCCCACAAGAAATGATTGAGTCGTTACATCATGTTTGCAGTTTTTTGAGATAAAAGTCTCTAGTTTTATTGGTTTTGGCCGATACATCACTCAGATTGTGCATTGCTTGTTGGAGTGCACTAAAAAAGTCCTGTTCAGGGTATACCAATAACGAGCGATTCTTTTAAAGGTCCAAATATGTTTAAAACTAACTCTCTGAGTATCAAACAAAAAGTTGTACTTGGAATTACCTTTGCGGTTCTTGCATCGACAGTGATTGTCGGCGCGATGGCACAACAGCAAGCAAGAGATGTATTGAGCCACCGTTTGGTTGATATTGAGCTTCCCGGTATGTTGGAGCGAATCAATGGTGAAATTGATCGTGAAGTCTCTCAGCTATTGTTAGCGGCGGAGCAAATTGCTTCAAATGAATTCATTTCTGATGCAATCGAATCGACCGATCGTGATGCTGAGCTAGAAAATAAACTGGTTAAACAACTGAACAATGTTCGTAACCAATATCAGCTGAATGATGCCTCGGTAGCTAACCGTCAAACAGCTTACTACTGGAACCAAGATGGTTTTTTACGCCAGCTAAACCAACAACAAGACGGTTGGTTCTTTGGTTTTACTCAGTCAGGCCAGCCAACCATGGTGAGCATGTTCCAAGAAGCCAATGGTGAAGTGAAGATGTTTGCTAACTACCAACAGCCTTCTGGTTTGGCGATGTCAGGTTTATCAAAATCGATGGATGACATGGTTAACCTGCTGAACGGTTTCAAGATTGAAAATACAGGCTTTGTATTTTTGACCGATAGCCAAGGTGATGTACAGATTCACCGTGAGCGTTCTCGCAGTGATTCTTCACTTCAACAACTTTACGGCCCTCAATCAAGCCAACTATTGAACAAGTCGGGTTTCAATCTGATTACCACTGAAAGCCAAGGACAAGAACTGTTTGTGGCGAGTTTGTATGTGTCATCAATGGACTGGTTCGTTATTGGTGTGGTTCCAACCGATGAAGTGTTTGCTGAGCTTGATGCGACTGCGCAAAAGATGCTGATCATGACGGCTGTTGTGGCTTTGGTGTTTATCCTAATGGGCGTAGTGTTAGCAAACAGCATTACTCAGCCAATTAAACTTCTGGCTAAGCGATTCGGTGACCTTGGCGAAGGCGATGGTGATCTTGCACAGCGTATCGAAGTTAAAGGCAACGATGAAATTGCACAGCTTTCAAAGGGCTTTAATGGATTCATTGAAAAGATTCACGAGTCTATGAAAGAAGTATGCTCGACAAGCCAAGCGCTTCAAGTGGCGGCAGAGAGTGTTTCTAACAAAGCACACATCACCCACGATAATAGCCAAGAGCAACGTGATCAAACCCTTCAAGTGGTTGCTGCCATTAACCAAATGGGCATGACCATCAGCGAGATTGCATCAAACGCGGCAACGGCTGCGGAAACGGCCACTCAAGCTTCGGGCAATACGGAAGTGGGTCGCTCTGTTGTAAATAAAGCAAAAGATGCAATTAGCCGCTTAGCTCAAGATATTGAGAGCACGGGCCAAGTGGTTGAACAACTTGCTTCAACAACACAAGATATCGGCTCCATTCTGGGTGTTATCCGTGATATTTCAGAGCAAACCAATTTACTTGCATTGAACGCAGCGATTGAAGCAGCGCGTGCCGGTGAGCAAGGCCGTGGCTTTGCCGTGGTAGCAGATGAAGTACGAAATCTAGCAAGTCGCACGGCAGACTCAACGGAAGAGATTCAGAAGATGATCAACCAGCTGCAAAGCGATGCTAAAGATGCAGTAGCAGCAATGAGTACAGGTAAAGTCATTACCCTTGAAGGTGTAGCTGCATCGGATGAAGCCGTAGATGTACTGGGTGGCATTTCGGACCGCATCGTAGACATCACCGATCGTAACACGCAAGTAGCAACGGCAACGGAAGAGCAATCAACCGTAGTTCACACCATCAACCAGAACATTGAAGAGATTAACGCAATCAATGAAGTGACAACGGGTACCGCTGAGCAGCTTGCTGAAGCGAGCCAAGAGCTTCGCGACCTTTCTTCTCGCCTAGATAAGATGGTTGGCTCGTTTAAGCTGTAATTTCTTTAAGCTTTAATTCCTTTAAGCTGTAGCATGGCTTAGAAAGAGACATAGACGAAGAGCTGGATTTATTTAATCGTGAATCCAGCTCTTTTTATTTACGGGGTTGTTTTCTTCTAACTGGCCTTAGCTTGATCTGGTTTCGGGCTTTGCACTTAATCGCTCTAGCATCACAGAGCGTAAATGAGTAAAATCTGATTAGGTTTAATATTTAGGTAAGTATCATGAGCGATTTTGAAAAAGAACTAGAGCAGATGACTCAAGAGATGGGCGATGAGCCAGAAGTACAACTGCCATCAATTGAAGAGCAAAAAGCGATCGTTGCTGAATTTAAGCGACTAGAAGCGGAAGGCAAACTAACACCAGAAGTGTTAGAAAAGCATTTTGGCCAGTTCAACAAAACAAGTGATACGCCAATCCACTAAGCTTTAAGCTTAAGGCAATTTCATCTTGTCTAAGATAGAGTAGAATGAGTAGTTGGGCTTAGCCTGACTATACAAATCAAGGTCTAGCCATTGCTAGGCCTTTTTTATTGCTGCGCGAAAAGTTAACTGAGCTGTGCGCAAAGTTAAACCATCAAAGCGAAAGTAGTTGGTGTCTTTAAACAAAAAAATCCCCCTTACTTGGTAAGAGGGATTCGATATGGGCAAGTTATATCTTAAAAAGGCGAACCGACTAGTCGGTGCCGTACTCTTTGTACAAGCGACGACATGCTCGACCATCGCTATGGAACAAGTGACAACGGTGCGCAGGAATACCAATCGCTAGTTTGTCACCAGACTCAATCGTCAACGTGTCTGGCTGGCGATAGATAACGTCAGCATCTGCGCTGTCGAGGTTTAGGTAAACTTGTGTTTCGTTACCTAATTTCTCGACCATCATCACTTCAGCTTCAATCGTCGCATCACCTGTTTCAGCAGACAACAAGTGTTCAGGACGAACACCCAGAGACATACGGTCACCAGCATTGACAGTCGTACCATCAACTGGGATCCAGAAAGTCATACCGTTGGAAAGTTGAACTTGGACGCGTTCTGCTTCAGCTTGCTCGATGTGAACAGACATAAAGTTCATCTTCGGCGAGCCAATAAAGCCTGCCACGAAACGGTTTTGAGGGTAGTGGTAAAGATCAAGAGGTTTACCCACTTGAGAAACATAACCGCCATCAAGAACAACAATCTTATCGGCCATTGTCATCGCTTCCACTTGGTCGTGGGTTACGTAGATCATGGTGCAACCAAGTTGACGTTGTAGTTTAGTGATTTGCGAACGCATTTGAACACGCAGCGCAGCATCTAGGTTAGATAGAGGCTCATCAAGTAAGAATACGTTTGGTTGAGAAACTAGAGTACGACCAATAGCAACACGTTGACGTTGACCACCAGAAAGTGCTTTAGGTTGACGCTCAAGAAGGTGACCAAGCTGAAGGATTTCTGCAGCATGCTCAACACGCTTGTCGATTTCAGCTTTGTTTGCGTTTGCTAACTTAAGGCCGAAAGACATGTTGTCGTAAAGGTTAAGGTGAGGGTAAAGCGCGTAAGATTGGAATACCATACCTACGCCACGCTTTGAAGGCTCAACGTCATTCATGCGTTGATCACCAATGTACAAATCACCAGACGTAATGTCTTCTAGACCTGCGATACAGCGTAATAGCGTCGATTTACCACAACCTGATGGTCCAACGAATACTACGAACTCACCTTCGTTGATGTCTAAGGTTACGTCCTTAGAAATCTGTACATCACCATATGATTTATAAACGTTTTTTAACGTGACACTCGCCATCTAGCTAGTCCTCGATCGATCAAATTTTAAGTTTTACTGCTTATCATTATAAGAAATTTTTGGGTCAGCAGTAACTGTAGGAATTGGTAAGTATTGAATGAGTAAGAAAAAAAGTGGGTGAGACTTGGATTCTTTAACCAAGCCCACCCGTCATAGCCAAACTGGTGCCTATTTCCCCCACATCCAGCTAAATCTCCCCCGTGATTCAATCACAGATTTAGCTCGATGCTTAATAAAGACAACAGCGGGCAGTGAAGCCAACTAAATGAACAATGCTTCACGCATAACATTCGCTGGTAAAGGGTTCTTACTATCCACTCTTGGATGGGTACAGTTTCGGTGAATTGGCGCAATGGTACATCCTCCCAATGAAAATTTAACGAGGGGGAGTAGGAGGGGAGGAGTAGATAAATGGGGTTGCTCCCAATTAGCGATCCAGTTCAAATAAATTCACCACATAACGGTGATGTGGATCACGATGAGTATGCACTTTGTGACTTCGCTCTCTAATCTGACCGGATGGCGATCACGAAATTAAGCCATAATAGCTAGGGCGTAGTGGCTAGGATGATGAGTTAGGGGCTGTTTTCTCAGATCATAACCTCGAAAACTGGCTCGTCTTAATTGAATGCGCCCTACGTATAAATATAAAAAGGATATTGACATGAAAAACGCTCTAAGCGCTGTAGCTCTAGGCACAATTGTGGCTCTGGGTTCATTTGGTGCAAACGCTGCTATCGAAGAAGGTCAACTAACTATTTGGGTTGGTGGCGATAAAGCTTATGAAGGAATGGCTGAAGTAGGCAAACGCTTTGAAGAAGACACTGGTGTTAAAGTAACAGTAGCTTTCCCAGATAAACTAGAAGAGAAGTTCTCTCAAGTTGCAGCGGCTGGCGATGGCCCAGACATGATCTTCTACGCTCACGACCGTTTTGGTGGTTTTGCAGAAGCGGGTCTTCTTGCTGATATCAAACCTTCTAAAGAGATTAAGGAAGGTATCGTAGACTTCGCATGGGACGCTGTTTCTTACGAAGGTAAAACAATCGCTTACCCAGTAGCGGTTGAGTCAGTTTCTCTTATCTACAACAAAGCACTTGTTCCTAACCCACCTAAGTCTTGGGAAGAAATCCCAGCACTTAACGCTGAGCTTCAAAAAGACGGTAAGAAAGCGATCATGTGGCCTCTACGTGGTGGCGCTTACTTCACATGGCCTCTACTAGCAGCTGACGGCGGTTATGCATTCAAACAAACAGCCGAAGGTTACGACATTAAAGATGCGGGCGTAGCGACTGATGGTGTTCAAAAGTCTCTAGGTTTCATCGAGAAGATGGTACAAGACAAAGTTATCTCTGCTGACATGGACTACTCAGTCGCTGAGTCTGAATTCGTTGCGGGTAACGTTGCAATGACAATCAATGGTCCTTGGGGCTGGGCAAACATCGAGAAAGCGGGCGTAGACTACGGCGTAGCAACACTGCCTAAGTTCAACGGTAAAGCGTCTAAGCCTTTCGTTGGTGTATGGGCGGGTGGTATCAGCACTGCTTCTCCAAACCGCGACCTAGCTGTTGAGTTCATGGAAAACTACCTATTAACTGATGAAGGTATGAAAAGCTTGAACGATGACAAACCACTAGGCGCTGTTGCTCTTAACTCTTTCCAACGTCAACTAGACAGTGACACGCGTATTGCCGCAACAATGGACAACGCGATGAACGGTGAAATCATGCCTAACATCCCTCAGTTCACTACATTCTGGTACAGCATGGAAGAAGCGATCGGCAACGTTGTTGATGGCCGCCAAACTGTTGATCAAGCGCTGAAAGGTGCTGAAGCTCGAATGACTAAGTAATACTCAAGTTCTACCTTTAAGGAGGGGGTAACCTCTCCTTACTTTTCTATTTTTATCTATATCGTTAGCAGGTTCCTCTATGCAGTCAGTTCAAGGTTCAGATGCGATCCCGGCACCATCAAGCCTTCCAAGCAGTAAAAGCGTCTTCATCAAATGGGGGTTGCTTGGTAGTGTTGGCTTAATTAATGGCTACGCTACAATTTTAATGTATTCTCGCGGTGAGCTCGCATTTGCGCTTCTTACTGTGATCTTAACGGCTTTGGCACTTTACATTTTTGGTAGTAAGAAAACTTACGCCCACCGTTATATTTACCCAGGTATTGCCGGAATGATTTTATTCATTCTTTTCCCACTGGCATACACCGTCGGGCTTGCGTTTACTAACTACAGCGCAAAAAACCAGCTCTCTCTAGAGCGTACTCAAACCGTTCTTTTAGACCGTTCATTCCAAAGCGGTGAAAGTTACCCATTTACTTTGTACAAAACAGATAACGGTCACCAGATCGTTGTGAAAGATGGCGACCAGCTGTTAGCAACTGATGTATTTTCTCTGGAAGGTATGACAGCAACAGAGATGGACCTATCTGCAATCGAATCTGTACAAGGTGAAAAAGAGAAGATCAAAGCGATCATCCAAAACCGTTCTGCGATCAGTGGTGTAGACTTCCACTTGCCAGATGGTGATGATATCCGTATGAGTGGCTTGCGTAAGTTTGCTGCTGTCGCACCGCTTTACACCCTTCAAGGTGATGGTGAAACGTTAATCAACAATGAATCTGGTGAAGTATTGAAACCAAACATGGAAGTGGGTTTCTACCAACCGGTTGACGAGAAAGGAGAGTTTATTGGTAACACAATATCTCCAGGCTTTGTTGTAGACATCGGTACGGCTAACTTTGAACGTGTTTGGAAAGATGACGGCATTAAAGAACCGTTCATCAGTATCTTCATCTGGACCGTTGTATTTTCTATTTGTACGGTTGTTTTCACGCTTGCCATTGGTCTGATTCTTGCGAATATTGTGCAGTGGGAAGAGCTAAAGGGTCGTTCAATCTACCGTGTTCTACTGATTCTGCCTTACGCAGTCCCAGCGTTTATCTCGATTCTTATCTTTAAGGGCCTATTTAACCAGAGCTTTGGTGAGATCAACATGGTGCTTGAGAGTATCTTTGGCTTAAGCCCGAACTGGTTCTCCGACCCGATTCTTGCGAAAACCATGGTGTTGATTGTTAACACTTGGCTAGGTTTTCCTTACATGATGATTTTATGTATGGGCCTATTAAAAGCGATTCCTGAAGATTTGTACGAAGCGTCAGCAATCGATGGCGCTAACTTTCTTGATAATTTCAAGAGAATCACATTCCCATTGATGATTAAGCCGCTTACACCGCTATTGATTGCAGCATTTGCCTTTAATTTCAATAACTTTGTAATGATTCAACTATTGACGAACGGCGGCCCGAACATGATTGGCACTTCAGAGCCCGCGGGTTACACAGACTTACTTGTAAGCTACACCTACCGAATCGCATTCGAAGGCGGCGGCGGTCAAGACTTTGGTCTAGCAAGTGCTATCGCAACGCTTATCTTCCTATTGGTTGGTGCACTCGCGTTACTAAACCTACGTTTCACTAAACTGACTCAAGATTAAGGAGCACGACAATGGCTATGGTACAAGGTAAAGGCCTTAAATACCGAGTGTGGGCAACGCATGCAGTGTTGTGGTGCTTCTTAGCGCTAATTATCTTCCCACTATTAATGATTATTGCTATCTCGTTCCGTGAAGGTAACTTCGCAACCGGTAGCTTGATTCCAGATAACCCATCTTTGGAACACTGGAAATTAGCTCTGGGCATGTCAGTGACCAACGCTGATGGTTCGGTCACGCCACCTCCATTCCCTGTACTTACTTGGTTGTGGAACTCGATAAAAGTAGCGGGTATTACGTCTATTTTGATTGTGGCGCTGTCTACTACATCGGCTTACGCATTTGCTCGTATGCGCTTCAAAGGTAAAGAAACTATTTTGAAAGCGATGATGGTTTTCCAAATGTTCCCAGCAGTATTGGCTTTGGTAGCGATTT
The DNA here is from genome assembly GCF_057786005.1 of Vibrio sp. QJM3NY_26. Lineage (NCBI taxonomy): Bacteria > Pseudomonadati > Pseudomonadota > Gammaproteobacteria > Vibrionales > Vibrionaceae > Vibrio > Vibrio sp. QJM3NY_26. Next base: position 336,915 of record NZ_CM173516.1, on the reverse strand, counting down.
ACGCGCTGTTCGACAAACTTGGTCAATACATCCCGTTCTTAGGCTTGAACACGCACGGCGGTCTAATCTTCTCTTACCTAGGCGGTATCGCACTACACGTGTGGACGATTAAGGGTTATTTTGAGACGATTGATAATTCTTTGGAAGAGGCTGCAGCACTGGATGGTGCGACGCCGTGGCAAGCGTTCAGATTGGTTCTATTACCTCTGTCAGTGCCAATCCTAGCGGTTGTGTTTATTCTATCTTTCATTGGTGTTGTTGGTGAGGTACCTGTTGCTTCAATCCTATTATCGGATGTGAACTCTTACACGCTAGCAGTCGGCATGCAGCAGTACCTATATCCTCAGAACTATCTATGGGGCGACTTTGCGGCAGCGGCTGTACTATCAGCACTTCCGATTACGATCGTATTCTTACTTGCTCAACGTTGGTTAGTTGGCGGTTTGACGTCGGGTGGTGTAAAAGGATAAGCTGTACCCTATAAGAAAGACAAAGAGCGACCTTTTAGGTCGCTCTATATTGGCATTTTTATTACATCATTTGGTTTGGCCGCCGATCAGTAATAAAAATAACCCTCAGGTTACGCATAGCTGGCTACTAATCAGGTTCCTTACGCTATTAATGATTAGTGGTTTTTGTAACTCTAACCCAGGTATTTACTTGGGTTTTTTTATGCCTGCTACTTTTTGCTTTCTACTTTGTCTTGATGTTCGTTTACCTGTCAATTCTTGTGCTCATAACGGCTTCATGTTCAAAGCTTCGAGTCACTTCTCTCTCAAACCTTCCCTACCTCATTCCTCTTACTTGAAGACATGAACGAGTCTCACAAATCAGACACTCAGTATAAGGGGCAGTTGCTCTATTGATATATTGCTAATATTTCAATGCGTGATACTTCAATGATTTGTATGCAACGATTAGCCTGATTGCACAGAAAATGTCTAAAACGTCGGGCTACTGTTGATGTGTTGTGAGTAGCTATCACTCGTAGTTATTGGTTTGCTTGGAAGTATCTTTCAATTCAAAGGTAAGAGGGAATCGGATGTTGTGGTTAGAGTTCTCTACTAGAAGGAGCACAGCCAAGATGCTGCAACAGCACATAGATGCTTTCTTGATCGAGTGCCACACGGCGAAAGAGATCCGCAAACGTGTTATCCCCGCCAAAACAAGTCTGGATATAGTGGTTAATTTCGTTGCTGTCGTAGCCTTCGACGTACAAAGTTCTAACCCATTGGTACTCAACCGCCTTTAAATTGTTCAGTGTAGATTCGCTAAGAGTGGGGCGTGTGACGCTCAAGAGTGGCTCCAGGAAATTCAAATACATCCATTATGATTGGCGGTATTTAAACAGAGCAAAATGACGACTTCATTACAGTCCGAGTAAATAACTAAACAATAGCGGCTTCATTTCAACCCTTGGCTGGGTATCACGCTATATAAGCAGTATTGAGACAATTCGTATTGAGATAAGAAGTATTGGGTAAGACGCGGCTTTATCTGTGAGAGTGTGAATAGGGGAGTTTAGTTAGATAAGCAAATGCCAAGCATGTGCTTGGCATCGTAGTAAGGTTTTGTAGGGCTTTCTGGGTCGTGACCTTATTTAAGGTACTTCACGTGCGCTTCCATCTCTTCACCGATCTGTTTTCGCATGTTCATTAGGCGAATAGCCGAATCTCTTAATTCGATGTCTTCTGGTGTTTCTGGCACCCACTCCGGCACCTTAGTCGGGTTACCATTTTCATCAACAGCGACCATAATAACGATACAGTGAGTCGTTAGGCGGTTGTTTAGTTCTTTAGGGTCGCTGGCTTGAACGTCGATAGCGATGTGCATAGAAGATGAACCGGTATAGATGACCTTCGCACTTACCTCAACAAGGTTACCAACATGGATCGGAGCTACGAATCGAATCCCCCCTGCGTAAGCGGTAATACAATATTTACCACTCCACCCAGCAGAACAAGCATAAGCCGCTAAATCGATCCACTTCATTGCTGCACCACCATGAACTTTACCACCAAAGTTCACATCCCCAGGTTCAGCTAAAAAACGCAGAGTAACGTCTCGTTTACCATCTGGTCGGTTATTGTTACTGCTCATCTATCTTCCTTCATTATTATTGTGCTGTATAACATGCTTGTTACTTGCTAATAACAATATACTTAAGATGACATAAATTAAAGCGGTGTTTCTCACGATTAAGACTATTTTTTCAAACGAGTGACGAAGGGATGAATATTGATGTTTAAAGGCGGTAGAGGCGAGTGGCAAACGCGGATGAAGTAATATTGAGCAGGTGCCTAGCCATATTGAGTAAGAACCAATAAATGTTGAGCTGACAGCTAGAAAGGTCGATTGAAAAAAAACACCTAGCGTAATGCTAGGTGTTTCTAAGCCGTTTGGTACTCATTGCGGTACCTTATTTTGTTTTAGCCAACTAACCGCTGTTTATCTGGTTTAGTTAAATTATTTTAATCTTTTTACCACTAAAGTGGTAGTTAAAAATATTTGTTATTCAGCTCATTTTTACTCTTGAATAAAGTATAGATCCTTCGCGTAGATATTTCCTTTCGGATTATTGTTAGGGAAGCCTTTGAGGGTATTTCGCACTAATCGGGTGTGATTGTAATGATATAAAGGCATTACTGCTGCAGATTTGTTAAGTAGCGATTCAGCATGCTGGTATAAAGTAAAGCGTTTAGACTGATCTTCCGTTTTACTTGCTTGCTGTAAGAGCTCATCGTAATCGGGATTGCAGTAGCCACTTTCATTTGCCGTGTGACCACAAGTGAACGCCTCTAACAGTGCAGAAGGCTCTGGGTAGTCACCAAATGCCCATGAGCGAGCTAGCTGATAGTCGCCACTTCCCTTCGCTGCAACATAGGCTTTCCACTCCATGTTTTCTAACTCAACTTTTACGCCAAGTGGCTTCCACATAGATGCAATCGCAATAGCTATCTTTTTATGATTCTCACTGGTGTTGTATGTCAGGGTAAATTTGAGCGGCTTGTTTTCGTTGTATCCCGCTTCTTCAAGTAGCGTTTTGGCTTTTGTTAAACGCTGCGTGCTGTCTAAAGAATTGAATTCGGATAAAGGAGCTGTGTAGTCAGGAATATTATTCGGCGTCACGCTGTATGCTTCTGGCTCACCTTGACCAGTGACTTTATCTACCAATATCTCACGATTGACGGCCATGCTGAGTGCTTGGCGTACTCTTACGTCATCAAACGGTGCTTGACGTGTATTGAATGAATAAACGTAAGAGCCCAATAGAGCTTGCGCTTTGATTTGTTCAGGACTTTCTTGGATTAATTTTTGGTAGTACTCAAGCTGAACGCGATTGGTCATATCGATCTCACCAGCTTGGTAACGAATCAGTTCGGCATTTTGAGAGGATAGGCCGAGATAGGTTACCTTATTGATGACTGTCGATGTGTCATCCCAATAATTTGGGTTTCTCTCGACTTCAACGTATTCGTTGGGCACCCATTTACTCAAAGTGTAAGCACCGTTGGTCGCGATATTTTCTGCGCGAGTCCATTGGTCACCTTTCTCTTGAACCAACTTAGCAGGCAAAGGGAAAAAGGTCTTGATGCCCATTAAACTCATAAAGTATGGCGTAGGTTTTGAAAGTGAAATCTCAACCGTGCGCTTATCTAATGCTTTGATGCCAAGCTCAGAGGGAGCTTTGTCTCCTGATAGAATCTCGCTAGCGTTCACGATATTAGCCGTCGAAAAAACAAAACCTGTGTTGTTACCTGTTTTAGGAGACACGGCACGCTGCCAACCAAAAACAAAGTCTGATGCTGTCACCGAATCGCCATTCGACCACTGAAGACCCTCTTTCAACACAAATGTCACTGTTTTGCCGTCTTTGCTGAATACCCATTCTTTAGCTTGTCCTGGGATGATCTGCCCGTCACGGTTCTCAATCACAAAGCCTTCAAACATATCATTGACGATGATGTCACCAGGCATACCGGAATTAACAAAGTTGGGGTCTAGCGTGTTGGGCTCTGCGCCATTGCCACGCACAAAATGTTGTTCCTCAGCTAATGGTGTATTAGCAGGAACAGTGGCAGCAAAGCTTGAAGCAGATGACAAAGCAAGCAGAGACGAGATGATCACAGGGATCGTTGGTTGAGTCATTGTAATTCCTTTTACAACTTAAACGGTACTCAATGCATTAAACCTGAGTCGGTAACATGTTGCAACCACAATGAACGCGTATTAAAAGCATTTGAAAGGCTTGTGAATAAAACAACAGTGCCTACTTCGGGAGTAGGCACTGTGAGAAAAGTGAGTTTGAATATTTACCCTAGTGTGAGCGTTGGGTAATGTGTTTAGCCTTGTTGAGGGAGAGGTGCCTCAAGCCTTGGTTTTCTTTTGATTTGAGCAAGGATGACACCGGAAATTACCATCACACCGCCAATGATGTGGAACTGGTTAATCTCTTCGCCAAGCCAAGTGGAAGCTAATACAATTGCGATAACTGGCATCAAATTCATGAACATCGCACTTGAGTCCGCACCAATGGTATCAATCGCTTTCACCCACATCCAAGGTGCTAAAATCGAAGCGGCCACCGCGGCGTAAGCTATTAATGGGATCGCTTGTTGCGGTGGTAAAAGCTGTTCGCTGGTAAGCCAAAGTGGCGCTAACATTGCGACAGCAAAAAGCCCCTGCATGTAAATCACCACCCAGCTACTGATTGGCATTTTCCAGCGTTTCAATAGCACACAGTAAGAAGCATAAACAAAGGCTGCAATCAGCATATAGCCATCGCCTTGGGTCAATTCTTGATGGATGAAGAACAGAGGATCGCCTTTGCCTAACATCAGTGCTAAGCCTGACAGTGACAATACACCACCCACAATACTCAAACTAGAAATCGACTTGTGCAACAGAGGAACGCTAAGGAACACACTGATCAAGGGCACTAATGAGGTGATCAACGCCATGTTAGAAGCGGTTGTGGTTAAGCCCGCGTAATAGCCTAGAGATTGGTTCAACACCATGCCTAAGAAGCCAAGGAAAGCCAACTTAGACAAGTTAGGTTTAATGATCGGCCATTGCTTGATAACTGAGCGAATACAGAAAGGGGTGAGAATTAACATCGCAAAAAACCAGCGGTAAAAACTCATTGCGCTAGGTTCTATGGTGCTTGCAGCAAGCTTGTTGACGATTGCATTGGCGCCCCAGATACAGACTGTAAAAAATGGTAAGAGATAATGCATGTGAATTCCGTCGCAAATGAGTTGATGCGGCTAGTTTGACAGGTCGTTATACTTACAAGTATCTTTAGAAAGACATCAGGCGCGATAGGAAGACAAGTTTGAAAAAACACTCAAGAAACCTTCACCCATCCTTATCAATAGATAAGGCACCATCCAACGTATTTATGAATTTTGAAGCGTTTCTTTCGAACACGGAAACCCGAGTTCATAGCCACTCATGGGGACAGGTTCAATTGATCAGTGGCGGTATATTAGAGATGGAAGCGGAAGGCACCCGATTTCTAGCGCCACCACATTTGGCGATTTGGGTACCGGCCGGGGTGACGCATTGCAGTTATAACCGTAAGCCTTTGGACTACTGCTCGCTAAATATCGCCCCAGAGCTAACGCAATATCTTCCAGATAAAACTAGCCTTATAAAAATCACGCCGATTGTGTCTTCGATTATTGATGACTTTCGCGATCGTGGAATCAATGTTGCGGAAACAGAACAAGATCAAAGGCTTGTTCAGGTACTACTCGACCAACTTGCGCAGCGTGAAGTTGAACACCACTTCTTGCCTTCAACTGACAATAAGTACCTAGCGCCTATACTGGCTTCTGTTGAAGAAAACCCAACCGATGAAGTGACACTGAAAGATTGGGCTGAGCGTGTCCACACCACGGAAAGAACCCTTTCTCGCCACTGCCAGACGGAGCTTGGGATGAGCTTTACAGAATGGCGATTGCGAGTGCGCTACCTCTACTCAATGGACTTGTTGAGAAACGGCCAATCGGTTAAAGAGGTCGCTCTTACATTGGGTTATAACCAAGCGAGTCCATTTATTACCATGTTCAAACGTTATGCGAACCAAACGCCAGAACAGTATAAGAACCGTTTGTTGTAACCCGAGCTGATCTCGCATGGCTAACATGACGAGAAACCCCGACATAACTATAACGTAGTCAAAGCAACGCACCTGTTACCTAACAGGGTCGACAACGTTGCGATCATTGGTTTGTTAATGTAATCGCTTTCTACTGCTACGTCGTCAAGCCAGTAAATATCTGCAAGTAGGTGAAGATCTTCAATCAATGCTTGGCAACTTTCCTCAGTCACTTTTGAAATATCACTAGGGAAATCATCACTGAGATCGACAATGATCACTCGTTGATGCTTTTTTAGCTTCAATCTTACAATATCTTCTAAATCGGCCATGCTTTTCTCTCTGTGGAAAATAAACATCACACTTTGGCCCTCTCCGATATCGTAGATCTTATAGCGTCGATCATTGAGATAAATAATATTGAATTTCATGTTATCGATTCCTCGGGATTTAAATAATCAGCCAAAATGAAAATGTTGAGTTGGCATTAGACGTTAATTTTTAACTCAATGTCGTTTGAATTGAGTTTGCTTAACTTCACTTAAAGACTCAAAGAATTAGAGAAATTCAAATGTGAATCTCTCAAGTCATATTTGAATTTCTGTAAACCATATTCAGGACACTGTTGGTTATTTATGATCTCTGCATTCATGGTTTTCTAGGAAAGGAAACCTAATGCAGCAAAGGAGATAGGTTCAAAAAAGAATCTAAGTAGCATCAATTAACAGTTGTCAACCCAATGAAAAATATCAATAAATATCTTTTGTTATTATCTCTTCTTGTAAACGGTTTTTTCTCAAGTTTTGCATGGTCTTCGAGCTCGATGTTGGAGGATGTGTCTGCAATAGCCAAGCTCATTTATGACAGTGAACCTCAAATTGAAGCGACGAGTGATGTCAAACAAATCAGAAATAATCAATCTCTGACGTATCGAATTACAAAGGAAGACGCCGAAAGCGATTTGTGGTCGATTGTTATCATGGATGGGCAAAGTGACGAGATAGCAGATGGTGGTCAGCAATTGATTACTAATATCGACAATATGAATTTTCATCGAGAACTCGATGGTAGCTTACTTATCAAAATCTCGAAGTACCGACCTGGTGATGTTAACGCTACTAACTGGTTACAAGCCCCAGAAGGTAGCTTTTATCTCGTGAAGTATGTGTACTTATAGGGTAGAGAACATGAAAAAAATATTTGCCTATTTTCTGCTAATTCTCTTATTGATTAGCGCCATACCGAGCTTTTTTGGCGAAAAGCCTGCATTGGTTCTTAATCACGTTGATAGTTCATTACCCATTGAGCCTTTGCTAAGCATATTAGTTAAAAATCAGATAACTCCGTTAGGTGTTGAGAACCAACAAGACGAAACTACATTAATCTTTGAAAGTAAAAAAGAACAGCGAGAAGCGCAACAGGTATTGTCATTGGCGTTTCCGTTAGCTCATTCTCATTTTTCATTCGTCAGTGCAGCACCTCAGCTATTTAGCCAGGTAGGGCTAACACCCATTAACCTTGGATTAGATCTTCGTGGTGGCGTGCAGTTCATGCTGCAAGTTGAAATAGATGATAGCGTGAGAAGTTTGGTAGAAGCGACATCGACGAATGCTCGCCACGTGGCTCGTGCAGAAGGGATACGCAGTCGAATTGCTGACATAGACAACAATGGATTCTCGGTCATTATTACTAATTTAAGTAGTCGTGATTCAAACAGTATTCAAAACGTAACCGACCACATGCGTTCACAGTTTTCTGAATGGAAAATCAGTGTAAACGACAACGTATTACGTTTTTCGCTTGATGAAAGTATTAAAGAAGAGCAGGCAAGCCTCGCTATGCAGCAAACCCTAAATATTATGCGCCAGCGTATTGAAAGTTTAGGTATTACTGAGGCCGTCACCCAGCGTCAGGGGGCTGACCGTATATTGATAGAGCTTCCGGGCGTTCAAGATCCTCAAGTAGCGAAGCGTGTTATTGGTGCGACGGCGACGATCTCTTTTCATACGGTTGTTGATTCAAGCCAAGCTGCACAGACTCATACTACGCGTGATGGGGAATCTGTACGCTTGTCTAGGCAACCGGTGTTAACGGGAGAGTACATTATTGGTGCATCCGCATCGGTTGGCGAGTTTGGACAATCTGAAGTGAACCTAGTGTTGAGCAGTGCGGGAGGCAGCAAAATGTCTGACTTCTCACGTAGTAACATCGGTAAACCTATGGCGACCTTATACAGCGAATATCATCAAGATCATAACAACCAACTTGTTCAACGCCATGAAGTGATCAACATTGCTACGATCCAAAGCCAATTAGGAAGTCGTTTTAGAATCACGGGTATCGGGCAAATTTCCGATGCACAAGACCTTGCGCTAATTCTACGCTCTGGGTCATTGACCGTACCTGTGACCATTATTGATGAGCAAGTGATTGGTCCAAGCCTAGGTGAAGAAAATATCCAAAAGGGTTTGCTCGCGGTGATGGTAGGTTTAGCTCTGACATTTGTGTCGATGCTGGTTTTGTACCGAAAGTTCGGTGTTATCGCATGTGCCGCGCTGATCGCCAATATTGTCATGATTATAGGTTTTCTATCGTTGATACCGGGAGCAACGCTCACTTTGCCAGGTATTGCGGGCCTTGTACTCACCATGGGCATGGCGGTTGATACTAACGTTCTGGTGTTTGAACGAATCAAAGAAGAAATGCGTTCAGGAAGGTCGCTAGCGAGCGCGATACCAAGAGGCTACAAAGAGGCAAGAAGTACGATTATCGATGCTAACCTGACGTCGTTGATCACTGCGATTATTTTGTTTGCGATTGGCTATGGTGCGGTTAAGGGCTTTGCAATAACGCTCGGGATTGGACTGTTAACCAGTATGTTTACGGGATTACTCTATAGCCAAATGTGGATGACAAAACTTTGGGGGCATGACAATGACAAAGCTTAACCAACGAGTCGCTGATATTCAGTGGTCAAAAGTAAGGTGGAACGGTTTGTTAGTTTCACTAGGGTTGATGTTTATATCAATTGTCCTGATATCGACCAAAGGTTTCACGCTTGGGCTTGAGTTTACCGGTGGTATTTCCCATGTCGTCAATGCTGATGTCCCGGTGAGCTTGGAAGCGATGCAGTCAGCCTTGAATACGGTATTTGATGAATTACCCAATCTAGTGCCCGATGTCACCTACCAAACTTGGCAGTTACAGTTTCCTATTGGCGGAACAGGCGAATTGGAGTTGTTGCAGTGGTTAAGAGCTGTAGAGTTGGAGCTAGGCCATCCGCTGAATCTAGTGTCGAGCTCAGTTGTTGGCGCGCAGGTGGGTGAGCAATTATTTGAGCAAGGTGGTTTAGCCCTGATTGTTGCGTCTATCGCCATTATGTTTTACTTAACTGTGCGTTTTGAATGGCGATTAGCTCTGGGTGCGATTGCTGCGCTACTGCATGATGTGCTGGTGGTTCTAGCATTGTTTGTGGTGTTTTCGATTGAATTTAATCTCACCGCTCTTGCTGCGTTGCTTGCTGTGGTCGGTTACTCGCTCAATGACTCTATTGTGATCGGAGACCGAATTCGTGAGTACCTGACTCGCAGACCGAATCAGAGTACCAGTGAATCTACGGATCAAGCGATACGAGCGTCATTATTTAGGACTCTAGTGACCTCTGGAACGACGTTGTTGACGGTAAGCAGTATTGGCCTTATCGCAGGCGGTACATTAAGTGGATTTGCGTTTGCATTGTTTGCTGGGATTATTGTGGGCACTTGGTCTTCATTAGTGATCGGTACAGCAATACCGGAAAGGATCGGCTTGTCTTCTGAGCATTATAAGCCCAAAGCTCCTTTGTTAGATGAAGGCGGTAATCCTATTCATCGTTAATAGCTCATCGCTCATCGCTTATAGCTAATTGAAAACTTATGGCTCCTATATTGGAGCCTTTTTTGTGCCAAAGGAATTATTCATCATCTTTCGTCTAATGTACCAAATATTATTTTAGATTTCCTATTGGTGACTATTTGGGATTTTATTGAAAATTTAAAATAGTAGTGTACTCATTTTATCGAATGAATGTATGTTTATTAATAATTTGCAGTGAGCTCTATTTTGAATTTCTGTAATTCGTCGTAAAAAATAGTTGGTTAGGTACAATTTACTCGACATTAAATATTGAGGAACACATTATGAAAAAAATTGTATTAACTATCTCTGCTATTTTACCTTTAACTCTTTCTGCTGTTGCGAATGCAAACCAGAACATCGACTTTTCAAACCCAGTGTCGACTTATTCTTATGCGAACCTAGGTTATGATAGTGATGGTTTTACAGCTGGCATTGCTGCAAGCCAGGATCTAAACAATGGTTCAACCATGTTTGAATACATTGGTTCTAATGATTTCTACCAACATAATTTTATTGCGACATTAGCGAATAGTGATAGTGATGCCGCTCTTCAGTTGGATTACCTATGGGACACCGATTACAAGGATACAAGCAAAAACTCACATACGGTATTTTTTAATGCCATAAAAACAACCTCTATTGACTCTAACTTCAGCCTTTCTCCATCAATGGGTCTAGGCTTTAATACCAATGACTTATCGACAAACACAAGTTATTTAGCTAATGCAGCACTGACGATGACCTACGCATTCACTAGTCATGTTTGGTTTGATGTTACACCAGAATACACTTATAGCTTTAACGATCAAAAACAGAAAGTTGGCGGCAAAGAGAGTTACCGTGATTTATCTATTGAAACCAATTTAGGTTTCAAAGTAGCACCAAATCAGTTTGTTGAAGCAACATATCGCTACGATGAAAACAATGATCACCATACTGGTATCAGTTACAACATGAGCTTTTAATCCACAATATCACCCTTTGTTAAGTGACTGTATGTATCTTAATTTTTGAAGCGTACAGTTACTTAATAAATAATATATTTAGCTAATAACCAGTAACTAAAAAATGATAGATAAATTTATTATTAGCTAAGTGCGATATTTAATCAAAACGTTAAATGGTAGGTGTAACTACATATGAAAAACATAACTGCTCAACCATTGATTCTTTACGGAAAAGTTCCCTTTAAATATATTTATTTTGGCTTATCTTCTTATGTGGTTGTTATGTGTGGTTTTTTGTCTTTGATAGGAGGGATGGGTTAAAGAAAATGATTTCCATAGATAAGTTTAATCGCAAAGGGAAGTTTAATCGCATAGTGAAGTAATTCGCTATGCGGCAGTTAAAGGTAAAATATATTTATGATGATATTCGCAATGTTAGAAATGACATAAAAATTAAGTAGCCAAGAATAACGGTTATAAGTGGGAAGTATTTCATGGTTTATCTCCATAGATTATTGATGATTATTTATCGCATAACTACTTCACAAAGCACATGAATTAGAGAAATTCATTATCGTTCGAATTGATAGTGAACCATTCTTAATTTATTTCAATTTTTATTCTTACTAATCATATTGATAGTAAGAATAGTATGCTCTCTGAGAGGGTGTTTCGACTAAATCAAAGGTCAATTATGGTCGCTCGACTTTTAACACTTTTCTTTTCAATCCAAATTATTTGGTTTAGTTCATTCGCTCACGGCCAAGACAAGTCCAGTTTTGTGGATACCTCAACGCCCAATAGCACTCTATCTGGTTTTATTAAGTATTCTGAGCACGTGATCCATTATTGGCAGCTTGAGCAGCTCGATTTACCTGAAGCCCAACACGCTTATGCCCAAGTAACGCGAACCATGGATCTGTCGAACCTTCCCAATCGCAGTCGAACCGTGGTCGTGATGGAAAGAATCATTTTGCTGCACGAAATTTTAAATAGGTTAGGACAAGACGTTCAATTACATCCTTCAGAAATGGCATCACCAACGGGTGACACTGGTCACCAATGGCGTCTCGCTAATACGGACATTCTGATCGCTAGACAGACGAATGGTGAGAAGGTTGGCCAATATCTGTTTACGACCACTTCCATTAATAGCTTATCGAAATGGTATCGCCTGATCTCAGCGTCTACGGAGAAAAGTGAACATGACGTTGATTTGTACCATGAGTTTTTAATTCTCCCAGGCCCGCTATTTTCAATATCATTGATTAAATCTTTACCAGAAAGCTTTAATACCTTATACGCATCGATTCCTCTTTGGCAGTGGTTCGCTTTAGTGAGCGTCTTTTTGTTATGTCGATTTATGATTAAGTTAAGCTTCTCGCTTGGCGAACGTTGGAACTTACATTGGTATCGAAATGGACTGAAATGGCAAGTTGGCCGCCAGTTATCTTTGGTTGGGGTTGTCTTTATCCTGTTTATTACCCGAAAAGTGATTGATGACGGAATATGGATCACTGGAGGTATCTACCAGTTTTTGTCTACCTCTTTTTTGATTGGCCAGTTTTTCTTCGTTGCGTGGTTGATCATGACCATATTCAATTACTTTGCTGAGCTGTATGTATTTAATAAACACGAAGGTAAGTATGTTGACTCCTCTTTAATTACGGTACTCGCGCGTATTTTTGGTGGCCTCACGATTGCCATCTTGGGCATTTATGTGGTCGATTTTATGGGCTTCTCTATCTCCCCGATCGTGACGGGTTTAGGGGTTGGTGGTTTGGCGGTAGCACTCGCCATTCGTCCTGTACTGGAAAATGTGATTAATGGTCTGACTTTGTATGCTGATGGTGGAATTAAAATTGGGGAACTTTGCCGCTATGGCGATAACCTAGGTACTATTGAGAGCATAGGGCTACGATCTACACGAATCAGAACACTAGAGCGTTCTTTAATTACTATTCCTAATTCCGAATTTGCCAATATGGAAATTGATAACCTCGAACGCCGCGATAAGCGTCGGATGAGTCATCGCTTGAGGTTGCGTCCAGAGCTAACTCAAGACCAACTCAAACTTCTGGTTGTTGGTATTAGGCGGCTGTTGTTACAACATCCTAAACTGGATGAAGATCCGGTGAGAGCAAGGTTTGTAGGCGTTGGTGAGTTTGCGATACACATCGATATACTCGCTTATATTATATGCAAAGACCATGAAGAGTTTCTTGCTGTGCAAGAGGATGTGATGTTTTCGGTGATGCAGCAAGTTGAAGCGGTAGGCGCCCAGTTGGCATTCTCTAATCAATACCAACTTGCTCAGGCACTTAACCCTATTGATGATGAACTCAAAGAGAAAGCGACCGAAACAGTTAAGCAGTGGCAAGATAACAATAACTACCCATTCCCTGACTTTAGTTATGAATTTAAAGATGGAATCAAAGACAGCATTATGTACCCTGCGAAAAGTTCAGCGGTTCGCGCAAATGGAAATGGTTAAAACAAGAAGCTTTACCCTAAGGTGATTATCGCTAATTTGAATTTCTCTAATTCATCGTGTTTGCCTTCTATTTACTCCAAAGTAGCGTCAAAATATTTAAGCTACTTTGGAGATATCCATGCCTCGTATTCGTTCTTCACGCATACTTCTTTCTTTTTCTGTTTTACTTATGTCGATGGGGTGTTCGACCGAAGACTCACCACTGATAGGTGATACGCCTCGCCCTGTCCGTTTGACTGAAGTCCAAGCCGTGGGTCATCAAGAAATAAGACGTTTTCCTGCTCAAGTTTCTGCGTCGAAGGAAGTCGAGCTCGCTTTTAGAGTGGGTGGTGAAGTCGTTGAATTTAACTTAAAGCCATCGCAAAGAGTGACAAAAGGCGAAGTCATTGCTCGACTTGATCAGCGAGATTTTAAAACTGAAGTCACATTGAAAAAATCGGAGTTTGATTTAGTCAAAAGAGAATTAGATCGAGCGACCCAAATGATGAAAAAGAATCTATTGGCTCAAGCGGAGTTTGATGGAATTCAAGCTCGTCTTCAAGTTGCACAGGGAGCTTTACAGCTTGCACAAGACAGGTTGAAAGATACCGTCATTACTGCGCCTTACAGTGGTCGAATTGCAACGACTCACATTGAAAACCATCAACAAGTGCAAGCTCACCAAGGTATCGTCCTTTTACAAGATCATGAAATGATAGATGTCACGATCCAGTTACCTGAGAGCGTCCTTAGCCAGATGGATGCTAAGAGAATTGCCCCATCTTATCTGCCCTTAGCGACCTTTAATGGCTCGTCGGCTTCATACCCTGTGACTTATAAACAGCATAAAACGCAAGCAACAGCAGGAACACAAAGCTATGAAGTGACCTTTACTCTGGTCGCACCAAAAGATAACCATACTGTGTATCCAGGTATGGGAGCAACGCTACACCTTGATATCGATAAAATCATTGCCGATAAGCAAGGTGCTCAACGTTTTGTCGTTCCTGCTAGCGCCATTTTAGACAATGACCTGATTGGTCAACCTCAAGTCTGGGTATTTCAAAACGGGTTAGTTTCTTCGTTAGATATCACCATTCAAGGAGTGTCGGCGCGTGGTGCGATTGTTTCTGGAGATCTCTCTCAGAATAGCTATGTGGTGAGTGCTGGTGTCAGTCAATTGTCAGAGGGGATGAGAGTTACGCCCGTCGTTCGTGAGCGAGGTTTATAATGAACCTGACTAATTACGCAATTAAAAACAAAGTCATAAGCTGGCTCGTCGTTGCCATTTTATTGGTGGGCGGTGTGCTTTCGTTTCGTGGTTTAGGGCAATTGGAGTTTCCTGCATTCCCTATTCCACAAGCTATGGTTAACACCACGTACCCTGGTGCCTCTGCAATGCAAGTTGAGGAAGAGGTCACCTTACCGCTTGAGCGTGCGATTTCTCAGCTTGAATATGTTAGAGATGTCGAATCTTTTACCAGTGCTGGGCTGTCTCAGATTGCGGTGATATTAAAAGAGACCATACAAGCAGAACAACAGCCTCAGGTATGGGATGAATTGCGCCGCAAGGTGAATGATATTCAGCCTAGAATGCCACCGGGAGTGAATCCATCGCAAGTCATTGATGATTTTAGCGATGTGTATGGCATTCTCTACAACATTACGAGTAATGAATACACTTATCGCGAACTACAAAATTACGGTGAATACCTTCAGCGTGAGCTTCTTGCCATTAAAGGGGTAAAGAAAGTTAACTTGGCCGGGCTAGTCTCTGAACACATTGTGATTGAGATTGCTCAGCAAGATCTTAATACGTTGAATCTTGATCCTGCTTGGCTTTCTCGTTTGATTCAAAATCAGAACATGGTGTCTAACGGTGGTGATTTGCTACTTGATGGACAATCGATCCGAATCCATTCTTCTGGCGAGTTTAATGAAATTGAAGCGTTAAAATCATTTAAATTTAGCCCGCCGGGAAGCAATGACCTAATCCAATTAGGTGATATCGCAGAGGTAAGCCGTCAGTTTCAGGATAAAGCTTATACCTTGTATCGTAACAATGGTGAACAAGCCATTTCTCTTGGGATCTCGTTTGCGAACAGCGTCAATGTGGTTGATGTGAGTGAACGTGTCAGTAATAAATTGTCTGAACTCGATTTTGCTCGCCCAATCGGCATTGAATTAAACAAAGTGTACGACCAAGGCGATGCGGTTGATAAGTCGGTGTCTGACTTTGTGATGAGCCTAGTCGAAGCGGTATTGATTGTTATTGTCGTACTGTTATTTGCCATGGGTTTGCGTTCAGGCATTTTAATGGGGGCTATTTTATTACTGACTATCCTCGGCACCTTCATTGGAATGAGTATTCTAGGCGTTGAGATTCAAATCATTTCACTTGGTGCTTTGATCATTGCACTGGGAATGCTGGTTGATAATGCGATAGTGATAACTGAAGGTGTCTTAATTGGCCTGAAACGTAGATTGACCAAACGTAAAGCCATTGAATCCGTTGTTAAACAGACCCAGTGGCCGCTGCTTGGTGCAACACTGATTGGTATTATTGCATTTGCCCCGATTGGCTTGTCTGCCGACGCAACGGGGGATTTCTTAGGGTCTTTATTCCAAGTATTAGCGATTTCTTTATTACTAAGTTGGGTGCTTGCTATCACGTTAACGCCGTTCTTCTGCGAACTGATGTTTAAAGAAGAAATAGCCAAAGGTGAGTCAGAGCATATCGATCCTTATCGAGGGTTGATATTTACCCTGTATCGCACGGCTCTTAATACCGCACTAAAAAACCGCGTCGCGACTATGGTCATCACTCTGGTCTTGCTTATTTCTGCTGTGATCGGGTTTGGCTCTGTAAAACAGGCCTTTTTCCCGCCATCGAATACGCCAATTTTCTATGTGGATGTATGGCTGCAACAAGGCACAGACGTTCGTGAAACAGAACAACGCCTAAAACAAATTGAACGTACCGTGAGCGGGTTTAATGACGTTCATAATGTCACGACCGTCGTAGGTTCGGGTGCTCAGCGATTTATTCTGACTTATGCACCTGAAAAATCATACAGCAGTTACGGGCAATTGATTGTTGAAGCGAAAGACTTAGCCGCGATCGAAACGATGTTACCCCAGATGAAAGCAAGGCTTGAAAGTCTACATCCGGATATTGATTTTAAGTTTAAGTTAATGGATTTGGGCCCTGCACCTGCCGCTAAAGTAGAAGCGCGCTTTTATGGTGCGGATCCACAGGTGTTGAGACAACTTGCTGCTCAAGCGAATGAGATCATGCGTAATGAGCCAAAAGCAACCGCAGTTCGTCACTCATGGCGAGAGAAAACTCAAGTGCTTGAACCGCAACTTGACGGTGCAGCAGCAAGGCGAGTCGGGATAACCAAGAGTGATCTTGATAGAACCTTGTTACGCAATTTAAATGGTGAGCAGATTGGCTTGTTCAGAGATGGCAGTCATATCATGCCGATTGTCATGCGCGCGCCAGATGAAGAACGTTTTGATATCGATAGATTACCTGAGTTACAAGTGTGGAGCCAAGACCAAAGCCGTTATATCCCAATAACACAGGTCGTTTCCGACTTTAATTTGACGACGGAAGACTCTTTAATTGTTCGTCGTAACTTTAAACGCGTGATTTCCGTTATGGCCGATGTGACGCCATTTGGTGATGATACGGCTGAATCTTTGCGCCGTTTGGTCGCCCCTAAAATCGAAGCGATTGAACTCCCTCAAGGCTATCATTTTGAGTGGGGGGGGGAATATGAAAGTCAGCAAAAGGCTACCAACAACCTAATGGGTTCATTGCCAATGGGATACCTGATCATGTTCTTGATTACGGTATTGTTATTCAACACCATTCGTCAGCCTTTGGCGATTTGGTTGACGGTACCACTGGCATTAATTGGTGTGAGTGCAGGCTTACTATTAATGAATATTCCGTTCTCGTTCACGGCACTGCTAGGGTTATTGAGCTTATCAGGCATGATTGTGAAGAATGGTATTGTGCTGGTGGAGCAAATCAATATCGAAACCGACCAAGGTTCAAATCTTAACCGTGCAATTGTAGATGCGAGTGTGAGTCGTGTTCGACCTGTGTGCATGGCGGCAATTACTACCATGTTGGGTATGATCCCGCTGGTGTTTGATGCCTTCTTCCAGTCGATGGCGGTGACCATCATATTCGGACTTGGGTTTGCTACACTACTAACTTTAGTGGTATTGCCTGTGATTTATGCCTTGTTGTACCGAGTAAGCTATCGTTAACATCTACATGTTCAATACCTTTCATTAGGATAAGAAAGAACGTCCAGAAGTGCATAGGATTAAGCTGATACCAATAATGTTGGTATCAGCTTTTTTGTTCGTATTAGCCTGGAGGAAGTGAACGATTTAGTACTCAAATTTGCAGAAAGATACGTGCTGTTATCAATGTATATAACAGTACTATTCAGCTAGAAAGCCACCAGTGTGACCACCTTAAAACGTCCATACATTGCTATCGATTCTCTGTGATGAAAACTCGGGAAGATGTTCGTTAAAGGCGCCAATGTTTACTGGTTCAGAGGAGCATTTACATAGAAGAACGTAGAGCAAGTCGAGCGATTAGAGTTAGAGTGGGTATTTTGAGGGGGATAGTATTGTGGGCTGTTGGAGTGGAAACTGGGTGCCGTTGTTTAAACAGAAAAACCCACACAATAAGCAATCTACAGTGCGGGGTTTGATACGAAAAATTACAGCAATGCGCCGATATCTTGTACGATTTCTGTAATACCGATAGTAAAGAACTGCACACCCATACAGATAAGCAGAAAACCCATTATTCGGGTAAACGCGTTAATACCATTTTGACCCAAAGCTTTAAGTAACGGGTAAGCCATACTCAGAATAAAAGCGGCGACTAAGCTCACGACACCAAATCCGCCAATGACTCCTGTATAAATACTTATCTTTTCTAACTCTTCTTCACTAGATGCGATTTCAGCAGCAAGGCTAATGATCAATGCCATTGTTCCGGGGCCGCATAGTGATGGAATTGTAAGGGGCACTAAAGCAATCGAATCTTGTCCGACACTACCATCCATACTTTCTGGTTTGGGAAACAGCATGTTAAAGCCAATCGCACAAATGATGATCCCGCC
Organism: Vibrio sp. QJM3NY_26; assembly: GCF_057786005.1. Classification (NCBI taxonomy): domain Bacteria; kingdom Pseudomonadati; phylum Pseudomonadota; class Gammaproteobacteria; order Vibrionales; family Vibrionaceae; genus Vibrio; species Vibrio sp. QJM3NY_26. The sequence continues at coordinate 318,336 of NZ_CM173516.1, read as the reverse complement.
ACCCAAACGTAAGCTCGGAATTGAAATACTAAACAACTCCAAAACAGAAGCACCAATAAAAAAGGTGATGCACATGGCGATGAATAGGTAAAGCCCAACGGTTTTCGCTTGTGAAACGATATAACTCTTGTCTCGGCCCTTACTTAAACCAAGAAGAACGGTGGCAGCGGCTGGTGGGTTCATCATTGGCAACAAGCCGAGAACAGTTAGAGTTAAATAGGTGAATAACGTTTCTATGTGCATACAGTTTCCTTTAAGTGTGGGTGGGTTTTTGTGTCATTGGGTAGTGGTTAAATTATTAGGTGTCGCTTAATCTCGAATCAAATTAATGACTAAATGGCTGACTAACTAAATGATTGACTAGCTAACTAACTTAAAGAAGCATTAACTGTGCAAGATATAGAACACTAAAGAATGAAATCGCATCGGTTAATGTAGTGAGCAGTGGGCTAGATAACATGGCTGGGTCGAGGTTTACGCGCTTGAGAATTAGGGGCAAAGCGCCACCGATCATGACGGCACAAGTGGACGATATCGTGTAGGCAGCCGCGACTAACACCGGTAATAAATGACTTTGCTGACCATGGGTGAACAACATGAGTAGGGCAATAACCAAACCAATTGCAAGACCATTGATAGCGCCAATCGGTAACTCTTTGGCGACGACAAACAACCAGTCTTTAGCGGAAATATGCTTTGTTGATAATTCTCGAATAGAAACAGCAACGGATTGGTTGCCCGCGGCCCCGGATAAGTTAGCCACTAAGGGTAAAACGGCAGCTAATACGGCAACTTGTTCGATAATATGTTCAAAGGAAGCGATGATCGATACCGCGGCATAGCTCAAGATTACCGATGGCAACAAAAATGTGAGGCGTCGGATATTACGTTGTAATAGCGGCATAGTACGAAACTCGTCACCGCCAAATATACCGCTGGCTTCACGTTGTTGTTGTTCGGATTTCTCATATAACGCCTGGTTTAACTGGGTGTGACCAACGATACCAATTTGAAAGCCATGTTCGTTGATAACAGGAACGGTAGAGTGTGAGGTAGAGTCGAGCACACTTTTTAATGATTGGAGATCAAAATCTGCAGGTACGGTGGGGACACTTGTATCAATATGATCGAGCAATCTATCCCAAGATTGAGCGAGAAACAGTTCTCTAGTTTTGACCGTACCTAAGTAGTTACCGCGTTTGTCGTGTAAATAAATGTAGCGCCATTCAATTCGTTCAGAGCTTTGCTCGCCTTCACGCAAGACGGTTTCTAAGTCTGAAATGGTTGCCCAGCTTTCTAGTTTGATTATCTCATTCTTGCAAATTCGCCCCACGGAACCATTAGGAAAAGACATCGCGGATTTTTCTTCGTTTTCCCAAGTTTCGGGTAGCGAGGATTCAAGGGCTTTGTGAAGTGGTTTAGGTAAGCTACGTAATAGAGAGCGGCGAACGTCTGAACGCATATGTAAAAGAATGTCTTTCGCACTGTCGATAGGAAGGTTTGAAAATAAGAGTGCACGCTCTGGCTCTGTTAGGTAATCCAGAAAGTCAGCAGCCAGATTAGGCTGCTGAGTACAAAGCAACACCCAAAACAGTTCACACTGTGCGTTGGTGAATTTTCTAATCACGAATGGAAGATCGGTCAGGTTAGCACTTTCTATTTGTTTGATAATGCCATCACTAGTCCCGGTCTGCATTGCTGAAATTAACTCGGAGTACAGCAGCTCGGCGTCAGTGTTAGGTAATGGAACGGTTATTAAGGTCATAATAATGGGCTACACTGCAATGTGATTACGTTTGCGAATTATTCGGATAAACAAGGTGATAAAAGCAATTGCCATCAGCATTAAGCTGGTGAAGAGAAACCACTTGGTGATGAGTTCTTGATGTTGATGTAGAAACGGGTGACGCATAATGGACTTTCCTGCATAAAGCAGGGTTAACACCCACACGATGGAACTGGTCATGCTGATCATGACAGTGCGGATAAAGCTCAGGTGTGCAATGCCCATTAGCATCGGGGTTAGAACTCGAACGAAAGGAATAAAGCGGGACACGAACAATGATAGGAACCCGAATTTATTGAGAAGGCGCCTTGCTCTAGGTAATGAATCGTCAGGCAGTACGACTTCAATTTTGTTCATGAAGCGTGAACCTTCTAACCAGCGTCCTTGTAGATAACCGATAATGGTACCTAAACAAGCCGATAAGCTGAGAGCAGTCAGGGCGGTATAAAAATCCACAGCACCTAATCCAACTAGTCCACCTACAAACAAGACCAGTCCATCCCCAGGGAGAGGCAAAAACACAAAACTCGACTCTAGAAATAACACAACCGCAAGCAGTAGCAGCAAGATATGGAGTGAGTTGATCTCAAGTAGCGTGTCAAAATCTTGTATCCAAATGGCGGATAATATTTCATTCATACTCTTTCCTTAATTGTATCAAACGACGTAACAGCCAGATCGAATGATCTGGCTGTTGTGCTTCGTGTTAGTCGAACATCAAAATTAAATAAGCGAAGAAGAGGACAAGGTGGGTTGCACCATTCAACGAGTTGGTTCTACCGCTGCTAAAGCTAACGCTGGTCATGAGAAGTGTAGCGGCCAGCAACACCATTTCTGCGGGTTCTAAGCCTAATTTCAAGGGCTGATCCATTACACCAGAGATCAATAAAACGGCCGGTACGGTCAGTGCAATCGTTGCTAATACTGAGCCGAAGAACAGGTTGATAGCACGCTGTAGCTGGTTTGTGAGAGCTGCTTTGACGGCACCAACTGCTTCTGGCGCGAGAATAATAAGGGCAACGATAAGGCCACCAAGGGCTGCCGGAGCGCCCATAACGCTAATGCTGTCGTTAATTGGAATGGCTAAACCTTTTGCCAGAAGTATTACGATGAGTAAGTAACTAATTAGCATGACGGTGTGAAATAGATTGCTACTTACAGGGCCGTGGTGGTCATGTTCACTTTTATTGTCGGCATCAATGAAGAAGTGAGTATGGCTACGTGTTTGTACGAACAGGAATACGCCATATAACGCAATGGATGCGAGAACTAATGTGCCCATCAAGCTCAATGACATGTTTCCATTGTCACTACTGCTGGTAAAGTTTGGCAAGATCAAGCAGAGCATCGCAAGAGGAATAATGGCAACCAAATACGCTTTAATGCCATCCAAATTGTAGGACTGGGTGTGATACTTCATCCCACCAACTAATAAGGTAATACCGACAAAGCCATTCAATACCGCCATGATCACAGCAAACATCGTATCTCGGGCAAGAACTGGATTTGGATCGCCAGTCAACATGACAGAAGAGATCATAATCACTTCTAATGAGATGACTGACAATGTCAGAATAAGGGTGCCGAATGGGTCTCCCAACTTAATTGCTAAGGAGTCTGAGTGGCGAACCACCGCAAAAATGGCGGTCATTGAGACATAAAAGAGGACGGCGGTAGTGATGACATAAGAGAAGGTTGAGAGACTTGAGGTCAGCATGCTTTCACCTAAAGTCTTGAAGAATATTACAGTCAAAATACCAAGGAGCAGCGTTTTTTCTTGTTTTAAAATCTTATACATTTGAACTTCTCGTTGAGACCAACATCGTAAGGTCCTAGTGACTTTGTCGGTTCGCGAATGTTCACTACGTCCTCCATAAGGTAGTGATTTGCTCATAGCTTATGGTTGTGGGAAGAGGTTGAATATGAATTAGAGAAATTCATAAATGCTTCAATTGTTGCCCCAATTCTGAATTTCTCTAATTCGTCGATTTTAAGTTCATTGATTTCAATAATGGCGTTGACAAACTGCAAACCGCAGTTCATAAGTTGCCTTTGGAGTCACAATGAAAACATTACGCAAATGTATACCGACTAATTTAATTCCTACTACTCTTGTCTCTGCGCTTGTACTTAGTCTTTCAAGTACCTCGGTAATCGCTGATATCAACTTGGCTGAGCGCACGATTCCAACGCCTGTGGGGATATCGACAACGTTTGCTGAAATGATCGAAGGTAGAGGCAGTATTCCAGAGATTCCTGTCCCTGAAAGTACAGAGGCGTGGCTTGAATTTCAGTCCATGTTTGATGCGCCCGGAGTTGAACTGGCGAAATCAGTAGCGGAACGTTTTGAAGTAACGTATGAAGCAAAAAAATTTGCAGGAGTAGATACCTTTTTTGTCACGCCCAAAATAGTCTTATCTGAATATAAAGATAAGTGGCTAGTTCATATTCATGGTGGCGCGTTTGTTTTTGGTGGGGGTGAATCGGCACTTCGAGAGGCAATTTGGGTCGCGAATGGGTTAGGGGCAAAAGTGATTTCAGTTGATTATCGTCAGCCACCATTACATCCATTTCCAGCTGCAATTGATGGTGCCGTTGCCGTTTGGAAAGAGCTAATGAAAACTCAAACAGCAGAATCGACGGCTATTTTTGGCACATCTGCGGGCGGTAATTTAACGTTGGCAACGACACTAAAAATACAAGAGATGGATTTACCGGCTCCGGGAGCGCTTTTTGTTGGCACACCTGCGGTTGATTTGAAAGAAACATCGGATACTTGGCACACATTGAAGGGGCTAGATTCATTAGGTCATCGTGAAGGATTAATTCAAGCGACATTTGATTTATATGCTGATGGTGAGGCATTGGATAACCCAATAATTTCACCTATTTACGCAAATATAGATGCTTTTCCACCCACTGTTTTTATTTCAGGAACTCGTGATTTATTACTGAGTGATACGGTTCGAATGCACCGATTACTGCGCAGCGCTGATGTTGAGACTGAGCTTCACGTTTATGATGGTCAGTCTCATGGTGATTATATGAATGGACTCGTTGCGGACATGCCTGAATCGGAAGATGCTATCAAAGAGATTGGCTTATTCTTCAATAAGCATATCAATTAGTTTTAGTTTTAGTTTTAGTTTTAGTTTACAAAAGGCTCCAAAATAAGTGACCGATATGAAGTAACTTGATGTTCAAGAGTTACTTCTCAGGTTGCACCACTTTATCGAAGAAGCTTTGCATCGCTTGGTGCAACAGTTGGTTCAATGGGAAGCCACGTTTAGATTGTAGGTAGCCACCGTTAATTTGAATGGACCTCATCTCTCTAGGGACAACAGGAAGAGGATAGCAACTCAACTCTGGTTCATTTTCTGTCATGAAGGTACTGCCGAATGAAAAGGCATCAGAGTGTTTTAACTTGTTAAGTAAAACTCGAAGACTATGAGTGGATAACACAATATTAGCCTTGTAGCCTTTCGCTAAATAAAGGTCTTCAACTGGCGCACGCTTCGAGTTAATTCCATCTGCGAGTATCCGAGTTATAGGAAGGTGGTGAATATCTTCCCAAGCACTGCCGTTACTAAGCACAGGGTGGTTTTTGCGGGCAATAAGGCTCAGCTTGATTTCTTTCAATTTATGTTGATAAATTTCTTGTGGTAATGGGAATTGGGCGAAGTGGAGCATATAGTCAACTTGGCCATTAAGCATGTCACTCAAGCTTTGTTCTTGCCAGTAAACCAGTTTGAAGTTGGCATTAGGTAATACGCTTCTCAGCTCACTAAAAATACCATCACCGTATTGCTCTAGCAGGAAAATGTTCATTGCTATCGATACTTCACCGGTGAACTGTTGAGGGTCAAAATTTTGATAAGACTCAACGACTTTAACCAATGGCGTGAACATTTCATCGGCCGCTTCTGCCAGTTTTTCAGCTAGTTCAGAAGGTTCTACTCCATGTGCCTTACGTATAAATAGTTGATCGCCAAACGTTTCTCTCAGCTTAGCTAGACCACGACTGACGCTAGTTTGTGATATCCCTAGTTTGTCTGCGGCCTGATGTGTGTTTCGTGTTTCTACAACCGCTTGCAATAGTTTCAGTAGGTTTAAATCTAAATCGCGAAGTTCTTTCATCGTCAGTCCTTAACTATTGAGAGAATTCCATTGTAGTGTTGAACGAGGGTGACGCAAACTCATTTTTGTCCGCAGTTGTGAAGTGGGCTTTGAGCAACATAAGTTGTTGGTATCCAACTGAACTACCTCAAGAAGCAAAAAGTTAGTTTTGGTTACAAAAGCGTATGCTTAATATCACACTAAATATAAATCGCATAAAGACGACGCCGTAAGGTTTAACTATAAACCCCGTTTATAGCAAATGTAATCCCCACCAACTATTTAGACCAAAACTGAACCTATAGAATAGTGGAACACACTTATATGGACCGTTTTCATTAATGGCCAAGTCGACGGGCTCTGTTTGCCATTTTGGTTGCAACTCCCTTTTCTATTTCGAAACACACCAACTCTGTCCTGGACACCCAATCAATTGTTAAATGAGTGATGACACGTTAAATGCGGATATGAATCGGGGCATCGAAAATCTACAAGTGAAATTGGTCTAAGTTAAACGAAATCCAAGACAATATTGAGTTTGTGGCTGAGTTGAATGACAAGAAAGGTTCGGGCGCCACTTAATTACTAATTACGTGAACGCTCTAGTCTTTATTGCGGATAGTTTAAGTGTGGGCTTGTTGCAAGTGTGCGATACGCCGAAAAATTCTCTCGAAACATCCTAAGGAATCTATAAAATGAAGATGACGCAAGTCGCTCTCAATGTTGTGGTTGCATGTGCCACTCTTACCCCCTTTTGGGTCAATAGTGCTGGCTTAAGCATGTCTCAAATAGCGACAACCAAAAGCGTTGCAACAGCAGGGGCCGCCAACGTTACAAACAGTTCTGACTCTTCTGCAACAATCTCAAATGCTGCTGCACTTTCTGGCATTGAAGATCGCTCGTATGTTTCGGGCGCTCAGTATATCAATGTATTCAACCAGTTCACTCGTGATGATTCAGGAGAGAGCACTGAAGCCTCAAAGGGATTAATCGCACCTCACGCCTCTTATGCTAAAAGAGTGAATAAGAAAGCGGTGCTTGGAATTAGTCTTCATTCCGCGGGTGGCTTAGGTGCTGAATATAGCAATGGTGTCGGCGCTAATCCAATCAATGTCATTTCAGAGAACGCTATTGCTGTCGTCGATGTTACAACTGGTGTTTCATATCAAGTTACAGACAAGCTCTCCCTTGGCGGTTCTTTGATTCTTCAATACATGAAAATAGACGTCGTTGGTGGCGTGAACACTCAATTGGAAGAACTTGCTACCGGTGACAGTATTGCTCCTTCTTTTGCTCTGAGCTCGTACTACACGTTGAGCGACAATACACACTTGGGTCTGCAATATCGCCATAAAACAGACCATGAAATTGATATTGAAACGTCGCTAGATGTGAATCCAACCGCGAATTTATCTTGGGTTACTAGTATCGACTTGGGGCTTAAGCATGCTCTTTCCAAACAAACCGATGTAATGGTTAACGCTAAGCTTGAAAACTGGGAAGATTATGACGACAAATATACATGGACCTATTCTGTAGGCGTTGGCGCAGCGCATAAGATGGATAAGTTTACGATTTATGGCGGCGCTAGCTACGACTCTTCTCCAGTGAACGAGAATGAGCGAGACGTACTACTGCCCGTTGACCAGCAATGGCGCATTGGGTTTGGTAGTGAGTATGAGCTTGAATCTGGCAACAAGTTAGGTTTAGCGTATCAATATCAAAATAATGGAACCGCGGATATCACAGCCGACAACGTGACGCTCCAGCCAACAGGAAGTTATGAAGATAACCGTATTCACTTTGTGACCCTTTCTTATCGTCACTGATTCGTTTAACAAGCCTAGATGCCGAGTTATACACTTTAAACTCACCCAAAACCAAAACCAAAGCAGAAGAAGGCTTTGGTTAATCACTAAAATGTGTCGATATTTGTCGGTGGTCGTGGATTTGAGCTATTCAGAGGCATGAACTATAAATCCTGTTTATAGTAAATGTAACCACCACCGACTATTTAGCCAGAAACTGAACCTATAGAATGGTGATACACACTTATGGACGCTTCTCACTAATTAGCCACAATGGATGGGCTGACTATAAGGTTCACTCATGCAAGCACCTCACAATTGTCACGTAATGGCCAAGCCGACCGGCTCTGTCTGTAATCTTGACTGCAGTTACTGTTTCTATCTTGAAAAACACCAACTCTATCCTGAACGTCAAACAAACTGGCGAATGAGTGATGACACGCTAAGTTCCTATATAAAGCAGACCATTGAAGCTCAAAGCAACAACCATGTTCAATTTACTTGGCAGGGCGGTGAGCCAACAATGATGGGGCTCGCGTTTTTTGAAAAAGCCATGCAGTTATGTGAACAGTACGGAAAGGGAAAAAAACTTGAACACACCTTTCAAACCAACGGCATTTTGCTTAACGATGCTTGGTGTGAGTTTTTCAAAAAACATCACTTTTTAGTCGGTGTGTCCATTGATGGGCCGCAAGATTTACACGATGCTTACCGAGTCACCCGCTCGGGTAAACAAACACATGCTCAAGTTATGCAAGGTATCGAATTTTTAAAAAAGCATGGTGTTGAGTTTAATACGCTTACCGTCGTCAATAATGAAAATGTGAAACATCCAAAGCGGGTGTATCAGCATTTGAAAGAGATTGGTTCAACGTATATTCAGTTTATTCCTTTGGTCGAACGAACGAAGCAAACATGTTCTCAAACGGATTTAAAACTTGTCTTACCCGATGAGCCTTTAGCAGAAGTCACGTCATGGTCGGTGCCTTCGCAAGCCTATGGCGAATTTCTTTGTGATATTTTTGATGTATGGGTACGCAAAGATGTGGGCTCCATTTTTGTGAATATGTTTGATAGTACGTTGAGTGCTTGGTGCGGACAGCAGTCTGGAATGTGTCATTTTACTGAACGTTGTGGTCATGCTTTTGCTCTTGAGGCGAACGGGGACTTATACAATTGCGACCATTATGTATACCCAGAACATTGTTTGGGCAATATTCATCATAAATCGATTTCTGAATGCAATAACAGCCAGCAAGCCATTGAATTCGGTCTACAAAAACAAACAACATTGACTCCCGACTGTAAAAAATGCCCATTTCAGTTTGCCTGCAATGGAGGGTGTCCAAAACATCGTTTTGAACGCAGTTCAAGCGGACATCCAGGGCATAATTATTTTTGCCAAGGCTATAGAAAATTTTTCGAGTACAGTGCTCAATACATGAAAGAAATGCGTAGGCTATTATCTGTTGGTCGTTTTGCAGATGAAATCATGTGGGCATTGGCTTATCAAGATGTGAAGCTGACAGCAGTTGTAAGCAAAAGCTCTGTGACCATTGGTCGTAATCAATCTTGCTCTTGTGGAAGTGGTATAAAATACAAACATTGCTGCGGAGTAAGAAGGTAAACCATGGATTTTGATCTGAATTTGATAAAAGTATTCTTAGAAGTTTACCAGTATCACTCTTATACCAAAGCCTCTGAAACCATAGGTATCACACAACCTGCGGTGAGTGCATCTATAAAGCGAATGGAACAAGAGATTGGTGAGCCCCTGTTTTATCGAGAGGGGCGGACGATGAAACCGACCGCGATGGCCATTCGTTTAGCCGCTCGATTTCGCGTTGGGTTTGATGAAATACAAAATGCCTTGAGTGAGCGTTTTACTTATTCGGTTTATGTGAACGAGGCGCTGGCATTGGATTTGCCCGTTCTACCGTCAATGATGATAGAACATACTCCATTAGATCAGGAAATACTGCTGCACCAACTTAAATCGTTATCTGTCGATTTAGCCGTGGGCATATTTATGGTCAAAGACCACTCCATTGTCACTGAGCCGTTATTCAGCGAATCGACCGTTATTGTGTGCCGTCGTGACCATCCAAGAATTCATGGTCATATTTCACGGAATCAATTCTATGAAGAGGGGCATGTCGCATTAGCCACCCAATGGAAAGGAATGGATGGATTCGAACATATCCGCTTGGAGAGTCCAAAAAGTAGGAATATCCAATGCAAGACCCATTCAATTTCAGCGATGCTGCTTGATGTCACCATCAGCGATAGAGTTGCGATCGTGCCTAGACATCTTGCACTCAATTGGCAAGAGCGTTTAAATTTTCAAGTACTGGAAAACCCGATAGAGCATAAGCCATTGGAATACTGTCTGGCTTACCATCGACGCTATCAAAAAACAGAAAACCACATAAAAGTTAGAGAAGCGATTCGAGCCCACCTAGAATGCGCGGATTAGTACTATAAACCCCACTTATTGCTGATATAAACGCCACGCTCTACCTGCATATCCCCCTTTTGAATAACCTTAGCACTGAAAAACTACATTGGTGCTGAGGCTATTTTCTTTGACCCCTCGCCATTGAGTTTTACATCTCTGATCTATTTTGCTTCGCTAAATGACGGTATACGGATGTCTTTAGCACAACAGGTAGACCGGAGTTAATTCCTGTTCTCAAAGGTGTCCGAATGAAAAAGCTTAGTGCCATCATGATGTCTTGTTTTGCTGCGGGTTCTGTCGCACAAGAGGTCTTACCGTTTCCTAGTCAGCCATCGACCTCGGTGGCCAAACATACTCTTGCTGAATCTACTCATAACAAGCGTCCTATTTCCAACCATCTACCTGAAGATGCTCCTAATATCGTCATCGTGATGATTGATGATGTAGGTCCTGGCCAAACGTCGACTTACGGCGGTCCAATCGATACGCCTACATTAGATGAAATCTCTGGTGAAGGTATTTCCTACAACCGTTTCCACTCGACAGCGATGTGTTCGCCTACACGAGCTTCATTGCTTACTGGTCGAAACCATCACCGTGTTGGCGCAGGTGTTATTGCGGAATACGCTAACGATTGGGATGGTTATGCAGGGGTGATCCCGAAAACCAGTGCGACCTTTCCTGAAGTACTTAAAAACTACGGTTATTCAACCTCTGCTTTTGGTAAATGGCACAACACTCACCCGTTAGATTCCACAGCTGCGGGGCCTTTTGATAATTGGCCTACGGGTTATGGTTTTGAATATTTCTATGGGTTTGTTGGTGCTGGTGCATCTCAATATGAACCGACTATGGTGGAAAACACCACGTTTGTTGATCCAGAAAAAATCCACCGCGAAGGCTATCACATGAGTGAAGATCTTGCGGATCAAGCGATCAAGTGGATGCGTCAGCACAAGTCTCTGCAGCCTGACAAACCTTTCATGATGTATTGGTCTAGTGGTGCGGCACACGGCCCTCACCATGTAACCAAAGAATGGGCTGATAAGTACAAGGGCAAATTCGACGCTGGTTGGGATGAATACAGAAAAGACGTATACGAAAAAGCCAAGAAAATGGGCTGGATTCCTGAAAACGCGCAGCTAACACCAAGGCCAGAAAGTATGCCTGCGTGGGACGATGTACCTGAAGATGAAAAAGCATTCCAAGCACGTTTAATGGAAGTTTACGCCGGCTTCATTGAGCATACCGACGCTCAGGTTGGTCGTTTGGTCGATGAAATCGATGAGCTTGGCTACAAAGACAACACTGTCTTCTTCTACTTGTGGGGTGACAATGGCGCGTCATCGGAAGGGCAAAACGGCACGCTTGCTGAATTGCTCGCTCAAAACGCCATTCCAACCACGACAAAGCAACAAATTGAAGCGATGAACAAGGTCGGTTCAATTGATGAGCTAGGCGGTCCTAAATTCGAGAATATGGCGCATGCGGCATGGGCTTGGGCAGGCAGCTCCCCTTATAAATCAACCAAGTTAGTTGCGGCTCATTTTGGTGGAACACGTCAACCTCTTGCGGTGCGTTGGCCAGCGAAAATTGAACCCGATGCGACGCCACGCTCGCAATTCCATCACGTTAACGACATCGCGCCTACTATCTACGACATTTTAGACATTACACCACCTAAAGTGGTCAACGGTCATGTTCAAGATGAAATCGATGGTAAAAGCATGACTTATTCGTTTGACGATGCGGATGTGAAAGGGCAGAAGAAAACCCAATACTTTGAGATCTTAGGCAGTCGCGGTATCTATCATGATGGTTGGTTTGCGAGTGCGTTTGGGCCAAGAGCTCCTTGGGTTCAAGGTATGCCTGAAGGTTTTAGAGAGTGGAGTCCTGAGACGGATAAATGGGAGCTATACCACATTGATGAGGACTGGTCTCAAGCGGTTGATCTGGCTGATAAGTACCCTGAAAAACTGGAAGAAATGAAGGCGATTTTCAAGCAAGAAGCGCAGGATAACAAAGCATTCCCGATTGGTGGATCATTATGGTCTACTGCAGCACACAGCCCGCAAGATGCGCCAGAGAGTAAATATACGCAATGGACGTATCCTGATGAAATCACCAGAATCCCTGAAATTGCAGCACCAAAAGTCGGCAACCGTTCTACGCTCGTCGAGTTTGATGCGGTGGTTACTCCTGATACGAATGGTGTGCTCTACGCGGTCGGTGCATTCTCAGGTGGTATGACGGTGTACGTGAAAGACGGAAAACTTAATTATGAGTACAACCTGTTTTTGATGGAACACACACATATCCAATCTGAGAAAGTGTTACCAGAAGGTGAAGTGACGATAGAAGTTGAATCTAAAGCGACTAAGCCGGGGCCGTTTACGCCTTTCGATATCACCATCAAGGTGAATGGTGAAACGTTCGCCTCTGGTGTGGTTCCAAAAACAGCGCCTTCGTTCTTCTCATTCAATGATGGGTTTGATATTGGCTCTGATTTAGGCTCGCCAGTGTCACAAGCTTATTATGATGAGATGCCGTTCAAATTTGACGGCAAAATCAAAGAAGTTCGTGTTAAGTACCTAGAACAATAAAGTGTATGCCGTCTATTGATACCGATGACAATGGGTATTGATAGGCGGCTTTTTTCGTTCATTCCGGGCTCAGTGCTTAAGTGCGTAAGTATATAAGTACATAAGTGCTTAAGTGATTGGAATAGTCCAATGGCTTTGCCTTAGAGACGGGATGATAATTTAGGAAATCGTATGAAGATTCATCCAACTACCTTGGTTTACGATGCGTATCCTTCGGTCTACAACATTCTAGAATCGACGTTGTTCATGTGGTTCATTGTGGCAGTCACATTAGGCATCCTTGTATGGACATTGAGCAAGCTATGGTATGTCCATTCTATTCCCAAACACCTTGCTAAAGAGCGTGGTTTGGCTCAGGCCAAGTTGATTTTTTGGCTGTGCATATTGGGCATGTTTTACAAACCGCTCTGGATTATTGCGGTGCTCGCGATTGTGACGGACTGGGATAAATTACAACAGTGGATTAGAGGCGCTTCGCAATGAAAGAGATCATGCTCCCCTACATATTAGTGGTTTGGTTGTTATTCAAATTTAATGTACTCAAACGAACCCCTAAGAATTACTTTGTGTCTGTTGTGATTGGCTTGCTGTTACTGGTGAGTTTGTTTGTCGGCCATCGTTTCTATTCTCCGATTGATTTGACCAATTCAACCACTGTCAAAGCACCTCATGCAGTACTCTCTCCAGCGCTTGGCCAACACATCGACAAAATATACGTTGACCATAATCGCGATGTGAAAAAAGGAGAAGTGCTTTACACTCTCAAAGATGATCTGATCTCTGCGTCGATTTCTGAGGTTGATTCTGGTCTGATTGAAATTGATAGAACCATTGAAGCTCAAGAAGTGAAAGTGGCCCAAGCTAAGCGAAACCTATCGCGTAACCAGAACTTAGAGCAACATGTTAGCCTTAAAGAGTTAGAAGAAACTCAAGACAACGTTGAGTTTTTTATGGCTGAGTTGAACGTGTTGCACGCAAAGAAAGATGGCTTGCTCGCTAAGAAACAAAGCTTGATGTTTGACCTTGACCGCCTTACGGTTCGAGCTCCGTTTGATGGCATGATCACCCATGTTTTTATTGCTGATGGATCTCGAGTTGGTTCTCTGCATGTGTGGGATACATCGAAGAAATTTGTCGAAATGCGTATCCCTGATCAAGCGTTTGCCAATATCGAAAGAGGTCAGTTTAGTGAGTTCTTTATTGATACATTTCCGGGGCAAATTTTCCGCTCTCGAGTTCACAGCAAAGTAAAAGCAACCGGTGAGGCTCAAGGAAATTTACTCCCACAAGAGCAGCGAGTTTCGGCACACATTCAAAGGGGCTCTCCAGCAATTGGTCGAACCGTTATTTTAGAAATTGATGAAGAAACGATGAAAAAAATACCGATTGGCGCGACAGGCTCAGCATGGATCAGTGCGTCTAAGCCTTACCCTATACTCGGTTTTATAGACATTATTGGTGGGGCCACTTTACGTCTTGCGTCTGTTAAGTCGTATCTATTGGCGATTTAATCTCTTTCATTTGTTTACTTTGAATAGAGTGATGAAGCAGCATAAAGGTGGATAGCTCTTTACGCTGCTTTTTTGATTAATGCCCCGTCAACTCCATGTAGCCTGTACCAGGGTGAGTTCCTTCAATTAAGACCGGGCCTTCCCAATAGGGAACCGACAGCGGCATTTTGGCATTTGGATTGAGAGCTGAAACGGTCAGTTCGATTTGTTGAGTTGGAATTGAAACTTGCCATTTTGTTGGGTAGTCACTTCCATCGATTTCCGTTTGCTTGATGGCGGTTAAGTTGATGTCTTGTTGCTTAATCGCGATGCCAGAGCCATCTTGCTGCATTAACCTTGCATGGGAATAACTGGCTTCACCTGTTGCTGAGTTTCGCAGTTGGAACACGACTAAGCTGGTTGCATCACTCAGCCTTAGCGCAAACCAATCCCAGCCTTGTTGTGAGTCGAGTAAGAACTGAGAGCTCCACTCTCTGTCTATCCAACCTTTGCCAGACACTTGATGTGTTGTGCCATCAATGGTTACTTCGCCTGATACATCGATGAATGGTTGGCTGTAGTAATAGGAAGCTACTTTGCCATCGCTACTTTTGGTGCTGTAGCCTTGTTCGCCTTGCTTTTGATAAGGCGCGTTGTTGGTTAACTTAAGCGAGTAGCCAAACTGACCGGAATTAGCGTTCAAGGTTGCGGGGAACAGATCATCACTTGACGATGTCCATTGCCAGTCATCGAGATAGACCCGAAATGGTGAAGCGCTTACACCTGCGAGTTCAGCTTGGTCGCGTGACCACTTCTCATCGGCGTAGTGTCTGTCTTTGGTGGTGACTGCGCTGTGTGCCATGTAGATTTGCTGACTTTGCCACGTAGTTTCCTTAGTGCTATTCGAGCTATCCTTTGGGGCAGCCGCGAAGCGGAATTGTGTCCATTGTACGCCGAGAGCATTGCCATTCTCATCGATAAGGTTAGCGGTTAAATACCACCATTCATGACGAAAACTTGGGTGTGCTTGGTGGTCGGCAGGGAAGGTGATGTTGATACCTTTTACTACCGGAGAAAATTGCGCTTGATCGATTGCCGTTTCATTCTCGGCTTGTGTTCCAGTACCGAGTATCGAACCCATATTCTGAGCGGTTTGTTGTGTGGATTCATCGCACCCTAAAAGGAGCAAGATGCCAAGTGTTAGAACGAAAGCTCTCATTGGTCGAGTCATCACAACACCTCACTCTGTAAACTGGATACCACGGGTTTACTGACCAAACGCCACAGCGGAATCAAGGTCGCTATCACAGCGACTAAAATGGTGATGGCTGCGATGCTGAGTGCATCACTCCAATTCCACACGTAATTTAAGCTCCAACCAAAGGCGCGCAGGGTAACGATGTCCGTCAACACATAACCGACCATAGCGCCGAGTGGTAAGGCGATAACCAGAGTAAAAGTAACCAACACAACGATTTGCCCGACCACCATCGCCATCAATTTTCGCTGACTAACACCGAGCGCATACAACCTTGCAATAGCGGCTTTACGTGCATCGAGCAACATGAAACAGGCGCAGAACAACCCTATTACCGCGACCATTAAAGTAACGCCATTAAGCGCTCGAGTGATGGCAAAAGTTTGTGAGAAGATATCTAACGCGATCGATTTGATCTGCGCTTGATCGTAAAGCTGACTTGGGTGCAGGTTCAGTTTCTGGCGCAGTTGTTCGTACACCACTTGTGGGTCGCCAGATACTTTGACTCCCAAGCTGGTGGGCAAGTCAGTAAATCCGCTTTCGAGCCATAAATTAGGCGCAAGTAACACTTCACCATTCGGTGAGCCGTAATCGTGGAAAATAGCCCCGACGATGAGTGTTTTGTCTTGGATCGCGTCGAGCTTGAGTTGGCTTCCAAGAGACAAGCCGAGCTTCACCGCAGTGGGTTCGCTGATCGCCACCAATTCACCTTGGTAAAAGCGTGACCAGAAGTCATCAACGTGAGATTGGAACACCATGGTTTGTTCAAGTGTGTCTTTGTCTTTGGTGCCGAGCAAAGTCGGTAAACCCTGCAAGTTATCATCGACGTAGTATTGCTTATAGACGGTTTCAACATTATCAAACTGTTCTAACGCGCGCTCTACATTGGCGATTTCACCTTGGGCAGGGCTAACGTAAATATCGGCATGTAAGCGTTGTTCAAGCCATTGTTTCAAGGTGGATTCAAAGCTGCCGACTAAGGTATTCATTCCCATGTTAGCGGTAACCGCTAGAAGCAGCGCCATCATGGCAAGGGATAGGGGAGATATTAGCTCTCTCAGTTCAGCAAAAAGATATTGTATTAACCCTGACTTGGTGCGCTGTTCGCTCCAATTTGCTAACACGCTGAGCGTTTTGGGTAGATATAAAGGAATCGACACCACTAACACTCCAAGCCAAGCCATAGTGAAGCGATGATGTTCGCTGAGCCATAACCCTGCTAACGCGATAACCGTCAGAACCAACCCGATAGTAAACAACTGGTTTTCGTTTGAAGCCTCTGGCGCTTGGTAAAAACCACCATGAGAAGAGAGGGGTTGTCGAATACGCTGCTTAAAGTGTTGCCAACATGCGACTAACGTAGCCGCTAGCGTGAGTAATAAAGCCTGCACTAGCCATTGCCACTGCCATGTGCCGGGAAGCAATGTTGCACCATAAAGTTGCTCAAGCGTTATCGCGACGGTGGGATGTAGCCAATGGCTGAGTTGAATGCCGAGAATGAAACCAAGCGACGCGCCCAGTGTGACTAAAACAGTCAGCTCGACTAACAGAGCTGAAAACACGATGCTTGGCGAAATTCCAGCTTGTTGAATTTGCACCAATAACCGATTACGTTTCAGCAAACTGTACTTCACACCGTTGTAAGCAATGAATAGGCCAACCAAAAACGCCAACAAACTCATGGCGGTGAGATTGAGGTGAAAGCTATCGGTAATTGAACCGAGATCCGTACTTTGGTTGTTGGTAATCCATTGCCCCTGTCTGCCAATAAGGCTTTGCCATTTATCCTGAGTATTACTCTTAGTGTCGCTCTTAGTGTCAAAAACAGCGATGTAGCTCAGTTGCCCTTGCTTGTTAAGCAATTGCTGAGCGAATCCAATGTCCATCAACATTCGGCTACCCAGTTGCCATTCATCTGGCAGTACCACAACCTTGGTGAGTACTTCATCTAAAGTGAGCGTGTCCACTTCGTCCAAACTCTGGTGCTGAGATTGACTCATCATCACAATGGGTTCACCCGCTAAGAGTTGCGGCAAAGGTAAGACATTGTCGAACAGGGAAATGTTTGGCTCTTTGGTTTGAATATTGCTTTTATCGTCGACGCGAGAGTGACGAGTTCTTGAAGTGAGGGCGGCGATCAACTCACTGCCTTGAACTGACCAACGTCGACCTTGTTCGTCTCTTACTCGCCCTTCAATCACAGGCAGCGCAGCGCTTAATCCACTTTGTCTTAAGTTAAAGTAGAGCGATTCCGGCAAATAGTTTTGCCCCGCTGGTGGAATGATAAGGTTCTGCGCCTGGGCGCTAAGTTGCTCGGTCGACTCAGCGTAGCTGCGCTTGGCATTGAGGTTGATGGCCTGCACGGCAACAAACAAGGTGACCGCTAGCACAATACCAATCAGGATTGCCGTAGCTTGCAGTGGCGATTGGCGATAGTGTGCCGCGAATAGACTCAATGTCAGTTTAGTATGGGTGATCTGGCTCTGTGCGAAGCCAGTTTGCTTCATTGGATTACTCACAACGTTGCTGCTCTTTGGCTTGGGTTCGATCTACGTTCTTTAAACAACCATCATCTAACATCAATTTTGTCTGCATAAAGCTGGCACATTCCGAGCTGTGCGTGACCAAAAGCACAGCAGTGTTGCCTTGTGTGGTGATTTCGTTCAGCAGCCTCATTACTTCTAAACCTGCTTTGTGGTCGAGGTTGCCTGTGGGTTCGTCGGCAAGCAGTAGCTTGGGTTTATGGGCAAGTGCACGCGCTATTGCCACCCGTTGTTGCTGACCGCCAGAGAGTGCAGATACGTGTCTTTCGAGTAGATCGCTGATACCCAATGCATCAACTAAATAGTCGCACCAGTCGCTCCATTTCTGTTGATTTAAATGAAGAGGGAAGGCGATGTTTTGTTTTACGTTGAGTGGCGTTAGCAAGTTGAACTGTTGAAAGATAACACCCAATTTTTGATGGCGGAATCGGCTCCACTGTGGGTCTTTCCAATTTGATGTGTTCTCGCCATCGAGCCACAACTCGCCACCAGATAGAGGTTCAAACCCCGCAATGATGTTCAGCAGAGTACTCTTTCCACTGCCACTCGCCCCTGTCAAAGCCACGCTTGCCCCTGTCGCCAAAGCGAAGTCGACACCTTCCAATACGTGATGGGTATCTTTGCCATCAACAAAGCTTTTGCTGGCATGTGTGAGTGTGACAATTGGGCTTTCCATTTCCTTTCCTTATAACCAAAACTTACCATCAAAAGGTGTCGTTACTTGTGGCAATTACTGAAGCGACAAGCTCTATAAAACTGTAGACAACAATTTCAAACAATAGAGCGATTTATATCGAATTATTAATAACTTGTACTTCAAAAAGAGGGAAATAGATCAGTGTGGGGGAGAATACAGTTGGTGGTGGGAGCTTAGAGTCACCTCGGAGGCTTTGAATTTTTCGTCAGACGGTTCGTGATCTCGTTTAAGTGCAATAAATCATGGCTCAAATTATTAAACGTTTTATTTATGAAAGCGGTGTGGGTTGGTGTTGTTTTGCTAGCTTGTTTTTGCCCCATTGTGGGTTACGCCTTGAAGTTCGAATAAATATGTTCAAGTAATTTTGATATACAAAACCTAATGAATGGCAAAAAGAAAGAACTAACCCTATTGGCGATAGAATATTTAGCCATGTTCACCATATACAGACTCTCCAACGAAGCCTTAGCGCATGGTTATGTTGATATAGACTCATGACAACAAGTTTGAAAAAAGAAATGGTGCAGAATTTCCTGGGTTGTGGCTAGGTACTTCTCTTATCGCCACACACTCACTACACAATTCAACCCAATCCAACCGAAGTCATTTATTATCAATAACTTATAGTGATATCTTATCACAAAATTCCCTCACATTTTTTCGTTATCCTAATCACAGTTAAAAAATTGGGAAAACCTGCGCATGAAAAACCTCAAACAGTTAGTGACGATCACTTTGCTTGTTACCGCTATCGGTGCTGTCGCCACTTATTTTTATATGAAGAATGATGCTTCAACCGTCACTTATTCTACGGAGCCTGTTCGCGCCGGTAACATTGAAGATGTGGTGCTCACTAACGGTGTGCTATATCCCTACAAAATGGTGAATGTGGGCGCTCAAGTCTCAGGCAAGTTAGAGTCGATAGCCGTGACGGTCGGTGACACACTTAAAGCCGGCGATGTTATTGCTCAGATAGATAACCTTTCACAAGAAAATGCATTGAAAGAATCCCACGCTTCACTCACTAACATTAATGCGCAATACCGAGCGAAAGAAGCGCAGATTTATCAGTCACAGCTTGCCTTTGAACGACAAAAAGCGATGTTGATAAAAAATGCCAGCTCGCAATCCATGTATGACGCAGCAGAGGCCGAACTTCTTGTTTATGAAGCCGAACTCGACCAACTGGTTGCAGAAAAAGAGAAAGCGCTGATCAGTGTCGATGACGCTCAACTGGATTTAAGCTATACAAAGATCGAATCACCGATTGATGGCACGGTTGTTTATGTCTCTGTTGAAGAGGGGCAAACCGTTAACACAAATCAATCGACACCTTCCATTGTTGAAGTCGCTCAACTTGATGTTATGACGGTCAAGGCACAAGTGTCTGAAGCCGATATCATTCACATTGCGACGGGGCAAAAAGTGTACTTTTCGATTTTAGGCGCGCCACAACACAATTTTCATGGTGAACTGAAATCAATTGAGCCTGGCCCAACCCTTTTGACTGGCGACGATAGTGAGCTAAACATTGGCGACAACGATGCCATTTACTACAACGCGGTATTTGATGTCGACAATACGGAAGGGTTGCTTCGCTTTGGCATGACAGCGCAAGTGTCAATCGTGTTAGATGCAGCTCAAGAGGCGCTGTTAGTTCCGTCCCAAGTCCTTACTAAAAAGCTTCCCGGCAAGAATCGTTATCGTGTCCCTGTTTTAGTTGACGGCGCATTAGAGGTGCGAAATGTTGAGATTGGCATCAATAATAAAGTGTATGCACAAGTTCTGGATGGGCTAGAGCTAGGAGATCGAGTTGTTATTGGTCAAGCGAACGCCAAATCGTCATCAGGTTTTGATATGTCATCGACATTAGGGCCTGAGAAAGGTGGTCGTGGTAATGGAGGTCCTGGGGGGCGCGGTCAAGGTAACGGCGGGAGACCTTAGTTATGAGTGACGTTCTATTAGAAATCTCAGGACTCAGTCGTCGTTTTCCTGCAGGTGATGATCAGTTAACGGTATTGAACAACGTTAACCTAACCATACGTCGCGGTGAAATGATCGCGATAATGGGTGCATCTGGTTCGGGTAAATCGACTTTAATGAATATTTTAGGTTGCTTAGATACTCCTAGCGAAGGAACTTACCTTGTTAATGGTCGAGATACATCGGTAATGAACCCTGACCAATTAGCGGAATTACGCCGTGACTATTTTGGTTTTATATTTCAACGTTATCATTTGTTAGATGATCTCACTGCTATCGGTAATGTCGAGATCCCTGCGCTTTACTCAGCCGAAAATAAAGCGTCCCGCCAAGCACGAGCTGAGCAACTGTTAAAAAGGTTGGGGCTAGCGGAGCGAATGGATCATAAGCCAAGTCAACTTAGTGGTGGGCAACAACAGCGAGTCAGTGTCGCCCGCGCTTTGATCAATGGCGGTACGGTGATCCTTGCCGATGAACCAACCGGGGCTCTGGATAGCCATAGCGGTAAAGAGATGATGGACTTGCTTCGCGAGTTGCATCAACAAGGGCATACTATTGTTCTGGTTACTCATGACCCTAAGATCGCCGCCTCTGCGGAACGCGTAATCGAGATCTCTGATGGAGAAATCGTGAGTGATATCACGAGCGATGTCAGTAACGATAGCGCCTCAACTGAATATTCAGCGACGGTTCATTCAGCAGTAGCTAGTTCGGCAGTGGTTAGTTCGACGGTAGCTAGCTCGGTAACGGATGATTCGTCGACAAGAATCGAAGAGAAACAAAGTACCAATAAACCTGTATCAAAGCCATTTTCTGCGCAGTGGTTCAGCGTTGTTGAAGCGTTCAAAATGTCGCTATCCGCAATGGGAAGCCATCGACTAAGAACGTTTCTGACGATGCTGGGGATCATCATCGGTATTGCGTCTGTGGTGTCCGTGGTCGCGATTGGTAATGGTTCTCAAGCTCAGGTGTTGTCACGAATGGCTTCAATGGGCACTAATACTATTGAAATCAAACCTGGCTCTGGGCTGGGCGACCGGCGTGCAGGTCGAGTGAGAACCTTGACAGCAAGTGATGCAAACGCTTTAACGAATCTCTCCTTTGTTGATAGTGTGACACCGACTGTGCGTGTGAATGTGGCGGTGCGCTATGGTAATGAGGCGGTGACAGCAGAAGTGCAAGGTGTTGGTCCTGACTACTTTCGCGTTCGAGGTTTTGAAGTCGCACAAGGGCAGTTATTTGATGAGGGAAGTATCGATGCACTAGAGCAAGTGGCGGTTATTGATAACAATACCTTAAATGACCTTTTCCCTGACGGCGAAGCACTTGGCAAAGTCATCTTTTTAGGTCG
Source organism: Vibrio sp. QJM3NY_26 (assembly GCF_057786005.1). NCBI lineage: Bacteria > Pseudomonadati > Pseudomonadota > Gammaproteobacteria > Vibrionales > Vibrionaceae > Vibrio > Vibrio sp. QJM3NY_26. Next base: position 296,243 of record NZ_CM173516.1, on the reverse strand, counting down.
CTTACCTGTGCGTATTATCGCGGTTACCGAAGCAAGAGAAATGGCGTTTGGTAATAGTGATGCTCTGAATGTTTGGCTACCTTATAGTACGGTAAACTCTCGTATTTATAGCCAAAATTACGTTAATGATATTACGGTTAGGGTGAGCGACGAAGTATCCAGTACCGCTGCAGAGCAAGCGATCATTAATTTAATTAAAATGCGCCATGGTGTGGAAGATTTCTTTACCGTGAATACGGATACGGTCAGAGAAAATATCGAACAAACTTCATCAACGATGACCTTACTTATCTCGGCTATTGCCTTTATTTCATTGGTGGTGGGTGGCATCGGTGTTATGAATATCATGCTGGTGTCGGTAACCGAACGAACGCGAGAAATCGGCATTCGTATGGCAGTTGGAGCAAGACAAGCGGATATTCTAAGACAATTTTTAATAGAAGCCGTTTTAGTGTGTTTGTGTGGTGGCGCTTTGGGGATAGGGTTAGCTTACGCTGTGGGCTTGATTGTCTCGTCGACGAGCAGTGGTTTGAGTATGATTTATTCGACCAACTCAATTATTGCGGCCTTTATTTGCTCAACACTGATCGGGGTTCTCTTCGGTTTCTTACCCGCTAGAAATGCAGCAAGATTAAACCCGGTGGATGCGTTATCTCGAGGATAAGGAAAGAACGTTGAAGATAGATTATAAATTGAAGCTTATTCATAAGTTCTTCTTTGCTTTTTGTATCACAAGCTTTGTGGCGGTGTGCATTATGCTCGCTTTGATCATGCAGAACCTGTCGTCGGGTTTTCATGACTTTATCAAAGAGGCCGAATCGAGCTATATCAAACAAGTCAGCCAAAAGTTGGGAGAATACTATCAAACCAATGGGTCGTGGCAATCGCTAAAAGAAGACGAGAAGCATTGGCGACGTTTGGTAGGCACTCGAAAAGGGCCAGAGGAGCGAGGATCACTCGCTTTACCGACGGATACGACGGGAATGAGCCAGTTACTGCAAACGCAGAGAAGACTCAGTTTATATGATGTCGATAAAACGGTGGTGGTAGGCCGCTCTCGAATTGATGAAAGCGCCTTTACTCAGGCCATCGTGTTAGACGGTGTCGTGATCGGCTGGTTAAGTTATGTCCCTTCGCGGCTGGCTGAACACAGCCCTGCCAACGCATTTCTGGCTGAGCAATACCAAAGTTATGTTGCGATTACGTTGGCCGTTATCGTGCTTGCGTTTATAACAGCTTGGCTTTTCTCTCGTCACTTGGTTGCGCCCATTTTTAAAGTGAATGAAGGTACGACTCAGTTGATTCAAGGTAACTTTTCAACAAGGGTGGAGAGCGTTAGTAACGATGAACTTGGCGTACTCACAGACAATATTAACGTTCTGGCTCAGACATTGGAGAAGAATAAAACGGAACGTTCAAAGTGGATGTCAGACGTTGCTCATGAACTGAAAACACCGCTCACTGTGGTTCGAGGGCAACTTAACGCGATCCAAGATGGGATTTTTAAAGCGGATGAAAAGCGCTTACAGGTGATGATTGATCAAATTGATAGCATGAGCCATTTGGTCGGTGATATCTATCAGCTGTCTATTACCGATATTGGCGGTTTGTCATACCAAAAATCCTCATTCGATCTTGTTGAACTTCTCAAAGGTATCTTACTTGGCTTTAAGGTTAAGACCGATGAATTGGGGCTAGGTTTAGAGTGTGAATCGCTGTATACGAAAGAGCAGACAGCGTGTTTTGTAGTGGCTGATCGAGAACGTTTGACGCAGTTGTTTACCAACATATTGGAAAATAGCTGTCGTTATACCGACGCACCGGGAAGCATCGCTTTATCACTTCACAAAGACAAAAATACCGTTGAGGTGGTAATTGAAGACACGTCTCCATCCATACCTGAGCAAGATTTCACGCGGGTATTTGAACGTTTTTATCGAGTAGAACAATCTCGAAGTCGAGAGCATGGTGGCTCTGGTATTGGTTTAGCATTGTGTCACCAAATTATCGAGGCACATCAAGGCACTATTTGTGCTAAAAAATCAGATCTGGGCGGTGTTAAAATGATGATAACCCTACCGATCCATCACCATACTGGCTCACAATAAGATTTCGATAGAGGAAAGAGAGAATGAAGACGCATATTTTGATTGTGGAAGACGAGGAGTACATTGCCGAAGTCTTGATCGCGTATTGCCAAAATAGTGGCTTTGAAGCGACCCACCTCGCGTCGGGTGCGAATGTTGTTGAGACAGTGAAATCGCAGACTTTTGACTTAATGTTGCTTGATTTAATGCTGCCAGATGTAGACGGTGTAGAGATATGCAAACAAGTACGTCAGTTTTCTCAATTACCTATCATCATGGTGACCGCAAAAAGTGAAGAGATTGACCGATTAATTGGTTTAGAGTTTGGAGCTGATGATTATATCTGCAAGCCGTTTAGCCCTAGAGAAGTGATTGCGAGGATCAAAACGGTACTGCGCCGCATTCAACCAAACCCAGCGTCTAACCGCTCTTATCAACCAAGCGCTGAGTTAGTTTTGGGGCAATTTGTATTAAAGCCTGACGAATATGAGGCTCGATTTAGTGGCTGCTTTCTCGACTTAACGCCCAAAGAGTTTATGTTACTTCGCCTGTTAGTGGAGCATCCGGGCCGAGTGTATAGTCGTGATGATATTCTCAATGCGCTTTACAGCGACCTTGCCGATGTATCAGACAGAAATATTGATACCCACATAAAGAACATCCGAAAAAAAATCCATGCGGTGGCACCAACAGCAAACCCTATCCGTTCGGTTTATGGGGTGGGCTACAAATTACTAGATGAAACACTTAAATAATCTGTGTATAGCGAGCGAGATGACTATGGGGTGTGTAGTGGATGATAAAAACTGGCCACTCGATCAGAAGTTTTGCCATACCCCTGATAATTCGTCAGAAGCTAAATTAGCAAATTTACTGACACAAAAATGCCCAACTATGAGTTAGTCTTTGCGGATCATTTATCCAGTATCAACCGTGTACTTAGTAAAGGTGTGGTGTTGTAGGACGGGAACGACTTAACCACGCTCTAAGCGTCGTTAAGTCGTTAAGTCGTTATTGGTTTGAGGTCAGGGGTTAATTGAGCGCTTCAATCAGAGTGATTTCGCGTTTGATCTGTTTGCTCTCTTGTTCACTAGCTTGCGCCAGTTTCTTTTCGCGTGTGGTTATGGCTGTTTGTTTGGCTTCGTCAGATTTGAACATCAGTTCTTTCACGTTGATAGAAGCGATGTTTGTGTAGCGGCCATCGTCACTGGTGGGGATTGATATGGTTTCATCATTAATCAATGACTTTACGATCTCTCGCTGTTCATTGTAGCGGTTCTCTAACCCCGAAAGTGCCCATCGCTGCTGAGTTTTACCTTCATACTTGCCGTTCTTTTCTTCTTTAAGATACTTGATGGTCATGTTACGGATCGTGCCTGCTTCTTCTCCATACTCTGCTTCTGTATCAAAGAGTACAGGGAACGAATCTCCTTCTAGCACGCCGCCTTTCTTGGTTAGATGACCCATTCGATAGCTATTCATACCAATACGAATTTCTGTTTCATCTGTAACTGGAGTGCCATCTGTAAACGCGAGGTTGGTGATGCGTGTACCTGCAGGTTGAGTAAGGTCGATGGTATAAGTCACGCCCGCGAAGAAGTCGTTGGTTGAGTATTTTGAAGCTCTACGTTCAGGGTTAAAGCTGTAGGTCACATCACCGGGTTGTACGGAATTGAAGTAACCAGCAGACCATTCCATGTAGGTTCTCAGCTCTTTACCTGTCATCTGGTAGACAGTGATTTCGCCACCCGCGTATTGGTAGTTGTACGCGATGTCTTTGGCTTTGATTGGGCCAACATCGAGCTCTGCATTGTCGTTGTCTATTTGAAGTGCGATGACATTGGCTTTGGGTGCATAGAAGAAGCTCGCTTCTTGGTATAGCGCACTGATGCCTGTGTCTTGAACGTGGACTTGAGGGATGCCGCGGATTTCGTTTTCTGGGACTAAATCAACGCCGGTAAGCTGAGCGACAGGTCGATTCGCCATTTCTCTGAGTTGTTTGTGATAAGGCTGGTATAACTCGTCCATATTTTCATAAGAGTCGATACCTTTAATTTTATAGGTGAAACTGTCTTTGTTGACGAGAGTGAATGTGCCATCGCGTTCTTCAAATTGAAGATCAATACGAGATAAGGCGCGGCCATATTTGTCGGGTTCAGTAATGATAACGCCATTCACAACGGCTTTATCAATGCGAGTGTGCATGTGACCAGCGACGATGGCATCAAGCTCTGGGTTTGCATTGGCAATGTCGGTGACACCGGTGTCAGCAATGTCATTCTCGTTTTCAATCCCCATATGGGCAACCAATACGATGGCATCCACTTGATCATCAATTTCTTTGACGATTTTCTTCACTTCCAAGGTTGGGTTAGTGAAAGTGACGCCTTCTAAACGGTTGGTGCCTTGCGCAAAGACCTCCGTCATTGGGGTATCCATTCCTATCACGCCGATCTTAATACCACCGCGTTCAAGGATGGTGTAACCCGGCAAGAATGGGTTTCCGTTTTTGTTCTTGATGTTGCCACCGAGAGATTGCCCTTTAAATTGAGTAACGGCTCTGTTAAGCGTTTTAAGGCCAAAGTCGAATTCGTGGTTACCTAAAACCCACACATCGTATTTCATGTGATTAAAGCCAAGCATCATTGGATCAACGGGCTCGTCTTTGAAGGTTTCGACGAAGTTGCCTTGGATGGTGTCGCCAGCGTCGACAAGGATAATGTTAGATTGCTCTTTGCGGATATTACCAACTTTGGTCGCGATTTGGCTTAAGCTACCACGAGTGTTGAGTTTATCTGCCGCGTAATCCCACGCCATAAAATGACCATGGATATCTGAAGTACCCAGTATCGTGACATCGTGTATGTCGCCATCAGCTGCAAAGGTTGGAGAGGCTAAAGAGAGTAGGATGGCGCTTGATAGTATGTGTCTTTTCATAAGTATGTTCACATCGTGGTTTTAAGTATGACGCTACCATATAGAATCGAGGTTGCCTTATGGGTGATCAGTGTCATATTTATAGTGATATAACTTACTGATGTTTCAAATAAATGTGATTAATGCCCATCTCGTAACCACTTAAGTTATGGTCAAAACTCACTACAACTCTTTGCTTCGTTCTCAATACTCAATTCCTTTAATCAAACTTCCTCAGTGAATCAATTTCCGTATGCACTTCTGTCTTTGTTCAAGGTGATTGGGTTATCCCGCCATTTCCAATGCTTCTTAGCGCGGTCTTAATATTTCTATTATTAACTATACCTTTAACTTATTGTTATGTTATAACATAACAATAAGTGTTGTTTTTGGATGTTCGGTGGAAAATTGAATAAACCTGTATTGTCTGTGCGCGGGCTCTGCGCTGATGGCTTGGCTAACTGGAGAGCCGTCTCCGACGTGACATTTGATGTGAACGATGGTGAATGCGTTGCCATCATTGGGCCCAATGGAAGTGGAAAGTCCAGTTTGCTGAAAGGCATTACAGGCGAATATAAAACCGTCGCGGGTGAGTTGATGTTGTCTGGTATTGCGCTTGGAAGCCTTGAGCGGCAGCAGATAGCCAAGCAAGTCGCGGTGGTTACTCAACATGAGCATGTTGACCCTCGTTTGAGTGTTGCTGAGTATGTTGGCTTAGGCCGTACTCCTCATACGTTTTGTTGTAGCGCAAAAGAGCACAAACGAGCGGTTCAGCAGGCGATGCAAGATGTCGGGCTTGTTCACAAAAGCCAGCGGTGCTTTGGTGAGCTATCTGGTGGTGAACAGCAACGTGCAAGTATTGCTCGCGCATTTGCACAAGAGCCGAGGCTTTTACTCTTAGATGAACCTACAAACCACCTTGATCCTCTCGCTCGCCTTGAACTTCTGAGCCTAATTAAACAGCGCGGCATTGCGTCTGTTGTGGTGCTGCACGATTTACCTTTGGTCGCGCCATTCGCGGATAAAGTCCTGTTGATGTCAGGCCAAAAAATGGTGGCGTTCTCAGTCCCAGATACGGTGATTCAAGACCGATACATGATCCCTATTTTTGGATTGCGCGTTCTTACGTTCAATCATCCTGTTATATGCAGCACCATCCATCATTTTGAAGCTGCATCAACTTACTCAACTCACTTAACTCTCTCTAATCACTCTTTAATAGGAGCAGCCAAATGAAGTGGCCTGTAATTTCCAGTCTTTTGTTTCTTTTACCTTTCTCTTTTGCGCATGCGAAAAGCACTCAATACCCAGTGACGGTTGATAACTGTGGGAGCCCACTGACCATAGAAAAGCGCCCTTCGCGTGCGGTTGTACACGACATCAATATGACCGAGATGGCGTTTGCTCTTGGTCTTCAAAAGGAGATGGTGGGTGTTACGGGCATTACTGGTTGGTACAAGATGTCGAGTTCGTTTGAAGAACGTTTAGGAGACATTCCAGAGTTAGCACCTAAGTATCCTTCATTAGAAACATTGATTGCTGCTGATGCTGACTTCTTTTTTGCTGGCTGGAACTACGGGATGAAAGTAGGTGGTGAAGTGACACCTCAAACACTGAAGCCTTATGGAATTGATACTTTGGTACTCTCAGAAAGCTGCATTCACACTCAAGACAAAAAAGAAGGCGCGACAATGGATCTGCTTTATGGCGACATGCAAAAGCTAGGCGTTATTTTCGACAAGCAACCAGAGGCCGAGGCTTTGGTAAACAACTGGAAAGAGAGAGTTGAAAAAGTAGCAGAAAAGCAAAAAACATCAGGTAAGTCGAGCCCAAAAGTGTTCTTGTTTGATTCGGGTGAAGACAAGCCTTTCACCGCGGGTAAGTACGGAATGCCAAATGCAATGATTGAAGCTGCTGGTGGCCAAAATATTACAGGCAACATGGAAGCAAGTTGGGCAAGAACGTCTTGGGAGAATGTCGCTCGTGAAAACCCAGATGTGATTATCCTTCTTGATTACCAATCGGCGAGTGGTGCCGATTCGTTGCAACGTTTCCTCGAAGCCCATCCGTTAATGAAATACACCAATGCGGTCACTTCTGGTCGCTATGTCAAATTGCGTTATGAGCAACTCACTCCTGGGCCTGCCAATATCGATGCCATTGAGAAACTTGCAGAGGCGTTCGTTTCTGAGTGATCGGGAAGGTAGTCATAGAAAATCTTGTTATTGATAAAAGTAGTAGTTCCTTGATTTTATTTGATAAATATCGAGCAGCATGGCTAATAGGTATCACTGCCATGCTGATCGCCTTCATGATGAGTTTACAATTTGGCTCGGTTCCTTTGTCTTTCAAGGATGTGCTCATAGGGTTGAGTTCTTTCAATGATTCAACGCCGGATATGACCAGTCGAATACTGATCGATTTGAGGTTACCGAGAGCATTGTTAGCCGTTATCGCGGGTGCAGGGTTGGCGATGGTTGGGGCGTTACTTCAAACCTCGACACGGAATGATCTGGCGGATCCGTTTCTGTTTGGCTTGTCATCTGGCGCGTCTGCTGGTGCTGTGTTGGTGATCACCAAAGTGGGAGATGCTCTGGGTGTTTGGTCACTGCCACTGGCTGCATTCTCGGGCGGTATTGTGTCGGCGACCGCCGTTCTGATTCTGTTTTCGATGCAGAAGAAAAAAGGCAATGACAACTTGATCTTGTGTGGTTTGGCGATCTCATTTTTATTCGGAGCCATCACGAGTTTTTTGATTTATTCAGGCGACCAGAGAGCGGCGAGTTCGATTTTATTCTGGACGATGGGAGGCTTAGGACTCGCACGTTGGGATAATTTGATTTTTGCCTTGGTGGGCGTGTTGTGTCTTCTAGCGTTGATTTTCAAACGTTATCGGGAGCTCGATACTTTGTTGGTGAGTGAACAGACGACAAGCTCATTGGGGATCAATGTACACCGCCTACAAAGTGAGATTTTTCTTTGTTGTGCGTTTTGCACTGCGTCGATTGTATCGATGACCGGAGTGGTCGGTTTTATTGGCTTGATGGTACCCCACTTAGTACGACCATTTTCAGGTGTCACTCACAAGCGAGCTCTGCCTTTGGTTGCCTTGTGGGGCGCGGTGCTTTTACTGTTTGGGGATGTTATTAGCCGAACCATATTAGCGCCACAAGAACTGCCTGTAGGTATTGTGACAGCAGCTCTTGGCGGGCTATTCGTTTTGTATCTTGTTTGGCGTAAATAGTGTGCTCTCAATTCCACCAAACTACACAGGCAGCAAGATGATCTTGCCGTTCAAGCGTGTGGTTTTCGATTCAATGAGATCAATCGCGATTTGCACTTCATCGAATGGTAGGTAGCGGTCGACGTCGAGCTGAATGTCGTTTGTGATGAAGTGATCTAGCATGATCGTGAATTTATCACGGCGAACATCTTTACCTTCCGCTTCTTCCCAATAGCGTAAGAAGAAGGTGCTGAAATCGATGCCTTGGCTTTTCGCGTGCTCAAAAAAGCGTGGTTCGTAAAAATCCAGAGACAGCGTCCCATAGTTGATAAAGCGCCCATTGTTGCCAAGGGTGTGAATAAGATCGGTTCCGGGTGAACCGCCAATCGCATCAAAGGCGATGGTTGGCATAGGCAAGTCTAAAGCCTTGATTTGAGAAACTAGATCAGCGTTCGAATCTAACGCCCAACTAGAACTAGAAGTGGCTGGGTATTGTTCCGGCTGTGATGTAACGACAATGATTTTGAAGCCGAGTGATGCTGATAACTGGGAAAAGATCTTACCGATGGCTGAGCTACCAGCATTGATGATCAACACATCTTCTTGGTTCAGCTTAGCCACTTCTGTCGTCAACACCCATGCGGTTAGCGCATTAATGTACAACTGGCAGGCGTAGCCATTTTCTAGATGCTGAGGAACTTGGAACAGGTCATCTGGTGATACATCGACATAGGTTTGCCATGTTCCACTGGTTGCCACAAGCACGCGCTGATTCACTGCAAACTCAGCATGGCTGGACTCTACAACTCTTCCTACCGCTTCAAATCCCGGCACTCTCGGCGGCTGGTGGCTATGTTTGTATTGGCCCACACCATAAATCGACAACAGATCACTAGGATTAATGTTAGTGGCTTCAATTTGTACGCGAACTTTATCTTTGTCTAGTGCCCCTAAAGTGACATGTTCTAACTTGAGAGATTCTTTTGGCTGACCGAAACGGAACTGGCTAATTCGGGTGTTTTGCTTAGTGTCAGTCATAGTTCGGGTACCTTTATGGATTATGAGTACTGCATTGATTTTAAGTGTAGCGTGTTCATAAACAATCTTGGGTCGGTAATATTGCTCAGCATGGCTGGCGTTGGCAGACAATCGTCATCAACGTAGTCGACATAGTCTGCCGCCGAGTCAAAGATCAAAATATCCAAAGCCAAACGATCCAAGCCATAGCGGCCTCGGTGAATCATATCCGCTGAAAACACCAATAAGTCACCGGCGGCTAACGGTATCTGCTTACCGCCAGATATATCATCACTGCTCACTTTGCCGTTTTCTTCTTGGCGAACATTGTATTCTTCTTCGTTGTCCCAACGCTTGTGTGTGCCGGGGATAAGCTCCATACCGGGCTCGTCAAAAATAGGGACTCGCAGGTGCAATACTTGGGTTTCCATGATGACTTTCATCTGGTCATCAACGTCGTAGTCGTATTGACAGTCACGATGCCAGAAGTCTTTTTGTTGCGGGTTCACAGGGTTGAAGAACAGCTGCGTATTCATGAATGCCGGTTTGTTCGGAATCACTGCATCAACAACGCCCATCACTTGTTTTGAGCTGATGAAGTCAAAAAGTACGCTTCTATCATCGGCTGGCAAATATTCGCTTCCGGTAATTAAAGACGAGTTAAATGCTTCTTCTTTATAGAATTCTTCGTTGTCTGCTTTCCATGATTCATGGAATTTCAGCACGACTTTTCTAAGCGATGCAATTTGAGCTTCATCGAAATAATTTCTGATAACAAAGTAACCATGTTCGTTGTAACGGTCACTTAATTGTTGGCTGTTTTCTACCACTGACTACCTTCATTCATTCTTTACTGTGTAATAACTAGGGGCTGTTGACCTTTCGTGGTTAAGTTTTGTTCGGATGGGGACGCCTAGTCAAAATCGTTTTAGGCGCGGCGAAGAGTATGTAGCCTAGTCATTCTAAGCAAATATTCTTAAACAAAGCATAAAACGATTTTTGCGGGGGCGCCTAGCTCGAACCCTTCGGGCAGCTCTTGTGGTTCATTTCTACTGTGTTATCGGCTTTTCATGTAGGCCAGCTACACGTCAAAGCCCCTTCCTTGAATAAATTTTCCACAAGATGCTGCAAAACCCAGCTCGAAAGGTCAACAGCCCCTAGAGATTTCTTAGGCGCATAATGCCAGACAGTCGTCATTCGACCAAGTAACGAGTGCAGAAGCCTGTAGATTCCGTGATGCTATGAAGCCATGTGGGCGAGTTTTACATGCCTATCCAGATCATGGACTCATGCGAAAAAAATCTCTGCATATGTGATCTATCCCTTATTTTATAAAATACAAGGATTCATATAGTGAATGTTTCTTTGGTTTGTATGATTATTAACCATGTTGTGATTTGGTTTGCTTATGGAAGATAGAAAATCATGGATGGTTTTTCGCTGGATATGAGAACACTTAATTTCATTATTATTTTGTTCTCTTTCATTTACTGTATTGGCTTATTGTTATTTCAATTCACTCAACAGCCGATTAAAGGGCTTTCAATCTTTTCCATTTCAATATTTGTTATCGGAACAGGGCCGTTGATGTTGAGCCTAAGAGGGGAATTCCCTGATTGGGTCACCGTTATTGGTGCCAATATGGTCATTGCGCTTGGTTTTCATCTCGCCTTGTATAGCTTATGTCTGTTTCGAGAATATTCTCTCAAATGCACCTACCTCAGTAGTCTAATGATGTTGGCTCTTTTGCCATGTTTTATTTACTTCACGTACTATGAGCCTTCCATCAAGGCTCGAATTATCCTCATTAGTCTATATCTGGCTTTTGTGACTTTTTGCACTGCCTTTGCGGTATTAAAGGGCCGGCGTGATGACTTGACCCTAGGTATTCGGATGATGGCCATGTCATTTACGATATATGGCGGGTTTATGGTTTTCCGAGTAATGGTGACGTTATTTTCAGCTGAGCTGCAGGATTTCATGGCGGCCACTCTCATTCATCAACTTGCCTTTTTAGTGAGCATCGTTCTTATCGTGTCGATGAGCTTTACAATGCTTTGGCTGATTAACGCAAGGTTGCTTAGTTCTATTCACGAGCTCTCTTACAGCGATCCCTTAACGGTACTGGGAAACCGCAGAGCATTAGATGAAATGGTACCAGTCATCATGAAGCAGGCGGGTACTACGCCTGTCAGTGCCATTATGATGGATATTGATAATTTTAAGTCGATCAATGATCAACACGGGCACATTGTGGGTGATCTCGTCATCAAGTCTTTTGCTGAAATGGTTCAAGGTGCGATAAAAACCTCGCCCAAAGCCAGTGCGTTTCGTTTTGGCGGAGACGAGATAATGATTTTATTGCCCAATTTTAATTTTCTCCAAGCACAGGCTATTGCCTGCAAGCTGCGATTATCTATTTCAGAGGTATCAGCAGTACAAGAACATGAGATGTTTCTGACATCGAGTTTTGGTGTTGCTCAGCTTCACCCGCATGAGAGTTGGAATGGGTTTATTAGCCGAGCCGACAAAGCGTTATATCAAGCGAAGACAAACGGTCGCAATATGACTTCAATTTGTCCTAGTCATATTAATCAACTCGCTACTGCTTGATGAGTACAGATCTCTAAGCGGTAGTTTGATGAGATCACTAGTTTGATGCGGTTCACTGTTTTGACACGGCCATTATATTGTTGGCTGTGGCGCTGAGTCTGTTTTTTGGCTTTGTGTTAACTTCTGAGGGGTAGTGTTTTCAACTTTGTCTGGAGACGTAAAATGCTTATCTGTTAGCGTCACCGTCATTGCTTCATGTTTCACGGTTATGGTTGCCACTTCTGATTGGGCTTCATTTGTCGTCGTGGGTTCAGCGAATGCCATTAGTGAGGTTGTAAATACGATTGTTGCTAGTGCGATTTGAGCGAGTGTTTTCATTAGGCTGTATCCTATTGGGTAAGTGGAGATTACGAATAGCTGATACGTGCACTATAGAAATTATGTGAAAATGGTTCTTATCATTTTACGCCACCGTAAAACTTATACGGTGGCACAACATATTTACTGAGATTATGGCTTTGGCTGTATGGCTTTGAACATATAGCTTTGAATATGTGGGCAAGATGATTCGCTAATTCCCGCTCGCTCTGCACTCATAGCCGGTAGTGTGGGCCAACTTACTGCCACATCACCAAGACCGCTGCGATAGAAAGCAAGATGAGCGCAAGAATGTCTTTGCGAGCAATACTTTGCCCCAGCCAGAAGTAGGATATTAAGACCATGAAGATCACTTCGACTTGCCCGAGTGTTTTTACATAAGGCACGGCTTGAAGTGACATCGCGCTAAACCAACCCAGAGAACCGATAACACTTGCTAGGCTTGTCATCACCACCAGTTTAGATTTCTTGAATATCTGGCGCAATGTGTCGCGTTCTCTGAAAAAGAGATACGTACAGATAATCACGGTCTGAAGGGAAATGACTAGGAAGAGTACCCATGCGGCGCTATGAGGGAAGGGTAGGCCGATGCTCAAGCTGGCCTCACGTACCCAAAGAGACGTTAAAGCAAATGCGGTACTACACGCCATACCTAACAAAAATACTTTCGGAGACAAGCTTCGCCAACCCGAAGAACTACTCATGATTAGTACGCCTAACGTGCCAATAAGCACGCCGACCCAACCTGTTAGTGTCAAAGCAGTACCAAAAAACAATACGGATAACACAGCAGATACGGGGGCTTCACACTTGGCTAAGCCTGCTCCTATCGCATAGTTTTCGAGCTTAAATAACATCACCATTAAACCCGTCGCGAGGATCTGCATAATGGCTGCTGCAATAATGTAGAAAACAAACTCACCCGAAAAATCAGGTGTTGATACTGGCTTCCATTGATAGAGGGCGCACAGATAAATAAGTGCGATTGGGCCAGCCCAAATAAAGCGAGCCAGCGTCACACCTGCCACACTCATGGTGCCAGCTAGTTTACTTTGAAATGCATTGCGCCAAGATTGGCTGAAGGCTGCGAGAAGAGTAAAGGCTATCCAACTAAAAGACATGACGCTTCCATGTGTTATGTAAATTAATGATTATCTTAACAAAAAATATCATGATAAGAAGCGACATGGTCTATTTATAACCAGAGGCTCACCTTTCCGCTCTATTTGGTATCAGAGCGTTCTTGAAAAGGTCTACGTTTTCTTCAAAAGATAGGCTCTTTCTTGTTTTTGAAATAGAACAACGCGCTGATCGAAACGAACAACAACGTGAAGTAATAGAAGAACGAAGACAATGAAGCCAAGAAAGCGAGGTTCTGCTCTATCTCTTGTTCGGTGTAGCCCTGAGATACCAACTTGTAGTAGTAAGCGTACAAAATACCGATCAAACCGTATCCGAGATTAAACATCAGGCCTTTAAAGCTAAGAACCGTGGCTCGGTTGTGCGATTCGGTCTTTTTGTTTAGGTGGTAACTAATGAAAATGTTCATCGTCATGATAATAAATATTAACACCAGTGCAGGAATTACCCCGTAGATTGACCACCCCAAACTGATCCAATAATAAGTCGCCATGGTGGCAAAACCCATGACTGCGATAAACGTTTTGGGCGCCATACTTTCCGCTAATCGGCGGCTTTGTCCTGCCAGTATGATTTTGAGTAAACTGATCCCCGCGCCAATAAAACCAAAATAAATGATGGGGATATCAATGGCCAGATAGTATTGGCTGTTCATGGTTAAGAACATTCGCGATGTGTGTTCGAAGAGGCTGTAGTAGAGCAATATGGAAAACACATAAGGCGTAGCGAGTACCCACTTACCGGTGTCGGCAGTTAGTTTAAGGCTAGCTATAGATGTAGCTAACTTGGTTTGACCGCTTGGTAGGGTTTTTTTCTCTTCTCGCATGTTTATAGCCGCATAAATGGCGAGCATCGCGACAAATAGGGTGGCGAACACGGGAATACGCATCAGGTCTTTGGTGCTTTCTGGCTCGGCTAATCCGATGAAATGAAAGATGTTCGCCATAAAGTTCACGTCGTACATCGCTGCACCAATCAATGTGACAAAGATGCCGACGGTTGAAGCGACACGAAGTTGGATTTGTAACACTCGCGGCCATAACTCTTCATTACCTTGCTCTTTCAAGGTGTCGTAAGCCAATGCCTCGTCAGCGCCGCTAGCCAGTGCCATTGCTAAGCCACTTAATATTCGGTTAATCAAGAAGACGATGAAGACCAGATTAGGATCTCCTGTCGGCACAACGGCGATCATGGCGATTTCAACAAACATCACAATCGAAGATAACACCACAAGTTTCTTACGCCCTAAGGTATCGGCGAATGCGCCCGATGGCACCTCAGCAAGCACAATGGTGGCAGCCCAAACCACGTTAAGCATCGCGAATTGAGAAAGGGTTAAGCCGTAATCTAAATAGAGTAGGGTGAATACAGGGTAATAAAAACGCGCAAAGTAACTGCTTCTAAACATTAAGAAGTAGCGGACGTTGGGGATTTTCAGGATTTCTTTGAGCGTCATGATAATTCAGTACTTTTAATAACACATTATTATGTATATACCGTTTAGCCTTTTAAATCATGGGATTGTTGCCAAATAGCTGAAATATCTGTTTTAGCGAAGCGGCGTGCTGCGCTTTTACTGCGGGCAATCGGCTTGTTTGTCGTCACTCCCTTTGACTCAGTGAATAGCTACACTTTTCTCTTCTAAAATCTCACACCTATTTTGTACCGCTATTCTCCTACTTATCTACTTATCTACTTATCTATCTATTTATTTACTTATTTACTTATCTACCTACTTGTATGATTTTGACCTAAGTTTGGACTTCTTTAACGTTAGTCCCATCTTTATGTTTTATTGTATGATTAAATTACTGGGAGATATAAGCAGTGACGCCACAACACCAAACATAACTGAGGAAAAGAATACGATGCTAGAGTCATTCAATCTGGAAGGAAAAGTAGCGATAGTGACTGGTTGTAATACTGGCCTTGGACAAGGTATTGCAATGGGTTTAGCTGAAGCTGGTTGTAAGGTTGTTGGCGTTAATCGTACTGAGCCTAAAGAGACGATTGAGGTAATGAATGCCGCAGGTCACACGTTTTTAGATGTACGTGCCGACCTTCTAAAGCAAGAGTGCATTCCAGGCATTATAGAGAAAGCTTTGACTGAGTTTGGTCAGATCGACATCCTTGTGAACAACGCTGGCATCATCCGCCGTGAAGACGCCATTGAGTTCTCAGAGCGAAACTGGGATGACGTAATGAACATCAATACCAAGACTGTTTTCTTTATGTCTCAGTCTGTTGCGAAGCAGTTTAAGGCGCAAGGTACTGGCGGTAAAATCATCAATATTGCATCGATGCTCTCGTTCCAAGGTGGTATTCGTGTGCCTTCTTACACTGCATCTAAGAGTGCAGTGATGGGTATTACCCGTGCGATGGCGAACGAATGGGCTCGCGACAATATCAATGTAAATGCGATTGCCCCTGGTTATATGGAAACGAACAATACTCAAGCATTGCGCGAAGATGCAGACCGCAATCAAGCGATTCTTGAACGTATTCCTGCCGAACGCTGGGGTACACCGAAAGATGTGGCTGGCCCATGTGTGTTCTTAGCATCGTCAGCATCGGATTACATCAACGGCTACACCATTGCTGTCGATGGTGGTTGGTTAGCACGTTAACTATTCTTGTATTATTAGATGGTTAGAAATTATTAAATTTGCAGCAATATAGTAGGAGAACGTAAATGAAAATCGCACTAATGATGGAAAACAGCCAAGCAGGTAAGAATGCAATGGTTTCTGCTGAACTAGAGTCAGTAGCTGGTGGCCTTGGCCATGATGTGTTCAATTTAGGTATGACAGACGAGAACGATCATCATTTAACGTATATCCACTTAGGCATCATGGCGAGTATTCTTATCAACTCAAAAGCTGTTGATTTCATTGTGACTGGGTGTGGAACTGGTCAAGGTGCTTTGATGTCACTGAACCTACATCCGGGTGTGGTTTGTGGCTACTGTTTAGAGCCATCAGATGCGTTCTTGTTTAATCAAATCAATAACGGCAATGCTATTGCGCTTGCGTTTGCAAAAGGCTTTGGTTGGGCAGGTGAACTCAACGTTCGTTACATTTTTGAAAAAGCTTTCACTGGCGAGCGTGGCCAAGGTTACCCACTAGAACGAGCAGAGCCGCAGCAGCGTAATGCTGTGCTTTTAAATGAGGTGAAAGCGGCGGTAGTGAAAGATAACTTTATTGACTCGCTAAGAGCGATCGATCAAGAGTTAGTGAAGACAGCGGTTGGCAGCGAGCGTTTCCAGCAATGTTTCTTTGATAACTGCCAAAACCAAGACATTGCTGATTATGTTCGTTCGGTTTTAGATTAATGTTATGAAGGTTTTTAGAGGACTTGGTGAGGTGTATTGAGGTTTGTTATTTAATTCCTTTCGTTTCTACGATGTGTTCTTAGCCTGTTAGTTAGTTAGTTAGTTAGTTAGTTAGTTAGTTAGTTAGTTAGTTAGATAGAGATAATAAAAAAGAGGAGCACTTAGGCTCCTCTCTACAGTTATTCATTACTTCACGAGCGTTGCTGTTATTTTACACGCTTAAAGTTCGGTAATAATGTCTCTGGTCGTTGCTCTACAAATCCTTTGCTTGGTGAATAAGCGCGGAAGTAAACAAACCAGTTTTCATCTTCTCGGGTTTGAACCCAGTTCGCTTCATTTACACCATTTGGCTTTGTTGGTGAGAAGTGGAACGTGTAGTTACCTTGAGTATCTTTAACCGTTCCTTCTATGTTTGAACCGACATCGGCACGCTCAATCTGATTGTCGATGATGGCACGGTTTTCGACGTTGTAGACGGTAATTGTCCAGAACAAATCGGCAAAATTTACATCCCCATCCAGTGTCAAAGTGTAGTGATTGCTGCCATTAAGTCCGTTGCCATTATCGTCACGGTAATTGTCTAGATAGATCTGACCCCAACCGCCGTTTTCAAAACCGTGCATCGCAATATCGTTGGTCACCGCTTCATAAAACCAAGCCGCACGTCCATCGAGATCCATACCGTAGTCACGATCTTGGTTCGGAGTCGAAGCGGTTGCTATTTCCCACGAATTTCCTTCATTACCGTAAGCTGCGTATGGCAAGCGTTCCGTTTTGTTGAAGTCGATGTTCTTAACCATAGCTTCACCCATGATGACAGCTTGCTCTAAAATCTCACGTTGTTGAGCTGATGGCGTAAACGCTTTATCTTTCTCAATGCCTAATGGGCGCAGCATGTCGTGCATCATACGATCGCGCTCTGCTACTGGCTCAGATTGGATTGCTTCATTTAGCGTTTCCCAAAATGCCATGCCACGCGGGTGTTTGGCATCTTCGCCACGCTCAGGGAAGTTCACCCCTTTATTGCTAAGTAGTTTGCCACTGAGGTCTGTGATTTTTAGCGCTTCTAAATCTTTCATACGTTGTTGTTCTGACTTAGCCATTAAGCGAACACCGAAGAAAACATTGTTTGTGTCAGACTCAAATACCTTTGCACCCTTTGGAAGGTTGCTCGGCGTTTCAGAACCTTGCGCTTTTACAACATAAACACCCGGTTCTGTCATCTGAGAAATGCCAATTTGCCACATGGTGTGTACTGCGCCACGCAACTCATCCGTCGGGATCTCAATCACTACTGGTTCTTTCTCTACGTTAAACCAGGTAATCGCATAAGGCGTAGAGGTATTGTAAGTTAAGCCGCCCAGCTTGGATTCATGAGACTCAACGTAGGTGATTTGGCCATCTTCTGCCCCCATATCTGCATACGCTTTTTTCCACGCGTAGTTCGAGACTAAAGGTACCGACCAAATGTACGCTTGTGACGCGCGTTGATAATCCATTAATTCAAATAGCTTCTCTGAGCTTGCTTGTGTTGGAATGCCGTGAAGAAAGTCGGTTTCGAAAGTAAAGTCACCTGCACGCGTCTGGATCGTTTCTGTTGCATCATCGTTTCCGGCTATCGCCGCTGCTGAAAATAAAGCCGTTACAGAAACGAGCATGGCAGCAGATCGTAATGGGCAAGTGAAACTCCCGACAAAGGCTTTAGATATCATATTCATAATGTGTCCTCAAAAACTCAAAATTGTTCGTTAAAACTGGAATTTCTCGTTAAAACTAAAATTGCTCGTTAAAACTGAAATAGCTCGTCAAACAGAAATCATGGGTTAAGACTGCAAGAGCTTATCCGCACAGAAAATTACTGCTTAAAACTGATAGTTAAATTCGATACGGTGATCACCGTCTTCGATACTGGTGTTTTCTGTCCAGTTTGCGAAATAACGAATGTTGGCTCTTGGGTTAATTTGGTAACTTGCTGCAAACTCATGCGCGAGTACAGAATCACTGCCTTCAAAGCCATGATCTTTGAACGTTGAAGAACCAGACATTGTGCCTAAATACATAGGGTTATAGTTCAGCCAAATTTTGTCGGTAAGTTGCATCTTGGCGTACATACCCGCTACGTAGAAAGTACCGTGCATGTTGTAGCGATCGCTGAGCTGCGCGGCATCGAGGTCGCCTCCAGTCCCTTCAACTAACTCTTCACCTGCAGCGATACCGAGACCAGCAAGCGGATAGAAGTTAAACATGCCCATCTGTGGTAGCGCCTGAATAAAGCTGTAAGATGCACTACCTTGATTACTATCGAAATCCCAAGACATATCGACTTGTGTACCTCGGCCATTGGTTAAATCCACACCGAAGTTTCTAAAACGAATCGAATCAATACTGTCGTCTGCGCCTCGGTTGTTCCAACCAACGGCTTCACCGGCGATGCCTTTTATTTCGAACACATTCATGCCCATGGTTGTGTCGCTACCAGTATCGTAGGTTTGGCCTATTTTTAGGTTTAGGCCTTTATCTGTGTAACCAAAGCCACCTTGTGTATACACCGCCAGAGGGTCGGACATATCTTGAATTTCGGTTTCTTCCGCGATAGCTAAACCAGCGAAAAGGAAAGAAGTAAGAGAAAGGATTGAACGGTGTAATAACATAGTTGCCTCATAAATTTATCTCACTACGTCCGTGTAATTCGTGAATGTGGGATAACTATACAAAGTGGACATTGTTAAGTTAATTCATATAAACTTAACTACTCGTTAATCTGTGCTTTATGGTTGTGTTATGAAACTGAACAATGTCGATTTGAACTTACTGAAAGTTTTTGTGGTGGTGTATCAGGAAAAGAGCTTGCGCAAAGCCGGCGAAAAACTGTTTGTTTCGACACCCGCGGTAAGCCAAAGCATCAAAAAGCTCAAGGAATCGTTAGGTGAAGAGCTGTTTGTTTTGTCTTATAAGCAGTTTCTACCGACGCCTTATTCCGATGATTTGTATCGACGTGTTTTTCCATTACTGGACGGATTAGTCACGGCGATAGAGGAGGGCAAGCAGTTTGCTCCTGCCGATCTAAACGAAGATTTTAAGATAGAGGCGAACCCTCATATTTTGCCTTGGTTAACACCAGCTCTCTTCCATCAACTCTCAATGGAAAGTCCGCTTTCTAGGCTGATAAGCCATACTAGTTCCCAAAACTCGTTAGAAAGACTTCGAAGTGACGAAGTTGATTTTGTTATTCATTTTGAAGCGGAGAGTTTGCCTGCCGAGATCATTGCCGTGCCTCTCGTGACCTTAAAGTTTGTATTGGCCGTGAGGGCTGATCACCCTTTCAAGGCGTCTATCGCTACAATTGATGATTTGTTGTCCTTCCCATTCGCTCATGTTGACCTCGCTTACTTCGACCAAAACAAGCACTCGCGATTGGAAGAAGAAGTTTTAAGCCAAGGCAAGTCGATCAATATGGCGCTTCGAACCACGTCAATTGTTGGACTCATCGAAACGATCAAGCACTCCAACATTATTGCCCCTTGTATGCCTCCAGTGATTGAACAACATAAGGGAGTATTGCGCTCAATCGTGATTGAAGGATTAGAGGAGGGGGCTGAGGAAATGGAGGTATTCGCCTATCTTCACAAGAAAAACCAACATTCCTCAAAATACAAATGGCTACTGGATTTGATCGAAACTTCGATGGTGGATGCTAATCACTCGTAATCGCTAGTCTGGTTTGTTTTTGTCGGTGATAACAAGCACACCGTTATCTTGTGAACACTTCTTCAATACACGATTCAAGCCAGCGTATTTTGGATTGGTTACGGTGCTTACGTCCAATGGTCATGCCAATATCACTGTTCGGCATATTGGGTATGTGAGGGAATTTCACAAATGAAAACTCATCAGATAGTGAGTTCGCTAGTAATTTAGAGCAAGGGAACAACACATCACTCTGTTTTACGATTGACAATAAGCTGTGTAGGTAGGTCGATCGTATTTTCACTTCAGTATTGATTCCAACGTCCGCTAGCACGTTAGGGGCAAGTGCAATATTCTCGTTCCAATCACTCACGACTAAGCTTGCTAATTGAAGCGGCTCTTCCTGATCTTGTGGTAATAATGAGTCAGCAAGCGGATGCCCAGATCGGCAGATCAAGACAAAGTCATCACTCGCTATTCGTTTTTGGTATACCTGCTTAGATAATTCTAATGGGTAGTAATTGATTCCTAAGTCGATTTCACCAGAGGTCATCAAGTCCGATGTATTTACTCCCCAATCGACGATGTTCACTTTCACCTTCGGGGCTTGTGCTAACAGAATATTAATCAGCTTCGCCGAGATGCTATTGGCAATGAATCCATTGATAGCAATGTTCACGGTGCCATCAAATTGAGCGACATCAAACTCAGATTCTGGTTCAAGCACTTGTTCTAATTGTAGTAACACTGGCATCAAGGTTTGTTTAATTTCAAGTAATTTAGCGGTCGGCTCTAAACCATGTTGTGAGCGTATAAATAACTCATCGTCAAAGTAGTCGCGTAGCTTTTGTAATGAACGACTGATTGAGGGTTGGCTCGTAAACAGGAGTTCTGACGCCTTTCGAGTGTTTTTCACCTCGATCAACACCTTCAATACTTTAAGTAAGTTGAGGTCTAAGCGCTTAAAGCGGTTACTTATTATCATTGTGGGATCCAGAACAAAGATGATTAGATATACCTAAAGTGTATATCTTGTTTTCATATAATCAATTGGAGTATATCACGGCGCATCTACATACTGAGCTCATCGAAACAAACACGAGAAACCATCATGAATAAAACGACGTTAGCGACGCTACTAGCATTAACCACATTTGGTGTAACGGCAGAGGACAACAATCGTTCATCTACCTATGACCATGCTGCCGTTGGTGGTGTTAACTGGGATAACTACCCTGAAGCCGAGTCTGATTGGAACTTCCTTGGATTACAAAACAAAGTGGGCGTAAACCATTGGCTGCACGCAGACCCAGTATCCAAAGACGCACAAACGGTGATTCGCTCAAATCGTGATGTCGTTTACTCGACGATGGTGGTTGACGTATCAGAAGGTGCAACGTTCCATGTACCAAAAGAAGATAACGATTATTTCCAGATCATTCATATCATGGACGAAAATCATCTTCTGCATAAAGTGGTTCGCCGTGGCGAAACGCTAACTCTAACCGCTGATGATCTGACGAACGGTACTCATGTCCATGTATTAGCGAGAACACGCATTGCAGAATCCATTGAAGATACTAAGCGTCGCCAGAGTCTACTCTCTATAAAAGCGAACTCAGCCACGCCTTATCAAGGCAAAGGTTACAACCCAAGCGACGTTGAAGATTATCGTTTAAAACTGATCAACAACGTGATGAAACATGGCGCACCGATTGAGGGCTTGAAAGGGTTTGGCGCCACGTTAGATGACGTGGAAGATCACCATTTTAAATATGTGACGGCGTTTGGCTATGCAGGGCTACCGGCAGATACAGCGCAATATTTGGAGCGTGTTCCCGGCCAAGGTAAAACTACCTGCCAAGAGTGGACTATTCCAACACCAAACCTAGACTTTGAAGGTCGTGGCGGTTATTACTCTTTGACCACTTATGGCGCAAACGGTTGGATTGATTCTGAGCAATTCTATGCGTCTGGCGAGTCCATGCGTGACAACGGTGATGGTACCGTTTCGGTCACGTTCAACTGTGATACTGGTGCTGAATATGACTTTGAAGTTTCTGAAGGTTGGGCGGGAGTACTGCGCTTATACGAACCAATCGATGTAAACGAGACTCTAGAGTACATGGAAGCATTGCGCCAAATCGAGATTAAAGAGCTTTAGTCAATTATTGATACCGAGCCCTTTGAATTTTAAAATCCCCTCAAGAAAGGCTCTTGCGGGGATTTTTGATTAATCACTGGGTTGTCCAATTGCTGGTTTACTTCTCGAGTCGTTGTTCTCATAGGATCAGCGGCTGTATTGCATCTAGTCTTCACTTTGTGTTTCTTTAGAAACGTTCGATCTCATGTCTTTCTTCAACCAGTTATCGAGTACATGTTGCAGTGCTTTCAAAGAGGTTGGCTTCTCTAGGCGACCATCCATTAACCTGCTGATCATGTCCAGTTCGTGTTGCCCGGATTCCCCAGACAGTGCAATGATTGGCGTTTGAGGTGAGCGCGCTTTGATGATCTGGCTTGCATCAAAGCCATTCATTACAGGCATTTGCACGTCCATTAAGATCAAATCAACTTTGTGTGATCTGAACAGATCGACAGCATTTTCCCCGTTTTTGGCTTGCAAGCTATTTACGCCAAGTCGACTCAGGTACATTTGAACAAGCGTGCGTTGTACTTCTTTATCATCGACGATCAGTACGGTTGGAGCCAAATGATTCCCTGGGGTTAGCGTGCTTGTTGGTTCTGAATTTTGCGTTGCCGCTTGGTTGTCTGGCTTAGCGTCTACGTTGGTTTTGTTTTCAGTTGCGGCTTGGTTACTTTTCCAATCATTGAAGTAAGGTGTACGAAGTGCGTCTGCTTTGGGTGCATTGGGCACAACAGGGAAGTACAGATGGAACTCAGTAAACTCGCCAAGTTTGGAATGGCATTCAACTTTGCCACCAAATGAACGCATCACACGTTGGCAGTAGCCTAAACCTAATCCACTACCACCGCTTTTTTGGTAAGAGAAGAAGTCATCAAAGATCTTATGAACGATGGCTTCGTCAATGCCGGGGCCAGTATCACGGAATGTGAGGACGTTCTCGTAAGCCCCAGTTTTGGTGCTGATCTCAATTTGGCTGTCTGGATAAGAGTCAAAGTAGTAGATCGCATTACGTATCAGGTTGAAAATGACAAAATTGAATAAGGTCTCATTGAGCTTTGCGACAAAATCAGCATGTTGTGGTAAACGAATTCGCTCAATAATCTTCTCGTTTTCAAAACCGTATTGGCTTACTGCCTGATCCACAGCTTTGTGAATAGAGGTCATCGCAACCGGCCCATGCTCCGGTGAGCTGTCACTGACCTCACGCAAGATGATGTCAATCAATTGTCGCCCACGTTGAATGGCAGCTTGGCCGTTCTCAATATCAAGCAGTATTTGTTTTGCTGGTGCTTGGTTATCAATGTGCTGCTTGAGTACTTCAAAATGCAATTGTACTTGAGCGAGCGGGTTACGCATCTCATGAGCAATTGAGTTCGCTAGTGCTCGGCTTTGACGAATGCGTCTATCAGCTTCGATGGTACTTTGCACACGAGTTAACAGGGTTTGCAGTGCCAAGATCTCTTCATTAGAAAACATCTGGTCGTTGCTCTTGTGTGATGATATCAATAAGTGCGAGACAGACTGTCCTTGACCAAACAAAGGCATAACTAAGGCTGTGTTATTTGAGCTCATCTTGTCATAAAGCGCCTTGATCGAGCTTTTCGTGGGCTCTGCGTAATCTAACTCTTCAGAAAGTTCATCGAATAACAAAACGGACTTATTTGTTGAAAGGTAGTCTTCGTAGAAGGTCTCGTTGTAGTTGCTGTTAACGAGGCGCAATTTGTCCTCTGGAATTTGCAGTAGGTTACCCAAGCGACGCATCGCGTCATCAATAGATAGTTTGAAGTCTTCTTCTAAAGCAAGGATTTGCTGTACAGGCGTTTTCTTGTTTCTGTAAACCAATAAAGAGGCGTAATGGCTCACGCGTTTGTAGAGTACATGCCAAGTGATGCCGATAAGCGCACAGATAGGTATTGCGATTAGCCATTGGTTGTTGTCGGTCAATGGGATGAATATTGCGCCGAAAGGTATCACTAAAATTGCACACACCAATAGCGCGTTAAGGCTCATATAAGCTAGGTATTTAACACTGTAGAAGCGAGAGGTCAGCAGAGCATAACCAACGAACAGCATCTCACTAATGGACAACGCTGGTGGTAACCAGGTTAGTGAGAAATCATGCATGAAGTATGTCATGCCAAGGTGAATGGTTGCGGTAGAAAGCATGAAAACTAAGATGCCCGCAATCATGTAACTGGTTTTGGCGAGTATGAGTTTGCTGCTATTAGCTCGCATGGCCACAAGGTTGGTTAAGGTCAGGACAACAAAGCTCACCAGTCCGATAAAGAAATATGGCGTATGAGGACCAAACTCAATAACGAATTGGCTTGGGCCAACAATGTCGACGTGTTCAACGGTTAACCCCGGACTTAAATTAATAAAGAGGGCATAGACTGATGATCCGACAAAAATAGCCTGTTGCCATATGTGTACTTTACCATTGCGTTGCTCGGCTGCGAGCTGACACGAGAAGTAGTAGGCAAATGCAAACGCAAAGAAAGAGGCGAGATTGGCAAATTTTGCCGCCAACACTGCGGCCGAAGCGCCAAGCTCCGATAATAAGTCGGTATGGAAATACGCGTTGCTGCTGATCCACGCAACAATGCAAACCGAGTAAGCAATGTAAGGCACATGGTGCGTGCCCGCGATGGCTTCATTTTTTTGCTTCAGACGATAGCAATAGTAGAGTAACCACATTACTACGATTGCTGCCGTCATAAGAAGCGTTATTGCTTTGGCATAGATGATCGCCTCTAGGCCGAAATCAAACATGTTCATCTCTTTTTACCGAACTTAGTTTTTCTATCGAGTTTACTTTTTCTGCTGAGCCTAGCTTTCTACTCTCACGCACTGCGCGTTTGTAGCGACGAAAATCGGTGTTATTAAATACTTTGACCATCACTTCGAAATTCCACAATCCACGATAAATGGTTGTACCGTCATCATTTAACTCGCAATATCCGGAATGGAAATACGCTTTGGGATCGGTAGCTTGATAAAACTGGAGCATGAAAGGCTGCTCGATAATGGTGAAGCCGATTTTGTACCCTACTTGGTGCAATACACTCATTAGTTCTTTTTGGGCGAGATAGAGGAAATAGAGTCTTTGTTGAGTATTACCGCTTACTGTCAGGCGGAGCACTTCACATATGGCACTTTTGTCAGACAATTGTAACTGAAACTTATTATCAAATTCTAGGAGAGAATGACATTTTGACAGTGTAGACGGTGTGAATATCTGTAACTCAGCCAAATCATCGTAACCATGATCGGGTAAACAGTATTGCCATTGTTCATTGCTGAACGGTGGCGCGTAACTTAACCAAGTTTCATTCTTAGACCAATCTTGAATTAACGCAGAAGAAACTAGGGTTGGGAAAGTTTCATCGGTCGGGTGTTTGAGTAAAATAAAGTGCTTACCCGTTTGTGAAAGGTGGAGTAAAGGTAGCATCTCAAACCATTTCTCTCCCTTGATGAACACCTCAAGATTACTTAACGCGATGGCATCACTGATTGGCATAGCTTGAGGGTGACAGGGTGTTTGCACCATAAGCTGATCATTCTCTATCTGTTCAATGATGGCACCGTAGTAGGCACTATCTTTAATGGGCAGATCGACAGGAGAAGGGGACTTGGTATTCAATGGCGATTTTGCTTTGATCGCAGCAATTTCGCACTCACACCAGAAATCTAGCCAATGCATATAGCACTGCCCTGCGGCCTGCTCTAGAAGAGCAACCTCTGTAGATAGTGTAGTTGGATAGCGCAGAATCAGATCGCGGTAGTCCATCACCTCAAACAATACCGAATAGCTTTTGTTTTGATGCTCAGGGAAAAGCAATTCTAATTGGCTTCTACGATATTCAGTCACGCTTTGGAAAAGAGCAGTGCGCTCTTGTGGCTGATAAGTACTGATAACGAGCTCTATCAGCGCTCGCTGTTTTTTTTCGATAGACAGACTGCTAGCCAACAGTGAGCCTAAAGACGACGTTATTTTCATTTGATTAACCGAACCTAGCCTAGGTTTATATAATTATTTTTATTCGATTTGCACTGTCTACAGGACACAAATTTTTTAGTATTTTTTGAGTCATGTTACTTGGAGCGAGTCTGCCGTAACGTTACTTGAGCCTATGACTTGAGAGACAAGTTGCATAACCGGTCGCAAGTTTACTACTTGCGGTCATCCTTAACAACATAGCCTTGCCATATCTAAATCAATTAATGATCAAATAAAATACCTTATTATCAGTAGCTTGTGTTGTTCGATAGTGTTTTGAGCTTATGAGTTCTTGTCGAGCATAAACCTTTAAATTTATAAAATAACGCAAAATATCTATTTTTTGAACCAACCTCATAAATCATAAGCAACTGAATTCACCTTATTAATCGTAAGGAATATAACGGCGACCCAAAATATATAATTAACTAATGAGTGTTGTATGTCTCATACCTGTTTATTCCCATGTCATCGTTTGGCGATCGCTTGTGTGCTTGCTGGTGTTTCCAGTTTCTCTTTTGCCGAAAATCAATGTGATGTTTCTGATCTTAAGTTGGCCTCTGATCTCGCTCTTTCTGTCTCTACGGCGGACTACAGTTGCTATAGTTCTTGGTTCTCTGCATCTGAGAATGCATTAAACAATATTTACAGTGAAGTGAGCTTAAGCCGCATTCAAGCCAAGCTGAACCTAGAAATTGTCCGTTATCGAGGTGAAGAAGAACAAGCTCGTAAACTCGAAAACCTTGGCGAGTTTGTTCGTGCGGCTTATTACGTTCGCTATAACGCGCAAGCACAAGACTTCGGTGAAGCGTTGAGCCAGCGGTTTGCTCAGTCAACCATTGCCTTCTTAGCTAATCCTACTGCGCTAGACCAAGGTCGTGAACAAGTTGGAGCAATGAAAAGCCTGACGCTAATGGTTGATAACGTAAAGCAACTGCCACTCACAATGGATGCACAACTTGCGGCACTGAGTCACTTCAATAGAGAGACCGCGCAAGACTCACAATGGGTCGACGGGCTAAACAATCTGTTTCGAGCAATGGCTGGTCATGCGGCTAGAGATGATTTTTATGATTACATGGCAAGCAATTCTCAACATATTGATACACTTGCAGCGTTCGCTCGTGATAACTCATGGGCACTGGATACTGATGCCGGCTTTCTTGTTTATAACGCAGTCCGTGAAACAGGTCGTTTGTTGGCAAGCCCAGACAAAGCCACCAAAAACAAAGCTCTGCAAGTCATGCAGCAAGTGATGGTGCAAAACCCACTGGGCAGCGAACACGATAAGCTTTGGTTAGCGGCGGTCGAGATGATGAGTTACTTTGCGCCAGAGGGCCTAAATGGGCTAGATCTAGAGCAAGCAAAACGTGATTTAGCAATGCGTGTACTTCCCAATCGTCATGAGTGTCAAGGGCCTGCAATTATCCGCTCACAAGATTTAACGCAAGCACAAGCGATGGAAGCTTGTAATGTGTTGGCCGTTAAAGAGGCCGATTTCCACCAGGTCGCGAATACGGGCCAACAACCTGTCGCCAACGATAACAACAACCGCGTTGAAGTGGCGGTATTTGGCAGTAAAGGCAGTTACACTGATTACTCTGCATTCTTGTTTGGAAATACGACCGATAACGGTGGTCAGTACTTAGAGGGTAACCCTGCAGAGGTGGGGAACGTGGCGCGTTTCGTTGCTTACCGTTACGCCAATGGCGATGACCTCTCTGTTCTTAATCTTGAACATGAATACACACACTATCTGGATGCTCGCTTTAACCAATATGGTTCGTTTAACGACAATTTGGCGCATGGCTACGTCGTGTGGTGGCTAGAAGGTTTTGCAGAGTTCATGCATTACCAGCAAGGCTACGATGCCGCGATTAATTTGATTGCTAGTGGAGAAATGAGTCTGTCGGATGTGTTTGCGACCACTAACTCCCACGATTCTAATCGTATCTACCGATGGGGTTACTTAGCGGTGCGCTTTATGATGGAAGAACACCCGCAAGACGTGCAAAGCTTATTGGCACTGTCTCGCTCTGGCCAGTTTTCCGAATGGGCGCAACAGGTAAAAGTGTTGGGTCAGCAATACAATGGTGAGTTTGAACGTTGGTTAGAATCAGTTTCAACTGAATCAGAAATACCAAATCCAGATCCTAACCCAGGAGAGCCGACTGATCCCACTGAGCCGACAGATCAAGTCACTGTGCTTGTCTCAAACCAAGATGTGCTGTTAACCGGCACGGCTTATAGCGAACAGCTTTTCTACATTGATGTACCAGAGAACACCACGCATTTTGAGGTTTCGATTGAAGGTAATGTTCTGGGCCAAAGCCAAGGTGATGCTGACCTCTATATGAGTTACGGCAAAGAGGCGCATTACTATGATTTTGAATTCAGCCAATATGGCAACGGCAGCAATGAGCATGTGACGTTTGAACCAGAGACATCAGGTTATATCAAACCGGGACGTTACTACATGAGTATTGCGGGTCGCACCGATTTTAGTGATGTGACGCTGGTGGCATCCGTAGAGACAAAAACGCCAACACCACCAATCCAAGAACAAGATGATTTAACGCCTGTAGTATTGGAGTCCGGTCAGGCTCAAGTATTGACTGTGCACCAGCGACGTTATGCCGCGATTTATGTTCCACAAGGCGTACAAGAGGTTCGAGTGTGGTTGAACGATAAGAATACAGAGAAACCAAGTCGAGGCAACGTCGATCTGTTCGCCAGTCACTCATATTGGCCAACGGCAGGACAACATGACTATGCGTCTGATTACCGTAGTAGCAATGAGTATCTACAAATCCCTGTAACAGAGGAAGGCTATGTGCACTTCTTACTTAGTGCTGAACAGCAAGGAGATGATGTCGAGATGTTGGTGTACTTTCATTAACCAACATAGCACTAGATAAAATGGCATTAACAAATAGCACCATCTAAAATGTTACTCCTATAAAGGGTCACAATATCCGGTGGATAAAAGCTAGGCATGAATGTCCGGCTTTGTTTTTTCTGACACAGTTCTGTGTTTATGGATTAGCGACACCATGATTCCTGATGAAGTGATGACATTTGAGGTTTAATCTTGAAGGCATATGAAACACTATTGAGTGTAAGCACTCGTTAATGGCTGAATGAATTATTTAGTGAGGATTTATGAGAAAAGCATTATTGGTTACTTTGGTAGGTGTCGTAGTTTTAGCTGGATGCAGTCAGAAGGGCGAAGTGATGACTCAATCACAAGAGAAAGCGAATCCAATCTGTAGTACTCAGAATCTTACTGGCGGTTGGTCGAAAAGTGATATCACACCTCAAGCTGAGCAAGCTTTAAACGTGGTTCTTGGTCAAATGAATATCGCTGCCGAGCTCAAACAAATCTTGAGTGTTCGAACTCAGGTCGTCGCCGGTTTGAACTATGCTATCGAGTTTGAAATGGATAATGGTGAGGTGTGGAATACCGTCGTTTATCGTTCGCTACAAGGTGATATCGAAATGATGCAAGCTGCGCAGCAAGGCCGTCTGTGTCTATAGTATAGATATTTTCAATACCTATATTTTTAGGTAACTTATGTTTGTATACAGAAAGTAGAAATGGCTTCGTATTGGGAGCCATTTTTAATTCTAATTAAGGTCGGTTGATTGAACGGTATTAGCTGGTCAGTTCAGGTTCCAATAACTCTTGAACACAAGCTCGGCTGATGTCTTCATCAATGTAGGCCATCCCAAGTTTATTCAGATAGTCCATACGATCGGCTGTGCGAAGCTCGATGTCGGGGCCTGCAATGTTGTTCTCTTGATAGATCTCGGTGAGGTGAGACATGAATTGCTCGCCAACACTCATCATCAACAGGCTCATTGCGCCAACGTCCGGTCTTACTTTGGCTTGTTGTTTTTCAGATAGATTGACGGCTAACACGATAGGTTGCTCTTCACCCTCAAAACGAGTGCTGCGCTCGCGAATGGTTTGCTGAGCCCAGTAATACGCCAGTTCTTTGCTCTGGGTGAGAAACACTGGTTCAACCGATTCGGTGTAGTTGTTACCGATGGTCGCCATGGTTTTTGAAGCTGCTTCATTGAGCGCTTTGTCTCCAGAGCGCTTAAGCCCTTGACCTTGAATAGACGCGAGTAAAGCTGAAGATGTGCCGTGATACCAAGTATCACCCGTTGCGAAACCATTTTCTGATAACAGTGTTTTTGCATCTTGTAGGTGTGTCGGAATTGAAGTCATAGGCACTCTCAAAAAATAAGAATCTCAACAAATATGAATCTGAACAAATATGGATACAGTTAGCTTAAACAGAAGTTGTTCGGTTAACCGTGGTGTGGAACACAAATCTGAGGCTTTGAGATAAAGCTGGCAGTAGTAGCTTTATCTCAAAGCCTTCCCCCGGCTCTTACCTAAGTAAGAGAGAAGGGCGGGGGAGGCTTTAGTCTTAGCGATTAATCAAAAGTGTTAGCGATTAATCAAATTGATTCGATGTATTCGCTTCACCTGCTGCTTTTAGTGCATTCTCACCAGCAAAGTACTCTTTGTGGTCATCACCCATGTCTGAACCAGACATGTTTTGGTGTTTAACACATGCAATGCCTTGGCGGATTTCTTTACGTTGAACATTCGCAACGTAACCCAACATGCCTTGGTCACCGAAGTACTCTTTCGCAAGGTTGTCAGTAGACAGCGCTGCAGTGTGGTATGTAGGTAGTGTAATCAAGTGGTGGAAAATACCCGCTTCACGTGATGCATCGGCTTGGAATGTGCGAATTTTTTCGTCAGCGCTTGCAGACAGTTCCGTTTCGTCGTATTCCGCACTCATTAGGTTTGCACGGTCGTAAGCTGATACATCTTTACCTTCTGCTGCCAGTGCATCGTATGCTTGTTGACGGAAGTTTAGCGTCCAGTTGAATGATGGAGAGTTGTTGTATACCAGCTTAGCGTTAGGGTGAACTTCACGTACGCCGTCCATCATCTCTTTGATTTGACCAATGTGTGGTTTTTCAGTCTCAATCCAAAGAAGGTCAGCACCTGCGTTGATTGCTTCAATACAGTCGAATACACAGCGGTCTTCACCTGTACCTTCGCGGAATTGGTATAAGCCTGAAGGCAAACGCTTAGGTCGAACTAGCTTGCCGTCACGGTTGAAGCAAACATCGCCTTCAGCCATATCAGCAACATCGATCTCTTCAACATCTAGGTATGAGTTGTAGATATCACCTTGGTCGCCAGGTTCTTTCACTACTGCGATTTCTTTTGTTAGACCAGCACCTTGTGAATCGGTACGAGCAACAATAACGCCGTTGTCGATGCCTAGTTCAAGGA
Source organism: Vibrio sp. QJM3NY_26 (assembly GCF_057786005.1). NCBI lineage: Bacteria > Pseudomonadati > Pseudomonadota > Gammaproteobacteria > Vibrionales > Vibrionaceae > Vibrio > Vibrio sp. QJM3NY_26. The sequence continues at coordinate 264,442 of NZ_CM173516.1, read as the reverse complement.
AAGCGTAACGAAGTGCGCGAAGTTTTGCGTGGAAGTCAGCATGAGGAACCGTTACTTTGCCGTCTTGGTGACCACATTGCTTCTCATCGGCTACTTGGTTTTCGATTTGTAGACAACATGCGCCTGCTTCAATCATCTGCTTAGCCATTAGGTAAGTCGCTTCTGCGTTACCGAAACCTGCATCGATATCGGCAATAATTGGCACTACGTGTGTTACGTGGTTGTCGATTTTGTCTTGGATTCGGTCTTGTAGATTCACATCGCCAGCTTCACGTGCCGCGTCTAGCTGACGGAACAAACCACCTAGTTCACGAGCATCTGCTTGGCGTAGGAAGGTGTATAGCTCTTCTACTAGGCCTGCAACCGAGGTTTTCTCATGCATTGATTGGTCTGGAAGTGGACCAAAATCAGAGCGAAGTGCCGCGACCATCCAACCTGAAAGGTATAGGTAACGACGGTCTGTCTTGCCATCAAAGTGCTTTTTAATCGAAATCAGCTTTTGTTGGCCGATGAAACCATGCCAGCAACCCAGAGACTGAGTGTATTGAGAGCTGTCTTCGTCGTAAGCCGCCATGTCTGCACGCATAATATCTGCCGTGTATTGCGCAATATCCAGACCTGTTTTGAATTTGTTTTGAGCTCGCATACGGGCTGCAGATTCAGGGTTAATTGCATCCCATGGAGCACCAGCAGCGCTTTTTGCAACTTCAATCTTTTCGATATCTTGTGTAATTTGCGACATAACTATTCCTTAGTTTCACGTGGACATGTTGGCCAATTTGGCGAGGTCATTTGATTTGGATTAAATCTAACCATGGACAAAGAATAACCATGTATGTGATAATTTTGTTAATTTATAGTTATTATGTTCGGTATTTTTCTTATGAATATTGCTCGTGTAGACCTTAATTTACTTGTGTATTTAGACATGTTGCTACGTGAAAGAAACGTAACGCGTGCAGCAAATCAACTGGGTATTACTCAGCCAGCCATGAGTAATGGCCTACGCCGATTGCGTGATCTGTTTGAAGATCCGCTATTGGTGAGAACCAGTGAAGGGATGATACCGACCGAGCGAGCACATAAGTTGCAGCCATTGATTCGAAACATCTTGGTTAATGTAGAGAAGACACTGCAGCCGACCACGGAATTTAATGCAGAAGACAGTGAACGCGTGTTTCGTATCATGGCGAGTGACTATGCTGAGTCGACCATTATTCAACCCCTTCTGAAAAGGTTAAGCGAGATCGCGCCGAAAATACGACTGGATATCATGACGCCAAGTGACGTGAGTTATCAGGATGTAGAGCAAGGCACTGTTGATATTATCATCAACCGTTTTGACGATATTCCACAGTCGTTCCACCAGATGAGCCTTTGGCACGACGGGTTCTCTTGCTTATTTAGCTGTGATAACCCAATAGCCGACAACTTCGATATTTTGTCTTATCTAAAGGCGCAACATATCTGGGTAAGTAAGACCGGAATGGGAACCGGAGTTGGGATCAACCCAAGCGAGGCGCAAAAGCTAGGTTGGATAGATGAAGCATTAATGCGCATTGGTAAAACGCGCAATATCACGGTGTTTACTCGACACTATTTGTCGGCGATTCTCTTCGCACAACAAAAGAATCTGATCCTGACCATTCCAACCAAAGCGGCTCAACTGCAGCGCAATAACCCTAGATTGTTGATCAAGCCTGCGCCATTTGCGATTGAACCCTTTGAGGTGAAGATGGCGTGGAGTCCATTGTTACAAACCAATCCAGACCATCAGTGGATGCGTCGCTTGATTAAAAGTGTCGCTAATGAAATCGAGAGTGGCGTGACGGAATAACACAGTTTGTAGGGTATTTTTTTTGTGAATATCCAGTATAACTGGCATAAATTAGCTAAATTTATGTCCGTTGCGTAAGTTTAATCTAGTAACGTAAATTTGAGCTAGTCACGAAAATTTATTGAGTAGCCATCAGTTAGTTTGAGAGAGATTTTATGAGCAGTCGTATTCAACAGGGAAGCTTGAACATTGATAGCACCCTCTACCAATTAATTAATGAGCAGGTAATTCCTGGAACAGGCATTGTCGCTGAAGACTTTTGGCAATCATTTGCAACTATCCTTGAAGACTTGGCTCCCAAGAACCGCGCACTGCTTATCAAGCGTGAAGATCTTCAACATCAAATTGACGTTTGGCACCAAGAGCGTGCGGGACAAACACTAGATGCGGCCGAGTACAAACAGTTCTTACAGCAGATTGGCTACCTAGTTCCTGAGGGTGATGACTTTCAAGTAACGACCGCCAGCGTTGAGCCTGAAATTGCAACACAAGCGGGTCCGCAGCTTGTTGTACCTATTATGAATGCACGTTTTGCACTTAACGCGGCCAACGCACGTTGGGGCAGTTTATACGATGCGCTCTACGGAACCGATGTCATCAGTGAAAGTGACGGCGCGGAAAAGGGCGGAAGCTTTAACCCGGTACGTGGTGCTAAAGTGGTGAGCTACGCTCGAGGTTTCCTTGATGACGCTGCACCGTTAAACGGTGTCTCTCATAAAGACGTCACCAAATACAGCATCAGCAACGTCAGCATTGGCAATACACTGACAGCGACCTTAGATAACGGCGAAGAAGTCACCCTGATTGATCGCAACCAGTTCATTGGTTATCAAGGTGATGCGAGTGCCCCTTCAAGCATTCTGCTGAAACACAACAATCTACATATTGAAATTCAAATTGACCCAAGCGCTCCGATTGGTAGCGTCGATGTAGCTGGTATTAAAGATGTGCTGGTAGAATCGGCACTGACTACGATTATGGATTGCGAAGACTCGGTCGCTGCGGTCGATGGTGAAGATAAAGCATTGGCTTACCGTAACTGGTTAGGCTTGATGAAAGGTGACTTACAAGAGTCGCTAGAGAAAAACGGCAAAACCATCGTTCGTAATCTTAATCCAGACCGCCAATACACTAGCGTGACGGGAGGCGAGATCTCGCTGAAAGGTCGCAGCATGTTGTTCATACGCAATGTGGGCCACCTGATGACAAACCCTGCCATTATTGATGCAGACGGTAACGAAGTCCCTGAAGGCATTATGGATGGCATGGTCACTTCACTAATCGCGATGCATGATTTAAAAGGCAACAGCGCGTACCAAAACTCGACCGCGAACAGCATCAATATTGTAAAACCTAAGATGCATGGTCCTGAAGAAGTCGCGTTCACCAATGAGCTGTTTGGTCGCATTGAAGATGCATTAGGGCTAGATCGATTCACGATCAAAGTCGGCATCATGGACGAAGAGCGTCGTACCTCTGTGAACTTGAAAGAGTGTATTCGCGCGGCTAAAGATCGTGTTGTGTTCATCAACACAGGGTTCTTAGACCGAACGGGTGATGAGATTCACACCAGTATGGAAGCAGGACCATTCGCTCCTAAAACACAGCTGAAAACCATGACTTGGATTGGCGCATACGAAGATCAGAACGTTGATCTTGGCTTAGCTTGTGGCCTGCAAGGTAAAGCCCAGATTGGTAAAGGTATGTGGCCAGAGCCAGACAATATGGCGAAGATGATGGACGCGAAAATCGGACATCCTCAAGCGGGCGCAAATACTGCTTGGGTTCCTTCTCCAACTGCCGCGACTTTGCATGCTCTGCACTATCACAAGGTGAGTGTACCAAGTCGTCAGAAAGAGCTTCGTGAGCGAGTGAGAGCAAATGTTGACGATATTCTTACTATCCCATTGCTAGGTAATCAAAAGCTGACCGCTCAAGATATCCAAAACGAATTGGACAACAATACGCAAGGTATTCTTGGTTATGTAGTGCGTTGGATTGACCAAGGCGTCGGGTGTTCTAAGGTGCCAGATATTAACGATGTAGGTTTGATGGAAGACCGCGCTACGCTGCGTATTTCGAGCCAACACATTGCGAACTGGTTACGTCATGGAATTTGTAATGAAGCCCAAGTAATGAAAACCATGAAGCGCATGGCCGCAGTGGTTGATGAGCAAAATGCTGGCGACCCGAGCTACCGCAATATGGCACCTGACTTTGAAAGCAGCATTGCCTTTTCAGCAGCGTGTCAGTTGGTATTCGAAGGTTGTGCTCAACCAAGTGGTTACACTGAACCAGTGCTGCATGCGATGCGACTGAAGCTGAAAGGAACTGCACAATAAATAATAAAAAAAGAAATACCCCTATTTGAACCGAGCCCAAGGTGCCGCGCTAATTTAGCGCGGCTTTTTTTATGTTCAATGGCGTGCTTATTACTTTGCATTAATTTGGGTGTTTAGACGTCTAGACGTTGACAAGCCTTAAGTGTGACATTAGTCTGCTCATCTTCCTGTTCTATTGTGTTGTCGTTCCATGTCCAATTCAAAAAATTCTAATGCGGTAATTGCCCCTTCGGCAGTTGCGCTTATCCCTCTGATCGTGTTCCTAGCGCTGTTTATTGGCGTAGGTACGTACTTGTCACTGCAAGGCGTCGATTTTGCTTTCTATCAGCTTCCAGCTCCGATTGCAGCTTTACCTGCGGTGATGCTAGCGTTGTTGCTAAGCAAAGATAAATTGAACCGTGCTATCGAACAGTTCTTAGGTGGAGTCGGTCACAAAGACATTATCGCAATGTGTATGATCTACCTATTGGCGGGTGCTTTTGCGGCTGTGGCTAAAGCGTCTGGTGGCGTTGACGCGACCGTAAACCTAGGGTTATCGGCGATTCCAACAAGCATGATCCTACCGGGTATCTTCCTAATTTCAGCTTTCATCGCGACAGCAATGGGCACCTCAATGGGTACTATCGCTGCGGTTGCCCCTGTGGCACTAGGCATTGCAGATTCAGCAGGCATGAGCATTCCACTGACGGCTGGTGTTGTTTTAAGTGGCGCGATGTTTGGTGACAACCTTTCTATCATCTCTGATACCACGATTGCCGCGACACGCTCGCAAGGCTGTGAGATGAGAGACAAGTTTAAAGAGAACATCCGCATTGCACTGCCTGCTGCTCTTATCGCGATTGTTATCTTTGCTTTCAACAGCACGGCAACTCAAGTGCCTGAAACGGGCCCAATCGAGTGGCTGAAAGTCCTTCCGTACATCACTATTTTGATTCTTGCTGTATCGGGTATGAATGTATTCGTTGTGCTGACGATTGGTATCTTGCTGGCGGGTGGCGTAAGCCTAGGTTCTGTTGAGAACTACGGTATGACGGATTACGCTCAAGACATCTACGCAGGCTTCGGCAACATGCAGGAGATTTTCTTATTGTCGATGCTGATTGGCGGTTTGAGTGAGCTCATGCGTCGTCAAGGTGGATTGGCGTTCCTGACTAGCTTAGTAAGTGGTGTGATTCGTGCGTTTGGCTCTTCACACTCTAAGCAAGCGAATGGCCGTGCGAGTGAGTTGGGTATTGCGGGCTTGGTATCTATGGTGAACCTATGTACTGCAAACAACACGGTAGCGATTATTGTGTCTGGTAGTGTGGCTCGCCAATTAGCTGAAGAAAATAACGTTTCTCCACGTCGCTCTGCCAGCTTATTGGATATCTTCTCTTGTGTGATTCAAGGCGTATTGCCTTACGGTGCACAGGTATTGCTATTAGGTTCGGTATTTAACTTATCGCCTTTGGATATAGTGGCTAATTCTTACTACTGTTTCGCGCTTGCAGTCGTTGCTGTGGTAGCTGTGTTTATCAAACATCCAGCACGTCAAGTGGCTCAAGCTTAGTAAAAATAGATCTTAATGAGAAGGCGCCGTAATTGGCGCCTTTTTTGTATCCACAAGAATTGTTCAGAAGCTGGCTTTTGATTTTTAGCTTTATTTAAGTAGGCTCTCAAGCTCGTTTGCTGTTGCAACGTTGCCATAACCAAAGCTTAGTGCAGCCATGAATGCGGCATGGACATGCGCTGCTGGAACCTTAACGCCATTGAACTCCATGTCTAAGGTTGTGCAAGCATCATGCGCTACGTGGCATTCATAGCCCAAATCGGTTGCTGCACGAGTCACAGCATCAATACACATGTGGCTCATTGCGCCAACGATAATCAGTTTTTCAACACCTCGCTCTTTTAGCACCTTGCTCAGTTCAGTGTCTCTAAAGCTATTGATTTGATGCTTTACGATAACAGGTTCACCTTCTAGCGGAGTCACGCTGCTGTGGATTTGAGCACCGTCTGATTTTGGCAAGAAGAAAGGAGCATCATTCGTCGGAAACTCATGACGTACATGAACCACAGGAAGTTGCTTGTCTCTGAAAGCGGATAATAACTGTGCACCTTTTTCGGCTGCTTTCTCTGTTTCAGACAACGCCCATTTTGCACCCTCGTATGAAGGGAAATAGTCATTTTGAAAGTCGATAAGTAGCAGGGCTGTGTTCTTCATAGTCTATACCTTTGTATTTAGTGTGTTGCGGTGTAGGGATATTATGAATACTCTGTAGTTTTTATCGCACGTCAAAAATGACAGACTCTATGGCAATAGTGACAAAATCAGTAATGGTCGAAATCATCGACTATCCGGGTTCTTTGCAAAGTGCCGTGTTTGGAGTGAAAGAGTTTCTGCAGATGGCAAATTCTCTTGACCCTTCGGCTGAGAAGACTCAATTCAACGTTCAGATCCAAGCGCATGACAGTGTTAGCGTGTCGAACGCCGATATCATCATACTCCCACCGAATTTAGATGGTTGTTACTATCTAGATCCGAGTGACGCCTTGCTTGAGTACCTGATTGAGTCTCACCAAAGGGGGGTGATCCTTTGCTCAGCTTGTGCAGGCGTGTTCATTTTGGCAAAAACAGGTTTGTTAGAAGGGCGAACCGTGACCACGCACTGGCAAGCGCAGCAGAAGTTTACGGAGCTTTACCCACAGATCGCAGTCGATATCGACAAAATCTTGATTGATGATGCGGATGTGATGACCGCTGGTGGTTTGATGTCGTGGATGGATCTCGCTTTGTTTATCCTGACCAAATACACGACACCGACCAACACTCGTAATCTAGGTAAATATTTGGTGCTTGATACGGGGTTGAGAGAGCAACGTTACTATCAGAGCTTTGTGCCGAACTATGCTCACGGCAATGAAAAAATTGTGTCGGTGCAACGTTTTATTCAAAAGAACCATCACCTTTCGTTGTCTCTTGATCAATTGGCTGAAGAAGCGTTTATGACTCGAAGAACCTTTATTCGTCAATTTACCAAGGCGACCAGTTTTACGCCGATTAACTATATCCAACACGTACGTATTCAAAGTGCATGCGAGTTATTGGAAAGCTCTCATAAACCGGTTGAGCAGATCAGCTACCTAGTTGGTTATGAGGACGTAAATAGCTTCCGTAAGGTCTTTATGAAAATCATTGGCTTAACACCATCAAGATTTCGTTCTAGATTTCTCTCTGAGGAATGATTTACCATAGATTGATACTCAATACTTATCACTCGCATTGATTCAATGGTTTACTTACGGAATATGTGACGTGATATTGAAATCATCTTCCCCCGAACCTAAATGGAATTTTGATGCTCGCCATTCCCCTACCATTTATTGCAGCTCTGCTGTTATGCGTCACGGCTGTTTTACTTAGATATCGTTACCCACAGACAAGCCAAAAACCGTTTTGGTTTATTATGTTGTGTGCGTTGATGATTACTGTCGTTGGGCTACGTTGGACGTTTGATATTGCACTGTTCCGTTTCTTACAACCGGTTCTAGGGGCAAGTGTACCGGTGGCTGCATGGCTCTGCTTTGCGGGAGCTCATCGAAGTAAACCTTTGTCTCTTTTGCATTGCTTAGGCCCAGTCGTTGTTCTGGTTGGCTCCTTTTCTTATTCGTATATTTGGGATGGAACGATTGATCTATTGTTGATCTCGCTATATCTCAGCTATGGCTGCTTGTTGTTGAAATCATCGTTTAACTTCCCAGAGCACGTCAGGCTGAGTGATGTATCGAATGTTTTGTATGCTGAGCGTACGGCAGGTATAGCCTTACTGTTTTCGGCTCTAGTGGATAGCATTATCTCGTATGATATTTTGCTGCTTAACGCACAACACACCGACTTAATTCTGTCTATTGGTTACCTAGTTCTTATTCCCGCAATTGTTGGGGCTGTGGTCGTTGTCAGTACCAGTACGTCTCCGACTCCGACTCCGAAAAAAAATCAACAACAGAGCGAACTTTCAACGCTAAATAGCATACAAGACGAAGTTGAGGCATTGATACCAACGGTGAGCTTAGACGAAGACAAAGAAGTCACGCAGATCGTCGCTAAGTTTGATGCGTTAATGAAGGATCATCAGGTGTTCAAAGATCCTGACTTGTCCCTGAATCGAGTGGCGAGAAAGCTAGGTATCCCAGCTCGAAAAATATCATCTGCGGTTAATCAAACTCACCACCAGAACATTTCCAAGGTGATTAACGCCTATCGAATTGAGCACGCTAAGACTCTCCTGATGCAAAGTGATGAAGCGATAACTGATATCTTCCTTAGTTCAGGCTTTCAGACCAAGTCCAATTTCAATCGCGAGTTTTCAAGGATAACTGGGCAAACTCCGAGTGAGTATCGAAGTTCGCCGCAAGTGTTAGATTGAGTGTGTTTGCTTTCCGTTTATCAATTCAGAAAGCTAACGATGTCGTTTAAGATCAATTGATGTAGCTGGTCGCGTGATGTACCAACGCCATCTTTACAAATAATGCCATCGCCTGGCACTTCTTCTTCAAGCATCGGTACCGCCCCAGCTTTGCAACTTTGAATGAAGCTGAAATGGGTAGCGCTTTCGTAGACCTTATAGCGTCTTAAATTAAGAGGCATGTGCTCAGCAATGTAGCCAGATTCTAATGCCTGAGGTAGATCCCCAATATCAATCCCAGCCGCCAATATTAAGGTTGGCACTGTAACGTCATTTAAGCTGCCGACTGAGAAGCTACGAGCAAGCCCCAAATCAAGGCTGACAACGCGCTGAATTCTAGGGTCTGATAGGTCTTTTTCATTTGGTTCAGCTGGTTGGGCTTGTGATAGCCCTAATTCATCAGACAGCCCACAGATACGCGGGTTAGGGTATATAAGACACTCGGCTTCAAAGGTCGCTCTATCTATTTTCGCTCCTGCCAATTGCATCACTGTCCAGCCTCCTAGCGAGTGTCCGATTGCAGTGATATTGTTGGCGTTAACAGCTTGCTTCCATTGAACTTCGTTTAACAGGTAATCGATGGTTCGAGTGATATCTCGCGGCCTCTCCCACCACTTGGCCGCTTGCTCTGGAGATTGGTCGAAAGAGGTGGTTCCCGGATGGTCAGTGGCCGCTACGATGTAGCCACGACTCGCAAGTTCGGTCGCCAACCAGTTTTGGTTTCGCCAGTTTCCTCGGTAGCCGTGTGATAGCAGTACAACTGGAAAAATGCCTGATTGAATCTCTCCATCTTTGATGACTTTCGTGCCGATGAAGGCTGGGTTATCGCCAATCAAGGTTGTGTCTAAGACATCTTGTGTGGGATACCAAATGGCAGTGTTTAGCGGGCGATTAGGGTCGTCAGTTAAGGTGACTTGAGTGAATCCGACATCGGAAGCGATGGATGAAGCGCAGAGGAAAAGTAGGGATGTGAACAGTAAATGTATCCATTTCATGGTTTAACTCCAATTGAGGTGATTGGAGCCAATATGCGCTAAAGCCAGTGAGCGCGAGACCTCAAACACGATCGAGGACGCCCTAAATCGTGTTTGAGTACAAACTTAGTTATTTTGGATGCGCCTAATTCAGCTTATTAGTCACGAACTCTTTGTTTCTGATCATTAGCCACATCAGGCCGCCTAACGTACCGACGGATAATTGAATAAAGCCTAGGTTTTCAATCAGTGAATCTGGGCGGATTGAAACCAACACCATGCCAAGCGAACCACAAATCATGCTGAAGAACTGTATCAGTGCGACGGCAGAGCCCGTGTCATGATCTTGTTGATTCAACATCAAGTTGGTACCCGGTACTCGCATGATAATCGCCATTAATGTCGCTGGTGCAGCGATGAACATGAAGAACCAAGGGGATAGGTCGCCAATGGTTAGAGTGAAGATTCCCGCAAGCGCTAATAAAGCAAAACATCCTGAGATGACCTTTTGAACCGGCATTCGGTAGGACAACTTCATGTAAATTGTTGGACCAAATGAGGCGCACAATGCATTGAATGCGAACGCGTAACTAAACTGTTGTTCGGTCAATCCAAAGTGATCGATGTAGATATAAGAACCCGCCGCAAGAAAGCCCATCAACGCCATCGGTATGATAGAGAAAATGATCAGCAGCTTGACGAACGAGCGGTTTTTCATGACCACGCCCATTCTTCCCCATGAGCGGAATATGGAACCTTGGTATTTGTTTTCGAGAGTTTCTCTGTAGCAGCAAGCCAATACTGACGCAAATGCACCAAAAATGGCGAGCGTGACAAACATCATTCGCCAAGACGCAATTTTCAGTAAAAAAGCGCCAAACACAGGCGCAACCATTGGTGCGATGATCACCAGTGACATGATAGTCGCCATGATCTTTTCACGTTCTCGGCCGTCATAAAGATCTTTTACAATGGCAGTCGCGATAACGGTGATGGCACTGCCCGCAAAGGCTTGGAATACACGAGCACCAATCAACTGTTCGATGCTATTGGTCATCGCGCACAATATGCTCGCGACCATATAGCCCGCTAATCCAATCAATAGGATCGGCTTACGACCAAATTTTTCGCTGAGCGGCCCCCAGAACAAAAGACCGATGGCGTAAGTAACGAAGTAGCTGCTCAGGGTTAGGTTGACCATGGATCGATCAGTATTAAACACCTCGACCATCTGCGGAAGCGCAGGTAAGTAAAGGTCGATAGTCAATGGAGGGAAAGCACTTATTATGACGAGAAAAAATAGCATACCGGTCTTTCCCAGTACTGGTTGTGGTCTCTTCAAGGTGGCTCTCCGTTGTCCAAGGTAGGTTTCTAATTGATGTGATATTGATATACAGAAGGCTAGGCACGTCAGACAAGAAGGATAGAGTCGTTCAAGAATATGGTGAAAGTATCGATGAGCTTATCTCTATGAGTTCGAATCTACGAAGTCGGTCTGCGCACTGAATTGTATTACAAAACATTATTACTTTTATAGCTAACGAGTTCAATCAGTTAGTAGCAGGGTGGCTTGTGATCGCCAACGACACATTGTAATGATTATCGATTTGGCTTGTTATCTTTTCTTTGGGCGTTTTTCGACTAAACCGTTACGCTCTAAACCACGTCGAACGCTGCTGCAAAGCTTACCAAAGCGGCGCAGTTCCTCGAAGTTGGGGCCTTGGCCAATGGAAATACTGTGCTCCCAATACATTAACTCACTGTCGACCATCTCTAGTAGTTTCTTAGAGCAACCCGAGCAGTTTCCTTTTGGCCCACAGATAAACGTCTCCGATTCGTAAAGTGGGAGTTCGTTTTTAACTTCTTCAATTAAGCTTAGCATTGCCAAATTTAGATTAGGCTTTTTGGTTGCTAGTGGTTTCAAGCTTGGTGCTTGCGCAGTTATCAAAGAAGAAGTTTGTGTGTTGTGGGGCAAATTCAAAGCAGCTGATGACATATCAAAGGCCTCAAGGAGAGAAGAAGGTGGGCATGCTACTCTTCACAACAAAGTGAATCTTGATGTAGTGCAATAAGCGTGGAGATATACCCAAAAGAGGTAGGAGCCACAAGCGGTGTGACTCCTTTTTTAAAGCTCGGTACTAATGAGAGATTTTAGAATTCAGCGTCGAACTGGAACTCCATCCACTCTTTGGTGACTGGGTGGTGCAGTGCAAGTCTTTCTGCGTGTAGGTGCAGTCGGTCGGCTTTATTACCATATAGGCCATCACCCACGATAGGCATGTTAAGCCCTTCTTGGTGTGAACAGTGAACACGTAACTGGTGTGTACGGCCTGTTTTAGGGTGCAGGTAAACCTTAGTGGTTTGTTCGTTTCGCTCAATCACTTCCCATTTGGTTTCTGCAGGCTTGCCGTGTTCGAAGCAAACAATCTGACGAGGGCGGTCATACAAGTCACCACGCAATGGCAGTCGAATGTAGCCTTCATCTTGGTCTAGCACACCTTCAATCATTGCGACATATCGCTTCTCAACTTCACGAGTAATGAACTGCTTCTGTAAGCTTTTGTTCGCACGTCGTGTTAAAGCAAATATCAGAATGCCAGAGGTCGCCATATCCAAACGGTGGATAACAAATGGCCCTTCAACATCTTGGTGCATTTCTTGAACGCGTGTGTAGGCCGAGTCTTTAATGTTTTTACCCGGCACGGATAGAAAACCTGCTGGTTTGTGTACTACAACAATGTGCTCATCTTGGAACAGAATATCCAGCTCTTTTCCTTCTGCTGGGTTCTCTAGCAATGGGTTTGGATCGACTTCTAGACCTTTCATCATATGGCCTAAAATCGGTACACACTTACTTTGGCAAGAGGCGTAGTATTTCTTGTGCTTACGGATTTCAGACTTTGGAGAGCGGCCCCACCAAAATTCAGCTAATGCCAGCGGTGTGTAACCGTTCAAATACGCGTATTGTAGCAGCTTTGGAGCGGCACATTCGCCAGAACCCGCTGGTGGTATCTTGTTTGGCGTGTCTTCAAAGATTTGGTTTAGATCCTCAATGTTTCCTTCCGCATTCTGGAAAGCGTATTGTGAAAACAGTTTGTGCTGAAGCTGATGAGAAAGGTGTGCTCTTTGCTCTTTGAGTTCTGCCAGTTGAGTGGTGAACACATCAACTTTAGTTTGCAGTTCATTCAGAATTTGTTCCCAGTTGAGCTTAAGATATTTCTGCTGATTTTTGTCGGCAACACTGATCTTGTTTAGCTCGTTATTTAGCTGTTCGAAAGCTTGCTCATCAAGGTTTTCTTTGCCTTGTTCACGTTGTTCTTTACGTGTTTTTCGGCCTTCAATAATCAATAGACGTTGAGCTTCAATCTCTTGCTCAGCTTGCGCTTTTTGCTGCGCAAGTTGTTCGCACAAATCAAGGTATTCAGTATTTGCTTGCAGCGCTTTAAACTCAGCGTTTACAGCCATCATATCGGCCGTATCTTGATGGAAAAAGCTGTCGCTGCTCAGCATGTCGAATACGGGCGGCACAAAGTGAGGCAGTAGGTTTTGGTCGGCGATTTTACCTGAGAAAGCAGAGAAGTAACCCAATTCACCTTCAGGGCTTTTCACCAGTAACACACCAAACATTTTGCCGCGACCAGCGTCAGAATCTAGCCCGAAGTCATGTTGCCAATCGGTTTGCGTTTCTAGATATTGTTGAAGCTGACGAGAGGCGATTTCACACAGTGGATGCGGTTCGTAATAGAACGGGAAGGTGAAACGCTCTGGCAACGAATACGACTCGATCGGCTGTTGAAAGCGGGTGAAGCAATGCTCAGGTGTGTGGCTGTTATCTGAGTCGTGCGTTGATTTTGATGAGTGCATAGTCGTCTTAATACTTATATCGTGGTGATAAATGGTTGTGAGTCTACTGTGTATGTTTAGAGACTTTAAACACAGTATGAGGCGGCGATTCTACTCTTTATCGAAAAGCGCCTCAAATAAGAAATGGTTCTATTACTGGATAGCTAAGCGAGACGGTTAACACGGAACCCATGAGCTATGGCTTGAACTTCATTAATTGATGAGTAACTTCTCGTTTTTAATCATAGAAGGTAACTTCACAAACGAAGGGTGGTAGCCTTGCCGCCCTCTTGTTCAACCTAAGGTAACGTTATGATTCCACTCAATACTTCGATTGTATCTGGTGTCGCTATTTCAGAGATCGACGGACAAATGAAAATGCTACTAATGAAGCGTGTGAAGGGCGAGTTTTGGTGCCATGTCGCAGGCTCGATTGAAGCCGGTGAAACAGGCTGGCAGGCTATCGTGCGCGAGTTTGAAGAAGAGACCCAAATTAAAGTGGAAGCCTTGTATAACGCGCAGTTTCTGGAGCAGTTTTACGAAGCGCACGTTAATGTGATTCAGCTCATCCCTGTGTTTGCGGTGCTATGCCCACCCAACCAAGCGATTGAACTGAATGACGAGCATACGGAGTACCGTTGGTGCAATTTAGAAGAGGCAAAAGCGTTAGCGCCATTCCCCAACCAACATGCTGTCTACGATCATATCTGGTCGTATTTTGTCGATAAGCCAGTCAATCCGCTTTACCGAGTGAAATTGAATTAGCTCGATTTAGTCAATGACTTTAGCGTTTGAATTCGAAAGCTAGTTCACTGTGACTAATCGTTAACTTGGGCCAATGAGTTAGCCAGTTCTTAGACTGAACTCGTTGATCAAACACGGCGCGACTGCGATTAGGGTTCGGTGTGATTTTTAAATCAAACAAGCTCTTTAAACCAAAAGCAGAAATACATTCGATCTCCCCAGTGAGACTTTGCTGTATGGCAACCGCTGTCTCTTTCTCTGGCCAATAACTCATCGCACCCAATGAGCCTTGGTAAGGTTCATCCCCATTTCTGGTGTGCATGCAGGCTTGATTGCGAACTTGCCAATTCAGTTCAGGTAACCGTTGTTTAAGCAGATCCTCGTATCGAAGACCCGATTCGTAGGAGGTATCAATGGGATCAAAGTAGATCACATCAATGTCATTGAGTGGCGTCGGGGAGGAATAACCATGTAGGTGATCCCAAATGAGGTTTCTCACAAAGCCAGCAGCAACATAGCACTGTGGCAAACCCAGTTGATATACACACTCTAAAATCTGCATTCGCAAGGGATCTTGTTTGGTCAACCTGACAACGCTGTTAGCGAATGGCTCGGACATTTATGAGGTGGTAACGTCGGTTATTTGATAATGACGAGTCACGTTCTTGGAGATGTCACCCCACTCAGAAGCTTTTACGCGCTGTTGATGGGCTTCGAATGCCTCTCTACTGACGAATTCTTCATACACTTCAAAACGATGAGGTTGAAGTGTGCTTTGACTGACTCGAAACACGATACAACCAGGTTCTTCCAGTGTCAGTTCTTTGTGTACAACCAAGGCTTGTGTGACGGCTTCGAGGTCTTTGTCTGGCACTAGAATATGCCCTTGCAGAATTACTTTACTCATAATTACGTCCATTTAATTTTATTCATTACGGCTTTTTTCTATCAAAAGCTCTATCCGTTACAAACATAATCCCATTTTGATGTTGTGACGTATAGGCTAATGTGGCGATTATTTGTTCGCATTGAATACAGTATTGGTTACGGTGTAACTTTAGAGGCGATGTGAGCAATAAAAAATAAGACGTTGGAACTAAATCCGCGTTGGTCCGGTCTATTAAATACGTATCATTGAACTGTATTGATACTGAAATGAATTTGTCATCTGAGAGAACTAATCTAAATCTCGAACAACGGCTTAAGATATTAAATTGAGCCATAGTTGATAACTAGGTCATACTTTAATGTAAATGGTACTCAAAACTCTATAAATTTTGTGATTTGTATCATTGATCTGGACATCAAACACCGTTAGATTCGAATGGTTGGCAATAAAAATAGCTCATGAAGAGCAGTTAAAGAAAAGGAAATATCCCTTATGAAAAAAATGAGAAGAGCACAGCTTCATCGCGTTCGTATCCAATACTGGAAAGACACAGCGAAAGAAGCTTCAAAGAAATAAGCTTTAAATCATAAAGCTTAAAAGCTTAATCAAATGTAAAACGCAACAAATCGATTTCATTAGCACTCTCAAGGACCTTCATCTGGTCGGCGACTAAAGAAATCATCCCCCAAAGAGCTGACAGGCATTAATAATAATGCAATTCAATGTCAGCTCATTAATACCCCCTAGTTATCTCTACCTTACTCAGTTTTCCCAAACCAACTCGATCTGCACTTTTGTCTCAGTGATTAAACCTATCTTGAAAATTGAAAAGCACATGAAAACGACAAAAACTTGAAAAGAATTGCGTCTGAAAAAATGCCAGTCAATAAAAAAGCTCCC
The DNA here is from genome assembly GCF_057786005.1 of Vibrio sp. QJM3NY_26. Lineage (NCBI taxonomy): Bacteria > Pseudomonadati > Pseudomonadota > Gammaproteobacteria > Vibrionales > Vibrionaceae > Vibrio > Vibrio sp. QJM3NY_26. The sequence goes on along the minus strand of NZ_CM173516.1, from coordinate 248,468 downwards.
GATTTCTCAGAAGCTTTGATTTTAGATTTTGATATCTGATGTTATCCGATCAGGATAGATGACTCTATCGTTGGAACAACGTCTTCAAGTTTACATCGTCCGTTCTATTCAATTTAAGGCTCAGTAGATAACCACCAACACCGATCAGTGCGTAAATACCTAGAGATAAAATCGGCGCTTCTGCAATCGCACTTAATGGGTTGCTTGCTATGAGCACATTCATTGGTAATGACGCGATGAGAGATAGGAAGTCATTGATGCCATAGAACCCAAACACGGCGACAGAGAGGAACTTAATCGCATAGCTTGAGATGAAAATGACAAGCAATGGAGAGTTCACCAGCTGCGAAATAGCTAGAGTGACAGTTGCCAGTGGCAATAAAACCAGTGCAACTAACATCATTCTTCCAAAAAACACGACCCAGTTACTCAGCACATAAAACAGAGATTGCTGCTCAACCAATAGTGCCAGTTGTTGCTCACTTGAGACGTTCAGTATCCAGAATAGAAAATCTGCGAACAGCACTAACAACGCACAGATAGCCGGAATAACCACTAAACCGAAGCCTAGCTTCACGCCGTGAGTCATTGCGTTGGATACCGGCATACTTCTCCAAAACATTGAACTGCCTTCTTGGCGTTCTTTACGTAGCGTTTTAGGGATATATAGCGTCGACAGGATCAGTGAAACAAGGCCCGCGCCGAAGTAAATCACTGAGTTGAGATCTTGTGCGAACTCTCTGTGGATGTCGCTCACGTCACCGTTCACTTGCATTTCGAAGAAAAACTCATGTTGCGCTGCGCCATTAAAGAACAGACCAACGAACAGTAAGAAACCACATAATGCGACAAACAAAGGCAATCGAGTGTTAACTTTATGCTCGATGAGTTCTTTTTCTAGCATGTAAAAACTTGGATGCATTATGCCTTCTCCGTCTGTGTTGCAAGGAATAGATCTGCGAGACCAACGTTATAGATGTTACCCAGTGATTCAACCTGCGCTTTGTATTGACCTTCTAATAGCCACTTAGTCGTCCCTAACCCAGGCTGAGAGGTGAGTGGGTTAAGTTTCTGTATCTCGCTTGAATGGTTGTTTGCGACTTCGATAATGAAATAGTCGTGCTCGATGTCTTCCATGCTCTTTTGTAGTACACAATGACCTTGCTTCAAAATCAGTACATCCGTTAATAGGTGTTCAATTTCTGAAACCTCATGGCTCGCAATGATCATGGCGCGTTCACCGTCGTGGAACCATTCTAGTAGGTGGCGATAAAAAGTATCGCGGTACAGCAAATCTAAGCCCAGCGTTGGCTCATCTAATATCAACACTTGAGTGTCAGTCGCGATGATGATCGCGAGATGAAGTTGAACTTTCATCCCTTTAGAAAGCTGTTTGATCTTAGAAGAGAGCTTAATGTTGGTGCTGCTTAACGTCTGTTCTGCTTTTTGTTTGTTGAAGCTAGGGTGTACACCTTGTGTGTATCGAAGCAGTTGTTTAACGGTCATCCACTCTGGTAACACGTTAACATCTGAAATATACGATAAATGCTGCATGAGCTCAGCGTGCTGGTGGATAGGGTGGTAGCCGTTTACTTCAATCTCACCTTGATAGTTGTGGCCACCAAGCAATGATTTGATCAATGTCGATTTGCCCGCGCCATTGTGGCCCAGAAGCCCAAGTACTTGCCCTGGCTTTAACTCGAAGTTGATGTTCTCGACACCCACTTGGTTCGAATAGGTTTTGGTTACGTTTTTCACTGAAAGTAAAGTACTCATGACTTGTCCTTTATATGTTGTGCTAGCTGTTTCACGAGTTCTTCGACACTCATATCAATGATGCTTAGCGTCTCAGCGATGGCTGGGATCTGCGTGTTGATGAATGATTGGTGTGCAGACTCTTTCAATTTTTGAAGTGCCCCTTCAGCCACATACATGCCTTGGCCGCGCTTTTTCTCTACCAAGTCTTCATCCACCAATAACTGATAGCTTTTCATGACAGTAAGGTGGTTGATCTTGAGATCAGCGGCAACCGCACGCACTGAAGGTAACGCTTGTTGCTCTAACCAAACACCTTGAAGAATTTGGTCGCTGATCTTTGTAGCAAGCTGCCTAAAGATCGGTTGATCGTCTTTCCATTCGGTCATAATTAAAACTGCATGGTGATATACATGTGTATAACACTAACCTTTTTATTCGAATTGGCAAGGGTTTTATGAAAATGGATCGGATATTTTTACATTTGGATAAAGCATGTTTGGCGGGGAGGGTACTTGAAGCCTACGTCCTTGTGGGCTTTCAAGCAGCTGTATGAGCGATGATTATTTGAATAGGAAATGGTTGCTCGTCAAGATTTCTGTTAGGGGGGCCTATTGCTCCTCTGAGTCATTGGGCCGGCTATACAGATAGCCTTGATGTAAGTTGTAGCCTAGCTGACACAAGATATATTGTTGCCTGCGCGTCTCGACACCTTCATAAATCATCGTGATATTTGATAAGCGTCCAATCTCAGAGATATTAAGCAATACACCCTGATGGTGCTCTCCTGACTCGATATCCTTAACAAAGCAACGATCCAGTTTTAGATAGGCCGGAGAGATAATATTGATGATTTCGATGTTGTTATTGCCCGTGCCAAAGTCATCCAGAGCGATAGTGATACCAAGCTTTTTGATATCCTTAATGTTATCGATAACCTCACATCCATAGCCAATATTCGAATATTCAGTAATCTCGACGACAAATTCATTCGCTTCCATCGCGGCCAAATGCTCTCTGAGCCTTGCGAAGTTCGACCCCACCAAAGCGCTCGGACACACGTTGACACCATAGATCTCATGGCTGTTGTGTAATTTGGCTTTTCTGACCGTCTCGATGAGCAAGATAGTGTGAAAGGTGAGTAAATTGGTGCGTCTCATGGTGTTGATGAAGCTTAAAACGCCGACGTTACGAACTCGAGATAGCAACTCGTAATACAGAACGCTGTTGTCTTCGGTGTTGATGATGGGCTCTTCTTCAAAGGAGATGTGTTTCCAACGAAACAGGTAGATCATAAAGCCCAGAATATAGGAGCGATAAAGCAGTGTGGCGAGAATCAGAGAAAGCGCAGTCCACAGTACGACAATATCGTCACTGTAAAAGGCAATGGTTGCACCGGTTGGCAGTGGTGTTTGATAGATAGCTTTACTTTCTTCACCTAGGTTCAGAATGTAATAACCATTCTTCTGGATCGAGACCGAGTCGACTAACAGCGGCAATAGTGAGTTCTTGTATCGAGCTTCAATAGAGCGTGTAGAAATACGCACCGTAAGGTCAATGTCACGCTTAGTATCTACGAAGCGTGAATAAGCGAAATCGGTACTATCGTAAAAGTCATCAACTTGATCAAGGTCTACCATTTTCGAGCGTGTTTTGGAGATATAACATGAACCATAAGACGTAGTCATGATGACAGAATCTAAGTTGAGTGAATGCCTTAATGAGTGCACAGCCCCTTGGTTATCGCAACCATAGAGCATGATTTCTTCAGCAATATGTTTGGTGTTTTCGCTGTATTCATCAGCAATCTTCGTCGTATAAAGGATTTGGAAAAAGTAGACAACGAAGAGGAAAAATGAAGAGACGGTAAACACGGTTATCAGAGCCTTAATCAGTTCTCTATGATAGGTGTTGAACATCATTTTCAACATTTCTATCTGACTGGGCTTGAATTGATTGATGTCGTACTTTGGTGCGACGCAGTTTGTAGAGCTCTTATCGAGATCGATGAAGTAACCCACCTTATAAAGGTTAGAGATAAGTTCGCTATTATTATCTATCTTTGCTTTTTTACATAAGTTTCGATATTTCTTTCTTATTGAGGCGATGATGTTTTTTAATGCATACAAACTAAACTCTTCATCAAAATGTAATTTAAAAGACTCTTCAACATCTCGTGCAGATTGAGGGTTAGATATTGATGAGTGCTCAATAAGGTATTTGAATACAAAACTCTCTTTACTATTAAGACTTTCCTCTGATATCTTATTGCTGTTGTTCTTGATATATATCTTTTCTTCATTGTAGATCAGTTGCAAGCTCTCATTATTGTTGTTTATATTGAAAGAACAGTGCATGGCTCAACTCCTAAGCGACAGTTATTATATTTATGTGATTGATGTGTATTGGCTGGGATTTTCATTCAACCTAAGAGTCCTTTCCAAATAATATAACCAAAATGTCACCATCTTCTCTTAAGATGTTGATACTAATCGCAGAATTTGGGCTTGAATGAAAGGTTATGGAGATGTTCATCCAAAAGTTGAATTTATAAATGAAAGCCAATGATTTACAAGGGATAAAAGGGATTTATCCATTTGTTTTGGTATTTATCCATTTCACCGCTTCTATGTGGAAGATTTAGCTACTGGATTTAGAGGTTTCTAATGTAGCTTTTGATGGTATTCATTCGGTTTATTGATGTGTGAGATTTATCAGAATTTTTCAGGATAAACTTAGATTATGTCAATTTATGTAATATTAATTACAACATAATTAAGACATGATTTTAGTAATTGAATTATATGGCTAGATGATGGAATTGATAATATTGTATTTTGAGTCTGCTTTATTTGTATTATTACGTATTATTAAATAATGAAATCTTTAGGTGGGAAGTTTTAGATAGCACGAAGATGCTATTTATAATTATATATTTATAACTATCTATTTACGAAAGGTGTTTAACCAAAACACTGTTGATATCTATATCAGAAATGCACCTATGTAGATCTTTACAGGCTAATTATAAAAAATAAGATATGAATTAAGTTCATGTTATAACGTAAACAGCACTTAAAGATGTAAGTAGCAACAACTTAACCCTATTCGTATTATTTTTGAACAAATTTATCGTAACCACATGATATTCAAAGAGCTGTCTCGATGGTTTAGCTCTAACTTCTGAATGAGTAAAATCGTTGAGTATTTAACATGCGCCATCAAGTACGACGATTTGAGGTTCTTTTTCTGGTTGATAGAGTACCTGACAAAAGTTACCTTCAGGTGAATAGGTGTAGTTATCTGCGTCAAAAGAGATAGCTGCTACTCTTTCGGCATTGCTACCAGGATCGACTTCTTTGTTGATCACGTGAAGCTCTGTTCTGTCGATATTGAGCAGTCTTCTTAGTGAATCCACATAAGCTATTGGGTAGCCATGACAGACGTAGTAGGTTTCAATTTCCGTTTTTTCTACATAGTTGCACTCTCCCTCAACGCCAGCAATCGCAGACTTGGCGTAGATCATATCGATACCGGTACGTAGGTTACCCGCTACGTCGTGTATTTTACTCGCACGGGCGCTTCCTTGAACGTTTAAGAACTTGACCATAGCCGTGGTAGACAGGATAGCTAAAATTAAGACTGCGATGATAAGTTCTAAGAGAGTGAAGCCGTTTTGTCTTCTCATATTTACCGATTATTTGATCTGATTGAGGGGCTGCTTGAGGGTAATCTAAATACCAAAGCCATTACAGAAGGTAGGTATATCTGTTATATGGCTTGCAGGTTGATTGTTCTCAATAATTGCATAATAAACAATACTTTAACTTCGGCTTGTCGTTATTGGCCGCAATGTAAGCATACGTAAGCGTTGATGTGGGTATCACTCTCTGGACTACGAAGTGCTAAAAAACTCTAACTTATTGATAAATAGGTTTTTAAATGTCTATTAATCGACCTGTTAAAAATTGTCTTTCGACTTCATTTGACGGGATGGGCTTACTAAACAAGAACCCTTGAAGATACTGGTATCCACAATCGATCAAGAACGCTTTTTGCGTTTCTGTCTCGACGCCTTCAGCAACTACTTTTAGCCCCAGTTTATCGCAGATAGCATGAGTGGCTTGGACTATTGCTTTGCTCCCTTTGTGCGAACCATGGACAAAACTTTTATCGAGTTTAACGGTGCTAATTGGCAAGTCATGCAACATTGAGAGTGAGGAGTACCCTGTGCCAAAGTCATCAAGGTGAAGTTCTACGCCTAATTTTGATATATCACTTAATGCTTGTCTGACTTCACCATGCTTGAAGATCATGGAAGACTCCGTGATTTCAAGGGCAACGCTTTGAGGCTGGATGTTGTAGAAGTTCAGCATTGCCAATAACTGTTCGGCAAAGGTAGCGTGCATCTGAATACTCGAGATATTGATGCTCATCATCAACTCATTATCAAACTCTCGTTGCCACATCGATAACTGTTTGAGTGCGGAATTGAGAACCCATTTTCCGAGAGGAACTATTTGTCCACTCTCCTCCGCTAAGGTAATAAATTCGTCAGGAGCTATGTCACCTAGTTCTTCGTCCGACCATCGAAGTAAGGCTTCAAATCCTTTCACCTTGTCGCTGTTAGTGTTCATTATCGGTTGGTAATGAAGGTTGAGGTCGTCATTCTCTAAGGCATGCGTGAGTCGATGACGGATCTCTACCTTGCGGTGAAGGGTTTGTGCTAGACAAGGTGTAAAAGTTTGAAATCGATTTCGTCCATTTGTTTTGGCCATATGCATCGCCATACCCGCTTGCTTGAGCAGTGACTCTTGATCGACGGCATTATCAGGGAAATGAGCGGTACCGATGCTGCAACCAACAGACAAGGTGCCAATCCCTCTGATGTGGAAACTCTTGTTCAAGGCTTCAATAATACGAGAGCAGAGCAGCGGGATATTGTGATTTCGGCAGGCGTGGGCAATAACAATGAATTCGTCGCCACCAAATCGACCGATCATGCACGTTTCGTCGACGAGGTGTTTAAGACGTTCGCCAACCTGCTTAAGTAGTTGGTCACCGACACTGTGTCCATAAGTATCATTGACCAATTTGAAGCCATCAAGGTCGACAAACATCAACTCAAAGGGCGAGCGATAGGCAATACTGGTTTCTAAAAGGTTGGTGATACCGCGGCGATTGTAAAGCTCAGTTAAACAGTCGTGCTCAGCGTTGTATCTGGCTTTGATCAACTTCTCTTTCTGTTTAGTTGTACAGGTGAGGTTTAACAGAAGCTCGCTTTTATCAAATAGCCATTTTCCTTGAACGTCAAAGTGATGAATTTTGTTATCTATTTCGCAGCTGACTTCTTCTAAAATCTCGCGGCCTTTACGCGCAGCAAACAACCATTGTGCTGCTGCCTCTTCACTTGAAACGAAGTCGGATAGGGTACTAAACGGTGAACCATAGCTTTGAAAGAATGCGGAGTTAGCGCTCACTACGTCTCCCGAGTTATCAAATAGAAGGGATAGATTTGCGCCATCAGAGCAAGCTAAGTCGTGCTTTAGGCTGCCCTCTTCGGCAATGACTTGTACCAACATCCCAGTTCGACCATCGGGCAATGGGATCCCAGAAAATAGGCATAATGCACGTTTGGAAATGTGGTTTGGCGTGAAGTTCCACCATGTTTTGATGCTTTCGTTACGTAGAAATTGTCTTTGGTATTCTTCCAGTGTTGCTTCTATCGCTTTTGACATCTCGACACTAAAGTCACGTGATGTCAGCTCAAACATCGACTCAGACTCCCAGAGGGGGAGCGCGTTACTATTTGCCCAAGTTATTCTTTTATTATCAATATCATATATCCAAATAGGACACTTGAGATGCTCGAAAGGTTGATAATTGGTCATCATATTGAACTCGGTGAACTGATGTGTTGGTCGAACAGTGCCTACCGAACTCATGCATTCAGTAGGCGCTTATCAAATTGAATTCTGGTCTTCAACAGCCGTTAAAAGCCGTGTTGAAGAAGAAAAAAGTGCTACAGAAAGGAGCGCGCTATAGAACTCACAGTTGAAGCCCATCTTTTGACGAATGTTATTTTTGGCGCGACCTGAATGTTTATCCAAGAATTTGCCTGCGCTTGAATCGGATTCACTATTTCTTGTTTATTGTTATCAGCTAATAACTGCGTTGAAAATAAAGGGGGGCTGGTCAGTAACAGTGAAAGCGGTTTATTCATCTTAAAGTGGACCCTGTGTGGTAGTGGTGATTAGCAAATGCTGGATCGAATTATCAATTTCATGAATATTACTTGAAGAAGATATTGCTTAATAGCGCCTGCCGAGGCCCTGAAAATGCAAAACACTGGCTGGTGGGTAACGTAATCGTTTTCTTTCGACTGTTGAACGATATGTTCGGATTTTAAACCTATAAATATGTCATTTGTCAGTGATATTAACCGACAAGTCATTACTATTTGGAGGGTTTATTTGATTGGGTTTTGTAAATGCCTTAAATGTAAGTGTGAGTAAGAAAATAAAGCAAACGTAAGCGTTGTATAGGCAATTAAAACACCGTGAATAGCGAGTTATTGATGGCCAACCTTCTTAAACTAAGGCGTACTGGTGGTTAAGCACTGCGTTTTGTAAACGTGTATGTACAAAAGTGATTACAATGTTTTGCGTACGGTAAAAGTGAGGCTCGAATCACAACATTGATGATATATGAGCAGTATATATACTGCCCTCGCTTTTAATAAATACTGGTGATAGGAATGTCGAAAACCAAAGTGCTCATTGTCGAAGATGACCAAGAGATAGCTCGTTTAACTACGCTTTACCTAGAAGCTGAAGGCTACGATGTTAGCGTTGTTCATGAAGGGAATTTAGCACTTGAAGCGATCCGCAGTATTGAACCTGATTTAGTGCTGTTGGACTTGATGCTTCCAGGCATGAGTGGCGCTCAAATTTGCCGTCAGGCTCGAGAGTTTTACAATGGAATAATTTTAGTGTTGACCGCCTCTGCCGATGAAATGAGTGAGGTAAGCTTATTTAAGTTTGGCGCGGATGATTACGTTGCAAAGCCTATTCGTGGCCATGCTTTGTTGGCACGAATTGAAGCGTTATTACGTCGAGCTGCTCCTATTGCTATCGCGCCAGAAAAAACGGCTGAAAAGCAATGCGATATTGTGATCAACAATATTGCTCAAAGTGCCACTCTGTATGGGCAAAATCTTAAGCTTACTTCTGCCGAGTTTGAAATCTTAAACCTTCTTGTGAATAACATCTGTCAGGTCGTGACTCGAGACCAGTGCTGTCAGTTATTTCGAGGGATTGATTATGCTTTTAATGATCGTTCTATTGATATGCGAGTTTCCGGTTTAAGACGAAAACTACGCATTCACGCAAAAGACAAACAGTTGATCCGTACGGTTCGCAATAAGGGGTACATGCTGGTTGCGTAAGTTCATGACTGCGAAACTTCGTTCTGTTTCGATGTTTGCCCGATTGTATCTTGGGATTGTGGTTGGTATGTCGGCAACGATCTTTTTGTTTGTGAACCTAGGTGAAGGGCACATGCGAAGAACCGAGATCGAAACTTTCCTAAATGATGGTATTTACTTCGTTGAGCAGTATACCCGTCAGCACAATCAATATAATTCACTGTATAAAGAACTCGATAGAACAGGCTATCAACAATTTTATATCTTCAATTTACGACTGCTAGATAATTGGTCGGGAGAAGCTCCCTGCCAACGATGCGAGTTATTTACCACTTTAAATGGTGTACCTATATACCTCAGTGATAACGATCTGTACTCGGCGGTGTTTCAACTTCCAAATTCTAAATTTAGTTTCGCGTTCAGTGAGGTAGGGGATTTTTTCTCTCCTGAAATTGAATGGTATGAAGATTCAGAAAGAAACTTTTTACTCGGGCTTTTGTTCGCCATTATTGTCGCGATCGGCGCAAGTGTTTACTTACCTGTGAGGCGTTTTCAAGAAAGAATCGAGTTGCTAGTTGAGAAGCAAAAACAGTTTGGTCGAGGGAAACTCAGTACTCGTTCTGATCTAGACGACATTCATCCAGTGTCAGATTTGGCCAGCAGCTTTAACTTCATGGCGGAAGAGATCGAGAGCAAAGTGAAACAAAGCCACATCTTTGCTCAAGCTATCCCACATGAGGTGCGCACCCCGCTCAGTCGTATTCAACTGGCGACCGATATTCTAAGAAGGGGAGCTCCCGACCATCATCAGGCGCTTTTCGATGATATTGATACCTACATTGAGGATATCAACGATCTCACTTCAGAAATTATCATGCTGTCGAAGTTGAATGTCATGGATAACTCATTCTTTGAGCTCGTTAAAGTGACCTCTGATCTTCATGAGTACTGTCTCGATCGTATTCGTTACTCTCAGTTAGACAATGTGCTCTTTGAATCCAAAGTAGGGCAAGATTGCAAGATTAAGTGTGACTGCTCAATGGCACGTTTGGTCTTCGATAATATTCTCAAAAACGCGGGTAATTACACGCGCGATGAGGTGTGGATGACACTGGATGAGAATTCAGAAAATTGGCTAGTGGTTATTGAAGATAATGGTTCTGGAATCCCAGAAGACAGTCGTGATGAAGTATTTCTTCCGTTTTCCCGTCTAGATTCAAGCAGAACCTCAACAACGGGTGGTTTGGGGTTAGGCCTCGCGATTGCGATTTCAGCGGCTAAAAAGCTTTCTTGGGATATCAAAATCGATGACAGCAACCATGGTGGAGCTAAGTTCAGTATCGTGATTCCTAAGACCGTATAACTGGGCGCTCTGAGGGCTACTTAGGTTCTAGGTTCGTAAAATAACAAAGCCACGGTCGAATACCGTGGCTTTTTAGTATGCTCATTTACATAATAGTGACTGCTTAGAGCTTAGAGCTTAGAGCTTAGAGCTTAGAGTTTAGAGCGATGAAGACCATAAATGGCGTGGTCTACGATGCGGCCATTCAAGTTCTCATTACGAGTTATAATACCTTCTAACGTGAAATGTAAGCGCTCACAAACTTTACGGCTGCTCATGTTCTCAGTAGCGGCTGATATTTCAATCTTTTCCATATCTAACTCATTGAAAGCAATATCAATCAGTTTTTGAACCACACGAGTGACGATGCCTTTGCCTTGTTGAGTCTGTGACAACCAATAACCAATCGTTACCTTCTTGGTATTGTGGTCGATGGTATTGAAGCTGCAGTTACCGACGATCTTTCCTTGATACACGATGGCACATGTCATGCTTTTCCCTTCAGCATAATCGTGTAATGAGCGTTGGATGAAAATCCTAAAATCTTGCTCTGTTTTGCAGTGCGGTGGCCATGCTAACCACTGGCTAAGATACTCATTTTGGCTTTGTGAATAGTCAGCGTAATGGGTAGCGAAGCTTTCTTCGACCAATGCGATGGATAGTTCGTTATCGATAATCGTTTTAAACATGTCTTTCCTTTTCTTTTGGCTGATGATTTAGTGATTTTTGGTCGGCAGGCTATAATGTCGCATGATTTTCAATATGCAACCACTTGTAGCACGGATTTTTCGTGATACGTTAGTTCTATCACGAAACTCATTAAACCTTACAATAGTTGTGTATATAACCATTAGCTATGCATTAGTATTAGCAGCCTAAATATATAAAAACTATAAAAATGCTAGGCTTAAATAATGAATCAACATTGCCAAGAGGTAACCGTAGACCTAAGAAAGGCTCTATTTGGTATTGCTAAGGCGCTTGATAACGTCGGTTTTGAAAGCAAAAACCATGGGCAGAGGGTAGGTTATATCGCGTATCGATGTGCTCTGAGCGTCGGGTGGGAAGAAGAGCAGGCCCAACTTGCGTTCTCATTAGGGTTAATTCACGACTGTGGCGTATCGCAAATTGATGAGCAGCTCAGCTTAACTTCTGGGTTTGTGCCCGACTCGAGCTATCACCATTGTCAGAAGGGCTACCAAATCTTAAAAGAGTGCCCAGTTCTTTCTATATTCGCTAAGCCGGTTCTTTATCATCATACCCCGTGGGCTGAGTTAAAGGCGATTCATATCAGCGAGTTAGAAAAAGAATTGGCCGCGATCGTGATGCTTGCCGACAGAGTCGATTATCTATACGGCATAACCTCTTCTGATCGTTATGGAAATTTAACACCAGATGGAAAAGCGAGCATTATTGAACGTTTGACTGAACAAGCGGATGAGATGTTCGAAACCAACCTTGTACAACACATGTGTGAGCTGGTCGATCTGGATGATTTTTGGTTCTCGATGGAAATCCCTTACATCGAGAACATGAGGGATAACTTTGAGCCTGTGCCATTCTTCTCTCAGCAAATGTCGCTGGACGAGACGGTGGCCTTTGCCGAGTTTATCGCCAATGTTGTAGATACCAAAAGTTCGTTTACTTTTAAGCATTCGTTGAAAGTCGGGCAGCTTTCTGAATATCTCGCCAAGCAGTTGGGTTATTCATACACAACTCAGCGTAAACTCTATTTAGCCGGGCTAGTTCATGACATCGGCAAACTGCAAACACCTAATGACATTCTTCATAAGCCGGATTTGCTGACCGAAGAGGAGTATTGCTGTATTAAACGCCACGCAACGGACACTCGATTCGCACTGCAAGAGCTGTTTAGTTCTCCTCAGGTATGTCAATGGGCATCCAATCATCATGAAAGGTTAGATGGATCAGGTTACCCAATGGGTAAAACGGCGGAAGAGCTGGATCAACCGAGTCGGATCGTCGCTGTGGTAGATGTATTCCAAGCATTATCTCAATCACGTCCTTATCGTGCTGGTATGACGTTAGAACAGACGATGGCTATTTTGAGAGACTATGTTGAAAACTATAAGTTGGATAGAGAAGTGTTTGAATGTCTTGAAAAACACGCACAGTACTGTTTCGAGTTATCAACTGATAAAAGAATGTACGCATTTTAACGCTAGTGAATGCTGATTGGTTGTGAGGCGTTGGCGTGATGCACTTGTTAGTCATGCATTTGTAAGCCATACATTTTTGTAAACCATGCCTTCTGTAAATCATGAATGGGCAAGCCATGCGTTTCAATTCATGCTAAAAGATAATTGACTAAGCACCAGAAACAGAAAAGCGATAGCCGAGGCTATCGCTTTTTTAATGGGGGCATATCAGGATCTTTAGATCGAGATTAGCAGCGTTTTAAGATCTCGATGATCTCTAGCTCTGTTTCCGCTGCGATAATGGCATCAATGTCATCATCATTTTGGAACAACTCTGATAGCGCCATAATAGTATGGATATGGCTATCTGAGTCCATCGCTGCCAGAGTAATTGAAAGGTAAACGTCACCGTTGTCTTCCGACTCTAAATCAACACCCTTTTTGAATACCGTCACTTGCAGAGATGCTTCGTTCACACCATCTTCAGGACGAGCATGAGGCATCGCAATCTTTGGTGCTAGAACATAGTACGCGCCAATGTCCTTGTGCTTTTGTTTGATAGCTTCAACATAGCTAGCTTCAATTTTGTTGCTTGCTAGCAGTGTTGAACAGGTTAAATCAATCGCAGCATCAACCGTTAGGTTTTCTTCAGAGTTGATGATAACGCCTTGGTCACCGATTAAATCGAATAGGCTCATGAAACAATCCACCCTAGAATCAGACCAACTACACCGAAGTCGAAGTCAGCAAACGTTGTTGCTTCAAGACCCAGGCCACCCAGTACAGGAAGTAGCAGCATCGGTAGGAAAGAGATACACAGACCTTGCGTGAATGAACCTAGGATTGCACCGCGTAAACCGCCTGTTGCGTTACCGTAAACACCAGCTGCGCCACCAACGAAGAAGTGAGGTACCACGCCCGCTACAATGATTGTCCAACCAAGTGCACCTTGTACTGCCATTGCTAGTAGACCAGCAGCGAAAGAACAAAGGAAACCGATAAGTACCGCGTTTGGGGCTACAGGGAATACCATTGGGCAATCTAGAGCAGGTTTTGCACCCGGAACTAGTTTGTCAGAAATACCTTTAAATGCAGGAACGATTTCAGCAATTAGCATCTTCACACCTTGCAATACGATGTAAACACCACCTGCAAAGATTAGAGATTGCATGAAGGTAAACACAACCCAGTTTTGACCGCTTGATACTGTTTCTACAAACTCGCCGCCCGCAATAATAGACGCAAGCATGAAGAAGATTGCCATTGTTGTTGCTACGGCTACTGGCGTATCACGCAGGAACATTAAGCTTTTAGGAACTTGGATGTCTTCTGTTGATTTTGATGTGTCACCGAATTTGCTACCAATGAAGCCAGACACGATGTAAGACAGTGTCGAGAAGTGACCGATAGCCAGTTGATCAGTACCCATTACTTTTTCAGTGTACTTTTGGCCTAGAGCTGGCATCACAACCATTAGTGTACCGACAATGATAGAGCCAATTGCGACTAGAGCAGTGCCTTCAATGTTTGCTGTAGACAGAATTACCGCTACTAGCATAGACATGAACATTGTGTGGTGACCCGTTAAGAAAATATATTTTAAAGGAGTAATGCGAGCCAATAAAATATTCACAACGAATGCGAAGAACATAATTAGAGCCATTTCATAACCGAATGCTTCTTGTGCTAATGCAACAATTGCTTCGTTATTTGGAATAACACCACTTACGCCGAATGCTTCAGTAAATACAACTGAGAAGTTATTTAGTGCGCCAACAAGAGCGCCAGCACCAAAACCTAAAATTAGGAAACCCATTACGGTTTTAATTGTGCCTTTTAGAATGGTAGAAATATCAGCTTTTTGTGCAACAAGGCCAATGAAAGCAATTAAACCTACCATGATTGCTGGCTCTTTTAATAAGCCGAGCATGAATTCGAAAAAGTTTTGCATAATTTGACCTTACATGAAAGTTTTTAGTTGTTCTTCGATTGATGCTTTGTCAAAAATATTTTTAAGGCTGATGATGTTCTCTTTTCCACCGTCTTTCAGTTGGTTAGCAACGTCTGTTGCCGCGACCCAAATATCCGCATTGCTTGATGCCGCAGAAGATAGATCTTCGTGATCAATCTCTGCTTCGAAACCGATTTTTTTAGCCACTTCTTTCACTGCCATTTCCATCATTAGTGAAGTACCAAGGCCGTTACCGCAAACTACAAGAATCTTTTTCATAATATTTGTCTCAATTGGATTTTAGGGGTTGAGAAACTGCGTTCTCTTATTGTGTGAGAGCATAATAATGGAAATATTCAGATTTCAATAAGATCTCCATCACAAAGCTAAAATGAGATTGTGATGGAGATCTCGTTAATTTGTGTTAAAGATCCAGAGTGAGACTTTGATCAAATTTAACTTTTCACTCGAATATGCAACGTATCTTATTGAGAAAGGCAGGAGTAAATGTATTTATTTTTCGGAAGACAAATATTTAGAGGATTTGTGAAATAAAATAGATAACTAATCGTATCGACCGTAATCGGTAAGCATTTTCTTAAGCATACTATTGACGTCTTTGGTCTTTTTATTTCTTTTTGTTAATTGACTGAGAGAGGTTGGCTTTGGAGCCTCAGTTTTATCATTCTCAACATCTTCGACCTTATCTTTCATTTTTTGTACAGCGGGCAATAACATTCGAATTTCTTCGTTATTAGTGTTGGTTAGTACCACAATATTTTCAGATTCAACTTGGGTAATGGTCAATATTCCATGTTTAACGGATTCAACCTTTTCACCAATCATAATTGATTCAGGTGCGACAGAGCGATCAGTTAACTGACCTGTACGTAATTTCGCCGCACTGATAGCGCGGATATTTCCGGTGTTTTCAAACGCGACAATAACAGTATAGGTATTATAATATTCAACTACTGTCACATAGCCATGTCTATTTGTTTTGAATTTAGCTCCATTGTTCATGTCGTGCGGAGCTTCCATTTTCTTCAAGTGTTTCCTCTCTTAGTCTCGATGGCTGTTATATCTAATCAGCTCTATTAGTATTTTATAGATAATTATTTGGTGAGATCATACAAAGTATATACGCATCTAAACTTAAGATGAATCTTGAAGTATCGGGAAATGAGGCAGAGCACAGAAAAGTAGTAAGAATCACACAGAATTAACCGAGTGATTACGCTCGTACGTTTAAAGGCTTAACATTACAAATTCAACTTCATACAGGTTGTTTACAGTTTTTATGCACACAAATGACGATAAACACAGCGTTTTGTTTAATCCTTGACCGCGCGATCGTTTGCGTTAAAAAATGTGATGAAAGTCTCACTTAACTGTTTATACTTCTTTTCCGGTTTTAAGCCGGTGCTTAGCCAATACAAGCCGTCACATGGATATGTGAATGACCCCACGGACCGGACCAGCTACGTTCCACTGCTTGTATAAGGTGATTTTTACATGAACAACTCGTTGTTACAGTCGCTAACGTTGTTAGCTCCTTCATCGCGTAGCGTTTTGCTTGCGGTTCTTTGTCCTATTCCTTTGATGTCATTCGTTTGGCTCATGTTCACTCTTTAAGGATTACTAGGACACATTATGAATATTCTATTTGGTCTTGTCGGTGTTATTGCACTGATTGCTTGCGCATGTCTGCTATCTGAGAGTCGCTCTTCTATTAACTGGAAAACGGTCTCTCGTGCACTATTACTTCAAATCGGCTTCGCTGCTTTGGTGTTGTATTTCCCTTGGGGACAACTGGCGTTAACAAGCCTAAGCAATGGCGTTTCGAGTTTGCTTGGTTTTGCAGACGTTGGTATCGCTTTCCTATTTGGTGATCTGGCTACTGAAGGTTTCATTTTCGCGATTCGCGTACTTCCAATCATTATCTTCTTCAGTGCTTTGATCTCTGCGCTCTATTATTTAGGCGTTATGCAGAAAGTGATTCAAGTTCTTGGTGGAGCGGTGCAAAAACTGCTGGGCACCAGTAAAGCTGAATCTCTAGTTGCAACAGGTAATATCTTCCTTTCTCAGGGTGAGTCACCTCTTCTTATTCGTCCCTTTTTAAAGTCTATGACTCGTTCTGAACTGTTTGCTGTAATGGCGGGCGGCATGGCGTCAGTGGCCGGCAGTGTGCTGGGTGGCTATGCAGGATTAGGTGTTGAGCTTAAATACCTTATTGCAGCAAGCTTCATGGCGGCTCCGGGCAGCCTATTGATGGCGAAGATCATTGTTCCTGAGCGTAGTACTCCGAGTGACTACGACCACATTGAGCTAGATAAAGCTGACCAAAGCAACGTGATCGATGCATTGGCAAGTGGAGCAATGAACGGTATGAAGGTGGCGGTAGCTGTCGGCACTATGTTGGTTGCATTCGTGAGTGTGATTGCAATGGTCAACACGGGTTTAGAAAGTCTAGGCGAAATGTTCGGTTTTGCGGGCATTACCCTGCAAGCTATCTTCGGTTACCTATTCTCGCCTCTTGCATGGTTAATTGGTATCCCGAGTGATGAAGTATTAATGGCAGGTTCTTACATCGGTCAGAAGATCGTAATGAACGAGTTTGTTGCTTTCATCGATTTCGTTGAGAACAAAGCGCTGCTATCTGAACATAGCCAAGTCATTGTGACTTTTGCATTGTGTGGTTTTGCCAACATTGGTTCTATCGCGATTCAATTAGGTTCGATTGGTGTGATGGCACCAGAGCGTCGTGCAGAAGTGGCAAACTTAGGTTTGAAAGCAGTAGCGGCTGGTACGTTAGCTAACCTAATGAGTGCATGTTTAGCGGGTATCTTCATCCTGCTTTAAGCTAGATTAAGTTAAAGTAGCTAGATTCAATAAAAGCGCTTAAATTTAGTAAAAGCGGGTATCTTACTTACGGAGTTTACGTAAGAAGGGTATCCGCTTTTTTGTGCCTGCTGGTTAGGTTGATTCAGATTCAAACCACCACTTTCATTACTCTGTCGTGTATAAGGCTCACTCGGAAGAGTAATAGAGCAAGCTCCTTTTATCCGATATACTTGAATATCATCAGGTTGCGATTAATAGCATTCGACTTCGATTAAGAATATTCGGTTTCGACTAAGCACATCCGCTTTCGACTAAGAACAATGGCAACCAAGTCCAATAAATCAAAGGTTTCCCCATGAACATGCGCGTTCTCATCGGTCTTATCACTGCCTTTATCGGCTTGTTTGCGATGGTTTATCTTATTGCTGGTGGTACTCAGTTCCCTATCTCTCAGTGGCCGCAAGAGGCTTACCACGGTTTAGTCTTCAGCATCGTATGGGGCACTGGCGTCGCCGCATCGGTGGCGTACTTCTTCTCGGCATTGGTGTTTGTGACTATTGCAGTGGTTTGCTATGCGATTGGTTATAAGATCGGTGGGCTCTTTTCTAGCAAGTCAGAAGCATAAAACAGAAGTTTAAACGTACACTTTTTGCATTTTCTTTTAGGGTTAACGTTCGCCTTAACCCTCCCTTAACCTCCAGCTCGTTATCTTGCCTCCATTCTTACAGGAGACAAGAAGATGAAATTGAATCTTCCTTTAAAACATTCCCTTATTTCACTTGCTCTAATCGGGTTGATCGGTTGCACGACAACCAGTCAGGCTGACTATGTTTCGTTAGCAGAGCAAAGCACTAGCAAGACACAGCAAAGCTTACTTTCAGAGCTGATCCAACAAACCTCTGAAGAACAGGCTTTGAACCAGCATGCTTCTAATGAACAAGAGTTAGATACAGAGAATCTACAACTCACCGATTTAGTGAATGCGCCGGAGCTCGATCTCTATATCGAGCGCGCTCTGCAGAACAGTCCAAGCCTTCAACAAAGTATCACAGCACTCAAAATTGCCTATGCACAGCAAGGTGTGACGTCTGGCGACCGCTTACCAACCGTCGATGCGAGTTTTTCTGGTCAAGCTGACGAAGGCACTAAAGGCTCAAGCACCACTGAAACCTACACCACGGATGTCACGGTCGGTTGGGAGTTGGACTTATGGCAGAAATTAGCAGACACAAACAACGCCGCGTTAAAAGACATTGCGACGTCTCAGGCTAACCTTCAGGGGGCTCAAGATCTTTTGGTCGCGAGTGTGATGAGAGGTTGGCTTGATATCAGCTTGAAGCAGCAGCTTGTTGATATTGAAACACAGCGCTTGGTGATTCTAGAAAATAACGAAGAGCTTGTTTTAGAACGATACCGTGCAGGGTTGGGTAGCCTTGAAGACCTGGATAACGCCAAAACCAGCAGCGCATCGACTCAGTCAACCTTAGCCGATTACCGCGAGCAACTTGCACAAAGTCGCCGTGAATTGGTTCTGTTAACAGGACAGTGGAGTGGAGAGTCTGATCTAGCTTCAATACCTGATCTCGGTTCATTCCCAACCATCATTAACCCGCTAGACAACATGCCGACGCAAGATCTGGCAGGGCGTCCGGATCTTCAAGCGGCTTTCTTCAATATTGAAGCAGAAACACTGCGTGCTGATGCTGCATACAAAGCGATGCTACCGTCGATCAGCTTATCTGCAAGCCTAACCGATATGGCAGAATCTCCGAGCGAAGCGCTGCTTACCGGGCCTTTGTGGAGTGCGCTTGGCCAAGTATCGGCACCACTGTTTCAAGGTGGCAAGCTGAAAGCCCAAGCAGAGATTGCTGACTTAACCACAGAAACCAGTTACTGGGCTTACCAAGAAACACTACTGAATGCGGTGAATGAAGTGGAGAACGCGATGGGTCAAGAGTCCTCACTAACGCTTCAACAGCAACACCTAACGAACGCCTTGGTGAGCGCACAACGCAGCTTCACCAGCTATGAAGAGAAATACCGTCAGGGTTTGGTCGACATTTTTGATCTACTTACTGTTCAGCAACAAACCTATGACCTTGAAGCGCAGCTAACACAAACCATCTATAACCGTCTTGTAAACCGAATTGATTTAGGCCTAGCTCTGGGCTTGGGAGTATCTTCATGAAACTGAACACCATCACAATTGCAATCACCCTTGTTGCGGGTTCAAGCATTTTTGCTGCCCTCGCTTACAACGGTTCACAAACAGAGCTTACTCCTCAAAAGACGAATGAATTAACGGTTTCAGAGTCTCAAATCATGGTTGCTGAAACTAAGTCTATTGGAACTAAGTCTGTTGAAACGACCACCTTAGCAGCCTCGCAACAGCAACAAGTGTCAGTGGTACTCGCAACTCTCGGAGACTACCAAGCGGAAGTGGTGGGCTACGGAGAAGCGAAGTCGCGTTATGAGTTGATGTTTTCAACAGAAGTTGGTGGCCGAGTAGAAACGATCAGCTCGCAGTTTGAAACAGGGCAAGTGATAAGCCAAGGTGAAGTGATCGCCAATATCGACTCGACCAGCTACCAACAAGCGGTAACGCAAGCAAAGGCGAATGTTGCTCAAGCTCAACTGGATTTATTGGAAGAGCAAAGACAAGGCGAACAAGCTAAGTCTGAATGGCAACGCTCTGGTTTGTCCGGCGAGCCAGATTCACCTTTAGTATTACGCGAACCACAACTGGCACAAGTAACAGCTGCCTTAGAGAACGCCAAGCTTGAATTGGTAAAGGCTCAGCAAGACCTCGAAAAAACAACCTTGGTTGCCCCTTTTGATTCGTTGGTCGTGAGCCGTGATGTTCAACCGGGAAGCTACGCACAAACGGGCGCGCAGATTGCTACGTTATACAGCGTTGATGAGGTTGAGGTCTCTGTTCCTTTGTCTGAAAGCCAATGGTTGAGCTTACCCAACAGCGATAACTCGCAATTGAAAGAGCAGCCGTGGCCAGTGATTCTGTCGAGTTCTGATGGTCAGTACCAGTGGCAAGGTTATGTCGAGCGAGTAGAGCAGCACTTACAACAAGACACACGTCAACGTTCACTGATCGTGAAAGTCGATAACCCTTTGGAGCAAGAGAAAGATCTTTATCCAGGCACATTCGTGCAGGCAACGATCTCGGGTAAGCAACTAACTCAATTATGGGAGCTGCCAGCTTCAGCACTTTCGCAGCAGGGTGATCTGTGGTTTGTGGATGGCAACGGTCTGCTCTCTAAATCAAACGCGAATGTTGAGTTTGAAAAGGGCGGTTTGATTTACATCGACCCTACCAAGCTGAACAACTCTGCCGATCTGAATAGCCTTACAGAATCAAATAGTGACAGTGTGCAAGTGGTAAAGCGTCCGTTAAGCAGCTTTAAAGCAGGCATGGTCGTTCTGGCTAAGGCGGAGGGTTAATCATGTCAAACAAGCAGCATACAGGCGCTATTGCATGGTTTGCTAACAACTCTGTGGCAGCGAACTTATTGTTAGTGGGCGTGATCATTATTGGCGTGTTATCGCTTAACACGTTACGTAAAGAAGCATTCCCGAGCCTAGAACCCGATGTTGTCACTGTTTCAGTGACTTATGACAGTGGTGACCCTGTTCAAGCGGAAGAAGGCCTTGCGATTAAGATTGAAGATGCGTTAGAAACCGTACCTGGCATTAAGCGTATTACGTCTACTTCTGATGCGAACGGCAGCTATGTTTCGATTGAAAAAACGAGCACCTATGATCTT
This sequence comes from Vibrio sp. QJM3NY_26, assembly GCF_057786005.1. Taxonomy (NCBI): domain Bacteria; kingdom Pseudomonadati; phylum Pseudomonadota; class Gammaproteobacteria; order Vibrionales; family Vibrionaceae; genus Vibrio; species Vibrio sp. QJM3NY_26. Next base: position 227,212 of record NZ_CM173516.1, on the reverse strand, counting down.
GATACCCTGTTAACCGACGTTAAAACTAAGGTTGATGCGATCAATAACCTGCCTGCGGGCGCTGACAATCCTGTGATTGATAAGGCTCGCATGCAAGACCACGCCTTATGGGTACAGCTTTATGGGGATGCAGACCGAGCAACGCTGCAGAGCTTAGCTGAGCAACTAAAGTCGGATTTACTGAGCCAATCGGCCATTCGTGACTTAGAGATTAAGGCTAAAGCCGATCCTATGATCTCGGTCGAGGTTGATGAGAATAAACTTCAAGCTTATGGATTAACCCTGACTGACGTCTCTGAAGCGATCAATGCGGAATCTTCTGCTGCAATTTCTACCAGCCTTCGCAACGGTGAAAAAACGGTTCGTTTGAAGGTGTCGGAACAGGCGTATGAGATCCAAGACTTCAACGCGATTCCGGTGATGACGACGACTGATGGCACTCAAATTACATTGGGTGACATTGCCAACGTCGAAGACATGTTTGCCGATGACACCTTCATGCTTTCTCGTTACAACCAACATAATGCAATGGCGATTCAGATCGTGATGGATGAATATGGAGATGTCGTCAGCATCGTTGAACAGGCTCAACAAGTGGTAGATCGCTGGGAAAACAGCAACATGCTGCCGAGCGATGTCGAAATCGAAACGTGGTACGACAAAAGTACCATGATCAAAGACCGTTTGAGCCTGTTGGTGAAGAACGCGTTAACGGGTATTGCTCTGGTATTCATCGTGTTAGCGGTATTCCTTAATGTGCGTGTCGCTTTCTGGGTGGCTGCGGGCTTACCGTTCGTATTCTTTGGCACCATGTTCTTCATGACAGACACCTTTATGGGGTTAACCATCAATGAAATGACCACCTTTGGTTTCATTATGGCGCTCGGAATAGTCGTCGATGATGCGGTGGTCGTCGGGGAAAGCATTTACTCCACGCGCAAAGAAGAAGGGGACTCAATCGGAAGTACCATTCGAGGAACCATGAAAGTGGCGTCACCAACTATATTTGGTGTGTTAACGACAGTCGTTGCCTTTTTAGCATTGGCCAATGTTGAAGGTAAAATGGGGCAGATTTATGCTCAATTTGGCACCGTCGTGACTATTTGCTTGTTGCTGTCATTGGTTGAATCAAAGTTCATCCTGCCATCGCATCTTGCACACATTAATACCAAGCGTAGTGACAAGAAGGGGTTGTGGGCTCGCATTCAACATGCTGCGGATACTGGTTTAGGTTGGTTTAACAAGCGTATCTATTGCCCGGCTATTGAATGGGCACTAAAACTGCGTTACGCCGTGGTAATGGTTTTCTTGTCGCTGCTTATCTTGGTTGCTGGGCTACCGATGACGGGTGCGGTTCGTGTGGCTTTTTTCCCTGATATGCCGGGTGACACCGTTACAGCTGATATGTCGATGCAGAACGATGCCAGCTTTGGTCAAACACAGCAAAACTTGCTAGTGCTTGAAGCGGCGGCAACACAAACGGATGAAACTCTGAGAGCGCAATACGGTGCTCAAGATGGATCATCGGAATTGCTTAGCCTTCAGGTTATCGCCGATGCCGATGATTCTGGCCAAGTGAAAATTGAATTGGACAGCGCCAGTGTTTACACATCGAACGAGTTTGCAGATGCGTGGCAAGAGACTGTTGGCCAAATGGAAGGGGTTAAGAAGCTTAAAATCTTGTCTAAAATGGAGATGGTCGATAACTTCAAAGTCGAGCTAAAAGCGTGGAATGAAGAATCAGTTTCGGCGGCCGGCAATGAGTTCTTAACCAAGCTTCAAGCTATTGACGGTGTGAGTGGCATTGATCATAACTTGGATCTGGGTGAGCCTCAGTATCGTTTCGAATTAACACAACAAGGTCGTGCGTTAGGTTTTGATACGGCAAGTCTTTCACAGCAAGTATTACAGGCGTTTGGTGGTGACATAGTTCAGCAATTCCAACGTGGTAAAGATGAGGTGAAAGTTCGAGTTCGTTACCCAGAGTCGGATCGTCAAACCATTGCGGATATCAAGCAATCGAGCGTGAGAACCAACGACGGTACCGTGGTGCCTTTGAGTACGGTTGCTGAGGTGCATTCAGACTACCAAGTATCAGAGATCACACGCATTGATAGCCAACGTGCTGTGTACATCAGTGCAGTATTGGACAAAGAGGTGGTTGCGCCTGCTGAGCTTGTTCATCAGTTGCAAGACACATTAGTACCCGATTTAGAAGCGCAATATCCGGGGCTAACGGTCGACTTTGCTGGCGAAACGGAAGAGCAAGAAGAAACCGCGAGTTCAATGATGAGCATGTTTGTACTCGCCATGATTGCTATCTACACGCTGCTTGCTATCCCGCTGAAGTCTTACATTCAGCCTGTGATTATTATGACAGCGATTCCATTTGGTATTGTTGGGGCAATCTTAGGGCACTGGTGGAATGACTTAACAATCAGTATCCTATCGTTAAACGGTATCCTTGCATTGAGTGGCGTGGTGGTGAATGACAGCTTGTTGTTGGTTTCTCGTTTCAATGAGCTAATCAAAGAGCAGGGCAAGTCGGTTCACGATGCGATTGTTGAAGCGTGTTCTGGTCGACTAAGAGCCGTGTTACTCACATCGGTCACCACGTTCGCAGGTTTGACGCCACTATTAAGTGAAACGTCTCTGCAGGCTCAATTCCTGATCCCTGCAGCGGCAGCACTAGGTTACGGCATTTTGTTTGCGACGTTTATTACGCTGATTCTGACGCCAGCATTACTAATGATTCAGTGTGAGATTAAGTCGCTGATTCTTAAAGTCACAAATCGAGTCAAAGGCGTTGAACAAACGGCTTAACAATGGCTAAGCTAATGATGATATCTAATAGGTGGATGCTGAATTAGTCTCAGCAGCATCTGTTTAGGTTCATTAGCAGTCAAAGCTCAATAGGCTAAGGCATTACAGAACTGCGCATTACTAGCCACAATATAACTAAAATAGAGGTCGTCATGATGGCAGAATCCGTCACTAATAAACTCACAGATAAGCTTCAATTGCTTTTGGTTGAAGACGACCTCGATTTGGCCACTGCTGTTATTGATTACCTCGATTTAGAAGACATCCAGTGTGATCATGCAGCAAATGGTCTAGCTGGACTCAATCTAATTGAAACTAATCGCTATGACGCAGTAATTCTCGATCTCAACTTACCTAAAATGAATGGCTTGCATGTTTGTGAGAACTTGCGGGCACAGGGGATCGACACACCAGTATTGATGCTGACGGCGCGTGATACGCTTGATGATAAGCTGACAGGCTTTTCAAAAGGTGCCGATGACTACTTGATCAAACCATTTGCGATGGAAGAGTTGATTGTTCGAGCTCAAGTATTGGCAAAGCGGCGCAGTGGTCAGGTTAGCCGCTTATCGGTGAGTGATCTGGAGATCGACCTTAAACAGCATCAAGCTTATCGTGCGAACTCACCTCTCAAGCTTTCCCCAACTGCGCTCAAAATCTTAGAAGTTTTGATGCGATCTAGTCCTAATCCTGTTTCACGAGAGACGATCATGCAGGGCGTGTGGGGCGATGATCAACCAGACAGTAATAGCTTAAAAGTGCATATTTTCAATCTACGTAAACAAGTCGATGCTGAACAAGAGAACAAATTACTTCATACCATTGCGGGCAAAGGGTTTGCGATTAAGGAGCAACCAGAAGGATGAAGATTAGACCAAGCTTAAGAATCTATGTATTGCTGGCGATTTTGGTTACGGGCGTAACGACGATTCTGGTTCTATCAGCATTGAGTATAAATTACTTTATCTCAGGTATGGATGTCGCTATGCGTGGCTCTATGATTGCTCAAGCTCAGCAAGAGGTTGTGAAACCGGGCAAGCCTATGACCAATCAAGAGTTTACGGTTGCAACGCAATGGAGCGATTTACCACAAGGTATTCAAACTCATATTGAGCAGAGTAACGTTGAGTTAAATGTCATATCAAAAAAGGTTCTTGGTAAGTCAATCTTTGCACCGCCAAAAGAAGGTTACTTTGTTATGAAAGTGATGAAGGGAGCCGAAGCGCGTTACGTTTCTGCTGTGTTTAACCAAAAACAAGACCATTTCTTAGAAGACAAGGCACTGCCTCACTTTGTGACAATTTTCCTGACTGCGTTAGCCGCGATTGTCCTGTTTTTCGCGATTTTAGTTTTGATATTACGTAAAGTAGCATCGCCTGTTGAACAGCTAAAAAACTGGGCTAAGTCGTTAGACAAAGATAACCTCAATGAACCCACACCAGATTTTCACTTTAGTGAACTGAACACTTTGGCTAACATCATTCGTGATAGCTTGAGCTCTGTTCAAAACAGCTTAGAGCGGGAACAGAAGTTCTTGGGCTATGCGAGCCACGAATTACGTACCCCTATTGCTGTCACAAGAACCAACAGTGAACTGCTAGAGAAGCTGATTCAAAAGGGTAAGAGCCCAGAAAAGCAGCTTGAAGTGATAGACCGAATTAAGCGCGCGGGTTTCACCATGACAGACCTGACAGAAACTTTGTTGTGGCTCACCCGACAACAAGACAAAGACCTGCCTCTGGAAAACGTACATCTTGGCGAACTGTCGCAACAGATTACCCACGATTTAACCTATCTATTGAATGGAAAGGCGGTGGTTGTGAATCTTGAAAGCGACGACACTCAATGCCAGTTACCAGCTGGACTAACCCGAATCGTGCTGACCAATTTGATTCGCAATGCTTTCCAGCACACAGGAAGCGGTACCGTGGATATCGTTCAAGTGGGTTCAAAAGTCACCATTGTTAACAACAACACTGATGGTACGGTGGAAGATAATCATTTGGGCTTTGGTCTAGGGTTAGAGCTCACCGAAAAGCTGCTTGCGCAATATCAATGGCAGTACCATAACCAAGAGCTGGCTGGTGGCCGTGAAGTGTGGGTGGATTTCTCGTAATGCACTGGCGTGATCGTTTTAAGGTGTATTGGTATCACCGAAAGCAGACTAACCGCTCAAATGGCGACCAAGCCAAAGCTCTAGGTTGGACTAGTGAAGAGAGTCAATTGTGTCGCTTTGAAGTGATCGCTCGTTCGGCTGATTTCGAAAAGAAGAGTGTTTTAGATTTGGGTTGTGGCTATGGCGAGTTGTTTGAACTGCTCGACAGCATCTATCGAATTCAATCTTACACCGGTGTTGACCAACATGCAGGCTTTCTAAAAAAGGCTAAGCAGAATTACACAGAAGACCGTTGTCAGTTTTTGTCGGGAGACATGAGCAAAATGAGCCTTGAGGCGCATGACATTGTTATCGCCAGTGGTTCACTGAACTACATCTCTCGTGATCCTGACTATCTGACAAACATGATTACTCGTATGTTTGAGTTGGCGAATCAGACGGTGATTTTTAATCTTCTCAACTCAAGCCAATATCCTTCACGTAATACCTTGATGAGTTATCACCCTCAAGGTGTCTATCGTTTCTGTAAAACGCTCTGTGAGGATGTCTCTTTAATAGAGGGCTACGCAGAAGGGGATTTCACGATAGTGATGAACAAAGCCGTGTCTGGGGCTTGATGCCGTCTTTGTTTTTATCTTTACGCAGGTTTTGATATTAACGACTTTTAATACGAGTACTGACGTAGCAAACAGTAAAAAGCCGCAGGCCTTGAAAGGTATGCGGCTTTTTGGGTTCTATGACCAACCTAGGCTAGGTATGCTGCTAGTTCTTCGGTGGTTGGTTTTTAATGAGTCCGTAAGGGATGTTAGTAAACACCTTAGGGTTGCCTTCATAGGTTGGCGCTTCATTCACTTGCTGCCAATCGAGTAGCATGATTGCTAGCACGTTGCGGTGTTCACCATACTCAAGATCAAAATCACCAGTGATAGAAGGGATCATGCCTTGTTTCTCATCGATAGAAGCTTGAATCGCGAGCCGAGTTTTCTCGACAACTGGATCATCTTCTAAACCTGCCAGTAAGAAGGTTAATCCAACCTCAGCAATCACATCTTCTTTCGCACGCAGCAGAATCGTATCGATGTTTTCTCTGAAGTAGTCGTAGATCCATTGATGATCTTGCTCGCTCACTTGATGCTGATAGTACTCGGAATCGCCAAAGATGACGTGTGTCATGCCATAGAGTTTGTTGCCAAATTGCTGGCTTGAAAGCTTCTTATCTTCATCGTCTGGATACGCTTTCTTGAAGGTGTCGACGAACTCATCAACGACATCTTGTTCACCCAGTTGGCGCAGCCAGTAGACTTGATTGGCGAGTTGAGCCGCCCACGCTTTCACCATGTCTTCGTTGGTCACGTATCGCGAGAAGTCATAGCGACGGATGATCTCACGCAGTTTGGTATCATTCTGATGTTCTAGGCCGTATTCGTTGGCACGTGCCATTGAGCCAAGAAGATCAACACCAAGATAAAGGTATTCAGGCATGTGCTTGGTGATGTTGTAGCGTCGAACACTGCGCTCATCGTTATCGCCAACATAAGAAGCAACGCGCTTCTCTGAGTAGAGTACGATTTGTTCCATGGTATGAACGTCATTAGACAGGGTGCTGAGCTTACTTGCCACTCGTGCCATGTCACTCCATACCGCAGCAGAATATTTATCGTCTAATGTTTGGCGATACATACGCAAACCATAGTGACCCTCTTTGAAGGCTGGCAGGGTATAGAGTTGGCTTTCGTAGGTCGTACGAATGAGGTCTGCAGATTGTTTGAAAGATTGTTCATTAGAGTTAAGAGAATCTGCTTGGGTTTGAATACTCGGTACATTTGTCGCCAGAGCGTTCTCTTGTGCGTGAACAGCGACCGTAACTGAGGCCGATAATAATGTGCACAGTGTAATCGTTTTTAGCTTCATGTCGTGAGGTACCAAGCTGATTAATAGTCTATGTAAAATAACATCGATGAATCCTTTAATGTAAGGTTTGAGTCAATACAATGTAAGCTTTATAAGGTTCACTAACCCTTTTTGATTAAGCAATTAGTATAACCAATAGACCTGAAGTGATGAATGGCACAATATTTGATAGATAGTAGACGTTAGTATAGATTTTTAGTGACTTAGCGGCATACTGGAGCAATAAGCCAGAAATGAGCCGTTATAAGGCAGTATATAGAACAAAAGTGTTAGAGGTTCGTAAATGCCAAGTGGTTCTAGCAAGCAGTGGTCTGCCAAAGTAGTATCTTTTCTTTTTTTCCTAGCGATAGTAGGCGCGATTGAGTTCTTTCACGCCAAGCAATTAACTTTTCTTAAGAATGAATCGTATTCTGAGGGGAAAAAACAATTATCCATTATTCGTTCTCGGATCGAAGCCGCGATCGTGTCTGATATGTATATCCTCAACAATTTCTCTACCTTAGTGACCATCAACCCTGATGGTGAGGTGAAGAATTGGGACAAGATTGCTGAGAATATCATTCGAGATGGCTTCCATATTCGACTTATCGCACTGGCCAAAGACGATATTCTAAACTTTGTTTACCCAATGGAAGGCAATGAGCAGATTCTTGGTATTAATTATCGCGATTATCCGAACCAATGGGAGTCTGTTGAGATAGCCCGTAATCTCGGTAACACTGTTATTGCTGGGCCTTTTGAATTGTTTCAAGGTGGTCAAGCCCTCATTACGCGAACTCCGATCTTTCGAGACCCACCTTTTAATCAAGACTATTGGGGTGTATCCAGTGCTGTTATTGGCTTAGATGAGCTGTTTGACGATGTCGGAATTGGGAAAATCGAGAACAAGTACGAACTCGCGATTCGCGGTGCCAACAGTTCGGGTAAAGATGGCCCAGTCTTTTATGGCACCCAGGATGTGTTCGATAATGCGTTTGCCACCGAGCAGGTGAGCTTTCCTTACGGTGGTTGGTACCTTGCTCTCTCCGGTAATGAGCATGTATTGATGGACGTGCCTTGGTATCGAGTTCAAGCGGTAAGGCTGGTGGGTTACACCATAATGTTAGTACTAGCGATTGCCTTTATGACTATTTATCGCCTGTATCTAATTGCTGATAGCCGTTCTATGCATGATGAGCTTACGATGTTACCGAATCGTCGATACTTCATGTACAGCCTCAAGCAGGCATTTAAAACCACTCAAAAGCAGAGAGCGAGAACCTTTGCAGTTGTCAATATCGATCTGGATGGGTTTAAAGCGATCAACGACACGTTTGGTCATGCGGCCGGCGATCAGGTATTAGTTGAATGTGCTAAGCGTATAAAGAGTGAGTTGCGCGGCTCAGACATCGTGGCAAGGATAGGGGGGGATGAGTTCTTAGTCTTATTGCCACGCATCATCGATGACCAACATGTATCGTCGATTGTGGCTAAACTTCGTAAGGTGATATGTACGACACCAGTGGTCTACGAGACGTACTCAATTTATCTTCGAATCAGTGTTGGTTGGGTTATTCATAACAATAACTACGATGATGTCGATGCACTCTTGAAAGCGGCTGATGAAAAAATGTACGAACAGAAGCGGCAAGTTATGTAGGTTGAATTGGAGCTGTGATTAGAATTTAGTTGCTGAATGTGGGGAAAAGCCTCAGAATACCGCGCTTTGCTCCTTATCAATCTAATTGATGAGCGAAAGCTGTAGCAACGACTTCTTTCTGCGCGTTGCTCATACTAAATGTTATTCAACTGAGAAAATAATCTATGAGTTTTACCTCCCTGGGCCTTTCTGAACCGATCCTTAAAGCTATTGAAGCACAAGGTTACGATAAGCCATCACCAATACAAGAGAAAGCCGTACCTGCTGTCCTAACGGGCAAAGATGTTATGGCCGCTGCTCAAACAGGTACAGGTAAAACTGCAGGCTTCACGCTACCTATTCTTGAAATGTTGTCAAAAGGCCCTCGCGTACGTCAGAACCAAGTACGTGCGCTAGTGCTAACACCAACCCGTGAGCTTGCTGCGCAAGTGAATGGCAGCGTAGTGAAGTACGGTATTAACTTACCTCTTACTTCTACGGTGGTGTTTGGTGGTGTGAAAATTAACCCTCAGATGCAAAAACTGCGTAAAGGTAGTGATGTACTGGTAGCAACACCGGGTCGTCTACTTGACCTATACAACCAAAATGCTGTGCGTTTTGATCAACTAGAAATTCTAGTGCTAGATGAAGCTGACCGCATGCTAGACATGGGCTTCATTCGCGATATCCGTAAGATCTTGGCTTTTCTACCTAAGAAGCGCCAGAACCTACTGTTCTCTGCGACGTTCTCTGATGATATTCGTGGCTTGGCGAAAGGCTTAGTAAACAACCCAGTTGAAATCTCGGTAAGCCCTGCGAACTCAACAGCACCAACCGTTGAGCAAAGCATCTACCCAGTAGATAAAAAGAAAAAAAGCGCAATGCTAGCGAAGCTCATCAAAGATAATGATTGGCGACAAGTACTTGTGTTTAGCAAAACGAAACATGGCGCAAACAAGCTTTCACACTTCCTTGACGAGCAAGGCATCTCAGCGGCTCCTATTCATGGTAACAAGAGCCAAGGCGCGCGTACTAAAGCCCTAGAGAACTTCAAGACGGGTAAAGTCCGAGTATTAGTGGCGACAGATATTGCCGCGCGTGGTATCGATATTCCGCAACTGCCTCAAGTAGTGAATTTCGACCTTCCAAACGTATCAGAAGATTACGTTCACCGTATTGGTCGTACTGGCCGTGCTGGTGAAGTGGGTAAGGCAATTTCATTAGTTTGTGCTGATGAAGTGGGTGAACTGTTTGGTATCGAGCGCCTTATTCAGCAAGTGCTTGAGCGCCGCGAACTTGAAGGTTTTGCACCTGTAAACAAACTGCCTGAGTCTCGTTTGGATTCGCGTCCGATTAAGCCTAAGAAGCCGAAAAAGACACGTGAACACTCTGATGGTCAACGTTCTGGTGAGAATGCTCGCGGGCACAAACCAGCAGGTAAGAACAAGCGTCATGTCTCTGGTTCAGGTTCTGCTCCTAAGCGTAAGCCTAATGCGAACAAGCCTAATTCAGGCAACAAAGCTTCTGACAGCAACTCAACAGTTGCGGGTGATGATAAATCTTTAAGAAATAATGGCAGTAACTATAAGCGTGGCAATGCGGCAAACAAGCCTTCTACGAATAGTTCTGGTAAGCCAGCTGGTGCAGGTAAACCTAAGAAGTCTGGTTTCGGTGGTGGTAATGGCTCGAGCAAACCGTCGAACAAATCAGCAGGTAATAAGCCTACAGGTAACAAACCTTCACCATCTAGAAGCCGTTCTAAGCCTGCACCTCAGAAATAGTAGAGCTCTTTGGTAGACCGAAAGGTTGAGAAGGTAGCTTTGTAGCGGTTCAGCAACGAGAATTACTTTTTAAGAAGGTTCTCGTTTATTAGCGAATTTCTGCAATTTAACTCGAATAAGCGCGAATATTGAATTTCAATGTTCGCGTTTTTTTATGGGTATTATTTTGCGAATTAGAAGTGATTTCTTGGCCGTAAAAACGACTGAATCAAAAAGAAATACGCTATTGAGAGGAAAGGTAATGATTCGTTAATGATTTATTAATAACAACATAATCACTAGCGTTTTTGTGGATCTTTGCAATTTGCAATTCCAGTTTGCAAAACAAGCAGGGATTTACGGCCAATACGTGTTCAGATGCTTAGTAAATACGTGTTTTAAAAGTTGGCACGTATGCTGCATTAGTAATGGTGACCCTTCTTAAGCCGAGGGTCACCTAGCCAACTGACGTTGTTAGTGAACCCATATTGTTCACACAAAATATATGACCAATCACCTTTATTGTGGTTGGTTTTTTTTTGCCTGAATTTTGAGTTCTACTTGTTGGTTTTACTTTTTTACTCACCACACTTCGAGTAACAGCTTGGTTGACGAGGGCACTCTCCACCTCTGGAGCAGATAAGCCTAGCCTCTGTCTCAATCCCACGTTCAATCCAATTTATATTTAGAATCTTGGCTATTGTCGTGAGATCTTTCTTGATGTTACGCGGGATTACCACAGAGCCACCATTGTTGACGCATGACGCCTTAAGCTGCTCTGCTATATCTCTTGAATTACCGCCTTGAGCATCAATCGCTGGGTTTAAGTCTATACCAGCACACAACACACGATTGTTACCCGCAGGATCCGTCATATTGATGGATTCACAGCAATAGATTCTTGGCTCATCTCCCACATTTAAAATGGAGATCTGAGCTGAGCTACCTGCCTGAGGTTCTGACAATCGACGGAATACAGCCCAATGTTGACATGGGTCAGCGACCGTTCTCATATTCCCCCAAGGCAGTGGAATCCCGTTCCCGCGGTATACCGCCTTGAGCTTCCCCGGCCCATAAGCATCAAAGTAGTGCCAGTGAGGGTAGGGCGATACTACCGTCATTCTACGCATCGCAACAGAGGGGGAAACCCCCGCTCTCTTATGAACGTCTATTTCGTAACCTGTGCGGTCAAGCAGCTGTCTAAACGGGACTTTAGGGCACAGAAGTGCTCCTGCAAAGAAACTGGATTCAAAGTCTCGCCACGCTTGCAGAATGTCTTGAGAGTTCAGCTGTGAAGAGCCTGAAATCTGGTTGTCATCCCATGTGTTGTTGTTACCGACCGACAACACACTCTTTAACCCTTCTTTGCTATGCAGAATGCAATGGCCGATATAAACCGAGAGATCGTATTTCAGACGAGTGGGGTACTCTTTGAGAATTTCGTTTAAAAAGATCGTACCGGGAGGCTCAAAGAATGAAGTAACCAGTTGCTTGGCATTGATTCCTAGCTCGTCAACCACGTCCTGCGGCGTGCGCGTAACCCAGCGGATATTAATACCAAGGGTTCTAGCGATGTCTATAAGGTCTTCTACGCTCAGGTTAAGACGTTTTAGGCCAACCTCCTCTGCGGCGCGCTCAAGGTCAGGGAAGTGGTTCTGGTTGCTTTCTTGGTGTGCCCTAATCAAGAGGTGAGCAAACTGACGGCCAGAGATCCCCGTTTGTGACAGCATTTCAGGAATCGCAATCTGCAGGATGTCGTTGGAGAAAAGAAAGCTAGGCTCGAGTGCCATGCCACTTATCCCACCACGATTCCCTTTGTCAGGTGCAATGGCTTGTTGTTCTGATTCGTCGTCGAGGAACCACGTTGGGGTCTTCTGAAAAACCTGCGCAATCACTTCCAGCATGTCGATACTTGGCACACGCTTTCCGCGTTCAATCATTGAAAGGTAAGAAACGGAAGGTGCGTATTCTGGGTTGATTCGAATACAACGCGCAGACAGATCTTCCATCGTTAAATGGTTACGTTTTCTTAGGTTACGTATTTTCGTACCTAGGAAATGAGACTGACGAACTAAACTTTTTGACAAGGCCATATTTGTAAAATTCACATTGTAAAATTTTTGTTGTGAAATTGTATGTAAAAAAGCGCTAATCTACAAACTAAGCAATTCACAAAATGACAAATAAGTTAAACGTTAGTTTGGAATAATTGCTCTAGGACACATTTTTGCTGTAGAAATCGGTGGTTATCACCGGGCTAGTCAAGAGGGAAAGACTATGAATATGCTTACATTCGATAAAACAGAAATCCAAAAACAATCAAAACCATTTATCGCTGAAGCTGTCTTTGCCGTGGAGACAATCAGTGCCAACCAGCAAACAGAGAAGCAAGTGAAAGCAAAACAGCTGCTTGATCGACTGTTCCCACTAGAGAATGGTTCACATCAAGACGTAACCAGCTACGTAGTTGATTACCGCCATATCATGGCTTACTTTAAAGATGGTCAGCACAGCGGCCTAAAGCACCCTAAACAGTTTGTAGCGTACATGGGTGAGAAGAATGACCCAGACTCTATCTTGTTCCGAGATGGCAGTGGCAGTCACTTGGAAGTGATGTTTGGATGTCATAAAGGGACAGGGTGTATTGAATTGGTAGAGATCGATGATATTCAGTTAGAATCATGCACCACGTTCGGTCAATCGCCAGTGGAAGCAACCACCACAATGCGCGAAGAGACCATTGCAGCAATGCGCCACTGGATCAGCTTGATTCAAGGTGATGCAAAGGGCAAACCAAAGGCATGCAGCGAAGATAAAGAGTTCAGAGCAAAGAGTGGTGAAGATTACTGCCTGAATTATTGCTACCAGCTTTAGTCGTATGAAATAAGGTTTGGAACGCTGGAGGGTTTGACCCCAGTAAGTACTAAGCCGATACACATAGCCAACGAAAAAGCCCCAAAGATTAATGTACTAGTTAGTCTTTGGGGCTTTTTGTTGTTTTTTAAATGTGTATCAATTCGCGTTCACGGTTTCTCATTGAGCAGAACCAGCTGTGAAACCTTAAAGAGGCATGACTCGGTTGCGGCCAAGTGATTTCGCTTCGTAAAGTAACTTATCAGCTCGTTCGATCAGTGATTGCGCCGACTCTCCGGGCTCAAGTTCAGCGACACCAAACGATGCGGTGATACTACCGACTTGTTGACCACTGCGACGATCTTTAATAGACAGCTTTTCTAGAGAACGTCGATTAGTATCAGCGAGCTGACGAGCAATACGCAAAGACTTGTTTGGCACGATGAGTGCGAACTCTTCACCACCAAATCGATACGCAGAAATACCCTCACGGCAACTTAACTTCAGCTTGCGAGCTATCCCTTTAAGAACCATATCGCCAAACAAGTGGCCATAGGTGTCATTGAAATTTTTAAAATGATCGATGTCGAGAAGAATCAAACACAAAGATTCTTTTGCTTCACACAAGGTTTCTATATCACGGTCGAAAGAGCGACGGTTATAGAGTGTCGTTGTACTGTCAAAGAGCGCATCTTTCTGAACTTCTACAAGTTGGGTTTTAAGCTTGGAAATTTCTGATGTAGCAGAGTGCAGCTGAGAATTTAGAAACTGAGTAGAGTGACGAATATGACGAGACTCAGAAACCAGTTGACGAACCAACGACATGACTTCGTCGATCGATAAACTTTCATTATCAACACGAGCCAAATCCTCGAAGCTTTGATCGATCATGTCGGAGAAAGCGGAGGTATCGGTGAGAGTATCATTCATTGAATTCGAAACTTCAGAAACTAACAGTTCTAGGTTAGCGCGAAGATCGTTGATATTAGTTTCAGATTTGCTCGCAACGTAATTGTTGTAAAGCTGCTCACCAACGGCTGGAGGACAAATGCCGTAGTGTTCTAAAATACCATCCATGTCTTTAGTTAGCTGTGGGATAGCATTATCGACATAGGTGTACCAAAGTGCGTAATTTGCAGGTGTGGTAGACACTCTGTTCTTCATCATAAGAGGTACCGCTTTTTTTAGATTAGCGGTGGATTTCTGGAATTCGTCTTTTTTCATTATTTTTACTGCAGATACCAAACTAACTCAAGCCACTTGTGGACAAGGTTAGCGGATTTCGCAGGTCTTTGCTTTAAAAATTATATGATTAATCGATGAGGATTGGATAAATAACTCATTTTTATTATGAATATCGATTGCGTATTCATAAATGGTGTCTAATGGATTGTTATTTAACCATATTTTTGGTTATTCATTATGGAACATAGGTTAAGTTTTTTATTAAAACCTTAGTCTGGGAGAGAACTGTGATTTCAGAATCGATTGGAGAAGTAACGCAGAAATTTGAATCGAGAGAGGGAAAGGATGAAAACATTGATGAGCAGATACAAAAAAGCGCCGATAAAAATCAGCGCTTTAAAATTCTTTTTAGCTAAAAGCTAATTATTGAGCAACAACGTTTGCTGCTTGTAGGCCTTTTTGACCGTTTTCAACTTCGAAAGAAACCTTTTGGCCTTCTTTCAGAGTTTTGAAACCTTCTGAAGCGATTGCACGGAAGTGTACGAATACGTCAGCACCGCCGTTGTCTTGAGAAATGAAACCGAAACCTTTCTCTTCGTTAAACCATTTTACAGTGCCAGTATTTGTGTTAGACATAATTTGTCCCTTATTCATAAATTTTCTAAATTGTTGATTGCATTACTGCAATGCGCTGATAATTGAATTATTTAATGTTGCTAAGAAATAAGGAAAAACTACTTACAAAAACGGGTAACGATTTTACATGTCATTTTTTACTATTCATCTAACTTAAATAACTCCGGCTAACAGAGCGAGTGCATGTTAACACAGTCTTTCCGGTTGTACACTCATTGATTGAGAAATCAGCGAGTTTTTTTGTCATGTTGTGCTCGTTAACAAAACCACCTGAAATAGCTGGTGGTTTTATAAAATTACACGCCGTGACAAAGTAAAAAGGACGCCTAAGCCTCCTTTTCATCATTAGTATAGACGATATTATCGTTTGAAGTTGATATCTTCAGTTTTATCTAAATTAATTTTTGTTTTCGCTGGTTGAGTCTCTGCGATTACCTTGCCGTGGCGAATTGAGTACTGCACTGGTACTTGGCGGCGCACGGCATCAAAGCCATCGTCAGCAGGAAGAATTAGCAGGCTTCCTGGCTTACCTTCTTCAATACCGTAGTTGTCTTGGATGTTCAATGTACGAGCTGAGTTCTTGCTGATTAAATCAAGAGAGGTGTTAATTTGGTCGTAGCCCATAACTTGTGTTACGTGCAGTCCCATGTGCAGAACTTGAAGCATATTCGCTGTACCCAGCGGGTACCATGGGTCAAACACATCATCATGGCCGAAACACACATTGATATTAGCCGCTAGCATCTCTTTAACACGAGTCACACCACGACGTTTCGGGTAGTCGTCGAAACGGCCTTGTAAGTGGATGTTCACTAACGGGTTTGCCACGAAGTTAATGCCAGACATCTTTAATAGACGGAATAGGCGAGATGCGTAAGCACCATTGTAAGAACCCATTGCTGTAGTATGGCTTGCCGTTACCTTTTCACCCATGTCGAATTTGTGCGCAAGGGCTGCCAGTGTTTCAACGAAGCGAGATTGCTCGTCATCGATTTCATCACAGTGAACGTCGATCAGACAGTCGTACTTGCGAGCAAGCTCAAACGCATAGTGCAGAGATTCAATACCGTACTCACGAGTGAATTCGAAGTGAGGGATAGCACCAATAACGTCAGCACCAATTTTCACGGCTTCTTCAAGCAACTCTTTGCCGCTAGGGTATGAAAGAATACCTTCCTGAGGGAATGCAACGATCTGGATGTCGACCCACTCTTTCATCTCTTCACGAACTTCAACCATCGCGCGTAACGCAACTAACGTTGGATCAGATACGTCAACGTGAGTACGCACGTGTTGAACACCGTTAGCAATCTGCCATTTCAGTGTTTGTTTCGCACGAGACTTTACGTCTTCGATTGATAACAATTCTTTACGCTCAGCCCAACGCTCAATACCTTCAAACAAAGTACCAGAGATGTTCCAGTTAGGTTCTCCAGCCGTTTGCGTCGTATCTAGGTGAATATGCGGTTCACAGAAAGGAGAAACTGCAATGCCACCTTCAGCATCAAGGATGTCACCTTGATGATTGATTGGTGCGTCATTATCGAGAATGCGAGAAAATTGACCATTTTCAATCAGGATTTGTTTCAAGCCGTCTTGGTCTTGAAGCTTCGCGTTCTTGATTAATAAGGTTGTCATAGTGTGTCCTTAAGCGGCCTGAGATTTCAGAGCGTTTTTATTCAATAGAGGGTTAAGCACGAGGTAACTGATTGCACCACCAAACACGGCATTCAAAGGAACGATGCCAGGAAGGAAGTGACCGGCGGCTACGCCTGTTGCTACCGCGATAATGCCAGCCCAGTTAACGGTTTGGAACTCTGCTTTTGCAAAATCTTTGTAACGTTTACGGTTCGCAAAGAAGTCGGCGATGATTACGCCACCAATGGGTGGAATTGCCAGCGAAAGGAAGGTTAACCAGCCGACGAAGTTGTTGTACAACCAAAGCGCGAAAATCGTACCTACGATACCGTTAATGATAGACATTGTAGTACTTGAGCGACCTGTGATGTTAGATAAACCAAGACCTGACGCATAAAGTGCGTTTTCATTGGTTGTCCAGATGTTCAAGCCTAGAACGATGATGGCTGGAAGAAGTAGTCCTTGCGCAATCATCACATCTGAAATGTCAGAGAGACCCGTCGCTGCTGCACCTGCCGCGCCAAAGATAAACATCAGTGAGTTACCGATGAAGAATGCGACCATGGTAATTAACACTGCGCTCGCTGGCTTTTTACCAAAGCGAACGAAATCGGCAGTTAACGTACCCGCACTCACGAATGAACCGACAACCATTGCTAACGCCATTGAGAAGTCCATTGGTGTTTCCGGCTCAATCAGTTGTAGCTGTTCTAGCCCGCCAACACTGTCTACAGCAGTCAGTACTGAGTAACCACCCAGAATTGCAATGGCAGGAACCGCAATCGCTGAAAGCACCATGAGTGCTTTAATACCGAAGTACACCGTACCTGTCATCAACAATCCTGATACAACAATCAAGGTGTTGGTATCAATGCCCGTGGCTTTCTGCACCGGAATGGCAAACATGGCCACGCCCACACCAAACCAACCGACTTGTGTACCACCAAGTAAAGCAGAAGGAAGCCATGAGCCTTTAGTACCGAAAGAGAAACGAGCAAGGAGGTGAGTAGAGAGGCCAGTAGATGAGCCGATGTAGCCAAGAAAAGAAGTGTAAATACCGAGAATTAGGTTACCGATGAGTACGGCGAGGAAGAAATCGTTGAATGAAAGACCTGTCCCGAGTGAACCACCTGTCCACATACTTGCAGAGAAGAAAGTGAGTCCAAGCATTACCATGGTGAGTGAAGCGACTCCTTTCCTAGCCGATGTAGGAACCGGCCCAAGACTGTAGTTATTATCAGCAGCCATTTTTTACCTCCGCAAATGATCAAAATTAAATTTAACGGTCGCCGTATTGCAGGCAAACGTGCGCATTATGGTGATATAAATCACGTAGTCAATGCTAATTTTGTCAATAAAGGCGGCGTGGCATCAGTTGTTGAACTAAAAGTAATATAAAACATAAGGTTATGTTTTATATTTTTTTAATTAAAATAAATAGAAAACGTTTTCTATAACGCATCAGGTATCTGTTGTTCATAGTTGGCTATGAATATTGATTATTATATTTATGAATGGGTGTCTGTATATTGGGCGGGCGATGTTTCTTAAATGACAGGCAAAAAAATGGCCAATCGCAATATTCGCAATTGGCCTATATATATCGTGAACAACAAAGGTTCACTAACAACGTCAGTTGGCTAGGTGACCCTCGGCTTAAGAAGGGTCACTGTATATGTTGCAGTTAGTGTGCCAACTTTTAAAACGACGTAAAAGGGGTGTTTTATAGCAATTTGGTGCGTATTTAAGCTGATTTTTCGCGTTTTAAAATTGTAATTTCGCAAAATGAAAATGCATTGTGCGAATATGGATGGGTTGTCTAAGCTATGTAATAAGAACTATTTTGTATTTTATGCCGACAGCTAGTACTAGCTCGTCTTTGTTCTTCCCTAAAAAAGCCAGCATGCTTTAAGGGCATACTGGCTTTGTATTGATTTACTTGTTACTTAAGTTAGATTGAGTAAAAGAAGTACAACTGAGATTTCATTCGAATGATAATCCCGCGTATTACGTCTAGGAAGCCCATAAAGCCAATTGGCTTCTCACCGCTTACCCAAGCTAGTCCAACGGAGCCGACAGGAATATCGTAACCTTCCGCTTCGTCAATTTTTAAGCGAACAAAGTGGTGTTTGTTCTGGAGGTTTCTGCCTGTGGTAACGCGAACCTGTTCATCAATACCTAATAAGCTAGCTTGTGCCTCACCCGTCGCTTCAACAATGCCTTCTACGGTTGCAGAGAATATTTTCCCCGGGTATACCGCGGTCGAAAATTCTGCTGGCTGACCCACCTTAACATTGCGAATCGCTTGGTGATTGACTCGCATCAATACGTACTTCTCTTCGGTATACATCTGGATACGAGGCATCATCGAAACGCGCTGACCCTCACGAAGGATAAAGTTCGTTACAAAGCCGTCAGTCGGTGCAGTGACTTTGGTGCTGTTTAGATCCCATTGTGCTTGCGCCAGTGTTGCCTTAGAAGAATCAACCTCAGTTTGCTTCTTGCTCACATTGGTTTCAGCTTTGTGGATATTTAATTTCGCATTCTCGGCATCGACTTCTTTTTTACTGAGTTGTGACTCCAGCGTAGTGACATTGTGAGTTGCTAGGTCAACCTTTGCTGTTTGTTGGTCGATGTCAGTTTCTGTAATCGTATGTTCTACGACGCTGTTTTGTTTCTGGTACCGGTCAAGGGTCTTAGATTGCAGCACTAGATCTGTCTTTGCTGACTCTATCTGTGCAATAGATGTTTTGATGTCTTCTAGCGCCGACTGGTAGCTAATTTTAGCAATGCTGACTTCTTGGCGAGCTGTGTCTAAAGCGACTTTTGTTGACTCCAGTTGAACGCTTGCTTTGTCTCTCGCAATCACATATTTGGTGTCATCAATTTCGTAAAGAAGTTGCCCTTCAACCACATCTTGGTTTGGGCTGATGTGAACCTTGGTGGTTTTTCCTGTGACCGCTGTTGAGTCCGGACGTAATTGAATATGCGGAGATTGAACAACTGAACCGCCCGAGAGATCCATCGGCGTGAAGTTGATTAACCCAACCCATACGAACATTAACCAAGATGTACCACCTAAGTAAGCAAACGCTTTGGTGCCTTTGTTCCAAGGCATACCTACCAATCTCAATAAGTAAATGAACAGTGCCCAAATAGCTAAGCCTTCTAACATGCTGGGTTCTCCTCATTTTTATCACTGTGTTCTGGTTGAACGTCAGACTTTGTCGGCGCTTTCCAGGTGTCTCTCAGATTGATGATCGCTTTTTCCATATCAACAAAGGCCAAGATGACGGCGAGCACCCATACCCAGTGCCAGATAAAACCAATCCAAGTTAATGCGGTGATTAAGCCGAGTTGTTGGTGCTCTTTACTGTGAGCTTTATTGATTGGTAATTCATGCACACGCCAGAATCCGTAACATGCAGCAGCGATAGTTGCGATCAATACAACGCCTGCTACTACGTGTAGAGCGGTATCGGCGCCGGTTCCGACAAATGGGACACTTACTAAACTCATTGATAAACCCTAAGTTAAATGATGCACCGAGTGTGATGGGTGTAGGATTTACAAGTTGTAAATTTACTAATTACTTCGATAATGCTATTTATATGATTTGATCTGTCATTGGATTTATAAAGGACTGCCATTAGTGAGTAATTGTAACTTCTTAAGAGCGTTAGGGATTTTGGGAATCTATCGGCACGCCGTGACGAATCCTATGGTTAATGCGGACAGTTTGGGTATTCCGAAATCTGTATTTAATAATTCAATGAACCTTATTCCAGTTAGTGAAGTCGACAAATGGTTTGGCTTGTTGGAATTACAAACCAATGATCCGGATATCATTTTGAAATTGGCTGATCGAGTTGATATTGAAAGGTTAGGCCCGTTAGCTAATTGGTTTTTTTCTGGGCATGATCTTGCTTCGACGATCCGTAGAGTCAACATCGGACTTCATTGTTTGCAGTCGGGTGCTTTCTTATATGGTGCACAGGTAGGGACAATGATTAAATGGTGCTACGACAACCCTGCGTACTCGGAAGCGGGTAAAGTGCATGACTCGATAAGAGTCGCAATTTTCATTATGAAGATTTTACGTCGATATTTGGGTGATGATTTTAAACCCGTTGCGGTATCAATTGCGGGCCACCGAGATAACGTCGATCTTTACCAAGAGTATTTCGGTTGCACGATTCAGTGGGGGCAGCCGCGCACTGAAGTTTGGATCCCTAGTGAGTCGAGGTTATCCATCAATCAATCACCATCGAATAGTAAAACAAATCTGGCGATGAATTTTCATGACTTGGATAACTATCTCAACATGCCCGACGCAGAGGACGAGCACAAGGTGACCTACGAGATGATCAATTACAGTCGTCATTTTGGCCTGCCAACGCTGCATAAAGTTTCCAGTCTACTCGGTTTATCTGAACAGCAGTTCCAGCGAAAATTGCATAAAGCTGGCGTTAATTTCTCAACAATTATGGGTTATGCGTTAAGCAACGTGGCTGTAGAGCTCTTGGTGTATTCAGTGCCAGTGGAAGAAGTCGCGACGAGGTTAGGTTATACCAACGTTGCAAGCTTTAATCGGATGTTTAAGAAACATCGAGGTTTGACGCCCAAGCAATATATTGAGCGCTTAAAAAACGGTCTTTGAATGACTCGACTTGATTACCCTAGGCACTTACTGTTTTCTGATCTTGTAATTTTTGTACCAGTAGCCCGGATATAGGTACAGGTGGTGACGAGACATGTTTCATAGAGTATTTACTCACCAATGGTGGGTGTCCAATTTTATTTATATCGAGAATTACGACCTTAATGGAACTAAAATAAACACTGTGCAGAAAAAATACTGTAAATAAAGTGGCGTTTAAGAAAGTGAGTCATAATTTTCTATGATTTATTTAAATATTAAAAATCACCACTTCATTATCATTTTTTTAGTCACATGTAAGCAGTAAATATACGTAATGGCTATATGTTAATTTCGGTTTTTGTTTTTAATATATCTAATTTCTCTTGAAGAGAGTTACGGACAATATTGATACAGAATCGATATAAAGGGTGGTTGTGATTTCGTTCTAGGTAATAAATTGCATGATACGTTTTTTCAGGAGCTAAATCAGTTAGCCATGCAGGTTGTACGCAATTAATAGAGCTCGGACACATCGATGCTGAGAGCGTCTCTGTTATCGCTAGAATGTCTGAGTGCTCAGCGAGGCATGTTAAAACAGACATACTGGCAGACCGGTATTTGAAATCAAAAATCTCAGGATGTCGACGTTCAAGTATCGCGTTAAAGTTAGTCAGTCCAGGAACAAGAATCCCTCCTGTAGGATAATGGTTAAAGTGTTCTAATTTGAAATTGCCATGAGACCATGGGTGGCCTTTTCTCATGATAACAATGGGTCCACTGGAAGTTAGCTCAACGGAACGGATCGATTTCGGAGTGTCAATTGGGCCGAAATTCAACCCAATATGGACATCGCCATTTTGTATGTCGGTGAGTGTTCGATCTGTCCAGGTGGTAACATTCAGTTTTGCTTTTGGAAATGAGTTAAACACAACCGAGCTAGTTAATTCTGTAGCCATAGCTTCAAGGAATACACTTGATACTGCGATAGTGAGCTCACCATCGAATTCACTTGGATCTTCAAAAAGCTCTGAAAAGATCCGACTGTCTAACGCATCGAGTTGCTCATTTAAGCCCAAACCAATAGTATCTGCTCTATGGGTTGACTGAAATTGACCATTGGCTGAATAAAATAACTTGTCGCCAGTATAGTCACGTAATTTCGCTAATGTTTGGCTAACCGCCGATTGGCTAATACCCAATGCCGATGCAGCTAACTTAGTGCTTCTATGAATATAAATAGCATCAAACACGCGTAGATAATTTAGGTTCACCTGTTCATTATATTTTTTGTACATAATATTCCTAGCCTCTGCTTGAAATTATTAATTGATAGAATAAGTGATGCTTATTTTTCGTATAAGTAGCGTGGAAATAGTCATCTACATATAGTGGCATCATCTTCTTAAGTGTCAGTTTTGGTGTATACAATGAAAAATATTAAAACAGCTTCTCTTTCTTTAATAAGCACAGCATTAGTTTTAGCTTCAACTTCGGTATTTGCAGAGCAAAACTCTGAAAAAAACAGTCATGAGTATCATGATGCGGACCCTCGAAACAGCAGCATGAGAGCGGCGGTATTTTCAGACGATGAAGGAGAGCTCAAGCTCCTTGCTGGTGGTGGTGCTTCAGGGCTAACGAGTGATATATCCCAGACCGTTGGTTTTGCTGAATATTACACTCAGTCAGAGAATGCTCGATTGAGAGCCGCTCATTTTGATTCTTTTGGTGGTGTCTATGTTGACGTTTACCAACTAAAAGACGCCGCTAACATGTACACCACAGGCTATATGCTGCCTCTAGGCAGTGAAGATGGCACCTTGTTCTTCCCTTCGTTGAACTATACCTATGTCGACGGTGGTGATGCATACTCAACATTGAATGGACTAGGCGTGCCTCTACAGGGTAATGAAGAAGCTCACTTAGGCTCAGTTAACATGTACGCGCTACACCCTTGGAACGATACCCACTTCTCTGTGTTTAATATAAATCTTGGCTCATCATACGGTGGTGCTGAAATGCAGGTGGCTAATCTAATGTGGTTGCAAGGCATTAAAACTAAGGTTCAAGACAAAGACTTCAACATCATGTTTGAATTTAAATACGATGTGATTTCTATCCAAAATGAGCGCGGCATTGATGAAACTTCCGAAGAAGTGACTGCCTCTATTGGTATTGATTACCGCTTCTAACACTGAGAGTAAAACGCTGAACTCGAGAGTTCAGCGTTTGAAGTTACTGCGAGCAACATTAGAAAGTGATGTTAGCACCAATGAAGTGAATATGGCCGTCGAATGAACCCGTTACATCAACGTTGGTTCTTTCAATGTCAACAGTACCTAGGTCAGCAAATTCATAGAACATGTCGATACGTACGTCGTCCCAGTGCGTGCTAGCGCCCACAGAATAGCGGTATTGTTCGCCAACAGGTAAGTCAACCCATTGCTTGGTTGGGTCATCTTGTGGCGACGTCTCGTAAGAGAAGCCTGCTTTTAGAGCCCATTTTGCGTTTAGTTGGTAATCGGTACCGATGGCGAACTTCCAAACGTCGTCCCAGTCGCGGTCTACAGCTACTGGCGCGCTATCACTGCCATTGGCATAAAGTGGTGTTTCTGGGTAGTCACTCCATTTGTGCCACTGTACCGAGCCCAAAAGAGCTAATTGTGGATTGAGGTTGTAGCTACCACTTAGGTCGACGATAGTCGGGAATATTAGATCAGTACTTAAAGTGTTTAATCTATCAACATTTGAAGTAACATCCACATCAAATTCGTGTTCTAGTTTCGAGCGGTAACTTAAACCTACTGCCCAATCGTCTTCTTGGTACATTGCACCGGCGTTAAAGCCCCATGCAAAGTCGCCGTCTAGATCCGTTTCTAACGTAGAGGTTTTTGCTTCTAGGATACCGTAGTTAAGCTGAGCACCGATGCCGATAGACACTTTATCTGTCACTTTAAAGCTCAACGCAGGGTTGAATTGAACTGCTGTCACCAAGGCCTCGTCTAAACCAATAGCTCCTTCCCAGTCTGTCCCATACTCAACAGCTGTGCCACCAATAGAACCAAACATCAGGCCTAAGTGGACATCTTCGTTTAATTGAGTGACATGGAAAATACCGATAGATGGCATAACGGTATGTGCACTTGCATCTCCTTGGGCTTTGCCAAAGTTACCATTGTTTTGGTCTGGCGTATCGGTGTAATCCATATGCAGATCTAGAACCATGGCATTAACTGTCGTTTTGCTTTGACCCATGTGGGACATGGTTGCAGGGTTCGTATACGCAGCAGTAGCGGTCTCGGTATAAACGCCGTCGCCAGCGCCAGCGGCACCTGCATTTGCATAAGTCGCTTCTTGCATGAGTGTGCCACTAGCATTGGCTAGATTTGAAAAGATAAGTAAAGCGAGAGCCGTTTTTCTCATGGTGGTTTCCTGCAGGTTAGCTTTGAGGGCATGGATTAATAAACTGCAGATAGTGTAAGGAAGGACTGGTTGGAGATATTCAGTATTTTTTCTGTATTGAATCAATTCCAAGTATTGAAAGTTCCGAAAACAATGTGATTTCGAGAAGAGTACTAGCCAAAAGCCTTGTTCGCTGAAGGTGGAGTTTTCATTAAGTTAAGAAACCCAGCAGCCTATAGGGGGAAGGTTGCTGGGTTTCTGATGTGTTTTGTTATCGTGAATTAACTAATAAGTGCAGCGTAAAACAAGATAAATGAATGCTGAGAATAGAATCAATTGACTCTTTTCCCTATGCGTAACATCTATGAAATCACAAATCTTATGGAATTTATTCATAGTCTTACATGCTATATATGAAGTAAATCTGAGCTTTCATTCGGATAATGATGCCGCGAATGACGTTCAAGAAATTCAAGAATGGAATAGGCTTTTCTGCATTAACCCAAGCGAGCCCAACGGCACCCACTGGTATGTCATAGCCTTCAGGTTCGTTGATACGCAGACGCACAAAGTGGTGCTTGTTCATGACGTTCTTGCCTGTTGTGGCACGGACGTTTGTTTCACGAGCAAGCAAAGAACCTTGAGACTCACCTGTCGCTTCAACAATACCCTCTACGTGAGCGTTAAATACTTTCCCAGGATAAATCGCGGTAGCAAACTCAGCTTCTTGGCCTACTTTGATGTTTCTAAACGCTTGATGGTTAATTCGCATCAAGACGAATTTTTCGTCGCTGTACATTTTTAAGCGAGGTATTGTGCCAACAAACTGACCTTCACGTGCCATAAAGTTGGTTACATAACCATCCGTTGGTGCGTAGATTTTTGTTTGTGCCAAATCCCATTCTGACTGGGCTAGTGCTGCTCTTTTATTTTGAAGGTCAGCCTCTTTGCTCGTCATAGAAATTTGTGATTTTTCAATTAAATTTAGGTTCTTATTTGCCGTAATTTCAGACTTTTGATATTGAGATTCGATGATTGTTAACTGGTTCTTCGCAACTTCAACGGCTGTTCGCTGTTGGTCAAGAACGCTTTCGGTAATCGTACTTTTTACTCTTGCATTCTGGTCAACATAGCGCTTTAGCGTACGTTGCTTTAGCGTCAGATCTTGTTTTGCTGCTAATATCTGGTTCTTGATTATCTCAATGTCTTCAAGCGAAGCTTGGTAGTTTGTCTTTGCGATATTGATATCTTGTACAGCAGCTTTGTGGCCCATCTTAGCAATCGCTAGTTGTGCTTTTGCTTTGTCAACGGCATTAACGTATGAGTCATCGTCAAGCTCGTAAATTAATTGACCCTTTTTGATCTCACTATTCGGCGAGATATGAAGAGATTCAATATTCCCCGTGATTCGTGTTGAACCTGGTCTTAATTGAATATGCGGAGATTGCACGACAGAACCGCCAGATAGATCCATTGGTGCCCAAGTAATTAGGCCAACCCAAACAAATACAAGCCAGAACGAACCACCACCATAAGCAAAAATCTTAAATGGTTTGGTCCAAGGCATGCCTACAAGACGAAGCAAATAAATAAACAAAGCCCAAACAGCTAAACCTTCTAACATTGTTATTCTCCTGCCTTTGTCATTTGAGTCGGTGTAGTGTCATGCCAAATATGACGAATACGACGTATGCTTTGTTCTGTATCGATAAACGCAATGATTACAGCAAGCACCCAAACCCAGTGCCAGATAAATCCTATCCAGGTGAGTATGGTAACTAACCCCATCTGACCGTGCTTTTTCTTGTCTGCGTGGTGGATTGGCAATTCGTGAAATTTCCAAAATGCATAGAACGCTCCAACAATAGTACCGATGAGTACTACTGCTGCTACAACATGTAGGCCAATGTCGAAACCAGTGTCGACAAAAGGCATAGTTATTAAACTCATAAAGCTTCCTAAAGTGTGTAGTTAAAATTTGAGCCAGAGTTGTTTCACCGACCGTAGTGGTGAACGATTATCGTGATAGTACGTAGCTGGTTAAGAGATCGAATCAGTAAAAATACGGGTCATAACTTTTAGTAGAGGAAAACATGATCTGGAACGAATCTAAAAGGGGAGGTAGATTGAATGGAAGGCCAAAAATAAAGCCTGTCTCTGACGACAGGCTTAAGTAAGTTATCGTTCGAACAGGAACGGGTATTAGAATCGTTTAGAGATCACCGCGGTGAACGCGATAAATGCGATACCCATTAACATGACTTCGCCTTTGCCACTGTCAAAACCAGCCTTCACGCCCAAAAAAGCAACGATTGCGATTGCAAAAGGAATGACGTATTTAACCAAGCCGTACCAAAGGTTAAACAGAGGAAACGATATTTCACCGTTGTTAGTGATTTCATTTTCTAGATCTTTCTTGTTCAACCTCCAACCCGCAAAGATACAGATGAACATGCCACAAACGGCTAAGAAGATCTTGTCAGTCAACAGATCGAAGATATCGAATACACCAGTATCGAACAACTTAGGGCCAATACCACCAAGTGATAGCGACGAAAGGGTACACATACTGATCATCGTAATACTTGATATCAACACCGCTTTAAAGCGTGTCATCTGTTTTTCATCGATTAAGTATGAAACAGCAACTTCTAATAGAGATACTGAAGAAGTAAGCGCAGCCACGCTGAGACCAACGAAGAAAAGCAGTGCGAATAGTAAGCCGATCACGCCACCCATTTCTGCGAAGAGCTGTGGTACAACAACAAACACCAAGCCTGGGCCTGCCGCTGGCTCTATACCAAATGCAAACATTGCAGGGAACATTGCGATGCCAGCCAGTAGTGCAACACCGCTGTCCATGGCAACGACCATTGCTGTGGTTTGTACTAGGTTCTCTTTTTTCTTTAGGTAGCTACCGTATGTGATCATACAACCTGTTGCTAAGCTCAAAGAGAAGAAGGCTTGTCCGAGTGCAGCAAGTACTACGTTGCTGTCTACTTTAGAAAAGTCTGGACTAAACAAGAATGTTAGACCTGCACTTGAACCGGGTAGAGATAACCCTTTAACAGACACGATAACCAAGATCATGAACAGCATTGGCATCAGGATTTTACCTGCTTTTTCAATACCGCCTGAAATACCTTTCATCACAATAAGTACGTTTAGAATTAGGTATACACTCATCCACATTAATGGCTCTACAGGGGTCGAGATAAAACCACTAAAGCTATCTCCAATTAGCTCAGGAGTGCTGAGTAGGCCTGTCGCCACTTTGTAGATGTAAGCGATAGACCAGCCACCCACTACGGGGTAAAAGCCCATAATTAACAAGCCACTTACCACGCTGATAACGCCGGTAAATGTCCAGCGCCGGTCGGTTGCTTTAAATGCACCGACTGCTGATTTTTGTGTATGTCGACCGATAGCAAATTCCGTTAGCATGACACTAAAGCCAATGAAAATAACAAAGGCTAAGTAGATAAGAACGAAGGCGCCACCACCACTCTCACCTGCGGTATAGGGGAATTTCCAAATATTCCCAAGGCCAACAGCAGACCCTGCTGCTGCCATTACAAAGCCAAGCTTTGATCCCCATGTATCTCTTGATTGTGAAAGGTTACTTGCCACAACATCTCCGAAAGCGTTCTAAATAAAATGATTGAATTTGATTACGTTTTTATAGTTATGAGAGCAATGTGCAGTTGTTATGAACGCTGCACTGCTTCAAACCACCGCGCAGTGTAAGGGGCGAGAACGTGAAGCTAAACCGTAGAATTACGGTATAAGCGCGTGTTGGTTTTGCTAAGAGCCAACTTTTTATTAATGCCAAAGGAAGTACCAGTGGGCCGTATATTTTTGACAAACATAGACAAGCCCTAGGTAAATAATCAAGAAGCGAAGGCGAACGAGAATATATATGGATTTGTGATGGCTTTTATAAATTATAGAACCAATAGCGGTAGACATATATTTAGGGGGTAGGTTTGCTGATGTTCTAAATTAAATCCTGTCGTTGGCTTTATAAGCAGTAGTATTACGAAAATCATGCAAAAATGGTATGCATGATTTTCAGCAATTAGGAGTGAGACTTATGAGGGGGGAAAGGACTATTGGGCGATTCCAAGACCGTTGCGCAGTGCAAACTGGACAAGCTCGGTATTGTTTTCAAGCTCCAGTATATCGATCATTCGGTACTTATGTGACTCGATGGTTCGAGGGCTTAAAAACAATTTTTCTGCACATTGTTTTGCCGTAAAACCTTGAGCAAGCAGAGTGAGAACTGAGCATTGTTTAGGCGATAATAAGAGAAGTTTTTCACTTTCATTCGCATTCGTGGGTTGGTCTTGTTTTAAATTACGTACCATCGTTGAATGCTGCCAGTAGCAAAGCCAAATGTCACAAATTAGTTTTAGGCGTTTCATGTCTTGTTCTGTTAAAGGTTCTAAATCACTGGTGAACCTAGAGAAAGACAGTGCCCCCCAGTCTTGACCAAATAGCTTTAGAGGAATGATACCGTGCCAACGACCGCCTTCTGCATGTAAAGTCTGTATCACGGATATTTTATGGTTGCTCATTTCTTGATCATCAAAAGTAAGCCAACTTTTCTTTGTTCGAAGCTGCTTAAAATAATCTAAATAATTACCATTAATGAAGATTGTTTTCTTAAGTTCCGGGATGCCATCTCTCGATACTGTCGATACCTTACCATCATTGAGTATGATCATTGAGTTTGGGAAAAGTGTGACTCTGTCTATTTCAAACCAATCTAAGACTGACTGCGCTATTTTTCGCCAAGTCACATCAAAGTCTTTAGGTGGCGAACCAATTAGCGCATCGGATTGCTCTGTCACCAAATCCTCAAAAGACATATCAGCAGTATTTTTCATCGTAAATAATCAACCTCAACAGTAATATTACTATGTATAAGCTAGCTTTTTATCGGACTGCAAGTCAAATGTTAAACCATATAATCGAATAATATTACCTATGTTCGATATATCAGTATTCTTTGAATCAGTAATACTACTGATTACCAATTCCTCAGTTTCTTAAATAATAGCTCACGGAAAGAAATTACTTTTAAAATTACAAAAGGTCTTGAGCTATGTTCAAAAAGAAAACCTTCCTACAACTTGCGGTGGGCGCGGCACTTGCATCGACTGCAATGGCAAGTTATGCGACAACGGATACAAGCCACCCCAACATCCTAGCTATCTGGGGTGATGATATCGGTATCGATAATATTTCGGCGTATACACGAGGACAAGCAGGTCACTGGACTCCGAACATCGATCGTATCGCGAATGAAGGCGTGCTGTTTACTGACTTCTATGGTGAAAACTCTTGTACAGCTGGTCGTAGTGCATTTATTACGGGTCAACACCCAATGCGTACTGGTTTGACAAAAGTAGGCATGCCTGGCGCAGCTGAAGGTATGCGCCAAGAAGATCCTACAATCGCAACCATGCTCAAAGCTAAAGGTTACATGACAGGTCAGTTCGGTAAGAACCACCTTGGTGACCGCGATGAACATCTACCAACCGCTAACGGTTTTGATGAGTTTATGGGTAGCCTTTACCACCTAAATGCTGAAGAAGAACCAGAGCATCCGGATTACCCGCAAGCGCCAGGCTTTAAGAAAAAATTTGGCCCGCGTGGCGTTATCCATTCATACGCTGATGGCCGTATCGAAGATACAGGTGCTCTAACGATTAAACGTATGGAAACCGTTGATGAAGAGTTCCTAGAAGCTGCTTTAGACTTTATCGACCGTGCTCATAAAGAGAAAAAACCATTCTTCGTTTGGTTTAACTCAACGCGTATGCACGTTTGGACTCACCTGAAAGAAGAATCAAAAGGTCTATCAAAACGTGGTGGTCTATACGGTGATGGTCTAGTTGAGCACGACAACATGGTCGGTCAACTACTTGATAAGCTGGACGATCTGAAGATCGCTGATAACACTATCGTTTCGTACACCACCGATAATGGTGCAGAGAAATGGTCTTGGCCAGATGGTGCGACATCTCGTTACTACGGTGAGAAGAACTCGACGTGGGAAGGCGGTTTCCGTGTACCAGCAATGATGCGCTGGCCGAACAAGATCCCAGCAGGCTCTGTTGCAAACGAAATTGCGGCGCACAATGACTGGGCTCCTACATTCTTGGGTGCGGCTGGCGAGAAAAATATTGTTGCTGACCTGAAGAAAGGTAAAAAGCTTAATGGTAAAGAGTACAAAGTTCATTTAGATGGATTTGACTTAATGCCAGCGCTTAAGAAAGGCAACAACACAACGGCAGACAACTCTGTTGATTGGCCTCGTAAGGGCTTCGTTTATGCAGCTGATGATGGTCATATTTCAGCTGTTCGTATGGGCGACTTTAAAGTGATGTTTACTGCAAACGAATGTCACGGTATTGAAACTTGGCAATGTCAGTTCGAAGAACTGCGTTTCCCGTATATCTTTAACCTGCGTCAAGACCCGTATGAAAATGCGCATAAAGATGGCATTGGTTACTCTCAATGGCGTGTTGAGCATGTTCCATACATGTACTTAGGTGCAGCTTACACATTCCAATTCTTGAAAACATTCCAAGAATTCCCACCTCGCCAAGTCCCGGGTTCTTTCTCTATCGACAAGATCGTTGAGAAGATGAATATCTGGCAGCGTGCTCAATACCAATAGTATTGAGTAACAAGCGAATAATATTGAGTAATAAACTCATATTATTGAGCTTATAGGTGAGTCAAGCCAGCCCTCGCTGAAAAACTGATGAGCCACTTAAAAGAGCGATCCTTGTGATCGCTCTTTTTGTTTTCTAACGCTCTTTTGTTTTTAGGCGTCCTTTGGTTCTCATGAACAATGAACAGAATCCGTAATACTACTGATTACGGCTGCTAAGTGCTGTTGAATAATAGTCACAGATAACCGTTACAGGTTTCCATCTTAGGGAAGTAATCGCACAGTGAATGTGAGTGAACGAGAAGAGGAATAACAATGACCCAATCAGCTCAACACAATACCATTATGTTGCCAAAAGCAGCCCCAGCGAAACGTATGAATATCATGACTAAGCCCATTGGCTCCGCATGTAATATTGATTGCACGTACTGTTACTACCTAAGTAAAGAGGAGTTGTTAGGCCATGAGCGTGGCTGTGCGACTCAAATGAGCGAAGAAATGCTCGACACCTACATCAAAACCTATATCGAACAACAAAATTTTCCAGAGATTGTTTTCCATTGGCAAGGCGGAGAACCAACGTTACTAGGGGTGAACTTCTTTCGTGACGTAGTTCGCCTGCAAAAGAAATACTGCCCAAAAGGCGTGAAAATTGAGAACAACCTGCAGACTAACGGGACGTTACTTAATGATGATTGGGGCAAGTTCTTAAGTAAAAACAATTTCATGGTCGGCTTGAGCATTGATGGGCCGGAGATGATTCACAATGCATACCGTACCAACCGTTCGGGGCGAGGTACGTTTAAACAAACCATGAAAGGTGTAGGCATTCTGCATAAACACAAGGTTAACTTTGCGACGCTGACCTGTGTAAATAACCTCACTGGTTCAAACCCACTCGAAGTATACCGCTTTCTGCGCGATGAAATTTGCTCTCCACAGATGCAGTTCATCCCGATCGTAGAACCAAAATCATTCCGAGAGACAGCACCACAGAAGTGGTCAGAAGAAGAGATTCTTTTTCAAGGTATGCCTGAAACCGAGCCTAGTCATCCGAATTCAATTGTCGAATCTTGGTGCGTTTCTGCTCATCAATGGGGAGATTTCCTGTGCACCATTTTTGATGAGTGGTTGGAAAATGACATCGGCAAAGTGAATGTTCCGTATTTTGAATCTTGTGTTGAAACGTGGATGGGGCGAGTTAACCCGCTTTGTACACTGGCTCCTATGTGTGGAAAAGGTTTGGCTATTGAGCACAACGGCGATGTATTCGCGTGTGATCACTATGTCTACCCGGAATATAAGCTCGGCAATATCAAGGATGCCAAGCTTGAAGATCTGCAATTTTCAAAAGGCCAAGAAGAATTTGGCCGAGCAAAAGAGTCAACGTTACCTAAACAGTGCCGCGAGTGTAATTATCAGTTTGCCTGTTTTGGTGAGTGTCCGAAAAATCGCTTCATTAAAACCCTCGATGGTGAAACAGGCTTGAACTATTTGTGTGCAGGCTGGAAGCAGTTTTTCTCACATATTGACCCTTATATTTCAATGGTTGTTGCGACTATGGGCTACCCAGTGAATAAAGGCATCAATGGCGATGCAATGAAGATTAATTTTAAATAGAGGCGTTATCCGATGAAACTAAAAACTATTGTGCTGCTTGTTGCACTGATTAGCCAAACGGTTACCGCTCAGACTAACGCGGTATCACCTACAGACACTCTATTTAATCAAGGATCGGTAAAAGCTGTGATTGATATGGCTTTTAATACCAAGAGTGAACGATATACAGAGTTTGCTTCGCTTTTTAATCTTTGCCAAAAGCGCCCTAATAACCCTCAATGTGGTGAAAAATACAAGACTAAACGTACTAATTACGAGGTGGCGAATGCGAATTACAATGTACTATTAATGACTAATGAGCCGCAATTTATCACGTTGATGATGCCTCCGGTTAATTATGAAGAGTTAGTTTCGGCTCTCAAAACATTGGGTTACATGAGTGATAAGCAAGTAAAGGTAGATCCAGCGCAAACACTTGAAGCGTTAAACCAATGGCTTGAATTCCATAATTTTGCGGAAACAGATGAGATTTATTTCATGCACGCTCTAATGGTGAGAGCTGAAGAGTTATCCCAGAAACTGTATATAGAGCGTCATCCAGTATGAAACATAAGCTAATCAATTGGTCAGCAGTGTTGCTTATTATTGTTGGAACGCTACTTAGCTTTTATTCTTGTGCCACTCTGGCGAATAGTGTTCAACCTTTAGATAATGCAAGTGTCAACCAAGTGGTAACTGTTGCTGAGCAACGTGAGCAGTTACTCGCGGAGTACTCTCAAAATGAAGCTCTTGCCATAGATCAACGTGCAGCTGCGACTGTTAACTTAGGGATATATTATGGCCCGAATTCGGTTATTGCCGTTGCTAGAGCTTCACGTTCTGAACATCCACAAATGCGCCTGGCGGCAATACAAGCCGCAGAACAGTGGCAGGGTAAAGCAAAGTGGGATGTTGTCTCCCCATTACTTGATGATGTTGACCGCGATGTTGAAGCGCAGGCTGTTCGAACTTTGATTATTCTTTGGCCGCAGTTATCCGGTGAGTATCTCGACCGCTTGGCTCCAGCAATCGATAGGCACCTAACCTTACTCTCCAACGATCTTGATGGTGATTTAGAGCGAGCTTGGATCTACACCTTACAAAGCAAATTTCAACAGGCTGAACTGATCTACTTAGATCGATTTGAGAATCGTAAAGAGCCTAGGGTTGCCATTGCTTACGCAGAGTATTTAAAAGGTATTGATGACGATGAACAAGCTCAGCATGTTCTACAGCAAACGTTGATTGAGTTCCCTGAATCAGCGGCATTGCACTATAGCCTTGGCTTGTCTTACTTGCGAACAGGGGAAAGAGTGAAGGCGCTACGTCGCCTGAGAAATGCGTATGATCTGGAACCTAATAGCGGGTCCTACGGATACACCTACGCGACCTTGGTCCGAGAAAATGACGCTGAGACTGCGATTACTGTCTACCGAGCTATCTATCAAAATCATGCTCAACCCGCTTATCTATATGCTTTGTGCGACACATTGTTGAATGCTGGACAAGATGCGAATACGTGCCTTGCTGAGCTTGAATCTATCGCTCCTCAAAATGTTGTCTCAAAACTAAAACAACTCTATCTGCCAAATTAAATCAATGCTGATATCCCAATTCAGGTACTACAGCTTATTTAGGTAGCCTTACAAGGTAACGTTATGTCCACAGATACTCGTGCAGCAGTTTGTCATTTAATTGAACAGACAAACCTATCTATTATCGGCCAAGCTCATGTTACACAATCTATGATGATTGCGTTGTTGTCGGGCGGTCATATTTTATTGGAAGGGCTTCCTGGAACGGCAAAAACTCGCGCCGCTAAAATATTGGCAGAACAATTAAATATGGCCTTTAGCCGTGTGCAATTCACGCCCGATCTACTTCCTTCTGATGTAACTGGCACGCAGATTTATCATCAAGAGCAGTCGAAGCTGGCGTTCCAACCTGGCCCTATTTTCAGTTCGATGGTGTTGGCCGATGAAATTAATCGAGCCCCAGCCAAAGTTCAAGCCGCACTGTTAGAAGCTATGGCTGAAGGCACAGTGACGGTTGCGGGTGAAACCATGTCATTGCCAGAACCTTTCTTAGTGATAGCAACACAGAACCCTGTTGAGCAAGAGGGCACCTATCCGTTACCAGAAGCGCAGATGGATCGCTTCATGATGAAAGTGAATGTTGACTATCCAGACCGAGACTCTGAAATGTTGATTATTGATCTAGTGCGTAGGGAAGAACTCGCAGTAATGGATGAGGAAGTGAACAAGAGTATGGATACAGGAACCCTACAACAAGAACAAAATGAATTGCTAGCTGCGGCATTTGAAGGCGGTGTTGAGCACATTGCAGCTGGCAAAGAGGCGGTAAAGCGAATCCATACCTCACAACCGATCAAGCAATATATTGTGGATCTTGTGATGGCTACTCGTTTTCCTCATCTGTATCCAGATTCTAATTTAGACAAATGGATCGATGTTGGAGTAAGTCCTCGTGCATCAATTGCCTTGGATAAATGTAGCCGTGCACACGCATGGCTAGCTGGGCGTGATTATGTGACACCAGACGACGTGAGAACGGTCGTGGTCTCGGTATTGGGTCATCGTATTACTCCAAGTTTTGATGCTTTGTCGAGTTCGGTGACAGCAGAGCAGATTGTTGATGAGCTACTGCTCAATGTGCCTCTTTCTTAGGGAACGTTGTTATGAATGTGTCCGATGACGTGAGGGTTGTTAGTTCTTTTGAATCTCTGATGGCGACAAAATTGAAGTCGACAGGTTTCTCGTTGCCACCCATAGCTAAAAGCCGTTCTCGACAAGCGGGTAACCATTTATCTCGTTACCGTGGTCGAGGGCTTAACTTTGAAGAGTTTCGACACTATCAAATGGGTGATGATATTCGCAGTATTGACTGGAATGTCACACAGAGAATGCTTGAACCTCATGTAAGGGTTCAAAGTGAAGAAAAAGATCTGCCGGTGGTGTTACTCGTCGATCAACGCAGTAGCATGTTCTTTTCATCGGTCGATACCATGAAATCTGTGGCGGCAGCTCAAGTTGCTGCTTGCTGTGCTTGGAAAGTCTTAAAAGACAGTGATCGCATTGGAGCGTTAATCTTTTCAAATGAGCAGTTGTACTGGCATAAACCACAACGTCATTCAGCACATGTCGCACGAATTCTTCAGTCTCTGGCACTCGCTAATCAAGATTTGTCTCGTGCAGAACATAAAAGTAAAGAAGTCGCAGGTTCAGGGTTATCCGATGCTTTGACTAAGCTAACGCAACAAAAGCTAAAGGGTTGTTTGATCGTGATGATCAGCGACTTCAATGATGCTACAGAACAAGATGTTCAACGAATCAAATGGTTAAAGCAGCACAATGATTTGATGGGTATCGCTGTCAACGACCCTATGGAACTGGAACTTCAATTTTCTCAACCGATTCATATTAGTGATGGTGAGTGGCAGTTATTGGCTGATACTGCATTGAACGAGAGGCTTCATCGATACAACCAAGCAATTCAACAGGGCTACCAAGATATCCATCAGTTATTGAGTGCTGGTGGAGTTGATGTGGTTAGATTAGACACGTCTGGGAACCACATCGCTGATTTTATTCAAAAAATGAGTGGGGGCTGCCGTGTCCGATAATCGAGTTTTACTCAAAGGTTTTATCGATCCTGCCTCTACTGTGGATGTCATTTGGTTGCCAACAACAATTGGTTGGAAAGTCACCTTTGTTCTGATTTTGGTGTGGGGGGCTTGGAAGTCGTTCCACCTTTTTCACTCCTACAAAGCGAACAAATATCGTCGTCTGGCGGTAAAAGCGATCAGTAGAAGTAAACAAGACACCATTAATGATCAGTTCTTGCAACAAGAGTTACGCAGAATCAACAGCGTGTTGAAACAGGTGGCTTGTTGCTCGTTCCCTGGAAGTAAGGTTGCGATGCTCAGTGGCAATGAATGGAGTGAGTTCCTCACTGTTTCTTCAACACAACCCATTTTTGACCGAGCGCTTTTGTTGCAATGGCAACAAGATATCTACAAGCCCGCATCAGATTATGGTTGGACCGAAAGTAAAGTAAGTCAGATTCGTTTAAGCGCCATTACGTGGGTAAAAAGCCATGTGAGAGGGACAGATGATCGAGTTTGAATACCTTTGGGTCTTTACCTTATTGCCCTTGCCGATTCTTATCTACTCTTTTGTGCCGAGTCATCAAACTCCTCAAATTGCCTTGAAAGTGCCTTTTTTTGATGCGTTGGCATCAAGTTTAGGTCTGAGTGCTGAGAAAGGCTCAAACCAGATTAAGGCGGGTATTTGGCAACGTTCTTCTCTGATTCTAGGTTGGCTTTTAGTCGTACTGGCAGCTGCAAAACCTGTTTGGCTAGGGCCTGAAGAGACGAGAGAGCTAGCTGGACGTGATGTAATGATTGTTTTGGATCTATCGGGCTCTATGGCAACGGACGATTTCTCTAATCGTGCTGGTAACCAAGTGACTCGTTTGGCGGCCTCAAAAGAGGTGTTGGACACGTTCAGTCAAAAGCGAAGTGGCGACCGACTCGGCCTGATAGTATTCGGTGATTCTGCTTTTTTACAATCGCCCTTTACGGCTGATCACACGGCATGGTTAGCGCTGTTGAATGAAACCGAGCCTGCAATAGCAGGGCAAAGTACTCATTTAGGCGATGCAATTGGACTCGGTATTAAGACATTTCTTTCCGAGAATCAGAAAGACAAGCAGGAGCTGTCATCCGGCTTAGATAGCGCTCAACCTGATCAGCTTTCTTCTGAAGACCTTGTTCCTGAAAACTTAGATCATCAAAACCTAGATCATAAAAACCTTGCTCCTGAAAAACATGAGCATGGGCGCCTTACTCACGAACATCTTAGCCGAGATCACTTGATGATTGTACTTACCGATGGCAATGATACCGACAGCTTAGTGCCGCCGATTGATGCCGCGAAAGTGGCTGCTGCGCACAACATTAAAATTCATCTTGTGGCAATGGGGAGTCCGAACACTTCAGGTGAGCAAGCGATTAATATGGAAGTCATTGATACTGTTGCCAAGTTAACGGGAGGGCAGAGCTTTCTAGCGATGTCACCTACTGAGCTGGATAACGTATACGACACCATCAATGAACTCGAACCTAGTGTGTTTGAAAGTTACCGTTATCAGCCAAAACAAAGCCTTCATTATGTGCCTTTGCTTATCGCCTTCATCTATCACTTAGTGTTTATGGTGGTTCGATCTGTTTTGCGACTTCGTATCACGCCTGAGACTCTAAAAGCGAGGGCTTTATGATGGGAAACTTTCATTTTATTCGCCCTGAATGGCTGCTATTAATCGTGCCACTTGTTGTGGTGTTGATCATGAACTGGCGCCGCAGCCAAAAACAGAATTCGTGGGTAACCCATTTGCCCAAGCACTTGTCTGATGCTTTGCGTGTTGGTGAGTCGTCTCGTGTTAAGCACCTTCCGATCTTTTTGCTCAGTATCATCTGCTTGGTCGCGATAGTGATTGCTTCCGGGCCCAGTTGGTATCGTCAGTCTTCGCCTTTTGCAGAAGACACTACGCCTTTGGTGATTGTGCTCGATGTCTCTGAGTCAATGTTGCAAAAGGATGTTGCGCCAAGTCGTCTGTTTAGAGCGAAACAAAAAATAGCGGAGCTCATCGATCTGCAAGGTAAAGGAAAAACAGCGTTAGTCGTCTACTCGGGTACCGCTCATTTAGCGATGCCTTTAACGCAAGATGTTGCGGTGTTTAAGCCTTTATTAGAGGCTATTCACCCCGAAGTGATGCCAAGGGAGGGGAAGTTTGCGGAATATACCTTACCTGTCATAAATAAACTGATACCTGAAACCGACAATGCGACGGTATTGTTGGTGACCGATGCCGTTAATCAACTGGCTTACCGTGAGTATCAAGGTTATTTCAAGGACAAAGGCTATCAACTGCTGGTTTATGGTGTGGGCAATCAAGATGTTCCGTCCCCGTTACCTATGGAAATTGAAACCCTATCGAAATTAGCCAGCTCGGTGCATGGTGATTTCGTTGCTTTTACTCAAGATGACCAAGATATAGAAAATCTTAGTTGGGAAATAACGTCTTTTGCTGAGCTCTCAGCAGATCAAGCTGAACCTTGGTTTGATGCAAGTTACCCTTTGGTGTGGGTGGTGCTGGTACCGTATTTATTGTGGTTTAGAAAAGGTTGGCTAGTTCAGTGGTGCGTTGTGGTTTATCTATTTTATAGCGCGACTTACAGCCCGAATTTATACGCAGCAGAGTTTTCGTTGGTCGATATTTGGCTGACTAAAGATCAGCAGGGCGCTCTGTATTATCAAGATCAAGAATACCAACAAGCCGCGCAAATCTTTGAAAATGAGTACTGGAAAGCAACGGCCTATTACCAAGCTGGCGAATACGAAGTGGCACAACAATTCTACATGCGCAGTGATACCTTACAGGGGCAATTAGGTGCGGCGGCTTCATTGGCGAATCAAAAAGAGTTTGTTGCGGCAAGGTCTTTGTATCGAGAGATCTTGGAGCAATACCCTGACAATCAAGAAGCTCTTCATAACTTAAAGATTGTTGAAGATGTTATTTCTTATATTGATAGTTTTACGAAGGAACAATCGAAAAGCAATGAACGTCAGGTGAGCCGAGAAAATGGTGATAAGCCAGAACGCTCGGATGGTGTAAAGCAGCAAGTAGAACAAGATCAAGTGATTCAAGAAGTCTTATCCGCTGAACAAATCTTGAGTGATCCAGGCGCCAACGAAAAATGGATGAAGCGAGTTCAGAGTGATCTATCGAGCTTTATCTCAACCAAGT
Source organism: Vibrio sp. QJM3NY_26 (assembly GCF_057786005.1). Taxonomy (NCBI): domain Bacteria; kingdom Pseudomonadati; phylum Pseudomonadota; class Gammaproteobacteria; order Vibrionales; family Vibrionaceae; genus Vibrio; species Vibrio sp. QJM3NY_26. Next base: position 187,519 of record NZ_CM173516.1, on the reverse strand, counting down.
TTGCATTGCAGTATCAGCAAGGGGTGGCTAACCAAACGGAGTGGAAAGATGAAGCTAAGTAGGTTATTTCAGCTTTTGTGTTTGGTCATTAGCTTAATGAGTCACTTTGCTTATAGCCAGCTCTCAGCTTACAGTCAAACTCTGGTTTATAGCTCAAATATTGTTTATAACCAGCAGCTAGCCTCGCTCTATGATCAAGGCAGTGTAAAACTTAATGCCTGGCTGAGTCATGCCAGTTCGGATATTGCCGTGCATGAGCAGGTCGTTCTCAATATTGAAGTGATGACAGACACATGGTTCACCAAAGGCACCAAGGTGCACCGTATCGAGGTTGATAATGCGGTCGTGTTGCCTATGAGTTCTTTTGCTGTGAACTCCACAGAACGTATTGATGGGAAAGTGTACTCCAAACAACTCTGGGAAATTGTGTTTTACCCATTACATAGTGGAGAGTATCAAATCCCTCCTGTCGCGCTTGAGATTGGCGTAAAGCAGGGCAGCAATAATGTTGATGGGGTGGTGATGACGAAGGCTTTGTCTTTCAATGCTCATAAGCCTTCTGCCAATATGACTTCTGATCAGAAATGGTTAACAGGTACTGAAGCTAACCTGAAAGAAAAGTGGACGCTTGTCTCTCAAAATGAAAGCTCACAGGGTTTGGAAGAACAGCTCAGTGTGGGCGACGCGATTACCCGTGAAATTACATTATCTGCACACGACACCATCAGCGCACTTTTGCCGGAAATTACGTCACTTCCAGATACCTTAACGAGTCAATTTTTGGTATATCCTGAGTCAACTCAGTATAGAGATGATGAGCAAAGGGGTGTGCGTCTGGCTCAAAGGTTAGAAAGGGTGACTTATATAGTGAACAACGCTGGCCGGGTTACGCTTCCTGCGGTTAGCGTTTTTTGGTGGGATTCAGAGTATCAACAGCAAAGAACTCTTGTCTTACCTGAGCGAAGTTGGCAAATGTCGCACACCTTCGCTTCTTTTGTGGAGCAGTACAAGATGCTAATGGTCGGACTCGCTGTCATCGTTGTTCTTGTGACTTTGAGTACAGCATTGTTGTACCGCTATGTTAAAACAAGGCCTAAAAGCAAATGGCTTTGTTTAGCTCAAGCTATCCATAAGAAAGATATACCTTTGTTCGAGAATTCGATTTATCAGGTTCTACTTGAGCATTTTCAATCTAGAGTGCTGACTCCAAGAATAGAAATGGTCGAAGGTATTGAGATGATATGGCAAAGATATAAGAAAAGCTCTGAGCATGAAAAACTACGAAAGAATGAATGTTCTCGATTAGTCTTATTTAAAGTACTGATAGCTTTTCTCTTGTTTGTTAAATCGGGTAGATTAAACCGTTAACGGGTAACGCGATTTTTTTTCATCACTTCAGACAGATAGACAATCCCCCAAGTACTTAAAATAAAAGGGGCGGTGAGTGGCTGTAGTGACAGTTCATGAAAACCAAGTGTAACAAGGCAGCTCAACAGCATTCCTAATAGGATTAAGGCCCATGGGATTCGTGGATACAGTACAAGCGCAAGAGTGGCAAGGATGGCGTTGTACCCGTAAAGACCTTGAGCTACCAGTTCATCAGAAGCACCAATCAAATCGCTAAATGCTGTGCTAATTATTACTGCTAACACAACCCAAATGGCATGCTTGATATTGTTAAGTGCGATGGCGAGCAAGATAACGAGCCCCGACAATGCATTTTCGATAAAGCTGACTTGGCTAATCCCTTTTAAGAGCGGGATCACTACTGGCGGCAGGTTAAACCACGAGTTTTCCTCAAAACTGATTATTGGTATCAATGCTGAGCTCGATGGAGAAAATACCGAAAGTCCTAAGCTTGATTGGATAAGATAAATCAGCCAAGAGGTGAGGATAAAGGCGCTAGTGTAACCGCGATATTTCTTAAAGCGGAATACAATATTGGCAATGGGAACTGTGAGCAACGCGCCTAACACAGTCACCAAAGCCAATAATGGTGTGACACCAAAAAAGTTACCGATAAATAAACCAATTAAAGCACCATTTAGCGCGAACATCCCATTATCAAGGTCTTTGCTTTGTTTGATGGAATAACGAGCCAATGCATAACTGCAACTTGCGCCAAGCAGGGTAAGGAAAGCAAGTGAAAGTGATTCAATCGAAATGGCAAGCAACAGCAAAAGCGACGTCATGGCAGACGGTGTGAAATAGACTTGCCCAATGCCATTGAGCAAGCCTTGAAATGGTAGGATATCCTTATTCGTTTTCATCGTCTGATTACATCATGAGTCATGTTAATTTTTTGTAATTCAGATTGTATATAACTCCATCCTTTTGACTACCTAAGTGTGTTAATTTTGATACCAACGTTCACCATAAGCTTGTTGGTAATCTGGCGTTTCAATGATGCTTTCTTGCTCTGGAACGGTTTCTAATGGTCCTACAACGGTGCGATAAGGCAACACACCCGCCCAGACAGGAATATCCATGTCAGCCTTATCATCATTCACGCCGTGCTTTCCAATTTTGACGGATGCTTCCGTTAACGGTATTGCTAATAGCTCGGTTGCGGTGAGCTCTTTCTCATTACTGAGCCTGACTTCGTCGGTTCTTCCCGGCGCGATTTGCTCAATGAAGATGTTCAATAAGCGATCCTTTTCTTGGTTGTCATCGATGACTGAGAATGACCCCAATACCACAGCAGAACGATAATGCGCACTGTGATGAAATGCAGAGCGAGCCAACACCCAACCATCGAACAGAGTGAACGTTAAGCAGGTTGGATCTCCCTTTTTCAGACCTTTCAATAAGCGACTGTTTTTGGCGCCATGAATGTAAACCATGTCATCGACTCGCCACGCAAGCATCGGGATAACCATTGGTCCTTGTTCGCCTTGTAATGCAATGTGTGCGATTAAGCTCTCATCTATGATTTGTTGAAGTTTCTCTTGTTCAAATACGGCTTTGTGAGCCCCTTTTTTAATCGTGGTTCTTTTCGTGTTAGATAACATAATCGCTCCTTAATCATTGCCTTTTGATTAATGTAGCGATTAACTGGTCTATTAAATAGAGCCACTTTTAAACACTATTTGGATCCAGTTATGCAGCCTATTGATGTGGGTGACCTACGGTTAGATGAACAACACGACACGCGCCAAACCGCCTTGTTTCACGCGATCAGAGAAAAGATCGTGCATGATTTATGGAGTAAAGGCTGCAAGTTACCTTCAACGCGTAAGCTGGCCGTTGAGTTATCGGTGAGTCGAAATACGGTGATTTACGCGTATGAACAACTGGTCACCGAAGGCTATATCGAGAGCAAGCAAGGTTCAGGGTTTTATGTCTCGGTTGAACAGCCAGAGCACTTCCTAAGTTTGTCTCAGCCAAACAGTGTTCAGGATGCACTGGTTAAGCACGTAATAAGTCAACCGATGGCAAACATAGCGACACCTAACGACATTAACCGCAGCTTTGCCCCTGGAGTTCCTGACTTAGATGCATTTCCTTTTGCGAAATGGCAGAGGCTGCTGCAACGTCACTCTACACGTCAGAACATTGCGGGCAATCAAGAGGTTCAGGGAGGCTTAGCCTTGAGGGAAGCGTTGAGTGGGTATCTTGCGAGTAGTCGCTCGGTCAATTGTAGTGCTGACAGAATCATCATCACCGCTGGTGCGCAGCAAGCCATCTCAGTCGGATTAATGGCGACGTTAACGATGGGCGACAAAATCCTTGTGGAAGAGCCGGGCTATCGACAAGTGCATAAAATCATTGATCTGTTGAGGCTAGAGCTAGACGGTGTGAGTGTGCGTGAAAAGGTTGGATTAGATATTGAAAAAGTGTTGTCCAGTAATGCTAAGGCTCTCTATGTCACGCCGAGTAACCAATACCCAATGGGCACGACCCTCAATACTGAGCAACGCCTCAAGCTGATCGACTGGGCTAACAAACATCAGTCATGGATTATTGAGGATGATTACGACAGTGAGTTCCAGTTTGCTCATCGCCCTTATACCAGCATGCAAGGCTTAGCGGGCAAATTGGGATTCGATGACCGAATCATCTATGTCGGTTCCATGAGCAAGGTGATGTTCAATGGCCTGCGACTAGGTTACTTAGTAGTGCCTGAAAATTTGGTGGCGAAGTGTCTTGAGATTAAAGATGCGCTCACCGGAGACACGCCGTCACATACACAAGAAGCGTTGGCGGATTTTGTTCGCGAAGGCGACTTGCTGCGTCATATTAGAAAGATGCGTCGTTCATACAAACTCAAGTATGAAGCCATGATAGAAGCGATTGAAAGCGAGTTTCATGGCGATCTTGAAGTGATCAGTCAGGCTGCAGGGCTACATGTGACCGTGAAGTGGTATCAAGGGATATCTGAACATGAGTGGAGCCGTAGAGCCGAGCTTGAAAATATCATCATTCGTCCTTTTGACTTTTATGAATATGGATCAAGTGATGCTCGTGATTGGAATGGGGCAGTGCTAGGGTTTGGAAATATCCGTTTGGCTGAGATAAAGCCGAAGATCAAACAGATCGCTCGGCTTTTTTATCAGTAATATTGGTAGGGCTTGCTTACAATCTGTCGATTCATCATTAATCGAGTTATAACTTGTTGATAGAAACGGTGGGTTTACCCAACCATTTTCGCCAAGGGAGTGACAATGTCACAAAAATAGTCACAGCATAGAGCATTGACCAACTTAAGCAGATAAACACCAAGGTACAGATGACCAATGAGAGCATGGCGGTGTATCTAGATGCGCCAGTCAGCAATCGGCAAGCCGCTAACATCGCAAGCAGATAAACCAGAACAAAAATACCGTTGGCGAGTTTAAGGAAGAATTCAAGGTCCAAATCAGATAGCTCACCAATCACACAAGAGATAAGCGCGACAAAGCCAATTGTTAAGGTTGGGTAAAGTGGTACGCCACGGCTATTGAGTTGAGCCATTCTACTTGTAGGAGTGTGTTGGCGAGCCTGAGCCCAAATCATACGAGACAAGCTTTGTGTGTAAAGGTTTAGGCTCGCAAAACAAGCAAAGAAGCCAAGAACACTGATGACGGTTTTAAAGCCATTGCCAAACAGTTGCTCTGTCACCCACGGGATGGATGCAGCATCAAATTCTGGTGAACCATAAGCGCCTAGCTTAATAATAACCACTGAACAAGCCCAATAGACGATACCCGCAACAAAACACCCTGCAATGATCGCGATGGGAAAGTCACGCTGTGGATTCTTAAATTCTTCTCCCATGTGAGCAAAGGCTTCTATCCCGACAAAGCACCAAAACATGACCGCCAAAGCAGCGCCAATCGACCACATTGAATCGGACGTCATGGTCGGAACGGCGATGTCAGCTGCTGTGATGTCGGCTTTCCAAACAAAGGCGCTAACCAAGGCAAAAATCGACAAGGCGATCACCGTTTGTAAGCGGCCAGAAGACTTACTGCCCATCAAGTTGACAGCAATAAGCAGAGCGACGGTAAAGGACTGAGCACCAAGTGGTGTGTCGAGAGGTGCTGGCAATAGTTGTTGTGCAAAACCTCCTGCCAATGCAATGGCCGCCGGAATACCGACAGGAATAACACTCACAAACAACCAAGCTACGCTGGTTTCTAATCGCTCACTGAACGCCTGGCGAACAAAATAGGCCGTGCCACCTGCATTGGGGTAGCGTTTCCCTAATGCGGCGAAGGTGAGTGCTATTGGGCAAATAGCGATAAACAAGATCAACCATGCGACTAAAGACAATTGTCCGGCGATGCCTGCGGCAATTGCGGGAATCATAAAGAGTCCAGTGCCAAGCAAAGTTGTTGAGAGTTGTCCTATTCCTGAGATCAAGGTGATTTCTTGTTTGAGTTGTGTCATTCGCTCTCCTAGCTATTGGCTTATCATATCGGCCTTCTTATGCCTGTCTTCTGATGTTTGGGTGATGCTATGAATGAGAGCATACATTGTCGATATTAATAATGCAGCTAGCGAAACGTCTTAAGACACCGTCAATTTAACGGTATTAATTTGATTAAGCGTGAAAGTGTCGGCTGTCATAATGGCTGTTATAAGCAGGAAAGTTGTGTCAAATTAGGCGTTATAAATAGAACAATAAATGGAAAGAATCAGAAGCATGGATAAATTTGATCGTCAGATTTTGGATATTCTCAAAACCAATGCACGATGCTCAGTGAGCGATATCGCCCGAGATGTCAGCCTCTCGCGCTCGGCGGTGAATGCCAGAATCAAGAAACTGGAAAGCGACAAAGTGATTACGGGTTATTGTGCTCAAGTAGCAGAGCCCAACCAAACGAAGAATGTGTGCGCTTACATCTTGTTGAAGTTCGACATGTCGAGCAGCGACCATAGTTGTGAGTCTTACGCGACACGAATCCAGAGTATTGATGAGGTGCGATGGTGCCACTCTATTAGCGGTGAGACAGACATGATGCTTTATGTTGAAGTTGAAAGCATGGAACGTTTGAATCAAATCCGCGACCGCCTGCAAAGCTATCCAGAGCTTCGACACCTTATGACTCATACTGTCTTGACGGAGTTTTTTAACAAACAGAATGCGACGGTGCATTCATGTTAGGCAATATCAACTTAAACCTACTGCGCTCTCTGCATGTGCTTCTTGAAGAGTGTCATGTCAGTCGAACAGCTCAGCGTTTGCACATCACGCAATCGGCGGTGAGCCGTCAACTGGCTCAGCTTAGAGACCTATGTGGCGATCCTTTGCTGGTTCGTGATGGCAACAAACTGGTTCCGACTAACCGTGCTTTGTTGCTCAAAGGCAAACTCGATGACTTGCTTGGAGAGTTCGACCACCTTTTAGACGATAAACCCTTTGAACCGCAAGACTGGCAGGGTGAATTGGTATTGTCTTCGAGTGACTATGTGGCTCAGTATATTCTTCCTGTTATTGTTGCAGAGGTGTCCGCCGAAGCCCCGAACATTAATTTGGCTTTCCGCTTGTGGCAGCCAAACTACCTTGAAGCTCTGAACGAGTCGGGTATTCATTTGGCTTCCAGTATGTTTCCCACAAAGCCAGAACATGTATCAAGCATTAAGCTCGGTGAAGATAAATCGGTGTGTTTAATGCGCAAGTCGCACCCATTGGCTCAACAAGCGGCTTTGAGTGCAGAAGATATCGTCAACTATTCTCACATCAAAGTGACGGGTGGCGGAGATAAAGACAGCTACGCGGACATAGCATTGAAGAAAAAAGGACTTAAACGAAGAGTGGCTCTGCAGGTTCCGTTCTTTTCATCCGCTGGAACTGTATTAATGCAAGACGACTATCTGATGATCGTGCCTGAACATATCGCCTATAACCTAGGTCGGCACCTCGATACTGCCTATTTTTCTTTGCCATTTGATACGGAAATGCACACCTATTGGTTAATGTGGCACCCCAAGTATGACAACGATTCTGCCCACAAATGGGCGAGAGAAAAGGCATTCCAAGCTATGCAGAAGTCGAGTTATAATATCAGTATGACTTGAAATCATAGGTGCAATGATAATCTTTGATTTCAAATAATACCTTCTGCGAATTATGGTAAGTGCTAAGTATTGAATATTAAGCAAAGAGCGTTCCGCTGGGGCGCTTTGTTTTACTAAGAATGGAATGATGACAGTAACAATTTGGTTTTCTTTATTAGCGATTTGCTTGTTGGGTGCAATGTCTCCGGGCCCAAGCTTGGCTATGATTGCAAAACACAGTCTGGCTGGTGGCCGCATGAACGGGCTTATCGCAGCTTGGTCTCACGCCGTAGGCATTGGTATTTATGCGTTCGCAACCATTGTTGGTTTAGCCGTTGTGCTTGAGCAATCACCCATGTTGTTCAAAGCCATTAGTTTAGCGGGTGCGGCGTATCTACTTTATCTCGGCGTGAATGCGTTGCGTTCGAAAGGTGGTGTTGCCGCGAAATTGGAAGCGGGTGAGCAGATGAGTTACATGCAGTCTGCTCGCGAGGCTTTCTTGATCTCTATCTTGAGCCCAAAAATCGCGCTGTTCTTCATCGCTCTGTTTAGCCAATTTGTTGCGTTAGGTAATGAACTGACCAATCAAGTGATTATCGTATCAACACCGCTACTTGTAGACGGTTTATGGTACACATTTATCACCCTGGTGTTGTCTAGTCCTTTGATTGTTGAACGTATTCGTTCGAAAGCTCAGTTGATTGACCGGTTGTCAGGTGTGGTGTTGATTCTACTTGCTGTGCGTGTGGTGTGGATGATTTAGTCATCACTAGACCTTAAGATCTAAAACGGCTCACAAGAGATTATTTTGTGAGCCGTTTTTGTTTATACTGATCTAAACGCTAACAGTTAACAGCTAACAGCTAACAGCTAAAAGAAGTTAGCCTGCTGAGTTTAGAACCGCATCTAATTCTTTCATTGAGTCTGCAAAGTAAGGGTTATAGGTCAAACGTGCATGGTTTTTTCCATCTTCACGATATCCCCATGCTGAGTACCAAACTTCACTTGTCGCGTTGCACTGTTCTTCAAAACCTTCCTCTTGACCATTGGAGCAGATCTTCTCGCTACCATTGATTCCGTAATACGGATTGCTTGGCGAGAACAGTAAACCCATGTGAGAACCGTTCGAGATGCGTTGCTCCGGGAGCTTCATGCTGTACTGAACCGCTCGCGGATCATCGAGTGTCGTCTCTCCTTGCCAAATCAACACATTGTTTGGGTTGGGCATGGACTCAGTAAACGCTTGTTGAACGAAACTGGTGTCAATCACGCTGTCGCCTTCACTCATCATAATAAACACCGGTTTATCGAAGTGCTTATCTTGTAAGTCATCACGAACGACCTCTGATGTCTCGTAGTAAACCGAGGCACCGTTCATTGGCAATGAGTTGTAACGCAATACATTGTCTTCAGGATCTTGATCAGCCCAAGTGACAAAGTAGCTTGCTAGCCCAGCATATTGAACGGCAGACGAGCTTGGTTGAAACGCAGGAGAAAACAGCAGCAACCCGGAGATCTTTGGATCGTTCATCGCCTGTGAAGTGACGAGATTCGCGCCCGTTGAATAACCGCCAAGCCAAACAGAATCATACTCTTGCTCAAGCAACTTAGTATGGTGAGCTACCACACCTTGCCAATCTTCTAAGCTCGGTTGCATTAGGTCACCCACACGACTGCCGTGACCCGGAAGCAATACCGTTCTCACTAGGTAGCCTTGTTCTGCTAAGTGCGTTGCGATGTCTTTAAACGAGTAGGGTGAATCACCTAATCCATGGACCAATAACACTGCCTTGCCGTTAGGTTTGGTAGGTTTGTATTCAGTCGGGGAGTTCAGTTGAATCTCAAGCTGCTTGTCTTTTGTCATGAACACGCGGTTTTTCAGCAGCCAATCTTGGGTGTCATTGACGTAGGCATCAAAGCTATCTTGCTGATAGGCCGGCAAGCTTGGAGATGTTTCGTAAGCGGGTATAGATGTCTCGTTGGAACAACCAACGAGACTTAAAGTCGTTAAGGCGAGCAGCGTTAGAATGGTATTTCTATGCATTTTTTAATGTTGTCTCTGTTGTGCTTTCACTATGTTTGAAACTAAAGTTTAGATTACTTTCTGCTTGAAAGGTCTTCGTATTCACCTTCAATAACACCGGCATCATTGGTTGATGACTGACGAGTGTTCATATGAGCTGAGAAACCTTGTTTCTTCATTTGATTCTGAATGCGCTTGCCAGTAATTAAAGCTGCGATAGCTAAAGGAATAGCAAGGATCAAGCTAGTGAATAACGCCAAAAGGCCAGTAAACAATGCAACAATCGTAACTAATATATTTTTCATATTCATTCCTCTTTTTCTATGTTGTTACTTTATCGCTTCTATTCTGAACGAAACATGAACGCCGTTAATAAATCTCTGAGAGTCACTATGACACAGGTGTGTGTGGATTGAGAGTTTATATGTAGTCATAATCACGCACTAAAATAAGGGAATAAAGGCAAGGTCAATAAAATCAATGAGTTAAAAGTTGGCACGGTTGATGCTCTATAGGGTTTGGAATAAGTCACTGTAAGCAAAGCACTTACAGCTAATAAAAAATTACTGGAGCCCCTTTATGTTCTGTATTCAATGTGAACAAACGATTCAAACCCCAACCGTAAAAGGCTGTTCTTTCGCACAAGGCATGTGTGGTAAAACATCGGAAGTATCCGACCTTCAAGACGTGTTGGTGCATTCTCTTCAAGGTGTTTCTTTCTGGGCCAATTTAGGCCGCGCTTGCGATGTTATTGATACTGAAATTGACGAATGGGCACCAAAAGCGTTCTTCGCGACACTGACTAACGTAAACTTCGACCCTGCTCGTATAATCGAATTCGCACAACAATCTCACGAGTTTAAGCAGCGTTTAGAGCAACAGGTACGTGCGGCTGCTACGTTGATCGGCTTTGAAATCCCAGCACTTTCGGCTGCTGCGCAATTCGATCTTCCAACCGATTCTTCAGAGCTATTGGCACTTGCCCCTCAAGCTGCGGTAAACCGTGGTCACGACTCTCAACACGAAGATGTGATTGGTCTTCGCCTTCTTTGCCTATACGGTCTAAAAGGTGCTGCAGCCTACATGGAGCACGCGCGTGTTCTTGGTCAAACTGACAATGCTATTTTTGCTGAATACCACGAAATCATGGCTTTCTTAGGTACTGATCCATCTGACCTAAAACAACTGCTAGATACGTCTATGCAAATTGGCTTGATGAACTACAAAGTAATGGAAATGCTGGATAAAGGTGAGACAGATACATTTGGTCACCCTCAACCAACAACCGTGAATGTTAAGACTAAGAAAGGCCACTGTATTCTTGTTTCTGGTCACGACTTACATGATCTAGAAAAGATCCTTCAACAAACTGAAGGCAAGGGCATCAACGTTTACACCAATGGTGAGATGCTACCTGCACACGGTTACCCTGAACTGAACAAGTACCCACACCTTGCGGGTAACTACGGCAGCGCTTGGCAGAACCAGCAAAAAGAATTCGCTAACTTCCCTGGTGCCATCGTAATGACATCTAACTGTCTGCTTAACCCTGATGTAGGTTCATACGCAGACCGTCTATTTACACGTAGCATTGTAGGCTGGCCGGGTGTTGATCACCTTGAAGGCGACGATTTCAGCGCAGTAATCGACTGTGCTCTTGCGCAAGAAGGTTTCAAACACGACGAGATCGAGCAGATGATCACTGTCGGTTTTGGTCGTAACGCACTGATGGAAGCGGCACCTGCGGTTATTGAGCAAGTGAAAGAAGGCAACATCAAGCACTTCTTCCTAGTCGGTGGTTGTGACGGTGACAAGTCTGAGCGTAGCTACTACACAGACTTCACAGCTCAAGCGCCAGAAGATTCAGTAATCCTGACATTGGCATGTGGTAAATTCCGTTTCAACAAGAACCAATTTGGTGACATTAACGGTATCCCACGTCTGTTAGATGTTGGCCAATGTAACGATGCTTACTCAGCGATTCAGCTTGCTATCGCACTGTCTCAAGAGTTTGATTGTGGTATCAACGAACTTCCGTTAACGCTGGTTCTATCTTGGTTCGAGCAAAAAGCGATCGTGATCCTGCTTACCCTGTTCGCTCTTGGTGTGAAAGGTATTTACACGGGCCCAACAGCACCTGCCTTCCTAACAGAAAACCTATTAAAGATTATGCAAGACGAGTTCGATATGCGTTCTATCTCAACGCCAGAGCAAGATCTTAAAACAATCTTAGCGGCTTAATTTAAGCCAACTCTAAGCCCCGTTGTTGTGACGTTTTTCTAAAACAGACAACGGCGGGGCTTTTTCGATTTAAATCTTTAGTCATTTAATCATCTAGTCATTAGCAAGGTACACGAACTATGTATGCATGGTCGGATAGCGATTCAATCAATTTAGTGTGTTTAAAGAAATGGCACGAGACGCCAGATACGGTCAGCTTTGAGCTTGGCAGCGTTCCACAAGACTTACATTTCAACTTTAAGCCAGGGCAATTTATTACTCTGGGTTTGGATATGCCGACGAAAACCGATTACCGTGCCTATTCTGTAGCGTCTTGTCCTGAAGATAATCGCCTGAAGCTGACGGTAAAGCGTGTGGAAGGTGGTTTGGTTTCGAACTTTATTGTTGATGAACTTGATGAAGGTGATGAAGTTTCTGTATTGAAGCCTGCTGGCGCGTTTAACTGTATTGATTGCATGCCAACAGCTACCAAGAAAGTAACGCTAGTGAGCGCGGGTTGCGGTATCACCCCGGTGATGGCGATGGCAAAGTATTGGTTGGCTCAAGGCAGTGATGTTGAAATCGATTTTGTTCACATGGCACGTAATCGACGCGAGACTATCTACTTTGAAGAGCTTAACCAACTTGATGAGACACACGCTAACTTTAACCTTAAATTACTTCTGAAAGACAGTGAAGGAACAACTGCTCCCCAAGGTCGTCTAGACAAGAGCTGGTTGGTAACACTCAGCCCAGACATTTTAGACAGAACCGTTTACTTGTGTGGGCCGGTTAGCTTTATGCAAGACATAGAAAACTACCTGAAAGAACTTGAGTTCAACATGGATAACTTCTACCAAGAAAGTTTTACTCCAGCGACTCAAAGTAATAATTCACTAGCCAATAGCAATACTGCTTCAGAAGAACCACAAACAGAAGCGTCAGCAGATTCAAATGGCGCCGTTAAGGTGTTTGTTCCTGCATTTGGCGCAGAAGTAGAAGCGGAGGCGGGCACACCACTCGCTGATTCATTAGAGAAAGCTGGTGTTCCAATTATCATTGCTTGTCGCAGTGGGATTTGTGGTTCTTGCAAGTGTAAAGTAACCAAAGGTTCAGTGGAATCAAGCAGCCAAGAGACTTTGACGCCAGAACAGATTGAACAAGGTTATGTACTCGCGTGTTCGAGTGCGATTCAGTCAGATGTTGAGGTTGAGTTGTAACAGATGTGAAGTGAAGCTTTCCAAGAGTGACGAGGATAAAGTTCTTGTCATAGCGATAAAAGTTAGCTTGCCAGATGTAAAAAGGCCACTTAGATCAGATAGAGAGAGCAGATCTAAGTGGCAACCTTCCTGTTTATACGGGGGAGTAAAACAAGAAGGGTTGCAAAGCCCATTACAGACCTCGCAGATATAATTATTATGTTGTGGAGCTGGTTACCTAAAACTGTTTATAGAATCTAAGGAAGTAATAGAATCTAAGCAATTTACAGGCTCTAAGCAGTTTATACTTCAGGGTAAGTCTTGTAGCGCACACCCATCATTTGTTCCATACAGTGAACAACCTGACAGCTGTAGCCAAACTCGTTGTCGTACCAAATATACAGAACAGCACGGTTGTCTTGTGCGATAGTCGCAACACCGTCAACCACGCCTGGGTGGCGAGATCCAACCAAGTCCGTAGATACAATCTCAGTCGAGTCTGTGTAATCAATTTGTGCAGACAGAGAAGAAGACAGCGCCATTTCACGCAGGTATTCGTTCAACTCTTCTTTGTTTGTGCCTTTCTCAAGGTTTAGGTTCGCAACTGCCATTGAAACGTTTGGCGTAGGTACGCGAATCGCATTACCTGTTAGCTTACCTTCCATTTCCGGCATCGCTTTTGATACCGCTTTAGCAGCACCAGTCGATGTCAGTACCATGTTCAATGATGCAGCACGACCACGACGATCGCCTGAGTGGAAGTTATCGATTAGGTTTTGGTCATTGGTAAATGAGTGAACCGTTTCAATGTGACCAGACAGTACGCCGAATTTGTCGTGAACCGCTTTCAATACTGGCGTGATTGCGTTTGTCGTACAGCTTGCAGCAGAGATGATGGTGTCTTCTGGCTGAATAACATTTTCATTCACACCAAATACCACGTTCTTGATATCGCCTTTACCTGGCGCAGTCAGTAGAACTTTCTTCGCACCATTACACGCAACGTGTTGGCTTAGGCCTTCCGCGTCACGCCATACGCCTGTGTTATCAACCACAAGTGCGTTTTCAATACCGTAAGCCGTGTAATCCACGTCTTCTGGCTTGTTTGCGTAGATAACTTGAATGAAGTTGCCGTTTACGATGATTGCTTTACGTTCTTGGTCAACTACGATGCTGCCGTTGAACTGGCCGTGAACAGAGTCACGACGAAGTAGGCTAGCACGTTTTTCTAGGTCGCCGTCTTTGCCACCACGTACAACGATTGCACGTAAACGAAGTGGGTAACCTGGGCCACTTTTCTCGATCAATAGACGAGTTAGCAGTCGGCCAATACGACCGAAACCGTACAATACAACGTCACGAGGTTCTGTCATTGCATCGCCTTGAAGCGATTCTACAAGTGCAGTTTGTAGAAAATCATCCAACCCGTGAGTGTCTTCGCGATCTTGCCAGAATGCATGGGCAAGGCGACCAACATCAATACGACATGGAGACAAGTCCATAGAGAGAAGGTGTTGAATGATTGGTTGAGTCTGTTCTGCTGTAAGAGGAGAACCAGTGTAACGTTTTGCGATGCGGTGAGCTTTGATGATGTCGATAGTTGTCGCGTTAACCAGGGTCTTACCGAAGAGGATAACTTCTACGCCTTTTTGACGGTATAACTGACCTAAAGTTGGAGCGATGGATTCAGCAATAGTTTGACTAGTTTGCCAGTCTAGGAGGTGCTTTTCGGGACTCATCTTTACTCGGGACCTTTCACGTTAAGTTTCTGCATTCATGGCGGTTGTAGGGAAGCCAATCAGCATAGGGGATTTGAGGTATCAGGCTGTGGTCTTTATTGCCACTTAAATGTGCTTGATATGCCTTGTGTGCAACTTGTAATTTTTATGTGGCAGGATTGTAAGGTACGACGGGTTATTCTGCTAGGAAAAATAAATGCAGACAAATTATCTGTAAGTTGGCTTTATATTAGCCATAAATCAAGTTTTAAGTGTCGATAAAGGCTATTGACTTTAACAATCTGTAGCACTTATTTTTCGCCAAAAAATACTCAAATCAAAATATTATATGTAATAAAAGTCATAGTGTTCATTAAAGGTGTGATCGTGAGCTCAAGTTACACGTAAACAGTAAACGACAAATAAGGTGATCAATGCGTTTTCTTCTTCGACCTTTGAATTCGCCGAATTCGAGTGCGAAAAGTGCATGACGCAAACGATTGGATCTCACAAATTTCACTTAACTTCGGTGTTTGTTGGTTTATTGAGTCATTACTCCCAACCTTGTGGAGCCGAGAAGCGTGGCCGTTTGCTTATTATGCGAGTGATAATAACTGGATAAAGCTTGCTTCGTTAAACTTCACTTGTTCATACCTCGTTTGTAAACAGCTCTCTCATCTATACTCCTCCTGTTTAAACATTTTGTGTTTAGACCTCGCGTGTTTACAGCACAACTGCTTAAAGCATATTTGTTTTGAGTCTATCTGTTTAGTTAAAGCCCCCCCTTTAAAGCCTAAACATGGAGGTAAGTTGATCATAATTTACCGTTCTGGGCTCAGAGTATCGTTTGTTCATATCCAATTTGATCAATAAGTCCTGTTAATGTCCTATTCTTAACTTGGGCTAGGTAAAATTACTTTCGGGAAGGGAGTCGTTATAAAAATGATAAACATGTCAATTAGATGGCGTCTTATATTTCTTTCCACGGTTTCTGTATTCATCATGTTTGGTTTTACAGTCAATGAAGTGCTCAAGAACGATAAGAAGATGAATCACCTTGAAACAACTCGTATTAAGGTTGAAGCGCTTCAATCTTTTAATACCGTTTCAAGCGATGCTTATCGATGGTTGGTTCTGTCTAATGACTCTCCAGAGAAAGAGCTGCTGCTTTTAAAGCTGCAAGCTGATTTAGCTAGACTGGCTCAGTACGAAAAACAGCTTCGACAGTTCGATAGCAATTGGACTGTTGAACCGCAGTTGGTTGAGCTTAAGAGTGTGTTAGCGAAACTCGCTCGCGTAACCTCCAGTATGAACAACGACGCATCACAAATTACGGACAACAACACGCAACTGACAGAGCATGCCTTTGACTTGCTAAAAGGTGTGTTAATGGAGCTATCTGAATATCGCATTATCATCGTGGACGAAAAGATCAGTCAAGCTGACGCGATGTTTATCAATCTTACTCACTACGTGTTCTGGACTCAGCGAGAAGCGTGGTTGAGCTACCGCTTGTATCGTTCTCCAGAGCTGATAGATCAATATTTATTGAGTTATGTTGGTGCTTTAGAAAGGCAGCAGCAGTTATTAGATACGTTTTTCCGATCAGGAAGCCGTTCGCCTGAAATTAGAAAGCTATTAAGTACGTTTTCTAAAGATGAATTTCAAAACCGTTTTACAGCTCGAATCCTCAAAGGTGACTTCTCGTCGCCTGAAATATATGAACATGTGGAAGGTTTAGAACGAAAGAAGTTAGCGATTTCAAAGGCAGTGGGTGCTTACACGAAGCAATTACAGTTTGATTTAACAAAAAATATAGCGCTGCAAAAAAGGCAAACCTTGGTTATGACATTGCTTATTCTTGTCGTTTCAGGTGTGTTGTTGTGGCTTGGTGTAGCGACATCTCTTCGCTTAAATCGAAACCTATCGATTATTTTGAAAGGGGTGTCTGAATGCGCGGATAGCTACGGCAAGCCCAAGGTCATTCATATTCAAGGTAACGATGAACTTGCCGAGTTCACTGAAACTTTGAATCGAGTGATGGAGCGTAACTATCAACATAACAAAGAGTTAGTAGAAGCAAAAGAAGATGCAATTTCGGCTAATAAGGCGAAGAGCGCATTTTTAGCCAATATGTCCCATGAGATACGTACACCACTCAACGGGATTATTGGGATGGCTGAAATTTTATCTCAAAGCCAACTGAGCGCGAATCAACAAGAAGTGTTAGGAGATATCGAATCGTCTTCTCACTCATTACTGGTTCTGCTTAATGACATTCTTGACCTGTCCAAAATCGAGTCGGGCAACTTAATGCTATCGCCACACAATGCTGATCTGAGAGAGGCGGTTTACGACTCAGTAAGTGTGATTTTATCCAAAGCGATAAGTAAGGATATCGAACTCGACATCAATATCGATTCCCAAACGCCACCGCAGCTGTTTTTCGATGAGTACCGTGTAAGGCAGGTGCTGACCAATTTGCTGTCTAACGCTATCAAATTTACGTCAAAGGGCACGATTACGACGGATATCGCATACACACCTATGTCTTTGGGTAGAGGCAAGCTTGAATGCAGTGTGTCTGATACCGGGATTGGGATTGAGCCAGAGAAGTTAGAGTCCATATTTGAACCTTTCACTCAAGAAGATGGCAGCATTACTCGCCAATTCGGTGGGACAGGGTTAGGGCTTGCGATTTGTCGACAGCTTGTTGATTTGATGGGTGGTTACATTACCGCGCGTTCAGTGAAAGGAGAGGGCTCAACGTTCACTTTTTGTTTGTATGTCGACACTGTCGAAACTCATCTTCAAACCTTCGACAACCTAAACCGTGCGACTATTATCTCGAATTCTTTCAATTACCTCGATCAACTGGTCAAAGAGTGTGAACGCTTAAATGTTCGACCTAATGTCGTGTCATCCATTTCGGATCTTGATGAAAACCTGAAAGAAAGTGACTTCATACTTTATTGTCATACGCTGCATCACTCCATGGATAAAGATCTTACGACGCTGAAGGCGTTATACCCTTTGGCTCGCGTTATCGTGTGTCAGCATCATCTCTTTAAAACCAATCTAATCACAGAAACGGTTCACTCAACTCATACATTGCCATTCTTGGGTCGACGATTCTTAAACAGCTTACAATCGCTCGATATCGGTGAAGAACAAGCGCCGACGGTGGAAGTAAAAGATGAAGAGGTTCGTTCTCTGAACCGACGTATTCTGATTGTTGAAGACAACCTAATGAATCAGAAGATAGCGAGCTTCTTCCTTGAGCAAGCGGGCTATGAATATTTGATTGCCAGTAATGGCCAAGAAGCGGTGGATGTCATCACTCAAGGCGCTCAGTTTGATGCCATCTTAATGGACTGCATGATGCCTGTTATGGATGGTATAACTGCGACTCGTGCGATTCGACAGTGGGAGATTGATCAGCAAGCTGCGCCATTACCCATCATTGCTTTAACCGCTAGTGTGCTGGAAGAAGACATCAAAGATTGCTTTGAAGCGGGCATGAATGCCTACTTGCCGAAACCTTATAAATCCCACCAACTGTATGACCTTTTCAGTAGCCTTGATATTGTCTAGCTGGCTCATTATCAAGGCTAGCACTGTACGATTTAGCGAACTTCTAACCCAAGGTTGTATTGCGCAAGGCAGCGACCGACATAACTAATCTTTAGTAATGCAGCCACTAAGATCGTGCTGATGTGTGCGACAATTTGAATTGGCAGTGAGAAGTGATCGGCCATCGGATAAGCGACAATAATACTGAGTAGCATAAGCAAGGCGGTGGTTGCTAGACTGAAGTTTGAAACAGAAAGTAGCGTTTGAAAGCGTTGAGTCATCGTCTTCATATTGAATTCCTAATTGCTATTAATAATTATGATACTTGTTATCAATAGCAATTAGCGTTCCAGTTTTATTTTAATCATTAAATCAATTGGTTAAAGTGTTCTGCTAATTATTTGAGTCATAATGACTCTGATAATAATTAAGTCATTATGACTCCATTGAGTGGTTACCACTGTCTAAATCCGCAAGTATCGATGTGGAATCGAACACCAGAATACAAACCCAGCCCAACGTTATTTTTTTGCCCAAATTCAGCATGAATCTTTTTAAGTTTCACGTGTAGATCTTCGCGAGTAATATCATTCGCAGGAACTAAGTCTAAGGCGCAGAATTCCAAGTGTTTACTTCGCAGTGCGCCGCCAGCTTGTTGATTGTAGATATTGGTTCGCTCTCCGGACACAGGGATAACAACGCCAATTTCAGGCTCAATATATTGTTGTATGTACTTAAGGGTATTGATCATGTTTGGCACATGTTTCTTATTGGGAAGGGTGAACAGGGTCGTATTACTCATTGCCCAATCCGTGCCTTGCAACAAGACTAAATGTAGAGGCATGCTCTGAGTGATGCCGTTGTCTTTGAGTTGTTGACCGATCGCTTTGACTTGATCTTGGGCGTGGTTAAGGAGCATCCAACCTCGAAATGCTGATCGGGTCGGAACCTTGTAGCCATGAACATCGACCACGAGATCGTCATAAGTGATTTCGGTTTCTTCGGTATAAAGTTTCTCAAATTTTTCAGGGTAAGGTTGTGTCGTTGATAACGCTAAGGTAATTAGAATACTTGCGTACATAGGTCACTCCGTTGCTTACGTTCACCTAGTTAGTTTTACAGTTGCTCAGTTTTACGTTCGCTTAAGTATAGACGTTAGAATTTGGGCATAAAAAAACCCACTACTAAGAGTGGGTTAATAGGGCGTGTTGATCTTTCGAGCTGGTTTTTGCAGCGATTTTCTGGGTATTTATACAAGGCTGAGGCTTTGATGTGTAGCTAGCCTACATGAGAAGCCGATAACGTAGTAGAAATGACCAGCAAACGCTGCCCGAAGGGTTCGGCTAAAAGCGTTTTACTCTTTGTTGAGGGAGATTTGCTTAGAATGACTAGGCTACTTCCCCCTCGCCGCGATTAAAACGCTTTTATCTCGAACAAAATTTAACCTCGAAAGGTCAACACGCCCTAACATTGTTGCAAGTAAATTCGCGAGGTTAGATTACTTCTTACCTTGAGTTTGCTTGTCT
The DNA here is from genome assembly GCF_057786005.1 of Vibrio sp. QJM3NY_26. Taxonomy (NCBI): domain Bacteria; kingdom Pseudomonadati; phylum Pseudomonadota; class Gammaproteobacteria; order Vibrionales; family Vibrionaceae; genus Vibrio; species Vibrio sp. QJM3NY_26. The sequence continues at coordinate 167,778 of NZ_CM173516.1, read as the reverse complement.
TCTTCTGTTAGTTCACGAATGCGGCGGCTGATGTCGCGACGAGCTTTAGAGATCTCTGCACTCTTGATGATGTGATCATCAACGCGGTCTTCGTAGTCAGCTTTCATGTTTTTGATAATGCCTAAGATCTCGTCGTGAGTCATCTCTGGCTTGATGTAATCAAGTAGGTTATCAAGAAGGTCGACACGCTTGCGGTTGTCGCGAACTTTCTTTTCGTTGTCTAAAAGTTCACGCTTAAGTTTGTTCTTACGTCGTGCTTGGTTAACAATTTCAAATACGCTGCTCATAGATTCCTTTTCCTAATCGTCAAATACGTTGTCTGGTTCTGATTAAAGCACATCAGTTAGTGTTGTAACAGTCTTTAGATCAAAGCAAAAGTAAGGTTGTATAATTATTCGGCACTCTCGCTAAAGTGCGATTGTTTTTATCTAACTGTTCAAGTTAGTATCCAGTATAGACACTGCATTGATACGAAATGTGAAATGAATCAACAACAACTGGAAACAGAAGATTTGGGCGACGATGTCACTGAACCTTCGGCAGAGCAAAACAAGCTTCGTGATGCGTATGTACAAGAACGTACTTATTTGGAAGTCGTGGAAATAGAGCTAAATCGTTCTAAGATCATAATGATTGATGAACAAGGCAGAAAGAAACGAGTACCGATTTTGTCTGAGCATTAGCCATTACTGGCTGCATTGTTAAATGTTGAGATGGAATTATCAAAATAATAAAAAGGAAAAACGATGAACACAGTACTTTCCCCAATTGAAGCGAGAATTATCGGTTGCTTGATCGAAAAAGAAGTCACTACCCCGGATCATTACCCGTTAACGTTAAACAGCTTAACGACTGCATGTAACCAAAAGAGTAACCGTGAGCCAGTTCTCTCTCTGTCTGAGTCGGACGTTTTAGATGCGGTTGATGGTTTGATAGCTCGCCGCATGGTGAGTGATGAGAGCAGCTTCAATAGCCGTGTTAATAAGTATCAGCATCGTTTCTGTAATACTGAATTTGGGGATTTGCAATTTACAGAGCAAGAGCGCGCAATCATCTGCTGTATGCTGCTTCGTGGGGCGCAAACTCCTGGCGAACTGCGCACTCGTACTGGTCGTCTTGCTAATTTTAGTGATGTGAAAGAGGTTGAAGCGACACTCGATAAATTAGCCGTAAGAGAAGCGGGCGCTTTAGTCGTGAAGTTACCACGTGAAGCGGGTAAACGCGAATCACGCTACCAGCACTTATTGAGTGGTGAAGTAGATGTTGAAGCGTTTGCGACGGCATCGGTAAGTGCGGCGGCACCTTCTGCGACAAGCGAAAAGTTTGAAGAACTTGAATCAGAAGTCGCAAGCCTACGTGAAGAAGTGGCAGAGCTTAAGGCTTTGGTTGAATCACTGCTTTAGATGTCTGAGTCTGATAAAAATGCGGATTGGGTCGTGTACTTAATCCGCAATCGTCACAATGCCCTTTATTGTGGCGTGACGAATAATTTAGAACGTCGATTTGAACAACATCAAACCGGTAAAGGCGCCAAAGCTTTAAAAGGTAAAGGCCCGCTTAAGCTAGTTTGGAGTTTTGGTGTTGGGTCAAAAAGTGAGGCGTTGAAAACCGAATACGCGATCAAACAACTACCAAAATCTCGCAAAGAAAAACTGGTATCACTTAAACTGATTATTGAGTGGCAACAAGGCAGAATTCAATATATCGAAGTCTCATAATTCATAGCCAAAATGTTTGTTATTGATTAAATCTTAATAATGTAAACCTTACGCTGGATTATTCTAAGTTATTGATTATATGTATTAATTCACTTTCTTCTTGAGAGCCTTATTTCATCATCTAGCTTGTTATTACTAATCTCCATTCCAAATTAACATATCGCTCATTTAGAATGTCGTTCTAATTATTATGAGGCGCTATCATTTATCACCGTTGTCCTACATAATATCTTTTAGCCATACAAAGAGATGGTGTCATGCTAGGTTAAAAAATGAGCCAAAGTAGCTCATATAGAACGAGAAAAATATGAAACGTTTATTGATGTTGTTTGGACTTGCCGTATTTTCTGCGTCCGCTCTCTCTCACGGAACTCATGTCCTCAATGGGTACTGGGAATACCAAGATTATCTTTCCAACTTTCCAGAACAAAAAGCACTGACCGATAAAATGGTCGAAGCTGTGCAAAATCATCCTGTGCCATTGAGACGAGTTCAAGACAGGCCTATTACGATTTCAGTCGTGTATCCGGGTCAACAGATCTCTGATTATTGGGTTCGTAATATCCAAGCTTTTGAGAAACGTCTCGATAAGCTGAGAATTCGCTATCAAATTAACCAAGTGTTTACACGTGTAAATGCAGATGTCTCTCAACAGAGCATTTCTTTGCAAGAGGCGATTGAAAACAAGACGGACTATCTGATTTTTACGTTAGATACGACGCGTCATCGCAAGTTTATTGAGCACGTGTTGAATTCTACTGACACCAAACTGATTCTTCAAAATATTACGACCCCAGTCCGAGCGTGGGCCGATAGACAGCCATTCATGTACGTGGGCTTTGATCATGCGACCGGTAGTTTGAAATTGGCAAATTATTTTAAAGAAGTTAGCCAACCAGCCAGTAAGTATTCTGTTTTATACTATTCGCAAGGTTACATCAGTGATGCGCGTGGAGATACCTTTATCCATGAAGTGAATACCGGTACTCATTTTGATCTTAAGTCTTCGTTCTACACAAGATCTGATAAAGAAAGTGGTTATCAAGCGGCTAAAATCAGCATAGCGAACGATAAGGATCTAGACTTTATCTATGCGTGTTCAACCGATGTCGCTTTGGGCGCAGTAGAAGCCATTCGTGAATCTGGTCGAGATATCTTAGTTAATGGCTGGGGAGGCGGATCCGCTGAACTTGAAGCCATTGCAAGGGGCGACCTAGATGTCACTGTTATGCGCATGAATGATGATACCGGTATCGCTATGGCAGAGGCAATAAAGTGGGATCTAGCCGGATTGAAAGTTCCTACCGTTTACTCTGGCGAATTTGAAGTAGTGACCAAGGAAGATTCTCCAGAACGTATTTCAGAACTTAAGCAGCGAGCATTTAGGTACTCAGGCCAATAATGAAGAAAAGTTACGCCAGTACACCTAGAAACACTTTAGCTAGACTCATTACGCGTATCATTATTTTAGTGATAGGTGTGATGGCACTTGGCGTGCTTATTCATACTTATGAGACCAGTAGTACCATCGTAAAGCAAGAGACGAATCGAACGGTTAAACAAACCTCAAGCCTCATCCAAAATATGTTTGATTATCGTTTGTCGGTGCTACAAATTCATCAAGACAGTAGCTCACACAGTGAAACACTAAGAGCATATTTTGCTACTGGCAATAAAGAGGCTCTGAGTTACTTCTTTTTTGGTGTTGACCAAAGTGAACCTGATCATGCACCGGATTTGCGTTTTGTGTCTACTCATGATGGTTTGGCTTGGGACGATGGTAATGGCCAGTTTTATGGATTGGACGAGTCCAACTTAAAACATATCTCTGATGAGGTTTCATTTAGTAGTAACTGGCATTTCATTAAAGTGATAACCGATATTGGTAAGCGTCATTTGTTGGCTCGCCGAACCCCTATTGTGGATAACAAAACAGGGGAGGTTCTTGGCCAGCTCTATATCGCGATCGTACTCGATAATAACTTCTCGCTCGCAGAATCGATCCAACAGGGAAGCAATTGCGAGAACATCGTTATTGAAGCGCACGGCACACCGGTTACGTCAACATTCAGTGGCGATGAAAGTTACACAATAACGGATATTCTCAACTACAAAATGTACGAGCAATTGCCTCGCCATTTCGTCACCATCGCAACTATTGAGATCAATGCTGTTGAAACGCCTCTCATCATTCGAGCTGTCCAAAAGAACACGAACTTCATTGCGTTAGAAGAGAACTATGAGCGTGCGATCATTGTTGTGGTTGTGGTGATCATATTGATGTCTTTCTTTGCGCGAACTTGGATTCAAAGAAAGGTGGCGGCTGAACTCGATAAGTTGATGGACTTTACTCGCTCAGCAAGTGACGGCGAAGAGTACAACAAGTTCGATGGCTCCAATATTTTCGAGTTTCATCATATTGGTTGTACACTTGAGGACACTTTTGAACGTTTATCCGAACAGAACCAAAAGTTCCAAGATCTCTTTAACTTTGCTCATTCACCTATCTTGGTTTGGTCTGATAAAGGTGACTTAATTCAGATGAACCCCGCTGCTCGTATGGCGCTATTTGACGCCGATGATAAATACGGAGCAGTGGCTCAAGAGTTTGAGCATCGCATGCTACCGAATATCCATATGGTGGTTCAAGGTTCAAAGCTGACGGGCATTAACGTGCCAATTGGTGGGAAGGTATTTCGTTGGAACATGTCTGCAATTCGCGTTGAACACGGCATCACAGGTGTCGTGGTACAAGGCCAAGACATTACTAAGCTCATTGAAGCCGAGAGACAGGCCGATCGAGCAAGAGAAGAAGCTGAGCACCTTGCGAATGTACGTGCAGATTTCCTCGCTAAGATGAGCCATGAAATTCGTACACCGCTTAATGGTATTCTTGGTGTTTCTCAGTTACTGAAGCGCTCTATACACAGTGAAGATAACCGTGAACAGGTGGATGTACTTTGCAATAGTGCGGAACATTTGCTGGCGGTACTTAACGATATCTTGGACTTCTCAAAGATAGAGCAGGGGCAGTTCAATATTCAAAAGAAAGACTTCCGTTTGGGGGAACTGGTTAATACATTAGACAGTATCTATCGTCCGCTTTGTGGCGATAAATCGATCGCATTTACTATTGTGAATCATTTGGCTGATGACATTGAAATAAACACCGACCAAGTGCGCCTGAATCAAATCATGTTTAACTTGGTGAGTAACGCTCTTAAGTTCACTCACCAAGGCGGTATTTCCGTTAGTTTTGAACTCGAAAGTATCTTTAACTCAGATCATGCGAGTTTGATCGTTCGAGTGAAAGATACCGGTATTGGTATTGATGGAAGCAAGATTGACGTTGTGTTTGAACCCTTTGTTCAAGCCGAAGAGACCACGACTCGTGAATATGGTGGGACAGGGTTGGGCCTAACGATTGTAAAAAATCTGGTCGATATGCTGGAAGGGGATATTCAAGTCCGCAGTGAGATAAATCAGGGTTCGGAGTTCATTATAGAAATTCCGGTGGAAGTGCACTCTAAGCCGATATTGGACTTGAAGCAACACGCTGATATCGAACCAGAGGCGTTGTTTAGTCGATCTTTGAGCGTATTGTTGGTGGAAGACAATCACACCAATGCCTTTATTGCGCAAGCTTTTTGCAAAAAATATGGCATGGTGGTGACATGGGCAAAAGACGGTTTAGAAGCGCTAGAAATGGCTAAGGCGACAACCTATGATCTTATTTTGATGGATAACCAACTTCCCAATCTTGGTGGCGTTGAAACTACTCAGCAACTTAGGGATGATATTGGCGTTACAGCCCCGATTTATGCGTGTACCGCTGATGCTCAAGCGTCGACAAGAGACAGCTTTATGGCTGCTGGGGCTAATTACGTGATTGTAAAACCCATTAAAGAAGAGTCGCTACACCAAGCATTTGTTCATTTTAAAAACTCACATTGGGATGTAACGAACGACTGATCTAAACCTTTGAAAGTGCGATAGAACAAGTGCTGTGAATAAACTTTACTTGAACACGCATTTATACAAAGCCGGCAACAAATGCTTGCTCCAACAGCAGCGTTTTTAACTCGTCACTCATATCTAGTTGTTCAGGGAACTGAATGCCTAATAGCCAACCTTGGCCTTGTCTTTTTTTGCTCACTACGTTGTAGATCAGTTCGCTATCTAAGTACTCACTTAAGACAGAGTTTACTTGTATCTTCCAATCTACATCGATATCGGATTGATGGGTAATATAGACGCCGCAGCCTGAGACTGAAAAATCGACCAGGGTGGCATCTAATGACAAAGTATTAAAAGTAACTTCACAGCTGAGTCGTACCTTATATCTTTCGTGTTCACGGATAGGCTTGGTCGCAAAGCTTGAAGGCGGACGAAGGAAAATAAGGTGTGCTGGCGAGGTGATATGAGCCAGTACGTTGGTTTTAAACGCGACAATGTGCCCAAGTTCGGTGTCGGTGATGGCACGAACAATAATATCCACGTTGATGAGTTTTCTTAGCGTCAGTGCTTCTGTCGCTTTTTGTGATAGCTCAAGGATAAGGTATTGTTCTTCTTTGTGTCCGATATAGAGTGTAGTGATCTGGATCGAGTCGTCTGGGCCAAATTCTAATACACCTGCTGTTTTTGTACCGGGTTTGAGGTATCTAAACAGTTCTAAGTTTTTATCTTTATGCATATTCGTTACTGAACAATGTTAATCGTCTGATAAAATAATATAACGTCCTGATAAAACTATGTCATTAGTTTCATTGAGGTAATTTGCATTGTTTGTTCAAAAAGTGAATCGCTGTCCCAAGTAAACAACGGCTTACTCTTGTCGTAAAACAAGATACACTGCTGACAGATATATACTTGGTGGAGAAATTGTAAATGGAACTGGAAACCTTATTAAATACTCTGGCTGAAACCCCAGAAAGCGTGCAATTTGAAGATACAATGCAAGTGATCGAAGCTCACTATGTTTTTGCGGAGAGTGAATTTCGCAATGGTGAAGTGGTGAATACTGCAGGGCAGAATAATGGTTCGTGTAAGATTTTTGCTTTTGGTTTGGAGCAAGGTTTATCTGCGGAGCAAACACTTGCTTGTTTTGGTCAATTTTATCGTAACGACGTGCTAGGTTTTCCAGAGAACACAGACCATCAAAATATTCGTAACTTCATGGTTCATGGTTGGAACGGTATACAGTTTTCTCAGCCTGCGCTGGTTGCAAAAACGAAGTAGGCACTAACCAAATAAATCTCAGTATTTTGAAGAGAGAAGCAACCTCTCGCTTTTTTGTCTATGTTGAACCGGTACGTAACCTGCGGAATAGGTTCTAAACTACTTAACAGGTTCGAAAACTACTGAATAGGCAGTTCAGACAAGCATTTACGGCACAGACATACTCCAGCTTTTGGAATATCGCTAGTATCACGCTTTTCTAGTTCAAAACACCAACACGTCTCTTTACCCGCACTGATATCGCATTGAGCTGGCTCATTACACTGCGGACATTGGTGAGTCGAACTAACACCAGTAAGATTATCCATAACCGACGTTTGCTCTTCTTCAGATAAGCCTTTCCAGCCTATAATTTCATCCATTGTTCGAAAGCAGCCACTGCACATTCCGCCATTATTTTTACAAGCCGCTCGGCAAGGTGTTTTCATTTATCTAACCTGTGATTCATTTGGGCTGAAATGTAGCATATTTGTTTGCCTATTAAGAGCCGTTAGGCTAAGAAATTACTCAGTTAAATTTAGAAATGACCTCGTAATTTTTAGGCTTTTCATGTAGCATCTCGCCCCTTTTGTTGAGTGGGGGATATTATGTTTATTGGATTTGATTATGGAACAGCGAACTGTTCTGTCGCGGCAATGGTTGATGGAAAACCAAGCCTGTTACCGCTAGAAGGTAACAATCACTATATTCCCTCAACCGTGTTTGCACCTACTCGTGAGAGTGTTTCCGAACATCTATTTCGCCATTTGAATATCAAACCGAGTGATGCGGTTGGTGAGCAAGTGCTACGACGTGCTATTGCTTTGAATCGAGAAGAGAGTATCGATTTGGTGCCAGAAGATATGGCGTTTGGTCAGGCGGCGTTGGACCTTTACTTAGAAGACCCTCGCGATGTTTATTACGTAAAATCCCCTAAGTCTTTTCTTGGCGCAAGCGGGTTGCATGATGTTCAGGTGAGTTTCTTCGAAGATTTAGTTTGCGCCATGATGGCAAATATTAAACACCAAGCAGAACTCACGACTCAAGAGCAGATCAAACAAGCTGTTATCGGTCGACCAATTAACTTCCACGGTCGAGGTGGTGAAGAAGCAAACCGACAAGCTGAAGACATACTCTCACGCGCAGCTAAGCGTGCAGGCTTCCTTGATATCGCTTTTCAATTTGAACCAGTAGCCGCAGGCCTTGATTACGAAAGTACCCTGACTGACAACCAAACGGTATTGGTTGTGGATATTGGTGGTGGTACCACCGATTGCTCATTGCTAGAAATGGGGCCAACTTGGTCGGGTAAAGCGGACCGAACCCAGAGCTTGTTAGCTCACAGCGGGCAACGGGTAGGGGGTAATGACCTTGATATTTCCCTTGCCTTCAAACAACTGATGTCACCTTTCGGTATGGGCAGCAAAGGCATTTCTGGTATCGATATGCCACTGACTCAATTCTGGAATCCAATTGCGATCAATAATGTCGAAGCTCAAAAGAATTTCTATTCTCGCGAAAACCTAGCGGCCTTGAAGTTACTTCGTAAAGAAGCTTCAGACCCTCAAAAGCTAGAGCGTTTGATGAGGGTTTATCACGACACTCTAGGCTATAGCATTGTACGCAGAGCGGAAGAAGCCAAAATTGCACTAGCAGAATCTTCTCAATATCGAGCCGCGATTAATGTTGCTTCTGAATTGGTCGAAGTGGACATTTCCGTTGAGCAGATGGTTGAAGCTATTGAATCGCCAAAGTCTAAGATGATTGAGTTGGTTAAAGAAGCTATGCAACAAGGCCAGAAAAAGCCAGACGTAATTTACATGACGGGTGGTTCAGCTCGTTCACCTATACTTCGTGAAGCCGTACAACAAGCAGTGCCGAACGTACCTATCGTGAGTGGTAATTACTTCGGTTCAGTAACTTCAGGTTTAGCTCGTTGGGCTGAGGTTTGCTTCAAATAAGAGCCCAATGATGAGTTGTTAGGGCAACCAGTCGCTGATTGGTTGCCCTTTTTTTGTGTTTGGCTTTAATGAATTTTCGCTAAGGTACTTTTATCTTCTCTAAAGTGGGAATTGTTTCACACGATTAAATATTTCAATCAGATTCTCAGTGTTACAAAATGTTTCAAGGTTAAGGTTTTGTCATGTGATGGTCTGACGAGTAAATTTTAATTTTGATTTTTAATGTTCATTTGATGACTAGAAAATCAAAAAAATTGATAGATTTATCTCAATAAATACCAACTTACGCTTGTGGTTTTATTTGTATAGTATTGTTTATAAAGTTTTTTTTGATTTTTATAGTGTGATTTTTTTTATTTTATATATTTTAATGCAACTTTTTTGTCATTCGTATATTAGTGTTTGCCTACTTGTTAAATGCAGGTAACAACTTCTCCGTAAGCACGAGGTTGTTAGTGAATAACTCACCCAGTTACATAATGGATATGACAATGAATAAGAAACTTTTAGCGCTAGCAATTTCTGGTGCAGTATTTGGTACACAGGCAGTTGCTGTAGAACTTTACAACGAAGACGGCACAACATTCTCTGTTGGTGGTCACGTATCAGTTGCAGTTGGCGACGTAAACAGTGGCGATCGTCTTAGTGAAGATGATATCGGTGTAGAGACTGTATCTCCACGTATCAACTTCGGTGCAACTCATGAACTTGGTAACGGCTTTACTGCTGATGCTAAAGGTGAATGGGCGCTAAACATGCTAGACGGCGGTGATGAGTCATTCACAACTCGTCTTGGCTACGTTGGTCTTTCTCATGATGACTTCGGCCGTGCTGCTGTTGGTACTCAATGGGCACCTTACTACAGCGTTGCTGGCGTTGCTGATATGCCAATCGCTTTCGCAAACGACTTTATCTACGATGATCACGGTAACTTAGGTACTGGTCGTGGTGAAGAGATGGTGAGCTACGCTAACGCACTAGATTTCGGAAATGCTGGTACACTAGGCCTTGGTGTTGCATGGCAAGGTCGTAAAGCTGATACAGTTAAATACAGCGATGCTGTATCTCTAGATAACGAATACGGTAACCGTGCTCAGATTGCTCTAAACTACAATATCGCAGACTTCTCTGTGAATTACGCATACAACACTGGCGACGTAAACTTTAACGGTATCTCTGGTTCAAAAACTGCGGATTCTAACGTTGTAAGTGCAACTTACGGTTCATACGGTTCAGGTCTATACCTTGCAGGTGTTTACGCGATGAACAACTACATGAACAAGACTTCTGCTGGTCCTCTAGAAGAGACAACAGCGGTTGAACTACTTGCAGCTTACGCACTATCTAACAGCTTAAACCTAAGCGTTAACTACGAAGCAGTAGAAGACGACAAACTAAGCGATACAGTATTTGCTACTACTGCTCTACAAGCTGAATACAACTTCACATCTCAGTTCGTAGGCTTCGCTGGTTACCAGTTCGACCTACAAGGTTCTGGCGTGTACAAAGAAAAAGCTGATGACCAGTGGCTACTTGGTGCTCGTTACTACCTATAAGTCGCAGACTTATTTAGCATAGTGTTTACTCCTTAAGTTTACCTTTTAGGATACTGTCCTAGACACCATGCTAAGCCCTCTCAAGCCTTTTGGTTTGAGAGGGCTTCTTTCGTATGAATGCTCTTCAAATCTAACGCCCTCCTTTAGTTTCATTTTCTCTAATTTATGTAAGCCGATGACTCTATTTCTGGTGGGTCGGTCGAGATATACACCGATATTGACCTAAAAGTATTCAAATCAATGAATTGAGCTCAAGATCAGAATTTAGAGATCGGTAATCATCTTGTCGAAGACTCTCATTTTATGATGCGCTAAACTCTGCTCTCTAAAAATAGTTCAGGGATAAACTATGAGCAGCGTTGTAGATCAGAAACAATTGATGAATTCGAAACGAACAGCAACCCCAACAAAAGTACTGTGTGTTGGGCGTAACTATGTCGATCACATTGAAGAACTTAACAATGCGATCCCTGACTCTATGGTGGTTTTCAATAAGCCGAGCACCAGTGTTACTTCCTCTCTGTCTTCTTTTCATCAAGAAGCGCTGCACTACGAAGCAGAGATCTGTTTTATTGTTGAAAACGGTGAATATTCTGCAGTGGGATTCGGCTTAGACCTTACCAAGCGTGAGTTGCAAAGCAGTTTAAAAGCCAAAGGTTTACCTTGGGAGCGTGCCAAAGCCTTTGATGGTTCCGCTGTCTTTAGTCGCTTTGTTCCCGTTGATAATTTTGATCTCTCTGAGTTAAACCTAGAATTATTTATTAACTGTGTCCGCGTTCAAAAGGGTCACGTTGAGCAGATGCTGTATTCTCCACAAACTATCCTAGAAGAGCTCTCTTCTTACACGACTGTGCTTGATGGCGATGTTGTAATGACAGGCACCCCCAAAGGTGTTGGTGAAGTGCATCGAGGTGATATTTTCCTTGGTCGCCTAAAGTGTGGCGAAACCACATTAATTGAGATCGAGTGGGTAGCAAGTTAAGTAGTATTTTCTATTTGGTTAATAAATTTGTTTTATTGTTCGTTGATGGTATTTAATTCGAATATTTTACTATCCTACAACTAATTGCATCTGGAAGGGTGTTGGTAATTGATATAAAATCCGCCTCCGTTTTTATCAATACTGAAACCCATGATCGACTTAGCCATTTTACCTGTTTACCTGACAGCCGTTGTTGCACTTCTCCTTTTGCCTGGCCCTGATATGTTACTCATCGCGAGCTCAAGTATGAGCTATGGCCGCAAGGTTGGTGTGTTTGCAAGTTTGGGTAACGCGACTTCTGGAATTATCCTGACAGTATTGGCAGCAATGGGTGTTTCAGCATTGATTGCGATGAGTCCAGTGGCTTTAAAAGCCCTTCATCTGTTAGGCGGTACCTACTTATTAAAAATGGGGTGGGATTGTCTTCGAACAAAGCAGGGTAATGCGCCTGAGCTAAGCGACAACTTTGCTGCAAAAGCCTACTATCAACGAGCATTGATTAGTAACCTGCTTAACCCTAAAGCGTTGGTTTTCTTTGTGATGTTCTTACCACAGTTTGTGTCGACGAATATTGAAGCGACTTCTGGTGAACAGATGCTCGTTCTGGGTTTATTGTTGAATGTTCTCGGCTTAACGTTCAACTTTTTGCTGGTGGCTTTAGTGGGTACGATTGGTAAGTCTCTCGTAGAGAATGCTAAGTTTCGTACCTATCAACAGAAAGTCATGGGCGGAGTCTTCATCGTGTTGGCTATCTGGATGTTGTCTTCTTTCTTTACTTCGTAGACGAATCAACCCAAACATCTTCTCGCGGTTAGCCGCTGAGACAAAAATGGACGCTTTGAGCGTCCATTTTTTATTCCTAGCAGTTACATATTGCACTTTATAGAACTGATGTTTTGAAAACGATGATTCACTAAGCGTTCAACTCTTGCTGGTGTTGTTCAATCAGTTTATTCATGTCTTCTTCACCGCGTAGGCGAGTGTCTTCGTATGTTTCTGTCCCTTCGAACTTTGTTACCGTCTCATAATAGACTTTAACTTTTGGTTCTGTGCCTGAAGGTCGGACGATAATGCGAGTGCCATCTTCTAGGTGATAGATGAGAACATCACTTGAAGGCAGGTTAATCGCTTCAGTATTGCCACCAATGACGAAGCGTAAAGAAGACTGCAGATCTTCAATCACAGAGATAGCAACACCGTTTATTGCTTTAGGTTGTGCCGCTCTGAGTTTAGAACCAATCGATGGCGAATCTGGGTCTAGGGCAATACTTCGTTGCGCGTTGGTATGAACACCATGTTCAAATGAAATTTGAGCAAGAAGATCCCAAACGGTTCGACCTTGAGATTTGAGCTCTTCAACCAGTTGAGCGAAAACAACGATAGCAGACAGCCCATCTTTGTCTCGTACCTGAGTACCAATTGTATAGCCTAACGCTTCTTCATAGGCGAACAAAAACTCGTTCTGATCATCTTCTAATTGCATGCCAATATTCGCTAACCATTTAAAGCCCGTTAGCGTTTGGAAGTAAGTCGCACCGTGGGATTGAGCCACTTTTTCAAGCAGAGTTGAAGACACGATGCTGTTACCAACTAACTGGTTTTTGGTATGCGGCTTCGACAACAAGTAATGCGCGAATAGCACGCCGACTTGATCGCCTGTTAGCATTTTATAGGAAGCATCATCAGTTCTAGCTGTATCGTCAGTTCTGACCGCAACGGCGAATCGATCTGCATCTGGATCGTTGGCACAAGCTATGTCGGCATCGACACTTTTTGCGAGGTTAATAACGAGATCCATTGCCCCTTTTTCTTCGGGGTTCGGGAAGTTCACGGTTGGGAAGTTACCATCAGGCTCTCTTTGTTCAGCCACACTGAATACTTTGTGGAATCCAGCATCGTGAAGAAGATCTTCCGCCATTTTTGCCCCCACCCCATGCATTGCCGTGTAGGTGATGGTGGTATTCGCCGATTCAAGAGTGTTATTAACGTACGGACTTTGATTAATAGCAGCACGGTATGTTTGATAATAACCCTCAGTTAACCACACCAGTTTACCTTGCGTTTCGGCATCACTTAGGCTCATTAATGGGATTGGCTTGGTTGAAGCGACATCGATTTCGCCGGCAATGCCTGCATCGTGAGGGGGAATGATTTGAGCGCCATTCTCCCAGTATACTTTGAAGCCATTGTATTCCGGCGGGTTGTGGCTCGCCGTAACAACAACAGCGCCAGCTGCGTTGAAATGCTCAATACCAAAAGCAACAATAGGGGTTGCTGCGACATCGGAGGTTAGGTACACCTTAATGCCCAATGCGGTGAGCACAGAAGCTGTATCAATGGCGAATTGTTTTGAATCTAAACGCCCGTCATAACCGACAACGACGCCACGAATCGAGGCATTGGCGACATGTTCAATCAAGTAATGGCCAAGGCCTGTTGCCGTTTCTTGTATCACCAAGCGGTTCATTCTATTTGGACCGCATCCGACTTTACCTCGTAAGCCCGCCGTTCCGAATTCCAATCGTTGAGTAAAGCGGTCTTCTAATTCGTCGTGCATTCCCTCATCAATGAGGTGTTGAAGCTCTTCACGAGTTCTTGGATCTGGGTCTCTCGCTAACCAGTTCATTGCATCTTGCATAATCACTAAACCTTTTAATGTCGGTATGACTTACTGTTGAACTAATTTAAGTGATATTGATTATCATTTCCATGAAAGCAATCGTAAAACTTAATATAAAATAATTTATAACGGCGAGGGCGCGTGGATTAAGCCACTCTCAATAATTGACTGTTTAATAAGTAAACTTACCTTGAACAATTGGATATCACTAACTAGCCTTTTACATAAATATAACAAAATTTAACAAATTCGCCGTTTTTGAATCTTTCATGGAAACTTCCAACGCTTATGAGCCGTATTCACTCTTAGGTTGAGATGAGGTCAGCAGCCCGTTTACAGGCTAGTTCCATGTGAGTTGTAGATTGAGATTCAGCTTTTCATGTGCAGCTGGAATAACAATGAATGTTGTTCAGCTCGCAACGACATTTAGGTCGCAAGTATCCAATTAGGAAGGATAAGGAGAGATCTTTTGAAAAGATTACTGGTTAGGCTAGGGTGGCTTTTGAAAAGTTTTGTTGTGGTTTTGGTATCGCCTTTGGTGCATGCCAGCACTGAATACAACATGACTCAAGGTGTCACTGAGATCAGCGGTAAGGTGTACGAACTTCATATGCTGATCTTCTACATCTGCTGTGCGATTGCTTTTGTTGTTTTTGGTGTGATGTTTTATTCAATTCTGAGACACCGAAAGTCGAAGGGGGCGGTTGCTGCTCATTTTCACGAAAGTACCAAAGTCGAAATCCTTTGGACCATCATTCCTATTATTATCCTCATCGCTATGGCCATACCCGCGACCAAGACCTTGATTGCGATGGAAGACACCTCTCAATCAGAACTCACAATCAAAATTACAGGCTCGCAATGGAAGTGGCACTACAGCTACTTTGGCGAAGATGTTGAGTTTTTCAGCCTTTTAGCGACCAGCGATAAAGAGATTGAAGGCATTGAAGTGAAAGGCGCGCTTTACCTGTTAGAGGTTGATAAGCCGCTTGTACTGCCTATCAATCGTAAAGTCCGCTTTTTGATGACTTCCGATGATGTTATTCACTCATGGTGGGTGCCTGCTTTTGCGGTTAAGAAAGATACCATTCCCGGTTTCATTAATGAGGCGTGGACAAAGATCGATGAGCCTGGCGTATACCGAGGTCAGTGTGCTGAATTGTGTGGTCGTGCTCATGGCTTCATGCCGATTGTGGTACGTGCTATGGAAGAAGACGATTTTGACGCATGGTTAGCGGAGCAGAAAGAATTGGCGATAGCCGCACAACAAGCTGCACAAGATGCGCTAGATGCGTCACTTTCCTTAGAAGAATTGAATGCCATCGGTGAAGAAGTTTACAAAACCCGTTGCGCCGTTTGCCATCAAGTCAACGGAGAGGGTATTCCCGGCGCATTTCCTGCCATTAAAGGAAGCCCTATAGCACTTGGTGATGTGGGTGTTCATATCGATACCATTGTTTATGGTCGCGGAGGCACCGCAATGCAGGCATTTGATAATCAATTAACCGAGAAAGAGATCGCAGCGGTAGTGACCTACCAACGAAACGCTTGGGGTAATGATACGGGTGACATTGTTCAGGCTTCAGATGTAAACGCTTATAAAGCCAAGCAAGAAGGCGGAGGCCAAGCAGCTGACGAACAAGGCTCAACGGATGAAGCACAAAACGATGCTAAGGGGCAGTTATGAGTTCACCAATCAATAAGCCGGTGAAATCGGCTCCTGCAGAAGACCAAGTTCTGAGCCATTCTGCGGAAGGTACGCTGGGCAATGATGATTTGCCTGTTGACGATAACGACTCACATGCGGCACCTAAAGGCTGGGCTCGTTGGCTTTACTCAACCAATCATAAAGACATCGGTACACTTTATCTGTGGTTCAGTTTTGCGATGTTCTTAACGGGTGGTGCCATGGCAATGGTGATCCGTGCTGAGCTATTCCAACCCGGGTTACAACTTGTTGAGCCAGATTTCTTCAATCAGATGACTACAGTCCATGGTTTAATCATGGTATTCGGCGCCGTGATGCCTGCATTCACAGGTTTGGCTAACTGGATGATCCCAATGATGATCGGCGCTCCAGACATGGCGCTGCCGAGAATGAACAATCTCAGTTTCTGGATTCTACCTTTTGCTTTCTTGATCTTAATTGGTTCTTTGTTTACTGAGGGAGGCGGCCCGAGCTTTGGTTGGACATTTTATGCGCCGCTCTCGACAACTTATGGCCCAGACAGTACGGCATTGTTTGTGTTCTCAGTTCATATTATGGGGATAAGTTCGATCATGGGGGCGATTAACGTCATCGTAACCATAGTGAACATGCGCGCGCCGGGCATGACTTGGTTCAAGCTACCGATGTTCGTATGGACATGGTTAATTACTGCTTTCTTGCTGATAGCCGTGATGCCCGTTCTCGCGGGTGCGGTTACCATGGTGCTGACCGACAAATACTTTGGGACGAGCTTCTTTGATGCCGCTGGTGGCGGGGATCCGGTGATGTTCCAGCATATATTCTGGTTCTTTGGACACCCTGAAGTATACATCATGATTTTACCGTCTTTTGGTATTGTCTCTGCGATAATCCCGGCATTCAGTGGCAAGCGTTTATTTGGTTATCACTCGATGGTGTACGCAACATGCAGTATCGCACTGCTGTCATTCTTAGTGTGGGCGCACCACATGTTCACCACGGGTATGCCAGTATTTGCCGAGCTTTTCTTCATGTATTGCACCATGTTGATAGCCGTGCCTACGGGAGTGAAGGTGTTTAACTGGGTGGCGACGATGTGGCGGGGTGCTTTGACCTTTGAAACACCAATGCTGTTTGCTATTGCCTTTATCGTTCTATTCACGATTGGTGGGCTATCTGGATTGATGCTCGCTATCGTACCTGCCGATTTCCAATACCACGATACCTACTTTGTTGTGGCTCACTTCCACTATGTTCTGGTGACAGGTGCTGTGTTCTCAATTATGGCCGCCGCCTATTATTGGTTGCCGAAATGGACAGGGCATATGTACGACCACAAGCTCAGTCTGTGGCATTTCTGGACATCGGTAGTATCGGTCAATGTGTTGTTTTTCCCAATGCACTTTTTAGGGTTAGCCGGAATGCCGCGTCGTATACCGGATTATGCGATTCAGTTTGCTGATGTTAACCAAGTCGTGTCGATAGGTGGCTTTGCCTTTGGTTTGTCTCAGTTGATCTTCTTATGGTTAGTTATCAAGTGTGTCAGAGGCGGGGAGACTGCGCCAAGCAAGCCTTGGGACCGAGCTGAAGGTCTAGAGTGGACTGTTCCTAGCCCTGCCCCTCACCACACCTTTACTCATCCACCTAAAGTTGATTAGAGGGAAGAGCCATGAGTGATAAACAAAGCGACCTAAATCAAGAGAAGCAGCAGCCAAAGCACCCGACTAACAAACGATCGACTAAGAAGTTGACAGGTTATTTAGTTTTGAGTGTGGTTGCGATGTTTGGTTTCGGCTTTGCTTTGGTGCCGCTCTACGATGTGATGTGTGATGCTTTGGGGATTAATGGCAAGACTAATAGCGTATCTGTGGTTCAACCTCAAGGAATGCAGCCTGACTACTCTCGTACTGTTCGAGTGGAGTTCATGTCGCACATTAAGCCAGATATGCCTTGGCAATTTTCGCCCGAAATTCGTGTTTTAGAGGTTCACCCCGGTGAGGTGGTCCAGACTAACTACATTGCCAAAAATCTTTCTGGATCTTCATTGGTTGGCCAAGCTGTACCATCGGTTTCTCCAGGTATGGGGGCAACTTACTTTAACAAGATGGAGTGCTTCTGTTTCAATCAGCAACCATTAGAGGGGCACAAAAGTGCCGAAATGGGATTAATATTTTACATTGAGCCCGATATTCCAGAATCGATACATACGCTTACGCTCTCTTACACGTTGTTTAACATCACGAGTCAGGTGAGTGGAGAGGCAAGTAAGCCTGAGCCTAACGTGCTCGCAAGTAACTAGGGATTTACAGAACCAGTATCAACATAAGGAGTTGAGCGATGAGTTCTAAAAAGGAAGTTTATTTCGTTCCACATCAAAGTCACTGGCCGCTGGTCGGGGCTATTGCTCTGTTTCTTGTCGCAGTTGGCGCGGGCTTAACGGTGCAACACATGGAGACCAACTCTGCTGGTGGTGTGTTTGGGAAAGTAGTGCTGTTCGTTGGCTTTGGTGTGCTGCTGTATATGCTTGCCGGTTGGTTTAGCAACGTCATCACAGAATCATTAAATGGGCTCTATTCTGAGCAAATATCTCGATCCTTTAGACAGGGCATGAGTTGGTTTATTTTCTCTGAAATCATGTTCTTCGGCGCTTTCTTTGGCGCGCTTTTCTACGCTCGGATGATTTCTGTGCCATGGATTGGTGGCGCAGGTAACAATGCTATGACTCACGAAGTGCTGTGGCCGATGTTTCAGTCGATATGGCCGCTGACCATCACTCCAGATGGTGTGACGACGCAAGCAATGCCTTGGCAAGGTATCCCGCTTAAGAACACCATTATCCTGCTGCTTTCCTCTGTGACGCTGCACATGGCACATATCAGTCTTGAACAAAATAAGCGTATGGCTTTGATCGTGTGGTTGGAGATAACCATTGTTCTGGCTGGCTTCTTCCTATTCTTCCAAGTTGAAGAGTACCTTCACGCGTATCAAGAGATGGGGCTGACGCTTCAATCCGGTATCTATGGCAACACCTTCTTCTTACTGACCGGATTCCATGGTTTGCATGTGTGTTTAGGAACGATTTTTTTGATTGTGTTACTGGCGAGAGTTGCGAAGGACCACTTCACTCCGAAAGACCACTTTGCGTTCCAAGCGGGCAGTTGGTATTGGCACTTTGTTGATGTGGTTTGGTTAGGTCTGTTTGTGTTTGTTTATGTGCTCTAACGAAATATATCGGTCTAGCTGTTAGGTTTGTATGGGCTTAATAAGGGCGAGGGTTGGGAGTTATCATTCCTGAACCTAACGCCAGTAATAACAGCAGCACGACAACGGCTGACCACATGACTCGACGACCCAAGAAGTGACTCAGTCTTTTGCCATTGTGTTTACCTGAGGCGATTTGGATTAGCCCTTTCATCAGGTTGAAAGCGATAAAAAATAGCAAAGCGACCAATACAATTTTAAACAACAACACAAAGGTAGATGACGCCATAGTGATAACTCCAAGCCGATTGATTGATGATGAACACAAGTTCCGCAGTAAAGGTTTTTGGATAGCGGTTGTTTTAACTGTGGTTTCAGTCGGCATTTTAATCAAGTTGGGTTTGTGGCAGTTAGACAGAGGTAACGAGAAACTACGTTATGAA
Organism: Vibrio sp. QJM3NY_26; assembly: GCF_057786005.1. Lineage (NCBI taxonomy): Bacteria > Pseudomonadati > Pseudomonadota > Gammaproteobacteria > Vibrionales > Vibrionaceae > Vibrio > Vibrio sp. QJM3NY_26. The sequence goes on along the minus strand of NZ_CM173516.1, from coordinate 148,393 downwards.
CAACAGCTATCAGAAAGAGCGCAGCAATCGCCGAGGTCATTGGATGCGGTTATCTCTGAATGGAAGGACTCGCGTATACAAGCGCAAGGTGCATCTGAACAGCTGTCTTTAAATGGTTTGAAGGTTGATGTGGAATTGGAAACACCAAGTGGTTTAGTGGTCTTGTTAGACAATCAGGTTAACCAAGGAGCGGTGGGGTATGTGATTTACATGTTGGGTGAGGTTCGCTTTAAAGATGAAAACGAGTCTTTAGTGGCCGAAAAGCAGTTATTGATCGATCTGGGGTTCGTTGCGGCAAGTAATGACAGAAGAGAGCTTCCACAACTAGGAAACATAACACTACCAACCAATATGTCAGGGCGTTTGTACACTCGTTCAGTGAATCCTCTAAGTCATGAGCTGGGTTTAGAAAACACAACGCCTAAAAGAATTCAAAACATCAACATAACAGCGTTATCAGAGTACACAGGACAAGCCGTTTTACCCTTTGTCTTCCAACCGCAAAGCTTAGAATCGTGGCCTTATGAGTTGTTATGGCGACCGACGGCAATGAAATCTGAGAAGCACTTCGGTTACTCATTTCAATGGTTTGTAATGGCAGCGGTACTTTTGTTTTTGATGTTGTTAATTGGCTATAGGTACCTAAAAGCGACACCTATCACGGAGAACAAAGATGGATAAGTCTCAAGCACGAGTGAACAGGGAAAGTACCGAGGCAAACATGGCTGAGCTTAGAAGCCGTCGTACTAAGGGACGTTTGGTATTAATCGGACTTGTTCTAATTTTCGCTTTGCCTGCGCTTATCGCCAAAACTGTGTTGGACCAGAATTGGTATACGTCAGGTGTCACTAACTCAGGCGAATTGGTAGAACCAAGAGTCACGCTAGCGGATTTTGGCGTAACGGTACCCATGGCTGGAGAGGGTTGGTTAGTGGGTTATATCGCACCGATGGAGTGCGAAAGCTTGTGTGAACAACAGCTTCATTATTTGAATCAAAGCTACTTAGCGTTAGGGAAAAACAAAGAGCGCGTGACCGCCGTTGTTTTCGTCTCAGAAGGTAACTCGTTGTCGGGTTCGCTCAACAAGCCTGATTTGTCGTTTTTAGCTGGTGGTGATCAATTAAGTAACGAGTTTGCACCTGCTTCCATTGTCATAATTGACCCACTCGGGCAATTGGTTATGGAATACAAACGTGTTTCTGATCCTTCGCAGCTAGTCAGCCAATCTAAAGGCATGATTCATGATTTAAGAAAGCTACTCAAGCTGTCACGAGTTGGGTAGTTAATCAGCTTGAGTTGATGATCTTTAGCATATTGCGTTAATGCTGAGTGTTGTTAGCGAAAAGGGAACAAGTATAGGGAGATAAACGATGCAGAATAAAGCCCCTGATTTACTCATGCACATGATGAGATTAACTATCTTGTTAACCCTTACCGTGATTGTGCTCGGCGCTTATACCCGTTTGTCTGATGCTGGCCTCGGCTGTCCTGACTGGCCTGGGTGCTATGGAAAGATCACCGTTCCCTCGAATACCCAAGCCGTTAATCAAGCCAATCTACAATTTCCAGAACGAGCTCTCGAAGCAGACAAAGCTTGGATAGAGATGATCCATCGCTACTTTGCAGGAACATTAGGGCTGCTTATCTTTGTCGTTGTTGCTTGGTGTATTAAAAAGAATATAACAGCTGCTGGTCTTCCGTTACTTATCTCTGCAACCGTGATATTTCAGGCTTTGCTTGGAATGTGGACGGTGACTCTCAAGTTGATGCCCGTTGTGGTTATGGCGCATTTGATGGGGGGCTTCACGTTGCTGTCACTGTTATGTCTGCTCTACTGTCGTTTGTCTCAATTCCAAAGCCGTTTTGGTGAGGCTACCTATTCTTCACCACTTAAAGTCTCGGCACTATTCGGATTACTCATTGTGGTTGGGCAGATACTGCTTGGTGGCTGGACATCGTCTAATTATGCCGCTCTGGTGTGTACCCAATTACCTATCTGTGAAGGGAACTGGACAAGCTATTTAGATTTCAAGAATGCCTTCGATTTTGCTCAACACGGTCATGATAACTATGAGTTTGGAGTGTTGGAATATCCCGCAAGACTTACCATCCATGTCATGCACAGGTTCGGGGCTATTGTGGCGACGTTAACGGTGCTGATGATCGTGTACCAGCTATGGAAATTTGGCCAAGCGCCTCACCAAAAGCTGAGCGTGATTGTCGCAATAGTCCTGTTTACTCAAATCAGCCTTGGGATCAGTAATGTATGGTTTCACCTGCCAATCTCAGTCGCGGTTTTGCATAACCTAGTCGCAGCGATGTTGCTCATCAGCATGGTTGTAACCAATTTTGTCGTGTGGCAACACAAACCAAGTCAGAGCTTGGTGAAAAACAGTGTATTACAAGGAGGTAATCATGGTCAGTAGAACGTCAACACAACATGAAGTAGTGGTTCAAGACGCATCCTTAATTCATAAGATAACAGCCAACAATGACACAGCTTTAAGTAACGAAATAGCTGCAAAAAACAAAGCCACTTGGAAAGTTTATTTAACGCTGACCAAGCCGAAAGTGGTGGCTTTGATGTTGCTGACGGCATTGGTTGGGATGTGTTTGGCCGTGCCGAATGGATTGCCTTTACAGCAAACTGTGTTTGGGATGATTGGGATAGGGCTGATGGCAGGTTCGGCAGCTGCATTCAACCACTTGATCGACAAAAAGATTGATGGGCAAATGACTCGAACAAATCGACGCCCTTTACCATCCGGTGAACTGAGTAGTGTACGTGTGTTCAGCTTTGCCGCGGGTATCGGCTTACTTGGGTTTGCCACGTTAGTGGTGTGGGTCAATCAACTGACCGCTTGGTTAACCTTTGCAAGCTTATTAGGTTACGCAGTGATTTATACCATGTATCTGAAGCGAGCGACGCCGCAAAACATTGTGATTGCAGGGATCGCAGGCGCAATGCCACCTCTACTGGGCTGGACGGCGGTCACCAATGAACTGCATTCAAACGCTTGGTTGTTGGTGATGATCATCTTTATCTGGACGCCTCCGCACTTCTGGGCATTGGCGATTCATCGTCGTGATGAATACGCTAAGGTGAACATTCCGATGTTGCCTGTGACTCATGGTATTGCCTACACCAAAACATCGATTCTGCTCTATACCTTGCTGCTAAGCATCGTATGTGTGCTTCCAGTATTAGTTGGGATGAGTAGTTGGATATACCTGAGCGCGTCTTTGGTACTAAACGGTGGGTTTGTCTATCACGCGTGGGTTTTAAAATATCGTGATGAACCCAACATGGCGATGAAGACATTCAAGTTCTCCATCTATCATCTCATGACCTTGTTTGTTGCTCTGTTGGCAGACCACTATCTACTTTAACAACTGGCGTTTCTACTTTTACTGAACAAGAAAACGGATGCTTTGGGCATCCGTTTTTGTTTGGTTGATGACTAAAACTCACTTAATACAAAGTAAGTATCTAGCGAGTACTTAGTCCACTTTGTTCCAAGCACTTTGCCAGTGTGAACCGACACCTGGTTCGTACTGAGTTGCTGTTGGAGCCCATTGAACACAGTAACCAGAGTATGGGAACTCTTTACACTGATAAACGCCGCCGTCGCTGCTCAGAACCTTTGTTCCTGCTGTGTAAGACTCAATGCTTTCTGGGAATATGAAGTCATAATCGCCTGCTGGTGGAGGTGTTTGCTCGTCCATTAGGTGGAAATCAAGCGTGTTCTGATCCACCAAGTTACCTTGGTCATCTTTCGTCACGACCACAAGCATGTGGTGGCCAGCTTCCGACTTAGATAGAGTGAGTTGAACATCTTCAACTTGTCCGTCTGATAACTTAGATTTCTGAGATGCAAGTGCTTCACGATGATGGTTGTACACAGTCAATTCAGCTTGAATATCGCCTGTTGCTGCAAGAGTAAGATCAAGCTGTGTCGGCTGGTTTTCATCAATAATGTACTCAGACTCTAAGCCTGTGACTTCTAGCTCATGATCTGGCTCTGGAGTATCAATCTTGTATCCGATTTCTACGCTCTTAAAGCCTGAACCTGATTTTAGATAAACAGGGTTCGTGCCGTACACTGGCGCGAAATCGTTTTGATCGTTTAACTGGCCCGCTTGGATTTGCGTTTGCTCTTGATTGATCTTCGAAGCAAGCGCGTAAGACCAGTTGTTTGCTTTACCTTGTTCGTTGTTCTCAATCACTAGCTCTGTACTGTATGAAGCGTTCTCACCAGATTGGTCGAATACGCGAGTGTAAACAGCGTCACCTACATTCAGGTTTTGCGTTGGGTTGATTTGACCGCCTTGATCCCAATCCGGGATAACAGGGCCGTCGCCATCAAACTTCACATCGATAACATTGTAGAAAGCCGCAGCAGTGTCACCCACATCCCATACCGCAAGGATCACTTGATAACCTTCACGCTCTGGTACATTACACAAGTGGCTGACTTGCATCGGTGGTTGTTCCATATTGCCTTCAACGACGCAGAATGGCGTTAAATCAAAAGAACTGCGTGCCAAAGGTTGGTTTGGGTTCCAATCTGGTTGAGTAATGTAATATTTCCAATCACGGGTTTTGTGGTTCGCTGTGAACGTCCACTCAAAGTACTGAGATCCAGATTTGATAGGGCGCTTAACCCAGCGGTCTGCGGTTTGCTCGTCTAGCGCTGCCGCTAAAGAAGATTGTGCACTAGCGATTTTTCCATCGGCAGGGCCGCTTTCAGGAAAGCCCTCAGGGCCTTCTACACTTTGTGGTTCATATTGAATACCACCACAGCCTGTGTTTTTTTGTTGTGTATCACTCGCTGGGAATTTACACAACGCGACACGGCTTTCTGCTACGCCATTATCGTATGCCGAGACATAACCGTGACCGAAGCTTGCTCCACTGACGCTAAGTAGCGATAGCGCGATGAGCGATTTTTTTGGGAGTTGTTTCATTATTTGTCCTTACTGTATTTGGCCGACAAAAAAGAGAACACTCCGGCATGCATTTACACTTAAATTCTATTAAGTGGCGGCCCCGCTATCATAGACAGAATATATGTCGACAGACCGGTGGCTTTGCGTCCTATTCTTTCAAATAGTTTGCCAGAAGTGAGTTTGAGCAAACGAAATGTAGCCAACAGCTTTTATAAATGCGACACAATAGATTTAAATGTGGAATGCTAATCTCGAACTTATAATTCTTAATACAAATTAACTTGCCATATGTATTCCTAGGTAACATATAAACAATTGATATAAATAAAGAAAGTAATTGCTCTAATTGTTTCTGTGAATGATTAATGGTTATTATTCTTTGTTCCTTACACCGATTGAGCGCATATCAAAACCAAACCTTTGGTTTCCACTAACCGAACGCTGACATGCTGTGTATGAAAAGCCGGACAATTGATTGGTACGAATTATATAAAGGAGTCGGTATGGAATTTACAGAGCAAGACAGAGATGCGTTGTATCAAACGTGGATGTCACAAAAGTCGCGAATGCGAATTACGCAGATGGAGTTTTCGAAGAAGCTAGGCATGAACCAGCTTGATTTCTCAAGAGTGCTAAGAGGGGAGACAGCATTGACTATGTCTTTCATTATCCACTTTTGTCGCTTACTTCACTTAGAACCTAGGAATGTGTTTCCTTCGCTTAAAGAAGGTAACAAGTCAGGGCCTAAAGTCGTTTATTTGAAAAGTAGAATGAGTGTTGATGGTGAAATTCAAAATGCTTACATCGAAGGAAATCAAGTAATCGTAGAGTATGCACACACCGTTCAGCATGATTAATTTTAGATCCAGCTTTGATTTTTAACTCCTTTTCTACAATCCTTTCACTTAGGGTATGGCATACTTGGTTGAAATATTGAATTTAATCTAAGTGCGCTATGAAACCTTTAAAATTTCTCTTGCTTGTTGCAACCAGCATCTTTTTGTTTGGTTGTGCAGGCGGCCCAATTAAAACCGCAACTAAATTCACCAGTTATGAAGATTTTCAACCATGATTGACTCGCTTGGTGATGCCAAAGATGCGATCAACTATTGGGTTGAACGTTTAGGTGATACTCTACAGAACATCGATGACGCTTAGAAAGAGCCTGTAATGCTAGAGAAAGAGAACCTGATTAAACTTGCTAGAATGCAAATGCCATTTGGTAAATACGCTGGTCGTACGTTGATTGACTTGCCTGAAGAATATTTGCTGTGGTTCGACAAAAAAGGGTTCCCCTCTGGTGAGCTAGGTGACTTATTAAAATTGTGCCTTGCTCTGAAAATTGAAGGGCTTGATAGCGTTGTCAAACCATTGAAAAGAATGTAGTTGAATAGAGAGCTTGCGTTAATCACGTGAGCTTTTTTTGTTTTCAAGTGCTACACAATGCTACATGTATGCTGAAGCTTGAAGAATAGCTGCTCTTGTCTTCCTTGAAATTACGCAATCGATAGCGTGTAAATAATGTTGTACAGGGTGTTTCTAATATAAAACACAAAAAAAATTGCGTTTATTTTCAATTAGTGATTGAAACTAGAGTTTTTACTAGTTAAGTTACAAGGAACAAGAAGATTAGTGCTGAAAGAAAGTTACGTGAGACAACGTACATTCAGCTCAAGGATAGAAAAAAGGAAGAAGTAAGCGATGTTTCAGACTGATGATGTAAGAATTAACAAAGTAAAAGAGTTATTACCACCTGTTGCTGTTTTAGAAAAGTTTCCAGCGACAGAAATTGCTTCTTCTACAACCTTTGAAAGCCGTAAAGCGATTCATAATATTTTAGAAGATAGCGACGACCGCTTACTTGTTATCGTTGGCCCATGTTCTATTCATGACACAGAAGCTGCACTTGAATATGGCAAACGCTTGAAAGTGTTACGTGATGAACTAGGCGATAACCTTGAAATCGTAATGCGTGTTTACTTTGAAAAGCCACGTACAACTGTTGGTTGGAAAGGCCTAATCAATGACCCGTACATGAACGATACGTTCAAGCTAAACGATGGTCTTCGTCTAGGACGTAAGCTACTGCTTGACCTAACTGATATGGGAATGCCGACGGCAAGTGAATTCCTAGATATGATCACGCCTCAATACGTTGCTGACTTAATCAGCTGGGGCGCAATTGGCGCACGTACGACTGAATCTCAGGTTCACCGTGAACTTGCTTCAGGTATTTCTTGCCCTGTAGGCTTTAAGAATGGTACTGATGGCAACATTAAGATCGCAACCGACGCGATTCGTTCAGCGAGTGCTTCTCACCACTTTTTGTCTGTAACTAAGTACGGTCACTCCGCTATCATTGAAACTGCAGGTAACCCTGATTGCCATATCATCCTACGTGGTGGTAAAGAGCCAAACTACAGTGAAGAGCATGTAAGCAAGATTAAGGAAGAACTAAAAGCTTCAGGTCTTCCAGAGAAGGTGATGATTGATTTCAGCCATGCGAATAGCTCTAAGCAGTTTAAACGCCAAATTAACGTATCTGATGACGTAAGTGCACAGATTTCAGGTGGTGATAAAGCTATTTTTGGTGTGATGATTGAATCTCACCTTGTTGAAGGTCGCCAAGACTTGGTTGACGGCAAAGCAGCGACATACGGTCAGTCTATTACCGATGCTTGTATTGGTTGGGAAGATACTGAAACAGTACTTCGCCAACTGGCAGATGCTGTTGAAGCTCGTCGCAACAAGTAAACTAATTACAGTCAGCGACTAAGCGACTGAAAATTCAAAGCCCTTATTAGCAATCGCTAGTAAGGGCTTTTTTGTGACTCTTAGTTGAAAATTAGTTAAAAACTGGAAGTGCTTTGTATTCTTAAATGAAAAAAGACAGTAGCTCGTCGACTTTAAGTGACAGTAAAGTTCTATCTTGCTTGGTTTCCACGTTGAGGCGTATCAACGGCTCTGTATTGGACTTTCGTAAGTTGAAGCGCCATGTCCCCATATTCATGCTGAGCCCGTCTGTGTGATCGATATCAACAGCATCAACTTGATAGTGCGACAACACATAAGCCATGACTTGTTCTGAGTCTGAAACTCTGCGATTTATCTCTCCGGAAGAAGGGAATCTATCCATACTTGCGCTGGTCAATTGGTGAAGAGATTTTTGGGTTTTCGACATCAATTCAATAACCAGTAGCCAAGGAATCATTCCTGAATCGCAGTATCCAAAATCACGAAAATAATGGTGCGCACTCATTTCACCACCGTACACAGCGTTTAATTCTCGCATCTTCTCTTTGATGAGCGCATGCCCAGCTTTGACTGCAACAGCCTTCCCATCAAGCTTATTGGCGACTTCAATCGTGTTCCATGTCATACGCATATCGTGCAACACTGTGGCGTTAGGCTCTTTTAACAAAAATGCTTCAGCGAGCAACCCGACAATATAGTAACCCTCAATGTAGTTGCCATTTTCGTCAAAGAAAAAACAACGGTCAAAATCACCATCCCACGCAATGCCAAGGTCGGCAGAATGCTCTAAGACTGCATCTTGAGTCGCTATTTGGTTGTTTTTGATCAATGGGTTGGGAATGCCATTAGGGAAGTTTCCTTCAGGAGTATGGTGAACCTTGATGAAGGTGATAGGGGCACTGAGTTCGTTAAATTTCTTCTCTAAAGCATCAATGACATGTCCTGCAACACCGTTTCCTGCGTTAACCACAATCTTCATTGGTGAAAGTTTAGAAGGTGTTATGTAGGAGAGCAGGTGGTCTACATAGGGAGCGAGAATACTGGTCGATATGCCTGAGTTATTTGATTGAACATGAAAGATCGGCAAATCGGTGTTCAGCTCTTGATTCAGTACTTTAATACGTCGTTTGATTTTATCTAAACCACTGTTTTTACTGATGGGGCTAGCATCAGCACCGACCAATTTCATTCCGTTGTAATTGATTGGGTTATGGCTGGCTGTGATTTGTATTCCGCCAATCGCTTTTAGGTGACGAGTCGCAAAGTAGACTTCTTCAGTGCCAGTCATACCTAGGTCTATGACGGCTATCCCAGACTCGATTAAGCCTTTGGTCATGGCTTGTTGTAATGAAAGGGAGGTTTCTCGGTTATCTCGACCAATCACCACTTGAGCCAAGCCATCTAATGAAGTTTCAGGTGTCGTGGATAGGACGTATTCGCCAAATGCCTTACCGAGCAGATAGGCAAACGGCTCATTGATTTGGCTACCAATGATGCCGCGAATGTCGTTGTTCTTAAAGCAGCTAAGATCTAATGTTGGTTTCATTTGATTGAAGTCACTTCTATTTCTATTTTTTGTTCTGAGACGAAGAAGCTTGTTCGCTTCGAACATCTCGCCCATAGCTGTCTTGATATCGAATGATATCGTCTTCACTTAAATGGCTGCCGGTTTGAACTTCAATCATTTCAAGAGGTGTCTCGCCAGGGTTCTCTAAGCTGTGGATGTGACCTAAAGGGATGTAAGTCGATTGATCTTCTTCGACGAGATAGGTTTTCTCATCGTTGGTCACCTTCGCAGTGCCAGCTACTACTACCCAATGTTCCGCTCTATGATAATGCATCTGTAGTGAAAGCTGATGACCCGCTTTTACAGTGATACGCTTAACTTTGTCTCGCTTTCCTAAATCAATCACATCGTATTTACCCCAAGGCCTCAATACCTCACGATGATGAATATGCTCCGTTCGACCTGCTTGACTTAGTTGACTAACAATCGATTTTACACCCTGAACCTTGTCTTTATCTGCGACTAATATGGCGTCTTTGGTCTCGACAATAATCAGGTTATCGACACCGACAGTAGCAACTAGCTTGTTTTCAGCATGGATGTAGTTGTGTTGAGAGTCGACGGTTAACACGTCACCTTCAATGACGTTGTTATGCTCATCTTTGTCGCTTACATCCCAGATAGCAGACCATGAGCCAATATCATTCCAACCGACATCCATCGGGATCACAGCTGCGTGCGAGGTTTTCTCCATCACGGCATAATCGATGGAATCGCTTGGGCTACTTTTGAATGCTTCAGCGTCGATACGGATAAAGTCGAGGTCGGTATTTTGCTTTGCAAGAGCGAGTTTACAAGCCGCTAATATATCGGGGTGGTGTTCGGCGAGTTCTTCAAGATAGCGTGATGCCTTAAACATGAACATGCCACTGTTCCATAGGTACTGTTCTGAGCGGATGTATGCTTCTGCGGTTGCTTTATCGGGCTTTTCTACAAAGCACTCAATGTCGTAAGCATAATGGGTTGGTTGGTCTGTAATGTTGGTTTCTAGTTGTAGGCTAGAGATAAGAGGTTGCCCTTGTTTGATGTAGCCATAGCCAGTCTCTGGAGCATTTGGGGTTATACCGAATGTCACCAGTTTGCCTTGTTTTGCGTAATCAACACCACGGTTAATCGATTGTTGAAATTCAGAGGTTTTAGCGATGTGATGGTCGGCAGCAAGCACTAATAAGATTGGGTCAGCCGCTTCTCTTTTAGTCTCATGAGATTTGGTCAAAGCTTGCAAGGCTGCAAGTGCGATGGCTGGCGCAGTATTTCTACCGACAGGTTCTAACAGAATGCCACTGTGCAGGACGTTAGCTGAGCGAATTTGTTCAGCAGCGATAAAACGATGCTCTTCATTACAGATGATGAATGGCGCATCGCAGCTGCTATCCGTTAGGTGTGCGTTGATACCTTGCAGGCGTTGAAGTGTCTGCTGAAGCATCGACTGTTCGCCAGCAATATTCAGGAATTGCTTAGGATAGAGCTCTCGAGACAGTGGCCAGAGGCGGCTTCCAGAGCCGCCAGCTAGGATGACAGGTAAAATCATAGAGTGGTAATTGTGTGCATTAGAATACTGCCATCATATTACCACGCTTCACGCTTATTACTTATCGATAACCAAGAAGGATGCTGACTATCGATGACCTTCCGTAGGAGAGTTCAACATATCTTTGGGATCGCTAACATTCTGATTATCACCTAGGCTCTGAACGCTGTTATGACCTTGAACATTAGAAAAGTCTTGAGGGTCAATCTTGAGTGTCTGTGTGGGGAACGCGATGTCTGCATTGTGTTTATGAATAATCGCCAGAACCTGTAACAGAACGTCTTGCTTCACTTTGTGGTACCTGATCCAGTTGACCGTTTTTGTGAAGGTGTAGATAAAGAAGTTCAGTGTTGATGGTCCAAATTTGTCAAAGTTAACGATTAACGTCTGTTTGGCATCAATATCTGGGTGGGCCTCGAGCATGGTTCTTACATCATCAACAATGAGCGCCAATTTGTCTGCATCTTGATAACGAAGACCAAATGTTTCATTGATTCTACGATTTAACATTCTCGATGGGTTCTCTACCACAATACTACTGAACACCGAATTTGGAACGTACAAAGGACGTTTATCAAAAGTGCGGATAATCGTCATGCGCCATCCAATGCGTTCGACCGTACCTTCGATTTGACGATCGGGAGAGCGTATCCAATCTCCGACTTTAAAAGGGCGGTCGAAGTAAATCATCATGCCGCCAAAGAAATTCGACAGTAGATCTTTAGCGGCTAAACCGACGATTAAACCACCGACACCACCAAAGGTAAGCAAGCCCGATAGGCTCAGCCCAAACGCCTGCATGATGGTTAAGCCGCCCATCACCATAAAGAACAGTCGAGCCACTTTAGCGATAGCTTGTACTGTGGTTTCGTCTCTGGTTTTTTGCTCCAAGACATACTCTTCAGAGTTACTGATCATTCGCAGCGTAAACCAAACAAACGTAGATATGATCAGTATGTGTTTAAGTGTTCTTAGCCAGTTGATTTCATTACCAAACTGGTCTTGAAGGATTAAGCCAACAGACACGGTAGCAGGCCAGCACCAAAGCAACGTACTGACAGGTGTTTTTAAGGCCTCTAGCAGTAGGTCATCCCAATGAAATTGGGTTTTTTTGACCAAGATTTCCAGACGATTATGGACAATTCGCCAAGCGACCCAAGCGAAAAAGCTCGCAATAGTGATGAATAGGACGCTATTTGCCCAATCGCTATGGCTCTGGTTGATGTAGGTTTGTACTTGGGTTATGAATTCATTCATTGTGTGTACTGCCGCAGAAATTATGGGTTAGAAATTAGCAGAAATCACTTTTGTTCTCTACCTTTATAAATCAATCGATTAGCTGACAATTGTATCTCTATATGGATATATAGTCGTTTTTTTGTATGAAGACAATTTTGTTATTTGTTTTCGATGCTACGTAGCTTTGTGAGTGGAGTAATAAATGAGTGACAAACAATATGCAGTTATCGGCTTAGGGCGTTTTGGGTTATCTGTATGCAAAGAGCTACAAAGTTCAGGGGCGCAGGTGCTCGCTGTCGATATTGATGAAGAGCGAGTGAAAGAAGCGGCCAATTTTGTTTCACAAGCGATTGTTGCGAACTGTACGAGCGAAGAGACAGTTAAAGAACTAAGGCTGGACGATTACGATATGGTGATGGTGTCGATTGGCTCTGATGTTAACTCCAGTATTCTAACGACGCTAGTGGTAAAAGAATCAGGCGCAAAAGCGGTTTGGGTGAAGGCGAACGATAAGTTTCACGGCAAGATCCTTTCTAAGATTGGTGCCGACCATATCATCATGCCGGAGCGAGACATGGGTATTCGTGTTGCGCGTAAAATGTTGGATAGACGCGTTCTTGAGTTTATCGACCTTGGCAGCGGTTTAGCGATGACGGAAATTGTTATTGGTTCTAATTTTTTGGGTCAGAAACTTGGTGACCTTAAGCTGTGCAAAGAAAATGGTGTTGAGGTACTTGGTTTCAAACGAGGCCCGAACCTAACTAAAGCACCTGAACTGGATGTGAGTTTAGAAATTGGGGATGTGGTGATCATCGCTGGGCCGAAAGAGACCTTATCTAGAAAGCTACGCAATTGGTAACTGGCAATCGGAAATAAGGTAACAGTATGAATTCGTTAAAACGAAAAGGTACTTTCTACACGCTTAAGAGTGATAAAAAGCCACGTAAAGGATCTGAACCTAAGATTATCCTTACGAGCTTCTTAGGCGTACTTATCCCTTCTGCAATATTGTTGACGCTACCCGTGTTCTCTGTGACAGGTCTAAGCTTTACGGATGCACTGTTTACTGCCACGTCGGCGATCAGTGTGACAGGCTTAGGTGTTGTTGATACCGGTCAGCATTTCACCTTGGCAGGTAAAATCTTACTGATGTTCTTGATGCAAGTCGGCGGGTTAGGGCAGATGACCCTTTCTGCGGTGCTGCTCTATATGTTTGGTGTTCGGCTAAGTTTGAAACAGCAAGCATTAGCGAAAGAAGCATTGGGGCAAGATCGTAAGATTAACCTCCGAAAATTAGTCAAGAAGATCATCATTTTTGCATTGGTGGCGGAATTTATAGGTTTCGTATTGCTCTGTTTTCGTTGGGTTCCTGAAATGGGATGGGCAACAGGGAGCTTTTACGCGTTATTTCACGCGATTTCTGCATTCAATAACGCAGGATTTGCGTTGTTCTCAGACAGTATGGCGAGCTTTGTTGACGATCCACTGGTGATCTTTACCTTAGCAGGCTTGTTCATTTTCGGCGGATTAGGTTTTACGGTCGTGGGCGACCTGTCGACTAACTGGCGGAAAGGCTTCCAACATCTGCATTTACACACCAAGATTATGCTAACGGCGACACCGACGTTATTGGCGGTGGGCACGGTGATGTTTTGGTTATTGGAGAGAAATAACTCAGCGACGATGGAGGGCTTGTCGACACAAGGGCAATGGTTGGCGGCTTTTTTCCAGTCAGCGAGTGCTCGTACTGCTGGTTTTAATAGTGTGGATTTGTCTCAATATACACAACCTGCATTATTGGTGATGATAGTACTGATGTTGATTGGTGCTGGTTCAACTTCCACTGGTGGTGGGATTAAAGTATCGACCTTTGCGGTTGCATTTGTTGCGACTTGGACATTCTTGCGTCAGAAAAAGCATGTAGTGATGTTTAAACGCACTGTGACCTGGCAAGCGGTAACAAAGTCATTGGCCATTATTGTGGTAAGTGGAGCACTGTTAACCACCGCAATGTTTTTGTTAATGCTTACTGAAAAGGCGGCGTTTGATCGAGTGATGTTTGAGGTGATTTCGGCCTTTGCGACGGTCGGACTGACTGCAGGGTTAACCGCAAACCTAACTGAACCTGGGAAATACATCATGATTGTGGTGATGGTGATTGGACGAATCGGACCTTTGACTTTGGCTTACATGTTAGCTCGCCCTGAGCCTTCGTTGTTGAAATACCCAGAAGATACGGTGTTAACGGGTTAATAAGGTTAACAGGCTAAGGTTAACCCTTCTTGTTAGTGCGTTAGAAAAACAAAGCCAGCGAATATGCTGGCTTTGTTTTTTAGAGGTTCAGAGGTTTATAGTCAGTTTCTGAATTCTTAGCCCTCGAATAATCCCACATATTCTTCGTAGCCTTCGTCTGCCAGTTTATCCGCTGGAATAAAGCGCATTGCGGCTGAGTTCATGCAGTAGCGTAAACCTGTTGGCTTTGGACCATCTTTAAATACATGTCCTAGGTGAGAGTCACCAAATTTACTGCGAACCTCTGTTCTCGGGTAAAGCAGCTTGTAGTCTGTAGTCGTTACGACATAAGCCTCGCTGATTGGCTGTGTAAAGCTCGGCCAACCTGTACCTGATTTGTATTTGTCTTTTGAAGAAAACAAAGGCTCACCCGTTACGACATCAACGTAAATACCTTCTTGCTTGTTATCCCAGTATTTGTTGTCAAATGGGCGCTCTGTCGCGTCGTCTTGTGTGACATCGTATTGCAGTGAAGTTAGAGAAGCTTTGATCTCTGCATCAGACGGCTTGCTGTATGTCTTAGTATTGGCTGTCGCATTCTTACCATCGATGATCTGACGGATCGTTTGCGGGTTTTCATTTCTATCATCGCCGAAGACTTTATCTAGGTACTGATCACGACCAGAAGCGTAGCGGTAGTAGTTATAACGAACTTTGCTCTTCTTGTAATAATCTTGGTGGTAATCTTCTGCTGGCCAGAATTTCTCAAACTTAATCAGTTCTGTTTTTAGTGGTTCACCAAAGATCTGAGCCTTGTCGATTTCCATCATGAAGTTCTGAGCGACGTCTTTTTGTTCTTGGTTATGATAGAAAACAGCAGGTCGATATTGTGGACCTCGATCAACGAATGAACCTTTGTCATCAGTTGGGTCGATGTGTCGGAAGAATTGGTCAAGCACCTGTTCATAGCTGACCACATCAGGGTTATAGGTCACATTGATTACTTCGATGTGGCCAGATTTACCCGATGAAACTTGTTTGTAGGTTGGGTTTTCTAATTCACCACCAGAATACCCAGAGATAACGTCTGTCACGCCTGTCAGTTTTGCTAGATCGGATTCTGTACACCAAAAACAACCACCAGCCAGTGTCGCGATTTCAGTTTTACCTGAATTAGCCGTTTTATCCATTGTATTGGCAGTGCCAGTCTGGCTTACAAACAGTGAAATCAGTGGTAGTGCAACCACGAGTGATACCAATATTTTAGATAATTTATTCATAGATACCTCATCTTGACGTTTTTCTCATTCGATTTTGAATGTACGAATAGAGACAGGTTTTAGATGGAAAAAATTACACTATTCATGAAAAAAATATCTCAAATAGAAAATCTTGCTCATAAATGCTGCCAGTAGTAGGGTGTAAGCATTGATATAAAATAATACCAATCACAGTAAGTAAGTGATCATAAATAGCGCAGGAAAAAAACTCGAGAACAAGGCGGAATTTTCCGATAAGTAGTTATTCTACAATCAAAAATTCTAACGAAGTTATCGAGATTTTTAACAAGCTAGGATGACCAGTTATTTACTACGATTGGTATACCAAATAATGATGACGTTTTCGTACATCTAAGGAACAACATGCAAGCAGAAGTTAAATGGGTCGAAGGCTTTAAATTCCTAGGTCACTCTCAATCAGGCCATTCTATTGTTATGGATGGAAGCGGCGGAGCTACAGCGCCAAGCCCTATGGAGATGGTGCTCATGGCCGCTGGTGGTTGTAGCTCTGTTGATGTAGTGGACGGTTTGAAATCTGCGGGTCAAAGCATCACTGGTTGTAATGCAAAGCTAGAAACGACACGTCGTGAAACAGCGCCGAAAATCTTTACTGTGATTAATATTCACTTTGAAGTGTCTGGTGACAACCTTGATCCTGAGCAGGTTGCTAAGGTGTGTGCGGATTCATTAGAAAAATACTGTTCTGTATGTCTAATGCTGGGTGCTGGCGTAGAGATGACCCACAGTTGGGAAATCGTCTAGTCTTCTGATAGTACAGCTTGGCGGTAGGCTGATTTTTGCGGCTTACGGCTTATCGCTTACGGTTTATAGGCATAGCCAGATAAAGAAAAGGGCGGAGCACTTTAAAGTGCTCCGCCCTTATTATTTTAACTAAGGTAGAGTGCTATTATTCAGTAGCTTCTACGATAACTTCTTCAACTTTGACTTCTTCTTGGTATTCGAAGCCAGGGATCGTTGCGTCAACACGACGGTTTTGAGCACGGCCTTCAGCTGTATCGTTTGATGCGATTGGATTCTCTTCGCCTTCACCTGACGCTGTAATTCGGTCTGCTTCAATGCCTTGCTCTTCGATGTATGCTGCTACAGCTGCTGCACGCTTCTTAGAGATCATCATGTTGTATTCAGCTGCGCCTGTTGAGTCTGTGTGACCAACAACATCAACTGATGATTGAGGGTGAGCTTTAAGTACTTCAACTAATGGCATTAATGCAATTTTACCATCTGTAGACAGTTCAGTGCTGTTAGTTGCGAACATTTCTTGAGAGTAGCTTTCTGTTTGCGCTTTAGTCACAACGACAGTCGTTTTCTCTTCAACGACAACTGCAGGCTCTGTGATTGGCTCCGATGGCGCTTGAGTTACTGCTACTGCAGAAGTTGTTGCAGCCGCCGCTGATGCTGTTGTGTTGCCAGTACCGAAGTTGTAACTAACACCAACTGACAGTAGGTTCGAGTTCAGGTCTTGAACGTAGTTGTCGTCGAAATCATCAAAATATTGGTATTCAACACGAACTGCCCAATCAGAAGAAAGCTGCTTCTCTAGACCGATGCCAGCAGAAAGAACAACGTCATCTTCGCCACCGTGTGAAATGTAAGCAGGACCTGCTTTAAAGAATACGTCGAATTCTTGTTGTACTGCTAAGCGGTACATTGGAGTTAGCGAGATTGCGATTAGTGGGTCGCTGAACGCAGCTGTTGTGCCGTTCTTTGAAAAGCTTGTCTTGTAGTCGCCAAGGAAGTCCGAGCTTAGCTCAATACCAAACTTGTCACTAAAATTGTAACCAGAGTAGATGCCTGCACCAATTGCATCATCATCACATTTAACCCCATCGACACAGGCGCTATCTAGCCAGCCCATGCCAACTTTTGCGCCAACATAAGTGGTGGCAGCAATAGAAGGAGCTGCCGCTAAGCCCGAAGCAGCGACAACAGCACACATGATTTTAGAAAGTTTTTTCATAATCTTATCCTTGGATTAATTTTATTGTTATCTGAAGTTGGCCTATAAAGCGATAACTTACTGGCTAAGACACTGCGACCGTAAGCAAATCAAGGCGTTGATTCAGGTAGAGCTTTTAAGACACAACTAATATATTGTTAGTCTGATTGCGTATGAGAGTCAATCGGATTGTTAGGGTTTATAGTTGTTGAGGCGCTATTTATAACTTTTTTGTTGAAAAATTGTTGTCTCAAATCTTGGAAACGAAGAAACCTCGTATCATTTTTAGGTGATATGAGGTTTCATTTTGATGACTAAAGAATGTTTGGCTACATAGCCTGAGTTGTAGGGTAGAGCGGAGGTTAAGCTGTTAAGGGCGCTCTCCTGCAATTAAACGTTTTTCAATATCGGTAATGACATCTGGCAGATCTGCAATAGTATCGATCAGGTAGTGCGGGTTTGATTTGTTTAGCTTAACGCTTGCTTTTTCACGTGCAGCTGCAAGTGTTGACTCGTCTGCATCTAAATATTCTTGGTATGTTAAGCCTGCTTCGTTCCCCGATAATACAAGTCCAACTGTCCACATGCCTGCGTTGTGGCCTTCATCGATGCCAGGTGCTGCATCATCCACTTTCACACATGCTGAAACGCTGGTTACGCCAAGGTCGATTACGTTTTTAAGTGCCATAAATGGAGCAGGGCGACCGCCTTGAGGTAGGTCATCGGTTGCTACGATGTTGTCTGGGTGGTAACCGTAATCTGCAGCAGCAGGGATTAGCACATCCATCACTTCTCGTGGGTAACCTGAACAAGAACCTATTTTTACATTCTTCTCTTTTAGGTCATTTACCACTTCAATTGCGTTTAAAATAGGCGCTGCGTGGTCGGCTACTTTCGCTTTTTGAAGAGGCATGAATGCCGCGTAGATCGCATCAACGTCTTTACTGGTCATCGAGCGTCCGAATTGAGCATTCCAACGAGCGTCAACGGCAGGGATTCGACCCACCGCTTGGATGTGTTCCCATTTGCCGATACCCATAGGTTCACGTGCTTCTGCTAGGTCGATATCAAAGTCGAAACCTTGCTTGAATGCTTCAACAAAAATACTGGTTGGAGCAAATGAGCCAAAATCAACGATAGTGCCAGCCCAGTCAAAGATAACCGCTTGGATAGGTGATGTCGTGTTCATAGTAGTGTCCTATTTTTTTCTCCCAATTCAGGTAGTTCTGGGAGGTGAATAATTGTTTTAGGTTATTGGTTGCTTGAAATCCTTGCTTCAAGGAATGCTTTCAACGGTGGTTCAAAGGTATTCAAAGTCTTTGCTGACTTTGGCTATCGCTTTTTCGAATACAGACAGAGCGACTTCTAGCTCGCTACGGCTGATGATCAATGGTGGGCTCAACTGAATCACGTTACCTTGTGACACCTTAAAGCTCAGGCCATCGTTCAGACATTGATAAAGTACCGCTTCTGCTTCATCGAAAGCTCGGGTCTTAGTGATATGGTCGGTGACCAACTCCACGGCCCAAAGCAGTCCGATACCGCGAACGTCGCCAATAACTGGGTATTTCTCTTTCATTTGGAGCAGTTGTTCACGCACAAATACGCTGTCTGCTTGCACTTTTTCAAGTAGCTTTTCGTGCTCTATCACTTCCATGGTTGCGAGTGCTGCCGCGCAACCAATTGGGCTTTTCTCGTGGGTGTAGTGACCGAGTGACACTTGCGCTGCCGTGTTATATTTGTCTCTGGTTACCATGGCTGCAATAGGGACTAAGCCGCCGCCAAAGCCTTTACCGATACATAGGATGTCAGGTTCGATATCAAACGCTTGGTGTGTGAACCATTCACCGCTACGACCCATGCCATTTGGGATGTCATCAATGATCAACATGACGTTATGTTTGTCACAGATCTCACGGATGCGTTTCCAATAAGCTTTGCTTGGCACTTGAACGTCCGTATTACGAACAGCTTCGGCAATGAAGGCACCGATGCCACCTTCCTTTTCAATGACGTACTCAAGGTAATCGGCATAGTGCACATCACATGCAGTCTCGTTCGCATCGCCGGAGTTTTGCCCGCGAAGCGATAAAGAGTCATTAAGCGGAAAAGCACCACGATAAGAGACCGCTGGTGGAATACGCTCTACGCCTGCCATTAACGGCCCCATACCTTCACGAAAACAAGCTTCGCCACCGACAGAGATCGCATCAAGTGAAGCGCCGTGGAATGAATCCCACAATGAAACGACTTTGAAGTTGTTGGTGACATGTCGCGCTAATTTGAGAGCCATGCCAATCACAGATGTACCTCCGGGAGCAAACAACACACGATTCAAATCACCACCGCAGATCTGTGTGAGTTTCTCAGCACACTGAACGGCGGTTTCATTGGTAAAGCGACGCGGTGAAAACGGCAATGACGCCATTTGTTGAGTCACTTTATTAATAATATGTGGGTGGCCATAACCTAACTGGTGAACATTGTTCCCGTGAAAGTCCATGTACTTCTTGCCCGTCGCATCTTGAATGTAGATGCCTTCTGCGGCTTCAAGGGTGTCTAGGCAAGGCGTTGACATCGCTTGATGAAGAAACACGTCGGAATCACGTTTTAACATCGCTTGAGTTGCATCATCGTTTAGCGATTGGTTCCACTTTTCACGCGCTGGCGTGGTGTTCACATCGCCTTCGCTTCGAAAATGTGTCGCCTTTAGAATCGGCTCTTGATTGGTCGTCATCATTATTTGATGTCCCAGTACATAGCGTTTTTCACTGCGCCAATGAGGGCTTCAATGTCTGACGGGTAAACTTCACCGATGTTACCTATACGGAAGCAGTCTGCGTTTGAAACCTTGCCTGGATAAATCACAAACCCTTGCTCTTTCAAACGGTCATAGAATTCCTTGAACTGGTAATCGCTATGAGTTGGAGAGTAGAAAGAGGTGATGATAGGTGAGTGAAGGTCATCGTTAAGCAGTGGTTCAAAACCAAGAGAGCGCATGCCAGCAACCAATGTGGTTTGGTTGGTTTGGTAGCGATTGTGACGAGCTTCAATGCCGCCTTCTTGTTCCAATTCAAGCAGGGCTTGGTAGAACGCACGCACCGTGTGAGTCGGGGAGGTGAAGCGCCATTTACCATGGTTGCTTTCCATGCAGTGCCATTGGTCAAACAGGTCAAGGCTTAATGAACGAGCTTGGCCCTTACACTTCTCGAGGTCCGATTGCTTAGCAATAACAAAGCCGAATCCAGGTACACCTTGAATGCACTTGTTTGCTGAGCTGATCATGTAATCGATACCTAAGTCAGCAATATCCATAGGGATACCGCCAAAACTCGACATCGCGTCAAGAATGACGGTTTTGTTGTGCTGTTTTGCCAATTTGGCAATCTCTTCAATTGGATTCAGCATGCCTGTGGTGGTCTCACAGTGGACAATTGCAACATGAGTAATGTCTGAATCCATGGCCAATGCCGTTTCCATTTCGTTCAAGTCAGGCTGTGATGTTTCACCTGGGGAAA
Organism: Vibrio sp. QJM3NY_26; assembly: GCF_057786005.1. Lineage (NCBI taxonomy): Bacteria > Pseudomonadati > Pseudomonadota > Gammaproteobacteria > Vibrionales > Vibrionaceae > Vibrio > Vibrio sp. QJM3NY_26. The sequence goes on along the minus strand of NZ_CM173516.1, from coordinate 127,365 downwards.
CGACATGGCATGGAATGTTTAAATATTCGGCGATTTGAGCAATACGAGCACCATACGCACCGTTATCAACCACAAGAAGCTTACCGCTGTTAGAGATAACGCTACCGATTGTTGCTTCAACTGAAGCGGTACCGCTACCTTGCATTAATACACTTGTATATCCCGCCTGCTTAGTCGCCAAAGTCACAAGCTTGCTACGAATCACTTCAACAACGTCTTTGTTGTATTCATCATCCCAAGTACACCAATCTTTTAGCATCGCTTGGCGAACGGTTTCAGAAGTAGATAAAGGACCCGGTGTCAGCAGTAAGTATTCGTTTCTCATGTTCAACTCTCGTGATTTGTATTTTGGACTATACCAATATTTGCAGTTACTTTAACAACCAATTTAAACGGTCGTAAATAGCCCAAACGTTATTTTCACAAAAGCTTCATATTCAAATTTGTCACTTGTGTTGAGAAATTTTCCGATCTTTAAATTGCCATTTTTTGTTCATTTAATCGTCATAAAAGCCAGTTAGCTTAACACTCGAAATCTGGTACATACCAATGCAAAAATATGTGCTAATAACCTAAATGAATTTATGGATATAGAAGCCTCTAGATGGAGCTTCTAACTTCTAACCTTGGCATCGGGCCTGACTGGAGAAAATGATGAAAAACCGTTTTATGAAAGGATCACTTGCAGCATTAGTTACTCTACTAGCTGGTAATGCTTATGCAGCACAGGAAGTGACGGTTTACACAGCTTTTGAAACTGACATTTTAGCGAAATACAAAAACGCATTTGAAAGTGAAAACCCAGACATCAACATCAAATGGGTTCGTGATTCAACTGGGATCATGACGGCAAAATTATTGGCCGAGAAAAACAACCCTCGTGCAGAAGTAGTATGGGGTCTTGCGGGCTCTTCTATGGCTTTGCTTAAAGAAGAGGGCATTCTTAAGCCTTACACTCCTAAAGGTGTAGAAGCGCTGCGTGCAAATCTTAACGACCCGCAATCTACTCAAGCTTGGTATGGCAATGACGCATTCTTCAATGCGGTTTGTTTCAACGAAGTAGTTGCTAAGCAATTGAACCTACCTGCACCTAAATCTTGGGATGACCTAGCGAAGCCCATCTACAAAGGCCACATTGCAATGCCAAACCCTGCCTCTTCTGGTACCGGCTACATGCAGGTTTCGGCTTGGTTACAAAACATGGGTGAAGACCAAGGTTGGAACTACATGCAGAAGCTAGATCAAAACATTGCTCATTACACGCACTCCGGTTCGAAGCCATGCGTTCAAGCGGGTATGGGTGAAGTGGCTATCGGTATTTCTATGGCGAGCCGCGGCGCGAAGCTGAAGACTCAAGGCGCGCCACTTTCTGTGATTACACCGGAAGGTATCGGTTGGGAATCTGAAGCGGTAGGTCTTGTTAAGCCTTCCGATGCAGCACAACGTGTTATCGATTGGTCAATATCTAAAGCAGCGAATGAACTTTACATCGAAATGTACCCAGTTGTTGGTCACCAAGATGTAACAGGTAAAGCAGAGAACTTCCCGAACGTAGAGAAGAATATGGCAAAAATGGACTTCGCTCGCATGGGCAGCGAACGTGCCGACGTTCTTAAAACATGGTCTGAGAAGTTTGACGCTAAATCAGAGCCAAAATCTTAATCTGCTGAGCTTTTTAGTTCATGAGCTCCTTAGTTAATTATCTACTGAGCTTATTAGACACATAGTTTATTAGACACGTAGTCCATTAGATATGCAGCTCATTAGAAGTTAGAAATCAGTAAAGGAAGGCTTCGGTCTTCCTTTTTTAGTTTTACGCCTTTAGGTTTTAAGTAAGGTACAACAAATGACAAAGCACTACTCATATTGGTTCAAGCAAGCGTTGGAACAAGAGTTTGGCAACATCAATGCGGGGCTAGATTCGGCTAAGCCGCTCCAAAAAGACGTCAACTGTGATATCGCCATTGTTGGCGGTGGCTATACGGGTTTATGGACGGCGATTTTAATCAAACAACAGCAACCCGAAAAACATGTTGTCGTGATTGAAAAAGGCCTATGTGGCAGCGGTGCTTCTGGCGCCAACGGCGGTTGCATGCTGACTTGGTCGACAAAGTATCCGACCTTGAAAAAGCTCTATGGAAAAGAGCAAGCCAAATGGCTAGTTAAGGAATCTGAAAAAGTTATTTACGAGATCGAAGCGTTCTGTAATGAGTACAATATTGATGCGCATCTATATCGAAGTGGTACTTACTACACGGCGACTAATGAAGCTCAAAAGGGCGGAATGAAGCCTGTTGTTAATGAGTTGGTCAAGCAGGGTATCAATAGCTGGCAGAAGTGCGATCAGTCATTGCCTGATAAAGCGGGATCTGAGCGCCATATTGAGGGTTACTACTCAGAAGCTGCGGGCAGTGTGCAACCCGCTTTATTGGCTCGAGGCTTACGCCGAGTTGCTATTGATCTAGGCATCGAGATTCACGAAAACACAGAGATGATGTCACTTGAATATGGTTCCCCCGCTCGAATTCACACCAAAGGCGGTTCCGTATTTGCGGATAAAGTGATTTTGGCACTCAATGCGTGGATGCTCGATCACTTCAAAGAGTTCAAACGCAGTATTGTGGTTGTCTCTTCCGATATGGTGGTGACCAAGCCTGTCCCTGAAAAGCTCAAGCAGTTTGGCCCAGAGAAAGGAGCCGCAGTAGTGGACTCACGTATCTTTGTTCATTACTACCGTGACACTGAGGATGGACGACTCATGTTGGGCAAAGGCGGCAATAAATTCTCGTTTGCGAATCAGGTTGAAAGCATGTTCAACCAAACGACTAACTACCTACCGATTCTCAATCAATCTTTCCAGAAATTGTTCCCTAAACTGGAGCAGAATGAATTCGATTACAACTGGTCGGGCGGTTCAGACCGATCCGTCACAGGATTGCCATTTTTCGGTAATCTAAAAGGCCAAAACAACATCTATTATGGGCTCGGTTACTCAGGTAATGGTGTGGCTCAAACTCGCATGGGAGGCAAAATTTTGTCTTCAATGGTGTTAGGAGTTGATAACGAATGGACACGTAGTGGCTTAACTAGCGGTCCACGAGGCTATTTTCCACCAGAGCCATTTCGTTGGGTTGGGGCAATGATGGTTAGAGATGCTGTTCGACGAAAAGAGAACGCGGAAGACTCTGGAAACACGCCATTGTGGCTGGATAAGCAATTTGCAAAGCTCGCGGGTGCGGCAGGTAAAGCCGACAAGGTTGAATCGTAAACTAGTCTAGCGTTCAAGTTTGAGGTATACGCGAAGGCTCTCAGTGACTTTTTGGTTGGTCATTGAGGGCTTTCTGAGTTAACTTTCAAAACTGAACGAGTAGCAATCTTTAATGCTTATTATTTCTGCAATATAACTGTCATTTAGCTTCTATAAATTTGTCACTCAACTGCAATATTCTCAGTTTAAATTTGGTATATACCATATGGAGAGTGCTGTAGTATGAGCAACCAAACTTATTTGAATATTGAAAACGTTGTAAAGCAATTTGGCCAATTTACAGCGTTAAAAGACATCTCCCTATCGATAGATAAAGGCGAGTTCGTCTGCTTCCTTGGCCCATCTGGTTGTGGAAAAACCACCTTATTACGTGCGATTGCTGGCCTAGATTTACCAACCTCGGGCTCTATTGAGCAGAACGGTAATGATACGACCTTTTTGCCACCAGAAAAGCGTGACTTTGGCATCGTGTTCCAGTCTTATGCTTTGTTTCCAAATCTCACCGTTGAAGAGAACATCGCGATTGGGTTGAAGAACCAAGGGATGTCGACCAAAGAAGCTCTTGAGACGGTTGAATCTTGGTTAGAGACCATTGGTTTACCAACATCTGGTCAGAAATACCCGAATCAATTGTCAGGTGGACAACAGCAGCGTGTTGCTTTGGCTCGCGCATTGGCCTTGTCTCCAGGTTTGTTGCTACTTGATGAACCGCTGTCTGCATTGGATGCGAAGGTAAGAACACACCTGCGTGACGAGATCTGCCAATTGCAACGCAAGCTGGGTATTACCACAATTATGGTGACGCACGATCAAGATGAAGCTTTAACCATGGCTGACCGAATTGTGGTGATGAACCATGGTGTCATTGAGCAAGTTGGTGCTCCGCAAGAGATCTACCAAAAACCAGTCAGTCGTTTTGTCGCTGAGTTTGTTGGCAGCATGAACTTCATTCAAGCTTCTGTCGCAGCACAAGGCAAGATGCGTATTGCTGAGTCAATGTTACCGTTACCTCGCTTAGATAATCTCACGCCAAAACTTGGTGAGGTTTTTGATATTGCCGTTCGTCCAGAGCAAATCCAATTTGTTGATCGTTTTAGTGAATCCTTACCCGTGAGAATCGTATCAAGCGAATTCTTGGGGGCGTTTTATCGTGTTGAGTGTCAATTGCAACATGACTCAACGGCGAAAGAGATCATCGTTGATGTGTCAGTCAAAGAGTTCAACCGACTGAAACTGCGTCGCAGCGATATTCGTTACGTAGCATTTGATCAAGAAGGCCTTAGAGCTTACTCATCGAAAAGCCTGCAAGTGATGAAAGACGAGGCGGCGTAAATAATCATGGAATCGACTCAAATGATGCAATCTAAGCTGCTAATTCAACGACGAGTAACGCCTTTTCTTGCTCGGTTAAGTAAAGACAACGTAATCCTATTCGGGCTTCTCGCTTTTTTGTCTGTGGTCATGACACTGTTTATTCTGATGCCACTATGGGCAATGTTGAAAAAAAGCGTTCAGAACGCAGACGGTGAATTTGTAGGTTTACAGAATTTCGCCACGTACTTCGCTTCTCAAAGCCTTTGGCAATCAGTAGGTAACACCTTCACTTTGGGTCTACTGGTCACGGTTGTCGTTGGCGTATTAGCGTTTGGTTATGCCTATGCATTGACTCGTTCCTGCATGCCTTTCAAGGGGCTTTTTCAGGTGTTGGGCTCAGCGCCGATTCTAGCTCCGTCGTTGCTTCCTGCGATCAGTCTTATCTTCTTATTTGGTAATCAAGGTATCGCCAAAGAAGTGTTAGGGGGTAATTCTGTCTATGGTTTGATTGGCATATCATTGGGCTTGATATTCTGGACGTTTCCACATGCCTTAATGATTTTAACTACTTCATTGAGAACCTCTGACGCTCGTCTTTATGAAGCGGCACGAGCCTTAAATACTTCACCTTTGAAAACTTTCTTTATGGTGACGTTACCAGCAGCAAAGTATGGTTTGATCAGCACTTTGATCGTTGTGTTTACATTGGTAGTTTGTGACTTTGGCGTACCGAAGGTGATTGGTGGTAGTTACAACGTGTTATCGACCGACATCTTTAAACAGGTGGTAGGGCAACAGAATTTCTCGATGGGTGCAGTGACCAGTATTTTGTTGCTATTGCCTGCATTACTCGCGTTTACTGTGGATCGCTGGGTTCAAAAGAAACAAAAGAGCTTGTTTGATACTCGATCCGTGGCGTACCAACCAGAGCCCAATACGGTGCGTGATGGCTTGTGTTTCCTTTATTGCACGATTATCTCTGCTGCTGTGGCTATCGTGCTAGGCATGGCGATATACGGTTCAATGGTTACCTTCTGGCCTTGGAACAAAGCGCTCACGCTGAATAACTACAACTTCGCAGAAATGAGTACCTACGGTTGGACGCCGTTCTTCAACTCTCTAACGCTCGGTGCTTGGACTGCTATTATCGGTACGGTTCTGATTTTCCTAGGTGCGTACTGCATTGAGAAAGGCAGAGCGTTCGGTCCAGTTCGTCAGGCAATGCAGATGCTCAGTGTTGTGCCGATGGCGGTTCCGGGTATGGTGTTGGGTTTGGGGTATATCTTCTATTTTAATGACTTGAGCAACCCACTTAACTTCTTGTATGGCACGATGGCGTTTCTGGTTATCAACACTGTGGTTCACTATTACACGGTAGGACACATGACGGCGTTAACGGCATTAAAGCAGTTACCTGATGAAATTGAAGCAACCGCGGCCTCAGTTAACCTACCGCAATACAAGTTGTTCTTTAAGGTGACGGTGCCCGTTTGTCTGCCTGCCATTTTAGATATTGCGACATACTTGTTTATTAATGCACTTACCACGACATCTGCGGTAGTATTCTTGTATTCTACCGATACGATACCTGCGTCAGTTTCAGTACTGAATATGGACGATGCGGGGCAAACCGGTGCAGCAGCAGCCATGGCGGTGATGATCATGATATCTGCGGCGAGTGCGAAGTTGATTCATATGTTAATCAACAAGTTATTCGAGAAGCGCACCCAAGCTTGGCGTAAACGCTAGCGAACCAATTTATATTGCAGTTGGCCAAGGAATGGCTGACGACAAGAACAAGAATGAAAGGAAGTGAAGTGCAGTACGTAAAAATTAAAGACGTCATCGTAGAGCAGATAGAGTCGGGGATGTTAACGCCACGACAGAAGCTGCCTGCAGAACGTAAGCTGGCTGAATCGTTTAATACGACACGAGTTACGTTGCGCGAAGCTTTGTCTTCACTTGAAGCGGAAGGGCGCATTTATCGAGAAGACCGACGTGGTTGGTTTATCTCACCGGATCCACTTCGTTATGATCCAACGCAAACGCTAAACTTCACCAATATGGCTTTGTCACAAAATCGTAAGCCGAAAACAGAGTTGGTCGCGGCAAAAGGGATGTTAGCAACCAAGGAAGCAACTAAGCTTCTTGAGCTTCAACCTTTTTCAGATGTTTATCGAGTAGATAGAGTTCGTTACCTTGAAGACAGGCCGGTTGTGTATGTGACGAACTTCATTCGACCAGAGCTGTTTCCCAACTTACTCGAGTATGATTTGTCTAAATCATTGACTGATATCTACCGCGAGCACTTTGGCGTGGTGTATCAGAAGATCCGTTACCGAGTAAGCACAACGTCTTTGCTTGGTGAGACCGCGCAAGCCCTGCGTGCGACTTCGGGTTCTCCGGCAATGGTTGTCGAGCGTGTTAACTACAATCAAAACGGCGATTTGATTGACTGCGATATTGAATATTGGCGTCACGACGCGATCAGTATTGAGTCAATCGCGCAGCTAGAGCGTTAGTCAGAGAGCTACTCACACTGATTGGCACCTGAAATTATTTAGGATTGCCCAAATGAAACGTTTAAAGGTCTCTTATGTAGGAGGCCTTTTTTATCAGCTGTTTTCAGCGACTGTTCTTATCAGTTATCAGTTATCAGTTATCAGTTATCAGTTATCAGTTATCAGTTATCAGTTATCAGTTATCAGTTATCAATTTAGGAATGAAATGGAATTTTCTGCCATCGTCATCGTGATAATTTCGGCTCTGCTTCATGCGGGATGGAATGTCCTAGGTAAATCTAATCAAGGATCGGGTTCGTCTTTCTTCCTAGCCTCTGGCTTTGCCGCCGCAGCGATATTGACGCCTTACTTGATCTGGTATGTTCACAGTGTAGGGCTATCAAATATCTCACTTCCATTCTGGCAACTGGTTTTCTTGAGCGGGATTTGCCAAATCATCTATTTGATCGGCTTGGGCGCAGCCTATAAACAGGCTGATATCGGCGTTATTTACCCAATGGCAAGAGCACTGCCCGTGTTGATGGTGGGTTTAGGCACGGTGTTGATAGGCTATGAGCTGTCGCCTAATCAATGGTTTGGGTTCACCTTGATTACCTTGGGTTGCTTGTTTGTCCCGTTGAAGCAATTCTCTGAGTTGAGGCTTAAGGCCTACCTAAACCTTGGCGTGTTGTGGGCGCTCATTGCCGCAATAGGTACCACGGGTTATTCGATTATTGATAAAGAGGCACTTCTATTATTGGAGCCTCTAAGCACGCCTAGTATCACTAACAAGCACACCGCGATTTTCTACCTAGGTATTCAGTTTTGGGCGATTGTGATTCCGCTGAGTGTTTGGTTGCTTGTGTCGAATCAAAGAATCGAATTCCATAACGCTTGGATACTGCGTAAAAGAGCAACACTTGCTGGCATCATGATGGCTTCGACCTATGGCCTAGTATTGTTTGCAATGACCATGACTGAAAATGTCAGCTTGGTTGTCGCTCTAAGGCAAGTAAGCATCATCTTCGGCGTAGTGATGGGGATCTACTTTTTAAAGGAAAAGTGGCACGCCACTCGCGGTGTAGGCGTCATGTTTATCATTGCTGGCTTAGTTATCTCACTGACTTAAAAAGAAATTAAATCCTACCTCCAACCTATAATGTGACTTTTCAGTCGCATTTTTCTTATTGATAGCAAACGTTTTACTAATGTTAAAGATGTGATCCTTCTCATAGACAAGGCTGTAAAGTTACCGGTAACATCCACCTCAACGTTACCGGTAACATATAATTAAAAACCGGACTCTGTGAAACTCATAAGGATACCCAAATGAAAGCTCTGACTAAAACGCTGATTGCTGCCTCCCTCACTGGTCTATTTGCTACTTCAGCAATGGCTGCAGACTTTAAACTTAAAATTCAATCTTCAGATCCTTCTGGTGACTTGAACTTCAAAGTTCAGCAGAAGTGGGCTGAGCGCGTAGAGACGATGTCTAACGGACGTATTGATATCGATCTTCTGCCTGTAGGCGCTGTGGTTAAGCACACAGAAACGCTAGGCGCGATCAAAATGGGCATCCTAGATGGTCACATCACAGCAACAGGTTACTTCTCTGGTAAAGATCCAGCATTTGGTCTTATCGGTAACATGGTTGGCGCATGGTCAGACACAACACAACTGCTTCAGTACATGAACTACGGTGGTGGTAACGAACTAATGACTGAACTGTACAAGCCTTATGGAGTTCAGTTTGTTGGTGCTTCTACGACGGGTGTTGAATCTTTCATTTCTAAAAAGCCAATCGATGGTGTTGCGGATCTTAAAGGCCTGAAATTACGTGCGCCTGAAGGCCTAGTACAACAAGTATTTGCAGCCGCGGGTGCGACACCAGTAAACCTACCGGGTTCTGAAGTATTTACTGGCCTAAGCAAAGGCGTAATTGATGCCGCGGACTACACGGTATTCTCTACCAACCAAAAAGCGGGCATGAACGACATTGCAACACATCCAGTTCAACCGGGTTTCCATTCACTACCGCTTATCGATATCTCTATTTCTCAGAAGAAATGGGACAAGATGCCAGCTGATCTACAAACAATGCTGCAAACATCAGTGCGTGACTTCTCTTACGACATGACAACTCAGCTGAAAATGGCTGACCAAGCTGCACTGAAAGAAGCTCAAGCGAACCCAGAAATCACTATCCATGACTGGTCTCAAGAAGAGCGTAAGAAGTTCCGTGAAATCGCGAAAGGCCAATGGAAGGTATTTGCAGAGCGTTCTGATAACGCAGGAAAAGTTTACACCTCAGTGACTGTGTTCCTAGAAGAAAACGGCTTACTGTAATTCAAACTTAGTTTACTGACGGGGGAGGGCATTGCTCTCCCGTATTCTCCCAGGATATTTGGCCCATGACAGACAAAACTCCCCATGCCCCAGCTGAAAACGACGAGCAACCAAGAAATGCGCTTGATCGTTTTGTTATAAAGTTCAGTAATCTCGTGAGCTGGTTTTTTATCTTTACTGTATTGATTTCATTTTATGAAGTTGTGATGCGTTACGCATTCGATGCCCCGACCACATGGGTACATGAAACAGCTTCTTTCATCGGTGGTTCTTTATTCATTATTGGTGGTATCTACGCGTTTGCTGCGAATAAGCACGTGCGTGTGGTTCTTATTTACGACTCAGTGTCTAACCAAGCACGCAAATATCTTAATCTTGTTCACCACATTGTGGGTTTGGCCTTTGCTGGCATGCTCGCTTATGCGGCTTACTTCACCGCAGAGGAAGCATGGTTTGCACCATGGGGTGAATTCCGCCTTGAAACATCAGGTTCAGTGTTAAACGCGCCTTATCCTGCGCTGCTGAAAGGCCTGATCTTTGTCGTTTTGTGTGTTCTTGTTGTCCAGTTTGTATTGCACCTAATCCAAGAGTTGATGGGTCTAAGGAAGAATGACGATGTTTGATTTATCTTCTATTGGTATCGCATGGGGCAGTTTGCTCATGCTGGTTATGATGATTGGCTTGCTACTGACCGGTATGCAGCTAGCGTTCGTAACAGGCTTTGTCGCGATTTTCTTCACTCTATGTTGGTTTGGCCCTGATGCCCTGCCTTTGATCGCAAGCCGTACCTACAGCTTTGCTTCTGGTTATGTTTTCCTTGCTGTTCCGATGTTCGTATTGATGGCGGCTTTATTAGACCGTTCGGGCATTGCTCGCGATTTGTTTGATGCAATGAAATCTGTCGGCCGTAAAGTTCGCGGTGGTGTGGCAGTACAAACCTTATTAGTCGCGGTTCTATTGGCTTCGATGTCAGGCGTTATCGGTGGTGAAACGGTACTACTGGGTATTCTTGCACTGCCACAAATGCTTCGTTTAGGTTATGACCGTAAGCTTGCTATTGGTACAACCTGTGCAGGTGGCGCACTTGGTACCATGCTTCCGCCAAGTATCGTACTGATCATCTACGGTATGACAGCCAGCGTATCGATTGGCGACCTGTTCAAAGCTTCTTTCTTGCCAGCGTTTATCCTTGCGGGCTGTTACATCGGTTACGTATTGATTCGCTGTAAGCTGAATCCTTCTCTGGCTCCTCTTCCGAGTGATGATGAGACAGAAGAAGATATCGCAAATCAGCCAAGCTACTTCAAGGCTCTGTTCTTCCCACTGCTTTCTGTAGCAACAGTTCTAGGCAGTATCTACACGGGTATCGCTTCAGTAACAGAAGCGTCTGCTTTGGGTGTAGTCGGCATCATGATCAGTGCGCTGATCCGTGGTGAACTGAACTTCAGCATGTTGAAAGAGAGTGCCATCGCAACCATGCGTACCTGCGGCATGATCATGTGGATTGGTATCGGTGCAAGTGCATTGGTTGGTATCTACAACCTGATGGGCGGTATTGATTTTGTTGAAGAAACCATCCTTGCGCTCAGTGGCGGTAACGCGACAGTAACGCTATTAATCATGATGGCTATCTTGTTGGTACTAGGCATGTTCCTTGACTGGGTAGGTGTGGCACTTCTGACTATGCCAATCTTCGTTCCAATCATCACTGGTCTTGGTTTTGACCCAGTATGGTTCGGCGTTGTGTTCTGTCTAAACATGCAGGTGTCGTTCTTGTCACCACCATTTGGTCCCGCGGCCTTCTACCTGAAATCGGTAGCACCAAAAGACATCAGTTTGGGTGAGATTTTCTCTTCACTACTGCCGTTCATTGCACTTCAAGTAATGGTTCTGGCATTGGTTATTATCTTCCCTCAGCTAGCGCTTTGGTGGCAATAACAGCAAAGGTTCCAGAGCGAGTTTACGTTCAGGAACCGATCAACAGCAACACAAGTTTAACTATTAGATTCGATTGTCAGCCCCTGTTTTGGTTGGGGCTTAGGGAAGGCTTGCCTTATGAAAAGCAAAAAAATACTCGTGATGGGCGTATCTGGATGCGGGAAAAGCCTAATTGGTAGCCGTATCGCACAGGCTTTAGAGCTTCAATTCTTTGATGGCGATGACTTCCATCCGCAAAGCAACGTAGAAAAAATGCGTCAAGGTATTCCGCTGACTGACGAAGATCGTCAAGGATGGCTAGAAACACTGAATAAGCAATATATCGAACAGCCAAGTGCTGTGATTGCTTGTTCTGCATTGAAACCTCAATATCGCGACATTCTACGAAAGAATAATGAAGGTTTAGTTATCGTGTACCTACAGGGTAGCTTCGACACCATTTGGAACCGCCATAAAGCGCGCGAGAACCATTACTTCAATGGTCAAGAAATGTTGAAAAGCCAGTTCGCAACCTTGGTTGAACCGAATGAAGCCGATGCGTTGTTTGTTGATATCTCACAAGATGTCGAACAGGTAGTAGAAAGTGCACTCAAACAAATTAAGCAGATAGGCTAAACCATGACTCAGTTAAAAAACGACATTGCGATGATTGGTTTAGGCGTTATGGGCAAAAGCCTTGCACTCAACTTACTGGATAACGGCTTTAACGTTGCTGGCTTTGATTTGAATACAGACAACATTGAGCGCGCCAGTTCAGAAGCAAAGCTGCTTAATGAATTGTTTACTGGTAAAGGTCAGTTCACACAAGGGACTAGCCTTGAGCATGTACTGCAAGGGCTAGCGAAGCCGCGTGTAATCGCTTTGTCGGTTCCTGCTGGAAAACCTGTCGATATCGTCGTGAATAGCTTGCTTGATGCTGGCTTAGAAAATGACGACATTGTTATCGATACGGGTAACAGCCTTTGGACAGATACCGAGGCGCGTGAAGTGGGCTACAAAGGCAAACTGCGCTTCTTTAGCACCGCCGTTTCTGGTGGTGAAGAAGGCGCTCGTGTTGGCCCTGCGCTTATGGCGAGTGGTGACCAATCGGCTTGGCAATATGTGAAACCGATGTGGGAAGCGATTGCTGCAAAAGTGGATGCTAATGGGCTACCGGTTGCTCAGTTTGAAGCGGGTGAAGCATGCGCTGCCTATGTTGGTCCTTCTGGTACAGGGCACTATGTGAAAATGGTACACAACGGTATTGAATATGCCGACATGCAGCTCATCTGCGAAGTGTATCAGTTCATGCGTGATGTACTTGAAATGCCAGCTCAAGAGATTGGCCAAGTTTTCGAACAGTGGAACAACGGTGTACTTAATAGCTACTTAATGGAAATCAGTGCCGACATTCTTCAACAAGAAGATTTGGCTACGGGTAAACCATTTGTTGATGTTGTGCTTGATAAGGCTGGCCAAAAAGGCACAGGCTTATGGACAGCAGTTAACAGCCTTCAGGAAGGCTGCCCAACTCCAACCATTGCACAGGCGGTTTATGCACGTGCGATGAGCGGTCAAAAATCACAACGTATTCAAGGGAGCAAACTGCTAAAAGGCAATGTTGCCGATGCGAGTCAGTTGGATAAAACAGAGGTTATTTCTGAACTTCACGATGCCCTATATTGCGCCAAGTTGTCTGTTTATGCACAAGGCTTTGATTTATTAAAGACAGCGTCAGACAAAGAGGGTTGGAATCTCGATTTCACTCAAATAGCTAAGATCTGGCGAGCAGGTTGTATTATTCGTGCAGCATTCTTACAAGGTATCACATCGGCTTATCAACAAAATGGTGAGCTGGCGAATCTGTTGTTTGACGAGGTTTTCATCAAACAAGTGGAAGAGCGTGAGCTTGCTTGGCGTATCGCCGTTGCTAACTCCGCTTTGTATGGTGTGCCGATGCCGGGGATCAGTTCTGCATTAAGCTACTTTGATTCTCTGCGCTGTGAAGTGTTACCAGCGAATCTATTGCAAGCGCAACGTGACTATTTTGGTTCTCATACCTATTCGCGAGTCGATAGAGAGGAAGCCGAAAAATTCCATGTCACTTGGAGTCAGTCCCCAAGAACTGAAGTAAAAGTAAACGCTTAAACAATCAATAACGCCCTCAACAAGAGGGCGTTTTTAATTATGATGCTGTATCAACATTTTACTAAATTAGGCTTCAAATTCCACGTCAGTCGGATACACTGTTACCAGTAACATAACTCAAAAATAATAATTACTAATTATGTCGAATAAGAAAAAACGTCCAACATTACAAGATGTTGCCAACTTAGTTGGTGTCACCAAAATGACCGTCAGTCGCTGCCTGAGAGACTCTTCTCAAGTATCAGAAGCACTGCGAGATAAGATCAGCGCTGCAGTAGACGAGCTAGGTTATATCCCTAACCGCGCACCAGACATTCTTTCCAACGCAAAAAGCAATGCGATTGGTGTTTTGGTCCCCTCGTTAACTAACCAAGTTTTTGCTGAAGTTATTCGTGGTATTGAGCAAGTCACCGCGCCTGCGGGTTACCAAACCATGATTGCTCACTATGGCTATAGCGCAGAACTGGAAGAGCAGAGCATCGCTTCGCTGCTTTCTTACAACGTTGACGCGATTATCCTTTCAGAAAACGTGCACACTGATAGAGCGCGTAAGATGCTGCAGACTGTTTCTATACCAGTGATTGAGATTATGGATTCGGTATCGCCAAGAATTGAACAAGCCGTCGGCTTTGATAACTTCGAAGCGGCACGAGCGATGACCAAAACTATGCTCGACCGAGGGCGTACCAATATCGCTTACTTAGCGGCACGTATGGATGAGCGTACGCGCTTGAAAATGGCAGGCTATGAGCATGCGATGCAAGAAGCCGACAAAACGCCAGTAACGCTGCAAACGGAAGACGCTTCCTCGTTTACTCTTGGTGCCAAACTGATTGGCGAGTTACTTGAGAAGCACCCTGAAGTGAATGGCATTTTTTGTACTAACGATGATTTGGCCATTGGTGCTTTTTACGAATGTGTACGACGTGGTATTCAAGTACCAGAGAAGATGGCGATTGCAGGCTTCCACGGACACGACATTACGGTGGCGATGACGCCGCGTTTAGCGACTGTCGTAACACCTAGGGAGCAGATCGGTAAAGTCGCTGCAGAGCAAGTTGTAGCGCGTTTACAAGGCAACAATGAATGGGTGGCGAAGCTGGATCTTGGTTATGAGATTGAAGTAGGTGAGAGTATCTAATCTTACACTTCGGCTTTGATCTTCATCGGATTCAAACTAAAACGCCCTTAACGAGATGAACTTTGCTAAGGGCGTTTTCTATTTATCTAGTAAGAAGCTGTAGGTAGTAAAAGACTTAACCCGCTAAAGCTTGAGCATCCTGTTGTTTCAACACTTTGTGACCATCTTCAGTGACACCACGTTTCCAGTAACTGCTAATGTAGATGTTCTCTTTCGCGACTTCTTTTTCGTTACGGAAGTACTGTCTTAGTTCGCGCATGCTTTCAAATTCACACGCCGTCCATACTGAAACCTGCCCTTCTAACCATTCTGTGTTACGCACGGTTTGTGAAAGTGTTTCTTCAGTTGCATCTTCAATTAACCAAGTGACTTTTATACCTTGAGGTACTTCAAGTGTTTGCTTGTCTGCTGCTGAATTGATCTGAATGACAGCGTGGCCTGCTGCGTGTTCCGGAAGCGTTTTTACTTTTGCAGAGAGCGCAGGTAGCGAAGTCATATCTGCCACCAAGAAGAACCAATCCGATTCTAGATTCAGCCCTTGAATTAATCCAGGGCCTGCCACTGAAACCGTGTCACCTACTTCTGCGTTCATTGCCCATCTTGCAGCAAAGCCACATTGCAGATCTGTGGTGATGTGGCGTACGAAATCAACCTCAATCCACTTTTCGACAGGGTTGTACTGACGAATGGTGTAAGTGCGCATGGTTGGGCGCTCACCTTCGTTCAGTTGACTTAAATCTGTGGTGCCGAGTGGCGAGAACAAAAGCTTGATGTAGCCGCCGGCACATTCGGTTGGGTACTTACTTAATCCTTCACCGCTAAGCGTTATACGCTGCATATTCGGTGTAATGGTTGAGGTTTGAGTAACGGTTAATGTGATAGGGCTAGGCTTGCTCATATAAGGCTCTCTTAGATTTTGATTTCCACATCATAATCCTGAACAAGAAAACACTCAATACTAATAATTATCATTTACTTTTATTTACACAAGCGCAACGTAACTTGAACCCGATATCAATAGAAACAAAAATATCGACAAAAAAGCCCTTTAGAAAACTAAAGGGCTTGAAGTGTTAGAGCTATTTAACGTGAGCAGAATTAGCTGTTTGCTTGCTCTAGTTCAATCGTTTCATCAGCGGCTTTCGCTGCGTCTAGCATCTTACGAATAACGAACGATGCTGCCATTGCGATACCCACCATTACTACCGCTAGGATAGTTAATAGTTGGAAGTAATCACCGTAAACCGTTTGAACGATCTCTTGTGTGATCTCTTGGCCTTTCTCAAGTGCAATAGACGTTGAGAATACAGCACCAACAATGCCTGATAGTGCGATTGCGACAGAGAATAAGCTTACTGAAAAGTTCTCGATGTGCTTAGGTGCAACAGACAGAATGAATGCTACAACCATAGAACCAACAATAACCTCACCAAATGCTAGGAAGAAGTGGATTGCTAGGAACACTTCTGGGCGAATCAGAATATCTTCACCAACGGTCGTTACTGCCATCGTTAAGATACCGAAAGCGATCGCCGTCAGAATGAAAGAGAAACCTACTTTGGTTGCGGTAGAGAAATGAATGTTTTTCTTTTCTAGTTTAGAGAAGATGCCCGTAATGATAGGGCCTGCAACCATACACCAAAGTGGGTTCATTGCCATCGACGCTTCAGGTGCTACAGGGATGAAACCGAATAGATCGCCACGCATTGTGTTGATTGCAACCATTGTCATCGATGTCATCATTTGACCGTAGTACACGAAGAAACATGTCGTCAGGAATGTGATGATTAAGATCGTGCCCATTTTCAGCATGTCTGACTTCTTCGATTTCATCATCAAAGAGACAAAGTAGATGATCGCTGCACCACCAATTGCGTACACGATGTTCTGGCCGATATCCATGTTAGAAAACATGAAGAATACCAAACCAATCATTGCAGCTGAAAGGCCAAGGAATGCAGCCCAGTGTTTAGTGCTTACTGGTTTTTGGTCGATTTCAGCACTTGCTTCAACAAGGCCTTTGCGAACAAAGAGCATCATCAGAAGTGCGGCACCTGCTAGAGCAGCTGAAAGAAGGAAGCCACCGTGGAAACCAACAACAAGCACTAGCATCGGGAACAAGTACTGGCCTAAAAGCGCACCAATATTGTTGACTGAGTAGTTGATAGGGTAGCAGTTTTCGAAATCTTCCTGAGTTTTGAACGTGCGTTTGTAAAGACTTGGGTAAGAAGGGGACATCAAACCACGCGCATAACTCGCTAAAGCAATACCACATAATGCCATTGGAACATTGGTCGCCGCGGCACCGAGTACCAGTAGAGCATAACCACTTGCGAACCCTAGAAAGGCAATGGTCAACGATCGGTATGCGCCTAAAAATTTGTCGGCGATGAAGCCACCTGCAATAGCAAATAGCGGTCCGATTGCAGAGAAAGCACCAACAACCATCATTGTGTCGGCTTCATTGTAGTTAAGATCTTCAAGGAAGAAACGAGTCAAGATCACCATGACGCCATAGAACGAAAGTCCAAACATCATTTGGCAGAACATCATTGATTTGTTTAATCTATTCCACATTATTTTATTCTCACATTAGTATTAAGATGTAGTGTAATAACCTAATTATAATACCATCACTAGCAATACATAAAATGAAACATGCATCCCAAACAGAACTTTACTCGATATACCTTTTCTTATGAGTGCATTGATATTTCTCATGAATGAAATTTGCAATGTTAGATTTTGATAATAGATGCATAACTGTGAGAAATTTAGCTACCTTCATTTGTGGCTAAGTAATGAACGGATAAAGGAAAAGTTAACATTGGTCATCTTGTAAAATGTTCAAGTGAGTATCACTTTCAATTGGCTGTTGGATTTTAGCCAATAAAAAAGCCAGCTTGGTGGCTGGCTTTTGTACGGATACCGAAAACTAAGTTTACAATAACGGTTCTGAGTGAGGCGATTTCTCGTCGTGCGTGTCAACGATGTATTGCGTTTCAACTATTCTCTTTATCTCGACTATTCACCGCATCTAACTAGTCACCGCATCTAACTGGTCACTACATCTAATTGGTCACCGCAACTAGCTATTCACACGGTGGCGCCATGTGGATCACCGCTAAACCACCTAAAGACGTTTCACGGTACTTCTTGTTCATGTCTTTACCTGTTTGGTACATGGTTGCGATAACCTTGTCTAACGAGATAAGGCACTTGCTGGTACGTTTTAGCGCCATACGTGATGCGTTGATGGCTTTCATTGCACCCATAGCGTTACGTTCAATACACGGTACCTGAACAAGCCCACCGATCGGATCGCATGTCATGCCTAGAGAGTGCTCCATTGCGATTTCAGCTGCGATACAGATTTGCTCGTTGCTGCCACCGCGCAAAGCGGTTAAGCCAGCAGCAGCCATTGATGAAGATACGCCGACCTCACCCTGACAACCTACTTCTGCTCCAGAAATTGAAGCGTTGGTTTTGTACAAGATGCCAATAGCGCCAGAGACTGCTAAAAAGTCTTTCAACTGCTTGGTGTCTAGCTCTTTAATGAAACGATGGTAGTACATTAATACCGCAGGAATAACGCCAGCCGCACCATTGGTTGGAGATGTTACCACTTGGCCACCCGCTGCGTTTTCTTCGCTTACAGCAAAGGCAAACAGGTTAATCCAATCCATGATCTCCATTGGATCGTTTTCAATCGAAGCATTCGCCTCAAGCTTTTTCAAAAGAGCAGGCGCTCGACGCGTCACTTCTAAACCGCCATCAAGAATACCTTCGGTGTCAAAGCCACGCTGCATGCACAGAGACATCACCTTCCAAATTTGGTCAGCTTTTTGGTCAATCACGTCCATGCCTTGAAAAGACACTTCATTGCGCAGGATTAAGCCACCAAGGCTAAGCCCTTGCTGTTCTGACAATTCAAGTAATTGGTCGGCAGAAGAAAAAGGGAACTCGACTTGTGTTTCTGCTTCTTGCTTGCCGTTTTGTAGCTCATCAGCGGTTGCGATAAAGCCACCACCAATCGAGTAGTACGTTTCCATATCTAGAAGACTACCGCTTGCGTCAAAGGCAGAGATGGTCATGCCATTTTCATGAAGCGGAAGATTAGTTTTATGGAAGAGTAAGTCGCTTTCTACATCGAAGTGAATTTCATGGTTACCGCTAACCAGTAGAGATTTATCTTCAATCGCTTTACGCATTGCTTGGTTAGCACTGGTAATCTTAATGGTGTCGGGGCGATTACCGAGCAAACCTAACAAAGTTGCTCTGTCTGTGTGGTGACCAATACCCGTCAATGATAACGAGCCATATAAGTCGATTTGAATACGCTTCACTTGCTTAAGCTGAGCATTAATTTTTTGGGTAAAGTTAAACCCAGCGATCATTGGTCCATTTGTGTGGGAGCTGGACGGGCCAACCCCAATTTTGTAGATATCAAAAATAGACAGCATAGTAACTTCCTGTGAAGACGGTTCGATGAACGAACTCTGGTTAAAGTATATCTTTTGTTAACCTCACTTCTTTGAGTGAGCGTATTCTTTCAATGAGATTAATGTTAACAAGCGTGTAGTTCGATGAAATACAAGACCGTGCTATTTTTGCTTTATATAGCTGCACGTTGATTCTTGTGTACCATAAGATGTTGCTATCAATAGTGAGCATTATTGCGAGCTACATTTAGGAATTTAAAAATACTTTTGTTAAGAACTATTGTATACATAATTCACTCCATCTAATCACTAAAACGAGACTTGAACATAAAATGAGCATTAATCACCTCCTTATTGTGCTAGGTAAGCGACTTAATGGGAATAAATTGACTGATGAAGGCATCAGTCGAGTTGATGCTTTGGTGGAGTATCTGGCGGGGCCTTTGGCAGAAGAGCCTATTCAGAAAACGGGTGTTGCATTTTGTGGCGGGGTGACAAAAGGTCAAACCACCTCTGAAGCGGATGCAATGCACCAGTATTTTCGAATTCTGGAAAGCCAGCGAGAATATCCGTTTTCCTTTGGGGCGATTTTGCTTGAGCAGAACTCGACAAATACGGTTGAGAACATTCAGAACTTAGCTTCAGAGATGATTGAAAGTGGACTGTTTACCCGTGGGCAGAGTGTGAAGGTGACGTTTGTTTCGAATGACTACCATTTACAACGTATTTTCGAGATCCAATCACTAATGGACGAACAAGGCTTGCTTAAGGTTTTGGTTGAGAAGTGCTCTGCACTTGGGGTGGAACTACAAGTCGATCCTCAGCTAGAAGCTCATGTTGCGGTGCCATATCCTCATCAAAATACTCAAGGGCAATTGTTTCTGTTGATGGATGTGCTGACAACCTATCGAGTTTATCTTGAAGGTGTTTCTGCGGGCACATTCAAGCGAGATTTGGAGTTAGTTAGGGGGGAGCCTAAAAGACTGTCGTTGGAGGCACTGATAGCGGTAAAGGCGTTAGTAGAGGGGGCGCCTCATTTTGACATCGTCGACACCTTACTCCCAGTATTGGAGCGCTGTATCCAGCAGACTTCAGTGGGTACCGACATACAAAAAGTCAGGGAGTACCTAGCATTACTCGATACTAACCTGACTTTATTGAATCGTTATTTAGACCCAGAATCGGATCACACACATCGCTGGTGGCGATAGATCTTTATTTCTTTCTCGTGATGCCAATAACGGTCTTTAAGCTCGCAAACGCAATCAGGCAGTAAGCCAAAAGTTCAGTGCCTTCTTCTGCGATGTTTTTAACCACGCGCACATAATCATCGCCCATAACATTGTGCCAAAAGCTGCCCATGCCAAATAGACGAGAGAACACCAACAGTAGCATTACGCCAGTAACGAGTAAGTTCATGTGTGGGGAAGCAAGAATAAGCGCAAGCTGATCAATGGTTCTTTTACCATTCTTAATCGCATAGAAAATTGCACTGCCAGCAACCAATAGGGCAGGGACAACCCATGCACCATGTACGATCTTGTCGAACCAAAAATCCATTTCACGAATGAACAACACTGCGAAGAATGCGCTGATAAGAAGAGCTGCGTGCTTAACTTCGCGCCTCTCTCTTGCTAAATAAGCAAAAGAGCCAGATGTCACGATAAGCAGTAACTGTTGCAGCATCTCGGTCGCCGAGACCTCACCAACATTGCCATTTAGCAATACAAAATCAATTCGAAGTGCAAGGTTTGCGACAATGCCTATCGCTAAAACAACGAGAGCTGTTTGGCATCGTTTGTAAATCACTTGAGATGTCGATTGGGAAAGGGTGAACTCTGGCAGTTCAAACGACATTGGAGTTTGTTCATTGGTTTTAGATTGGCTTTTCATAGTAATTCGATGTGTAAATATTTGTAACGGGCAGGCATTCTATCGGCCTCGGTTAGCGCTATGTCAGGGAAATGTCATAAATAAAACACCGTTCAATTGGTGTGGGAGTACGGTAAACTGCCGCTTGGTAGCGGTCAGTCTACGTAATGTAATAGGATTTGATTAGGTGGGATTCGTGACAGAATAACGTCGTTTACAGGTGTGACGTCATCAGTTCACGATGTCGCAGTTTAGCTTTCTTCTTTTTGCTCATGGTTGTTGCGGTAGTATTCCCATTGCTCGATACGTTCACCGTCATCAAACACACAATAAGTGGTGCGTTGATTGTTTTCAGTTACGGTTTCTAATTCACCATCTTGTTGAACACAATAAACCGCGGCTGGGTTAGCGACTGAAACACGTTGGCCTTCGCTATATTCTGCATAGTCGTTTGCACAACCGCCCAACACAACGGCAAATACAGCCATCAAACCAAGTTTCTTCATGTTTATCTCCTATGTGATAACTCTATAATTGAATGCGTTAAGTTCTACAGAACCAGATTAGAAGCTCTATGAAATTAGTATATTTTAGATTTCAGAAAAGGTTGTCCTAATTTGGTCAAGATATTGAAATAGGTTGATATTTCGCTATTTTTAAGTGCTTTTTGAGTGCTTGATCAAGCTGACATAGCTGATGTTATAACAGGAACGGCCTCCGTCAATAAGGCGCTACTTGATGGTTATTTTGACTCGATAGCCGTGGGCGAACAGCGATCAAAAGCAGAGGGTATGTGTTCTTGTGGGGTACGGAGAACCTCGAATCTATTGATGATTATGATATGATGCCGCCAAATTTAGTAGAGCAGTCAGAATCATGAGACACCTAAAAACCACCATCCACCCTGATATCGATCATCTAGACAATAAAACGGTATACAAGCGTAATGCTGCCCGCGCCATTGTATTAGATGGTGAAGACATTCTGATGCTCTATACAGAGCGTTATCACGACTACACCATTCCTGGTGGTGGTTTGGATGAAGGTGAAGATGTGATTGCTGGTATGGTGCGTGAACTCGAAGAAGAGACAGGCGCGAAGAATATCCATAGCATTAAGCCGTTTGGCATTTTTGAAGAGTTCCGTCCTTGGTATAAAGACGATGCGGATATGATGCATATGATCTCTTACTGCTACTCATGCAAGATCGATCGTGAGCTTGGTGAAACGGCTTACGAAGATTATGAAGTGAAAAACGGGATGAAGCCGATGTGGATGAATATCCATGAAGCGATCGCTCACAACGAAAAGACCATGGCTGAGAGCTCTAAGAAGGGCATGAGCATTGAACGTGAAACCTTTTTGCTGCATTTGATTGCCAAAGAGATGCTTTAGCCTTTTAATAAATCGAGACTGTTTAAAAGTAGAATACTTTTTAAACAGTTTTGCTAGCCATGAACGAACAATAATACCTACCCTTTTACTTGACCAAACACATCGTAGTTTGAGTTTTAAGCAAAACGCCTCCAGCCTTTAAACAACTTATCCGGTTTCCAAACAGCATAGAACGTTGCTGTATCTAACAGACTTTCAAGTTGACTAATCTCTTATCAAGTTGACTAACCTTTCTTCAAATTGATTCTTATTTTGAAGAACAGACCGTTTTATCCTGATTGTAATTTGTAATTTGAAAAATAAGTCTTATTTTTCAATGTAATACGATTATTTTCAAATAGTTAGAAACTTGGCTTCTCTTTTGCTTCTTTGTATTAAGCAGCTCGCTTTATCGGCACTAAAACAATAAACAAAGATGCGAATAGTTTGTTTCAGAGTTAACGGAGACGCATCTTTAACTTGCCGTTCAGAGTTCACACACTTTTCAAGGAAATCGCTCATGCGAAGAAGAAGTCGAGGTTTACTATGAAATACAAGCAAGTTATTTATCTTATGACGGCAGTGGTCAGTGTTCCTGTCTACGCAGCGACGGTAGATTTGGATTTTTCTAACCATGTTGAATCAACGAATGGCAGCAGTGGTTGGGCCGGGCCTACCTATGATGGGCCTGACATGCATTTTCTGAACGTCGGAACACATGATGGAAAAACAATAGACGCCAAAGTGTCTAGTAGTGTGTTTGGTGATGCGACATTTTTGTTTCATGCTCCTAACTACAAAGTTGGCGCGACGCAGCCTTCAGGAGATATTGGTTTTCTTTACCAAACTAACTCAGCGGGCTCTGCAGGCTTAATCTATACCTTTGAATTTTATGATGGTACAGATGGCCTCTCAGGTACGTTCTCAGTGCCTTATACACTTCCCGAATTTGACATGATTGGTTATGACATTGATGGCGAACCCGTGCAGTCGGAGCAAGTCAGAGTGTTTAAAAGCGAAGGTTTCTACAGTTACCAGCTTGGTAGTGCTAGCGCGAGTTTGACGGTGGAAGAGAGTGCCGATGGAACGTCGGTGCTATTCACCGGACCAGGTACGAACTATTCCGAAACTGACACATCCGGTGCCGTAAAATTCACCTACAAGAACACCTCGATCGTTACTCTACAATTTGAAACGGTTACGAGTAGTAGCAGTAGTTTCCCTAACCCGATTTTCTCGGCATTTGACGGTAATTGGGATTTATCTGGATTTACTACGCCAATAGAAAGCTCAGACGAATCTGATTTTGGTGACGCGCCTGATAGCTATGGAACATTACAGGCGAGCAACGGTGCTGAGCATGCGATTTCTTCCACGCTGTACCTAGGCGCTAGCATTGATGCCGATACTGATGGCCAACCTGGCGCATCATCAAACGGTGATGATTTGGATGTTGGCGGAAATGATGATGACGGTATTGCATTGCTGACGAACCTTGAAATCGGCCTAGACAGTTTAATTAACGTCAATGTTGTTGGTAGTGGTTATCTGCAAGCTTGGGCTGACTGGGATATGAATGGGTCTTTTGAGGATGACGAGCAGATATTGAAAAACCATTCTGTTGTCGATGGAAGCCAAGTTGTCCCTATTCGAGTGGGAGACTATGCTACCGTTGGTGGAGTACAAACTCGATTCCGTTTAGCGAGTAGCCCTAACATCCCTAGTGACGGTTATGTTGGTGATGGTGAAGTTGAGGACTACGTGTTCAACGTTACGGATCCTGGCACAATGCTTCAACATTCGAATTACTATACAGCAGCCTTCGAAGATAATTGGCCAGAAGTTGGTGACTTTGACTTAAATGACGTCGTGGTTTACTACCGCACTACCATTTTAAGTAAAGATGACGCAGTACTTCGAATGGATATTACGGGAACCATAATGGCCTACGGTGCTTCTTATGGTAATGGACTGGGATGGAAGCTTGATGGCTTCGATGAGTCAGATGTCGATCTTCAAACGGCTCGAGTGCAAAAGAATGGCGCGACTCGAGTAAATATCTCGCCGTTTACAGGTGAGGATAAAAATGTTGCATCGCCAGGAGGAGACCTCGTTGTTGTCGCTTCGTTGAACCTAAAAAATGATCTTCCGATTCACGGTGAGTGCATGTTCCACCGCACTAATCCTTCTTGTAGCCCGACGTTAGAAGCTGACCAAATGACGTTCAGCATTTCTCTACCGTTTGCTTCTGGAAGCGAGCCGACAGTGAGTTCACTGATGCCATTAAGTGGCTTCGACCCATTCATCTTTGGAGCAGGAGAAGGTCAATACCATGGTGATAGCTTCGTTACATCTCCGGGTAAAGACTTAGAAATACACACGGCAGACTTACCACCAACGTCTCGTGGCACGTTAGTGAGTGATTTCTATGGCATCGCGCAAGACGATTCAGACCCATCTAGTGATAAATACTATCGAACTACGCAAAACATGCCTTGGGGAATCTTAATTTCATCGCCATGGAACCACCCGTCAGAATATATTGATATCAGTGAGGCTTACCCAGAGTTCGCAGAGTGGGCTACATCAGGTGGTGTTTCGAAACCAACGTGGTACCAAAACCCTAACGCCAACAAAACTTGGTCAACGGAAGACTAATCAGGAGGATTTATGAATACAATTAAACTAATGCTGAGTAGTGTAACTTTGGCCTCTCTTACTGCTTGTGGTGGCGGTGGTGGAAGTAGCTCTTCATCCCCAAGTTCTGTGTCGGCATCGCAGTCTTTGAAATCGGTTGAGCTATCGATACCGGAAGGTTTTGATTTTTCGACGGAGAGAGAGGTTACTGTATCCGTAGATGTAGCAAGTTCGCAAAGTACTCGAGGTTTTATGAGTATCTACATTGAGTTTAATGGTGAGGTAGCTGACTACACATCGCAAGTATTGAGAAGCCCAATCAATGAAGGTATTGATTTCTCAACAACGCTGCTTCTTCCAAACCATGTGGAGAAAGTTTGGGTTGAGGTTTGGTACCCATCAGCAATGGGAAGTGAAGTGAAACGCTCAATCGATATCGATGATAATCAGATAGACGTTGTTCTTTAAAACGAATGTTCTCATGTAATCAGATATTTGCCGCCACTTTTGGCGGCAAAGTTGTTTCTAGCAATGCTAAAATGTAATAGCAGTAATCAATTATTGAATATGGTTGATATTGTCAACTAAGTGATTTTAATGTATCTTTAGCTCAGTGATGACCCTATCGAGCTCAACTGCCCGGTCATATCGCTAGTTCTCGCTGTGAGCCTGCCCTAAACAAAGAATACTATGAATAAAAGACAGTTTATTGCCCATTATCTGCGCATGAATCGCACCTCGTACTTACTAGCGATTGTGTTCATTTTTCTCGTCAACTGGTTACAAGTAGAGATCCCTCGTTATATCCAATTGGCGATAGATTTGATTGATGACGCTTCTTCAACTGGCCATCAGCAGCTGCAAAGCTATGTTTGGGTTGTAGTCGGCATGTCTGTCGCCATGGTGGTGGTGAGAATTCTGTCTCGTATCTATGCGCTTAATCCGGGGCGAATTACTGAAGCAGCACTAAAGAGTACACTTCTACAAAAGCTGAATCGCTTACCGAGCAGCTTTCATGAACGTTTTGCTTCAGGTCGATTGATCTCCATCATCAATAATGACCTCAGTGGCATTCGTTTGCTGTTTGGTGTCGGCTTCTTGCAGTTCTTCAATGCGTTGCTTGCGTTGTCGTTGACTCCTCTTTACATGTGGCGCATATCGCCAGAACTCACACTGTATTCGATCATTCCTATCTCAATCGCTTTTGTGATTTTTCGTGTGGGATTCAAGCGTATGAAAATACTGCATTTAGAGCACATGAAACGTTTACAAAACTTGTCTGCTCAGCTAATGAGTTACCTGTCTGGGATCGATTTGATTAAGAGTCAGCAGATGTCACCTTGGGTGAAAGCCGAAACTGAAAAGCTTAACCAGTTATTGCTTGAGTGCCGCCTTAAAATTACACGTATTCAGGTGTTCTTTATGCCAGTACTCGATTACGCCAATGACTTGATGAAAATCATCATTCTTGGGCTTGGTGGCTACATGTTAATGAGACAAGAGCTAACCCTCGGTGAGATCACTGCTTTCCTAACTTACTCGGTTTTACTCGCTATGCCATTGATGCAGCTTGGCAGAATCGCGACCATTTATCAGCGTGGCATGGTAGGTATTCAGAGCGCACAGACTATTCTTAATGCCAAAGTTCCCGAGCTTGATGAAGATAAGCTCACGGAGTTAGATGTTGAATCGCTAAGGGGAAAAACGTTTTCCGTTCGCAATTTCAGCTTCAGCTATTCGGGTGAAGAGCGTGTGATTCTTGATGACATCAGTTTTGATATTCCTGCTGGTAAGAAAGTGGGTGTGCTAGGTGGAATCGGAGCGGGTAAAACGACATTAGTGAACTGCTTGAATCATCATTTGGATGTACCAGAAGGCTCGGTTTTCCTTGGCGAAAGGGATATCACTAGCTTCTCACGCAGTGACTTGCGCCGTTATGTAAAAACCGTGACTCAAGACCCTTTCCTGTTTTCAGCAACCGTCGAGGATAATATTCGTTTTGGTAGCTTAGATACTGACTTGTCAAAGAATCAGGTTGATGAAGTACTTGAGCTCAGCCAGTTGGCGAGTGACGTTACTCGTTTTGAGCATGGTGACCAAACCTTAGTCGGTGAGAAAGGGATCATGCTGTCAGGCGGCCAGAAGCAGCGCTTAAGTATTGCGCGTGCTTTATTGCAACCCACAGACCTGATCATCATGGATAACGTTCTATCGGCTGTCGACTATGAAACAGAACGTAAGATTTTGGAAGGCCTGTTTAAGCGCTTGGAAAATCAATCGGTACTTGTGGTTTCACACCGTGTTAATGCCCTTGAATATATGGACGAAATCATCGTGTTGAATGAAGGTAAAGTGATCGCGAAGGGTGACCATGCGACGTTATTGAAAACATGTGATTACTATTACGATACATGGCAGTTACAGCAGAATGAAACGGAGGCAGCAGCATGTTAAAAGGTGTTGATCTTAAGTACCTCAAGCACTTTTTTAAGTTTGCTAAGAAATACAAACGCTCTGCGATTCTGGGCATCGCTATGCTTCCGCTCTCTGTCATTACAAGCTTATTGTTTCCTTGGCTGATCATTCAAGTGATTGATGTACATCTGAGCCATGGGGATATGGATGGACTGCTCGAGTACGTCTTCTATCTAGTCGCAGTTCTGGTGGCGAGCTATGTGGTGGATACTATCTATTCATATAACCTGCGTAAAACGGGTCAATATACGATAACCGACATGCGTTCAGTGTTGTTTGCTCGCGTGCTTAAATTGCCACGCAGCTATTTTGATAACACACCGATTGGCGTCACGCTTTCACGATTAACCAGTGACTTGGAAACCATCGGCGAGACATTTGTTCAGTCGGTTGTAGGTCTAGTTAAAGACAGCATCAATACCATTGCTCTGTTGGTGATGATGTTCTTCATTGATTGGCAGTTAACGATGATTGTGTTGATTATCATGCCGCCAGTGATGTACTTGACGGTGTATGTGAGAAACCGACTTCGCGCTTTGTATAAGGTGACTCGTTCTTCGTTGGCTCGCGGTATTGGCTTCCTACAAGAAGTCTTATTTGGCATGAAAACGGTTCAGATGTATCGAGCCGAAGAACAAGTCGAACAACGCTACCAAGGCTATACTGATGAGTTTCTGAGAGCACAGAAGAAAATCAATAAATACGATGCGATTTTGTTCTCGTTTATCTCGGGCATTACCTCAATCACGATCGCAATTATGATCTGGTATGGCTCTGAGCAAGTGATAGAAGGGGCACTCACCTTGGGTGTGCTGATTGCGTTCATCAACACTTTAGAAAAAGTGTTTGTTCCGATCCGTGACTTTACTTCACAGATTGCTTCGATTCAGAGTTCATTTGCAGCGTTTGACCATATTGAAGAGCTGTTTGTTGAGCCGACTGAAGAGGAAGGGCGCAACCTGCTGCCATCTAACAAGGTTGAAAAACAGCTCGAACAGTTTGTGAGCCTGGAGTTTAAGAACGTGAGCTTCCGTTACCAAGACGACTCTCCCTGCGTTCTAAAGAATGTTTCGTTTGTATTGGAGAAAGGGCATCAAATCGCGCTTGTGGGTTCTACGGGATCGGGCAAGTCGACAATTCTGCGTCTAATCTCTAAAACCTACCAAGACTATGAAGGCAGCATTCTACTGAATGGAATAGAGCTGTCGCAGATCTCTAGTGAAGACTCTGCTCATTTGTTCTCAATGATGATGCAAGACGTGCACTTATTTGAAGAGACAATCCAATTCAATATCGCGCTGGGTAAAACGCATTTATCTAGAACTGAGGTTGAGCAGGCAGCGCGCTATGTTTATGCCGATAAGTTTATTGAACAATTGCCACAAGGTTATGACTTCCACTTGGAAAAGAACGGCTCCAATTTGTCTGTGGGGCAAACGCAGCTTATTTCGTTCGCACGAGCGGTTGCACAGGGTGGTCAATTGATGATGCTTGATGAGGCGACCAGTTCGGTAGATTCAATCACCGAAGACCTCATCCAAAAAGCGATGCAGCGTCTGTTTAAGGAAAAAACCGTGATTGCGATTGCGCACCGTTTGAGTACCGTTCGTCACTCGGATACGATTCTGGTATTGGAACAGGGTGAAATTGTTGAGCAAGGTAATCATCAACAGCTGGTGGCATACAATGGAATTTACGCAGGGTTGTTGAATGAATCGATTGTCGAAACGGGCGATTCCCAAGTTACGGTAGCCTGATTGCCTCAAATTTAGGCTGTTGCTTTCGATGAGATAAATTGGCCTTGTCTATGCTTCACCAGTTTCTATTGTTTTCTAATACTCCCAAGAGGTTAGGGAAATTAAACATATTTTTCGATTATTAATATGTTATGATCTCCCTACTACTAAAGGGGTGTCTTCGTACATCGGGATGTATGCGAGCAAAACGTAAGTGCTTGTGTCAGTCACTTTCTGGCGAATATGGAATCGAAAATGTTGTTGGAAGAAGTTGTAGAAATTATCGAATTAACCGACTCAGACCATTTATCTCAAGCAATGGAACTGTTTAACGAGCATGGTTTTGTTGATGCTGAGTCTTTACCTTTTATGGATGTTGTTTTTGAAACAGCACCGGATCACCTTGCGAAGAAGTTGTCGCAGGTTGGTTTTAAAGGTTTAGTGCAAGTCGAAAAGAATGAAGATGCATCGGGCTTCACCATTATTGATGCTGACCGCGTTCTGCTAAAAGACTCTGCTTAGCTGTAAGACTTTGCTTAGATACAAGACTCTGCTTAACTGTAAGATTCTTCTTAATTACAAGAATAAGATTCAGCGTAATGAAAAGGCTCTATCCAGTTCAGTAACACCCGTTATGATTATTTGAGGTTAACACAGTGACAACAGCAGCCGCTTCATCAACAGAGCAACACATTTCTAATGAACATGCGCTTTTAGGGGCATCGTTATTAGCGTCTCAAAAAGTTGAGTTGGCTCTGTTCAGTGTTATCTCTAAATTAGCTAAAGCACTGCCAAAGGAACAACAGCAGCCACTAGGCTTGGATTTGGATACCTTTTTAAGGGAAAAGCCAAGTGAGCAAGCCTCTATGCTGAGCCTATACGAACAGACGTTTGGTGAGCAACTTCCTTTGAAGGCCAATGAACTCAACGATTTTATTTACCACCGAAACTTGGTAACTCGTGGCTTTTGGCGAGTGACTGGGGCTGATGTTAAAGGCGGTGAGAAGCTTGCGAACCCAGAGCTATATTTAAAAGAGTTCTTGGCCAAATGTGAATACTGGCAAGTGATGCTTGATACCCAAACCAAGTAATCAAATTGAAATAAGAAAGCCATAGCGAAACATGCTATGGCTTTTTTGTTTGTGTAAACCATGCTGAATTTTTTAAAGCAGATGATTACCTCGAATACTGAGAACATCACTTATATTACTTAAATATCCCTCCAAAATTTAAATCATCATCTTCAATACATAGTTCCTAGAGACAAAGTGGTGTTTAAGTGCAGCACAAACATGAAGAACAACTAAACAGGCTAGGGCAATACAACTGGCACGATGTAAATAGAAAAAGAAGCCGTTGATTGCAGGATCGGTAATTGGGTTATTCACGATCACTAACCAGAATAACGAATAAGGTTCTTTCAGCATCAAATAACCGGTGCTGAAAACCATAAACATCACTAGATACATCAGGGAGTGAGCAAGTTTAGCAACGCATTTTTGCCCTTCAGGTACAGACAGTGGCATGGTTGGTGATGACCGGAAGTGGCTCCAGACATAACGAACCACGAATAATGGCGTCGCAATGGTCGCCAATGACATGTTGAGCACTGACAGAAAAGAAAATAGCTCTGGATGACTGGTGACATAGTGCATCACATACCCTGCGACTGTTGCATAGATGATGACAGATGCCATGATCCAGTGCAGCACCCGGCTCATTAAATCGTATCGTGGATTGTTCAAATTAACCTCGCTCTGATCGTTATTAATATAAGATTCATCTCGATGCAATAAATCAACTCTTGGTATATTCGCATCGCGAATTAATTATATAGAACAGTATTACGCGGTATTTTTATAATTTAGAAATTAATGATGTTGCTTCAGGTGTTTTATAATAATCAATGATGTTTTAGAGTGTTAATTCCAATAAGGAGAAGGCAGAATTGCCAACTTTCTAGCTTGTCTTGCGATTAAGAGATACAGTTAACAAAGATTAAATATATAAGGAATGTATAAATGCTTCGAACCCTATTGATTGCAGTGTTATCACTGGTCACGACCATGAGCTTTGCAAGCGAGGAGGTTAAATACTCAGAGAAAGAGTATGTAGACCGACCATTGATGGAACGCTACATCTTAGATGAGTTGAAGCAGTTGCGAATGGAACAGCAAGATCTGGAAAGGCGCTTGACCATTCAGATGACCGATCGTGAGCTTACAGTCGCCGATAAGTCATTGAATTATGCCAATGTCACGGTCACGTATTTCTTCTACATTATTGCGGGTGTTGCTTCTCTTATTGCATTGGTTGGTTGGCAATCACTGAAAGACCTCAAACACACCACCAAAGAAATGGCTGACCAGCGACTTAATTCGATTGCTCAAGACTACGAGAAGAAATTCAATGTTCTTGAAAGGGATCTTAAGCGTAAGACCAGAATTATCTCAGAGAACAACCGAGAAATCGAAATCATCAATGAGATTCACAATTTATGGCTCAGAGCGCAAAACGCTCAAACCGCCGAGCAGAAGATTGAAATTTACGATGAGATATTGAAGGTTCGTCCGGGTGATTTAGAAGCGTTGACCTATAAAGCGGATGCTGCGATGGATATGCAGGAATACCACTGGGCAATGAGCCTATGTAACCGCGTGTTAGAAGTGGATGACCAAAATGCCCACGCCTTGTATCAACGTGCTTGTTCGTATGCAAGGTTAGGAGCAGAAGGTCAGGCTATCGATGACTTAGAGCGTTCTATTGAAGCCAGTGGTTCAATGAGAGAGTTGTTAGCTGAAGAGCCAGACTTTGAGATGCTGCGCGGCTTAGATCGTTTTGAAGCGCTTTGTGAAGAGTAATGTCACATAAGGTGGTGGGCTTCACACGCCCACCATATTTTGGCAACTTTTGTGGAACGGTTTCTTACATTTCGTTTATTCTTTTGAATTAATTGTTATGTTATAACACTTGCCAAGTTCCTTGTTATAACCGCTAAGTATTTTATGAAGTTCCTCCCTATTGGCCTGATCGTGATCGCTATCAGTGCATTCTCGCTTTCCGTTTTGCTCCATTTTCAATCCGAAGCACCAGAAGAAATCTCAATTCAAGTCACCCCTTATAAAGATTTATTAACTCATCAAGAGGGGGCATCAAACTCATATACAGATTCAGAGGCAAGCTCAAGAACGTTGATGAAAGTTCATTATTTCGTGAAGGTTGGAGATACGCTCAGCAACATATTTTCGTCATGGAAACTGCCTTATGAGACAGTTCAAAAAGTGATGGAAGCGGATCTTGAGTCTTTGAAGCTCGATACAATAAAGCCTGGCGATCATCTAGAGTTGCTTTTGGATAGTGACTCTAAACAACTCGTAGAGCTGATTTTCCATGAAAGTCTCGTAGAGCAAGCTGTCTTCACTAAAAATGATGATGGAAGCTTTAATTACCAATTCCATGAAATGCCTGGCGAATGGAAAGAAAAGCTCTATAAGGGCACCGTTCATGGCAGTTTTTCAACGTCAGCATACAAAGCGGGATTAACAACCGCCCAGATAGCCAATATTACTCGAACGTTAAGAGACAAGATTAACTTCTCAAAGCAGTTAAGAGCGGGCGATGAGTTTAATGTGTTGGTTAAGGAGCAATACACAGGCGACCATCTAACAGGAAAAACAGAGGTCCAAGGCATATCGATTACGTTACGAGGTAAGGAAGTGGCCGCGTTTCTTGCTCCAGATGGACGCTTCTACGACAGAGAGGGTAACAGCCTTGAGCAAGCGTTCAATCGCTACCCAATAGACAAACAATTCCGAAGAATTACTTCGCCATTTAACCCGTACCGTAAGCACCCAGTGACCGGACGTATATCTCCACATAATGGTACTGACTTCGCAACACCTGTAGGTTCGCCAGTTTATTCAACCGGTGACGGTCGAGTTATTGCTATTCGTAACCACCCGTATGCGGGGAAATACATAGTGATTGAACATAACAGTGTTTACAAAACTCGCTATCTGCATTTAAGCCGATTCTTGGTTAAGAAGGGGCAACAGGTTAAGCGTGGGCAGAAAATTGCGTTGTCAGGCACGACTGGTCGCGTAACCGGGCCGCATTTGCATTTTGAAGTACTGGTGCGAGGAAGAGCTGTGGATTCGATGAAAGCGAACTTACCTTTAGCGAGTTCTATCTTACCTGAAAATAAAGGTGCATTCTTGGCGAGAGTTGCCTCGTTTGATGACATGCTCTCAGGGCAAAAGGTTGCACGAGTAACATCAAGCTAAGTATCAGCTTATAACCGTTCTAACCCTCTGGCGGCTATTCATCAAAGGGTTGGAACGAGTTTTCATTAGACTGCCTGATTGCTCAGTATCCTAATAGATTAAGTGCTCATGTGTTGAAATCTTAAGTGACTAAGTGACTAAGTGACTAAGTGACTAAGTGACTAAGTGATTGAGCGACTAGGCGATTAAGCGACGACAACCGCCGTGCCGCTCGCCGATACCATTAGCATGCCATTACCCGTTCCTAGTACCTCGTAATCGATATCTACGCCCACAACCGCGTTCGCGCCTGCTTCAATGGCTTTTTGTTCTAGCTCTTTGAAGGCGTAGTTACGTGCTTTCTCTAGCTCTTTTTCATAAGTGCCAGAACGCCCACCAACAAAGTCACGGATTCCTGAAAACATATCTTTGAAAACGTTAACGCCTAGAATGGCCTCTCCGGCGATAACTCCTTTGTAATCGACAATGCGTTTGCCTTCAACAGATTGAGTGGTGGTAATAATCATAATGGCCTCTTGTAAGCTTGATGAGCTTTTACTCGCTGTATGGATTGATAGTTTGGTCTTACTCTTGAATAACATCGCTCAGTGATGTCTCTGAGCGTGTGAACTCATGTCTTAACCATGTTCTCAGTTTTAGCACACTTTCTTGTTTTAATTTGTTTTTTGGGCAAACAAAATAGAAATCTTGGTGTGGATTCGCGACGGGTTCGCCCAACTCCACTAGCATCCCATGGCTGATGTCATCTTTCACAAACAAGCGATGCGTAACCAATACGCCTAACGAACGAATTGCAGCTTGAACCGCTTGAATAGAGACATCAAACGTTAGATTGCTATGGAATGTGGGCATTGGGATTTGGTAATTGTCGCACCAGACTTGCCAGTCGTGTTGTCGCCTGAGGTTAAAAACGCCAATGGTCGGGTTTTGTTTGACGAGTTGCTGGACGTTTAATCCGGTCTGGTTTTTCAATAGAGCAGGGCTGCACACCAAGACCAGGTCATCGTCGCCGAGCTTTTCGCTGTAATATTGTTCCCACTCGTTTGGCTTGCCATGTACGAGGGCAATATCGACACCTTCTTGTTCGATATCGAAAGGGCCGGTTAATGTCGAAATACGGATATCAAGTGAGGGAGCAAATGCTTGGAATTCGGGGACTCGAGGGATCCACCAGTGCATCGCGAGTGAGTTCACCATGTTAAGAGTGATACGGTGATCGTTAGGCGTTCTGGCAAGCTCTTCGGTGGCTTCTATCACTTGCTCAAGTGCGGGCGCGACCTTTCGATAATATCGCTTACCGGCGGCATTAAGAACAACACGACGACCTACTCGCTGAAATAGCGGTTTATTAACCAGTTGCTCTAGTGATTTGATGGCTTGGCTTACTGCAGAATGACTGACAAACAACACTCGAGCAGCGTCGGTCATGCTGCCGGTTTCAGCAACAGCAATGAAAGCATAAACGGATTTAAGCGGGACGAGTTTCTTCATTGGTAAGTTTTCCTTACAGTTATGGTTAATATTACTCGCTATTTTTCATCACGTCACGCTTCTAAAATAGGTGTCATAGGAGGTGATAATTATGTCTGATATTACCAAGGCGACGACTTTCATGTTGTTGTCGACGTTCAGTTTGTCTTTGAGTGGCTTGATGGCCAAGTATCTATCTGAAGTGATGCCAATCTCGTTACTCAGTTTTGTGCGTTTTTTGTTACCCAGTCTGTTCTTATTCTTATTCTTGATGTTCTACAAAATAACGAAACCTTCACTCGATATGTGGAAACCTTTAGTGATGCGGGCGATCTTTATGGTGGCGTGTCAGTGGTGTTTCCTTACTTCACTACAAACCTTAACGCTGGTTGAAGGTGTGGTGTTATTCAGTACGGGGCCTCTGTTTATTCCATTGTTAGAAAAATTAATATTCGGAACCAAGATTCATACAACGACTATCGCATGTTTAGCAATTACATTCTTCGGCGTAGTGATGATGGCAGGGGATTGGTCGCAGTTTG
Source organism: Vibrio sp. QJM3NY_26 (assembly GCF_057786005.1). Taxonomy (NCBI): domain Bacteria; kingdom Pseudomonadati; phylum Pseudomonadota; class Gammaproteobacteria; order Vibrionales; family Vibrionaceae; genus Vibrio; species Vibrio sp. QJM3NY_26. The sequence goes on along the minus strand of NZ_CM173516.1, from coordinate 91,899 downwards.
AGTTTGGTTCGGAGTTCTTTAGACCTGCACTATTGCTTGGACTTCTAGCGGGTGTGTTTAATTCTGGCTCGCAAGTGAGTCTGTACCGAGCATCTAAAACCAGCCTGACACCAGCAGAGCTTAACGCATGGACCTTTTTAGTCGCAGCAATACTCGTTATACCTATGCTCGTGTTTACTTCTGTTTCTGCTGTACCAGATATACTTAAGGGGGACAGTGTGTATGGAGCTTTAACGACTTTGCTGTCGTTTGATGGCTTGCGTTGGATTGGACTTGGTGCATTTGGACTCGCACTGTTTACCATCAATACTCAAATTTTCCGCTCCAAGGCTTATAAGCTTGCAGATAGCGGTTCCCAGTTGGCACCACTGATTTTTACTAACATGCTGTTTAGCGCCTTATGGCAGGGTTTGTTCTTTGATGATGTGTTTTCTACTCAGCAGATGATTGGCATTAACCTGATTGTTGTGGCGAGCATTACCAACACGCTATTAGCGAAGAGACACAGCAAAGCAAAAGCCAAGCAAACACCGCGAGTCACAGTGGCTGTAGCGACGGTAGCCACTGTAGTGGACGTTGCGGTGCTGGATTCTGCGGCTAAAAGCTAATCATTGATCTTATAGCCTAAAGACTAAATGGTTAGCTCAAACTTAAAATAATGAGCGTATGTACTCTTTTACTCGGTCGATGTGTTCGTTTGGTTCAATCTCGCAACGCTGTTTAGTCTCTAGGAATCGCTCAGCGTATTTGTCGTAGATTTTGTTTTCTAAGAACAGCAAATACAGCTTGGGATCGATATGACCGCTGGTGGCCATGTCGGTCATGATGTTGAGTGATTCGCTTAGGAGTTTGCCTTTCTTATACGGGCGATCACTAGAGGTGAGCGCTTCAAAGACATCAGCAATGGCCATCGCTCTGGACGGTAGAGGTAATTGGTCTTCGCTTAAGCCTCTAGGGTAGCCCTTGCCGTCGATACGCTCGTGGTGTCCGCTGGCGATATCCGGAATATTCTGGAGGTAAGACGGATAAGGCAGCTTGTTAAGCATGGTGAAGGTTTGAATAATATGATCGTTGATCATGAAACGTTCTTCATCGTTTAACGTGCCACGACGAACTTTCAAGTTGTGCAGTTCACCTTGGTTGTATTTGACTTCTCCTGGCTTAAGCACAAACGCTTCTTGCCATACATCAGCAGGGCTAAAGCCATTGTCCCACGGTATTTTATGCTCAGGCTTATCGGCAAGTAGCGGTTCCATCACCGGTAGTATTTGGTCTTTTCTTGCTGGCTCAGCTTCACTCTTCTCTGTCGTGTCTTGTTGTTCATTAAACCTCTCTTTTTCAGACCATGATAGCCCCAATTGATCATCCAGCGTGCGTTTCCATTGGCGCTTGGCTATTCGGTCTAAGCGTTCTAGTTGTTCGTCCGTCATCGACTCTCCACCAAGGTTGCACTCAGCAACGAAGGCAAATTCTTCATCCAATTCTGACAAGCTTTGTTCGAGGACCTTAAGCTGATCCTCTTGAAGCGCTCCGTTCGCTATGGCTTTCCAGTAGTCGGTTTCCGCTTGTTGCTTTAACAGCTCGAAGCGCATGCGAACTTCGTGGATTCGGTCATAAATCGTTTCCAGTTTTGTTGCTTTGTCCACCACATATTCAGGTGTGGTGACTTTACCGCAGTCATGTAGCCAAGCGGCGAGCATTAACTCTTCCCACTGTTTACTATCCAATGAGAATTGCGGGTAATAACGGTCATCATCAATGGTTGCTTGAGTCAGCCATTTGGTCAGTTCAGGCACTCGTTGGCAGTGCGCGCCCGTGTAAGGTGATTTGGTATCAATAGCTGATGCAATCAACTCGATAAGGGCATTAAGCATGTCTTTCTGTTGCTGCATTTGGTCAATGTTATCTTTGGCTATCTCCGCAAAGCTGAGCAGTTCTCGTAAGAAGGCGTGCTTGTCTGACTGCATCTTAGTAATCGGTCTTTCATAGCCAATTGCGACGATACCCACCAACAACTTCTCACGGTTTAATAGTGGAAACAGGTACAGATCTGAATTGAAGATCGAATCTTGGTAATAGTTGAGAACATTGTCTTCTCGGTTTAAGTGGATGGTTTCTCCAGATTTAAGTTGGCACAGCAACCAAGGTGTGTGCTTGATGAAGTCATTGATGTCGGCCTTAAAGGGAAGAATGGCGAGGTTCGCGGCCGTATCAAACACATCTTTCTCTTTTGATTGAGTAAAGAGGACGATGGTTTCTGCTTTGGTAATCAAATAGCTTTGATGAGCAATATTTTTGGCTAAGATCGAAAATTCCTGATTACCTGCCGTGTCTCGAAGTAGCGTAATAAGATCATGAAGTGTGTGTTCCATCAGCTCAATTGAGTGGGCGAGGTTAGCCACTTCTTGAATCATGCTTTTGGGATAATGAGTTCGCCTGAAGTCAAATCGTGCGATGTTGTCGGTGAGTTGCATCAGCGTATTGAGAGGCTGAGACAGTCTATTAGCAACAAACCATACGATAGCGAAGCAGATGAACAACATCCCAATCGCGACGGCGACTTGCTTGTCACGCATCGAGATAAGATCAGAGAGCAACTCATTGTGTGGCGTAGCCTCTGCCAAATATAAAGTGACATTCTGAGTGAGCTCAACAGGCGTTAGCGTCAATGCCCAAGTGTTTAAGTTGTACTCAACGTTTTTTAGGTTGAGGTTTAATTTCTCTTCGTCGGAGATAAGTGGTGCTATGACGGATGCTTTCAATGCTTCCATCTGTTCACGTTTGGGCACATAAAAGAAGCTTTGGTCTTGCTCACTGCCCGAGAGTTTCCCCGTCGTTTGGTTATTCGTTTTCTCAGTTTTACTTGTGTCATTAGGCTGGGAGGTAAGCTTGGGGATTGATAAATCAAGTTGATGTTGGCCGAGAAGATTGAAATGTTGATCGAACAGAGCGAGTCGGGTTTGTGGAGAGTAGGCCAATTCACTGATCTGGGAAGAGAGAGATTTCAACGTGAAGTCGGCACCAACGACATGCTTGCCATCCAAAGAACGTCTAGAAAGCGTGATGCCATTGGTTTGCAGGAAATAGAACAGGTAGGGCTCAGAGAGTTGTATTGAGCCGTCAGGCTTTGCGTTACGAAACCAAGGTCGAGTCGTGGGGTTGAACTTACTCTCGGCTTGTCGGGTACTGATCACTTGGTGTGCGCCATCGAGAAAGGTAATAAAGTTTTCACCATCTAGATTGGTGCTGCTGACCATCATGGTCGCTTTGGCGGGAGCGTTGTTATCGGCTCTCTGTTTAATGGAACTCAGAGGGCGAAAGATTCTGAAATCACCATCTTCAGAGCCATAGAACAGAGCGACTAAATTAGTATTTTGTTTGAAGATGATATCGACCGAAGCAAGCCAAGATTCTTTTTCGACGGAGGAGGTTTGATGAGCAACAAACGGGCTCACTGCCATCACGTTTAAGGTTGTGATGACTGGGGCAATAGCTTGTTTAAATACCGATTCCAACTTATCGCGATGTTCATTACTGACTTCGCGCACGGTGCCTAAAAGCAGTTCTTGAGAGTGCCGATAACTTATTGAAATCAGTACGGTACCGACAAGAGTGGTCAAAATTAAGAAAAGGCTAGTGATGTGGATACTCAGCGGATATCGTCTTCTTCTCATCTAACACTCCAGTTTGTAGACTGGTTTAAGTATTGACGAACTTGGGTAGGTTGCAAAAAATTGGCGTAATTACCGAGTATGTTCGGTTTTACTTAGATAAGAAAAGCGTTAGTGTCTTCTGGTTAGTCACGTATTATCGTGCTGTGTAAATGAACTCACAAGAAACCCTTATGTTTAGGTGCTAATTGTCACTTTCAGCTGATAAACTGGTCGAATTGTTGCCATTAAGCATTCCTTTTCAGAAGCACTCCTTTTCAGAAAAAGGTGCAGGCACTCCTTTCCAGAAAGAGACTCAGAGCTACTTTCTGAAAAACGTTTTTTGACCAAGCGAAGAGAGCATTGATTCATGGAACTCAAAGTAGATACCCACACCCACACATACGCAAGTGGCCATGCTTACAGCACGCTGATCGAAAACGCCAAATCGGCGAAGCAAAACGGTTTAGCCATGTTTTGTACTACTGACCATTCAGAATCCATGCCGGGCGCTCCACACTATTGGTTTTTCAGCAATCAGCGTGTGCTCCCTCGTTTTATTGAAGATGTCGCAATTATTCGAGGTGTCGAGTCAAACATCATGAACACACAGGGTGAAATCGACATTCATCCGAGTGTGGATAAGAACTTGGATTGGGTGATCGCGAGTTTTCATGAGCCAGTATTTCGTCCATCGGATGTCGCTACCCATACAGAAGCATTGTTGAATGTGATTAAAGGTGGTCGAATTGATGCACTTGGTCATTTAGGAAACCCAAATTTTGATTTCGATTTTGAAGCTGTGATTCAATGTGCGGCGGAACATAACGTTGCGATTGAAATCAACAACACCACACTCAAAGGCAATAGCAGAGTTGGCAGTGTTGACCGCTGTTATGAGATTGCAAGAATAGCGAAAGAGAAGGGTGCATTTATTACCACAGGTAGCGATGCGCATTTCTGTGTAGATGTCGGTGGCTTGGACTTAGTCGCTGCATTGTTAGATAAAGTAGGTGTGGATTCGAATAAAGTGGTCACTCATTCGCCACAGCAATTTTTGGCATTTTTAGCATTGCGTGGCCGCCAATCTATTGCTGATTTTTCGGTATTTGAGTGATGGAATGTCCGTTACTTTTTACTTTTTAGTCATTGGTTAGCTAGCTAGTTTGCATTTCGACACAATCAATTTTTGTGCCCGGCGGATTTTTGTATACACTAGCCGAAAATAATAAAGTCGAAGTGCCACAACAACGATGGCACTATCTTCAAAGACATCGCTTCACCTGGAGAAACAATGAAAACTCGCTCAATCCTTTTATCTGGCTTAATCGCTGCTTCGCTATTGTCTGGCAACGCTTTTGCTAATGTTGACCTTAAGAAAAACATGCAAGAAATGAAGCTTGCATTTAAACAAGCGGCAGAAGCTCAAAACATTGAAGAGATGCAAAAACCTATCGTACGAATCGATACGCTGGTTGCTGAGCTCAAAACGGGTGTTTACCCAATTGAGAAAGAAGAACACTTCATGGAAGGTTTCAAAAAGATCAGTGCATCGATTGATAGCATTGAGAAGAAGCTAGACCAAGGTGAATTTGAATCTGCACAGCAAGAGCTTCGTACTATCGATGGCCTTCGTGAAGAGTATCACGAGAAGCGTAATCCAAGCATTTGGAGCAAGATCTTCGGTTAATTTGCTAATCAATTGAGTTTGCTAGATACGTAACAAAGAGCAAAGCCTCAAGATTCGATTTCTAAAACGCTGTCTTACATTACCCTCTTTAGAGGAAGATGTAAGGCGGCGTTTTTTATTGTCTTTTTTCTAAACAGTTTACTGCTATTTTCTAGACATGTTACTGCTAATAGGTACGTAACATTCTTTTGGCTCTTTGGTTGTACCAGTTTTTAACTAAAAAGAGTGTGCGTTAGCTTCAATTTTTTAACCTGATGTTAATCTTTACGTTTACCTATATAACAAGTGCCTCATAATAAGGGAAATTTATAAAGATTAGGAATAATGCGCCGAACTTCGTTCAATTTCTCCATGTTACTTGCTACAGCATTAAGCTGGGTGCTAGTGACATTAATGCCTGTTATCAATGCTCATGGTAATAGTGCGGGAGTATGGGCGTCGTTATGTACGGTCAACGGCTTTGAACTGGTTCAAATTGAGGAAGGCGAGCCCAATACTCACAAAGGAAAGCCGTGTCCATTTAGCCATTTTTCCACGTTTCACCAAGACGAACTTCCAACTACACTACTGACAACTCGACTGAGTTCTATTGTCTCAGACAGCTACGCTTTTTTGGCTCTAAGCGAACGCTATATGAGGCAAGCCCCGCGCGGCCCTCCCTTTGATATTGCTTAAACCTAACCCACTAAAATAATTAAAAAATAAAGTATTAAGTAAAGTTAAACATGCTCAGATTACTTTCTGATTTTTCAGAAGGTATGTTTGCGTGTGTCAAAGGAAATAATAATGTTGAGAAATGAATCTCAAACCCCTGCGAAAGCACAAGCGACTTCGCAGTCTAAAAGCAGTGCAACAACCGGTTCGGAAACCAATATAAAAAGCAAAGACCGCAATAAAACTCTCTACTTCCTTACTTGGCGATGGCACTTCTATGCTGGGCTATTCGTTATCCCATTTATGCTAATGCTGAGCATTACAGGCTTGGTGATGCTGTTTGATGATGAAATCGAATTGGCTTTCCACCACGAAGCCATTGAGATTGTTGCATCGGGCGACCCTATTAAGGTGTCACAACAGTTAGCTGCAGTGCAGAATCAATACCCACAAGGTACGGTGACACAGTTTGTACCGAGTAAAGCCCCTGATCTTGCGAACCGATTTTCTGTATCACTTGAAGATGGCACTTCCGTTTTCGCCACGGTGAATCAATACACTGGCGAAGTGGTCGGAGAAATTCCCCGCAGCGATAGCCTGTATCAACTGGCGAATGACATCCACGGCACTTTGTTGATTGGTGATTGGGGTGATTACCTCATTGAGGTTGCAATCAGCTTGTCGATCCTTCTGTTAGTGAGTGGAATCTATTTATGGCTTCCTCGAGATAACGCAAGCCGTGCTGGCTTTCTTAAGCTTAGATTTACCTCAGGAACACGTGTTTTAATGCGTGACCTGCATGCGAACATCGGTGGAACACTATCATTTATTCTTCTGTTATTTATTCTATCGGGATTATCATGGACCGGCTTTTGGGGCGGTAAACTTGTTCAAGCATGGAGTACTTTTCCTGCTCAAATGTGGGACGATATTCCTCTGTCTAGCGAAACGCATGCTTCTTTAAATCACGGGTCTGAAGAGGAAATGCCTTGGAACCTAGAGCAAACTCCACTGCCTTTGTCTCAAGATAAGCCGTCAGAACACGTCCACCAAGTAGAAGAAGCGTCTGAAGATCATGATCATTCTAAGATGGGTGAGGATCATTCTCAGCATGTATTATCTGCGAGTAATTTCTCGATTGATGATGTGATAGCAAAAGCTCGAGCTCTTGGTTTTACGCAGTATAAAGTCAATTTCCCGCGCTCAGAAACGGGCGTTTACACCGTGGCTGCCAATACCATGGGAGGTGATATCATCGATCCAACCCTAGATCGCACTACTCACCTCGACCAATATTCAGGGCGTATTCTAGGAGAGGTGACGTGGCAAGATTACAACTTATTCGCCAAAACCTTAGCCGTCGGTATTTCTCTGCACCAAGGTGACATCAGCATCATCAACAAGCTTCTAAATGCGTTGTTCTGCATTGCGTTCGTCGTGGTGTCGGTGACTGGTGGTGTGATGTGGTGGATGCGCAGACCTTCAGGCCAAAGAAAGCTTGGGACGCCACCTAAGTTTGGTGATGCAGGCTTATGGAAAGCAGGCTTAGTGACGGTGGTTGTTATTTCGGTTCTGTTTCCACTCGCGGGTGCAACGATTGTGACTGCAATGCTATTGGATTGGTTACTGTTTTCACGCGTTGAGAGATTTAAGGCGGCATTGAGTTAATTGATATAAAAACTGACCTTCTTTCTGAGGAGGTCAGTTTCATTAATCAGATGGGTGATTCCTTTGTGAGGAATACTTTAGACTTGATTTAGCTCTAGATTTGATAAAGCTTTAGATCTGATAAAGCTCTAGCGGCAGGCCGTCTGGGTCTGCGAAAAACGTAAATGATTTCCCCGTATACTCATCAACTCGAATCGGTTCGACTTCAATGCCTTGTCCTTCCAAATAGCTTTTGGCATGTTGAACGTCATCAACACAAAAAGCCAAATGTCTCAGCCCTTGAGCTTCCGGAAAGCTTGGTCTTTCAGGTGAGTCAGGGAAGCTGAATAATTCTATTTGAGCGCCAGTAGGCAGTGCCAAGTCAAGCTTATACGACTGACGCGCTTCACGATAATTCTCTGCAATCACTTCAAGCTTTAAAACTTCCGTATAAAAGTGTTTAGAAAATTCGTAGTCTGAGCAAATAATGGCTGCGTGGTGTATTCCTTTCAGTATCAGTTTATTTCTCCTGCCAATTTGTCACCCAAGTGCTCCATCGCGTAATCAATGAACACACGCAGTCGAGCGGGCATGTACTTGGTTTGAGCAAACTGCATCGCGATAGCGCCATGGTAATTACTCTTGATGGTCCAATCTTCCAATACTTGCACTACAGAACCTTCAGCCAATGCATCTTGAATCACGAAGTCATGGAAAATACCGACGCCAAGCCCTTCTTTAACGCCTTTCAATCGCATCTGAGAGTGGTTCACAGCGTAACGTCCACTGACGGGGACTGTGTAAAACTCATCATCTTTAAGAAAGTCCCAAATGTGGTCTTTATCTGTTTCTGCAAGGTATAAGCAGTCGTGCTCAGAAAGCTCGGTAGGGTGGTGAGGGATTCCTTTGGCATCTAGATAGTCGGGGCTCGCACATAACACGAGGTTTGTTTTTCCGAGTTCTTTCAATACCAAACTCTCGTCAGGTTTGTCGGTAAGGCGAAAGGCAATGTCGATGCCTTGGCGCAATATGTCGATGTCGCCATCGGCGGCTCTTAACTTAAGTTGGATCTCAGGGTACTGATTCAAGAATGGAACAACGAAAGGCTGTAGCACGGAGTTCAAGAAGGCCTCAGGTGCCGCTACCGTTATAGAACCAGCTGGCTCTGTGTGGTCAGAGGTAGACAGCTCAACCGCTTGCTGCGCCGCATTAATCATGACCACACTTTGATCGTATACCAACTGGCCTGCTTGCGTGATGATCAATGTACGAGTGGTTCGCTCGAACAGCTTTACTGAGAGTGCTTTTTCTAAACGTGTGATCAATTTACTCAACGCTGAAGGTGTCACGCCTAGCTGCTTTGCTGCAGCGGTAAAGCTACCTTCATTCACAACTAAGATAAACGAGGCGAGATCGGGAAGTAGGGCGATGAGTTTTGGGTTAATCATAAGTATCCAGTTGGGCTAGTTTCAACGGTAGTCATAACCTTGATTGTGATTGATCTCTTCTGATTTGTGAATCAATTTCATTAATGGTGTGGCGTGATTGCTCAGATAGTTTCACGTGCTTGTATCTCATCTATATAGCGGCGCAGAGGCTTCACATTTGAGAGAAGTGGATAATCATCACTATATCGTTCTGAGATGAAAAATTGATATTCGATATGAAAGCGAAACTAGACAGAGACGGAAGGTAATTTGACGTTAAAAAGAACAGGTAAGAAGCGTTTATGTGCCCTGCGTCACTGGGATGAACTATTATTCGTGCCTGTGATTCATTAATGTTTTTCCAACTAGAGGGATAATCGAAAAGGGTATGTTCAACTAGAATAGAGGTATAAGTTTTACAGTGTAAATGATCGAATTGAAATCGTTTACATCCCCTACATAATGCGGCGCACGATGCTGCTGAATAATAACTAGGAAGGAATAGACAATGTCTTCTGCATTTTACCAACAGATTCAAAATCAAATCGAAGAAGTTAAAGAAGAAGGTCTTTACAAGTCTGAGCGCATTATCACTTCTGCTCAAAAAGCAGCGGTTTCTATCTCGACTGGTGAAGAAGTACTAAACTTCTGTGCAAACAACTACTTAGGTCTTGCTAACCACCCAGCTCTTATCGAAGCAGCTAAAGATGGTATGGATCAGCATGGTTTTGGCATGGCTTCAGTACGTTTCATCTGTGGTACTCAAGACTCTCACAAAGAACTAGAGCAAAAGCTATCTACGTTCCTTGGTAAAGAAGACACTATCCTTTACACATCTTGCTTTGATGCAAACGCTGGCCTATTCGAAACGATTCTAGGCAAAGAAGACGCAATCATTTCTGATGCTCTAAACCACGCATCTATCATTGATGGTGTTCGTCTATGTAAAGCAATGCGCTTCCGTTACTCGAACAACAACATGGAAGAGCTAGAGCAACAACTTATCGCAGCTAAAGAAGCGGGTGCTCGTCACACGCTTATCGTAACTGACGGTGTGTTCTCAATGGACGGCGTAGTCGCTAACCTTCCTGCTATCTGTGACCTTGCTGACAAGTACGGCGCACTAGTGATGGTTGATGACTCTCACGCAGTTGGCTTCATGGGCGAAAACGGCGCGGGTACTCACGAGTTCCACAACGTTGTTGACCGTATCGACATCATCACAGGTACGCTTGGTAAAGCAATGGGTGGCGCTTCAGGCGGTTACACTGCTGGTAAGAAAGAAGTGATCGACTGGTTACGTCAGCGTTCTCGTCCATACCTATTCTCTAACTCTGTTGCACCTGCAATCGTATCTGCGTCTATCCGCGTTCTAGATCTTCTTGCGGAATCTGGCGACCTACGTACTCAACTATGGGAAAACTCTGCTCACTTCCGTATTCGCATGGAAGAAGCGGGCTTCACTATGGGCGGTGCTGACCACGCAATCATTCCAATCATGCTAGGTGATGCAAAAGTAGCGGCTGAGTTCGCAGAGCGCGCACTAGAGAAAGGCATCTACGTAGTAGGTTTCTCATTCCCTGTAGTACCAAAAGGCCAAGCTCGTATCCGTACGCAAATGTCTGCTGCACACTCTCGTGAGCAACTAGACCGTGCAATTGATGCGTTTATCCAAGTTGGTAAAGACATGGCTATCATCTAATTTTAAAGGGGTGCCTTTTGCACCCTTTGATTAGATAGAGCAACACCTAATAGAACAATAGATTTTTGATTCTCGCCTTACAGTTAGGCGAGATGAACTGGATAACATTATGAAAATTAAAGCACTTTCTAAGCTTAAGCCTGAAGAAGGCATCTGGATGACCGAGGTTGAAAAACCTGAAATGGGGCATAATGATCTTCTTATCCGTATTAAGAAAACTGCAATTTGTGGTACAGATGTACATATCTACAACTGGGATGAGTGGTCACAAAATACAATTCCAGTACCTATGGTAGTAGGTCACGAATACGTGGGTGAGGTTGTTGGTATCGGCCAAGAAGTTCGTGGTTTTGAAATTGGCGACCGTGTATCTGGCGAAGGTCACATCACATGTGGTCACTGTCGTAACTGTCGTGGCGGCCGTACTCACCTTTGTCGTAACACAACAGGTGTTGGTGTTAACCGCACTGGTGCGTTCTCTGAGTTCCTTGTGATCCCTGCGTTCAACGCATTTAAGATCCCTGCAGAAATCTCTGACGATCTAGCATCAATCTTTGACCCGTTTGGTAACGCAGTACACACAGCGCTTTCTTTCGACCTAGTAGGCGAAGATGTGCTAATCACTGGTGCTGGCCCAATCGGTATCATGGCTGCAGCTGTGGCTAAGCACGTTGGTGCTCGTCACGTTGTAATTACTGACGTAAACGAATACCGCCTAGACCTTGCTCGTCAAATGGGTGTAACTCGCGCAGTAAACGTGATGGAAGAGAAGCTTGAAGACGTAATGGCTGATCTTGGCATGACTGAAGGCTTCGATGTAGGCCTAGAAATGTCTGGTAACCCATCTGCGTTCAACAGCATGCTGACCAACATGAACCACGGCGGTAAGATCTCTCTACTAGGTATTCCACCATCAGACATGGCAGTAGACTGGAACCAAGTTATCTTCAAAGGCTTGGTTATCAAAGGTATCTACGGTCGTGAGATGTTTGAAACTTGGTACAAGATGGCTTCGCTAATCCAGTCAGGTCTAGATCTAACACCAATCATTACTCACCACTACAAAGTGGACGACTTCCAGAAAGGCTTCGACATGATGCGCTCTGGTATGTCTGGTAAAGTAATTCTAGATTGGGAATAAGCTAAAGGAGTAACTACTCCCGAGCTTCCTGATTAATTAAAAATGCCTCAAAGAGATTTGGGGCATTTTTGTATCCATACTTTGTCTGTTTCTTTATCTAGGCTTCGCTAATTCCCTTCTGTCACTTAATGGCCATTTTACTGTCCAGTAATCTCTAAAATACTCAATAAGCAGTTACACCTTATTGTTTTATTATTGAAGAGAGGGCTCATGGCTTGTAAACCACTTGCACTGATAATAACTGGAATATTATTAACGCCGAATTTTGCTAGTGCTGATGTCGATATTTCGAAATCTGAAAGCGATCAAGCAGCAGAAAAGGCAGCAAAGGAACTTGCAAACCCAAACACAGCTTATGCTAGCCTTAATTTAAAGCTCCAGTATTCAGGTGGTTACGATGGTGGAGGAGATGCTTTCGCGACCGTCTTACAGCCGACATTGCCGTTTCCAATGGACAATGGTGATAAAGTGATTTTCCGCCCGGCTATCTCTTATGTACAGAACGATTTCCATATGGATACACCAGCAAGCTCGCAGAATATGGATCAGTCCGGTGTTACAGATATCTCATTTGATTTAGCTTATGCGCCTAAAATGGAGGGCGGTACTATTGTCGCTTTCGGTCTCTTTGCTTCTTTACCAACGGGCAGTAATGACTTAACGGCTGATCAATTTGCTGTCGGGCCTGAGTTTATGTTCGGTAAGGCAAGCAGCGAGCGAGTTGTTGGTATGTTCCCCAACCACTTGTATGGTATTTCTGGAGACGGAGCCGACCATTCTGATACTCAAATCAATAAGACATCGACACAAGTATTTTGGGTAGAGATATTAGGTGGAGGTTGGACTATAGGTTCTGCTCCGACATTCTCGTATGACTGGAATAAGGATCAGGCGGAAATTCCGTTGAATGTAAGCGTAAGCAAGACTACTGTGTTGAACGGACGTCCTTGGAAGTTTGGCATTGAAGCGAACTATTACCTTGAGAAAGACGAAGAAACGCGTCCAGATTTTATGTTGAGCTTTAATATCAGCCCAGTTGTGGAAAATAAGCTGGCGTCTTTGTTCGATTAAGCCGTTATTTGAAATACAGTTTTAGAAACAAGAAAGGCTGAACGATCATCGTTCAGCCTTTCTTGTTGTTGCTTTAGCCATCTTTGTTTTAAGAGGCTTATTAACCTAGTGCAGCAGCCTGCATGATTAGGCCACAGATGTAAGCGCCGTATGTACCCAGTGCGTAACCAAGTACAGCCATTAGAATACCTACTGGAGCTAATGCTGGGTGGAATGCAGCAGCGACGATAGGAGCCGATGCAGCACCGCCTACGTTAGCTTGGCTACCTACTGCCATGAAGAACAGTGGTGCACGGATTAGCTTTGCCATCACAATCATGATAATCGCGTGAATAGTTAACCAAGTGATACCGATGAAGAAGTAACCAGGGTTATCCAAAATAGCCGTTATATCCATTTGCATACCAATGGTTGCAACTAAGATATAGATGAACGCTGAGCCTACTTTAGATGCACCACTGTGCTCAAGGCTGCGCGTTGATTTGAAACATGAAGCGATCAGCGCAAACGTAGTCACCATTACGATTAACCAAAAGAACCCAGAAGTCAGGCTGTATTGCGCTAGCTCAGGAGCGTTAGTTGAGATCCATGGTGCGATCATGTCACTGAAAAAGTGTGCTAAGCCCGTAAGACCAAATGCGATTCCCGTGATCTTCATGAGATCAGTCGTCGTCGTCGGGCGAGCGTTTTCTTCTTGGTACTTAGAAACGGTTTCTTTTAGGTCTTCGATAGATGAAGTATCGGCTTTTAACCACGCATCAATCTTCTTCTGACGGCCAGCCATGATAAGTAATATTGCCATCCAAATGTTGGCACAGATTACGTCTACAGTAATCATCGCAGAGAACAGTTGGTCGTCTACTTCAAACACTTCTTTCATTGCGGCTTGGTTTGCACCACCACCAATCCAAGAACCTGCAACCGTTGTTAGGCCACGCCATACATCACCAGATACAAGGTCAGGGTTGATTTGGTCGATGATCAAGATAGCCAGCGGGCCACCGATGATAATGCCGACAGTACCAGTTAGGAACATGATGACGGCTTTTGAACCAAGGCCAAAGATTTTACGGAGGTCTGCTGAGATGATCAGCAGAACGAGTGCGCTTGGTAATAGGTAGCGACTTGCAACGAAGTATAACTTAGAGTTTGATGCGTCGATGATGCCTAAACTGTTCAGTAGAGAAGGAACAAAGTAACAGAGCAATAGACCCGGAACGAACGAGTAGAATTTTTTCAGTGCGCTATTTTGGCTACTTTCCGTGATAAAAACACCGCCAAGAATAACAGCTAACATGCCCATTATTACAGCATCATTAGTAATCATTATTATATCTCCTTTAAGGTGAGCGCAAAGGTCTCACTTTTTGAATTGCAGGACTATACCGATAACCGCTATTCGTTACAAATTGTAACGATAGACATATTTTGAAATGTTTATGTTAATTTTAACGGGTTGAATTTGTGAATGTAGCGCGCTACTTATTTGTGTGGTGAATGGTTAGGTTGGGGCTTGTGCAGCGTATTTAGATATATGCAATGTAACTCAAGCCTTGGAGGGTGGTCGCTATGAATTGGGGCGATGATTGAATGACCTAAATGAGTGCATATATAGCCATGTTTATGGTGTGGTTTATGCGAGGTTGGAATGTTTCAATAATGTAAAAAGTGAATTCACTTTTGCCATGTGGTCAGAAATTAAAAATTTTAGCTAGATCACATAAATCTTTTGGATTACGAGTTTTAGCACCCGCTACTCATGCTCATTTGACGTTTTGTAGGGGGGCAATGAAAGAAAAAGCGGCCTAAATAGCCGCTTTTGATGGTTGCCTAGTATGGTTATCTAGCGCCGTTATTTAGAGTTGTGCTTAGGACTCTTCTTCCTCAAAGCCATCTGCATAGCCTTTCGGTGGCGGTGTCCAACCTCGCTCAGATCGAGAGTGCTTGTCTGAACGGTCTTTTTTCATATCTTCTTTCATTGCTTCTTCAAGGTGAATGAAGATTTGTCGGTAGTTGTTGTCGTAGCGCGGGTTCTCTTCTGCCTCAGACCAAGCTTGGTAGAGCTTTTCAGACTTACGGCTTTCAACACGTTGATACGTCGATTTTTGTTGTTCAACAAAGAATGGGTGATGACCCAAAGAACGCAAGGCTTCTGCGCCCATTTCAAGAGCTGAATGGTAGGTCTCTGATTCCACAAAGTCTGCACCTGCTTCTCTTAAACGGTAGCTATGACCACGGTCGAATGCACGCGCTAAGATTTTCACTTTAGGGTAGTTGTGTTTAACGTATTTGACCAATTCAACGCTTGAGTCTTGGTTGTCGATAGCCACAACCAACATTGCGGCTTCTTCGATACCAGCGGTATGTAATAAGTCATGACGAGTCGCATCACCAAAGTAAGATTTGATGTTGATTGAACGTAGTAAGTCGACTTGATTAGCTTGATGATCCAAAACCACAGTATTGACGTCATTAGATACCAATAAGCGGTTAACAATCTGACCGAATCGGCCAATACCAGCAATGATCACCGTACCTTTCTCTTCGATGGTATCTTCTTCGCGATCGTTAGACTTTTGCTCATAACGAGGAAGTATCACTTTATCAAATAGAATGAATAATCCTGGCGTTAGGAACATTGAAAGTGCAACAACCAGCGACAGTGTTTGAACAATATCGGCTGGCAGTACATGGTTTTGGGATGAGAAGCTCAGTAGGACAAAACCGAATTCACCGGCTTGCGCCAAGCTCAACGTAAACAACCATCGGTCGCTATTTCTGATTTTAAAGATCAGAGCTAGTGTGAATAGCACCAAAGCTTTAAGTAGCATAACGCCAAGAGTGAGGCCAATGATCAAACCAAAGTCGTTGAATAGAACATCAAAGTTGATGCCCGCACCTACCGTAATGAAGAACAAGCCAAGTAGCAGCCCTTTAAACGGGTCGATATTAGACTCAAGTTCGTGGCGGAATTCACTGTTCGCCAATACCACACCCGCCAGGAAGGTACCCAAAGCCGGTGATAGGCCGACTAGGCTCATTAGTGCAGCAATACCAATCACCAACATTAGTGCGGTTGCAGTGAAGATTTCACGCAGGCCTGAGCTTGCAACAAAGCGGAACAGTGGACGACTCAAGAAGTGTCCGCCGACAACAACAATCGCAATAGATGCCGTGAT
The DNA here is from genome assembly GCF_057786005.1 of Vibrio sp. QJM3NY_26. Classification (NCBI taxonomy): domain Bacteria; kingdom Pseudomonadati; phylum Pseudomonadota; class Gammaproteobacteria; order Vibrionales; family Vibrionaceae; genus Vibrio; species Vibrio sp. QJM3NY_26. The sequence continues at coordinate 75,738 of NZ_CM173516.1, read as the reverse complement.
CACAAGGCCATAAGCCCAACCGGGTAGGCCAGCAACGAGACTTAACTCTTCATGGTGATCAGAAGCTGAAGCGACTGCGCTTTGTGCTGCTTCAATTAATTCTGGCAACGCTAATAGAGGAATGAACGCCAACATAGGGATGACGGCAATATCTTGGAAAAGTAGAACAGAGAAAGCGTTCTTGCCCCCTTCGGTTTTGGACAACCCTTTTTCATTGAATGTTTGTAGAACAATCGCGGTTGATGACAGTGCGAAGATCAAACCGATGGTGAGTGCTATCGTCCAAGGTTGCCCGAAGAATAGGGCAATACCCATAACAATCGCGGTAGTGCCGCCAACTTGCAGGCCACCCAGTCCCATAAGACGGTTTCTCATTGCCCAGAGCATCTTAGGCTCAAGTTCCAGCCCGACTAAGAACAGCATCATCACCACACCGAATTCGGCAAAGTGTTGAATGGTCGTGGTCTCTTCGCCAACTAATCCAATAATTGGACCAATCACAACACCGGCAATCAGGTAACCAAGCACAGAGCCGAGGCCAAGCCTTTTGGCGATAGGGACCGCGATGACTGCGGCAAGCAAATAGATAAATGCTTGTAGAAAATATCCTGTCATGATTTAACCTCTGATCATCAGTTCATCAACGTAGTGGTTTAGCTTTTCAGCCTTACTTGCTTTTTTAAGGTCGACTTCGCCCGTAACAAAAGCTTCTAAAAGCACTTTATAGCTATTTACGTGATCTTGAATTCGGCCTTCTTCCAACGCAGTACGTGAACCAAATAAAGCCAATGGAGCCAAGTAGTTCATACCGCACAAAGATGCTGTTTGTTCGATTGGGTGAAGCAGTTCACGTATGGTGAAGTGGTTATAACCGTCAGTCTGATAAGCATCTTTTTTGCCGCCAGCGGTGATACTGCATAACAAGCTTTTACCTTGCAGTTCATTACCGTCGGTACCGTAGGCAAAACCATATTCGAGAACAAGGTCTTGCCATTCTTTAAGAATCGCAGGTGTTGAGTACCAATATAGTGGGAACTGAAAAATGATGATGTCATGGTCCAACAGGCGTTTCTGTTCACGGTCGATATTGATCTTGAAGGTTGGGTACTCAGCATAGAGGTCGACACAGGTAACCCCGTTAATGCGTTTGGCTTGCTCAAATAAGGGTTTATTAGCTTCAGAGCGATGCTGAGAAGGGTGGGCGAATAGCACCAAGACTCGATTTTTCGACATATAGCCCTCTTTGTCCATTAACGAATAATATTTATTGGAATTATAGATATACAATAATAGAAGAATGGTTGAACAACAACGAATTAGCCCATACTTATCTATTTAGATGCGTGTGTTTTTAGGGACTTAATTATATAAAACATCCGTCAATTTGAGTATTTCCGGCACAAGCCGCCGATGACTAAGTAAAACTAATTATTCGCTAATAATAAAAGCGAATAGGTGCACTTTATGTCACCGTTGGCGTGTAACGTAAATAATCCAATAACCCTACATAGAACAACAATGAATAAAGGAAAAACTATGAGCATGGACTTGCGTCAACAATGTGATTTGTTGCTTTCCGGTCACCTAGAACCGACTCCAGCACAAACATTCGCTCAGATGGCTGAATGGTGTGAGACACACAATGTGAGCCATGATAGCTATGGCGATGGTGAGTTTATCGAGAGCTTCGAAAACAAAGTCGCGGAACTGCTAGGTTATGAAGCGGCTGTATTTGTGATTACCGGCACCATGAATCAACCAACAGCATTAGAAATTGCGTGCCAAGAGAAGAGAAACCCAGTAGTGGCGATGCATGAATCGAGTCATATTATGCGCCATGAACGTCAAGGGTATCAGCTCCAGAACCGTTTCAATGTACTTCCGGTTGGTAATGTATTTCGCACTTGGAATGTCGACGACTTAAAGGCTTGGCCTGATGAGATTGCCGCGGCATTGTATGAACTACCGATGCGAGAGATTGGTGGTCAGTTGCCTGAGTGGGAAGAGCTTGAAGCGATAAAGCAGTATTGCAAAGAACAATCAATTCACCTTCATATGGATGGTGCTCGTTTGTGGGAGTGCGGCGCGTATTATCAAAAGCCATATAGCGAGATTGCTAAGGGGTTCGATACGGCTTATGTTTCGCTCTATAAAGGGTTAAATGGTCTTGGTGGGTCACTCTTATTAGGTGACAAGGCTTTCGTAGCAAAAGCTTCAGCGTGGATGAAGCGTCAGGGCGGAAATATTTATCATCGCACGCCTTACGTGGTTTCGGCAGCAATGCAGTTTGATCAACGGATCGAGTTGATGCCAGCATTGTATGAGCGTACCAAGCAAATCTATCAAATCTTACAAGATTACCCGCAGTTCAAAGTGAACCCGCAGCAACCCCAAGTAAACATGCTTCACCTCTATTTACCGGTGAGTTTTGAGGATGGTATTATCCTGCGCGACAATATAGCTAAGAAGCACAAGGTTTGGATAGGAAACCCAGCGATCAGCGAACTGCCAACCCAATGTAAGATTGAATGGTATGTGGGTGATAACTTACTAAACTTGCCAGATCATGAGCTGATCGACATTCTGGATTTTATTAACGAAGAGCTGATTTAATTAACGAAGAGTTGAATTGATTACAGAAGAGCTGACTGAAGAAGAACTGATCTAATTGGAACTGAAATGGATACAGGAAAGGGTTCTTATATCCATTTATACAGCTAGGATGTCCGGCTCTGTTACATATACTGGTTGATGTACACGTCGACTAAGAACATGAACACTGGGACTGTGCTGAGAAGTCCGAAGAAGACGATTGGCACCCAGTTTTTCATTTTCTTTTTAGGTTGCTCAGTGTTGTTCATAAATTCGGCCTTCAATTAGTTGTTGTAGCTGTTTAGCTTTGTGGTACTAAAAATCTAAGAGCATGGTATCAAATAAAATCGATGAGCCCTATGTGGATTTGGCGTTTCGTGGCGTGTATCAATCATATAAAATGTAAGTGATTCATAAACGGTTCATAAAGGTTCAACAATAATGAACCTATTAGAATAAGTATTGCCTTATTCGGCATATGAAATAAACAGTATTCAAAGATTTGGAGAAGACAACATGAGAACAATAGGAAACATCATTTGGTTTCTGTTCGGTGGCGTATTTATGGGACTAGCTTGGTGGTTCTTCGGACTGCTCGCATTCCTTACCATCGTTGGTATTCCATGGGGTAGAGCGTGTTTTGTTATGGGTAACTTTTCATTCTTCCCATTTGGTCAGGAAGCCATATCTCGTGATGAGCTGACCAATGAAATGGACATCGGTACCAGCCCGCTAGGCGTGATTGGTAACGTGATTTGGTTCTTATTTGCGGGTATCTGGCTAGCAATCGGTCACATCATGTCAGCTGTGGCGTGTTTCATTACCATCATTGGTATTCCGTTCGCGATTCAACATCTTAAGCTCGCGGTTATCTCCCTAGCGCCAATCGGTAAGACAGTTGTCGATAAACGTGAAGCAGAAGCGGCGCGAGTAAGAAATTACAAAGGTTAAGATTACAGTTTAAGCCTTGATCGAACTGAAAAAGCACATCGTATGATGTGCTTTTTTTGTGCCTCTGTTCTTATCTCTCGATACTTATATCTCAAACACTAACTAGGCGTTGTTGAGCTAGATACTGTTGAACTATACGTTGTTGAACTAAACATTATAGAGCTACACATTATTGAATAGGACTTCAAGCCGAAGGGTGATGTTGGCTTCTTCGGTATGTTTCTCGTGGGGTTCTCGTTCCCATTGATAACGAGGGATGAGTTCGTAGAACAGCCACTCTTTCCATACGTTTTGTCGGTAAGTAACCGAAACCTGAGCGTATTCGTAATGATTATGAGGCTCATCCGTTGCATTAATTGTAGCGCTATATTGAAGCGCTTGGTCTTGGGCAAGGTAGTGATACAAGGTTAATCCCGTACCATAGTTCCAACCTTTGAGATCGTCGTTGTACCCTGCAAAGCTTGACCATCGAGCCAAGAAATCATCACTTAAAGAAAGATCAAAATCGACGTCAGTGATCTCGCCAGTTTCTTGTTTTTCTTGATACACACGTTGGGTCAGCCTGAATACGGCATCGGTAGTGAGAGGGTAGGTAAAACGATAGCGAGCTTCAATGCGTGGTCGTAATGTTGCCTTAATATTGAAGCTGCTATATCCCTTGGCATAGGCGTCGTAGCGCAGGCCTAACGCACTTTCCAATTCATCTGAATCATTCGGAAAAAAATCCAAGAACTCTTCATCGCTGACAGACTCGTAGATCAACTTTAGGCGTTTACTCACAAAGGGAAGATGCAGACGCGCCTTGAGTTTTGTTGAGTAGTCGACATCGCCACCTTCCGAGTAAATAAAATCGTTATACCAACGGACGGACGTGCCAGCTCTGGCATCTTCGGTAATGCGGTCATCAACAAAAAAGCTGTCAAACCACAGAGCAGGTTGGCAGAATTTACTGTTTAGGAAATGGTAAGCTTTTTCGACAGGGACGTCTTCTAACGGCTGACTGTGGCACTCATTTTGCTCCTCTGCTTGAGCGGAGTATGCAAGAAGTGATGCTAATAATGAGGTGCTAGCTATCTTACGACTCAATGGAACCTGTTTGTCATTCTATATATCAATAGTTTAACTATAACTAAGCGATTGCAACAATGCGACTTTTTCGTGATTAGTGATTAGTGATTAGTGGCTAGTGGAAAAGGAAAAGATTTGAAAGGCATCGTACAGAAATAAGAAAGCGGGCTCAGAAGGTGAGCCCGTTTGTGTTAGCTATAAGAAGTGACTTGTATCTAGATTACATTGCCGCTTCGAAGATTGCTGAGATCTCTTCGTGTGTTGCTTGTTTAGGGTTAGTGAAACCACAAGCATCTTTTAGTGCGTTGTCAGACAGAGTTGGGATATCTTCTAGCTTCGCACCAAGTTGAGCGATACCTGTTGGGATGTTCACGTCGTTTGCAAGTTGAACAATCGCGTTGATCGCCGCTTCTGCGCCTTGTTCTGCTGTCATGCCTTCAACATTCACATCCATTGCTTTTGCCACATCACGTAGACGCTCAGGGCAAACTTGTGCGTTGTAGCGTTGAACGTGTGGAAGCAAGATAGCGTTACATACACCGTGAGGAAGGTCGTAGAAACCGCCCAGTTGGTGAGCCATTGCGTGAACATAGCCCAGTGAAGCGTTGTTGAAAGCCATACCCGCCATGAACTGCGCGTAAGCCATTTGCTCACGAGCTTCAATGTCTTCGCCGTGCGCTACCGCTGTTCTTAGGTGTGCTTGCACAAGCTCGATTGCTTTAATTGCTACAGCGTCTGTAATTGGCGTTGCAGCTATAGAAACGTAAGCTTCGATTGCGTGCGTTAACGCATCCATGCCTGTTGCAGCAGTTAGTGATGCAGGTTTAGCAAGCATCAACTCAGGATCGTTTACTGAGATTAGTGGTGTTGTGTGCTTATCAACAATAGCCATCTTGATGTGGCGAGCTTCATCAGTAATGATGCAGAAGCGTGTCATTTCAGATGCAGTGCCAGCCGTGGTGTTAATAGCAATCAGTGGCATCATTGGCTTTTCAGACTGGTCTACGCCTTCGTAATCAGCGATCTTGCCGCCGTTAGAAGCAACCAGAGCGATACCTTTTGCACAGTCATGTGGAGAACCGCCACCTAGAGAAACAACAAAATCACAATTGTTGTCAGTCAGCAATTCAAGGCCATCGTTCACGTTAGTGATGGTTGGGTTTGGTTGAGTACCGTCGAATATAACTGCGTCTACGCCGCGCTGGTTAAGAAGATCTTGTACCTGCTTAACTACGCCAATTTGATTCAGGATCTTATCCGTAACGATCAGACCTTTTTTGAATCCTTGAGACTGAATGCTATCAGCCGCATCCTTCAGACAGCCAGTACCCATGAAGTTGATTGTAGGGATGTAAAATGCAGTAGACATTGGAAAACTCCGTTAATTATGATTTTTAATTTCCTACATGTTGTCGGCATTTAAGTGGTTGACCATTGATCTGGAACAACTTTGATTCCGAACTACCACTTTGTGGCTAGTCGTTGTGATAGGGCTCATATAGCAATCGTTTTCATGGTTTTTGGCTGTGTTCTTTGTCAGTAATGGATAGTGATAAATTGACTCAACCAAGAGCAGAATGGCGCTCTATAACAATGAAAAGTAAGGTTTTTCATTGAAAGCTGCTTTAGTTAGGCTTGTGTCGACTTTTTATCTGAGTTGTCACCGCATTCAATTTGAGGCTCTTGTGACTCGTCAGAATCAAGCGTGTCTTCTGGCTCCTCGTCATAGTATTTGACAAGAAAAGGGGTGAGCATGACAGACGACGGTAAAAAGTGCTTCATAGTACCTCCCGGTACCTAAGTGTATTTCTTGTATGGTATTGGTTTAATATGTGGCAAAATTTGCGATACATCATGACTTGTGGCTTGTTTTCTATAAATTATTAGATTTATATACAGGCTCACAAAATTGAGGGTAAAGTGATGATCCGCCCTTTGAGGCAACGATAAAAACAATGACAAAAACAGTGCATGCACTGCTCAACAGCGCGAATAATAGGAAATAAAATGAAGTACGATTGGATATTCTTTGATGCAGATGAAACCTTGTTCCATTTTGATGCTTATCAAGGAATGAAGCTGATGTTTTCTCGCTTTGATGTGGATTTCAGCGAGCAAGATTATTCGGCTTATCAAAAGGTTAACTTACCACTTTGGGTCGATTACCAAGATGGCCGCATTACTGCAGATCAACTGAAACATACGCGCTTCGAAAGCTGGGCTGAAAAACTTGAAACAACAACCGCTGCTTTAAACAGTGCATTTTTAACGGCAATGGCGGATATCTGTTCTTTGTTACCGGGTGCACAAGAGTTGATGGAGTCTTTAAAAGGGAAAGTGAATATGGGCATCATTACTAACGGTTTTACAGAGCTTCAGTCTATCCGTTTAGAGCGTACCGGAATGACGGACTACTTTGACCATGTGATCATTTCTGAGGAAGTCGGTGTTGCTAAACCAGACGCGGAAATTTTTGAACATGCACATAAGCTGATTGGATTGCCATCGAAACAAAGAATATTGATGGTCGGGGATAACCCACACTCTGATATTTTAGGTGGCTTGGATTTTGGTATTGAGACCTGTTGGTTGAACAGCCAAGAGAAAGCGACGCCAGCAGGAATTAACCCTCATTATCAGGTTAAGTCTCTGGCTGACCTGCAAGCACTTTTGTTGGCATAATTGCTAATTGCTAATTGCTAATTGCTAATTGCTTTTAGATTTTTGAGTGAATGATTGATAGCCGAGTACAGTTATGTGCTCGGCTACTTATTTTTACTTACTGCAACTTATCGATAGTGGTGTTTAAGCTTATCTTTGCTTTAAGCTCATTTTGATTACCCAATTACAATAGAGAGAAGGAAAAGGCGTGCTGAAATCTCATCGTTATAGCTGCTATGGTATTATCGCCATTTTATTATGGAGCTGTTTGATTGCTCTGTCTCGTAGTGTCTCAGAACAGCTAGGTCCAATTGGTGGTGCTGCCAGTCTTTACACGGTGAGTGCACTGTTGTTGGTCTGTGTTATGGGTTTACCAAAGTTGTCACGCTTCTCTAAGTCTTACTTGCTGATTGGCGGCGCCTTGTTCGTTTGTTATGAGATTTTCCTGGCTCTGGCATTGGGAATGGCGAACAGCCGACATCAAGCCATAGAGATGGCAGTAATCAACTATCTATGGCCGGCACTGACGGTATTGTTTGCGGTGCTGCTGAGTGACAAAAAGATTAACTGGTTGGTTTATCCAAGTACCTTTTTGGCATTCTTCGGTGTGGCTTGGAGCATCAGTGGTGACCAAGGCCTATCTATTGATCAAATTGCTGCCAACATTGCGACTAATCCTAAAACCTATTCTATGGCGTTTTTTGGTGCGATTATTTGGGCTGTTTACTGCAACTACACCCAGCGCGTTGCTAAAGGACAGAATGCGATTGTGCTTTTCTTTATCGCTACGGCGATCACTCTGTGGATTAAATACGCGTTGAGTGATGAAACAGGCATGGTGATGACAACGAGTGCGGCGATTGACTTAGCGTTAGCTGGCGCTTGTATGGGCGCAGGCTATGCGCTTTGGAACACGGCGATTCTGGGGGGGAATATGGTGTTTCTTGCAACCATGTCTTACTTTACGCCAATCTTCGCAACCGTACTATCTTCGTTGATTTTAGGCTTGTCGTTGACCATGACATTTTGGCAGGGCGTTTGTATGGTAACAGTTGGTTCACTCGCTTGCTGGTGGGTAACAAGAGAAAAGCCGACGGTAAAGACGTCGGCTTCTAAAAAGGTTCAATCTCACTCTTAATTTGAGTTTATGTACTCAGGTGAGGTGTGCCCTCGTTTGCTATGGAAAACTTAACTCGCAACATTGAGATTCAATTGAAGCTCATAAGGCATCTTAGATAGGCGTCGCTTAAGCTGTCGGCGCGTTCGTTCAATATCATCGACCGCAATGGCTTGTTGGTCGTTGGTATGAATATCAACGTTAATTCTTAGTTCTGGGCCAACCTTAGTCACACCCATCAGCTCCAAATCTTGATCCGCTTCTTTGTCTACCGCGACAACGTTCTTATCTACCGCGTCACAAATATCTTTGTTTGCCGACATCATCAGCAGTTCGCGCATTGCTTCACGTAACATGTCGAAAGGTACTTTGATGAAGTAGAAAGACATTAGCAACATCATCATTGGGTCGGCATACACCGCGTATTCTGAAAGTGGAGAAAAGGTAATTAACCAAGCTGCTACGAAACCAGCCGTTACCGCTACGCTCAGTAGCGTATCCATCTGCCACTGCTTAGACTCTGCCTGAATCAGACCTGAAGAAATACGTTTGCTCTTGTTAGCGATGTACCACCAAGCGTAACCACAGCCCAACACGTTGAAAATACCAAACAGAGTCGCGATAGAAGCATCAACTTCACGACCACCCGTCATCAACGCACCAATCGCAGAGTAAAGTGAATAGCTAACCACTAGCAGAATCACAATTGCTTTAATCGCAATCACAATTGGTTCAATGATAGCTCGACCAAACGGGAACTCGGTATCTGAAGGACGGTTAATGTATTTCGATGCAGCTAGTGACAATAAAGTTAGCAGTAAGCTGATAAGAGAATAAACACCGTCAAATACTATGACCAGAGAGCCAACGAGAAGACCCAACACCAATCCGCCAACTGCGAAGCCTGATGCTAAAAGGGCTGAGAACAATAGTACTCGATTTTCGTTTTGGCTTTTCCTGTCACACATAAAATTTTCCAGATGTTTTTGATAACTTCATTGTTCTAATATTGAGCTAACTTTACAAACTTTATCTGATGATGTTTATATGTCGGCACCCCATTTTATATTAAAGTTCTTATTATTCAATTACTTATTGATAAGTTGAGGTGTCAGTAAAGTTGACGTTGAGTGTTTCTTGGGGATGGTGTGCAACTGAAATAGGATCGTTTATGATTAATAAAACACATTAGTCGCTAGGGTCTCATTGATTTCCTAGACTCGACTGAGACTGCACGAATTGGAATGGACAAGGAATGGATCAATATGAAGTTTGACGATATCAATGATAACGAACTGTGGGTGATTGCTAACCCGATCATGGATAACTTGATGGACGGTTCAACTAAGGTTGATCATGCTCAGCACTGTCGAGACTTTACCCAAAGGATGAAAGACATTGTTACGCCGGAATATTTAGAAAAGGTATGTCACCATTATCAACACAGCAATGGCTTTTTTGCTGAACGAAAGCAGGTCGCACTATTTAGACGCTCAGATTCTATCGCCTTTGTGTGGAAGCAAGCGTATACCATTGCGAAAGGCGAGTTTGTGGCTGAAATGGTGTTGGTTGAAGAAGACGGACGCTATTTAGTTGATCACGTGATGGTCTTTTAAAGAGAGGGCTTTCTATTTGTTAGATGATTTTAAGTGTCGAGATAGAACATTATCTGACACTTTAAAAATCAAACAAGTAATCGCTGATCTGATCCGCTAACCAATTCATACCTGGGTGTTCAGCCATCCCAGCCGCGGTAAACATACAATAGTCTTCTTGTGTTAAGCCGTACGTGTGTTTGATCACTGCTAGCTCTTGTTCACGCAATAAATGGCGAATCAATGGTTCTGGCATTACGCCCCACGCCTCTTCACGCAAAATTGTATCCAACATGAAGTCGAAGCTAGAGAAGCCAATATAACGGCGAGAGAAGGGCTCAAGCTCAGGATTATCCTTCTCATTGAGATAAACCATGGTCGCTTGCATCGAATTTCTCAATACTTCATCCGACACACGTCGCATCGCACTCAGATCATGTCCTTTCTTACACACAGACATCATTCGAATCTTACCAAGTGGATTGTAGATAATTCTTGGGTCATCGACACGTTCGTAATCGACGCCAAATGCGAAGTCAACTTGCTGAGTTTCAACTAGGTTAGCTAAATCGCCACTCGACGCGAGAACGAAGTTGAATGAGGTAGAAGGGTACTTGTTATTTAAAGCGTGAGATAAATCCTGCCACATTCCATCGGGTAGGGAGTCATCTCGTGCAATCCAAATTTCCGCGTTAAATTCACCTGAAACATGCAAGCAGGTCTGTTTAATACGCGCTGCTGTCACCAACAAGCCTTCGCAATCTTTGTAAATGGCTTTACCCGCTTCAGAAAGTTCAACGTGGTTTCCGCTGCGCACAAATAGCTCGACATCTAACTCTTTTTCCAAGGCTTTAATCGACATGCTGAGTTTGGTTCGATTGCATTCTAGCTGGCGTGCAGCTTCAGACACTGATCCTAAATCAGCAACGGAACAAAAGGCTTGGACTTGAGAAAGGTTCATTTCATTTCCATATTGAGCGGGGGTCGGTGCATATTATCTGAATATTGTGCTGACTATCTTAGAAATAGTCCATCTTTGCATGATAACTCTATGACGAATTGACTAATTTGGTTTATTCTGGGGAAGTTCCGAACCTACAAGAAGTAAAGATGGAGGCCATGATGGCGAAACAATGGGACGAGTACGCCGTTGATTGGGATAAAGATCCCGCGACCGCAGTATTCGCACAGTCCGTATTTGACCAGTTAACACCGCTCGTTGATTTAAACGGAACCCGTGTCCTTGATTTTGGTTGTGGTACAGGACTACTCAGCCAGAAAATATCTCCTTTAGCAAAAGAGATCATCGCACTTGATATCTCTGAAGGGATGATTGAAGAGTTAGATAAGAAAGAGTTACCCAACGTTGAACCTGTTGTTGATCTTTTATCGCGCGGGCTTGCAGCGCAGCATCCAGCATTCAGAAACCAGTTTGACCTAGTGGTAGCTTCTTCGGTGTGTGGTTTTATCCCGAACCTACAAGACACAGTCAGTCTGATTTACACGCTGCTTGAAAACGACGGCACGTTTGTACACTGGGATTGGTACTTAGAGAACGACAGCGAAGACTACGGTGTAAGCCAACAGCGCTCAGAGAATGTACTGAGTGCAGCTGGCTTTGCAGTGGTTGAAGTGTCAACGCCGTTCTCGATCAACACTCCACAAGGAGAGTTAAAGGTATTGATGGGTGTTGGACGTAAACAAGTGCTTCCTTATCTGTAATCGTGTGTATGCCTAGAGCTAGCCTCGGTAATGCTCATCTAAAATAACGAAACCCACATCAACGATCTTAAGGTCAGTTATGTGGGTTTTCTATTTTTAGTCGTTTGTGTTTCAAACAGTCGAGCCATTGAGTGCTTTTAATATCTTCACTATCACTATCACTATCACTATCACTACCAACGCCAACACTGGCTTCTTTCTTCCCATTTCGTTCATAGATAAGCAAATTTCAGGCAATTAACAAATTGCTCATTTCCATTTTGGAAATATAGTCTTGCATACATTTCATTAGTGGAAATGTAACAGTGAGATATAAAATAAGCCCATAATAATATTAAGGGTTTCATCATGAGCCACCAATCTGCTTCTCCACAACTTTCAGAGCAACAACAACGCTTTAGCAATATCATTTCAGATGCCCACCTGTCTCCAAAGCAGAAGTCGAGTTATCTTGCCTTAGAAGCTGAAGCAAGCTTGCCGTATATGCTGGTAAGCAACGAAGTAGAGCAAGCCCTACAACAAGGTGTGCTATGTGACATGTTTGAAGGGCATGCACCATTTAAGCCGCGCTATGTACTTCCAGACTATTCTAAATATTTACATCAAGGCTCAAAGTATTTAGAGCTTAGCGCGGCCACTAATTTCGATGAAGCATTGAACATGCTGACCATCCTTTACCACCATGTTCCGTCTGTGACATCAATTCCGGTATACCTAGGTCAGTTGGATGATGTGTTGATGCCATTTGTTGGCGACTTGACGGATGAGCAGGTATATCAAAAGCTTAAGCTGTTCTGGATTATGCTGGACCGCACACTGCCAGATGCCTTTATGCATGTGAATATCGGCCCGACCGACAACATTGTGTGTCGTACGATTTTGCGCGTAGATGCTGAACTGAAGCAGATCGCACCAAACTTAACCTTTATGTATGACCCTGCTGTGACACCTGATGATCTACTTCGTCATGCGGCAAGCAATATCTGTGAGTGCAGTAAACCACATATCGCAAACTATCCAGCGCATGCCGAGGCTTACGGCGACAAGCGTTTTGGTATTGTGAGCTGCTATAACTCTTTGCCTTTAGCAGGTGGTTCAAACACCTTGGTGCGTATGAACCTCAAGCAAGTGGCGTTGAAGTCTGAGGACAGTGCTGATTTCTTACAACAAGTATTGCCGAATTACAGTGGTATCATGGTTGAATTGATGAACGCTCGTAGCCGCTTCTTGCATGAAGAGTCTAACTTTTTTGACGGCTTCCTGACCAAAGAAGGCCTTATCGAAGAAGACCGCTTTGCGCCAATGTTTGGTATTTATGGTATGGCGGAAGCCGTCAACATCTTGATGGAGAAAGAGGGCCAAGCAGGGCGCTATGGTCACGATGAACAGGCGAATCAGCTTGGTCATTGCATTTCTGAAAAGCTGGCTGAGATCGTTGAAAGCTCTGAAGTGAAGTATGGGCTTGAGGGTAAAGCTCTGCTGCATGCTCAAGGCGGTATTAGTTTAGATGAAGATGTGACTCCGGGTGTCCGCATTCCTTATGGCACCGAACCGGATCCAGTCTCTTACGTTCGTGCTACCGCGGGTCACCATAAGTTCTACACCTCGGGTATCAGTGACATTCTAACCATCGACGAAACAGTGAAATCAAATCCTGAAGCGATGTTTAACCTGTGTAAAGGCGCGATTCAGGCGGGTTACCGTGAATTCACGGCTAACGTTGCATCAAACGATTTGGTTCGTGTGACGGGTTACATGGTCAAACTGTCTGATATTGCGAAATACGATGAGCAAGGCTCACGTACTAATACCACCTTCTTAGGTGCTGAAGCTGCGAAGAACACGGGCATATTAGAGCGTAAACCACGTGTAGCGAGCTTAGAGATGTCGCCGACATACGAATAGCTTTAACGTGCGTGTGTTATGTGTGTGTTGCGTTTCGACTACGAACAATGTGAATTATGAAAGTTTCTGATCTAACAACTCAAATGGCTAGGGTTAAAAATAATAAGACAGAAAAACAAGCGAAGGTCAGCCGTGTGCTGACCTTTTCTTGTGTTGACGGCCCGGGAAACCGCTTGGTGCTGTTTCTTCAGGGCTGCAATTTTGACTGCATTACTTGCCATAACCCTCATACAATCAATCACTGTAACCATTGTGGAGACTGCGTTAGTGGCTGTCCAAGCAATGCTTTAAGCATGATTGATGGCAAAGTGAAGTGGGACCCAGAAGTTTGCACCAACTGCGATCAGTGCATTGATGTCTGCGATCATAAGTCGAGCCCGAAAATTACCACGATGACGATCTCAGAGGTGCTTGAACTCGTCAGGCATAACCAATTTTTCTTAAGCGGAATCACTATTTCAGGTGGCGAGGCGACCATGCAGTTGCCGTTTATCATTGAGCTATTTCAAGCGATTAAAAGTGATCCGCAGCTAGCGCACCTTACGTGCTTTATTGATAGTAACGGTTCGTTGTCACAGCAAGGCTGGGACAAGGTGTTGCCTTACCTTGATGGCGCGATGATTGACCTAAAATCATGGCAATCTGAAACGCACCAATGGCTGGTGGGCAGAGGAAACCATCGAGTGTTTGAAACCATCAATTATCTTGCAGGCAAAGGAAAGCTGCATGAAGTTAGGTTGCTGCATATTCCGAATAAAAGCGATCTTGAAGATGAAATTGAACAAGTGGGGCGTTACTTGAAGACGCTACCAAATGATGTTCGAATTCGACTGAATGCGTTTCAACATCATGGTGTGATTGGTGAAGCGTTAGATTGGCCTAAATGCACCGAACAACAGATGCAGAGCTTTCACGATAAGCTCTACACGATCGTTAAAAGGCCAATGCAAACCCCAGAGGTTTATACTTAACCTCTAAGTTTCTTCTGCGGTCAATCAGGTTTCTAAGAACGTAAAGTCTCTAAAAATATCAAGCCTCTAAAAATAGGTCACACAACCATTTGATCGCTTGATCATTCATGTTGGGCTTGTTCCACACCAAGCTATACGCCACTTTGCCGTAATCAAAAGGCAAGGGTTTGCTCACTAAGCCCTGAGCTTGCTTAGCATGTTCAGCCCACTGTTTAGAGCTGGTGAATAGGAAAGGCGTGTGGTGACACAGTACAGCCGCTGCACCGAAGTCCGCTACCGATATTGCCATATCTCTTGGCTTATGACATTGAACTAAGTTTTGCTCAAAGTAAGGCTGAGACAGTTCGTTATCTAAAATCCCAATGTGCTTGTAATCTAAGTAGCCTTCAATCGTCAGTTCTTGCTGAGCAAGAGGGTGGTCTGCGCCCATCAAACAAACCATTTCGTCTGGAAGAATCGTTTCCCAAACCAGCTCCTTATTATCGGTCGGTGGCTGGGAAATATCATGGGGCAATAAGATCAAGTTGATCTTACCGCTGAGCAAAGCATCAAATCCCAGCTGTTGCTTCGAATAGATGTTGAGTTTGGCTTTGGGTGCGAGTTCAGTGGTAATTTTGCTGAGCTTGGACGCGAATACTTCAAAGGTACTTTCGCGCATCGAAAGTGAAAAGCTGCCTTGGTATTCTTGAGGGGTAAAACTCTTCTGATGAAGCAGTCCGTTCATGCTTGAAAGAATCGCGTGAACAGTAGGAGCTACCTGCAAGGCAAATGGCGTCGGGATCAGCTTGGTGCCGTCCCGATAGAAAAGCTCGTCGTTAAGTATGTCACGCAGCTGAGATAATGTCTTACTCACACTCGAAGGGCTGACAAAGAGTTGCTCTGAGGTTTGAGTAACGCTGTGGGTGTTCAGCATAATATGAAGCGCAGTGAGGTGCTTAAGGCTCACTCTAGATAAGTGTAAGTAATCCATTTATGACTCACGCATTCAGAGTGGCTTGTGCTCTTGTGCAATCCACAAAATCTCACAAGCCAAATTGGATAAAGGTTATTAACGAGCTAATTTGTGATGAGCTCGCGAAAAGTGACCTGCGCAAAACGCGCCTACAATCGACAGTTCACCCGCTAAACATAATGCAGCACATACCTCAGCTAAGGCTTGCGATTTACCATTGCCGTGAAGGCCAAGTAAATCTAGACATGCCTTTTGGCTTGGTAGACTAGTGCCGCCGCCTACTGTACCTAGCATTAAGTTAGGCAGTGTGACGCTCGCGTATAAACCGCCTTCTTTATTGAGTTCCATGCGAGTCATACCAATCGCTGATTCAGCAACACAGGCAGCGTCTTGTCCGCAAGCAATGTAGAGCGCAGCAAGTGCATTTGCATAATGAGCATTGATACCAATCGTGCCGCTCAAAGCCCCACCGACTGTGGTCATTTGTCCGAACTGCACCATTTTCTCTGGTGTGGTGTGGAGGTGCTTAGCGACAAGCTCGGCAGAGATATTAACCTCGGCTGTGACCTTTTTACCACGAACGCTGCGCAAGGTTTGAGTATTGGCTTTTTTATCGCCTGACAAGTTACCATCTAGGAAAGCATGATCGGGCTTAACCGGCGTATTTTCTATGATGTACTCAAAGACTGCATTAGTGGCGATGGTCACCATGTTTTGACCAGAAGCATCACCAGTTAGAAATTCAAACACCAAATAAACATGGTTACCTTCGATGTTGATATTGATGTCGGTAAGCTTGCCGTGTGATGTTGTTGATTCTGCCAAGATCTTGAACTGGTCATACTGAGTCACAGCCCAAGCCACAAACTGTCCGGCTTCAACTAATCCTTGGAATGCGAAACCAGGAGTACGTGTTACACCTTCATTGAGCAACATAGCACTTGCGCCACCACATGCCGTAATCAACTTAGAACCACGATTGTAAGACGCAACAAGCGCTGCTTCTGTAGTTGCGAGTGGGACGAGGTAATCGCCCGTAGCAAATAGGCCATTGACTCTTAAAGGGCCAGATATTCCCACAGGGACTTTAACTGTGCCAATAAAGTGCTCAATGTTTTTCTCATAAGCTTGGACCTGACTTTGTGTATGAGGGTCGAGGAGCTCTTGTTGAGAATCTAAATTGTCGAGAGCTGTCCAGCGACGTGCTAGATTTTTTTCTGTCAGATAGGGGCTAGGTGTCAGCTTATTTACTGGCTTTTCAAAATGAGGCTGAAGCTTTTTTTCTAATGCGTCTGCGGAGATGTCGCCTCCTAAAATAGAAACATAGTCACGGCGATGCAGATTTAGTTTTGGCATAAATAGTATGAAGTAAAGTTTGTGCAGCAAATTGGTTTGCGCTGATTCTACCGAGTAATAAGCCAGAAACAAGCGCCTGATATAATGAGTTACAGTTTGTATGGGTTTAGCAGCAATTTGTTCGCCTAAGCAAGACAACTTCGTCAAAAAATGCTCACTATGAGATTGAACTAGATATGGATATCGAGAAGGCTGCCGATGGCTTCGTTTTGACGATCAATCACACTCGCACCAACGCGGTTATAACTTGCGCTTTGAGTCAGTTTTATAAGTGCATCAGTTGAGGATGAAGATGGTTCCGGTTCTTTCTCTTTAAACGAAATGGATTGTTCAGGTTCTATTTGGTTAAAGCTGAAATCGCTAGTTTGGAAAGCGTCATCGGATTCTAGAGAGTGTTTGGAGGCTTGGTTGAGCTCGATTGCGGCTTCTTCAACCATGTTGGTTGACTGCTGAATAATGGCGTAACCAGATTGAATACCAGATATCGACATAGCAGAACCTTTTATTGACGTATTGAATGAGTCTAGGCGGACGATATTTTGAGCGCAATGGTGAACAGGTGAAATTTACGGTGAAACGGTGAACTTAAGCTAAAATAGTGACGTCTGTCTATTAATTAAACAGGTCATTTAGTGCGTTTAACTCTTCATCAGTAAGCAGAGAAGGCTGGTCCGTCTCAAGGTTGCCGTCGATTTCACCTTGAAGTGCTTTCAATTGCTGTGGGCTAAGAAGCTGTATTTGCTGCTTAAATACTTCAAATTGCTGTGTATTCATAATGTGACCTTTGTTCAAATCCATATGCTCTATAGAGCATAGCCTACTGATTCAGGAAATCAAACAAGATTAAGTGAATATTAAATGAAGTTTGAAGTTTCCTAAAACTAAGACAACTATAAATTTCTGTGGTCGTTTTTTGTCCGAGAAATGTTAGGCAAAGTTATGGTTGGGTCAATCAAAGTCAGAGAATTCCTACAATGTAAAAATCCCCGCATCCCTTGTAATGAAAGGGTAGGTAAGCAATTGCTCTACCCAGTTTGGGGTATGGATAGAGCAATGTATAAATACACTCAATGATCAAAAGGTGAACGATTGGCGGTATCTTTTTGTTTTTACAGTATTTTGTTTGTTGTTCAAGAAGCTTCTGTTTCAAACGGCTTATCTATCTTTACCTTAACCGCAAACTTGGTCGCTAAGGTATGCAATTCTGGAAGCATTCGATAGATCAAATGCAGCTGTTGTAGAACCATTCTGACAGAACTCTCGTCTTCTTCTCGCCACTCACTCAGGCGTTTATCCAGTTCAGGGTCGTAAGCGTTTTTCACTTCACACTGTTCTTGGTGGGAGTAGAGTTGATCATTTAGAGCGTCGAGATGTTCGTGTATTACTCTGTGTGCATCTAATACTAGTTTATGTGTTGCTTCATCATCGATACGCGTTCTGTGAGCACCTAGAGCAGAGATATAACTGAGTAGAGCATGATTAAGGGTTAGGAATCGGAAACTCTCATCTTCAGAGGTACGATACTTACCTGGTTCAACCAACATGCTACTGATGGCCGCAGTCAGGTTGGCATCGTTATTGTGTGCACTGCGGCGCGCAATACGGTAATTAAGGGTGTCTTTTTTACCTACGCGATACTGGCCAATGATCTGAGCGAGATAGTTCTTATTGGAATCGAGCGCATCTGCCATTACTTTGTGCAATCGCTTTGATTGCCAATCAGGCAACACGTAAATGACAGCAAGTACGGCGAGGGCACAACCGATAAAGGTATCCGCTAGTCTTGGCAACACCACCGCGTAGCCTTCCCCTAATTGGTTAAAGCAGAAGAGTACAAGCAGCGTGATAAAGCCGGTCGCGAACCCGTAGTTATTGATTCTGAATGCAAAGAACATCACGCCACTGATCACAATGAAAACTAACTGGCTCTCTTGAGACGGGAAGAAGGTCAGTAGTGGTACGCCAATCAACAAGCCTGCGACGGTGCCAATGACACGAGCCGTCAGCTTTTGTCGTGTTGCACTATAGTTTGGCTGGCATACAAACAGTGTCGTCAGCAAGATCCAATAGCCACGCTCTATGTCAAAACCTTGAATGATCCCGTAGCCGAGCGTCAATGTGATTGCCATACGAATCGCATGACGAAACAGCATCGAGTCGGTATTCAGGTTGGCTTTGATCTTGTGCCACATTGCCGTCAAAGTATGAGGGTTGGTATCGTCCAATACGTCTTCTTCCAACTTTTCCGCATCCGGGTTACTGATATTCGAGAGCTGCTTTTCGACGGTAGCGAGGTTATTGAATAAGTAATCCAATTGGTTGAGTAGTGATTTCCACTCGGGCTTGTTCTGTTGGTTAAGATGGTTAAGCGAAGACATTAACTCATCAAGTGCTAATACAGATTTATCGCCATGCTGGTATTCAGCTCCGACTTTCAATGAGCTCGCCACTTCTTTACAGGCTGTGGCTTGGGCTTCGAGTAGATACTTAAATCGAAACAACACATCAGAGCGTTCAAAGTGCTTTGCCAGCTCTTGATAGCGGTAGTGGGTAGAGCTCACGCGCTCATGAATGTCTTGTGCGATAAAATAGGTATTTAGGAATCGGTCACTCGGACCATCAATGTGCCCGCGCTTAGATCGGTTAAGTAGTGTTGCTTTACACATGTTGAGTGCATTAACGGTACTGGCGTTTAACTTAGCTTCAATAATACGATGTGGCTGAGGAATAAGGTCAGATACAGGGTAGAAGAGTTCCGCTTTTGATCCGATGTAATTGCCGATTTGGTCGAACACCGTGGCTAGGTTTTGCTGTACGGGCTGCATCGGCCAGACAATCTGCCAAATCATCGACATGAAGTAGTACCAAGCGGCGCCGGTTAAAAGTAGAAGCGGTTGAAACCAAAGGTTTGTGCTCTCATGGGCGCCGAGCATGGTATAAATAGCAACAAGCAGCGAACCAAACGCGATACTGGCGTATTTAGGGCCAATTGCACCGAGTATAATAAAAGAGAAGGTTGAAACGAAAAGCCCTATCGCGAACAGCCACGGTGTATCGAACAGAATCTCAATAGAGAAAGCGGCCACAGCGAAACAGATAAAGGTTAGCGTGAGTGCTTTCAAACGCCCGGTAAAGCTGTCGTCACTTTCAGCAAGAGCCGCAGCAATAACACCTAAGATCAAAGGTGTGATGAGTGTGTTTTGTCCATAATACCAAGCAGGAACCACAACACCGAGTAGAGTGATGAGAATTAATACGCTGTAATTTATGGTTTTATTCGCCCAATAGAGGCGCAATTTGGCTGAGAAGTCCACAGTCGCTCACTTGACACACTAAAACCATAATCCTAACAGAAATCAAGCACAAGAATTTGATACTTATCCATAATTGCCCCTAGATTGTCATGAAAGCATCGATAAGATGTGAGACATTATTAATTCTCACAGCATCATGATATAAATTCAATATTCCCAATTAGAGAGCACACTCCAATGCAGCTAAGCGCTAACAAGACTGCACAGTTTTTTATTCAAAATGAATATCATCAAGTCGAACTTGATGGTCCACGCCTGCTGTTATCTTCAGTAGGCAGTGAAGAACGAATCCCGTTTACTATTTGGAGTGGCAAGATCGCGATAAAACGCGGATTGTTTTGGGGATCGTTACAGTTCTTTGCTAATCAGCAAGATGGCAAACAGCGCAGCTGGTTAGTACAAGGCCTACCTTGGGAACAATGCCGTCAATTTGCACGCGCATCGGTTGCTGCTTATCAGAAGTGGCATGACACGCAATGTGAACAATTGGCTGAACACGTTCCTCAATGGGAAGCTGAATTGACACGTCTTGAGCAACTTCCTGCTTTCCTAGCGCATTCTAAAGTTAAGACTTGGGTCGACATGGTTAACTCAAGTTTAGAAAATATGACGATGACTTTAGAAGAAGCGGCGCAGCGTATGCCAAACCGCATTGCTCGAATGCAGCCATGGTTGTCTGAGACGGAAATTAAGCAAGCCGAGAGAAATCAGCAGTGGTTAGAAACAGAAAGACAAAACTGGGAAGTATTGTTTGCTCAATGTGAATCGTCACCACTCAATTTATCTCAGCAATATGCGGTCTTGATGAATGATGATCACAACCTTATTTTAGCGGGCGCTGGCTCGGGTAAAACCAGTGTTCTTACAGCTCGCGTTGCGTATTTATTGCAAAGCCATCAAGCTCAAGCTGAAGAGCTGTTATTGCTCGCATTTGGTCGCGAAGCAGCGGAAGAGATGAAACAGCGCCTTAACAGCAAAATTGGTTTGTCAGCAGAGAAGGTGCAAGTGAGTACTTTCCACCAGTTGGGTCTAAAGATCCTTAATCAGGTTGAACCTGAACGTGTGGTTATCTCTCCGTTAGCGCTCGATGACAATCAACGCCAAGCATGGTGCATTGATTGGTTGAAAAAGCACTGGATGACGCCGACTAACTTCAAACGCTGGCAAAAGCACCTGTCTAAGTGGCCAATCGCTTATTTAACAGGTGACGACGAACTTGGTAGTCATGTTTCAAACCTCAAGTTGATAGGTTGGCTTGAAAAGCAGCTTGAGCAGTTGAATGCATCGGGTTTATCGAAGAAGGAAGTGCAACAGCAGTTGATTGATCACAGAGACTACACGCGTCTCAACAGCGAGCTTTCACTGTGTTGGCCATGCGTGACAGCATGGCAAAAAGAACTGAAAGAACAGAATCACATCGACTTCTCAATCATGATCAGCCGAGCGACTCAGTATGTCGAAAAGGGCAAGTTTATCTCGCCTTGGAAGTTTATCATGATCGATGAGTATCAAGACATCTCGCCAGATCGCCTTGCCTTGGTTGAGGCACTGTGTAATCAGTCGAAAGCGCAACACCAAGCTTCTATTTTTGCGGTAGGTGATGATTGGCAGTCGATTTACCAGTTTGCGGGCGCAGATGTGGATTTAACGACGGGCTTTAAGGATCGTTTTGAGAGCTCGACGATTCATCACCTAGATACGACTTACCGATTTAACAATCAGTTAGGTGCAGTTGCCAATCGTTTTGTGCAGGAAAACCCGATTCAGCTTCCGAAAGAACTGAACAGCTTCAAACAACAGAAGCAGAAGGCGGTGTACAGTGCGCCAAGCAAAGAAGTTGAGAAGATCCTGGATCAGATTAATAGGCAAGTAAAAGGTAAAGCCAGCAAGTCAGTATTGCTACTTGGACGTAACCATTACCACAAACCAGAATTGCTGGAAGATTGGAAAAAAATCTTCACATCCATCAACATTAATTTTATGACTTGCCACGCCAGTAAAGGCAAAGAAGCAGATTTTGTGATTATTCTTTGTGTTGATGAAGGGCAGTTCCCGACGAAGAAGAAACAGCTGCATATTGATGGCGCATTGACTGAATCATCAGACGCCTTCCCTTATGCAGAAGAGCGTCGTTTATTTTACGTGGCAATGACGCGAGCGAAAGAGAAAGTATGGATCACGCACAGTGGCGACGGTTCTGGTTTTGTACAAGAACTGCATGGATCTGATTACCCCGTCGTTCGTAAAAAGTGATGTCACTTGGCGTAATTGTCTAAGATTAGATCTTCAAGCCCCCTACCTATTCTTATTAGGACGTAAGCTATTATCATTAGGAAAAAGGCATAAAGCAGAAGGAATCCGCTATGGAACACGGCTCTATTAACTACATTGAATTTGCTGCGAAAGACATCGCTGCAACTAAGGCGTTTTTCAGCCAAGTGTTTGGTTGGACCTTCGAAGACTATGGCCCTGAGTATTCTGCTTTCGAAGGTAAAGGCTTAATGGGTGGGTTCTATTTAGCGGATCTGGCGTCGAATGCTGAAAGTGGCGCAGCGCTGATGGTGTTCTATAGCGAAGATCTTGAGCAAACCGAGCGTGACGTGCTTGATGCTGGTGGCGTGTCCCGTCCTGAAATGTGTTTACACATTGAGGACTAATGATGACCATTCCAAATAAACACTACGTTAAGCGCACTCAGCGTGATTACACACTAGGCTTTAAATTACAGGTTGTAGACGCTATCGAAAAAGGCGACATGACCTATAAACAAGCCCAATCAATTTACGGCATACAAGGTCGTTCGACCGTTCTTACTTGGTTAAGAAAGCATGGGAAATTGGATTGGACAAACAATCCAAGGAAGAGCGCGATGCCTAAATTACCGAGAGCGAATGAAACGCCTGTCCAAAAAATAAAACGACTAGAACAAGAGCTTGAAGATGAACGCCTCAGATGCCTTCTTCTCAATAGGGTTGTTGATATTCTTGATGCTGAGCACGGGATGTCGCTAAGAAAAAAGTATATAGCGAAGGAGCAAGAAGCCTTCAAAAAGAGAAGAAAGTAAGCTTAAGTAAAGCTTGCTCATTGCTCAATATATCTCGTCAGTGTGTCTATCAGAGAGAAAAGCGTGAGACCACTCGTCAGGCTGAGCTTGCTCCTGTGAAAGGAATGGTGCTTGAACTAAGGCGGTTTATGCCTCGGTTGGGAGCTCGTAAGCTCTATTTCTTACTAAAGCCTAAGTTGATAGCTAAGGGAATAAAACTTGGCCGTGATGCTTTGTTTAATTACCTCAGGGAAGAGCGCCTACTCGTTAAGCCGAAACGAAGTTATACCAAAACAACGAACAGCAGGCACTGGATGAAAAAACATCCGAACTTGCTAAAAGAAGTCGTTCCGTCAAAACCAGAAGAAGTTCTGGTGAGCGACATTACTTATGTTCAGTCAAATGAGGGCGTTCACTACTTGTCATTGGTTACCGATGCCTTCAGCCGTAAAATCATGGGGTATGAAGTCAGCAATGAAATGAAAGCGAGCGATGTTGTGAAGGCTTTAGATATGACGGTAAAAACTCGATGTTATTGTCATGCGACAATCCATCACTCAGATAGAGGGCTTCAGTATTGCTCAAACCTCTATCAAGAGAAACTTAAAAAGTATGGCATAACACCATCAATGACAGATGGTTATGACTGTTACCAAAACGCTTTAGCTGAGCGGGTCAATGGTATCCTCAAGCAAGAGTTCTTGCTTACTCAATGCAAAGATCTTCGCGAGTTGAAAACACTTGTTGAAGAGTCGATTTATACGTACAACGAAATGAGGCCACATCTCAGCCTAGGTATGAATACGCCAAATAAGATGCATGAAAAAAGCCAGCAACTTGCGTTACTGGCTTACTAAAATCGTCAACGTATTTTAGGACGAGACAGCGAGGTAAATCGTGAGATATTTAGTTTCCCCGGCGGGCGACGTTTCCACTTTAGAGAGCCAAGTGGCAACGAAATGGCTGTATGGAGTGACAAGTAGCGAGTTAAGATTCTGGTGAACAAAAAGCCTGCAATGAAGCAGGCTTTTTAGTCTGTGACGTTATCTTGGTTCTTAACGAAGCGTTTTTCTTAGTTCATATCGAAGCGTTCTGCTTAGTTAAGAGCGCTGAACCATTAAGTTCGCTCAGCTAGGTACGCTTCGTAGTCTGGGATCTCAATGATCACCTCTTCTTCAAGCAGTGAAGAGTTAAATAGGAAGTTAGCGGTAGCACGGTTGGTTGCCACTGGGATGTTCCAAACACTTGCGATACGAAGCAGTGCTTTTACATCTGGGTCATGTGGTACGGCATTCAGTGGATCCCAGAAGAAAATCATCATATCGATCTTGCCTTCAGAGATAAGCGCACCAAGTTGTTGGTCACCGCCCATTGGGCCGCTGATCATGCTCTTAATTGCTAGGCCTGTTTCTTTACTGAGTAGAGAACCCGTTGTGCCCGTTGCATAAAGGAAGTGCTTTTGTAGTTTTTCTTTGTTCTCTTTGACCCATCTAAGTAGCTCAGGTTTGAAATGGTCATGAGCTACCAAAGCGATATTCTTATGCGTTGGCATAGTACGCGTCGTTTTTTGCATGAATGTTCCCTAAATGATTGTTTCGTTTTTATTGTTTTGAGTTCTTCAGCCAATATAGCACTAAGGATTCACACTGAATACCGGACGAAACTCAGAAGGTGACAATGAGTCGGCGATAATTTGATCTTTGAGTGTTGCTGGTGTCAGTGCTTCTATCATGGGTGCACTGTGTTGTTCATAAGGTTGACCGCGTAAGTAACTGGTGGCTTGTTTTACCGACAAGCGACCTTGCTCAACCATTTTATCTGTTGGTGCAAAAAGCACCTTGTTACGAAGCAAGCCGCGGTAGGTTCCGTGACTTAGGTAACTTGAAATTAATCCAATTTCTTTGGTTTTACCGGCTGCTCTTAGCTCACTTATCGCAGCTTCAATCGCGACTGCGCTTCCCACAATATATTGAATATCCGGCTGCTCGATGACTTGTTGTACTAAGTTTCTTTGCAGTTCTTTATCGTTGTCTGCCCAATAGCTTATCGCAATTTTGATATCGCTCGATTTGATTGCATCATAAAACCCCAGTGCTACAGGCTTAGTACCGCCACTTGATTGTGGGCCAAGTAACAAGGCGATAGGTGTTTCGCCGGATCCTTTCGGATGTCGTTTCGACAAAAACTCTCCGACTTGAAATCCCATTTGATACCAGTCGACACCGACCGTACCTTTCAGTACCTTCTGTTGTTCTTCATTGACGGTTAACTCATTCACCGTAGCAAACACAGGCGTCGAGCCAACCCAATCCGTAAGATTGTCATGGTAAGCATCGGGTGAAACTGTGCCCAAAATAATGGCATCGGCTCCCCATTGTGTGCAAAGCACCAGCTGTGAGGCTTGCTTACCAATGTTTGGGTACCCGCCAGCTTCTAATACTCTTAGCTCAACTTGCTGCTTTTCTGCTTCAGAGACCATGCCGTAGTTAACAGACAACCAGTAAGAATCCTTAAGGTGCGGATAAATGGCACAAATTTTCTCTTTATGTGATGTGGCTTCGGCAGGTTTTATTGGGCTCAAAGGCTCGCTAGCACTCGCGACAGAGGTTACTGTGGCCAGTAGTGAGAGAATGATTTTTGAAGCTAAAGGTCTAGATAGCATGAATTGCCGTTTTATTGGTTTTAGATAAGAAACACTGCAAAATATAGCGTATTCTGCATGGGTAAAGAAGAACGTTTTAAGGTTTAAAGTTTATGTTATTAGCCTCAGCGAGTATTGGACGCAAGCTACTGGCCTCATTCTTAGTGATGGCACTGTTGGTTCTATTATCTGCATTGATCGGTGTTTCTGGATTTAGCTTTGTAGCAAAAACGGAAAGAAACGTCGTCGATTCAGCGCTTCCTGCCATGATCGAAGCTCGTCAAGTTTCTGAGTTGAGTAACCGTATTATTTCGTCGGTACAAACGCTTTCTAATGCGAGAAACGAGGCCGAACGAAAAGAGGCTGGCACTGTGTTGTTTGGCCAGCTTGAAGCACTTCTTCAGCATATCAAAGAGCTTGGTGTCGACAGTTTTGATTCCCAACTTCTCAATAAACTCGAAAACAATGTTCAAAGCGTTATTAACACACTGGCTGAACTGGGTGTCTCGGTCGAACGTAAGCTTTGGTTGAGCAAGGAATTGACGTCTCGTGTTGAAGAGATGCGTCTACTCGCAGAAGAGTTAGAGCAGCTCACGCGAACCCAAGTTTTGAACACGGCTACCATTGCGGTTGCTAACGTAACGCACATCTACGACCTGCTAGAAACCAAAGAAACCGATAGAGCCTACCAAGCCTTAGACGCACTTGTTGAAGTTGATCTTGATTTGTCTGAGCGTCTGCACGAATTGCATTTGTTGGCGTTCAAGATGCTCAATCAAATTGAAGAAACGCAAACCGTCACCAACGTTGAACGTATTCATCAAATCCAGTCTGAGTTCGAATCCAACCTAAGAATCATGGCGCGCCGCGTTAAAGCGGTGGAAGATCCGACTCGTTCTGCGCAGATGTCTCAGTTGCTTGAAGAGTTGAGAAAACGCCAGGTCGTGTTCGATATCTCGCTAGAACAATATGAGAACACCAAGAAGTCAGAGTTTCTGATGCAAAATACGTTGGAGCTGTTCTCTCAGCTGAATACAACCGTTAACCAACTGGTTGATGATTCAAACCGAAGCACCAAAAAAGCGGTTGATGAGCTGACGAGCACGCTGAATCTGGCTCAATGGTCGCTGTCTGTGATTTCGGTTATTGGTTTGGTTATCGTCGCATTTATCGTTTGGCGAGTGGTGTATATTTCGGTTGTTAAACGCCTTACTGAATACTCATCGGCCTTGATGTCTATCGCACAAGGTCGCCTGAATATTGATATCTCGGTTAAGGGTAATGATGAGCTGGCTCATATGGGTGAGGCAATCATCACCGCCAGAAACACCGCGCAAGCATTACAAGTGGTCGCGGTTGGCGAAGCTAAGGCAAAACGTGAGCTGGAAGAGCACAAAGAGCACTTAGAAGAGTTGGTCACAGACCGAACCTATCAACTGCAAAAGACCAATGAGAAGTTGAATGTCGAGGTGGGTAACCACGCTAAAGCTCGCAATGCGGCAGAACAAGCAAGCCGTGCCAAGTCTGCTTTCCTTGCGACGATGAGCCATGAAATACGAACGCCAATGAATGGCGTATTAGGCACGGCTCGATTGCTTAAAGATACCGGCTTAGACCCGCTGCAATCAGGCTATGCGGACATCATTAACCGCAGTGGTAAGAATCTACTCGCGATTTTGAATGATGTGCTGGACTATTCAAAGATAGAAGCGGGACATCTAGAAATACGCGCGGCTTCTTTTGACCTTTACCAGATGGTTCAAGATACCTATCAGTTAATGGAAGGGCGCGCCGCTGAGAAGAAGCTTAATTTTGATTTTCACATTGAAAGTGATGTGCAACGTTATTGGCGTGGTGACGTAACGCGAATCAGTCAAATATTGAATAACTTGGTCGGTAACGCGATTAAGTTTACTGAAAGTGGCTCGGTCGATATCTTCATTAGTTTAGATATCGAAGATGAAAATCGAGTGATGTTTGAAGTGTCAGATACCGGTGTCGGTATTGACGCTAGCGAACAAGCTTGTCTGTTTGATGCCTTTACTCAAACCGATAGCGGTCGCAACAAAACCGGTGGCACAGGGCTTGGATTAGCGATCAGTAAAAGCATCATGTTGGCAATGAATGGTGACATTGGTGTTCATTCCGAAGAAGGCGAGGGCAGTCAGTTTTGGTTCTCATTGCCACTTGAAGTAGGTGAGAAAATTGAAACGAAAGCAACGGTTATTGAAGCTTGTATCCGAGCGAAGGTACTTCTGATTGAAGACAACCCTGTGAACTGTATTGTTGCCGAAGGCTTTTTGAATAACCTGGGCCACGATGTTGTGATAGCGACAACCGGACAAGAAGCGAGAGTAATATTCAGTGAACAAGAGTTTGATATTGCGCTGGTGGACATCAATTTACCTGACTGCGATGGCGTAGAGTTGATTCAACAACTCAAAGACGATGCGCTTCAGCATGAGAATGAAGAAAACGTAACACGCAAAATACCACCAATGATCGCAGTATCGGCTCACGTGTTTAACGAGGAAGTGGAAAGCTACTTGTCGTCTGGCTTTGATGGCTTCTTGCCTAAGCCGCTAGAAAAAGAGGCACTTTCTCAGCTCATTGTTGCTCAACTCGATGGTAAAACACTATTGTTGCCACAGCCCGATCCAAACGATGCTGTTTGTAAGCAAAATGGTAACCGTGCTGTGAAGGGTAACAGTGATGAGTGCTCGACACAGATGGTAGATGTTTTAGCCAAGTACACGACGACAACGGATTCCCAAGATGAAGGAGACACTCCAGTGAAACTGATTGATTCCAAAGTGATAGAGGGTGACCTATCGATTCTTGGATTGGATAAAATGAAACAGATTGTTGTGCTGTTCGAGGAGAGCAGTAACCTTACCTTGAATGAATTAGTCGAGGCAAGCGAAGCCGATAACGGACGAGAAGTGAAATCTTTGGCGCACAAGCTGAAAGGCTCGGCGGGCAGTTTGGGTTTATTAGCACTGTACAATTTGTGTCAGAGCATCGAAGCAAGCGAACAACCATTATTGCAGTACCGAGATAACGACCACGCTTTATCTGAATTGGTTAAAGACTCGTTAGAGGCGTTACTAACTTATGTTTCTGCCTAATGACGTGAGCTTGCTTTAAACTTGATCTAATCAACAAGTCAAAAAAATCCTCTGAACGAATATTCGTCAGAGGATTTTTTATACCGCGCAAGTCAGCGCTCTTTATGAAAGGCTAACCATTCAAGCTAACCAAGGCTCAAGAGCTTGAACTAAGGCTTATCGCTTACTACCTATTCTCAAAGCGATTGTAATCCAACAAGCCAAACTCGATCGGTTGGTCTTGTTGATACCAACGATGAACTCGGTCACTGAACGGCCAGAACTCGTTAGAACTGCGTCGTACCGCAAACTTATCCAGCAGCGCCACGTAATCTTCTTCTGTGTTTAAATTTTGCAGAGTTTTCACCAGAGTCGGTATCTCGCTTTCGGTTAAAGACAGGTAGGCGGCAGGGTAGCTACCGACAACGCCTCGTACGAGCGTTAAGTCATCATTGGCGTAATCTCTGTTACCTTCTTCATTAAACAAGCTTGAAATGTTGCTGTGAGCGTTATTGTGAATCATGGTGAACAGCTGCTCTTCGCCATTTTCGCCTTCAATCATGATCATCACTAACTGAGGAACATGACGCAGGCCGACTCCCTTTATCAAATTCACTTGGTTAAGCAGTGCTTCGTTCTTTCGACCAAAACCTGTTTCGACAATATCAAAACGACTATCGAGGACAGGCGCGAGCTTATCTTTGATCATATTGAGCAGTTCACGCTTAGGATCGGCCGTTTTGTAAACCACACTTGTTGGTTGGTCGAAAGGGGCGATATTGCGTTGCAAGTAATCGCTCAGTTGTGCACTTTGGTTTTTGTACCAGCTTGAGTGTTCAATATGGCGAACATCTTTAGGAAGAAGGGTTAAGAAGTTACTTTCACCCTCAAGGCGCAAGAAGTCCATAAACATACGCGTAATCAGCTGGTGGCCGAAGTTTCCGTACACATCGAAGCCTGCTACAAGAAGGTAATGAATGCGCTCTAGTAAGGCGTAATCAAGGATCCATGCTGTCTTAGGCTGTGAACCAACTAAACCCTGAACAACAGAAGCGCTATCGAAGTGTCTAAAGATAGTGAGAGCGGCATTTTGGTTGATGCCATCGCCATCCCAAATTATACCGGTGTCTAGGTTCACGCCACTATCGAACCATTGGTTGGTGAAGTCTGATTTCGCATTTAGGTATCGAGCCTGTTGCTTAGAGTAACGTACCCAGTTAGTCGCTGGTACGGTGTTACTTTTTAGCTCGCTAGGTAGTTTTAAGTTTTTCTTCTGGCTAGCGTAGAAAGCGTTTATTTCTGGTAAATCGGCTTTCTCTGGATCAATGAAGAAAACCCAAAAACGGTCGTTAATCACATTCAAGGCAAGTTGACCACGACACACTGGCCCTTTGATAAAAGCCATGATGGTGTTTTGCGCATTGTCCAACATGAAATGGAAGCGCGAGTTCACTGGCAGCGCTTCAAACGAAGTCATAGGGTTAGCTGCGACATCAATATTGTAGCTAGGGAGTTGTTTCACAGAGTAATTAGCATCGACAAACCAAGTGTTCCACTTTTGTAGTCGCTCTTTATTGAGTGCGAAAGGCATGTGCGTTTTGTCGACGATGGAGCCTTGTTCTGGAATCAGGCGGTAGTAAACACGTTCTACTTTTGGATCGTCGTAAGGGCGACGAGTCGTGATGCGTTGCACCGCTTCACCTGGAGGCGTTGCAGAACGGACAAGTGTGAAGAAACGCGTTGGCTGCGCCAAATCAGAGAAGTAGACATGCGATAGAAACAGGTGCTCATAGATGTAACGTGCTGAAAGTTGGCTTTTATTGTCACTCTTATTGAGAAAGCTTTCGTAGACATTAACGAGCTCTAGCTCCGCATCATTCAGCGGAATGTGGTCGTTCATTAACGCGCCATTTTCCAACCAACTCATTAAAGTCGCGTATTCTGTTTTATCTAAGTTCGGCATCCCATAAGGCATCCCCCAAGTCGGGTAATCTCTCTCGTATTGGGCATACTCTTCAATAGTTGGGCATTGTTGGTCGCGGTTGGTTGAAAAGTCGAAACCTTCAAGCTGGGTTTGATCTGGAAGTGGGTGGTTCTCTTTTTGGATCAACATTCGAGAAACAAGACCAGCATCCAGGTTAGCCGTTGAGTTCTGCATACGTTCGTTGAGAACTGGATGAAAATCCGCATCGCGCCACTCTTGTGTGGTTAAAGCATCTTCAAACAAGCGAGTAGGGGCTGAGGCGGTTAAACGGGTGCCTTGATAAACGAGTGCCTTACTCGCACCTCGGTCTATACCTTCTACCGAAGACATTTTGAGCTGGCAAGGTGCGTCATAGCAAGCGTGACAAACCACACATCGGTTATCAATGATGGGCTTCACTTCATCAATGAAGTGCTGTGCTTGAGCCGACAGAATAGGTGCTTGGCGATCGCGAACTTGTTGTTTACCAAACAGCTCGTCGAAGTTTAAACCCGCGTAGACAGCACAACCTGAGAAGACGCTAACAAAAGCTAAAATGAAGAGTTTTTTCAAATTCATACGTATTTATATATTAAGCATTTTCTTTAATTATATCGAAAATGATTGAAAATGCTCATGTTCTAACAATCTTATAGATAAGATCTTGATGGGACTGAGCAACTTATCGAGGTGAGTCACTCACCCTAGGTTGGAATTTATAGTGTCGACTTAAGGCTTACTGATTGACGTAACAAACAGAGAAAGAGACAGATAATCGCTCAAACTCTTTGATCCAGCGCCATTGGTTGTCTTGCAGTTTGTCTCCGGGGCCTTTGACTTCAACCCAATGAAACTCTTTGTTCTTGAATGCAATCAAATCGGGCATCCCAGTTCTAAATAGCTTTAAATCACTCAATATCACTTTGAAAAGATCAACAATCAAGGCGTTGGGAATAGCCTCCATACTGTGCTCGACGAGTGATCTGGAGAAGTAGTTCCAATGGACAAATGGGTTGGCAATACCGTGTTTTTGGTCGTAAATATAGAGTAAGTGGTTCAGCCCATGCTTGAATATAGTCTGAAACACGGCTTCAACCTGTTCGGCTCGCTTGTCTACGAAATCGGAGTGGTACAAGTCCAGAGGTCGATGTTGATAGCGATTGATAAAAGCGCCTTCTACATCAGAGAAAATGACATCCCAGAAAGCTAAACCAAACAAGCCACACAGAAAACTGTTTTCAGAAAAGTAGACATCCCAGCCTTGGTTCTCAAAATGCTGCTTTACCGCAAGCTCAACTCTCGTTTGGCTTAGATCTAACTCCAACTTTATCTGCTCACAACTTGGTTTTGAAGTGCGTGGAACCTTGTGTCCCTGTCTGCGTAATAGCTTTTGTTTTCGCAATAACCTTTGTTCAAGCTTAATAGCGACTTCCAACTCTGACACATCCGATGGAGCAGTTTTCATTTGCGTGACAATGTCACACATTAAGTCTAGCTCACTTTGTTTGTCGTAGATGCGAGCAAGTCGCTCTCTGCTGGGTGGAAGTGTAGATTGCTTGAACCAAAAGACAGCTTGGTCGTTTAGGTTAAGCCTTTCAAGATCGCGAGCAATGTCATTGATCAAACGCGATCGTTTTCTGGCAATGCTTCTGTGTTCTGATTCCGCAGGTATCGACTGTAAAAGCTGCTCAAGAAACTCACTGTCTTTGCGATCACCTTCTGAATACAAGCGTTGAACATCGCGCATCTGGAGCAATTGATTGAGTTGCTCTCTGGAAGTGAAGAAGCGGCGCTGCTTGCTTAATGGGTAGTTCTCAAAGGTATTGAGCCCAAGATCGCTTAAGACAAATTGGCTTAAGTCTTGATAAGTATTAGCAAAAAACAGTAACAGCAAGACATCAATAACTTCAGATTCGACAACGTAAATACAATCGAATGCTAGGCTTTGGAACTGATCAAAAGGTTGGTGATCGAGCAACGCCAAGAGTTCGTCTTTCTTCGCAGTTTTGTTGCTCTTAAAGGCAGGGAATAAATTCAACAGCTCTGGTTTGGTGAGCAAGTGCAATCCGAGTTCGACATTGCTAACGACAAGGTCATGTCGCTCGGCGGGATGACTCAACGCAATAAAGCCTGCGTTGCTGAGCTCTTGTAGTGCGGTATTTAGATCAGTGATCTCAACATAGTTGAGTTTATCGCTGCGAAACCAACGGCCTTTACGAGAAAGTAAACGAACCATTAAGCATTGACTTGAAACGGAAAGACGTTTGTATGCGGACAACCAACGATATTCATCGTCACTTAGAAGATCGGTATAGAGCGTTTGAGCGTGTTCAACCAACCGATTGAAGTTGTCGAGGTAATAAGTAGGGGAGAGCTGAGGAGTGGTTTCTATCGTCAATGGGTTAGTCGCTTGATACAAAAAGAGCCTAACCCTAAGGTTAAGCTCTTCAGTAACAAATTCAATCTTTTCTGACGATTAAGCTTGAGATGCTTTTAGTTCAGAAACTTTAGCTTCAGAGATTGGCTTGGTGACGACTGCAAGAACAATACACACTGCCATCATAGCTGCAGAGATTGTGTAAGCTAGGCCGTAACCTTCGCCGTTTGTCATTGAGTAACCAACAACTGCTGCACCGATAGCGCCGCCGATACCCCATGCCGTGTAAAGCACGCCGTAGTTAGTACCGTAGTTTTTCAGGCCGTAGAACTCAGCAGTAAGTGTTGGGAATACTGCTAGAAGCGTACCGTAACCAACAGCTGCGATAGCCGTGCCAATGATTAGCGTGAATTCAGAGTTGAACGTAGCGAATAGAGCCATGTTCGCGCCTTGAAGGATGAACGCTAGAAGTAGAGTACGTACGCCACCGATTTTATCTGCAAGCATACCTGCAGCAACACGGCCGCCTGAGTTGAATACAGCAAGGATAGACGCTAGGTAAACTGCGTTTGGTAGGTTCGCTTGAACGCTAGCAATCGTAGTGATGTTACCGATGATCATAAGACCAACAGAAGCTGCAAATGCGTACATGATCCATAGAGAGTAGAACTGAGGAGTCTTCAGCATTACTCTCCACGTTAGGTCTTCAGTCTTCTTAACTGCCTTAGGTGCTTGGCCTGCTTTTACTTTAGGCTCAGCTGGCGTGTAATCCGCTGGTGGGTTGTTGATTGTTGCTGCTAGAGGTACTGCAATCGCAAGCACGCCGGCACCAAGAATCATAAAGCTTGTTTGAATACCCATGCTGTCGATTAGCGCAGAAGTGAGTGGTGCTAGGTAAATAGCAGCAAGACCAAAACCTGCAGCGATTAGACCGTTAACCATACCTTTCTTAGAAGAATGGAACCATTTCATTGCTGATGGCGAAAGACATGCGTAGCCAAAGCCGATACCAGCACCTGTCATCACACCAAACGTTAGATTTAGCATCATAGGAGTCGTAGCGAAACCAGAAGCAATCATACCGAGGCCAGTAAGCGCTGTACCTAAGATAAGGATCTTACGTGGACCCATACGGTCTTGTAGGATGCCCGCAACAAGAAGACAAACAGAGAATGTGATAGTTGCAATAGCGTAAGGTGCAGATGCTTCAGCAGCACTCCAACCAGCTTCGGTGACTAGCGCCTTGTTAAATACACTCCAAGCATACAGGATGCCAAGACAAAGGTTGATACAGAAGCCTGCTAGCAGGATACGTGATGCTTTATCAATCTTGCTCATTTTTATTCTCAGTTTTGTCGTTGGTCAGTGGTGAGCCACTTAACTAAAGACGGGTTATTGTGATTGTTTCTTCAAAATTAGTTTGCGTTTATCAACAGACAGCGCAAAAGAGCGCGGATTATAACCAATAAAAATGTGATTGGAATCTCTTTTTCTATTTTTGGTAAATAAACTCAAACTTGTTAATGAGTTGTTTTTTATTGGTTTTGCAATTGTACTTAATACCTTTCTGTTTTGTTCTTTTTAACGTGGCGAGCCTATTTTTTAAGGTGTTCTTCGATAAGTATTTCTGAATTGCCACGTATTCCGTGCGGATATCACAGAGTTACGAATTATTTTAATTATTTTCTAAGGTTAATTTTGTGTAACAAAATAAATCGAAGTGGAGCTTTATCCATATGAGACAAGGAGTAACGGAGTTCTATTAAAAACAAAATGTTAACCAGTTGTTACGGTTGGTTTTTGTTAGCACCTTTGCTTACATTTTGTTCGATTTGAGGGGTTGTGTTGTCCGTGAAAAGTGGGAAAATAGTACGCAAACAAAGATTCCAAATTTGAAAGGATGCGTTTCCAACTTATGGTGAGGCGAGTATTATGAAACTGTTTTTAATTTTATTGATGTCAATTTCTGGTGGTTTAGCGGCAGCTGACCATATTCACTCTTTCTTATTCGGCTTCTATATCGCTGCGTTAGCGGTGGGTAGTTGTTACTGGCTTGCATTCCGCAGCACACGCTTCCCACAGTTGGCTTTGATGCTATTAATGTGTGGCTTCTTCGCGAAAATTGCAGTGACAGTTGTCGGTGTTTCTTGGGGGATCTCGAACGATATCATTCAATCGCCGTTCATTTTCTCATTGTCATACCTGTTCTTCTTAGTGGTTGTGTCTTACGTTTGGTTTGCATACCGCGATAAGTTGACGCTTAAAAAGCGCGCTAAGCAGGTAGAAGAGTCTCGAAAACAAGCGGCTGCATAATTGCAGAACTAATACAGAATTCTAAAAAGAGCCTTCTTCGGAAGGCTCTTTTTGATCTGGCCTTAACTTGAGTGAACTCTAGCTATAAGGCAGATAAAAGAAACCCCAGTATGGTGACATACTGGGGTTTCTTGTTATTTATCTAGCCGCTATCATCTAGCAAATACAGTTCTTAACGCGTGTTACTTCTTCATCAACTTCGCTAGATCGGCAAAGGGATTGTGCGTTGCTGATTGATGGTCGTCTAAACGGGCTTTTGCATCAACACCGTAACGGTCATGATCCGTGTATTTTGAGTGCTCATGATCGTGACAGTACAAGCACAGTAGTTCCCAGTTGCTGCCATCTTCAGGGTTGTTTGTATGGTCGTGATCCACGTGGTGAACGGTAAGCTCTCTCAAGTTTGAGTAAACAAATTCACGTGCACATTTACCACAAACCCAAGGGTACAGTTTCAGTGCTTTTTCGCGGTAGCCTTTCTCTTGGCGAGCGTACGCTGCACTCGAGCCAGTGTAATCTGAAGACATTGCCTAATCCTTATCAATTGTAATGTCCCGATTTTATCACAGCTTTCTTTAACCTGTAGGCATGTCGTGACTAAATCATGTTTCGTACTAACCGTTATGTGGCTTAGGTTTGATTGGGCACTTATCTTTTACGTGTGCTATCTCATAAAGAAGGTTATGTCTTTCTGGAATAAGCCATGCTTAACAGTTTGAAAAGAAATTGTATTTAGGGGTTTTAACCAAGGGAGCGTGACCTAATATCAGTTAAAGCTACCCTATATTAATAAGGAAATATCATGTCAGAACAATACACACCGCCAAAAGTTTGGGTTAACGATGCTGATGGTGGTAACAAGTGGGCAAATATCAATAGTCCTGAATCTGGCGCTCGCTTTGATAAAGAGCTTCCTGTTGGTGACCATGCTTTTCAATTGTATTCCCTTGGTACACCTAACGGTCAAAAAGTCACCATCTTGCTGGAAGAGTTGTTAGCGGCGGGTGTTAAAGAAGCTGAATATGATGCGTACTTGATCAACATTGGTGAAGCTGAACAGTTCTCTTCTGGCTTTGTTGGTGTAAACCCGAATTCGAAGATACCAGCGCTTGTTGATAAGTCTGGTGCTCAAGACGTGAATGTTTTCGAATCGGCATCTATTTTGATGCACTTAGCTGAAAAGTTTGGTCACTTCTTGCCAAAAGAAGGGCCAGCGAGAACACAAACCATTAACTGGTTGTTCTGGGCACAAGGTTCAGCGCCATTCCTAGGTGGCGGTTTTGGCCACTTCTACGCTTACGCTGATGAAAAGCAAGAGTACCCAATTAACCGTTTCGCGATGGAAGCGAAGCGCCAGCTAGACGTGTTAGACAAACAGTTAGCGAATAACACTTTTGTTGCGGGAGAAGAGCTGACTATTGCAGATATCGCAATTTGGCCTTGGTACGGTAACTTAGTACTTGGCAAAATTTACGACGCAGCAGAGTTCTTACAAGTTGAGTCTTTCACCAATGTTGTTCGTTGGGCGAAGCAACTTGAAGCGCGTGAAGGTTTCCAACGTGGTCGAGTGGTTAACCGTTCATTTGGCGAAGAGTGGGAGCAAGTACCAGAGCGCCATTCTGCAGAAGACATTGACCGAGTTTTAAAGCTGCGCCCGTAGTGATTTTAAAACGATAGTCGGCACCAGTATCTCTAGAGTTTGTTTTAGCGGCCAACGTTAACTCAAACTCTAGTTTTTTGTTCCTACGGTTTTTTTCCATAGTAAGTCCACTTATTTAGATTTAGCTATTAAAGGCGGTTTAGGTATAAAATCGCGACATCATAATTCTAAAGGATGGTGCCATGTACCACGGTCATATCTATTTCCCTCTGCGATTTGCAGAGCAGGCAGAAACACTTCGTCAGAAAATTCTATCGGAACGTAAAGATGTATTAGAGACTTTCCCATTAATACAGCGCTTGGTTGGCCCACATAAGATGCCAATGTTTGAGATTCATTTTGCGAACAAAGAATCGGGTATTGTTGAATGGCTTGAGCAAGAACGCGGTGATATGTCGGTGTTGATTCACCCTGTGACTGGCGGTGAAGAAACTTTGGATCACACAGTACGCGCGACATGGCTTGGTCGTGAGCTAGGTGTCTTTGAAGAAACGCTGAGTAGCTAATTTAATTCGCGCCCGACAGTACGTACCTAATCAACGTACTTAGTAAATATCGCTGCTGTCGGGTGTGCCAATACTCACTTATTTTTTGAACTATGTTCTTCCTTAAATAACTAGCTTCTCCAGCTATTGCCCAGTAACAGTGATACTGCTACCGACACACCTAATGCGATTAATATATTAGGTAAGTACAGTCCCCAAATCGCGACACAAACCGCCACGGTTACCACAGCCCATAACAGTGTTTCTAAAATCCAAGTACCCATAAAATAACTCCTAACTAGATTGTGCGACTAGCATAACCAAGTGAGGGTAAACTTTTGGTCACCATCCAATAACCATTTAGAAAATCGCTATAGCATGACTTTGACGATGAACTCATTGTTGTGAACTTGATGAGTAAACTGCCAACCTTGGTTCTGACAAACGCGATCAATGAGCTCTAGGCCGATACCAAAAGAGGTTTGTTGTTCAGAGTCGTTTGCTAGGTTTTCATCTTCCAAACGATTGGTTACCTCAAACTGATGTTCTGTCAGTGTGATTCTGATATCTCCGCTACCACCATGTTGAAATGCATTTCGGACCAAGTTGGTGAGCATAACCTCTGTTAACTCTCGGGGAAGGGAGTGTTCGCCTTGGTCGACCTTGGTGTGGATCTCTACTTCTTTGTTTTTGAGAAGGTAACGTTGGCTTTCGATGATGTTGTTGAGCAGGGGAGTCAGCTTGATTTGCTCATAGTTGGTTTCCATTTCGCTATTACGACTCATCCACAACAGAGTCGTTACCAAGGCTTTCATGCTGGTGGCTGAACGTTGGATTCGTGCGACGGCACGTTGGCCGCTGTTGGGAATGCTTTCAGACAACCGAACCAGCATATCGCCGCTGGCTGAAATAGTGGCGATCGGTGTTCTTAATTCGTGGCTGGCTGCTCTTAAGAAAAAGCTTTCACGTTCATTGGCTTGGCGTTCACCTTGAACGCTTTTAATTAGTTGGGAAGCTAACTGATCGATCTCTTTATATCGAAACTGAGTCAGACCTTCAGTCTTGTCCACATCCAGAGATTCAGACCATTTTGATAAGGTAATAATCGGTTTGGTGACTCGGTGTATCAGCAGGCGAATGATCAAAAACACCAAGAGCAAGAGTGCACCAATAGCAATGAAGGCATTGTTAATTTGGTTGACGGAATCGGGTGGGTTGAGCTCGAATAGATTCAAGTAGATTGCTTCATCGTACTCAGAAATGATGTACAAGGCTTCACCTTTACCAGAAACTTGATGTTTGGCGGCATAGAGGTATTGCCCTGATTGATTGTTAGGTGAAGGCTGATAATGATCATAGATAGCGTCGTTATCAAACGTTTTCCAATCAAAGGCTTGTTGAAACTTAGTGGGCAGTTCCGAATAGCTTAGAAAGGCTTGGAATGTCGGATTTTGGTAGTCTGGTAGTTGCCCTGTTTCGATGTATTGCTGCTCTGCCACTTCCAACTCATACAGAAATCCATATTTTGCGGATTCATTGAGACCAATATGATAGCTCTGAGATACCATCAAGCTGTAGATGGCAGTGAGTAATACGACGATGCCAAATAAGTAGAGGTAGATATCACGCTTGATACTGACTCGATTCATGTTCGGGTGCTTCATGATGACTCCCCATGTAAGACAACACCAATGCCATGAACCGTGTGGATTAACTTTGAGTCAAAGGGCGCATCAACCACTTGTCGAAGCTTAAATAGGTGCGCTTTCATGCTATCAGAGCTTGGCATTTCGTCTTCCCATGCTTCTTCAAGCTTGGCTTTGCTCACCACGTTAGGGCTGTTTCGCACTAACATCACGAGCATTCGCCAACATACCGGAGAGAGCTTCAATAGCTTGCCGTCTCTAATGGCTTGATGCTTGTCTAAGTCCAGCTTGAGGTCTGCCACAGATAATGACGTCACGGAGCCTTGAGCGCGGCGCACTAGTGCCATCAACCGTACTTTGAGTTCTTCCATCGCAAAAGGCTTCACTAGATAGTCATCCGAACCGACCTCGAACCCCGCGATCTTGTCTTGTAGCGTGTCTCTTGCCGTTAGCATGAGAATCGGAGTGGTTACGCCTTGTTGCCTAAGAGATTGACAGACATCGAGCCCATCCATTTTGGGCATGTTGATGTCCGTTAAGATGATGTCATAACGCCCCTCTAAAGCGAGATTTAGGCCCGCGCTGCCATTGTAAGCAAAATCGAATTCGAACCCATCGAGTTCCATATAGTCTGCAATGGCTTCTGCCAAGTCGCTGTCGTCTTCAATCAACAGGGCGTTAATACTCATAAGTGTCCTTACTTTGTTTCTCGTTCTCTTTTCCAAGCCCAGATAGGCGGTTGAATAAGAAGTTGTAGTCGGTAGTTCCAATTTGGCGCGTGCCATAATTGTTGGCACAGTTTAACGTAGCCGTGGAAATATACCTTAAATGGGTTCACAGAGTTGATTCTCGGGAACACGCCATATCTGACTTCTTCCTCTTCTTTGGCGAAGGTGTCGAACATACGATCCCAAATGATAAAGATCCCAGCGTAGTTCTTATCAAGATACTGCTTGTTGGTCGCGTGATGCACTCGGTGGTGTGAAGGCGTATTAAACACCGCTTCAACAGGGCGAGGTAGTCGTTTAACCGTTTCAGTGTGCAGCAGTGTTTGAAACAGTTGAACAAAGGTTTCACACATCAGCACGACAAACGGGTTAAAGCCGAGCAGAATTAACGGCAAGTGAAAGAAGAACGGGAAGAACCAATCTAAAGGCCCAAAGCGGTAAGCGACCGAGATATTAAAGTAAGGCGAGCTATGGTGAACCGAGTGCGTTCCCCAAGCTAAACCGTTGCTGTGCAAGAATCTGTGTTCCCAGTAGTAAGCGAGATCGGCCAAGATCAAGCAACCAAGAATTGTCCAACCGGATATTGGCAGTTGAGTTAGGCTGAAGTTCTCGTAGGCGTAAACAAACGCACCAACATAAGCTAACCCGACGAAGAAAAGGGTAACCAACAAGAAGAACAAAGTGACTAAGTTGGTCGCGCTGTCTCCCAACATATTCCAGCTGAGCTTTTTCTTAAAGGCATAGCGGATAAGCTCAAAGATAAACAGAGCCAGAGCAAGCAGTAGAAAGTTGTCATCGACCCAAGTCTCGGTAAGGATGATGCTTGTTTCTGTGAATGTTTGAGAGAGAAAGCTCCCAATGCTATCCAAAGTGAAATCCATAACTAAATCCTTTACTGGTTGTTCTTATAATAGACGTATAACTCGCTAGAATCTGGCAACCCATGCTGATTGAGTTGGTGGTGCTCTATAACCATGTCCACTTCTTTTAATATCGCGATACCTTCCCAAGCTTGTGTTAGTTCCTGTTCAGTATGTTCGCCTTTACCGAGTAGAAGAGTGCCTTTGGCTTTGCTTGGTACCTTCATTAAGGGGTTGTTTTCATGTGATTTTGATTGCTGATTAGGAAAGCCAATCGTGATTGTTGCTTCGCTGAAATCAGAGCTGATATCTTGATAGACCACGATGACTTTTTGCTGTTGTGCGAGCTCTTCTTTATTTACTTTGATGTTCTGATAGAAGTCCACCCACAACTCTGGAACGTCTTCTAAAGGAATGGTTTTGCTAAAGCCTTGTAGATAGATCGTTTGTGTAGCTTGAGAAGCAATAGGCTGCGTGTTTTTAGTGACCAGTGGCTTTGCCTTGATTGGTTTAGCTATTGAAGGCTTGACCGTTGATACCTCTTTGATTGGCTGCTCATTTGATGCGTCAGCAACTGCTGGTTGAATATGGAGTGCCCCCCAGACAGCGCCGGTAATGCCGACTGTTGTGAGTAGTGAAGCGAGTAATTTCATGCTCATTCCTTGTGTGTCATTTTTCTTATCAGCGACAGTAAAGGAGTTGAGGTAAACAAAAGGTAACCGTGGGGAATTATTTTAGTCAGAGAGTATTGGTGATTCATTAAAAAAGGCTCCTCAAATGAGGAGCCTTTGTTTTATTTGTTGCATTTAAATTATCAGTGCATCAGAAGCGCTCTAAATTAAAGAGCTTGGGGGATTAAGCTTGGGCTTCTACTTTATCGCTGCTCATCTTTTTAAGAGCTGCGTAACCAAAGCCTGTTACTGCCGTACCTGCTGCAATCGCCACTAGGTACATCAGCACTGGAGAGATAGCACCAGGAATCAGTAGTACGAACAAGCCGCCGTGTGGAGCCATTAGCTGTGCGCCAAACATCATTGATAGTGCGCCAGTTAGTGCACCACCTGCCATACAAGCTGGGATAACACGCATTGGATCTTTCGCTGCGAATGGAATTGCACCTTCAGAGATGAAACATAGGCCAAGAACGAATGATGCTTTACCTGCTTCACGCTCGCCTGCTTCAAACTTGTCTTTCACTAGGAAAGTTGCAAGACCCATACCTAGAGCTGGAACCATACCTGCTGCCATGATTGCTGCCATTGGTGCGTAAGTTTGCGAAGCCAGTAGACCAACACCAAATGTGTAAGCGGCTTTGTTTACAGGGCCACCAAGGTCGAAACACATCATTGCGCCTAGAATCACACCCAGAAGAATCGCGTTAGACGTTCCCATGTTGTTTAGGAAAGTGGTCATTGCGCTCATCACGCCAGAAACAGGGCCACCCACGATGTAAACCATCACAAGACCAGTGAACAAACTCGCGATAAACGGAATGATCAGGATTGGCTTGAGGGCTTCCATGGATTGTGGAAGTTGAACCTTGTCGGCAATGAATTTCGCTGCGTAACCCGCAATGAAACCTGCTGCGATACCACCTAGGAAACCTGCGCCCGTTGAGCTCGCCAGCATACCGCCGATTAGACCTGGAGCCAGACCCGGACGGTCAGCAATTGAGAATGCAATGAAACCAGCAAGAACAGGAATCATCAGTGCGAATGCAGAACCACCACCGATAGTCATCAATGCTGCTGCGAGTGTGCCTTCTTCTTTAAACGCTTCAATACCGAATACGAAAGAGAGTGCGATGATCAAACCACCTGCAACGACCACTGGAAGCATGTGAGAAACACCCGTCATTAGATGTTTGTACACGCCTTTCTTCTCGTCAGCAGGTGCTGAATTTGAAGACGCAGTGTGTTGGTATGGTTTAGCTTCTGCGAACGCTTTTTCCATCTCTTGCTTTGTTTTCTTCAAAGCAGGGCTTGTCGTTGTTTTGTACAGCGCTTTGCCGTTAAAACGATCAAGAGGAACGTCGATGTCTGCCGCGATGATAACAAGATCAGCGTCGGCGATTTCTTGGTCTGTCAGTTGGTTCTTCGCACCTACAGAGCCGCGAGTTTCCACTTTAATTTGGTGACCTAGGCGTTTGCCTTCTGCTTCAAGCGCTTCTGCGGCCATAAAGGTATGTGCAACGCCAGTTGGGCAAGCCGTAATCGCTACGATCTTCTTGCTGCCTGTGCTTGCTGTTGTAGAAGAGTTTGCTGAGGTACCCGTTACTGCAACCGTTTTTTTAACTAATTCGTCAGAGATTTGAGAAGCGTCTAGTACCGTTGCTTCTGCTACCGCTTTCTCTAGGAATGCTTTTGCATCAGCAGTGCATTCAGAGATAGCCGCTTGGTACACTTTCTTGCCGACAAAGCGCGCTTTATCAACGTTTGTGTTGGCTGCGATAACCACAACGTCGCTGTTGTCGATAGTGTCTTGCGATACGGTTGAGTCAGGTAGCACGCTTGATTGACATTCAATAGCGGCGTTCCAACCCAGTGCTTTTGTCGCTTGCTCTAACAAGCCCGCGGCGATGATGCTGTTTGCTACGCCACTAGGGCAAGCTGTGATAATGGTAATATTCATAATAAACCTTTTGTCCTATTTGCTTGTGTCTAACTGGCTAGTTGGAGCACTAAGCGACTGTAATTGGATATTTTGTAGTACTGAATCCAGCTCTTGTTGGCTGGTGATGCCCACGCCTACCTGTGAAACTGCTAGAGCAGATAGGGCGGTTGCGAATTTAATAAGTTCTGGTTTTGGCATCTGTTGCATGTGACCCCAACATAGGCCAGCAACTAAGGTGTCACCTGCGCCTACCGTGCTTACCACTTGCATACGCGGCGGTTGAGCATGTAACCATTCACCTTGGTTTAGCCACATCACGCCTTCTGCGCCAAGTGATACCACGATGTTATCGATGCCTTTTTCACTCAGGGCTTGGCCTGCGTGTTGGCATTGGTCACGTGTGGTCAGTTCTGCATTGAATAGCTGAGAAAGCTCTTCATCGTTTGGCTTAATCAGCCAAGGCTGTGCATTGATCCCCGCTTTCAGTGCGTCACGGCTGCTGTCGAACAGCACCTTTTTACCTAGGTCACGCAAGCGTTGTACCCAAGAAGCACAAAGCTCAGGGGAGATGCCTTGTGGCAAGCTGCCTGCAATCACGAAGTAATCGTGAGTTTCAGCCAGCTCTAACAAGGTTTCTTCAAACGCTTTAACAGCGTCAGCATCAACAGGAACACCTGGGAAGTTGATGTCGCTTACTTGGCCTGAATTCTCTACCAACTTCACGTTGATGCGGGTTGCACCGTCGACACGGATAAAG
Organism: Vibrio sp. QJM3NY_26; assembly: GCF_057786005.1. NCBI lineage: Bacteria > Pseudomonadati > Pseudomonadota > Gammaproteobacteria > Vibrionales > Vibrionaceae > Vibrio > Vibrio sp. QJM3NY_26. The sequence goes on along the minus strand of NZ_CM173516.1, from coordinate 31,341 downwards.
CGGTCAGTTGCGCCCATCTGTTCGAACAGTTGGCAGAACGCTTCTTCGTTATTGCGGCCAAGGAAGCCCGTCACGGTCACTTTCGCGCCAAGCTCTGAAAGTACTTTTGCTACGTTTACGCCTTTGCCTGCGGCATGCAATGAGCCTTTGTTTACTAAGCTCACTGAACCGACGTTAAGTGCGTCGATAGCGCCAGTTAGATCGAGAGCAGGGTTTAGCGTAACGGTAACGGCTTTGATTTGTTTATCAGACATATCGATTCCTTAACCTTCGCCAAGGCCTGAAGCGATAGCTTTACCAATCGATTCAAGAGCTTGTACAGCATCGTCACCTTCAGCAACAAACTGAAGCTGGTGGCCGTGTTTAACGCCAAGTGCGATTACTTTCATCAAGCTCTTCGCGTTCACTTCTTTTCCGTCACCATCTAGGTTTGAAACGCGGATAGTTGATTCAAACTTCTTCGCTTCAGCGACTAGCATTGCACCCGGACGAGCGTGTAGGCCGTGCGCGTTTTTGATTTTGAATACCGCGCAGTTGTCATCGTCTTGAGACGCTGTAGAAACCGCTTCACCTTTTAGAAGGCCAATCACTTGTGCGGCATCAGCAGTTAACAGTTGTTGCTGTTTACCTTCGAAAACCATCTTGCTTAGGTTTGCCAGAATAGACTGGTGCGCGCTGTTACAAGCAGCAAATGCGACCAACGCTTTAACTGGTGTGCCTTCGTATTCACAATGGTTTGCGGTTGAAACAAACGATACGCCAGTGCGAGTTACGCCTTTATCGCTGCCCAACAACCACAGGCCTTGGCCTAGGTGAGTTGGTGTTTTTGTTACCAGGTCAGCAACGAATGTGTTGTCCGTACAACCTGTGTTCTTAAGTAGTCCGCCCGCCACTGCCGACATTTGAACCATGTCGCTTGCAGGGAACAGTAGCTGAACTAAAGAAGCGTCTAGGTCTGCTTCTAGCTGAACTTCGCCGTTAAGTAGGGCGATGATTTCGTCTTCTGATTTCGCTTGCTTTAATTTCTCTTCAACACCGTCAGCCGCTAGCACTTTCGTTAGCTGCTTAAGAATGCCTAAGTGCTCGTCAGATTTAGCTGCAATACCAATTGCTACGTAAACACGGTTGCCGTCTGCCCAATCAATGCCTTCAGGGAAGTGGTGAACAGCTACGCCTGTTTCTTTTACTAGGCCACGCGTGTCAGTGGTGCCGTGAGGAATCGCGATGCCGTTACCTAGGAACGTCGAGTTCTGGTTTTCACGGTTCAGCATTCCTTCAACGTAGCCAGAGTCAACTAAGCCTTTCGCGGTTAGGTCGCCAGCAATGTTCTGGATAGCTTTGAATTTGTCATCGGCCGTTTGACCAAGAGTGATGTCAGATTTTGATAATTTAAGCATGGTGCCTCTTTAGCGTATCGCTTGAGAATTTGTGTATCGCTACGATTCAGTCTAGAGCAAGATTTATGGAGTTTAACTCGTTGCTTTGCTCTTTGTTTTACTTTAGCTGAATCGGTTCAGCATTCAGTGTAAAAAAATTCAGCAAAGCCGATTTTGATTTTCAAAATAGTTTTGCTGCGTGTCGTAATTTCAGTTTCGTTAATAACGAGAAGTTGAATCACAACAAATGACGCTCAATCCATTCAAAAGGATGATTGAAGTCACTTTTCAGATTTTGCTGAATCCTTTCAGCTTTTATACTGAATCGATTCAGCATATAATTCAACTAATCCGAGGATCAGATCATTGGTTATATGATCCTACGCACAAAATACAGGTCACCCATATGACACTTGATGAAATTGCTAAACTGGCTGGAGTATCGAAAACCACGGCCAGTTATGTCATCAACGGCAAGGCGCAGAAATACCGAATCAGTGAGAAGACTCAGCAGAAAGTAATGGCGGTGGTGGAAGAGTATAACTACCGACCAGACCATGCTGCTTCGTCGCTGCGCGCTGGTAATAGCCGTTCATTTGGTTTGATTATTCCTGATCTGGAAAACAGCAGTTATGCGCGTTTAGCTAAATTGATAGAGCAGAACTCACGTAAAGTGGGCTATCAAATCCTGATTGGTTGCTCTGATGATGATGCTGAAACCGAACGCAAAGTAGCGGAAGCTTTGGTGAGTCGTCGTATAGATGCCTTGCTGGTTGCCAGTTCAATGCCAGACGCCAACGAGTTCTACTTGAAGCTGCAAAATTCAGGCACACCCGTAATTGCGATTGACCGTCCGTTGGATGACGAACACTTTGCTTGCGTGATCAGTGAAGATTTCGAAGCTGCGTTTGAGCTGACCCATTCGATTCTCGATGAAAGTATTCATAGCGTTGGCTTGATAGGTGCATTGCCAGACCTTAATATCTCACGTGAACGCCAACTGGGTTTTGAAGCAGCCAACAAAGCGTATGCTCAGCAGGTTGGACTCTCAGAAAGCAAATCTACAATTGTGGGCTATGGTGAACATTTTGACAGAGAGTCTGGGCGTGCGGTTTTTGAAGAGTGGATTGCTAAAGGCACGGTTCCTGATGCGATTGTCACTATGTCTTACACCTTGCTAGAAGGTGTACTGGATGTGATGGTTGAAAAACCAGAATTAGTTAATCAAGTGAAGTTGGCGACTTTTGGTGATAACCGACTGCTCGATTTCTTGCCTTTTAAGGTCCATTCACTTCCGCAACAGTTTGAAGTGATTGCGGATAGTGCCTTTGCTCTTGCTTTGAATGCTTCAGCTAAACGTTACCAAGCGGGTATTGAATTAGTGCCAAGAAGCTTAGTTAGACGAGGCTAAGTGCCATTAGTTTATACGAGGCTAGACTCGTTTTGTTTAGATTAAGCTAGGTTAGATTAGGCTAATTCGTAAACGTATCTAGCTTGGGTTTAACAATAAACCCAGTTCTACGACCGCAACAATGCCGAGCAACAAAGCCAACACTTTCCAAAACTGGATTGGATTTCGGTTTATCAAAGGTTGGTTGGCTTTGCTTTTCACCAAGCTTTGGTTAGGTGTGTAAAGGTCGGCCACAAAATCCCCCAACACTTGATGACGTTCGCTCGGCGATTCGGCGCAGGCTTTTTGTAACACCAAATCCACCCAGCTTGGTAAGTCAGTTCGTTTCTGATTGATGGGTTGGTATTCCCACTGATGATGACGAGATTGCTTAAGTGATTGTGCGGTCATTTCAGAGTAGGGCAATTCACCGGTTAACATCTCATAACCGATCACAGCGATAGAGAACAGATCAGAGCTGGTGGTCGCGGTATTGTGCTTGATGGTCTCTGGTGCAATGTAATTGACCGCACCTAATGGAGTGTCGTCTTTGTCTGCGAGCTCTCCCTCTTCCAGTCCTCTCACTAATACAGCGCCGAGGTCGATGATTTTTATCTCACCATCACGTTGAAGCATGATGTTCTCGGGCTTTAAATCTCGGTGCACCATGTCTGCGCGTTGTAATACTCGAATGCCTTGCGTGATCTTTTCTAATATTTCGCGCACTTCATTGAGTGACGGTTTTGGATTGTCGTACATCCATTGTCTTAGCGTGATGCCTTCTACCCATTCGCAGATTTGATATAAGAATTGCGAGTTCTCTGGCGTAGGGTAGACCTTCATTACTTTCTTATTGTTTAGCAAGATCCCCGCCCATTGTTCATTAAAGAAAGCTCTCAGTTGCGAAGGGCTATCATGATATTGGACGGAAGGGACTTTCAGCACGAACTCGGTTTGTGTCTCTTTCTGCATCACACGATACACATGGCTTCTAGAGCCTGCATACAACACCTCAAGCACCATAAAGTTGTCGATACTTTGCCCGAGCTTTAACGCGGGTGGGATGGCACGTTTAGCCAGCTTTTCATGGAACTCAATGAGCGAAGGTTTAGGTAGATGGCTGACTTGCACAATCAAACAGCTCACGTTGTCTGAGCTATTGTGGCTTAAAGCAGTGTTACAGATGGTTTGTGCTGCGTATTCAAAATCCGCTCCAGGCTTATCAATGTGTTCTTTGAAAGTATTGGGAGCAACAAATTCATGCACGCCGTCAGATGTCAGGATAAAGCAGTCGCCTTTCTTGATAGGCAGGGTTTGGTAGTCAACGTTGAGTTGATTATCCATGCCTAAGGCGCGTGTTAGATAATGCTTCTGCCCCATAGTTTTACGTGTATGGTCGCGTGTCAGTTGGCGTAGTTCACCATCTCTTAATAGGTAAATTCGACTGTCGCCTACATGGAATATATGTGCAGTGTTCGATTTCAATATCACGCTGCTGAACGTCGATACGAGCGCATTGTGGTTAACTTGTTGTGCGGGATGAATATTAGAAACAGACGTGTTGAATAGCCAAGAGTTGAGCGAGGTTAGGACTTTCTGCGCCGAGCGCTGAATGCTCCAGCTTTTTGGAGTGGCGTAGTAGTCATCAATAAACTGCATCACGCTGGTATGGCTGGCTTTTTGGCCATGTTCACTGCAACTCGCACCATCGGCTATGCAGGCAACACTGCCTTTTAACTCTTGCTCAGCGCGAGTTTTAGGGTGTTTTACAATGATGGCATCTTGGTTTTCATCACGAATGCCTTTATTTGAGTAACCACCAAACTTCAGCGTCATTTGGTTGTTTGACTCTGGCGTGGTGACTTGTCCTTGGCTGAATGAAATTGTCATAACTGGTCTTCTTCTTAACTGCCGTCTTCTAACTTCCTTGAGAGAACATCCTAGGAAGAACAAAAGCTCTAGTGAACGTAGAGCCTTTGAACGAAGCACCTAGCGTTGATGTATCTGCTAAGGTGCTTCTCCCGATTCAATAATATCAATGCTTCATAGTACTGAGACTAGTTTGAAACATTAATCAGCGTGACACTGCCATCGTCGTTAACCTCGGCAATTTGGCCGTTAGGCTCTTCCATGAACAGTAGAGTCACAAAGCCAAGTATGGCGGTCGCAGCAATCACTAAGAAGAAGGTTTGGTAGCTCACGAAAGACAGCACTGTTAGGTAAACTACCGCACCCACGTTGCCGTAAGCTCCAGTCATACCCGCAATCTGACCTGTCATGCGTCGTTTGATTAGAGGAACTGTCGCAAATACCGCACCTTCACCCGCTTGAACGAAGAAAGAACACGCCATGGCTGCCACAACGGCTAGCCATACAGGCCATGTGCTGTCTACTTGACCCATTGCGAAGTAGCCCACAGCAAGACCAATCGTTAGAATAAGCAGTGTTGGTTTACGACCGAATTTATCTGAAATCCAACCACCACCAGGGCGAGACATCAAGTTCATAAAGGCATAAGCTGATGCAACCATACCTGCAAGAACGGGTGTTAATTCAAAAGTTTCAGAGAAGAACAGTGGCAGCATAGAAACAACGGCCAGCTCAGAACCAAATGTCGCGAAGTACAATACGTTCAGTACCGCTACTTGCTTAAATTTGTATTGGTGAATCTCTGGCACTTCTTCTTTAAATACGTTTTTGTTCACTTTCCAAACTTGTGACACTTCGTATACGTAAAGTGCGGCTAAACCTGCGTAAACCGAGTAAACCGCCATGTCAGACAGCATGTTGATGTTGGTTGGTGATAGTTTCCATGTCAGTAGTGCAAGAGCGGCATACATCGGGATCTTCATAATAAGTAAGAAGAAAAAGTCACCCTTTGATGTTACTTCCATCGCTGTTACTTGAGCAGGCTTGAAGTAAGTCGAACCTTTTGGTGTATCCGTTACGTTTTTGTAGAAGACAAACGAGAACGCTAAGCTCATAAGGCCAGTAATACCGACCGCATAACGCCAACCATCTTCGCCACCAAATGCTAGAGCGAGAGTTGGAAGCGTGAATGCTGCCGCTGCTGAACCGAAATTACCCCAACCGCCGTAAATACCTTCTGCGGTACCCAGTTCATTGTGTGGGAACCACTCAGACACAAGGCGAATACCAACGACGAAGCCAGCGCCAATGAAGCCAAGTAGGAAACGTGCAATAGCCGCTTGAATGAAAGAGTCTGCCATCGCAAACATAAAACAAGGGATTGAACAGATTGCGAGTAGTGAAGAGTAGACCAACCTTGGGCCATATCTATCGGTTAACATACCCACTGCGACACGAGCAGGAATGGTTAACGCAACGTTGAGAATAAGCAGTGTTTTGATCTCTTCGGTGGAAAGGCCAAGCGACGTTTTTACCATTTGCAGTAGTGGGGCAAAGTTGAACCACACAACAAAGGTGATAAAAAAGGCCATCCAGCTTAGGTGTAAGGTTTTCATCTTACCCTTAAATGAAAGCAGCGAAAATTTTGTGTTATCCATGGTTTAAATCCCTTAAATCTGGAAATTACCCGGTTTTAGCTCGTGCGTTATTCCGAAATTCTAACGCTTGAATGTGCTTAAACCTTTATGCCGAAATTGCTCACGCCTTAAAGCGTTTGCAGGATGATGTCGGCTATTTATTAACTGGCGATAGCAAGCGGTGCGAGAACTTGTACGTGTTCACCTTGCTTGCGAACTTCAAATTTAATGAGCTTGAGTTCGGGTTGTTCAAGGCATGTGCCAGTTTCTAAGTGGTAATGCTGCTTGTATAAGGGCGAAGCTACGTAAGGCTCACCGCTTAATGAACCAATGATACCACGTGACATTACATTCGCTTTGCCGACAGGGTCGTAATTAGAGAGCCCATAAAGCGTGTCGCTGCGCTTACAATAAAAAATAGCCACTTGGTTATCGTCTACTTTGGCGCAAATTCCACCATTTGGGGTTAAGTCCCGGGTGCTACATACGGTTGTCCAATTTTCCATGACTTTCTCCTAGTCTAAAATTGAGTCTTTAATTATTTGTGTATTAACTTATTCAAATTCTTGGCTTTGCTGAGTTGTCGTTACTGTCTCTATTGGAGTGAGTAGGGAAGTGACTTGCTGAGCATGCCAGTCACTTCCTTGCGTTTTATGTCGAACGCTTTGTCTCACTCTGTTCTATTAACGGTTACGAAACCTCAGTCACTTTGATTTGGTCTGCGTTGGCTAGCTTTTCATCACGTTGTGAATCTGAAGAAGAGCTCAAACTTGGCTTTGGAAAGCGCTGCTCTCGTTCTTTGATGAAAGAGAGACTGGTGTCCATTTCTTCGCTGTTGATGTAGTGCTGGAAGCGTTTCATCTTTTCAGGGTTTTCGATGGTGGTTTTCCACTCACACTGATATTTTTCGATATTGAGGGCGATATCTGCTTCAAGTTCTTCAACAACATTGAGCTTGTCTTCAATCACGACTTGTTTGAGGTATTCAATGCCGCCTTCAAGGTTTTCCATCCATACAGATGTACGTTGTAGGCGATCTGCGGTACGTGTGTAGAACATCAGAATGCGGTCTATGTATTGCAGAAGGGTGGTTTCATCAAGGTCGGTAGCGAAAAGGTCACCATGGCGAGGGCGCATACCGCCGTTACCACAGATGTAGAGGTTCCAACCTTTGTCGCTTGCGATAATGCCGAAGTCTTTCGATTGCGCTTCTGCACATTCACGAGTACAGCCAGAAACTGCAAACTTGGTTTTATGTGGCGAGCGCAGCCCTTTGTAGCGGTTCTCTAGTCGAATCGCTAAGCCTACGCTGTCGTCGATACCGTATCGGCACCAAGTGCTACCCACACACGACTTAACAGTACGAACCGACTTACCGTAGGCGTGGCCTGTTTCGAAACCTGCATCAATCAGCTTTTTCCAGATGATAGGCAGTTCGTTGAGCTGTGCACCAAACAAATCGACACGCTGACCACCGGTGATTTTGGTGTAAAGGTCGAACTCTTTCGCGACCTCGCCAAGCACGATCAATTTGTCAGGGGTGATTTCCCCGCCTGCAATACGTGGCACAACTGAATAAGTGCCGTCTTTTTGCATGTTGCCTAGGTAGATATCGTTGGTGTCTTGCAGTTCAATGTGCTGATCTTCTAGGATGTAATCGTTCCAGTAAGAAGCCAGAATAGAACCGACAGCAGGTTTACAGACGGTACAGCCCAATCCATTGCCATGAGAATCCAATAGCTCATCGAATGTCTTGATTTTGTTGACGCGGATAATGTCGGTAAGTTCTTGACGAGAATAGGCAAAGTGCTCACAGATATCGTTTGAGACTTCCACACCTAAGTTACTCAGCTCGCTATCGAGAACCTGTTTGGCAAGCGCAGAACAACCCCCACAACCTGTTGAAGCATTGGTTGTTTCTTTCAATGCAGCCATGGTGGTGCAGCCTGCAGATACGGCGTCTTTGATATCGCCTTTGGTCACATCAAAACACGAACAAATCACGGCGCTATCAGGCAGAGCTTCAACGCCCATTGCTGAGCCAGAATCGTCCGCGAGGTTTGGCAGAATAAGCACGGATGGATTTTCAGGAAGAGGCATATCGTTTTGTTTGATTTGCAGTAGTGACCCGTAAGCCTCGGCGTCGCCCACCAATACTGCACCAACAATCTTTTTACCGTCCGCTGAGATGATAAGGCGCTTATAAACTTGCTCGATTTCGTCGTTATAAGTATACGATTGAGCGCCTTCTGTTTGGCCGTGTACTTCGCCAATACTGGCTACATCAACACCAAGCAGTTTGAGCTTGGTGCTCATGTCGGCACCAGTAAACGAAGCGTCGCTCGCTCCATCAGAGATGATATGCGCTGCGGCGACTTTCGCCATTGAATAGCCAGGCGCCACTAAGCCGAAGATCTTGTTGTCCCAAAGTGCACATTCACCAATCGCATACACGTTCTCGATGTTGGTTTGGCAATGATCGTTAATCACGATGCCGCCACGTTCACCAATGGCAATATCAGAGCTACGAGCTAGGGCATCTTGAGGACGAATACCCGCAGAGAACACAATCATATCGGTTTCTAGATGGGTGCCGTCTGCAAAGTTCATGCGGTAGCGAGCGTTCTCACCCGCGACTATCTCAGAGGTTGCTTTCTCGGTGTGAACTTGCACGCCAAGGTCTTCAATTTTTCTGCGTAAAAGCGCACCGCCACCGTCATCTAATTGTACGGCCATCAGGCGAGGAGCGAACTCCACCACATGGGTTTTCAAACCAAGGTTTTTGACTGCGTTTGCGGCTTCTAAGCCAAGCAGGCCGCCACCAATCACCACGCCCGATTTGCTGCCTTTGCTTGATAATTCAATGGCGTCTAAATCTTCGATGGTGCGATAAACGTGGCAGTGTTCTTGGTCGTTACCGGGAATAGGGGGAACAAAAGGGAATGAACCGGTCGCTAGAATCAATGTGTCATAACTCTCGGTATGTCCTGATTCCGTCACAACGCACTTATTTTCAGTATCCAGTTGAGCGACTTTCGCGTTTAAAAGGTAATTGACGCCATTGCTTTGGTAATATTCTTCGCTGGTTAATGCCAAATCTTCGGCATTTCCGCGCTTGAAGTAAGCTGTAAGCTGAACTCGGTCGTAGGCCAACCTAGGTTCTTCGCTGAAAGTAATCACATCAAACTCATCACTTTCTGACTGCAATATGTTGTCGATAAATTTGTGTCCAACCATACCGTTACCAACGACGACGATCTTCTTCTTGCTCATAATCCATTCCTTATTCTCGGCTTCATTGTTTATAGCGTTAACGTTTATAGCGTTTAACTTCTAATGGTTAACAAATGAATACCGGGTTGAGATTCCACTCAATTCATCATTATCAAGAAAACAAAAATTGTTTTTCTAACTCTTGGTTTCTAGTGGAGCAAGGAGGATGCCAAATTATAATTTAGCAAAGTAAATAAAATTTAATTCATACTTTTCAATCGATTAAGATTTTCGGGTGGCACGCAATTACCCCTAAAGTGGTATGTAATTTTTTTGTTAAATTTATGGAAATGAGCGTTTGTGGTGCAACATTCAGCAAGATGGTGCAAAAAATAAGTTTTTCATATCAAGCATTTCTTGGTAACTGAGTTTTAATTGTTTTTGTTTTATTAAGTTGTTGTTTTTATTTGTGTTTTGTTATGTTCGTGATTCTTTGATTTAATGGCGTGTTATTTGCTTGATCTAAATAAATACAATTATGGATAATTGAGCGAGAAACGGATGAGTGATTCAAATAGTGGCTGGATAAAATCGACATGTGCCTATTGTGGTGTTGGCTGCGGAATAGAAGCGAGGCCCACTGCATTAGGTAAGCTTGAAGTGCGCGGTGACAAAGAACATCCGTCGAATTATGGAAAGTTATGTACTAAAGGCATTGCTCTAGGTGAAACCGTAACACCTTTAGGTCGTCTTACTCAGCCTACTCATATTCAGAATCAACAAAAACACGAACTCGTATGGGATGACGCCACTCAATTGATCGCTGATAGGTTTAACCAAACCATTGAAGAGTTCGGTCCTGATTCGGTTGCGTTCTATGTCTCTGGTCAACTGTTAACAGAAGACTATTACGTTGCCAATAAGCTGATGAAAGGCTTTATTGGCAGCGGAAACATCGACAGCAACTCAAGGCTTTGCATGGCATCGAGTGTTGTTGGACACAAGCGTGCATTTGGTAGCGACACGGTGCCTATTTGTTATGAAGATTTAGAGCACACCGACTTGGTCGTGATTACTGGCTCAAACTTAGCATGGTGTCATCCGGTTCTTTTTCAAAGGTTAAGAGCAGCTAAGCAAGTGAATCCCAAACTGCAAGTGATCGTCATAGATCCTCGTTATACCGACACATGTGAAATAGCAGATCAACATTTAGCGATTGAATCGGGCTCTGACGTGGCCTTGTTTAACGGGTTACTTTCATACTTAGCGGATAATGATGCACTTGATGAAGCCTACATAAGCAAACATACAGAAGGCTTCCAACAAGCGATCAAGTCAGCAAAGAAGTATGTTTACCACGCTGATTCAAGCATCAATTCAGAGCAAAGCGTCAGCCAACTGACCGGGTTAGCGGAACAAGAGGTTGAGCGCTTCTATCGCGCGTTCGCTTCTAAACAAAAAGTCGTCACCATTTATTCTCAGGGCGTGAATCAGTCGAGCCAAGGTTGTGACAAAGTGAACGCTATTCTCAACTGTCATTTAGCCACCGGAAAAATCGGACAAGCAGGTATGGGGCCTTTCTCTGTGACCGGGCAGCCCAACGCAATGGGCGGTCGCGAAGTGGGTGGTTTAGCGAATACGCTAGCGGCGCACTTTGAGTTTGGGGATGAGAAATCACACCAAACGGTGAGTAACTTTTGGCAAACCGATAACTTAGCAACCAAACCCGGCTTGAAAGCAGTCGAGTTGTTTGACGACATGCTTGAAGGCAAGATCAAAGCGGTGTGGATTATGGCGACCAACCCTGTGGTGAGCCTTCCAGACAGTGCGAGAGTGAAAGCAGCGCTAGAAAACTGTCCATTTGTGGTGGTGTCAGATTGCATTGCCGATACTGAAACCACACGCTTGGCCGATGTTGTGTTGCCTGCGCAAGGTTGGAGTGAAAAATCGGGTACCGTGACCAACTCCGAGCGCCGTATATCAAGGCAGCGCCGCATATTGCCAAGCCCAGGTGAAGCTAAACCTGATTGGTGGATGATTAAAGAAGTGGCGCAGAAAATGGGTCATCAACATGCCTTTGATTATCGTCATGAAGGGCAGATATTTGAAGAATACTGTCAAATGACGGGTCTTGACAATACTGACGGTAAAACGCGAGACCTGTGTTTAATTGGTCTAACCAAATTGGACGATAAAGGTTATAGCGAGCTAAAACCCCAGCAATGGCCCGTATTAGAATTACAGCAAGATATCGTAAATAAACGAATGTTCACTGATGGCGAGTTTTTCACTAAGTCAGGAAAAGCCCAATTTGTTGCGGTTGAACATGCTTTGCCATTAACGACGTCTTCACCAGACTATCCGCTTATTATGAACAGCGGACGAGTGCGCGATCAATGGCACACTATGAGTCGAACAGGGCTTGCCTCATCACTTGGAGACCACACTCCCGAGCCGTTCATTGCTGTTCACCCTGAAACCGCCAAGAAATTTGGATTGGAAACGAGCACAAACCAAACCAACCAGGTTGTTAAAGTGAAAAGTGCTCAAGGTGAGTCTCAAGCGCGCTTGGTATTAACCCAAGAGATGCGTAAAGAGCAGGTGTTTATGCCGATCCACTGGAACGGCACCACGGCCAAAGACAGCAAGCCGTGTGACCTGATTTTACCTAACACCGATTCCAATTCAGGACAGCCAGAATTTAAACACACACCTGTGATGTTAGAAGCATGTGCTTATCGCAGCGAAGCGGCACTGGTCAGTGATAAGGTGATGGATTGCAGCAGCTTTGATTACTGGGTTAGACAGAAAGTCGAGGGCGGATTTTTGTATCGTATCTCGTCATCTAAGAATCCTATGGAGTTGGTGATTCAGCTTGCCAACACACTGGATGAATTACCCGAACCCAACGCAGAAGCGGTTAAATCACTCCATTATCACGGCAATAAATCGTTCAAGAACTATGGTTCAGCCAAGCTTGGTGAGTTTGGTGTGAAACAAGCGTTCGTGGTGAACAGTAACCTAGATCATGAAAGTATCAACTGGCTGGTGGAATGCCTAACCCGAGAAGCCAATGAAGAGTTTGAAGCCGAGTTTTTGAGTACCATGGCGAAGTAGGTAACTTGATATAAAAGATAAGTCGGAGTTGGCTGACTTATCTTTTGTAAACTAGCAAATAAATTGTGTTAATGCCGTTGAACCCTTAGGCTCCCTAGTTTAGTGACAAGGTGCTATTTCGGGTTTTGTTTCACCATTCGATGTTTTGAAGTTGTGCCACAGCGTCGACATTTCAGCTGTCATTTCTTCAGTCGAGAAGCGATACAGCTTTATTTTGGCAGTAATAGGTGAAATGGTTTCTGAGAACCTAACCAATAAACCTTGTTCTAATTCTTCTTGAACAAATCCCTCCGGCAACCACGCCACTCCGTGGCCTGATAACGCCATTGATTTAAGAGAGTGTGTGACGGCGTTTTCGTACACGATATTAAAATTACAACGGCTTTGGGCTATTGAGCCGTGTTTCTCTAATACTTGTGCAAAAAAAGTATTAGATGGGTAACTGAGTAAAGGTACGTTCGAGTTTTTGCAATCTTTATACAGCGCCGCGCCATCACTTTTGGTAGCGACTACCGGGATTAGACGTTCACGCCCAATAGTGACCGACTCGACCTCAGGGTTCGGTACGTAGAGGCGACTTCCGTTGAAAGAGAGACCGATAAGAAAGTCCGAACGATTATCGATAAAGGCTTGCACTGAATCATGTAAGTTATTTGGGCTCACGTAGACTAAGACTGTTTTAAACGTATCGGTGTACTCATTAATCATCTTATTCACTACATATTCCGACAATGAATGCTGGGTGTGAAATGTGACTTTTGTTTCATTATTGTTAACTTGCCTGACGGTTTCTAACCGAGCGTAGTCTATCTGTTGTTTGAGATCATTCGCGTGTTTTAGAAAGCGAAATCCTGCTTTGGTGAATGTGGCGGGGTAGGTGTTTCTATTTACAAGGTCAGTGCCGACCCATTCTTCTAATAGCTTGATTCTTCTGCCAAAAGCAGGTTGAGTTATATTTCTGGCCTTTGCTGCTTTTGCGAAACTTCCGTACTGAGAAAGGTGCAAAAAATCCTCAATCCACTTTAAGTCCATGTGTCGAATCCTTGTCCAGAAATTATTAATGCCGATGTTTTGTTAAACAAAAGTTAACACCCCTGTTAACAAAAAGCATTATCTTTCGAGCGATATCACGGGCTAGTGTAATTGGGTGTTAAACAGACAACTAACGAAACACTGATTGGAGAATAGAGATGCATTTATCGCGTTATCCTCGTTTAAATTTTGCCCACTTGAACACCCCATTAGAGCTAATGGAAAATCTGAGTGAAGCGTTAGGAGGCCCAAACATCTGGATTAAGAGAGATGATTGTACAGGCCTTGCTGGTGGAGGTAATAAAACTCGCAAACTGGAATTTTTGATGGCGGACGCCGTTGAGCAAGGTGCTGACACCATCATTACTCAAGGGGCTACTCAGTCGAATCATGCACGTCAAACAGCGGCGATCGCAACCAAACTGAACATGGATTGTTTGGTTTTACTTGAAGACCGTACTGCCAGTGATGATCCTGATTATAAGTTCAACGGCAACGTAATGCTGGACCAACTCTTCAACGCTCAATTATCTAAGTACCCAGGCGGCACGGATATGAACGCTGCAATGGAAGATGTGGCTGCGACACTGCGCACTCAAGGTAAAAAGCCGTACATAGTACCTGGCGGTGGCTCCAATCATATTGGCGCTCTTGGTTATGTAGATTGTGCATTAGAAATCCTAAAACAAAGCAATGACCAGAACCTTAAGGTTGATCATGTCGTACATGCGACGGGCAGTGCGGGGACTCAAGCGGGTTTGGTTACCGGTTTTGCTTTGACCAACAGCCAAATCCCAGTTCTTGGTATCGGGGTACGCGTTGATAAACCAACGCAAGAAGGAAATGTCTTCAAATTGGCTCAACGTACCGCTGAGCACTTGGGCGCTGCAGATGCGGTAAAGCGCGAAGATGTTGTGGCGAATTGTGACTATGTTGGCGAAGGCTATGGGATTCCTGCACCTTCAACGATCGAAGCGATCAACATGTTCTCTCGTTTTGAAGGTATTTTGCTTGATCCAGTGTATTCGGGCAAAGGGGCCGCGGGTCTTATTGACCTAGTTCGAAATGGTCACTTTAAGAAGGGCGAGAACATTGTCTTTGTGCATACCGGAGGCGCTCAAGCGTTATTTGGTTATCGTGACAGCTTCGACTTTCCTAATTACGAGTAATGGACAGGAGTGAGACTTTTCAATCAGACCTTACCCATGAATCGTTACTGTTAGTACAGAGATACTAACAGTAAGAAGATTTAATGAAATGTTGTAAATGGAGATTACATGAAAAAATCAATCAAATTAGCCAGTTTAATTATTGGTGGATTACTGTCTTTCAATGCAATGAGCAAAGAAGTAATTAGGCTTTCTACTTATGTGAATGAATCGGACATCAGGTATGAAGGGTTTAAAAAATTTGCGGAAATAGCAGAAGCAAAATCCAACGGAAATCTGAAAGTCAGAATCTATCCATCCTCCACGCTACATGGTTGGAGTGAAGGCGTTGATGCTGTTCAAGGCGGGGTTGCGGACATCAGTTGGATCAGTGCTGATAATCGACTTTCATGTTATCGAACAACTTCGTTATATCCGTCAGCGGTTGATTTGAGCGGGCAGTTAGACATGGATTCTCAATATCGTGATCTAATTACTCCGGAGGCGAATCAGAACGGCTTGGTTCCTCTCATGAACTCTAACTACTCTTATGACCAAGAGTGGTGGTTCAACGAGCAGGTAAATTCTGTTGAAGAGTTTTCCAATCTAAACGGCAAGTTGGTTCGTTCTGTTGGACCGTTAGTGAGCAAGATGATTGAAGGTTGGGGAGGCAAGCCAGTCTTTATCTCTCCTAAAGAAGTGTTTCAGTCTGCGGAACGTGGTGTTGTTGATGGCATCAATATGGGTGTAGCAACCTATAGCTCATGGAAGCTTTGGAATGTGATGCCACACATGGTGGATGCGGGAATATTTTACGGCAACATCATGTACATGATGAATAAAGAGCGATTTGACTCGCTTTCCGAAACGGATCAGCAAGCGCTATTAGAGGCAGCAAAAGAGACTGAAGCTTGGTTAAAACCTCAATATGAAAAGTGGGTAGATGCGAGGATTGCAGAAGCCAAACAAGAAGGCGGTACGGTTCTTGAGCTGACCTCAGAGCAAAAGCTTAAGTTAGTTTCTGATATTTCCACGTCTTGGGAAAGCGAACTGAAGAATGATTGTGGAACAGAGCTTTCAATTAAGATGAAAGACCTCTTTGCTGCGAACTCAATCTAGGGATAGAAACTATGGAAGGTAAATTCAGAAAAGCTTTGGATACTTCAACGAATGTACTGCTGTATTGCGGTGGTGTAATCGTTATTGTCCAAGCTTTCTGGATTACCTATGGCGTATTCATGCGATACGTAATAGGTAGTCCTGATGGGATGGTTACAGAAGCAACGGCTTTGATGCTAGTACCATTAGCGTTCGTTGGCCTCTCATACGCACTCAAGGCAGATGCCTTTCCCAAGGTGACGATTTTTATCGATCAACTGTCTAAAGGGAAAAGAGACTATCTGGAAATTGCGAATAACTCACTGATGATGATTATCTCTGTTTTCTTCGCTTTGGCTGCCTTTAAAGGGCTATCTAAGTCATATGTGTCGCTTGCTGCCTCAGAGATATTGTTGTGGCCTAAGTACTATTTTTGGGCCGGAGTTTTTGTTTCATTACTCAATTTATCTTTGGTTTCTATTTTAAAATTCTATGACTCGATAATGCATAAACTTGAGTCAATTCGTGGCACGACTTCTGTGCCTCAAGTAAAGCTTGGAGAATAATATATGCTTGAGTGGTATGAAGTTGGTCTCGGCTTGATGGGGCTACTAATTTTATTTATTGTGATGGGTTTACCAATCCCATTTGCATTGGCGGGCGCATCCGTTCCGTTTCTTCTTTCAATTCAGTCTTTTTCTACAACACTTGTTACAGCCGAGCTCAAAATGTGGGGTGTGTGGGTAGATTACGTTTTACTGTCGGTTCCGCTGTTTGTGTTATTAGGGGAGTTGATTGGCCGGTCGAACATAGGGCCCAATCTGTATTGGTTTATGCACAGCAAGGTACCAATCACAGGTTCTGCTGCATACGGGAGTGTTGGTGCCTGCGCTGGGTTTGGTGCTGTATGTGGTTCAAGTATGGTTGGCTCGTTGACCATTGGTGGCGTCGCTCTTCCTGCAATGTTAGACCTTGGTTACGACAAAAAACTAGCCAGTGGGGTGCTCGCGGCTGGAGGAACACTCAGCGTTCTGTTACCGCCAAGTTTGATTCTTCTCTTTTACGGAATAGTGACAGATCAGTCGATCGGGCAATTGTTTATTGCAGGTGTTGTACCGGGCTTAATTTTGGTTTCTTTTTTCTTCCTTATCATTAAAGGATGGAGCGTCTTACAAAAAGGATCCGTACCAAAAGCTGACGATAGTGAAAGTATCCCTTGGGGGTTAGCATTGAGCGCGATAATTCCAGTGATGGTTATCGGCCTTATTATTACAGTCTCCATCTATGCGGGTATCGCGACCCCTACTGAAGCGGCAGGTGTATCTTGTGTGATTACCTTGCTACTTGCTATTACTGTTGGGGGAATGGATCTCAAAGGGTTCTTTGAATCAATCAAAGCGACCATGAAGACGATGGGTTATTTAGGCTTATTACTTTCTTCTGGTGTGCTTTTTGGTTTTGTGATGACTTACTATCAAGTGCCACAAGAGTTTACTAGCTTGTTTACTTCTCTGGAACTATCGCCATACACGACGCTTGCACTGATTATTTTATTCTACATTATTTTAGGCATGTTCTTAGAGCCTGTTTCGATGACATTCATAACTCTGCCAACCTTGTTTCCTCTGATTCAAGCTTCAGGCTTTGACTTGATTTGGTTCGGTGTCATTTACACCATAACGATGGAAGTCGCTGTATTGACTCCTCCTGTTGGCCTAAATTTGTATGTTATTCAATCTATTGAGAAAGATCGTCTGACTATTGTCGATGTCATTAAAGGCTGCTTGCCTTTCATTGGTGCTCTCATATTTTTGATTGTACTGATGGTTATCTTTCCTCAGCTTGCCGTGTGGCTACCAAATGTTATGGGGTAATATGAATGAACGTTAACGTACCACTAGTGATGATCCATGGATTTTTAAGTGGCCCAGAATATTGGAGTGCTCAAGTACCTTTTTTAGAGAAAAACATGCAAGTAGTCCCTGTTTGTTTGAAAGGCTTTGGTGAGCGTTCTGCTGAGACAGCTTTTGAAACGATTCAAGAGATGGCCCAAGATGTCATGTCACAACTTGCACTGCTTGGAATAAAGCGTTTTCACCTAATAGGGCACTCAATGGGAGGAATGGTCGCCCAGCAGATTGGGCATAAATGGGCTGAACAAGTCGTCAGTTTGACCTTGTACGGAACAGGACCGAAAGGCGACTTGCCTGGTAGGTTTGAACCATTACAAGAGAGCATCAAGAATGCATCCTCTTTTACCTATGGCGACAGTAAACAGAGGGCTGTGTCTAGTTGGTTTAAAAATGAATTAGCACCTCAGGTGTTCAAGCAATCGATGCAGCTTGCAGACAAGGTTTCGTTTCAGTCCTATCTAAACGGACTCATCGCAATGAACAGTTGGAATGGTGAACCCTATATCTCTCAATACAGAATGCCAGTATTAATTATATGGGCGGACTCAGATAAAACTTATCCATGGGATGAGCAGGTATCAGTATTGTGGAAGGGTATTGAGCACAGTTCTCTGTGTATCATTAACGATTGTGCGCACAATGCCCACATTGAGAAACCATTGCACTTCAACGTAGCTTTTGGGGAGTTTTTGCAAAGCGTTGGTTAGCTTCTCTGCTAGCAGTTCAAAGGGAGCAGGAAAGGTGACCTTCAGCGGGAACATTTTGAGTACTTTATTTACAGCTTATATCCAAACGAAAAGCCGACAATCATGTCGGTTTTTTTTTTGCAAATCCGGTAGAAATTATATCAACGATCACGTCATCCATAATTTACTAACCATCACGCCTCATACAGATCTAGGCCAACAATCTTTGTTTGGATGAAGAAGTACATGAGGGAAATGATAAGTAATACACACATTCACATAATTTCTTCATTCAATTTTAGCTATACGGAATACTTCTGCTTTTCGTCATGTATGATACGGTTATATTGGTAAGATGCTGTTATTAAATGAGTTATTTAA
Source organism: Vibrio sp. QJM3NY_26 (assembly GCF_057786005.1). Taxonomy (NCBI): domain Bacteria; kingdom Pseudomonadati; phylum Pseudomonadota; class Gammaproteobacteria; order Vibrionales; family Vibrionaceae; genus Vibrio; species Vibrio sp. QJM3NY_26. Next base: position 12,481 of record NZ_CM173516.1, on the reverse strand, counting down.
CTAAGTATGAGATGGTTAAATTATTAGACAGAAATGCGCTAGTGATAAAAATCATAATTATTCAGTTTAATAACTGCTGTGCTTGGAGAGGAAATGGTCAGGGAAGCGACAAAAGACGACTGTGTAAAATTAGCGGCATTGTCCATTAAAGTCTGGCTAGACACATATGCGAGAGAAGGGGGCAAAACTGAATACGCTGAGTATGCCTTGTCTACTTTCACGGCAGCCTACTTCTTTGAAATATTGAATACCACTAAATATCGTGTGTTTGTAAGTGAAGAAAATGAGGTTATTCAAGGCTACGTAATGGTTAACCTTGAATCGCACTACCAGACGTCTGGCAATGGCTTTGAAGTAGAAAAACTTTATGTAGATAACATTTTCAAAGGTAAAGGGATCGGTCGAAAGCTTTTGAATGGAATCGAGAATCAGTTTGGTAATAAATACTGGCTGTACACGTGGGTAGAAAATGAATCGAATGGCTTTTATGAACATTTAGGTTTTAGTCGAATAGGTTTACTGACTTTTGAGTTTTCCGGATCGTTGATAGAAAACAACGTGTATCAATCAGCTCACACACATTGAATCTAGTTAGTCCTTTAGTGGGTAACACTGAACAACCCTTCTCGATAAATCGTCGCATAGTCATAGAATTCGAGTGGCATAGGCATAGTGAGGTAAAGATGGAAAAGGCGAAATTCATTCAGCAGCACCTTATTGAAAAGGGTGTCCCTGCAGACCTAACGAGGCCAAATGCCTTTATTTGGTCAAAGTATACTAACGTGTCTCAAACGCCTCTGGTGTTTCAATCGCTTCAAAAAGTATTCTTGACGTATGGATTATCGATGGCGGTAATTTGGGGGTCTTTGATGTGGATGTTTACTTGGCACTCAGAGCCCGAACATTGGAAAACTTACCTTATTTCATCTGCTATTTTCGGTTTCTTTATGGGGCTTGTTAATGCGTTCAGAATCGTCAAAGCACGAAAAAAATTGGGTGAGAAGAGTTGGGAAAATTGGTGTAAGAAAAACTACGGATAAGCGCGATAACAAGCAGTTAAAATGATTCGTAATACTTGGTATTTAGGAGTTTAAATTAGATGTATAAACTAGAGATTTTTTGTACGCCTGAGCAACAAGATCTAGTTTTGAGCACCTTACATGAGTCGGGTGTCGATAGAATTGGAAACTATGATCACTGTTGGGCTATTGGTTCTGTTATCGGTTCTCACCGAGCTCTTGATGGCTCTGCGCCTGTGTTTGGGTGCAACGGGAAAGTCGAAAACTACCCGTTATTAAAAGTTGAAATCAACGTGGCAAAGAGCCAAGTGAAACCAATCGTTGATCAGCTTAGAGTTTGTCTCGGCTGGGAAGAGCCTTTGGTCAATGTTTTCAAAGTTTGTAATTCGGAGTTTGCTCTTTGAGGTATATCTTCTTGATATTTACAATAGCGCTATAGCCAAAGATTTGCCAGACGAATACGTTACGCCTTGCATTTTGGTGAAATGGCAAACGTTACACAACACTTAACACCGCGTTGGCGATAAAAGGTAAATTGAGAGTTATGTGGATAGAACAGAGCCTGATTGAAGGTGAGCATGTTGCTCTTGAGCCTCTTACTATGGGGCATGTATCTGAATTAATCGAGGCCGTGAAAGATGGAGAGCATTGGAAGCTATGGTTCGCTAATGTACCGAGCCCAGAAAAAATGGAGCAATACGTTGTTGATGCTATCGCTCAAATGCATCTAGGTAATATAGCTTATGCCGTGCGAGCTAAAACCACCAATCAAGTAGTAGGGACTACCCGTTACTATGGCGTTGATAGACCAAATAGACGTGCTTTGATTGGTTATACCTGGTATTCAAATGTGGCTAGGGGAACACTGATAAATAAAGAGTGTAAATACCTTCTTCTAAAACAAATATTTGAGCGCTATGAAGCCATTGCAGTCGAGTTTCGCACTCATATTGGGAATGCCGTCTCTCGAAGAGCGATTGAAGGGCTTGGTGCAAACCTCGACGGAATCTTGCGTAATCATCAAATCTTAAAGGATGGCTCGGTAAGAGATACGGTTGTGTATTCAATTATTGACTCGGAGTGGCCAGAGGTTAAGCAAGGCTTTCTGAAAAAACTGAGTCAACAAGAGCCTTAATACAAGGAAGTAAGTATGGAAAATTATTGGAATCCGATGGTTCCTGAACTATCCGTTAGCAACTTTGAGCGCTCGCTTGCCTTTTATGTTGATGTACTTGGTTTTTCTATTCGCATAAGGCGTGAAACCCCTGATTTTGTGTATCTCGAACAAGAGCATGTGCAGATGATGTTAGAGCAAATCAGTGATGAAGGATGGATTACTGGTGAGCTTGAGGCTCCCTTGGGGCGAGGTGTGAACTTTCAGATTGAATTAAGTGACTTAGAACCTCTAGTAAAACGTCTCCAAACCCACAAAGTGTCCCTGTTTCGTGAGATGAAAGAAACTTGGTATGACATTGGTGAAAAGTTGTCTGGGGAGCGTGAGCTTCTTCTCCAAGATCCGGATGGTTATCTGTTAAGGTTCACTCAACACCTCGGAGAAAAACCGAAGACTTTAGTGTGAACTCATTCATTGTTTTCCAGACTAGCCAAATCGACCATCAAACCTAATCGCGGATTCATCAGGCGCGCTAAAGGTAAACCTGTAAGACTCAGGATTACAGTGCTAACAACGGCTTAGAGTGATTCTAAACACGTGGCATTCAACCATGCAGTGCCACTTCTTACCGTAGCGTTTTATTGTTTAACAGAATATCGGAAACTAGTCAGAGAGATACAGAGAGTTATGATACGTAATTTTTATACTTGCGATAAAGAAACAGATGAAAGCAGTCATGATGGAGAGGGGTCGATAGACATCTATCGTGCGTTCAGACGTAAAGACTTTGATGGTGCTTGGGATTTTGCCATCCGTGTTGTCATGCCACCGGGAAGTTCTATGGGGGAGCACTCTCATGGAGACGATGAAGAAATGTATATTATTCTGAAAGGTGAAGGCACGATGATCATTGAAGGTGTCGAGACAAAAGTGAATGCGGGAGACATGATAGTAAATAAACGTTTTGGTACCCATGGCTTGGCTAATACATCAAAAAATGACATTGAGTTGTTAATCATTCAAGCCAGCCTGAAGTAAAGCGTCAAGCTAGAAATGTTGGTACGGCCGCAGTGCCGTACCGTCCCGATTAGGCGCTAGGCAATGAGGCATTCATAAGGAGTAAAGAGTGAATCATCAAGTTCGTGTAGGTGTGGCTGCGGTCATTTTTCGAGAAGGGCGTATTTTACTTGAGCTGAAAGATGATGAAAGCAAAGAACGTATTGTGTTTTCAGTGGCTTAATTGGCACATCTATAACAAGCGATTCGACACGCTTGACATGTGAAGTATGCATAAATTTATTAGCGTGTTCAGTTGGTTTCAGAGGAACAAATGAAAGAGTTTAAGGTAAAGGGGAGTAACGCGATACTCAGGTATCATGATCTTCCCGGTTCGGAAATGCCTATTGTGTTTATACACGGTATTGGTTGTGCTTCCTCGTTTGATTATCCGGTCGTTGCGGCCAGTGATTGGTTACTTCCTCATCGGCGCATTCTTGTTGATTTATTAGGTTCTGGGTTTAGTGATAAACCTTTGGATTTCGATTACTCCATCGGTAGCCACGCGGCTTATCTTGAGGCGTTTATTCAATCTTTGGGTTTGGATAAATTTGTTATCTATGGTCACAGCATGGGTGGCGCCGTGTCGGTTGTGTTGGCTGAAAAAGTTCAACCACAACTACAGGCCTTGGTGTTGAGTGAGGCTAACCTTGATTCTGGCGGAGGGTTCTTTAGCAAAAAGATTGCGAGCTTCACCGAGCTTGAATATATGAATCACGGTCACGCACAGATAGTGCAACACAGCATCGATGAGCAAAATACCCAATGGGCTGCCAGCTTAGCCGTGAATTCAGCGGTAGGTACTCACAGGCAAGCCGTATCCTTGATAGAAGGGCAGCGCCCGAGTTGGCGTGATAGGTTGTATTCTCTGAACGTAAACAGAACCTACCTATTTGGTAGTGAATCTTTGCCTGACAGCGATACAGAAGAGCTAAGTAACCACGATATAGCGATCAGCGTTGTTTCTGATGTTGGGCATTCAATGGCGTGGGAAAACGCCGATGGGCTAGCTGAAGCCATTAGGCGCGCGATACCAATAGCTTAGCCTGCAATTCAAGTTGATATGGTGTGTCCGGTGCGAATAAGCACCACATAAATGTGGCAGATTCTCGGTAGGGGGAATCCATCTCATTCGTTATCTTCTAAAGGAAAAATTATGATTTTTACTACGACAGAAAGTGTTCCAAACCGTGAGATTGAGGAGATTCTGGGTGTTGTAACTGGAAATGTTGTCCAAACAAAGCATGTTGGTCGAGACATTATGGCGGGTTTTAAAAGCCTTGTTGGTGGTGAACTAAAAGGCTATACGGAAATGCTTTCAGAGGCTAGGGATACAGCTATTCAACGTTTAGTTTCTGAAGCGACTGACTTAGGTGCTGACGCAATTGTGGGCATTCGGTTCTCTACTAGTGCAATAATGGACGGCTCGTCTGAAATCATGGCTTTCGGAACTGCGGTAAAGTTAAGAACATAACAAGCCTTCATGAATCAAAACCGACACTTGGTATTTCTTCGGTGTTGGGTCTATTGTTTTCTTGAAAGCTAAACAAACAGGGCGCCAATAACAGGCGCCCTTTGCGTTAGTTGGAAACGCTGTAAGTGTCGTAGTCGCGGAGTAAGAATAGTGCGATACAGGCTGCGAACATTGGCCAAGAGGCAAAGAACAGTAGGTTGTTGAACGGGTCCATATATTTACCAAAAGAGGCGAAGGTGGAACCTGCGTGCAGGATTAAAATTGCGCCATAGGTATACTTTTTCCACATGCCGACAACGAACGCGCCTAAGAAACCTAATTGCGCGACCCCCATAGCCATTATCGAATTATCCGAGATGTCGATTCCGTAAAAGCCAGACAGTACTTTTGTTGCATGCTCAGGTACAAGGATCTTATCTAAGCCCCAGAACAAGAAGACGATAAAAATGCCAATTCTCAGCAGCAGTAGGCTAGTAGCCAGTTTGGTTTGAAGTTTCTTTTCCATGATATCCCTTGTGATGCACTCAACGATGCGATGAAATTAAATGTTCTTCAAAGAAGACCCATCGTATTCGCGTTTTCTTTCGTTATTTTTGAGGGCCTTATGTAACAAGGAGTGTCTGTTTAGTGGGTTTGATGGTGGGTGGCGTTAATGGAGATGTAGGTAGAGTTTGTATGCTACGAGAAGTCAGGTTTAAATTCTTGATTTTAGCGTACTTGGCCGTGTATATAAGTTATTGGCGCAGCATAAGCCATTATCATTCGTTGAGCCTGATGTTCATTGACTAAGATGCGGTTGATGAGCTTTTGAAGTTGCTCTATTTCTGGCAACTGCTTATGCTTTATTTGTTTTTCTAGAGCGAGCACTTGTTGTGCCAACATGTTTAGCCCGAGGTTCAAAGCCATCCCTTTTAAGGAGTGTAAAGTCTTTCTTATAGATTTAAGGTCCTGCTGAATATAGGCCTCGATGAGTTGATCGATGGACTCCTCAAGCTCTTTCGATGTTGATTTCAAAAGCACGATCAAGTCGTGGTGGTTTTCTTTAAACGATTGAATAACCTCTGATTGACTGATCTCTTCTTCTGTTAGGCTGAGCTTATCAATGGGTTCTCTGTGAAGTTCGATAACATTACTTGTTATATCAGTCGTGGATTCGTCGTTAGCGTGCTTAGGAAGGCGTGAAGAAAACTGTTGTAAGGCATCGAAGAAACTCTCTTGCTGCAACGGCTTTGTTAAAACGTGGTCTGCACCCGCTTCAATAAAGCTGTCATGAGCCTCGCGAAACACATCGGCGGTATAAGCAAATATCAGAGTGTTTAAGCCAAGTTGTTGTCTAATAAATTGCGTTGCCTCAACTCCGTTCATTTCAGGCATGTGATTGTCCATTAAGATGAGGTCATATTTTGCTGTCTTCAGATATTCCGTCGCGATTCTTCCATTTTCTGCCTGTTCAACATGGTATCCGAGGTTTTCACAAAAACCTTTAGCAACAATTGCGTTAATGCGGTTGTCTTCTACTAACAGCACATTCAACGGGTTATTGAATGGCTCGTCAGTGCTAATAAGAACTGGGTTGGTCTCTGTCGATTTGTGCTCTTGCCAGGTGATAGGTAATGAAACTTGGAACTTGGTCCCGAGCCCAACGGCACTGTTTAGAGTTATCTCACCTCTCATTAACTCCACGAGCTTTTTAACGATAGCTAACCCAAGCCCTGTACCACCAAATTTTCTTGTTGTGGATGCATCCGCTTGTTCGAACGGGTTGAATATATGCAGGTGCTTATCTTTCGGGATCCCGACGCCAGTATCCGTTATTGATAAAAGGAGCTTATTGTCTTGATGATTAAGGGCCAATTGAATCAGCACGTGGCCTTCATTGGTAAACTTTATCGCGTTGCCCCCTAAATTAAACAAGATTTGGCGTAACCTCGCGCAGTCACCAATAAGGTCTATGTTATTGGGCACCTCGTTGTCGACGATTAAACGGATACTCTTTTCATCTGCCATCGGTTTAATTGCACTGCAGACAGGTCGAATAACTTGTTCAAAGTTAAAGGGAGCAATATCCAGTTCGAGTTTGTTTTCCTCCACTTTAGAGAAATCTAGGATGTCATTGAGTATTGTCATCAGGTGTTGACCCGAATCGAGGATGACTTCGATGTTCTCTTTGGTGGCCGGTTCTTTAGTCTGGGAAGCTATGATCTGCGATATGCCAAGCACGCCATTCATAGGGGTGCGTATTTCATGACTCATCGTTGAAAGAAATTCACTTTTCGCTTTAACGGCGGCTTCGGCTTTTTTACGTTCAGCAATGAGATCACGATTTGAGGCGTGCATTTGGTTGTTACTTTTAACCAGAGTCGTCGCCATTTTCTGGAAACTGTGGGTGAGTTGAGCAACCTCATCGTTACCGCTCATTGAGGGGCTTCGGTCAAGCATGGAAGCGACTTGCTTTAAATGACCAGCCGCCACTTGATTGGCCGCGTTAAGGAGTAGGTGAATACGTTTCTTAATGCGATTGGATGACCATGCTGCGACGAGCAGAGAAATGAACGTTGAAAAAAGTGTTCCTAGAAACAGCACATAACTGGTTTGGTTGGCGGAGTATTCGGACTCTTTTACTCGAATTTGAATGAGCTTTTGTTCGATTGAAATAAACTCGGCTATCTCATTACGAATTTTATCGATAAGTTGTTTGCCCGTTTGTTTTTGGGTTAAAGCAATCACATTTTGCATCGTAGTTGTGCCATTGCCGACCAAGCTACGCTGGGCGATTTCTTTTTCACCTGCTTCCTTAAGCCATTGCTTATGAAGTGCATCGATGTTTCGGAGGCGTTCTACTTGGCTGGGGCTATCGCTTACTTGTTCACAAAGGGTATGAACTTTTTGGTTCCATACATCAAGTGCTAGGTGATAAGGCTCTAGGAATACAGGGTCACCCGTGATGAGGTAGCCCCTTTGACCCGTTTCCATATCAATGGCTAGGTTTAGAAGCTCCTGAGCGCGAGCAATCGCCTTATGAGTGTGCACAACCCAGTGATTGTCTTCGACTATTGATTGGGTGTTTTGATGGACAGAGAATGAGACAAGAACCATTAATGCAATAGGGATGGAAAAGCTAACTAATAGTTTTCTCTGTAGAGAAATATCATCAAACCAACTCGCAAACATAAAAACGCGTATTCCACACAATAGAAACCTATTGTTATTGTAGGTTAGATCGTTAGGTGTACAAATGCATAGTGTGTGGTTGGGTAGGTTTTGACCCTGAAAAGATGGCTAAAGCTCTAAAAGTAGAGCTCTAGCAACCTTTGCGTTACGAATGGTGACGTAACACGGTGTGACAAAAACGTATTAGTTTGATTTAGGAATGATCTAATTCTGGTGAAGAGGGTTCAGATTCCTGATATTCATGACTAGATTCGATATGTTGCTGCTTGAGCAAGCTGATGGTTAGGCTTATCGGCATCGGCTTATAAAAATAGAAGCCTTGGATGTAATCGACGCCTAATTTAGACAAGATTTTCACTTGTGACTCATACTCGACCCCTTCAACGATCACTTGCATGCCTAATGTGCGTGATAGCTGGAGCATGGATTCTAATAGTGGAATGCCAAGGCTTGATTCGTCTGAAATGTTTTTCACAAACACGCGATCAATTTTTAGAATGCTAAATGGAAATTGTCTCACAAAATCTAAGCCTGCATAGCCAGTACCAAAGTCATCAATCGCGACTCTTACGCCCATATTCGACAGCTTAGTCAGGTTGTCTCTAATCTTAATCATATCTGCATCAGAACATTCACCATCCTCTGTGACTTCAAAGACCACCTGCTTGAGAATATCAGGGTTCTTCTTATAAATACTAATGACTTTGTTTGCGAAGTTACTGTTGGAGACAACATTCCGGCTTATATTGACGCTAATGTACTTTGACTCAAATAGCGTTTGATTATGTTTGATCGTGTTCAACACTTCACGCAACACAAAGTAAGTAAGGTCTTCTATCAGCCCCAAGCTTTCTGCAAGCGGAATGAATATGGCTGGGGAGACGTTACCTTCAATAGGATCGTTCCACCTAAGGAGTGACTCACAGCCTACTATTTCAGTTGTATTTTGGTTGACGATAGGTTGCATGTGTACATGCAGGTGGTTGTTCTTTAAAGCACTAGAAAGCGAATACTCCAAGCTACGTTGGCTCTGTTGTTTATGTTTGATGGAAAGAAGACTAATGGTAATGATTCCAGCCATAAGAAAGCCAAACCATGAGTAACTCAACAGGAAGTTAATATAATATTGATATCCCACGTATGACGTGATGGTAAATGGGTAGGCATCCGATTGTATTCGTACCTTGGCTATGTGCGCGTCAGTATCCGATGGGTAAATATCTCTTTTTATCACTTCAACTTTGGTTTGAATGCCATGGCTGCTAAGGTTTTTTTCTACGAGGTCATAGATGAAGTGCGGCGGTATCATCAGACTCACGCCTATATCCTCTTTGTTTGAGAAGATGAGCATGATGGATTGAACTTGAGTTATGGCTGAGTTTGAATACGATAGCGTTGTTAAATTCGGGGCGTCATTGAGTCGCTGTCTGATGGTGCTAAATAGGCGGAACGAAACCTCACCATCGGTGGTTGAACAGTAAAATAGGTTGTCCTTATTGAATACCGCGGCTTCTTTTACCCAGTCGGCATCAAAAACGTTTTGGCGAAGCTGTCTAACAATCGAATTGCAAGGCTGGTCAGGCGTGATTTCTGAGAGAAAATGGTCAAACCTCGATTGGATTCCTTCAAGCCTCGTTTCAACTAACCTCGATGAATCTTCGGTTAAAGTTTGGTAATGAGACGGCGTGAAAGGAAGAAGCAATGCCATCGAAAAAAAGAACGAAATGGCAAAGTAGAAAGATGTTTTAGCAAAATGTTGGTACTTGATATCCATAGTTGGAGTAACGTTGCCGATTATGGTGAACATTCAATTTAATTTATAAACTTAACGATAGTAGCGCAAGTTTATGCATAAATAGTGTGAATGAACGCATGAGTTATTTATTTAAAGAATGTGTTTTCTATTTTTACCAGTTAAATCTTGGTGTTATCTCGTTTTTTCTTAGTTAGATCGGTGTTATTTTGTACTTTCACGCGTATAAAAATTGCTTATAACCCTATAAATTTTGTTGTTGCATGGCTAAGTATTGAAGGGAGTTTAAATATTGAGCCGTGCTTTAATTAATCAAAAAAGTCACTGATGACAGTAGTTAGGACGTTTATGAAAAGACTTATACCAGCATTAATATTGGCCTATTTTTCTTGTTCTGCATTGGCGGGCGAACACGTTATAGACTGCGAAAATGCGATGACAACAATAGAGATTAATCATTGTGCGTCTATTAAGTTGGAATCGGCACAAATGGAACTCGATAAATACCTGACCGCGAGTTTTGAGCACAATGCTTATGATGCGGAATTGGTCAGTTCAATCAAGGTGGCTCAGGAGAGTTGGCAAACTTACCAATCAGCGCATTGTGATTCTGTGTATACGCAATGGCGTGATGGTTCGATTCGAGGCCTCATGGCGCTTTCTTGCAAAACTAAACTGACTAAACAAAGAACGCATGAGGTGTGGGAAAACTTCTTAACCTATATGGACAGCACTCCTCCTGTCTTGCCAGAGCCAGTGTTAGAAGTAGAACCCAAATAGTGGAATAACCGAGCGCAAATGCTTTTTTGAGTGTGCACTCGCTTCAACCTTTGGCGTGTGAATAAGAAAGCGATAGGGGATTGTCTTACTCTGTCGTTCTCAGTCTCTAGTTTGAAGTAATACAGTTTGAAGTAATACAGTTCGGAGTGTTACCTAGCAAGGATTCAATTGTGAATAATGTCAGCATCACCCTCGTTCAGCTTGAAGTTGAATACAAAAACAAACAAAAGAACCTCTCGCGAGTTTCTGAGCTTTTAGAAGCAGAGGCGTCAGTGGGTGATATCACGTTACTGCCTGAACTGTTCTCTACTGGGTATATCTTTAACGAGGCTGCAGAAATTCATGAACTGTGCGAAGACTTCAATAACAGCCTTACCATTGATTCGTTAACTCTACTTGCCGCGAAACATCAGACATTAATCGTTGCCGGTATCGCAGAGAAAGATGATGGCCATTATTACAACAGTGTCGTTGTTGTGGATGCTTGTGGCTTACGCAACAAATATCGAAAAGTCAGCCAAACGAAATTTGATAAAGAGTACTTTTCTAGAGGGAGCGAGCTCCTTACTTTTGAACATAAAGGCTTAAAGTTTGGCGTCGCGATTTGCTTTGATATCTGGTTCCCAGAGATCATCAGAGGGTATCAATCGGTCGACGTTATTCTTCATCCTGCGAATTTTGGTGGTCATCATAGTTTTGCCATTGCCCAAGCAAGAGCCTTAGAAGAAGGGTGCCATATCGTCACTTGTAATCGTGTTGGGCAAGATGTAGTCGATGCCTTTACCGCAACGTATTGTGGTAGTAGCAGAGTTTATTCCCCTAAAGGTGAAGCAATGCTTCAACTCTCGGAAAATCAGGCCGTTGAGACGGTAGAGGTTGAAGATTTGTCTATTGCGCCTCAGTACAATGGTATTGATGTGTTAGACGAAATACAGCGGATATCGTCTGTGTTGAGTCGTTAACAAGATAAGTGAAATGTAATAGGATCGAAAAGGGCAAGGTTAGATAACCTTGCCCTTTGTTATTTTGGTTTGTTGCTTGCTTTGCTGCTTTGTTTGGCTGCTTAGGCTTGTTGCTTAGGTTTGTTGGAAATGGGTTTGCTAGAAAGCGCTCTAAATCGCTTTAACACTGCTTCGTTCTACTAATGTCGGCTCAAGTTCGACAACTTGCGGGTCAGAGTCAGGTGCTTGTAGTCTGTTTAAAAGTGTATCTACAGCGGCTTGGCCTAAGCGATGTTTTGGCTGGTGGACCGTACTTAACGCTGGTGTCATGTATTTCGACAAGTGGATGTCATCGTAGCCAATGATAGAAAGATCGTTAGGGATCGATGTACCATCTTGCGCCGCTGCGTGAATCACACCCATTGCCATCATGTCATTACTTACAAACAGCGCTGAAGGCATTTCGCCACGGGTTTTTAATGTTTGATAAGAGTCAAAGCCGCCATCACATTCGAAGTTTGATTCAACAATCCATTTAGGATTGATCTCGAAGTTCGCTTCTTCCATCGCCTGTTTGAAACCTTGATAACGAGATGAAGCTTGGTTGCGGTGCAGTGGGCCGGTGATACAACCGATTTGAGAGTGTCCATTATCAATCAAGTGCTTAGTCGCCATGTAGCCACCTTGATGAGAGTTATCTTGAATCTTATCACTCGCAAATAACATCGGGCCCCAGTCCATTACTACGACAGGTAACTCAGGGTATCGATCAAAGACATCGATATGTTGCCCTTCAAGGGTTGAACACATCAACATTAAGCCATCGACACGCTTTTGCAGCAAAGTATCGATGGATGATTTCATGCGTTCACTGTCGCCTTCGGTATTACATAAAATAAGGTTGTAGCCTTTTTCATAGCAACGACGTTCAACACCTTTTACTACTTCCCCAAAGAATGGGTTAGTGGACGTGGTAACCAACATACCCAAAGTTTTGGTTTGCTTCATTTTCAAGCTACGTGCCAATGCAGACGGTGCGTAATTGAGCTCTTTAGCTGCACTGTTAACACGTTCAGCTATTTCTTCACTGACAAAACGCGATTTGTTGATCACATGACTCACGGTAGAAGTCGAAACCTTTGCGATCCGAGCGACATCTTTCATTGTTGCCAT